>NZ_JAIZRQ010000009.1:0-420765 GCF_020419685.1 Burkholderia sp. AU33545 | reverse complement strand
CGCCCGAACGCTCCAGCACCGCGCGAATCACCGTCGCCCCCAGCTCCGGTGCCGCGATCTTCGCGAGCGAACCGCCGAATTTGCCGACCGCGGTCCGCGCGGCCGATACGATCACTACGTCCGTCATGTTCTCTTCCTGCATTGAAATCAGTGGGTCGATCCGTATTGCGTGCCGGCACCGCGCGGCGGCGGCGCGTGAGCGCCGTGTGGCCGGCGATGCGGCTGCACGTTCGCATGCTCACGCGTGCCGCTCATCCGCCCGCCCCGACCGTGTCCGGGCACGCTGCGGCGGCCGGACATACGCCGAACGCCACGCGGCACACGCGGCGGCCGGCGCCCGCCGTCGCCGCTCAATCAGTGTCGCGCCTGTGCGCGACATGCGCTCATGCAGCCGATTCGCGCGAAGCGGTTTCCTTGCGAGCAGCGGCGGCGGTCTGCTTGGCACCGCGGGCCGTCGTTTCGCTGACTGCGTCGAAACCGCTTTGCGCGGCTTCGATCGCCTGCCCCGTCGCTGCACGCACGGAGTCGGCCGCGGCCGTCGCCGCGGACAGCGCCGAATTCAGCGCGGCGACCACGGCGCCCGAACCCGCCGGCGCATGCTTCGTCAACTCGCCGACCACTTCCTTCACGCGCTGGTCGTTCTGTTCGTACTGAGCCTGGGCAACCTTCGCCCACTCGGCCTGCGTCGTCACGGCAATATCGAACAGATGGCGACCGTATGCGACGGCCTTGCCGGCGGCTTCCTGCGGTGCGGCGACTTGCTGCGCGAAGCCTGCAGCCGGGTTGCTCGCGTTGAACGCGTTCTTCAGCTTGTCCTCGTATTCCTGGAGCGCCGTCTTGGCCGCTTGCAGGTTGAGTTCGACGACTGCCTCGAAACCATTGATTGCCGGACGGGCAATCGCGAACCAGGCGGCGATTCCGGACTGATAATCGGCGGCGAATTTTTCGGGGGCAAATACGGACATCGGGCACGCTCCTGTTGGCAATGCGAGAGACGACGTAAAGAAAATGGAAGTCAGATCGAGGGCCTGCTTCCTTATTCACAACCCTCAGGCACGATTGATTGTGAAGAGTTGAGGATGGCCATTTTAGATGGATTAATTGTCAATTAAGTGGCATTAATACTAGGTGAAAACCCTTAAATGTCGAAGTGACCGCTTCACAACGGTGCTTGTTCATAATGGGGTCGCCTCGCAACGCCTTGCCCGACAATGACCTTTACCTTTTTACAGCATAACCCGCGGTAGCCGGCCGCAACATTTACCCCGTCATTATTCCCGTTATTAGAAAAAGGGCGCGCATTGAAAACGGGACAGATGATTATGTAATCGTTTTTCCAGATTTATTTTGAAATCGTTTCCGGGATTATTAATGACGAATTCAATGATCGTATATGAATTGCCGCGAGGGGGCTGCGGCGACACCCTCACCCGACCAGTTCGCGATGCAGTGCCCGAAACTCCTGCGCGAGCTTGTGCGCCGGCTCGAGATGGATCACCGGCGTCGACTGCTGATGCGACTCGCGGATCTTCACCGACGCCGATAGCCGCGACGCCAGCACCGGCAGGCCTTCCTCGACGAGTTCGTCGACCAGCCGCTGCGGCAGGCTCGCGCGTGGCTGGAACTGGTTGATGACGATCCCTTCGACCTCGAGCGCCGCGTTGTGGTCCTGCTGGATTTCCTTCACGTTCTCGAGCAGCGTGTACAGGGCCCGACGCGAGAAGTCGTCGCAGTCGAATGGAATCAGGCAACGCTCGACCGCGATCAGCGCCGAGCGCGTGTAGAAATTCAGCGCGGGCGGCGTGTCGATGTAGACGGCATCGTAGGTGTCGAGCTCGTTGAGCGCATCGCGCAGCTTGTAAATCTTGTAGCGCGATTCGAGCTTGCCGTGCAGCGCGTCGAGGTCCGGATGCGCGGGCATCACGTCGAGCCCGTCGAACGGCGTCGGATGGATGAACGAGGCGACGTCGACCGGCCGGAAGTTGAACGTCAGCGCGGTCTCGAAGAATTCGGCGACGCCGGGATGCGCGTCGGCCGCGCGGTCGCCGAGCAGGTAGCGCGTGGAATTCGCCTGCGCGTCGAGGTCGATGACGAGCGTGCGCAGCCCTTCGCTCGCGCTGATCGCCGCCAGGTTGCAGACGATCGTCGACTTGCCCACACCGCCCTTCTGGTTGAATACGACCCGCCGCATGGTGTCTCCTTCGATCGAAACGTCGAAAGGACGAGCTTAGCCGGTCAATCGTGGCGACCGCGTGACATATGTCAGATGCGCGGCAGCGGTCCCGACACATGACGGTTGCCGGGCACGCTCCATCGCCAGGGCAGCTCCTGGCCGACGCGAATGCCGACGCGCGGCCCGCCCGCCAGGTTCGCGGGCGGCGCCATGCCGTCATCCACGAGCGCGAAACCTTCAAGCGCGGCGACCAGATCGACCCCGTCCTGCGCGCCGGCGATGCCGAGTGCCTGGGTCAGCCGCGCGGGCCCCCGGCACAGATCGCGATCGCGCGTCAGCGGCGGCCGGGCCGCACGCATCCGTTCGAGCCCGTGCAGCGGCTCCAGCGCACGGATCAGCACGCCCGTCCCGGCGCCTTGCGGACCGCACACGCAGTTGCAGCACCAGTGCATGCCATAGGTGAAATAGACGTACATATGCCCGGGCGGCCCGAACATCGTCGCATTGCGCGGCGTTTTGCCGCGGTAGGTGTGCGCGGCCGGGTCGATCGCACCCGCATAGGCCTCCACTTCCACGATCCGGCCGGCACGGCCGTCCGCTGCCGCCAGGATCTTGTTCAGCAGTTGCGGTGCGACTTCGGTGGCCGCGCGATCGAAGAACGCGCGCGGCAACAGCGCGCCCGGCCAGCACGACGCGGGCTTATTGCGCGGCATCCGACGTCCCCTGCTGCCGGCGGCCCGAAACGGCGTGCGCCGCTTCTCGTAGCTCGCGATACGCGTCGACCAGGTCGTCGATGCCGAATGCGCGGTTCCTGCCGCTCGGATTCGGCAGGATCCAGACGGCCGCGCGCTGCATGTGCTCGGCTTGCCGGCCCCACGTGATCTCGCGTCGTCCGGAGAGCACAGCGTACGCGGCCTTGCCCAGGAACGCGACGAAGCGCGGCGCGTAATGCACGATCTTCTGCTCGAGGACGGCCGCCTCGGCGACGAATTCCGCGTGCGACAACTGATCGGCGCTCGCGGTCGGTCGCGGTACGACCGCGGTCAGCCCGCATCCGTACGCGAGGATCGTCCGGTCGTCCCTCGGCGCGATTTCGTCCGGCGTGAAGCCCGCGAGATGCAGCACGCGCCAGAAGCGGTTGTTCCTGCCCGCGAAGTGATGCCCTGTCGCGGCGGCGGTCATGCCGGGGTTGATCCCGCAGAACAGCACATCGAGCCGCGGGGCGATGAGGTCGGGGAGCGCGTCAGCCACTGGCGGTCTCCGGGGCGCGGGGCGTAAACGGAAAAAGACCCGAAGGTCCGTGCCAAGCGATTGGCTTGACTCGGACATTCGGGCCCATTCCGGTGCGGGATGCCGACGTTCCGTCAGAACGGAATATCGTCGTCCATCTCGTCGAAACCGCCGCCTGCCGGCGCGCTCGGACGGCTCTGACCGCCGCCTGCACCGCCGCGCGGCGCACCGCCGGCACGGCCGCCGCCACCGCCGCGTTCCATCTGTTCGCCGCCGCGACCGCCGCCACCACCACCGTAGCCGCCGCCGTAACCGCCTTCGTCACCGCCGCCACCGCCGCCGCCCGAACCGCCGCGGCCGCCGAGCATCTGCATCTGGTCGGCGACGATTTCGGTCGAATAGCGATCCTGGCCGTCCTGGCCCTGCCACTTGCGCGTGCGGATACGGCCTTCGATATAGACCGACGAACCCTTCTTCAGGTATTCGCTGACGATTTCAGCGAGACGGCCGAAAAACGCGACGCGGTGCCACTCGGTCATTTCCTTGAAATCGCCGCTTGCCTTGTCCTTGTAGCGATCGGTCGTCGCGAGACGGATGTTCGCAACCGCGTCGCCGCTCGGCAGGTAACGGACTTCAGGATCGGCGCCGAGATTGCCGACGAGGATGACCTTGTTGACGGATGCCATGTGTTTCTCCAGTAAATTCGATGCCGGGCCGCCCGCGAATATCGTCGGAGCGGCCCGCCGGGCAAGCCGGCGAGCGTCGCCGGTGCCTGCCCGAAAAGAGGGTTCAGGCCTTGCGCGGCGGCGCTTTCATGCTGGCCGCGATTATAAGCCACGCCGCCACGAGCCCCGAGCAGGCATAGAAGACGGTGTTCGCGCCGCCGTGCTTCAGCAGCCAGCCGCCCACGATGCCGCCGAGCGCGAGCCCGATCGATTGCGTGGTGTTGTAGACGCCCGTGGCCGCGCCCTTGCGCGAACCGGGCGCGAGCTTCGACACGAGCGACGGCTGCGACGCTTCCAGGATGTTGAAGCCCAGGAAGTACACGAACAGGATCGCCGCCACAATCAGGATGGTATGCGGTGCGCTGCCGAGCAACAATTGGCCGATCAGGATAGCCAGAATGCCGCCGAGCAGCACCGGTTTCATCTTGCCCCGTTTTTCTGCGACGATGATCGCCGGGACCATCATCACGAACGCGAGCCCCATCACCGGCAAGTAGACCTTCCAGTGCGCGGCGACCGGCAGCCCGCCGTCGACCAGCAGGCGCGGCACGACGAGGAACAGCGCCGTCTGCGTCGCGTGCAGCACCAGCACGCCGAAGTTCAGGCGCAGCAGCTCGACGTTGTGCAGCACCTCGCCGAACGGCGCCGGCACGTGCACGGGCCTCGCCGCGTCGGGCACGATCCACACCACGACGCCGATCGCGAGGATCGACAGCACGCCGACGATCGCGAACAGCCCGCTCATCCCGACCCAGTGGAACACGATCGGCGCGCCGACGATCGCGACCGCGAACGACACGCCGATCGAGCCGCCGACCATCGCCATCGCCTTCGTGCGGTTCTGCTCGGAGGTCAGGTCGGCGATGAACGCGAGCACTGCGGACGACACGGCACCCATGCCCTGGATCACGCGGCCGACGATGATCCACGTGATGTCGTGCGCGAACGCGGCGACGAAGCTGCCGAGCGCGAAGATCAGGAGGCCGGTGGCGATCACGGGCTTGCGGCCGAACTTGTCTGACGCCCACCCGTAGAAGATGTACAGCAGCGACTGCGTGACGCCGTAGGCCCCGAGCGCGATGCCGACGAGCAGCACGTTGTCGCCGCCCGGGATGGTTTTCGCGTAGACCGAGAACACCGGCATGATCATGAACAGGCCGAGCATGCGCAGCGCGAAGATCGCCGCGAGCGACGTGGTCGCGCGCAGTTCGGGCGCACTCATGCGGGAAGACGTGGCGGACGGATTGGACATCGGGAATGAATTTCGAATGATCGGAATGTCCGCCCGGCGGCGGGCGGCGGAAGATCAGGGCCACCGGCCCGGCAGGCGCTTTCCGGGACCGCTTTCCGGGAGGTCACGCAGGCTGCCTGCGGGCCGCCTCGAGCCGTGCGGCGCGGCCGCTTCCCCGGCGTGGACACCGCCTTGCTGCCAGCTGCTGCAAAGGCTGGGGACCCCCAACGACGGCCTCGAAAAGCCGTTATAGTAGCAGGTTTGGTTCCCTCCATTTTCGCCAGGTTCATGGAACAGATCCGTATCCGTGGGGCACGCACCCACAACCTGAAAAACGTCAATCTCGACCTGCCGCGCCACAAGCTGGTCGTGATTACCGGGTTGTCCGGGTCGGGCAAGTCGTCGCTCGCGTTCGACACCCTTTATGCCGAAGGCCAGCGCCGCTACGTCGAAAGCCTGTCCGCGTACGCCCGCCAGTTCCTGCAACTGATGGAGAAACCCGACGTCGACCTGATCGAGGGCCTGTCGCCCGCGATCTCGATCGAGCAGAAGGCGACGTCCCACAACCCGCGTTCGACCGTCGGCACGGTCACCGAGATCCACGACTACCTGCGACTTTTGTTCGCACGTGTCGGCACGCCGTATTGCCCCGACCACGACATCCCGCTCGAGGCGCAGAGCGTGTCGCAGATGGTCGACGCGGCGCTCGCGCTGCCCGAGGAAACCAAGCTGATGATCCTCGCGCCCGTGGTCGCGAACCGCAAGGGCGAGCACGTCGAGCTTTTCGAGGAGATGCAGGCGCAGGGCTTCGTGCGCTTTCGCGTGCGCTCGGGCGGCGGCACCGCGAACGAAGGCGTCGCGAAGATCTACGAGGTCGAGTCGCTGCCGAAGCTCAAGAAGAACGACAAGCACACGATCGACGTCGTCGTCGACCGCCTGAAGGTGCGCCCGGACATGAAGCAGCGCCTCGCGGAATCGTTCGAGACCGCGCTGCGCCTCGCCGACGGCCGCGCGATCGCGCTGGAAATGGACACCGACCGCGAACACCTGTTCAGCTCGAAGTTCGCCTGCCCGATCTGCTCGTACTCGCTGCAGGAGCTCGAGCCGCGCCTGTTCTCGTTCAACAACCCGATGGGCGCGTGCCCGGAATGCGACGGCCTCGGCCAGATCACGTTCTTCGATCCGAAGCGGGTCGTCGCGCACCCGTCGCTGTCGCTCGCCGCGGGCGCCGTGAAGGGCTGGGACCGCCGCAACCAGTTCTACTTCCAGATGCTGCAGAGCCTGGCGGCATTCTACGAATTCGACATCGACGCCGCGTTCGAGGACCTGCCGGAGAAGATCCGCAAGGTGCTGCTGTTCGGCTCGGGCAAGCAGACGATCCCGTTCTCGTACATCAATGAACGCGGCCGCACGACGATCCGCGAGCACGTGTTCGAAGGGATCATCCCGAACCTCGAGCGCCGCTACCGCGAAACCGATTCGGTCGCGGTACGCGAAGAACTCGCGAAATACCAGAACAACCAGCCATGCCCGTCGTGCGACGGCACGCGGCTGCGCCGCGAGGCGCGCCACGTGCGGGTCGGCACCGGCGACTACGCGCGCGGCATCTATGAAATCAGCGGCTGGCCGCTGCGCGACGCGCTCGGCTATTTCGACGGCCTGTCGCTCGACGGCGCGAAGCGCGAGATCGCCGACAAGGTGATCAAGGAAATCGTCGCGCGCCTGACCTTCCTGAACAACGTCGGCCTCGACTACCTGTCGCTCGAGCGCAGCGCCGAGACGCTGTCCGGCGGCGAGGCGCAGCGCATCCGCCTCGCGTCGCAGATCGGCTCGGGCCTGACCGGCGTGATGTACGTGCTCGACGAGCCGTCGATCGGCCTGCACCAGCGCGACAACGACCGCCTGATCTCGACGCTCAAGCACCTGCGCGACCTCGGCAACTCGGTGATCGTCGTCGAGCACGACGAGGACATGATCCGCACGGCCGACTACGTCGTCGACATGGGCCCCGGCGCGGGCGAGCACGGCGGCGTGGTGGTCGCCGAAGGCACGCCGAAGCAGGTGCAGTCGAACCCGCAGTCGCTGACGGGCCAGTATCTCGTCGGCAAGCGCACGATCGAGTATCCGGACGAGCGGATCGCGCCCGATCCGGAGCGGATGCTGCGCATCGTCGACGCGCACGGCAACAACCTGAAGCACGTCGATCTCGAGCTGCCGGTCGGCCTGTTGACCTGCATCACCGGCGTGTCGGGTTCCGGCAAGTCGACGCTGATCAACGACACGCTGTACCACGCGGTCGCGCGCCACCTGTACGGCTCGTCGGCCGAGCCGGCGCCGCACGAGGCGATCGAAGGCCTCGAGCACTTCGACAAGGTGATCAACGTCGACCAGTCGCCGATCGGCCGCACGCCGCGCTCGAACCCGGCCACCTACACGGGCCTGTTCACGCCGATCCGCGAGCTGTTCTCGGGCGTGCCGACCGCGAAGGAGCGCGGCTACGATCCGGGCCGCTTCTCGTTCAACGTGAAGGGTGGCCGCTGCGAGTCGTGCCAGGGCGACGGCGTGCTGAAGGTCGAGATGCACTTCCTGCCGGACGTCTACGTGCCGTGCGACGTGTGCCACGGCAAGCGCTACAACCGCGAAACGCTCGAAGTGCAGTACAAGGGCAAGAACATCAGCGAAGTACTCGACATGACGGTCGAGCACGCGTACGAATTCTTCAGCGCGGTGCCGGTCATCGCCCGCAAGCTGAAGACGCTGCTCGACGTCGGCCTGGGCTACATCCGCCTCGGCCAGTCGGCCACGACGCTGTCGGGCGGCGAGGCGCAGCGCGTGAAGCTGTCGCTGGAGCTGTCGAAGCGCGACACGGGCCGCACGCTGTACATCCTCGACGAGCCGACCACCGGCCTGCATTTCCACGACATCGCGCTGCTGCTCGAGGTGATCCACCGGCTGCGCGACCAGGGCAACACGGTCGTGATCATCGAGCACAACCTCGACGTGATCAAGACGGCCGACTGGGTGATCGACCTCGGCCCCGAAGGCGGCGCCGGCGGCGGCCAGATCATCGCGCAGGGCACGCCCGAGCAGGTCGCGAAGACGAAGGCGAGCTTCACCGGCAAGTACCTCGCGCCGCTGCTCAAGCGTCCGACCCGCAAGGCGGCGGCCGGCTGACAATTGCCGTTCCCGCGCGCGGCTGCCGGCCGCGCGCGCCCGGCGCTCGCGGCGGCGCCGGCGTCATCGTTTTCCCTTCCGCGGTTTTCCCCTCTGCGTTTACACCACGAGCCAAACAGCCCCGTGGCGGACCATAATGGCAGCTATACTTTACGGTCGTAAGGTTCGCCATCCGCACCAATCCGGTGCGGCGCCGGGCGACCGCCGTCCTGCCGCCCACCGCGCGGCATGACACACGAACGACAGGAATCCACGATGGAGAAGCAACAAGAGTCGCGCGACGCCCAGAGCCGCGAGCCGCACCTGCGGAGTGTGCGGCTGACGAGCGACTTCAGCCTGCCGAAGCTGTCGGCGATCGAGATCGGCAGCTATCTGTTCGCCCTCGTCGCGATGGTGCTCGTCATCGAGCTCAAGCTGCTGGGCGGGCTGCTGGCCGGCCTGCTGGTCTATCAGCTGATCCACACGATCGCGCCGGTCATCGAACGCCACACCACAAGCATGCGCGCCCGCTGGGTCGCCGTCGTGCTGCTGTCGATTGCGATCGTCGGCGGGCTCACCGGCCTGACGATCGGCATCATCGATCACTTCGAGCACACGGTGCCGAACCTGCAGAGCCTGCTCGACCAGCTGATGCAGATCGTCGAGCAGACCCGCGCCCGCACGCCGGCCTGGATCGCGAACCTGCTGCCCGTCGACGTCGAACAGATGAAGACCAAGGCGGCGCTGCTGATGCACTCGCACATGGATCAGCTCCAGCAAGGCGGTAAGAGCGTCGCGCGCGGCTTCGGCCACGTGCTGTTCGGGATGATCATCGGCGCGATGATCGCGATCGGCGTCGAGCACGGCAAGGTGCGTCGGCCGCTGTCGACCGCGCTCGTCACGCGCGTGTCGCGCTTCGCCGAGTCGTTCCGCCGGATCGTGTTCGCGCAGATCAAGATCTCGGCGATCAACGCGGCATTCACGGCGATCTACCTGCTCGTCGCGCTGCCGATCTTCCACCAGCGGCTGCCGCTGTCGAAGACGCTCGTGCTCGTCACGTTCATCGTCGGGTTGCTGCCGGTGATCGGCAACCTGATCTCCAACACGCTGATCGTCGCGGTGTCGCTGTCGGTCAGCATGGGCACCGCGATCGCGTCGCTCGCGTTCCTCGTCGTGATCCACAAGTTTGAATATTTCCTGAACGCGAAGATCATCGGCGGCCAGATCGAGTCGCGCGCGTGGGAACTGCTGCTCGCGATGCTGATCATGGAAGCCGCGTTCGGGCTGCCGGGCGTGATCGCCGCACCGATCTTCTATGCATACCTGAAGCGCGAGCTGTACATGCTGCGGCTGATCTGACGCAACGCTGCCCGGCGCGTCACGCGCGTCACGCGATAAAAAAACGCCGCGCCCCGTCAAGGGCGCGGCGTTTTTGCATCCGGGCCAGCGGCCGGCCAATGGCCGCCCCGCACCGCCGATCAGCGGAACACGACCGTCTTCGTGCCGTTCAGCACGACCCGGTGCTCGACGTGCCACTTCACGGCGCGCGCGAGCGTCACGCACTCGACGTCGCGGCCGATCGCGGTGAGCTGGTCGGGCGTCATGCTGTGGTCGACGCGCTCGACTTCCTGCTCGATGATCGGGCCTTCGTCGAGATCGGTCGTCACGTAGTGCGCGGTCGCGCCGATCAGCTTCACGCCGCGGTCGAACGCCTGGTAGTACGGTTTCGCGCCCTTGAAGCTCGGCAGGAACGAATGGTGGATGTTGATCGCCCGGCCGGCGAGCTGCTGGCACATGTTCGGCGACAGGATCTGCATGTAGCGCGCGAGCACGACGAGATCGGCCTGGTGTTCGTCGATCACTTCGAGCACACGCGCTTCCTGCGCGGCTTTCGCCGCATCGGACGAACCGCCGACGAGCGGGAAGTGATGGAACGGAATGTTGTAGCTCGCGGCGAGCTGGTAGAACTCCTTGTGGTTCGACACGATCGCCGGGATCTCGATCGGCAGCTGGCCCGTGCGGTAGCGGAACAGCAGGTCGTTCAGGCAGTGGCCGATCTTCGACACCATGATCACGACGCGCGGCTTCACGGCCGCGTCGTGCATCTCCCAGCGCATCGCGAACTGCTCGGCGAGCGGCGCGAATTCGTTGCGAAGCGTGTCGAGCGCCGACGCGGCATCCGCGCCCCCGCCGTCCTGCACGAAGTGCACGCGCATGAAGAACTCGCCGGTGCGGCTGTCGCCGAACTGCGCCGAATCGAGGATGTTGTTGGCGCGTTCGAACAGGAAGCCCGAGACTGCGTGGACGATGCCGTGCCGGTCGGGGCACGACAGTTTCAAGATAAAGCTGTGATCGGTCGACATGACCGCTACTCCCTTCGTTTCGGTGTTCGTCAAATAGGCCATTCGTTCGGCCGCGCCCGGGCCGGCGTGCTGCGCGTTACGCGGCCGGCGCGAACAGCGCGTCGATGCCCGCTGCGTCGGCCGCCGCGAGCCAGCGATGGCGCAGCAGCGTGTCGAGCATCGCGAGGCTCGCATCCATCGTCGCGCGGCCTTCGCGCAGCCAGCCGATCACCTCGGATACACCGGCCAGCAGGTGCTCGGCCACTTCGCCATCCTGGTTGTGCGGCGCGAAGTCGCGCGGCAGCGGCAGGTCGTACACGAAGATCAGTTCGGACTGCGTGCCTTCCGGCAGCGAGCACAGCACCTGCACCGCCCGGCCCGCGATCGCGCGCGCCGCCAGTTCGGCCGGCATGCCGGCCTCTTCCCAGCATTCCTTCGTGAGCGTCTCGTGAACGCCCAGGCCCCAGCCGATGCCGCCCGCGACGACGTTGTCGAGCATGCCGGGATCGGTTGCCTTGGTCGCGCTGCGGCGGCCGAGCCACATCCGCGGCACGGCCGGCTCACCCGGCGCAACCGCATATTCTACGATGCCGTTCAGGTGCACTGCATAGGTCTGCGTGCCGAAGAAGCGCGACGCGGCGCGTTCGATATACGCGAGCGGTGGATCGTCGAAGCGGTTGCGGATCGCATAGATCTCGTCGCGCCAGCCCGGAATCGCGCCCTCCGCCGCCAGCGCACCGATCGCGCTCGCGAGCGCCATGCTGCGCGCGTCGACCGTGTCATAACGCGCCGACAGCACGACGCGCGTGTCGGTCAGCTCGAACACGTCGGGCCAGCGGGCGAGCTTGGCGACGTCCTGGCGACGCACCCAGCCGACCTGCTCGCCGGCGATCTCGAAACGCAGGTGCGCGGCCGGATCGAAGCGGCGCGCGGCCGCGATGCAAGGAAACGTCATCGGGCTCAGTCCTTCAGCGCGACGCGAATGCCGATCGCGATGAACGTCGCGCCGGCGATCCGGTCGAGCCATACGCCGGCCTTCGGGCGGCGCTTCAGCCATGTGCCGATCGCGCCCGCGCCGACGCCGAACAGCGAGAACACCACGGCCGTCTGCAGCATGAACAGCGCCCCGAGCTCGAACATCTGCAGCGTCACGCCCTGCACGCCATGCGGATCGACGAACTGCGGCAGGAACACGACGAAGAACAGCGTGACCTTCGGGTTCATCAGGTTACCGATCACGCTCTGCCGGAAGATCGCGCCAAGCGGCTGCGGCGGACGCGCGTGCGCGTTCGCGAGCCCCTGGCTGCGCAACGCCTTGATGCCGATCCACACGAGGTACGCGGCGCCCGCGAGCTTCAGTGTCTGGAACGCGACCGGCGACGAGCGCAGCACGGCCGCGACGCCGAGCGCCGCGAGCGTCGTATGGAACAGGATCCCGGCCGTGAAGCCGAGCGCGGCGACGAAGCCGGCCGCGCGGCCCTGCGAGATGCCGCGCGCGAGCACCTGCAGGTTGTCGGGACCCGGCGCGAACGTGATCGCGATCGACGTGGCGAGAAACAGCATGAAGTTGGGCATCGTGACCTCGCGGCGTGGGCCGGCGTCCAGTGGTTCAGTGGCCGGCGAATTCGGTGACGGTATAGACGGGCAGCCCCGCGTTGCGCAGCAGCGTCGAGCCGCCGAGATCGGGCAGATCGATGATCGCCGCACCTTCGACGACGACCGCGCCGAGCCGCTGCAGCAGGTTGCGCCCCGCCATCATCGTGCCGCCGGTCGCGATCAGGTCGTCCATGATGATCACGCGGTCGCCGGCGCGGCACGCGTCTTCGTGGATCTCGACGGTCGCGCTGCCGTATTCGAGGTCGTACGACTCCGAGCACGTCTTGTACGGCAGCTTGCCGACCTTGCGGATCGGCACGAAGCCGACGCTCAACTCGTACGCGACGATCGGCGCGATGATGAAGCCGCGCGCGTCGAGGCCCGCGACATAGTCGAGCTTCGCATCGACATAGCGTTCGACGAACAGGTCGACGAGGATGCGCAGCGCCTTCGGGCTCTGCAGCAGCGTCGTGATGTCACGGAACATCACGCCCGGCTGCGGCCAGTCGGGCACGGTGCGGATCTGGCTGTGGATGAAGGCGACCGGATCGAGCGGTGCGCCCGACGACGAATGCGGCATGAAACTCTCCGAAAAAAACGGTGCGCGAAGATCGGGCACCGTTTCGAGTAAATACGGGTCAGGTTATCGAATCGCGACTCACGCGACTGCGGCCGGCGGTTCGCGCCGATGCCGCGACAGCCGCTCCTCCGCGAGCGCGAGCGCCTCGGGCAGCCCGCGCAGCACGACGATGTCGCTCGCGCGCAGCTTGGTCTGCGGATCGGGTTCGACGCCGCGGATGCCGTGCCGGCGGATCGCCGTGACTTCCAGCCCGAGCGCATACAGCCCGAGTTCCTCCAGCGAGCGCCCGACCGCATCCGCGCGCGCGTCGACCGGCACCGATTGTAGCCGCACCTGCTCGTGATCGTCGTCGTCCGCATCGTCCGCGCCGCGGAAATAGCCGCGCAGCAGGCTGTAGCGCTCGTCGCGCATCTCCTCGACGCGCCGCACGACCTTGCGCATCGGCACGCCGACCAGCACCAGCGTGTGCGACGCGAGCATCAGGCTGCCCTCGACGATCTCCGGAATCACCTCGGTCGCGCCGGCCGCGAGCAGCTTCTCGAGATCGGCGTCGTCGACCGTGCGCACGATCGCCGGCAGCGTCGGCTCCAGTTCGTGCACGTGATGCAGCACGCGCAGCGCGGACGGCGTGTTCGCATACGTGATCGCGACGACCGCCGCGCGATGGATACCGGCCGCGAGCAGCGACTCGCGGCGCGCCGCGTCGCCGAACACGACCGATTCGCCGGCCGTCGCGGCCGCGCTCACGCGATCGGGGTCGAGGTCCAGCGCGACGTAAGGAATGCCTTCCTGCTCGAGCATGCGCGCCAGGTTCTGCCCCGCGCGGCCGTAACCGCAGATGATCACGTGGCCGCGCTGCTTGAGGCTTTGCGTCGCGATCCTCGTCATCTGCAACGACTGCTGCATCCATTCCGTCGACGACAGCCGCATCACGATCCGGTCGGCGTTCTGGATCAGGAACGGCGCGGCGAGCATCGACAGCAGCATCGACGCGAGGATCGCCTGCAGCAGCGTCGAATCGACGAGATGGCGGTCGAGGATCAGGTTCAGCAGCACGAAGCCGAATTCGCCGGCCTGCGCGAGGCCGATGCCGGTGCGCATCGCGACGCCCGGCGTCGCGCCGAACAACCGCGCAAGTCCGGCGATCGTCGTCGCCTTGAACAGGATCTGCCCGACGAAGAAGCCGAACACGAGCACCGGATGCTCCCAGATCACGCGCGGATCGAGCAGCATCCCCGTCGTCACGAAGAACAGGCCGAGCAGCACGTCGCGGAACGGCTTGATGTCCTCCTCCACCTGATGGCGGAACGGCGTCTCGGAGATCAGCATCCCCGCGATGAACGCGCCGAGCGCGAGCGACAGGCCAAAGCGGTCGGTGATGAACGCGGCGCCGAGCGTGACGAGCAGCAGGTTCAGCACGAACAGCTCCTGCGAGCGGCGCCGAGCGACGACGTTCAGCCAGCGCGTCATGAAACGCTGCCCGATGACCAGCAGCAGCGTCAGCGCGATCACGATCTTGACCGCCGCGAAGCCGAGCGTGAGCGCGAGATCCTTCGACGACTCGGCGCCGAACGCGGCGATCACGATCAGCAGCGGCACCACGGCCAGATCCTGGAACAGCAGCACGCCGAAGATGTTGCGGCCGTGCGCGGTCTCGATCTCGAGCCGCTCGGCGAGCATCTTCGACACGATCGCCGTCGACGACATCGCGAGCGCGCCGCCGAGCGCGATGCAGCCCTGCCACGTGATGTGCACCCAGCGCTCGAACAGCAGGCCGAGCGCCAGCGCGAGCACGAGCGTCGCGACCACCTGCAGGAGGCCCAGCCCGAACACGAGCCGCTGCATCGCCCGCAGCTTCGCGAGCGAGAATTCGAGGCCGATCGAGAACATCAGGAACACCACGCCGAATTCCGCGAGATGCTCGGCCCGCTCCAGATCCGCGGCGACGCCGAACGCGTGCGGCCCGACCAGGATGCCGACGGTCAGGTAGCCGAGCATCGGCGGCAGGTTCAGCGAGCGAAATACGACGACGCCCACCACCGAGGCCAACAGCAGCAGCAGGGTCATTTCGAGCGGGGAAATCACGGGCGAAGCGTCCTCGTTCGTCGGGGCCACGGCAATGCGGGCGCGGGTGGTGGCGGTGGGCAAGCGGCATCGGACGAGTCCGAAGGCGCGGCGCGGCGAACAAACGCCTTTGCTATACTCCGCGCATGATAGCGAAAATCAATGATGATCGGGCGCTCGCGCTCGCCCGCGACGTGCTCGACATCGAGGCGGACGCCGTGCGCGCGCTGCGCGACCAGCTCGACGGCGACTTCGTCCAGGCCGTCGCGCTGCTGCTCGGCTGCCGCGGCCGCGTCGTCGTATCCGGCATCGGCAAATCCGGGCATATCGCCCGCAAGATCGCGGCCACGCTGGCGAGCACCGGCACGCCGGCCTTCTTCGTCCACCCGGCCGAGGCCAGCCATGGCGACCTCGGCATGGTCACGTCGGACGACGTGTTCATCGGCATCTCCTATTCCGGCGAGTCGGAAGAACTCGTCGCGATCCTGCCGCTCGTGAAGCGGATCGGCGCGAAGCTGATCGCGATCACGGGCCGTGCGGAATCGAGCCTCGGCACGCTCGCCGACGTGAACCTGAACGCCGCGGTCTCGAAGGAAGCCTGCCCGCTGAACCTCGCCCCCACCGCGAGCACGACCGCCGCGCTCGCGCTCGGCGACGCGCTTGCCGTCGCGGTGCTCGACGCGCGCGGCTTCGGCTCCGAGGATTTCGCGCGCTCGCATCCGGGCGGCGCGCTCGGCCGACGCCTGCTCACCCACGTACGCGACGTGATGCGCTCGGGCGACGACATTCCGCGCGTCGGGCTCGACGCGACGCTGTCGGACGCACTGTTCCAGATCACCGCGAAGCGCCTGGGCATGACCGCCGTGGTCGACACCGACGGCCGCGTGGCCGGCATCTTCACCGACGGCGACCTGCGCCGCGTGCTGGCGCGCGACGGTGATTTCCGCACGCTGCCGATCGTCGACGTGATGACGCGCGAACCGCGCACGATCGGCCCCGACAATCTCGCGGTCGAGGCCGTGGAACTGATGGAGCGCCACCGGATCAACCAGATGCTGGTGGTCGATGCCGACGGTGCGCTGATCGGCGCGCTGAACATGCACGACCTGTTTTCGAAGAAGGTGATCTGATGAGTGCAGCGCTGACTGCGGCCGAACGCGCGAGCCGCGTGAAGCTGATGGTTTTCGACGTCGACGGCGTGCTGACCGACGGCGGCCTGCTGTTTACCGCGGCAGGCGACGCGATGAAGTCGTTCAATTCGCTCGACGGCCACGGCGTGAAGCTGCTCGGCGAGGCCGGCATCGCAACCGCGATCATCACCGGCCGCCGCTCGGACATCGTCGCGGCCCGCGCGAAGGAAATGAAGATCGCGCATCTGTTCCAGGGCGTCGAGAACAAGCTCGCCGTGTTCGGCGACCTGATCGCGTCGCTCGGCATCACCGCCGACGCCTGCGGCTATATGGGCGACGACTGGCCCGACCTGCCGGTGATGCTGCGCTGCGGCTTCGCGACGGCACCGGCCAACGCGCACCCCGAGGTGATCGCCCGCGCGCACTGGGTGGCCGAGGCCCGCGGCGGCCACGGCGCGGTGCGCGAAGTCTGCGACGCGATCCTGCGCGCGCAGCGCCGCTACGACGCGCTGCTCGCCGCTGCCTGCGGAGCCTGACGGATGAACACGCATTTCCGCTGGACCCAGCTGCTGCCGCTCGTCGCGGTCGCCGCGCTCGCGGGCATCACGTGGTGGCTGCTGCAGGCGACGCTGCCGCCGCCCGGCGAAGGCACCGTGCAGCCGAAGCGCCACACGCCCGACTATTTCGCGGACAACTTCTCGGTCACCGAGCTCGACCAGACGGGCACGACGCAGTACCGTCTGACGGCCGCGAAGCTGATTCATTACGAAGACACCGAAAACAGCGACCTGACCGATCCGGCCATGCGCGCATTCCAGCCCGGCAAGCCGGTCGTGACGACCACCGCGAAGCGCGGCACCGTCAACGGCGACGTGTCGATCGTCGACTTGTACGACGACGCGCGCATCCTGCGCGTGGCCGGCGGCGGCGACCCGCAGATGCAGGCCGATTCGCAGCATTTCCGGATCTTCGTCAATGACGATGTGATCCAGACCGAAAAGCCGGTTAAACTTCAGCGCGGCCTGTCGCTCGTCAACGCGACCGACGGCATGAAGTACAACAACGTCACCCGGGTCATCGAGCTTTACGGCAACGTGCGCGGCACGATCGCCGCGGCGGACACGTCCGGCGGCTCGAAAGGTCAATCCAGGTGACGCATCCCTCACGTGACTGCATGAACGAACCGTTCCCTCGACAGAATTCCGGCGGCGCTGCGCGCGCCGTCCGCGCCGCGCTCGCCGCGACGCTCGTGGCGCTCCCGCTCGTCGGGCTGGCGCCGCTCGCCCATGCCGAGAAGGCCGACCAGAACAAGCCGATCAACGTCGAGGCGGACAACCTGACCTATGACGACCTGAAGCAGGTGACGGTCGCGACCGGCAACGTCGTGATCACGAAAGGCACGATCATCATCAAGGGCGACCGCGTCGAAGTGCGCCAGGATCCCGAAGGCTATCAGTACGCGACATCGTTCGGCAGCGGCAAGAAGCACGCGACGTTCCGTCAGAAACGCGAAGGTCTCGACGAATACATCGACGGCGACGCCGAGCGCATCGACTACGACGGCAAGCAGGACCTGACGACGCTGACCACCGCCGCGACCGTGCGCCGCCTGCAGGGCACGTCGACGATCGCCGACACCGTGCACGGCAGCGTGATCACGTACGACGGCCAGCGCGACTTCTACACCGCGAAGGGCGGCAAGGACGTCGCGGCGCCGGGCAACCCGAACGGCCGCGTGCGCGCGATGCTGTCGCCGAAGAACGGTGGCCCCGGGCAGCTGAACGGTGCGCCGGCGAAGTTGTCGCCGTCGACCACGATCCAGGGAGCGCCGGGCCAATGAACGCGCTTTCGAACCGCCAGCCGGCCGGCACGACGAGCTCGCTCGTCGTCCGCAACCTGAAGAAACGCTACGGCTCGCGCACGGTCGTCAAGGACGTGTCGCTCGACGTGAAGAGCGGCGAAGTCGTCGGCCTGCTCGGCCCGAACGGCGCCGGCAAGACGACGTCGTTCTACATGATCGTCGGCCTCGTGCCGCTCGACGCGGGCGAGATTTCCCTGAACGGCAGCTCGATCAGCCTGCTGCCGATCCACAAGCGTGCGTCGCTCGGCCTGTCGTACCTGCCGCAGGAAGCGTCGGTGTTCCGCAAGCTGACCGTCGAGGAAAACATCCGCGCGGTGCTCGAACTGCAGCACGGCGACGACGGCAAGCGGCTGTCGAAGGACGCGATCGCGGCGCGCACCGAGGCGCTGCTCGACGAGCTGCAGATCGGCCACCTGCGCGAGAACCCGGCGCTGTCGCTGTCGGGCGGCGAACGCCGTCGCGTCGAAATCGCGCGCGCGCTGGCGACCAACCCGAACTTCATCCTGCTAGACGAACCGTTCGCCGGCGTCGACCCGATCGCAGTGCTCGAGATCCAGAAGATCGTCAAGTTCCTGAAACAGCGTAACATCGGCGTGTTGATTACCGATCACAACGTCCGCGAAACGCTCGGCATCTGCGACCACGCATACATCATCAGCGACGGTTCGGTGCTCGCCGCCGGCGCGCCGAGCGAAATCATCGAAAACGAAAGCGTGCGCCGCGTGTACCTCGGCGAACACTTCCGCATGTAACCTTCCCCGCGGCTGGCCGCCCCCTCCGGCGTCCGGCGGCTCCCGCCTGCGGCCGTGCGCCGCGCCGCGCGTAATCGCGGATGGCTCAAGGCACCTGGGTCGTGGCAAACTGCCGGTATGACTCCCTCTCTGCCATGAAAGCCAGCCTTCAACTCCGCCTGTCGCAACACCTGGCACTGACACCGCAACTGCAGCAGTCGATCCGGCTGCTGCAGTTGTCGACGCTCGAACTGCAGCAGGAAGTCGCGATGGCCGTCGCGCAGAATCCGCTGCTCGAGAACGATGACGAATGGATCGCGAGCCCGCTGCGCGTCGCGGCGGACGGATCGCTGATCGCGCAGACGCCGCCCAGCCAGAATACCGAGTCGGGCGCCGCGAACGGCAGCAGCCAGTCGAGCGATCGCGCCGAGCGCGACGAACCGGCCGCCGCCGACGAATACGACAGCTACGCATCGGGCGACGCCGGCGACGGCCCGCAGTGGAATCTCGACGAGTTCGGCCGTTCGAGCGGCGCATCGGACGACGACGACCTCCCGCCGCTGCAGGTGCAGGAAGCCGCGACGTCGTTGCGCGACCACCTGTCCGCGCAATTGCGCGTCACGCAGGCCAGCCCGCGCGATCGCGCGCTCGTGATGTTCCTGATCGAATCGCTCGACGACGACGGTTACCTGACCGCCTCCCTCGACGAAGTGCTCGCCGACCTGCCGCCGGAACTGGAAATCGACTGCGACGAACTGAATGCGGCGCTCGCGCTGCTGCACAGTTTCGACCCGGCCGGGGTCGGGGCCCGCTCGGCGTCCGAATGCCTGAAGCTGCAGTTGCTGCGCCTCGATCCGTCCCCGACACGCACGCTCGCGCTCGAGATCGTGTCGCAGCATCTCGAACTGCTCGCCGCCCGCGACTTCACGCGGCTGCGCAAGCACCTGAAGGCGAGCGACGACGCGCTGCGCGACGCGCACGCGCTGATCCGTTCGCTGGAGCCGTTCCCCGGCGCCGCGTACGGCAAGGCCGAGGCAGACTACGTCGTGCCCGACATCATCGTGAAGAAGGCCGGCCAGGGCTGGCTCGCGGAACTCAATCCGGAAGTGATGCCGCGCCTGCGAATCAACAACCTGTACGCGAACATCCTGCGCAACAGCCGCGGCGACCCGTCGGCCGGATCGTTGAAACAGCAGCTCCAGGAAGCACGCTGGCTGATCAAGAACATCCAGCAGCGATTCGACACGATCCTGCGTGTCGCGCAGGCTATTGTCGAACGTCAGAAGAATTTCTTTGCGCACGGTGAAATTGCCATGCGCCCCTTGGTTTTGCGGGAAATAGCTGATACGCTGGGCCTACACGAGTCGACTGTCAGCCGTGTGACAACTGGCAAGTACATGCTGACCCCGTTCGGGACGCTTGAATTTAAGTACTTCTTCGGATCACACGTTTCGACCGACACCGGAGGCGCCGCATCGTCGACCGCCATCCGAGCCCTGATCAAGCAACTGATAGGAGCTGAAGACCCAAAATCGCCACTTTCGGACAGCCGCATTGCCGAGCTGCTGGCAGAACAGGGATTCGTGGTCGCGCGCCGCACGGTTGCCAAGTATCGCGAAGCCCTCAAAATCCCGGCAGTGAATCTGCGCAAGTCTCTTTAAGCCTGCTGCCTGCCCGGCGGCAGGCGTGTTCCGGCCACCGCGCACACGGGGAACAGGCCGGGCGACTTGTCCGCGAATGTGCCGCTACCTGCGGCAGGGGCAAGTCGACCGGAGCGCCGCCTCGATGCGGCCGGGTGGTCACTCGCTTGGAGAAGCACTATGAACCTGAAGATCAGTGGACATCATCTCGAAGTCACGCCTGCAATTCGCGAATACGTGATCACCAAGCTGGACCGGGTGCTACGGCATAGCGATCAGGTAATCGATGGCACTGTGATCCTCTCGGTCGACAATCACAAGGAAAAGGACAAGCAGCAGCGCGCGGAAATCAATCTGCATCTGAAGGGCAAGGACATCTTCGTCGAAAGCGCGAACGGCAACCTGTACGCTGCGATCGATCTGCTGATCGACAAGCTGGATCGCCAGGTCGTCAAGCACATGGAGCGTCTGCAGACCCATGCGCACGACCCGATCAAGCTGCAGCCGTCGATCGACCAGATCGAACTGCCGCCGCAATAACGTTCACCGCAATACACACGCCACCCGGTTCGCCGGGCGTTTTTTTTGTGTCCGAGCGGCAGTGGTGCGACCGGTCCGTCCATGCCGCGCCACGCACGCGGCTGTGCTCAATAATGTTCCGGTTATCGCCGGGGGGCGTTGGGTGCGGTAGCTGCCTTGCAGGTTTCCGATGCCGAACGCCTTGATATCGCCGAACATGGAAAATCAGTCTGCCGCCGCAAGGAGACCCCAGGCCGCCCAATCGCCTGCCAACATGAATCGCCTAGCCAAAATCCTGCCCATAGAGAACGTCGTCATCGACCTCTCCGTCACCAGCAAGAAACGCGTCTTCGAACAAGCCGGGTTGATCTTCGAGAATCAGAACGGCATCGCCCGCAGCACCGTCACGGATAACCTGTTCGCGCGCGAGCGCCTCGGTTCGACCGGGCTCGGCGAAGGCGTCGCGATTCCGCACGGGCGCATCAAGGGGCTCAAGCACCCGCTCGCCGCGTTCGTGCGGCTGGCCGACGCGATCCCGTTCGAAGCGCCCGACGGCCAGCCCGTCGGTCTCCTGATTTTCCTGCTCGTCCCCGAGCAAGCCACCCAGCAGCACCTCGAGATCCTGTCGGAAATCGCGCAACTGCTGTCCGATCGCGACGCGCGCGAGCGTCTGCACAACGAAACGGATATCGCCGAGTTGCATCGCCTGCTCACTCAGTGGCAACCTTGAGTTGATCCGGGCGGAATTTTTCCGGCACGAGGCGGCATACGCCGTCGTCCAGGGCCGCCCGGCATGGCGACGTCCGTCGCCGCGCGCCTGCACACCGGCCCATTGGAGTGACGAGAGTCATGGATACGTCCAGCATCAACGCCCAGAGCATCTTCGACGACAACGCGGCCACGCTGAAGCTGAGCTGGCTGACGGGGCATGAAGGCTGGGAGCGCGGTTTTTCGGCCGACACCGTCGCCAACGCAACGTCGAGCGCCGACCTCGTCGGCCACCTGAATCTGATCCACCCGAACCGGATCCAGGTGCTCGGCGAAGCCGAAATCGACTACTACCAGCGGCAGACCGACGAAGACCGTTCGCGCCACATGGCCGAGCTGATCGCCCTCGAGCCACCGTTCCTCGTCGTCGCCGGCGGCGCTGCGGCGCCGCCCGAACTCGTGCTGCGCTGCACGCGCTCGTCCACGCCGCTGTTCACGACGCCGATGTCGGCCGCCGCGGTGATCGACAGCCTGCGGCTCTACATGTCGCGCATCCTCGCGCCGCGCGCGACGCTGCACGGCGTGTTCCTCGACATCCTCGGGATGGGCGTGCTGCTCACCGGCGACTCCGGGCTCGGCAAGAGCGAACTGGGCCTCGAACTCATCAGTCGCGGCCACGGCCTCGTCGCGGACGATGCCGTCGACTTCGTCCGACTTGGCCCCGATTTCGTCGAAGGCCGCTGCCCGCCGCTGCTGCAGAACCTGCTCGAAGTGCGCGGCCTCGGCCTGCTCGACATCAAGACGATCTTCGGTGAAACGGCGGTCCGCCGGAAAATGAAGCTGAAGCTGATCGTCCAGCTCGTGCGCCGCCCGGACGGCGAATTCCAGCGGCTGCCGCTGGAAAGCCAGACGGTCGACGTGCTTGGCCTGCCGATCAGCAAGGTCACGATCCAGGTTGCGGCCGGCCGCAACCTCGCGGTGCTCGTCGAGGCGGCCGTGCGGAATACGATCCTGCAGTTGCGCGGAATCGACACGTTGCGCGATTTCATGGATCGGCAACGACTCGCAATGCAAGATCCCGACAGTCAGTTCCCCGGCAAGCTCGTGTAACGCTCCCCGCGCCGGCCTCGCAGCGCCGACGCGTCGAGCCGGTGCTATGATGAAACGTCAGGATTCTCTGCTTCCCATGCGCATCGTCCTTATCACCGGCATCTCCGGCTCAGGCAAGTCCGTCGCGCTGAACGCGCTCGAAGACGCAGGCTACTACTGCGTCGACAACCTGCCGCCGCACGTGCTTCCCGAACTCGCCCGCTACCTGGCCGACGGCGGCCAGCACCGGCTCGCGGTCGCGATCGACGCGCGTTCGAGCGCGTCGCTGGACGAAATGCCCGGTCTGATCCGCGCGCTGTCGCTCGAGCACGATGTCCGCGTGCTGTTCCTCAACGCGAGCACGCAGGCGCTGATCCAGCGCTTCTCCGAAACGCGCCGGCGCCACCCGCTGTCCGGCTCGCCGTCGCACGACGCGAACGTCGGGCTGCTGTCGTCGCTCGAGGAAGCGATCGAGCGCGAACGCGAGCTGGTCGCACCGCTCGCCGAATTCGGCCACCAGATCGATACCAGCACGCTGCGCGCGAACGTGCTGCGCACGTGGGTCAAGCGCTTCATCGAGCAGAAGAACAACGACCTGATGGTGATGTTCGAGTCGTTCGGTTTCAAGCGCGGCGTGCCGCTCGATGCCGACCTGATGTTCGACGTGCGCGCGCTGCCGAACCCGTACTACGACCATGAGCTGCGCCCGCTCACCGGGCTGGACCAGCCGGTCATCGCCTTTCTCGACGCACTGCCGATCGTCCACCAGATGATCGACGACATCCATGCGTTCCTGACGAAATGGCTCCCGCACTTTCGCGAAGACAACCGCAGCTACCTGACCGTCGCCATCGGCTGCACGGGCGGTCAGCATCGCTCGGTGTTCATCGCGGAAACGCTCGCCGCGCGCCTCGCGCACGATGCGAACGTGATCGTGCGGCATCGTGACGCGCCCGTGGATGTCGACGCGTCGTCGCGGCTCGTCGCCGAGGTCGAACGACCTTAGCGACACCGCCCTCTTGCCGGTGCGCCATGTCCACGCTATCGACCACCCTGATCGACCTGCCGCTGTTTCCGCTGCACACGGTGCTGTTCCCCGGTGGCTGGCTGCCGCTCAAGGTGTTCGAGGCGCGCTATCTCGACATGTCCCGCGCATGCCTGCGCGACGACGCGCCGTTCGGCGTGTGCCTGCTGAAGAGCGGGCCCGAAGTCGCGCAGGACGGTGCCGTATCGGTGCCCGAGACGATCGGCTGCATGGCGCGCATCACCGAGTGCGATACCGGCGAATTCGGGATGCTGTACCTGCAGGCGATCGGCACGCAGCGGTTCGAGCTGCTGTCGTATCGCGTCGAAGGCAACGGGCTGCTGGTCGGGATCGCGGAGCCGCTGCCCGACGACATCCCGCTCGAAGGTGAACAGGCGCTCGCGCAATTCGGCTCGTGTGCCGAGGTGCTGGAGCGCATCATCGAAGCGCTGAAGAAATCCGAACCGGACAAGATGCCGTTCGCCGAACCGTTTCGTCTCGACGACCCGAGTTGGGTATCGAACCGCCTCGCTGAACTGCTGCCGCTCGACCTGCGTGCGCGGCAGAAATTGATGGAATTTCCGGACGTCGGCGCGCGGATCGATGCCGTGCACCACGTGCTCGATCGGCACGGATGGCTGTAAGCCTCGGCTGGCCAAACGCGTCGCAGCGGCGTCACCGAGCGAATCATCCTGGCAGGCAAAACACCCGCGGCGGCCCGGCGCTTCCGTGAGCGCGCCGCGCCCTTCCCTTTTCTTTACAGCAGCGGCCCGCTCAACGCATCGAGCAGCTTGCGCACGGGCGCCGGCACGCCGTACGCATCGAGCCCCGCCAACGGCACCCACGCCGTCTCGGCATCCTGCACGTGCGTGAGCGGCCGCCCGCCGTTCGCCACATCGCTCAGCCGCGGCTCGATCTCGAGCCGGAAATGCGTGAACGTGTGCGTGAACGGCGCGAGCGGCACCGGGCCGCCACCGCCGAAGCCACGTGCGAGTTCCGCGAGTGCCACATCGCCGTCTGCCTGCGGCAGGCACCACAGGCCGCCCCAGATGCCGGCCGGCGGACGTCGCTCGAGCAGCACGGCGTCGCCGTCGCGCAACACGAGCATCCAGGTCTTGCGCGTCGGCACCGCCTTCTTCGGCCGCGCGGCCGGAAGTTCGCGCTGCCGTCCCGTCGATTGCGCGACACAGTCGCCCGCGAACGGGCAGCGCGCGCAATCCGGCTTGCCGCGCACGCACAGCGTCGCGCCGAGATCCATCAGCCCCTGCGTATAGGCACTCACGTCGGCCGCGTTCGCGGCATCCGGCAGCAGCGATTCCGCAAGCGCCCACATGTCGTTCTCGACGCGCTTCTCGCCCGGAAAGCCTTCGACGCCGAACACCCGCGCCAGCACGCGCTTCACGTTGCCGTCGAGGATCGTCGCGCGCGCACCGTACGCGAACGACGCAATCGCCGCGGCCGTCGAACGGCCGATGCCCGGCAGTTCGGCGAGCGCTTCCGGCGTCGACGGGAATACGCCGCCATGCTCGGCGACGACGACCTGCGCGCAGCGATGCAGGTTGCGTGCGCGCGAGTAGTAGCCGAGCCCGGCCCACAGCGCCATCACGTCGTCGGACTGCGCGGCCGCGAGCGCGGCGACGTCGGGAAAGCGCTCGAGAAAGCGCGTGTAATACGGGACGACGGTCGAGACCTGCGTCTGCTGCAGCATGATTTCCGACAGCCAGATCCAGTAGGGATCGCGGGTGTTCTGCCACGGCAGGTCGTGGCGACCGTGCACGCGCTGCCAGGCAATCAGGCGCGTGGCGAACGTGCGATGCAGCGGTGTGACGGGGAACGGAGCGGGAGCAATGCGGGGCGGCTTCAAGTGTTCGAATCTTTGGAAAGAGGTTGCAACGCGCGACTCAACGCTGGCAGGTCGGGCAGAAATAGGTCGAGCGCTGCCCCTGCACGATCTGGCGGATCGGCGTGCCGCATGTGCGGCAAGGTAGCCCCGCCCGGTCGTAGACGAAGCAGTCGAGCTGGAAATAGCCGCTTTCGCCGTTGCTGCCGACGAAATCGCGCAGCGTGCTGCCGCCGCGCTCGATCGCGTCGGCGAGGGTCGCGCGCACCGCGTCGGCCAGCCGCTCGTAGCGCGGCAGCGACACCTTGCCGGCGGCGGTCGTCGGCCGGATGCCCGCGCGAAACAGGCTCTCCGACGCATAGATGTTGCCGACGCCGACGACCATGTTGCCCGCGAGCAGCGCCTGCTTGACCGACACCGTGCGGCCGCGCGTGCGCGCGTGCAGCAGCGCGCCGGTGAACGCCGGCGAGAACGGCTCGACGCCGAGGCTGGCGAGCAGCGGATGCGCATGCACGTCGCCCGCTTCGCGCGGGTGCCACAGCACCGCGCCGAAACGGCGCGGATCGCGGAACCGGAGCACGAATTCGTCGAAGATCCAGTCGATGTGGTCGTGTTTCGCGGCGACCGGCACGCCGGCCGCGGGCAGCACGCGCAGCGTGCCCGTCATCCCGAGATGAACGATGAACCAGCCCGCGTCGACCTCGAACAGCAGATACTTGCCGCGACGCTCGACGGCGAGCACCTCGCGCGCGCGCAATTGCTCGGCGAGCTCCGCCGGCACGGGCCAGCGCAGCATCGCGGTACGGACGTCGACACGCTCGACGCGGCGGCCCGCGACAAAGGGCTCGATGCCCCGGCGCGTGACTTCGACTTCTGGCAACTCTGGCATGTTTTGCGGGTCTGAGACTGGATTCACGATCGTGCGTGTATTGTAGCGAGCGCGTTACAATCGGTTGAAACATCGAACGGATTTCCATGACCTTGCCCTCGAAGCTGCTTCTGAAGCGCCCCGCCGCCGTGCGCGGCGCGCGCGCCTTCCCGGTCCGCCGTGCGCTCGGCGCCGCGCTGTTCGCCGCGTGGACCCTCACCGCCTTCCCGGCTCACGCGCAGAATCCGGCATCGGACGACGCGGAGCCGCAGGGCGCGTTCGAGCACGTAATGCCGGACGAGAAAAAGGATCTCCCGGGCGTCCCGCTGACGAGCCAGATCGTCTATCAGGTGCTGGCCGCCGAGGTCGCGCTCCAGCGCAACCAGCCCGCGCCGGCCTACCAGACCTACCTCGCGCTCGCCCGCGACACGCGCGACCCCCGCATGGCGCAGCGTGCGACCGAGATCGCGCTCGGCGCGCAAAGCCCGGCCGACGCGCTGTCCGCAGCCAATCTGTGGCGCCAGTACGCACCCGATTCGAACCGCGCATCGCAAGTCGACGCCGCGCTGCTCGTGCTCGCCGGCAAGCCGGCCGACGCGCAGCCGATGCTCGCGCGCGAACTGGCCCGCGCGACCGGTGAAACGCGCGGCCCCGCGATCCTCGCGCTGCAGGCACTGCTGGTGCGCGGCGCCGACCGCGTCGGCGGCCTCGCGGTGCTGAAGGACATGCTGAAGAACGACATGAACCGCCCCGAGGCGCAGCTCGCGATCGCGCGGCAGCAAATCGCGGTCGACGACAAGGAAGGCGCGGCGCAGTCGCTGAAGCAGGCGCTGCAGATCCGCCCCGACTATCTGCCGGCGGCGCTGATGCTGTCGCAGATGGGGCCCGCCGAGCGCGCGGCCGGCATCGCGTCGTTCGAGAAATATGTTCAGCAGAATCCGAAGTCGCGCGATGCGCGCCTCGCTCTGTCGCAGCTCTATCTCTCCGACGACCGCCTCGACGACGCGCAGAAGCAGTTCGAGACGATGCGCAAGCTCGACTCGAAGGACCCGACGCCGCTGATGGCGCTCGCGCTGATCAAGATCCAGCAGAAGAAGCTCGACGACGCGAGCGCGTACCTGAAACAGTACGTGCAGCTCGGCGACAAGCAGCCGAACCTCGACGTCGGCCAGGGCTACATCTACCTCGCGCAGATCTCGATCGAACAGGGCAACGATGCGCAGGCGTCGCAATGGCTCGACAAGGTCGACCAGACGAGCCAGCACTACCTGCCCGCGCAGATCACGCGCGCGCAGCTGCTGCAGAAACAGGGCAAGACCGACGAGGCGCGCAAGGTGCTCGACGACCTGCCGATCAGCGATCCGCGCGATGCGGCCGTGGTCGCACGCACCGATGCGTCGATCCTGTTCACCGCGAAGCGCTATCCGGAAGCCGAGGCGCGACTCGCGCAGGCAGTCCAGGATTTCCCGGACGATCCCGACCTGCGCTACGACTACGCGATGGCGGCCGAGAAGACCGGCCACTACGCGGCGATGGAAAAGCAGCTGCGCGAGCTGATCCGCACGCAGCCCGACAACCCACAGGCGTACAACGCGCTCGGCTATTCGCTCGCCGATCGCAACCAGCGCCTGCCCGAGGCCAGCAAGCTGATCGACAAGGCGCTGTCGCTCGCGCCGAACGACGCGTACATCATGGACAGCCTCGGCTGGGTGAAGTACCGGATGGGCGACACGGCGGGCGCGACGAAGGTGCTGCGGCGCGCGTACGAGCTGCAGCCGAACGCCGAGATCGGCGCGCACCTCGGCGAAGTGCTGTGGAAGAGCGGCGCGCAGGACGACGCGCGCGTCGCGTGGCGTGCCGCGCAGAAGCTCGAACCCGACAACGACACGCTCGTGCAGACGCTCAAGCGCCTGCAGGTCAACGGCCTGTGATGCGGATGTTCCCGATGCTTTCCCCGTCTTCCCGCGCGCTGCGCGCGCTTGCCGCGGCTGGCGCCGCGCTCGCGCTCGTCGGCTGCGCGAGCACGCCGCCGTCGGCAAATGCGCCGTCGGGCGCCGTGCTGCAGACGGCCGCGACACACGCGTACCACGGCCGCTTCGCGGTGCAGTACAGCGACCGCCTCGGCCGACCCCAGAACGTGTACGGCAACTTCGACTGGCAGGAGCACGGCGACGACGTGTCGCTCGAACTGCGCAGCCCGCTCGGCCAGACGCTCGCGGTCGTGAAATCGACGCCGCAGGCCGCATCCCTCGAACTGCCGAACCGCCAGCCGCAATACGCGACGGACGTCGGCGAACTGATGCAGAATGCGCTCGGCTTCTCGCTGCCGCTGGCCGGTCTGCGCTATTGGCTGCTGCCGACGCCCGCGCCCGCGACGCCCGCGCAGACGGTGCGCGACCCCGCGGACACGACGCACGTCAAGCAGATCCGCCAGGACGGCTGGACGATCGACTATCTCGCCTACGCGGACGCACCGGCGACGGGCGTCAAACGCGTCAACCTCGTGCGCGCGACGCCGCCGCTCGACATCAAGCTCGTGCTCGACCAGTAAGCACGTGAACCTAGCCCCGACATACGCATGACCGATTCGACCCGCTCGCTGCGCAACTGCCTTGCGCCCGCGAAACTCAACCTGTTCCTGCACATCACCGGCCGTCGACCGAACGGCTATCACGATCTGCAGAGCGTGTTCCAGCTGCTGAACTGGGGCGATACGCTGCACTTCACGCTGCGCGACGACGGTCGCGTCGCACGCGTCACCGACGTGCCGGGCGTGCCCGAGGAAAGCGATCTCGTCGTGCGCGCGGCCAACCTGCTGAAAACGCACACGGGCACCACGGCCGGCGTCGACATCGAGATCGACAAGCGCCTGCCGATGGGCGCGGGCCTCGGCGGCGGCAGCTCGGACGCGGCGACGACGCTGCTCGCGCTGAACCGCCTGTGGCAACTCGATCTGCCGCGCACGGAACTGCAGTCGCTCGCGGTGAAACTCGGCGCGGACGTCCCGTTTTTTGTTTTTGGAAAAAATGCGTTCGCAGAGGGTATCGGAGAAGAATTAGCTGAGGTAGAATTGCCGACTCGCTGGTTCTTGGTTGTGACGCCACGAGTTCATGTCCCCACCGCTGAAATTTTTTCAGATGAGTTGTTGACAAGAGATACGAAGCGCGTCACAATTACGGACTTTCTTGCACAGCAAAGCAGCGATGCGGGATGGCCAGACAGCTTCGGCCGGAACGACATGCAGCAAGTTGTGACAAGTAAGTACGCGGAAGTTGCGCAGGTGGTCAAATGGTTGTATGATGTGACCCCCGCGAGGATGACCGGCTCCGGAGCAAGCGTGTTTGCAGCGTTTCATAGCAGGCACGAGGCAGAAGCGGCGAAAGCCAAGCTGCCCACCAGTTGGAACGGTGCAGTTGCCGAGAGTCTGAACGAGCATCCGCTCTTCGCTTTCGCGTCATGAAGTTTTGCTTTATCGGATGGCCTACAAGTCCGGTGAAGTTATCAGTTGAGTGTAGGGGAGTCGCCAAGTTGGTCAAGGCACCGGATTTTGATTCCGGCATGCGAGGGTTCGAGTCCTTCCTCCCCTGCCAAAAATTTTCCCGCATTTCCCGCCTAAGCCTGAAGCAGGTGCACGATGAGCAGCCACAGCCATGATGGCTTGATGGTCTTTACTGGCAACGCGAATCCCGCGCTCGCCCAGGAAGTCGTCAATATCCTTGGAATTCCCCTCGGCAAAGCAATGGTCAGCCGTTTCTCCGACGGCGAGATCCAGGTCGAGATCCAGGAAAACGTGCGCGGCAAGGACGTCTTCGTCCTGCAATCCACGTGCGCGCCCACGAACGACAACCTGATGGAACTGATGATCATGGTCGACGCGCTCAAGCGTGCGTCCGCCGGCCGGATCACTGCCGCCATCCCCTACTTCGGCTATGCCCGCCAGGACCGTCGCCCGCGCTCGGCGCGCGTCGCGATCTCGGCGAAGGTCATCGCGAACATGCTGGAAATCGCCGGCGTCGAGCGGATCATCACGATGGATCTGCACGCCGATCAGATTCAAGGCTTCTTCGACATTCCGGTCGACAACATCTACGCAACGCCGATCCTGCTGGGCGACCTGCGCAAGCAGAACTACTCGGATCTGCTCGTCGTGTCGCCGGACGTCGGCGGCGTGGTCCGTGCCCGGGCACTCGCGAAGCAGCTCAACTGCGATCTCGCGATCATCGACAAGCGTCGTCCGAAGGCGAACGTCGCCGAAGTGATGAACATCATCGGTGAAGTCGAAGGCCGCACCTGCGTGATCATGGACGACATGGTCGATACGGCAGGCACGCTCTGCAAGGCAGCGCAAGTGCTGAAGGATCGCGGTGCGAAGCAGGTGTTCGCGTACGCGACGCACCCGGTTCTGTCGGGCGGCGCCGCCGACCGCATCGCCGCATCGGCACTCGACGAGCTGGTCGTCACCGATACGATCCCGCTGTCGGCCGAATCGCTGGCGTGCTCGAAGATCCGCTCACTGACGAGCGCGAGCCTGCTGGCCGAAACGTTCTCGCGGATTCGCCGCGGCGACTCGGTGATGTCGCTGTTCGCGGAATCCTGATCGCGGAACGACACGACATAGCATGCGCGGAAAGCGAAGCGGCAACGCTTCGCTTTTTGCACAATCGGACGGGATAGACGAAGCCCCGTCCGTTTCATCGGGGGCCGCCATTTCGCCGGCCCCGTTTTACTGCCTGGTCGCGGGCAGCTAATGGAGAATCACATGAAAGTCGTCGCTTTCGAGCGCCAACAGCAAGGTACGGGTGCGAGCCGCCGCCTGCGCAACGCCGGTAAGACCACGGGTATCGTCTACGGTGGCGAAGCAGCCCCGCAAAAGATCGAACTCGATCACAACGCGCTGTGGCACGCACTGAAGAAGGAAGCCTTCCACTCGTCGATCCTCGACCTCGAAGTGGCTGGCCAGTCGCAACAGGTTCTGCTGCGCGACGTGCAATACCACCCGTTCAAGCAACTCGTGCTGCACGTGGACTTCCAGCGCGTCGACGCGAAGAAGAAGCTGCACACGAAGGTGCCGCTGCACTTCCTGAACGCTGAAGTCAGCCCGGCAGTGAAGCTGTCGAGCGCAATCGTCTCGCACGTCACGACGGAAATCGAAGTCGAGTGCCTGCCGTCGGCTCTGCCGGAATTCCTGGAAGTCGATCTGTCGAAGATCGAAGCAGGTCAGTCGCTGCACGCGAAGGACATCGCACTGCCGAAGGGCGTGACGCTGGTCGCGCACGTCGACGCGGAAAACCCGGTTGTCGCATCGGCGACGGTCCCGGCTGGTGCCGTGTCGGACGCAGCAGGCGAAGGCGAAACGCCGGCTGCCTAAACGGCCGCCTACGCGCCCGTTCGATCCGTTTCAAGAAACGGTCGACACAACCCGCCGCGGCTTGCCCGGCGGGTTTTTCTTTTTCTGCGCCCAGGCGGGCGCTGCCGCCTACGAAACGTCATGATCAAACTGATCGTCGGCCTCGGCAATCCCGGGGCAGAATATACTGCGACGCGCCACAACGCCGGCTTCTGGCTGATCGACCAGCTCGCCCGCGAAGCAGGCGCGACGCTGCGCGACGAGCGCCGCTTCCATGGCTTCTACGCGAAGGCGCGCCTGCACGGCGAGGAAGTCCACCTGCTCGAGCCGCAAACCTACATGAACCGCTCCGGCCAGTCGGTCGTCGCGCTCGCGAGTTTCTTCAAGATCCTGCCCGACCAGATCCTCGTCGCGCACGACGAACTCGATCTGCCGCCCGGCACGGTGAAGCTGAAGCTCGGCGGCGGCAGCGGCGGTCACAACGGTCTGAAGGACATCACCGCGCATCTGTCGTCGCAGCAGTACTGGCGCCTGCGCATCGGCATCGGCCATCCGCGCGACCTGATCCCGGAAGGCGCGCGCGCCGGCGCGAAGCCCGACGTCGCGAACTTCGTGCTGAAGCCGCCGCGCCGCGAAGAGCAGGACGTGATCGACGCATCGATCGAGCGTGCGCTCGCCGTCATGCCGATGGTCGTCAAGGGCGAACTCGACCGCGCGACGATGCAGTTGCATCGCAACTGACTGCGCACCGCACCGGCATGGTGCAACGTGCCGTCCGGCGCCGCCGGGCGGCGTCTCGGTCGTGCGCAATCGCGCACCGCCGCATCCACATGCGGTAATCTGGTTGTTTTTGCCCGTCAGGAGCCAAGCGGTGAGCCGTTACTGGAGCGACATCGTTCAGCAACTCGTGCCTTACGTGCCGGGCGAACAGCCCGCGCTCGCACACCCCGTCAAGCTGAACACCAACGAGAATCCCTATCCGCCTTCGCCGCGCGTCGTCGCGGCGATCGCACGCGAACTCGGCGACACCGGCGACACGCTGCGCCGCTATCCCGACCCACTCGCGCGCGCACTGCGCGAGACGGTCGCGGCCCATCATCGCATCAAGCCCGAGCAGGTCTTCGTCGGCAACGGCTCCGACGAGGTGCTCGCGCACGCGTTCCAGGCACTGCTCAAGCATGACCGGCCGCTGCGCTTTCCCGATATTTCGTACAGCTTCTACCCGACCTACGCGCGCCTGTACGGTGTCGAGACCGCAATCGTGCCGCTCGCGGACGACTTCTCGATCCGTGTCGAAGACTATCTCGACGATGTGGGCGGCGTGCTGTTTCCGAACCCGAACGCGCCGACCGGGCGCGCGCTGCCGCTCGCGGACATTGAGCGGATTGCGGCCGCGAACCCGTCGTCGGTCGTGTTGATCGACGAAGCGTACGTCGATTTCGGCGCGCAATCCGCGATCACGCTGATCGACCGCCATCCGAACCTGCTCGTCGTGCACACGACGTCGAAGGCGCGCTCGCTCGCGGGCATGCGCGTCGGCTTCGCGTTCGGCGATGCGGCGTTGATCGACGCACTGAATCGTGTGAAGGACAGCTTCAATTCCTATCCGCTCGACCGGCTCGCGCAGGTCGCCGCGCAGGCAGCATACGAGGACACCGACTACTTCGGTGCGACCTGCCGACGCGTGATCGACAGCCGCGCGCGGCTCACGCACGCGCTGGAGGCACTCGGTTTCGACGTCGTGCCGTCGAGCGCGAATTTCGTGTTCGCGCGCCATCCCGCGCACGATGCGGGCACGATCGCGGCAAAGCTGAAGGATCGGGAAATTTTCGTACGGCACTTCCGGGCGCCACGCATCGACCAGCATTTGCGCATCACCGTCGGCACCGACGCCGAATGCGACGCGCTCGTCGCGGCATTGCGCGACCTGATCGGCTGAAGCGAAGGGAGAAGTGGAACCGGCGCCGAACGGCGCCGGTCAGGGGATTCATGACGTTGCGACGCGCGCGTCGCCGCACGGTCACTGCGCGTCGTCGCCCTTCGCGGCGATCAACGCGTGATACTTCGCCATCAACTGCGCGTGCGATTCCTCATGCTGCGGATCGCGCGGAATGCATTCGACCGGACACACCTGCTGGCATTGCGGTTCGTCGAAATGGCCGACGCACTCGGTGCACTTGTTGGGGTCGATCACGTAGATATCCGGGCCCATCGAAATCGCGCCGTTCGGGCACTCTGGCTCGCACACGTCGCAATTGATGCACTCGTCGGTAATCATCAAAGACATACTGGTCTCACTTCTTCAGGCCGGCCGCCGGCTTCGCAACGAAACCGGCCGGCGCCGCGTCACGCGGCCGGGCCTCCCATCGCGGCGACTTTCTCGGTCAGCCACTTCTCGACGGACGGGAACACGAACTTGCTGACATCGCCGCCCAACTGCGCGATTTCGCGCACGATCGTCCCCGAGATGAACTGATACTGATCGGATGGCGTCATGAACATCGTCTCGACGTCGGGCAGCAGATAGCGGTTCATCCCCGCCATCTGGAACTCATATTCGAAATCGGACACGGCACGCAGGCCGCGCACGATCACGCGCGCGTTGTTGGTGCGGACAAAGTCCTTCAACAGGCCCTTGAAACCCATCACCTTCACGTTCGGATAATGGCCGAGCACCTCGTTCGCAATCTTCAGACGTTCTTCCAGCGAGAAAAACGGCTTCTTTGCGCGGCTGTCGGCAACACCGACCACCAGCGTATCAAAAATGCTCGATGCACGCCGCACGAGGTCTTCGTGCCCGCGTGTCAGCGGATCGAACGTACCGGGATACACGGCGACTACCATGTCGCTCCTCCTGTCATCACGCAAACGGGGTGGCAGCCGTGCGACGCGCACGCCGCTGCCGAGATGGGCATGCGTCGCCTTTGCGGCGCGCCGCCTCGTATGGAACGCGCATTATTCATCATTTTCGCGCCGCAGCAAATGAAAGTGAACCGCACCCGCCTTGCCGTGCTTCACCACCTGCCAGCCGGCCAGCGCTTCGTGGGCGGCCGGGTCGAGCTCCGCGCCCGTCTCGACGTACAGGGCGCCCTCCGGCGCGACGAGCGGCGCCGCCAGCGCGATCGCGCGATCGAGTACGGCCGGCTCACCGAACGGCGGATCGAGGAACACGACGTCGAACGCACCCGGGGTCAGCCCGGCCGCGAGCCGCAGCGCGTCGGCTTCCGCGACCTCGACCGAGCGTGCGCCGAGCTTGTCCTTGATCGCGCGCAGTTGCTGCGCCGCGCGCGGGTGGCGCTCGACCATCACGACGCTCGTCGCGCCGCGCGACGCGGCCTCGAACCCGAGCGCACCGGTGCCCGCGAACAGGTCGAGGCAGCGCCGGCCTTCGAGATCCTGGCCGAGCCAGTTGAACAGCGTCTCGCGCACGCGATCGGGCGTCGGCCGCAGGCCGTCGAGATCGAGCACGGCGAGCGGCGTGCGTTTCCAGTCACCGCCGATGATGCGGATCGTGTGCGGCTTGCCGCGGCCAGGGGGGGCCGTCGGGCGGCCGGAAGAGGAACGGGACATACGGAATATCGACAACGGGGGGACCGGGTGCGCAGGAGGGCGCACCGCCAAACAGGCGCACGTTACCACAGCGGCGGCACCGGCTGACGCGAGTGCGCCGCCGCACTGATAAAATGCACGGTTTCGGCCGCCATGCGCACGCACGACGGCCCGTCCGGCGCTGCGCCCTAGCGGCGCCCCGCCCTCTTCCCGACGTCAGACCATGTTCAGCTTCTTCAAACGATTCAAGAAAACGCAGGAGCCCGACTCCGCGGAATCGCAATCGATCGATGCGCCGCAACCGGACGAACCGTCCGACACGCGCCAGGCGATCGAAGCACCGCAAGCACCCGCGCAACCGCAGCAAGCCGCGCCGGCGGTCGTGATGACGGTCACGCCGACCAACGACGGCAGCGACGAAGTCGTCGAAGCGGTCGAGATCGTGCCGCCGCCGACGCAGGACGCCTCCGCGAAGAAATCGTGGCTCGCGCGCCTGAAGTCGGGCCTCGCAAAGACGGGCTCGAGCATCACCGGCGTATTCGTCAATACGAAGATCGACGAGGACCTGTACGAAGAGCTCGAGGCCGCGCTGCTGATGTCCGACGCCGGCGTCGATGCGACCGAGTACCTGCTCGGCGCGCTGCGCGAGAAGGTGCGCGCTGGCCGGCTGACCGATCCGCAGCAGGTGAAGGGCGCGCTGCACGACCTGCTCGTCGAACTGCTGAAGCCGCTCGAGAAATCGCTGATGCTCGGCCGCGCGCAGCCGCTCGTGATGATGATCACGGGCGTGAACGGCGCAGGCAAGACCACCAGCATCGGCAAGCTCGCGAAGCACCTGCAGAGCTTCGACCAGTCGGTGCTGCTGGCTGCGGGCGACACGTTCCGCGCGGCCGCGCGCGAACAACTGGCGGTCTGGGGCGAGCGCAACAACGTGACGGTCGTCCAGCAGGAAAGCGGCGACCCGGCCGCCGTGATCTTCGACGCGGTCAGCGCGGCGCGCGCGCGCAGGATCGACGTGATGATGGCCGACACGGCCGGCCGCCTGCCGACGCAGCTGCACCTGATGGAAGAGCTGAAGAAGGTGAAGCGCGTGATCTCGAAGGCGCACGATGGCGCGCCGCACGAGGTGCTGCTCGTGATCGACGCGAACACGGGCCAGAACGCGCTCACGCAGGTGAAGGCATTCGACGATGCACTCGGCCTCACGGGCCTGATCGTCACGAAGCTCGACGGCACCGCGAAGGGCGGCATTCTCGCCGCGATCGCGCGGCAGCGCCCGGTGCCCGTCTACTTCATCGGCGTCGGCGAGAAAGTCGAGGACCTGCAGCCGTTCAGCGCAGTCGAATTCGCGGACGCGCTGCTCGACTGAACGCCGCCGGCCCGCACCGCACAGGGCGCCTTCGGGCGCCCTTTTTTCATGCACGTCCGGAAGCCGTCAGCGGGCGGCCGGCTGACCCACGGCGTCATTCGGCGTCGGGCTGCGCGCCGGGCTCGGCGGCCTTGAACGCGTCGAGCGTCGACGCATGATCGGCGATCCGCTGGATCGTCGGAAAGCGCGTCGTGTCGATCGAGAAACGGTTCGCGTTGAACACCTGCGGCACGATGCAGATATCGGCGAGCGTCGGCGTGTCACCGAAGCACAGCTTGCCGGTGCGCGGATCGTTCGCGAGGCGCGTCTCGAGCGATGCGAAACCCGCCTCGATCCAGTGCCGGTACCAGTCGTTCTTCGCTTCCTCGGACACCTTCAGCGAGTGCTTCAGGTACTTGAGCACGCGCAGGTTGTTCAGCGGATGGATCTCGCACGCGACCTGCAGCGCAATCGCCCGCACATATGCGCGGTCGACCGGCTGCTTTGGCAACAGCGCCGGTTCGGGATGCGTTTCCTCGAGATATTCGATGATCGCGAGCGATTGCTGCAGCGTGGCATTGCCGTCGACCAGCGTCGGCACGACCGCATCCGGATTCACCGCGCGGTAGGCGTCCTTCAATTGCTCGCCGCCGTCGCGCAGCATGTGCACGGGAACCGTGTCGTACGGCAGCTGCTTCAGGTTCAGGGCGATCCGCACGCGGTACGACGCGGAACTGCGGAAATAGCTGTAGAGCTTCATGGGATGTCTCTCTGGTTCGTATTCGGCCGGCGACTGCGTCCGCGACGCACGCGGCACCGCCGGGAACCCGAGTTTAGCGCGCCGCGCCGCATCGGCGCGCGCGGCCGTGCCCGTGCGATACTCGGGGCATTCCTCACCGCTCACCGCGCGGCCCGATGCCGGCCGCCCGCCCCACGCCCCGATGACCGCTCCCCTCGACCCAGCAGCCTCGCCGTTTCCTTGCGCCCGCTTCATCAAGGAAATCGGCCGCGGCCCGCACGGCGCACGCGCGCTGTCCGCCGAAGACACGTTCGAGCTTTATCGCGCGATGCTCGATGCGCGCGTGTCGGACGTCGAACTCGGCGCGATCCTGATCGCCTATCGCCTGAAGGGCGAAAGCGCCGACGAACTGGCCGCGATGCTCGCCGCCGCGCAGGCGTCGTTCGAACCCGTGCACGTGCAGGACGCCGCGTTCCGCCCGGTGTCGATCCCGAGCTACAACGGCGCGCGCAAGCAGCCGAACCTGGTGCCGCTGCTCGCGCTGCTGCTCGCGCGCGAAGGCGTACCGGTGCTCGTACACGGTGTCGAGCGCGATCCGGGCCGCGTGACGAGCGCGGAGATCTTCTCTGCGCTGTCGATCCCGCCGTCGACATCGCACGACGCGATCGAGGACACGCTCGCGGAGCGCCGCGTCGCGTTCGCGCCCATTGACGCGCTGGCGCCGCGCATCGCGCGTCTGCTGTCGCTGCGCGGCGTGCTCGGCGTGCGCAACTCGACGCACACGCTCGTGAAGATCCTGCAGCCGTTCGCGCCGGCCGGGCTGCGGCTCGTCAACTACACGCATCCGCCGTACCGCGACAGCCTCGCGCAACTGTTCCGCGATCATCCGGACGCCGCACTGGGCGGCGCGCTGCTCGCGCGCGGCACCGAAGGCGAAGCGGTGGCCGACACGCGACGCCAGGTGCAGGTCGACTGGCTGCACGACGGCGTGTGCGACACGCTGATCGAGCCAGAGCGCTCGTCGAGCGACGCGCCGCCTGTGGCGCTGCCCGAATCGCGCGACGCGGCCACCACGGCCGCGTGGACGGACGCCGTGCTGCGCGGCGAAATTCCGGTACCCGACACGCTTGCGCGGCAGGTCGAGACGATCGTGCGGATCGTACGAATCGAGCGGACAGCCCGGCTCGCACCGTGACCGGCGTCCCGGGCCGGCACGCCGTCGCGCCGGCCTTTCAACCGACCATTTGACACGCGCATGCATCCTGACATAGAGTTGTCGCCATGCGTTCCTTTCCGAACACCCTCCGAATTACCTCCGGCCGCCTAGCGCGGTCGCTATCGCTACGACTAGCCTAAGGCTGTCGTAGCGCCGTGTGCTGTCCGCACGGTCCCTCCCTGCAGTTCCTCGCAGCACCCTTCTCGCAGTTTTTACAACCCGAAGTCGTCAGCATTCGTCCGTCTATCCGTCGGCCGATTCGCGAAGATCATCCGCATCCGCAGCGCGTTTCCGGCGCCACGGTGCGAGGCAGCGCCACCCGTCGCCCATGCCGCCCGTCTTCGCTCGCGACTTGAGACCCGAGGTCCAGAAGATGAAGCGCAACCCGCAAGACAAGTACCGTCCGTTCGAACCCGTCCGCATCAATGGCCGCCGCTGGCCGACCCGCACCATCGAGCGTGCGCCGGTCTGGATGAGCACCGACCTGCGCGACGGCAACCAGTCGCTGATCGAGCCGATGAACATCGAACAGAAGCTGGAATTCTTCGACATGCTGGTCGCGATCGGTTTCAAGGAGATCGAAGTCGGTTTTCCGTCGGCGTCGCAAACCGATTTCGATTTCGTCCGCAAGCTGATCGACGACAAGCGCATTCCCGACGACGTGACGATCGAAGTGCTCGTGCAGTCGCGTGAAGACCTGATCGCGCGCACCTTCGACGCGCTCGAAGGCGTGCCGCGCGCGATCGTGCACCTGTACAACGCGATCTGCCCGTCGTTCCGGCGCATCGTGTTCGGGATGTCGAAGGACGACGTGAAGGCGCTCGCGGTCGAGGGCACGCGACTCATCAAGGAACACGCGGCGGCCCGCCCGGACACGCACTGGACCTACCAGTACTCACCGGAAACCTTCAGCATGACCGAGCTGACGTTCGCGCGCGAGGTGTGCGACGCGGTCGCGCAGGCGTGGCGGCCGACCCGCGATCACAAGATGATCGTCAACCTGCCGGCGACCGTCGAAGCCGCGAGCCCGAACGTGTTCGCCGACCAGATCGAGTGGATGGACCGCAACCTCGCGTATCGCGACAGCATCGTGCTGTCCGTGCATCCGCACAACGATCGCGGCACCGCGGTCGCGGCCGCGGAACTCGCGCTGCTCGCGGGCGCCGACCGCATCGAGGGCTGCCTGTTCGGCAATGGGGAGCGCACCGGCAACGTCGATCTCGTCACGCTCGCGCTGAACCTCTATACGCAGGGCATCGATCCGGGCCTCGATTTCTCCGACATCGACGCGGTGCGCCGCGTGGTCGAGCGCTGCAACCAGATTCCGGTGCATCCGCGCCATCCGTACGCAGGCGACCTCGTATTCACCGCGTTCTCGGGCTCGCACCAGGATGCGATCCGCAAGGGCTTCGCGCAGCAGCGCCCCGACGCGGTGTGGGAGGTGCCTTACCTGCCGATCGACCCGGCCGATCTGGGCCGCAGCTATGACGCGGTCATTCGCGTGAACAGCCAGTCCGGCAAGGGCGGCGCGACGTTCCTGCTCGAACGCGGGATGGGCTTCACGCCGACGCGGCGCGTGCAGATCGAATTCAGCCACGCGGTGCAGACACTCGCCGATGTCTCCGGCGAGGAAGTGACCGGCGACGCGATCTGCGCGCTGTTCGCCCGCGAATTCTTCGAGACCGCCGGCCCGGCCGCGCGCCACGGCGACGCCGCACGCTGGCAGAACCGCGACATCGCGGGCGCACCGCCGGCCGACGCGACGCCCGAAGAGGTCGTGCAACGAATGGCCGCGGCCTTCGCGACGGCGGCCGGCGCGACGGTCGACGTCGCCTCGTGCGAACACGCGCGCACGACGGACGGACGAATCGCGGTATCGGTCGGCTGCCGGGTCGGCGATGCGCCGCTGCGGCACGGCGTCGGAGTGCATGCCGATGCGACGAGCGCCGCGCTCGATGCGGTCGTCAGCGCGATCAACCGCTCGGCCTGGCAGTGCGCCGACCGCCGTGCGGCGGCCTGACCGGCGGGTTTTCGCTTCAGGGTTCAAACGTCAAGCGAGCGGTGCGTGACCGCCCGTGCTGCGCGCAATCCGCGCCGCACGGGCAATAAAAAGCGGCCCAGAAGGCCGCTTCGGTCGGGACACGAAAAAGGAGCGCCACGCGCGCTCATGTCTCGGTCGCGCACCGCGTCGCCTGCCACGCCAGCAGGCGCCACTGCCCCTGCTCATGGGTATGGACGGCGGTATAGGCGATCGGAAACACCAATCCGCCGTTGTTCGTTTCCATCTCGATCAGAGCGCGCCCGGTGACGACGCAGGTTGCGTCACCGACGGGAAGCAGATCCTGCGACTGGATTTCGATCTGGCGATAGCGGCGGCGGCCGGCGACGATGGCGTCGATGAACTGCTGCTTGGTTTCGCGTTTGCCGTTGGTGTGCACGAAGAACACCTTGTCCGACAATTGCGCATCGAGCGCCTCGCCGTCCCCGTCGACCATCGCCCGGAACCGATCGCGCTCGAGCGCGCGAATCGCATCGACCACCTTCGCCATCGCCTGACTCCTCGGCAACGCGCCCGCCGTGCGCGGGCGTGCGGATCAGAAGTTGTACTGCACGTAGAACTGGTGGAAATTTATACCAGGATTCGGCTCTTTGATACCCGCGTTAGACACATGTTGAAAACGGTAGCCGAGCTGGTACTGTTGCCGTTCTCCGAACTGCGCGCCGACACCGGCGACGTCCACGAACTGGAACGACGTCGCCAGCGACAGTTTGTTGGAGATCGTCGGGGAAGTCAGGAAGCGGATGCCGGCGCCGGCCTCGATGAACGGGCGCACCTGGCCCGCGCTCTTGATGAAGCGGAACATCGGCGTCGCGCCGAATTCACCGATGCTGCCATGAACATTGCCGCCCGTGTGCCAGTAGCCGGCGTGGCCTTCCATCACGAACGCGAAGTGCCAGCCGCCGATTTCCCACCAGTTCCAGCCCGGATCCCACACGACGCCGAGATCGGCCTTGTCGATCCCGTGGCGATCGGAAAACCCGCCGCCCGCCTGGATTCCCCATCGATCCGCGAACGCCGCACCCGATCCGCCCAGCAGCGACGCCGCCAGCAGCGCATGCAGCGCAAGCCGGCTACGGGGCCGGCAATTCTTCTTATTGTTCATCAGACACTCCAACTTTGTGGATTGAATGGAGCCTTGCCGCAGCGGCCGGGCCCGAGCGAACTGAATGGTATGGTAAAGGACTTTTCGGATCGGCATCACGAAGCGAAATTGTTTGCTTCCAAAACTACAAAAATCGAAACCGTCTACTGATTGCTATCAGAAACAACAACTTACGGAACTTCTTCCGATCAGCCTTGTCGCAAATTAGACTATCGATTCGACAAGTTCGATAGAGAATCGGGAACTTGCATGCCCCCGCCCCCTCTAAGGAATTAGCACTCAGATTACGGGAGTGCTAAGATGAGCCTCGGAATCTCATCCGAGACCAGGGGTTTGTCCCTGATTCCAAAGGAGTTTTTTAGTGAGCTACGCCCTGACCCTTCCGAACACCCTGAGCCCGACGCCGGCCAAGGCCGAATCGGCAGGCTCGCTGGCGCTCGCAACTCAATCGATGTTGCCGGGCCAGCTTGGCAACATCGACGCGTACATCCAGGCCGTCAACCGGATCCCGCTCCTGACCGCCGAAGAGGAACGCCAGTACGCGACCGAATTCCGCGAAGACAACAACCTCGACTCGGCACGCCGCCTCGTGCTGTCGCACCTGCGGCTTGTCGTGTCGATCGCGCGCAACTACCTCGGCTACGGCCTGCCGCACGGCGACCTGATCCAGGAAGGCAATATCGGCCTGATGAAGGCTGTGAAACGTTTCGACCCGGCGCAAAACGTGCGCCTGGTGTCGTATGCGATCCACTGGATCAAGGCCGAGATCCACGAGTACATCCTGCGCAACTGGCGGATGGTGAAGGTCGCGACGACGAAGGCGCAGCGCAAGCTGTTCTTCAACCTGCGCAGCCACAAGAAGAGCATGCAGGCGATGACGCCCGAGGAAATCGACGGGCTCGCGCAGGAGCTCAACGTCAAGCGCGAAGACGTGACCGAGATGGAAACGCGTCTGTCGGGCGGCGACATCGCGCTCGAGGGCCAAGTGGAAGACGGCGAGGAGTCGTACGCACCGATCGCCTACCTGGCCGATTCGCACAACGAGCCGACCGCCGTGCTCGCCGCGCGTCAGCGCGACATGCTGCAGACGGACGGCATCGCGCAGGCGCTCGAGGCGCTCGACGCGCGCAGCCGCCGGATCATCGAGGCGCGCTGGCTGAACGTCGACGACGACGGCTCGGGCGGATCGACGCTGCACGATCTCGCGGCCGAGTTCGGTGTGTCGGCGGAACGCATCCGCCAGATCGAAGCGAGCGCCATGAAAAAGATGCGCACGGCACTCGCCGAATACGCCTGACTCCCGATTTAGAGCGCTTCACCCAAAACCGCTGCCCGCCCGGCAGCGGTTTTTTTTCGTCTGTTATTTCGCCTCGATCGCGCCGCGTTAATCGACCGTATTGATCGGGTATCGGGCAAATTCCGGCCCCTTCCGCATAACCTTGATCTACCTCAAGTTTTGACATGCGCTTCGCGACGGTCTGCCGCAGCGCAGCACTCGGCATCGGAAAGCCGGCATTTTAAAATTGGCATGTCGGCTTAAAAGGATTAAAACAGCTTAACCGCCGTCATAAATCCGACGTAGAGTCGCCCCAAAACCCACGTAAATCGATTCAGGATAATCACCTTGATCTCGATCAATAAAGAGCCTGCGCCGCCTCCCCCGCAGGCCACCGGCACGCTCGGCTGGCGCGCGCGCATCGCCGCGTGGGCTCGCGGGCCAACCCTCGCCCGCGACATCACCCTGGTGTTGATCGTCAAGCTGATCCTTTTGATGTCGCTCAAATACGCATTCTTCAATCATCCGCAGGCTGAGCACATGTCGCTTCCGCCTGCCGCCGTCGCCGAGAAGTTGCTCTCGGTACCGGCGCCCGCATCTACCGAGGGAGACCACCATGATAAGCAGTGAAGTCGTCGATCTGTCACGTCTGCAGTTCGGCATCACGGCGCTCTACCACTTCCTGTTCGTGCCGCTGACGCTCGGCCTGTCCTGGCTGCTCGTCATCATGGAAGCCGTCTACGTGATGACCGGCAAACAGGTCTACAAGGACATGACCCAGTTCTGGGGCAAGTTGTTCGGGATCAACTTCGCGATGGGCGTGACGACCGGCATCACGCTCGAATTCCAGTTCGGCACGAACTGGTCGTACTACTCGCACTACGTCGGCGACATCTTCGGCGTGCCGCTCGCGGTCGAAGGGCTGATGGCGTTCTTCCTCGAATCGACGTTCGTCGGCCTGTTCTTCTTCGGCTGGAACCGCCTGTCGAAGGTCAAGCACCTGATGGTCACGTTCCTCGTCGCGCTCGGCTCGAACCTGTCCGCGCTGTGGATCCTCGTCGCGAACGGCTGGATGAACAACCCGGTCGGCGCCGAGTTCAACTATCAGACGATGCGCATGGAGCTGACGAACCTGTTCGACGTGCTGTTCAACCCGGTCGCGCAGGTGAAATTCGTGCACACGGTGTCGGCCGGCTACGTGACGGCTGCGATGTTCGTGCTCGGCATCTCGTCGTGGTACCTGCTGAAAAAGCGCGACACCGATTTCGCGCTGCGCTCGTTCGCGGTCGCGGCCGGCTTCGGCCTCGCGTCGACGCTTTGCGTGATCGTGCTCGGCGACGAGTCGGGCTACACGACCGGCGAAGTGCAGAAGATGAAGCTCGCCGCGATCGAGTCCGAATGGGAAACGCAGCCGGCACCCGCATCGTTCACGCTGATCGGCCTTCCGAACCAGGAAGAACAGCGTACTGACTATGCAATCAAGATTCCGTACGCGCTCGGCCTGATTGCGACGCGCTCGGTCGATGAACCCGTGGTCGGCCTGCGGGAACTCGCGAAGCACAGCGAGGAGCACATCCAGAGCGGGATGGTCGCGTACGGCGCGCTGCAGAAGATGAAGGAAGGCGACACGAGCGCGGCCACGCGCGAACTGTTCGACCAGCACAAGCAGTATCTCGGCTACGGGCTGATGCTCAAGCAGTTCACGCCGAACGTGGTCGATGCGACGCCCGAGCAGATCAAAGCCGCCGCGAAGAAGACGATCCCGCCGGTCGCGCCCGTGTTCTTCTCGTTCCGGATCATGGTGTTCCTCGGTTTCCTGTTCCTCGCGACCTTCGTCGCCGCGTTCTGGTTCTGCGCGCGCCGCCAGCTGCTGCAGGACAACCGCCGCTGGTTCCTGCGCTATGCGGTGTGGGCGATTCCGCTGCCGTGGCTCGCCGCGGAATTCGGCTGGGTCGTCGCCGAGCTCGGCCGCCAGCCCTGGACGATCGCGGGCATCCTGCCGACGCATCTGTCCGCGTCGAGCCTCACGCCCTCGGACCTGTACCTGAGCCTCGCCGGTTTCATCGCGTTCTACACGGCGCTGTTCATCATCGAGATCAAACTGATGTTCAAGTACGCACGCCTCGGCCCGTCGTCGCTGCATACCGGCCGCTATCACCACGAACTCGCCGCGGCCAGCGAGCGCGCTCCGGCCTGAGCACGCACCTGAAACGGAACAAGGAATCGCTATGGACTATGCAACTCTCAAGCTGATCTGGTGGCTGCTCGTCGGCGTGCTGCTGATCGGCTTCGCCGTCACCGACGGCTTCGACATGGGCGCGACCGCGCTGCTGCCGTTCCTCGGCAAGACCGACGAGGAGCGCCGCATCATCGTCAACACGGTCGGCGCGACGTGGGAAGGCAACCAGGTGTGGCTGATCACGGCCGGCGGCGCGATGTTCGCCGCCTGGCCGCTCGTCTATGCCGCGTCGTTCTCCGGCTTCTACTTCGCAATGCTGCTCGTGCTGTTCGCGCTGTTCTTCCGGCCGGTCGGCTTCGACTATCGCAGCAAGCGGCCCGACCCGCGCTGGCGCGCGGGCTGGGACTGGGGCCTGTTCGTCGGCGGCTTCGTGCCGGCGCTGGTGTTCGGCGTCGCGTTCGGCAACCTCCTGCAGGGCGTGCCGTTCAAGTTCGACAGCGACCTGCGCGTAACCTACTACGGCGGCTTCTGGGCGTTGCTGAACCCGTTCGCGCTGCTCTGCGGGCTCGTCAGCCTCACGATGCTGGTCGCGCACGGCGCCGCGTTCATCAAGATGAAGACCGACGGCGTGATCGCACGCCGCGCGTCGGTCGCGCTGCGCGTGTCGGCGCTCCTCGCGGTCGTGCTGTTCGTGCTGGCCGGCGTGCTGATCGCGTCGACCATCGGCGGCTTCCACATCACGCACGCCGCACCGACCGACACGGTCGCGAACCCGCTGCTCAAGGACGTCGCCGCCGGCTCGGGCCTGTGGCTCGCGAATTACGGCGAGTATCCGTGGATGATCGCGGCACCCGTGGTCGGGATCGCGGGCGGCCTGCTCGCGCTGCTGCTCGCCGGCTCGAAGCAGGAAAAGACGGCGTTCTTCTGCACCGGCCTGATGATCGCCGGCGTGATCCTGACCGCAGGCTTCTCGATGTTCCCGTTCATCATGCCGTCGTCGCTCGACCCGCGCAGCAGCCTGACCGTGTGGGATTCGACGTCGAGCCACAGGACGCTGCAGGTGATGCTGTTCGCGGTGATCGTGTTCCTGCCGATCATCCTGCTCTACACGAGCTGGGTGTACCGCGTGATGCGCGGCAAGGTCACGCATCAGTCGCTCGAAGAGAACAAGCACTCGATGTATTGAACCCGGCCGGGGCGCCTGCGCGCCCTCGCCCACCGTTTCGCAAGGAGTCGGATCATGTGGTATTTCAGCTGGATTCTCGGTATCGGCGTCGCGCTGTCGTTCGGCATCGTCAACGCGATGTGGCTCGAAGTGCGGCAGAAGCCGCAGGAAGCGCCGGTGCGCGCACGTCGCGACTGATCGCGCGCGGGAGGCGCACCGCCCCTCCCGTCCGGAACGAACCTCGCGTCACGCGAGGTTTTTTTTCGTCCGTACCATCGGCGCACCCGCGATTCCTCGATGCCAATTTAGCGCCAGATTGATACCACTTGAATACCAATCAAAGGTTTCATAAGATCTTTGAACACGGCCGCCGACAGGCCGAATCCATCGGGTGGGGGAGACATGCGAATCCCGTGTCTGGCGCGCGCCTGCGCGCCGAGTTGCCATGCGTATGCGGCAGCGTCCGCCGTTGCGATCATGCGCGGCCGGTCGAACGCGGCCTGCTGCGGCCGCATCGTTGCCGCGGCGTTTACCGTGCGCCGCCGATGAGCACGCATACGCCGCCCCGCCGATCCGATCGGCACGCGTGCCCGCCTCCCGTTCCGTAACGCACGCCCCTGCGTGCCGAATGCGCGCGGTGCAGCCGCATCGCCCCGTGCGCGGGTATCTCCCGCAGCTCCATTGAAAGACCCCGATCGCAGCGACGTCGCCCCCACGACGCCGCTACGCCTACCTTTTTCTCAGGAGTTCGAATGAAGCACACCTTGCCATCCTTCGTTGCCGCCGTGTTCATCGCAGCGCTGCCGCCTGTCGCGATCGGCGTGCAGCCGACACCGACCGCCGCCGTCGCGACTGCCGGCATCGCACAACCGGCCGCGCAAGCGGCCAGTCTCGCGACGCTTCTGTCGAACGACCTCGCGCTGCGCGTCGCCGTCGACAACAACCACGCGGCCGCGGCCGGCGTGCCGTGCGCCGATCTCGGCGCGGACGGCGCGGCCTGCGCGACCGGCCGCCTGATCCTGCAGAACCGCGGCCACCAGACGATCGCCGACGGCGGCTGGAAGCTGTACCTGCACAGCATCCGACGCCTGCTGCGAATCGATCGTCCGGGCTTCGCGCTGCGGCGGCTCACCGGCGACCTGTACGAGCTGACGCCGCAGCCGGGCTCGGTACGGCTTGCGCCCGGCGAACGCATCGAACTGCCGTTCGTCGCCGAATACTGGCTGCTGCGCTACAGCGACGTGATTCCGCGCCCGTACGTCGTCGTCGACGGCGCACCGCCCGCCGTGCTCCGCTACAACGACACCGACGACGAGCTCCGCTATGTCGAATCGCTGCCGGCCGACGCGCAAAACAATTCGACCAGCAACGCGCCGCCCGTGGCGGCACGCCCCGACGCGAGCCGCGCGCTGCCGAGCGTGAAGCGCGAACAGCGGCTGCCCGGCACGCTCGACCTGCGCGGCATCGAGCTCGCGCTGCCGCAGTTGCCGGACGTGCAGATCGCGGCGCTGCGCGAACGTGCGACGACACTCGGGCTCGACGGCGCGCGCGTGCCGGTCCGCGGTGCCGTCGCACCGCGCCGGCTGCCGGCCGACATTGCGGTGCCGGGCGGGTACCGGCTCGCGATCGGGCCGCGCGGCGTGCTGATCGAAGGCTACGATCGCGCGGGCCTCTACTACGGCGTGCAGACGCTCTACTCGCTCGCGCCCGCCGGCGGCGGCCCGATCCCGGCAATGCTCGTCGAGGATGCGCCGCGCTTCACGCATCGCGGGATGCACGTCGACCTCGCGCGCAACTTCAAGCACCCGGCGACGCTGCGCCGCCTGATCGACCAGATGAGCGCGTACAAGCTCAACCGCCTGCACCTGCATCTGTCCGACGACGAGGGCTGGCGTATCGAGATTCCCGGCCTGCCGGAGCTGACCGAAATCGGCTCACGCCGCTGTCACGACCCGAGCGAGACACGCTGCCTGCTGCCGCAACTCGGCTCGGGCCCCGACAACCGCTCGGGCGGCGGCTACCTGACGCGCGACGACTACGTGGCGCTCGTGCGCTACGCAGCTGCCCGCTTCGTCACGATCATCCCCGAGATCGACATGCCCGCGCATGCGCGTGCGGCCGTCGTGACGATGGAGGCGCGCTACCGCCGGCTGCATGCGGCCGGCCGCGAGCAGGAAGCGAACGCGTACCGGCTGCTCGATCCGCAGGACACGACGAACCTGACGACGGTGCAGTTCTACGACCGGCGCAGCGACCTGAACCCGTGCGTGCCGGGCGCGCTCAATTTCGCATCGAAGGTGATCCGCGAGATCGCGGCGATGCATGCGGACGCGCAGGCGCCGCTGCACACCTGGCACTACGGCGGCGACGAGGCGAAGAACATTTTCCTCGGCGCGGGCTTCCAGCCGCTGAACGGCACCGACCCGAACAAGGGGCGCATCGATGTCGCCGCGCAGGACAAACCGTGGGCGCGTTCGCCCGCGTGCACGGCGCTGCTCCAGCGCGGCGAGATCAAGTCGATCGACGAGTTGCCGACGCGTTTCGCGAAACAGGTGAGCGCGGCGGTCGACGCGAACGGAATCGACACGATGGCCGCGTGGCAGGACGGCATCAAGCATGCGAACGGGCCTCGGGACTTCAGCACGCGACATGTGATGGTGTCGCTGTGGGACACGATCTTCTGGGGCGCATCGGACAGCGCGCGCGATCTGAGCGGCAAGGGCTACCTGACGGTGCTCGCGCTGCCCGACTACCTGTACTTCGACTTCCCGTACACGCTCAACCCGCGCGAGCGCGGCTACTACTGGGGCTCGCACGCGACGGACGAGTACAAGGTGTTCTCGTTCGCGCCCGAGAACCTGCCGCAGAACGCCGAAGTGATGGGCGATCGTGACGGCAACGCGTTCGAGGTGACGGGCTCGGGCCCCGCGCCGCGCATCGAAGGCATGCAGGGGCAGGCGTGGGGCGAGGTGATGCGCAACGACACCTTCCTCGAATACATGGCCTATCCGCGGCTGCTCGCGCTCGCCGAGCGCGCGTGGCACCGGGCCGACTGGGAGCTGCCGTATGCGGCCGGCGTGCGCTTCAAGCGCGGCGACACGCATCACGTCGACCTGGCCGCGCTGCAGCGCGACTGGGCCGGCTTCGCGACGCTGCTCACGCAGCGCGAATTGCCGAAGCTCGACCGGGCCGGCATCGGCTACCGGAAGCCGACCTTCACGCTGACGAATCCGTGAACGGTGAAGCGGTTGAGCAACTGAGCGGTTGCTGATCCACGCAAACGGTGCGCGGTGCGGACGAATGCATCGCGCACACGCCCCGCCAAGAAAAAACGGCTTGCGACGTATCGCAAGCCGTTCTCGTTTTACCGACCGGCGGCCCGAACCCGCCACGCGGACCGGGCCTGCCTCATCGCATCATGCCGGATCAGGCCGGTTGCGGGGCCGCCCCGCCGCCCGTCGACGTCAGGCGCGCGCCGAGCTGTTCCGCGTAGCGTGCCGCCGCGTTGCCGCAGACGATGTGGAACGTGTCCGGCGACACCCATGCGACATCGAGCGCGCCGAGTCGATCGCGATCGACCGCCGATGCGTCACGCACGACGACGCGCAGGCGCGTGGTCGCGATCGCGTCGAGCGAAGCGACGTTGGTCGCACCGCCGAACACCGCGAGCCAGCGCAGCGGATCGGGATCGAGCGGACCGGCCGCCGCACCCGTGACCGGCTGAGCTGCAGGGGCCGTCGCCGTCGCCGCCGCGATGGTCGCGCCGCTGCTGATCGCCGAGCGCATCTCGTCGGCGATGATGTCGGCCTCAGGCCCGATGATCACCTGCACGCTGTTGCCGCCGCGCTTGAGCACGCCGCGCGCGCCGATCGACTTCAGTTCCGGCTCCGACACCTTCTCCGGATCGACGACGGTCAGGCGCAGGCGCGTCGTGCATGCGTCGACGACCGTCAGGTTGCCGGCGCCGCCGAGCGCGGCGATGTAGCGCTGCGCACGCGGTGCCGCCGCCGCGCCAGCTGCCGGCGCGACGAAGCCGCCCGATGCGTACGACTCGGCCGCAGCGTCGGTCGAGGCCGGCTCGCGGCCCGGCGTCGCCATGTTGAACTTGCGGATGAAGAAGCGGAACAGCCCGTAATACGCGACGCCGTATGCGATACCGAGCGGCACCGCGATCCAGCCCTTCGTCGACAGCCCGTAGTTCAGCACGTAGTCGATCGCGCCGGCCGAGAACGTGAAGCCGAGCTTCACGCCGAGGATCTGGCAGATCGCGAGCGACAGCCCCGTGAGCACCGCGTGGATCACGTACAGCACCGGCGCGAGGAACATGAAGCTGAATTCGATCGGCTCGGTCACACCCGTCAGGAACGACGTGAGCGCCATCGAGAACAGCAGGCCGCCGACCATCGCGCGGCGCTCCTTCGGTGCTTCGTGCAGCATCGCGAGACACGCGGCCGGCAGGCCGAACATCATGATCGGGAAGAAGCCGGCCATGAAGGTGCCCGCGGTCGGATCGCCCGCGAAGAAGCGGTGCAGGTCGCCGTGCACGAGCTCGCCGCCGGCCGGCGGCGTGAAGTTGCCGAACACGAACCACGCGAGCGAATTGATGATGTGGTGCAGGCCCGTGACGAGCAGCAGGCGGTTCAGGAAGCCGAACACGAACGCACCGATCGCGCCCGCCGTCGTCAGCCACTGGCCGGCCGCGTCGATCGCATGCTGGACCGGCTGCCACACATACCCGAACACGATGCCGAGTACCACGCAGACCAGCCCCGTGATGATCGGCACGAACCGTTTCCCGCCGAAGAACGCGAGGTAGTCGGGCAGCTTGATGTCCTTGTAGCGGTTGTACAGCAAGCCCGCGACCACGCCCGCGATGATCCCGGACAGCACGCCCATGTTCAGCTTGGGATCGATATCCTTCATGATCGCGGTTTCGATCAGGTAACCGATCGCACCCGCGAGTGCCGCCACGCCGTTGTTGTCCTTCGCGAAACCGACCGCCACGCCGATTGCGAACAGCAGCGGCAGGTTGTCGAAGATCGCGCCGCCGGCGTCGGCGATCATCTTGATGTTGAACACGTCCGGCTGTCCGAGCCGCAGCAGGATGCCGGCGACCGGCAACACCGCGATCGGCAGCATCAGCGCCCGGCCCAGGCCCTGTATCTTCAGAAACGGATTCCCGTCCATTCAGTCCTCCAATCCATGTCTCGTCATTAATCGTCGTTGACCTAATTGCTTGCGTCGTGAAACGCTCGCGCGCCCGCCGTCGACGTTCAGTCGAGCGGCCAGACCTCGCGGCTTGCTGCCCTTACCGCCTGTGCCGAGTCGAGTGCGAGCAGATCCTGCGCACGCTGGCGACACAACTGGTAATCGAGACGGCGCACGCGCGCCTTGATGCCCGGCACCGACACCGGGTCGACCGACAGTTCGGTCACGCCGAGGCCGACGAGGATCGGTACCGCGAGCGGATCGCCGCCGAGCGCGCCGCACACGCCGACCCACTTGCCGTGCTTCGCCGCGCCCCGCACCGCGATGTCGATCAGGCGCAGCACGGCCGGATGCAGGCCGTCGGACTGCGCGGCCAGATCGGCCTGGCAGCGGTCCATCGCGAGCGTGTACTGCGTCAGGTCGTTGGTGCCGATCGACAGGAAATCCGCATGCTGCGCGAGCTGGTCGGCGAGCAGTGCCGCCGACGGCACCTCGATCATCACGCCGACTTCGATCGGCTCGGTACGGCCCTGCGCACGCGCGAATTCGTCGATACGCTTGCGCAGCCGCACGAGCTCGCCCGCATCCGTCACCATCGGCAGCAGGATGCGCACCGCGCCGAACGGCTTCACCGCGAGCAGGCCCTGCAGCTGATCGTCGAGCAGATCGGGGCGCACCTGCGCGAGGCGAATGCCGCGCAGGCCGAGCGCCGGGTTCGGTTCGGGCGGCAGCGTCAGGTAGTCGACTTCCTTGTCGGCGCCGACGTCGAGCGTGCGGATGATCGCGGTGCGGCCCTGCAGCGCGTCGACGATCGATTGGTAGCTCTGCTGGTGCTCGACGACGCTCGGTGCGGCCTGGCGATGGATGAACATCAGTTCGGTGCGCAACAGGCCGACCGCATCCGCGCCGTTGTCCACCGCGGTGTTCGCGTCGTCGAGCGTCGCGATGTTCGCGGCGATCTCGATGGCGCGGCCGTCGACGGTCGCGGCGGCGGCGCCGGCCAGTTGCCGGTTCGCTTCGCGCACGCCGTCCAGGCGCTGGCGTTCGTGGCGCGCGCGTTCGACGTCGAGCGCGGTCGGCGCGTGTTCGAGACGGCCCGCGCTCGCATCGACGACGACCTGCGTGCCGTCCGGAATCGCGTACAGCGCGTCGCCGACCGCGACGAGCGCCGGAATGCCGAGCTGGCGCGCGATGATCGCCGCATGCGACGTCGCGCCGCCGCGTGCCATCACGAGCGCGGTCACGCGCTGGCGATCGAGCGACGACAGGTCCGACGGCGTGAATTCCTCGGCCGCGAGCACGGCCTCGTCGGGCAGCGTGCGCGTCGCGCCGCTCGTGTGGCCGAGCGCGCGCAGCACGCGCTTCTCGATGTCGCGGAGGTCCGCCGCACGCTCGGCGAGCAGTGCGTCGTCGAGCTTCGACAGCGTGTCGATCTGCGTGCGGATCGTCGCGCGCCATGCGAAGCCCGCGCTCTTGCCGAGGCTGATCTGATCGCGCGCCGCGTCGACCAGCGTCGGGTCCTCGAGCAGCACGCGATGCACCGCGAAGATCCCCGCCTCGCCGACCGCGCCGCGCGCCGATGCGCTGCGCACCGTTTCGTCGAGTTCGGCGTCGACCGCCATCAGCGCCTGGTCGAGCCGGCGGCTTTCCGACGCGGGCGTGCCGGTCGCCTGCTCGGGCGGCACGATATCCGCATCGTCGAGACGCACCAGCGTGCCGACCGCGATGCCGGGCGCCGCGCACACGCCCGCGAGCGTGTTCGGATCGAGTGTTGCGCCGGTGTTGCGCACGATCGGCTGCGGTGCGGGCGACTTGAGCCGCGCCGGCCTTTCCTCGACCTCGCCGTGCGCTTCGCGCAGCAACTCGTGCTCGACCGCTTCGACGGCTTGCTGCGCGTGCGCACCGCGGCCGACCAGCTCGATCGTCGCGCCTTCGCCGGCGCCGAGGCCGAGCAGGCCGACCACGCTTGCGATCGGCGCCTTGCGACCGTCGAAATGCACTTCGACATGTGCGTCGAGCCCGCGCGCGGCTTCGCGCGCCCGCGCGGCCGGGCGCGCATGCAGGCCACCGGGCTGCGTCAGCACGACCTTGCGGCGCACCTCGTTCATCGCCGCCGCGCCGGCCTGCGCCGCCTGCGCGGCGGCCTCGCCCTTGCCGCGCAGCGTCAGCAGCGGCGTCTCGCCGGCCGTCGCGAAACCGCTCGCGCGCTCGATGACGTCGAACGCGTCGGAGTTCGCGATGGCGATCACGGAGACCAGCGAATGCGCGCTGCGTGCAACCGCGTCCTGGTCGAACTCGATCAGCAGGTCGCCCGCTTCGACGCGCGCGCCGGCCTCGACATGCGCGGCGAAGCCCTGCCCGTTCAGCTCGACGGTGTCGATGCCGATGTGCAGCAGCACTTCCGCGCCTTCCGGCGTCGTAATCGTCACCGCGTGGCCCGTGCGCGCGAGATGCGACACGATGCCGGCGCACGGCGCGATGAGCTTGCCCGCGAGCGGGTCGATGCCGATGCCGTCGCCGAACATCCCGCCGGAGAACACCGGATCGGGCACGTCGGCCAGCGCGACGATCGGCCCGGTCAGCGGGGCAAGCAGGACGATCTGATCATGGGTGGAACTCTTCAACTGGGACTCCTCGGCGCGTCTCATCGGCTGTCTCGGCTATCAGTGCGTTTCGGTGACTTTGTTCAGGTGGCGCGGCGTGTCGGGATTGCGGCCGCGCGCGACGGCGAGATCCGCCGCCATCACGTAGAACGAAAGAATGGCGGCGATCGGGTCGAGCGCCGAATGGGCGGACTGCGCGAGCGGCAAGGTCGCGCCGGGCGTGCCGGCGGGCGCCGCGAGCAGCACGGCCGCGCCACGTGCGCGCATGTCCTGCGCGAGCTGCAGCAGCCCGGCCTGCTCCGGGCCCGGCGGCGCGAACACGAGCAGCGGATAGTCGCGGTCGATCAGCTCCATCGGGCCGTGACGGACTTCGGCGCTCGAGAATGCCTCGGCCTGGATGCCGGAGGTTTCCTTCAGTTTCAGCGCGGCTTCCTGAGCGATCGCAAGACCGAGGCCGCGGCCGATCACGATCATCCGCTCGATGCCAGCGAGCGCGGCAACGGCCGACGACCAGTCGAGCCGGCCGGCCTGCGCGAGCACGTCGGGCAGGCCGCGCAATGCCGTCATCAGCGCGGCGTCGCGCTGCCAGTACGCGACGATCTGCGCGGACAGCGACAGCATCGCGATGTAACTCTTGGTCGCGGCGACCGACAGTTCGGGGCCGGCAAGCAGCGGCAACTGGTGCTCGCACGCATCGGCGAGCGGCGACGGCAGGACGTTGACGGCGGCGACGGTACGCGCGCCGGCTTCGCGCAGCGCGGCCATCGTGTTGACGAGGTCGGGGCTCTTGCCCGACTGGGAAAATGCGATCGCGAGCTGATCCTGCACCTTCAGCGGCGCCTGCTGCAGCGTCGCGACCGACATCGGCAGCGACGCGACGGGCACGCCGAGGCGGCTCATCGTCAGGCTCGCGAAATAGCTGGCGGCGTGATCCGAGCTGCCGCGCGCGACCGTCAGCGCGACGGCCGGCGGGTGATCGAGGAGTTGGCCCGCGAGCGCTTCGACGCGCGTGGTGTCGGCGAGTTGCGCGGCGACGACCTGGGCGGACTCGCGCGCTTCCTTAAGCATATTCGACAATCGATTCTCCTTCGACGTAGGTCGCGGTGAGGTTCAGGTCGCGATCGAACACGGCGAGGTCGGCCCATGCGCCTCGCTCGAGGCGGCCGCGATCGGTGACGCCGAGGTAGTCGGCCGCATAGCGCGACATCCGGTTCGACACGTCGGCGATCGGCAGGCCGAGCGACACGAGGTTGCGCAGCGCCTGGTCCATCGTCAGCGTGCTGCCGGCGAGCGTGCCGTCGGCCAGCCGCACGCCGCCGAGGCACTTCGTCACGTGCTGGCTGCCGAGCCGGTATTCGCCGTCGGGCATGCCGGTGGCGGACGTGCTGTCGGTCACGACGTACAGGCGCGGGATCGCGCGCAGCGCCGCACGAATCGCGCCCGGGTGCACGTGCAACAGATCGGGGATGATTTCCGCGTATTCGGCATGCGCGAGTGCGGCGCCGACGAGGCCCGGGTTGCGGTGATGCAGCGGCGACATCGCGTTGAACAGGTGCGTGAAGCCGCATGCGCCGTGCTTGAGCGCGGCGACGGCGTCGTCGTAGGTCGCGAGCGAGTGGCCGAGCTGCACGCGCACGCCGCGCGCGGCCATCTCGCCGATGATCTCGATGTGACCCGCGATTTCCGGCGCGAGCGTGACGACCCGGATCGGCGCGATCGACAGGTACTTCAGCACTTCGTCGAGCACGGCCGACACGGCCGCGTCCGGCTGCGCGCCGAGCTTGCCGGGGTTGATGTACGGCCCTTCGAGATGCACGCCGAGCACGCGCGCGCCGCCCGGCGTGCGGGTGCGCGCGACCGTGCCGAGATTCGCGACGACCTGCATCAGTTCGTCGCGCGGCGCGGTCATCGTCGTCGCGAGCAGGCTCGTCGTGCCGAACTGCGCGTGTGTGCGTGCGATCGTCTCGATCGCGTCGCCGCCTTCCATCACGTCGGCGCCGCCGCCGCCGTGCACGTGCAGGTCGATGAAGCCGGGCAGGATGTACGGCGCATCGTTCTTCGCGGGATCGGCGGGCGTGCCGTCGAGCGTGGTGATGCGGCCGTTCTCGCGGTCGAGCGAGCCGAGAATCCAGCCGTCGGGGGTAAGGATGTTGCCAGTCAGCATGACGTTTCTCTTGATGATCTGGTGACGCGGACATCCGCGTCGCGATTTGCAAATCCGTTGTACTTCGTTGCGCCGCGCGTGGCGCGCGGGCAGTCTCGCGCGTCAGCGTTTCAGTTCGGCGACGAAGTCGTAATAGTCGTCGCGGCAATACGTTTCGGACACTTCGATCGCGCGCTGGTCGGCACCGTAGCCGATGCGCGTGATCACGAGCAGGGCCGAGCCCGGCTTCACTGACATCCACTTCGCGATCTCGTGCGTCGCGTTCGCCGCGCGAAAGTGCTGCAGCGCGCGCACGACGGTCATCCCGCGCGCGTCGAGGTATTCGTACAGCGACGCGCCAAGCGCCTGAGGATCCGGCACCACCGCGGCCGGCAGGGTCGAATGCTCGACGGCCATCACGATGCCGTCGGCGCGGCGCAGCCGCTCGAGCCGCGCGACCGTCGCGCCCGGCGCGAGGCCGAGACGCGTGATCTCGTCGCGGCTCGCGGTGCGCAGCGTTCGCGACAGCCACACCGAATCGGGCACGAAACCGCGCTGCCGCATCTTCGCGGTGAAGCCGACGAGACGCGACAGCGGATCGGCAACGCGCGGCGTGATGAAGCTGCCCGCCCCGCGCGCCCGCTTGATCAGCCCCTGCTCGACCAGCAGCGCGAGCGCACGGCGGGCCGTGATCCGCGACACGCCGACCGTTCCCGACAGCAGCCGCTCCGACGGCAGCGCCTCGCCGGCCCGCCACGCGCCGGCGTGAATCGCGCTCGCCAGGTTGCGGGCGAGCTGCAGATACAGCGGCGTGTCGTCGAGGGGATCGGGCGCCAGTTCGGACCAGCCGGTTTCCATGTGCCTCCGGGTGTCGGACGACGACCTCGGGCCGTCGAAAGTGAACGCATTATATAACCACCATAATACCAGTCAACGAACTGGTATTAGTGGCGCGAAAATCGCCGAAAGCCTTGCCCGGCAAGCGTTTTAGTTGCAAGAAAGCCTTTGTTTACAAAGCGATGCGGGATAGGTATTTACCCGGATTGGTATGCAAGGGGACAGTTCCCGGGCCGGATTTCCCAGGCTTGGGAAGCTGGAAACGATACCTGAATAGAACCAGTTGGGCCGACTGGTATGCATGCGGCGGCGGCGCGCGGGCGGCGTGCCGGCGCGCCGTGTCAGTGGAACTCGCGGCTCGACGTGCGCAGGCCGCCGAGCAGCGGCGTCAGATCCTCGAAATGCTGCGCGACGAGGTGCCTCACGTCGCTGACGACCTGCCACACGCCCGATGCCGCGAGCAGTCGCGAATCGAGCGTTTCGCGGCGCTGCCGCGCGAGCAGCTCGGGCCGCACGATCACATTCACGCAGCCCGTCTCGTCCTCGAGCGTCATGAACATCACGCCCTTCGCGGTGCCCGGCATCTGCCGTGCGGTCACGAGCCCGCACGCGCGCGCGAGCCGGCCATCGGGACGGTCGCGCAACTCGGCCGCGGACGACAGCCGCTGCGCGCGCAACGCGGGCCGCAGCAGCGCGACCGGGTGGCGGTTCAGCGTGAGGCCTGTGGTGTGATAGTCGGCAAGGATGTCGTCGGCTTCCGAAGGCGCGCCGAGCACGGGCTGCTCCGTTTCGTCGATCGGCGCGGCGGCGAGCAGGTCGCGCTCCGGTGCCGCGGCGACGGCCTGCCACAGTGCATCGCGGCGATGGCCGGCGAGCGTCGCGAGCGCGTTCGCGGCGGCGAGCGCTTCGAGATCGCGTCGTTCGAGCTGCGCGCGGCGCGCGAGCGCGTCGACGTTCTCGAACGGGCCGGCCGCGCGCGCGGCCTCGATGCGCCGCGCGGCAGCCTCGCCGAGGCCGCGCACGAGCGACAGGCCGAGCCGCACCGCGGGCTGACCATGCGGCGGCGGCTGGCCGGGCAGCGCTTCGAGCGAGGCTTCCCAGTTGCTTTGCGTCACGTCGATCGGCAGCACCTTCACGCGATGACGCTTCGCGTCCTGCACGAGTTGCGACGGCGGATAGAAACCCATCGGCTGGCTGTTCAGCAGCGCGGCGAGGAAGATCGCCGGTTCGTGGCATTTGAGCCAACTGCTCGCATAGGCGAGTTTCGCGAAACTGGCCGCATGGCTCTCGGGGAAACCGTATTCGCCGAAGCCCTTGATCTGCTCGAAGATCTGCTCGGCGAATTCGCGTGTGTAGTTGCGTTCGAGCATCCCGTCGACGATCTTGTCGTAATACTTCTCGAGGTTGCCCTTGCGTTTCCACGCGGCCATTGCCCGGCGCAACTCGTCAGCCTCGCCAGGCGTGAAGCCTGCCGCGACGATCGCGATCTGCATCACCTGTTCCTGGAAGATCGGCACGCCGAGCGTGCGTTCGAGCACTTCCTTGAGCGCATCGCTCGGATACGTGACCTCACCCTCCTCTTCGCCGGCCATGATCCTGCGCCGCTTCAGATACGGATGCACCGCGCCGCCCTGAATCGGACCGGGCCGCACGATCGACACCTGGACGACGAGATCGTAGTAGTTGCGCGGCCTCAACCGCGGCAGCATCGACATCTGCGCACGCGATTCGATCTGGAACACGCCGACCGTATCGGCGCGGCAGATCATGTCGTAGGTTGGTTCGTCATCCTGCGGAATGTGCTTCAGCGTGAACGGCTCACCACCCGGCTCCGGCGGCCCGCGCCACGCCGTGCGCATGTCGAAGGCGCGATGCAGCGCCGACAGCATGCCGAGCGCGAGCACGTCGACCTTCATCAGCCCGAGCGCCTCGAGATCGTCCTTGTCCCATTGAATCACGCGCCGCCCGTCCATCGCCGCGTTCTCGACCGGCACGAGCCGCGTGAGCTTGCCGCGGCTGATCACGAAGCCGCCCGAATGCTGCGACAGGTGGCGCGGAAAGTTGAGCAAGCGCCCCGCGAGTTCGGCCCATGCGCGAATGATCGGCGTGGCCGGGTCGAGCCCGGTCGTCGCGAATTGCTGCAGCAGATCGCGACTGCCGTCGAACCAGCGATGCCCTTTCGCGACGCGATCGATCAGCATCGGATCGACACCGAGCGCCTTGCCGGTTTCGCGCAGCACGCCGCGCGGGCGATACGTCGAGACCGCCGCCGCGAGTGCTGCGCGGTCCTTGCCGTATTTTTCGTAGATATGCTGAATGACCTCTTCCCGGCGCTGATGCTCGAAGTCGACGTCGATATCCGGCGGCTCGCCGCGCTCCTCACTGATGAAGCGCTCGAACAGCATCGTGCTCTGGTCGGGATCGACCTCGGTGATGCCGAGGCAGTAGCAGACGACCGAGTTTGCCGCCGAGCCCCGGCCCTGGCACAGGATGTTCTGGCTGCGCGCGTATTTGACGATGTCGTAGACGGTCAGGAAGAACGGTTCGTAGCTCAACCTCGCGATCAGGTCGAGTTCATGGCGGATCTGCTTCTCGACCTTCTCCGGAATGCCTTGCGGATAACGCCCCGCCGCCCCCGCGAAGGTTTCCTGTTCCAGATAGCGCGTCGGCGTCAGCCCCTGCGGCACGATCTCGTCGGGATACTCGTAGCGCAGCGAATCGAGTTCGAAAAGACAAGCATCGAGAATCGCGCACGTCTCCGCGATCTCCTCCGGCGAGTACAGTTGCCCGATCCGCTGTCGCGAACGCAGATGCTGTTCCGCATTCGGCGCGAGCGCATAGCCGCACTCTGAAACCGGCATCCCGACGCGGATCGCCGTCATCACGTCCTGCAGCGGCTTGCATGAACGCCGGTGCATCGTCACATCGCCAAGCGCGACGATACGCACGCCGCGCCGCGCGCCGGCCGCACGAATCTCCTCGCGCTGCGCACCGTCCAGCGCGCGCTGCAACTGCACGAGCCCGAGCCGCGCCCGTTCGCCGAACGTCGCGCGAAACCACGCGACCTGCGCATCGAGTACATCAGCACGCACCGGATACGTGGGCACGAGAATCGCGAAGCAGTCGGGCATGCCGCGCAAGTGGGCAAACTCGGCAGGCGGCGCCGACAGCATCCGCGACGTCAGCTTGTAAGTGCCCTTCGGCGATGCCATCCGCCGCCACGAGATCAGCTCGGAAAGATTGCCGTAACCCTCGCGGTTCTGCGCAAGCAACACGAGCCCGAACGCGCCGGGGCCCGGATCGTGGCCGGGCGCGACTTCATCCGGCGTGACTTCGAAATACGAACCGATGACGAGCGGCAGCCCTTTCGCCTTCGCCGCGACATGCATGCGCGGCGCACCTGCGAGCGAGCATTCGTCGGTGATCGCGATCCCGCGATAGCCGAGTTCGGCCGCGCGCTCGACCAGCTCGTCCGCATGCGACGCGCCATGCAGGAACGAAAAGTTCGATCGGCAGAACAACTCCGCGTAATCGGGCAGCCAGCTGAATTCTGCAATCATGACGGCTCACCCGAACAGGCCGTGCAGGAACCAGCGCGGCTCGGACTCGCTCCCCGCCCGTTCCTTGAATACCCAGTAGCACGCACCGACCTCGTCTTGCGCGACGTAGTAATCGCGTGCGGCCAGTTGCCCGTCGAACCACCCGGCTTCGATCCGCTCGGCCGACGACATCATCCTGAGCGGCGTATGGAACACCGGCCGGTTCTCGCGCATCAGGAGCGGCTGCGGCTCGGCCAGCAGCCATGCGGGGCGGGGCGGCACGGCCGGCGGACCAGCGGCCGGCTTGCCTGCTTGCGCATCGAGCGGCAGCCAGCGGTTCGCGGCCTCCGGACGGTGATCGGGGACGGGTGCCGCGCGCAGCACGTTCTCCGCGCCGAGCCGTGCGATCAGCAGTTCGAACAGCCGCGCGCGCGTCTCGCGCGTGCCGCCCGGCTCGGGAAAGAGATCGTCGGCCGGCGGCGCGACCGATTCGACGCGCGTGGCCTTCAGCCGCACCGCGATCACCGCGGCCGGCAATTCGACGCGCGCGAGCCGCTCGCCGAGCAGCCGCATGAAGTGCGTCTCGTCGCGCACGGGCGCAGCGAACGCGAGTTCGAGCGGTGTCGGCGGCACGGCCTGACGGCCGCGCTCGTGCTCGAGATCGAACGTCATCGCGGCCAGCGACAGCTGCCGCGCGGCCAGCCACCCGCAGAGCTGCACGACGAGCCGCCGCGCGGCGAACAGCACGGCTTCCGCGTATTCGACGCGCTCCGGCAATTCGAGCCGCACGTCGAACACGGGCGGCACCGCCATCCACGCAAGCGGCTCGACCGCATCGCCGTACGCGCGATCGAGTGCGGCGAGCAGCGCCGGGCCGCAGCGGCGCTGCAACCCCGCGCGCGGCAAGCCACGCAGATCGGCGAGCGTGCGGCAACCGAGGCCGTCGAACCAGCCCGCATACGGGCGCGCGTCGGGCAGCAACGCGCACGGCAGCCCATCGAGCGCGCGAACCAGCGACGCAGGGGCGGCCAACCGGCGCCGGATCCGCGCGCGGGCCGAGACACGCGCGAGCAGCCACGCACCGCGCCCGGTCGGCGCGGCGGACAGGCGCGCCGCATAACCGAGCGCCGCGAGCGTCGCACGCACCTGGCGGCACAGCGACGGCAGGCCGCCGAACAGGCGCAGGCTCGGGCCGACGTCGACGATCAGCGTCGCTTCGTCGTCGAGCGCGACGCACGGCGAGAAGCGCAGCAATGCGAGCGCGACCGCGCGCAGCGCATCGGCCTCGCGCGCGGGATCGCGTTCGACGAGTTGCGTCTCGGGCGCGAGCGTCAGCACGCCGCCGCGCTTCATGCCCGCGCGCACGCCTTGCCGGCGCGCGGCTGCATCGGCGATCAACACGACGCCTTGCTCGAGCACCGCGCAGCCGGCGCCGCCGGCCGCTGCGTCAGACGGCTGCGGGGCGCACACGTCGAGCGGCAGGCGCGGCAGATGGATGCCGAGCAAGACGCGCATAGCGGCTCTCCACGATGGGCGACGGCAGGTCGAGCACGAGCGGCTCGCCGCTCGCAGGCCCGCGACGCTTGACGATGTCGAGCGACACGCCGCCCGGCACAGGATACAGCGCGACGCGCAGCACGGCCGGCGACGGCTGCCGCGCGGCCGACAGCGGGCGCAGCATCACGAACAGCGTGTCGCCCGTGCGCGCGGCCGCGAGATGCAGGCGCCGCAGCGCATCGGGCCGCGCGTCCTGCCAGAGCAGCAGCGCGCCGCAACAGCCGGTCTTGAGCGCCTGTTCGGCGGCCCACAACGCATCCGTGCGACTACCGGCGCGCAGCCACAGCAACGCGTCGGCCGGCACGCCGAGACTGGCGAGCGCGGTCGCATGCGGCGATTGCGGCGGCGCGACGAGCGCGAGCGGACGCCGCGCGCTGACGGTGCGCGCGAGCGCGGGTGCAAGCAGCCGCATCTCGCCGCAGCCCGGCTGCGCGGCCAGCAACTCGACGAGCCCGCCGACCGGCCAGCCGCCGCCCGGCAGCTCGGCGGACAGCGGCGCAAAGCCGGTATCGATCGTGCGCAGACCGCCGCGCGCGAGCTGCGAGCCACGCCAGAGCGATGGATGAAGGGATTCGGGAGAAATGGAGGATGCGAGCATGACGCCACCCACAACTGTATGGATATACAGTATATGGCAATGCGCTCGCATCGCACAGCGCCGGTGCGAAACCGGCTTTTGTCGGAGGAAAAACGGGGAGAAAGCCGGCGCGCCCCGTCATGCTACGGCGCGCCGGATCGGGCGTGGCCGGATCGCGCCGCCCGAACGCCCGCCCCAACCATCCGGCCCGATGCGGCGCACGCGCGCCGAATCACCCGGCCGGATCGGCATGCCAACCCTCACGCAAACCGGCACGATGCAGCACCTCGCACCGCGCCGGCCCGCCCGCCGCGCGTCAGCCGAGCAGCAACGCGTCGTCGTCGAGCTGCTCGTGCCGCACCTTCTCGAACATCTGCAGCAGGTCCGGCACGTCGAGCCCGCGGCGCTGGTCGCCCGACACGTCGAGCACGACCTGCCCCTGGTGCAGCATCACCGTGCGGTCGCCGTAGTCGAGCGCCTGCCGCATGCTGTGCGTGACCATCATCGTCGTCAACTTGCTTTCGGCGACGATGCGCGCGGTCAGTTCCAGCACGAACGCGGCCGTCTTAGGGTCGAGCGCGGCCGTGTGCTCGTCGAGCAGCAGGATCCGCGACGGCCGCAGCGACGCCATCAACAGGCTCACCGCCTGCCGCTGACCGCCCGACAGCAGCCCGATCCGGTCGGTCAGCCGGTTCTCGAGACCGAGGTTCAGCAGACGCAGCTTGTCGCGGAACAGCTCGCGCGACGGACGGTCGAGCGCGGCCCGGAAGCCGCGCCGCACGCCGCGCGCCATCGCGAGCGCCATGTTCTCCTCGATCGTCAGCGCCTCGCAGGTGCCGGCCATTGGATCCTGGAACACGCGCGCGACGAGGTGCGCGCGGTCCCACGCGGGCTGGCGCGTGACATCCGTGCCGTCGATCGCGATGCGTCCCGAATCGACGCGCTGGTCGCCGCTGACCGCATTGAGGAAGGTCGACTTGCCGGCGCCGTTCGAGCCGATCACCGCGACGAACTGGCCGTCGGGAATCTCGAGCGACAGCCCGCGCAGCGCACGCGTCTCGATCGGCGTGCCGGGATTGAACGTGAGTTTCAGGTCTTGTGCGGACAACATGTCAGGCCCCTCCGTTCTTGCGCGCGAACAGCTTCTTGCGCGTCGCCGGCAGCACCAGCGCGATCGTGACGAGCGCAGCCGTCACGAGGTTCAGGTCCTGCGCTTTCAGGCCGATGAATTCGCTGTTCAGTGCAAGCGCGATGAAGAAGCGGTAGACGATCGCACCGAGCACGACCGCGAGCGTCGTCAGCACGAGCCGGCGCGCGGGCAGCAGCGTCTCGCCGATGATCACCGCGGCCAGCCCGATCACGATCGTGCCGATCCCCATCGAGATGTCGGCGCCGCCCTGCGTCTGCGCGAACAGCGCACCGGCGAGCGCGACGAGCGCGTTCGACAGCGCCATCCCGGCGAGCGTCGCGCGGCCAGTCGCGATACCCTGCGCGCGCGCCATCCGCGGGTTCGCGCCGGTCGCGCGCATCGCGAGGCCGAGCTGCGACGAGAAGAACCAGTCGAGGCCGAGCTTCGCGACCACGACGACGATCGCGAGCAGCGCCGGGCGAAGCACGTAGTCGGGCATCCAGTCGGGCTGCAGCACGGTGAAGATCGTCGGCTCGGTGATGAGCGGTACGTTCGGCCGGCCCATGATCCGCAGGTTCACCGAATAGAGCGCGATCATCATCAGGATGCTGGCGAGCAGGTCCATGATCTTCAGGCGCACGTTGAGCCAGCCCGTGACGAAGCCGGCCAGCGCGCCCGCGACGATCGCGAGCACCGTCGACGTGAACGGGTCGTGGCCGGCGGAGATCAGCGTCGCGGCGACGGCGCCGCCGAGCGGAAAGCTGCCGTCGACGGTCAGGTCGGGGAAGTTGAGGATGCGAAACGAGATCAGCACCCCGAGGGCGACGAGACTGAAGATCAGGCCGATCTCCAGCGCGCCCAGAAACGAGAACAGAGACATGATGGGGAAACCCTGTTGCTTCCCGGCCTCACGTATACGGCCGGGCGAAGCGGATGGGCGGCCCCGGGTGGGAGCCGCCCGTCCGGCGATGTCGTTCGGGCCCGGATCGGGCCCGCAAGCGCGGCGGTCGGGCCGCGGCTTACTTGATGACCGTCTTCGCTTCCTTGAGCAGATCCGGCGACAGTGTCACGCCCTGCTTCGCGGCCGCGCCCGTGTTCGCGAACAGCTCGAGGTTGCTGCTCGTTTCCGACGCGATCGCGCCCGGCTTCTCGCCCTTCAGGATGCGCGCGACGACCTTGCCGGTCTGCCGGCCGAGGTCGCCGTAGTTGATGCCAAGCGCCGCGATGCCGCCGCGCTTCACGCTGTCGGTGTCGCCGGCGACGAGCGGGATCTTCGCTTCGTTCGCGACCTTCACGAGCGCTTCGTATGCGGACACGACGTTGTTGTCGGTGTTCGTATAGATCACGTCGACCTTGCCGATCAGGCTCTTCGCAGCCGGGCCGATGTCGACGGTGCGCGGCGCGGCCGCTTCCTTCAACGTCATCCCCTGCTTCGCGAGGATCTCCTTGAGCTCCTTCACGACCACGACCGAGTTCGCCTCGCCCGGGTTGTAGACCATGCCGACCGTCTTCGCCTTCGGCACGACGCGCTTGATCAGCGCGACCTGACGGTCGAGCGGCAGCTTGTCGGAAACGCCCGTCACGTTGGTGCCCGACGGGCCCCAGCCCTTCACGAGCTGGGCTGCGACCGGATCGGTCACCCCCGAATAGACGACCGGCACGCTCTTCGTCGATGCAACCACCGCCTGCGCGGCCGGCGTCGCGATCGCGACGATCACGTCGGGCTGGTCGCCGACGAACTTGCGCGCGATCTGCGCGGCCGTGCCCGTGTTGCCCTGCGCGCTCTGGTATTCCCACTTGAGCTTGTCGTCGCCGTAGCCTTGCGCCTTCAGTTCGGCGCGCACGCCGTCGCGGATCGCATCGAGTGCCGGGTGGTCGACGATCGACAGCACCTTGACCGTCTGTGCGTGCGCGGCGCCCGCGAACGCGAATGCGGCGACGCCGGCCGTGATCGAACGGATCGCGAAAATCTTGAAACGCTTCATGGGTGAGTCTCCCCCGTATTTGTGTCGGTTCTGGATGATGGATTCCCGCCGCCGTCATGCAGGTGCCGATGCACGCGCAACCGGGTGACGGTGTGGGCGGCAGCGGCCCCGCGCGGGCCCCGGGAAGGCGCGCGGCGGCGAACGCACGAGGATACCATTTCCGCAGACCACCACCTGACTTCGCGCTTTCGGTCGTCCGGCCGGCACACGCGGCCGCCGAGCCGCTGCGAAACGCTCGGGAAGCCCGGCCGGCGGCGCTTGGCGCCGGCCCCGGCGCAACACGTCAGCCGCGTTCACAGCTTTACGTTATGCTGTCCGCGGACCCAATCCACACCAACGGAGCGTGCATGAAACGGGGAATCCGTGCGATCGCGTGCGCGGTCGTCGCGCTGGCGCTGCCGGGTGCGGCATTCGCGCTGACCGACGGCTATGCGCAATACGACGACTGCATGCTGGGTGCGCTGCGCGAGAGCCGCAACGGCGCGGCCGCGCAACTGATCCAGCGCTCGTGCGACGCGCTGTACCGCAACAACGCGATGCTGCTGCCGCGCGAGCGGCGCTTTCACGAGTGTGTCGTGCAGTCGCTGCCGGGCGTGCGCGACAACTACGCGATCCAGCAGATCATGGCGATCTGCTCGCGGCGCGGCGAGATGTGAGCCAGCGCTGAACGCCGGGCGCCGCGCAATGATCTGCGGCCGCGCCAATGAAAAAGGGCCTGCGCGAGGCAGGCCCTTTCGTTTCAGCGGTCCGACCGGTGTGCGGCGTTCAGAACGACGCGACCATCGAGCCCTTGAACTGCTTCTTGATGAATTCCCGCACTTCCGGCGACTGGTACGCCTTGACCAGCTTCTTCACCCACGGCTGATCCTTGTCCTTCGCGCGCACGGCGATCAGGTTCGCATACGGGCTCGTCAGCGATTCGAGCGCGATCGCGTCCTTGGTCGGCTGCAGGTTCGCGGCGAGCGCGTAATTCGTGTTGATCACGGCGGCGTCGACATCCGACAGCACGCGCGGCAGTTGCGCGGCGTCGAGCTCGGAGATCTTCAGCTTCTTCGGATTCTCGGCGATGTCGAGCACCGTCGCGTTGTTGCCGCCCGTGCCGGCGCCGGCCTTCAGCTTGATCACGCCTTGCGTCTGCAGCAGCAGCAGCGCGCGGTTCTCGTTCGACGGATCGTTCGGCACCGCGAGCTTCGCGCCTTGCGGCAGGTCCTTCAGCGCCTTGAACTTCTTCGAGTACACGCCGATCGGCGAGATGTAGGTCAGGCCCGCGCTGACGATCTTGTAGCCGCGCTGCTTCACCTGGCTGTCGAGGTAGGGCTGGTGCTGGAAGCTGTTCGCGTCGAGGTCGCCCGCATCGAGCGCCGCGTTCGGCTGCACGTAGTCGTTGAACTCGATGACCTTCACGTTCAGGCCTTCCTTCTCCTTCGCGACCTTCTGCACGACCTGCCACACTTCCGCATCCGGGCCGGCGACCGTGCCGACCTTGATGACCTTGTCTTCGGCGTGCGCGCCCGCCGACAGCGTCAGCGCGGCACCGGTGGCCAGCACGGAAAATACCTTCAGGAGACTGCGACGCTTCATCTGTTTCTCGCTTTCTTGCTAACTGAAAATGGGGCGCGATACGGGTATCCCCGAACTCGCAGGAAGGGGCAAATGGTGTCACAGGATCGGCCGGAAGTGAAATACATCCCGCTCATATGGGTATGCACCGCAGCGGTGCTGGCGAACGATGCGCGACCAGGCCGCTACCACGCCGCCATCAGGCCGTTAGTTGCGTTCAATGCACGCGGCCACCGGCATCGGCGACCCGGAACGCGCTGATCGCGTCGCGCAGCCGGCCGGCCTGCTCCTGCAGCGACGCCGCGGCCGCGCTGGCCTCCTCGACGAGCGCCGCGTTCTGCTGCGTGACCTGATCCATCTGTGTGACCGCGCGCCCAACCTGCGTGATGCCGCTCGCCTGCTCTTCGGACGCCGCCGCGATCTCGCCCATGATGTCGGTCACGCGCGCGACCGCCTGCAGGATCTCGCCCATCGTCGTGCCGGCCTGGCCGACCAGCGTCGAGCCGTTACGCACGCGCTCGACCGAATCGACGATCAGTTCGCGGATCTCCTTCGCGGCCGTCGCGCTGCGCTGCGCGAGCGAACGCACCTCGCCCGCGACCACCGCGAAGCCGCGCCCCTGCTCGCCGGCCCGCGCTGCCTCGACCGCCGCGTTCAGCGCGAGGATGTTGGTCTGGAACGCGATGCCCTCGATCACGCCGATGATGTCGGCGATCTTGCGCGAGCTGTCGTCGATCTCGCCCATCGTTCCGATCACGCGACTGACGACGTCGTTGCCCGCCCGCGCGATCTCCGATGCGTTGTTCGCGAGCCCGCTCGCCTGCCGCGCGTTGTCGGCGTTCTGCTTCACCGTCGCGGTCAGCTGCTCCATGCTCGCGGCCGTTTCCTCGAGCGACGCGGCCTGCTCCTCCGTGCGCTGCGACAGGTCGTCGTTGCCGGACGCGATCTCGCGGCTCGCCGACGCAATCGACTCGGCCGACTGGCGGATTCCGCCGATCGTCGCCTGCAGGCGCGCCTGCATGTCGCGCATCGCCGCCATCATGCTCGTGTCGTCGCCTGCGCGCACCGGCACCGGCCGCGTGAGGTCGCCCTGCGCGATGCGGGTCGCCAGCGCGGCCGCTTCGTCCGGCTCGCCGCCAAGGCTGCCGCGCACGTTGCGGATGATCACGAGCATCGCCGCGCTGATCGCGAAGCCGATCGCGAACACGACCGCGAGGTGGCCGAACAGCGTCCGGTAGTAGACGGTATCGATGTCCTTGAGGAACACGCCGCTCGAGATGTTCCAGTCCCACGGCGCGAAGCGCGTGACGTAGCTGATCTTCGGCACCGCGGTCTCGCTGTGCGGCAGCCGCCCGCGATACTCGGCGAAGCCGCTGCCGGTCGCCTTCGCGGCGTTCAGGATCGTGACGAACAGCGGCTTGCCGTCCGGGTCGAGATAGTCGCCGACCTGCGTGCCGACAAGTTTCGGCAGCGTCGGGTGCATCAGCACGACGGGTTTCGAATCCATCACGAACACATAGCCCGACTCGCCGTAGCGCATCGCGGCCACGCTCGCGAGCGCGTCGCGCTTCGCGTCGGCCTCGGACAGCGTGCCGCTCTGCGCGAGCGCGTGATATGCGCTGACGATGCCGGCCGCCGAGTCGACCAGGTTGGCGATGCCTGCCTTGCGTTCGGCGAGCATCGTCGCGCGCGTCTCGTATGCGCTCCATGCGCCGACGCCGAGCAAGCCGATCCATACCAGCGCAAGCGCGAGCCACAGCTTGCGATTCAAACTCATTCTGCTCATCTGCGTGCCTTGTTGTCGAAGTCGATGCCCGCGATACGCGCGAACGGCCGGTCGCGCGCAAACGGTTGCCTCCGTATTTACGGCAACGAGACTTACAACTTGAATACACGCACGACGGCCGGCACGACACGGGACGGCCGCTGTGCTAAAAAGACCGGCTGACCGGCACACGACGCGCCGGCGACATTCCAGGGCCATCCATGTACGTCATCGACATCCACTACAACGCGTCGCTCGAGCGCATCGACGATGCGCTCGAACGCCATCGTGCGTATCTGCAGCCGCTGTTCGAGCGCGGCATCTTCATCGCAGCGGGGCCGAAGGTGCCGCGCGACGGCGGCGTGATCCTCGCGGCCCGCATCGACCGCGACGAACTGGACGCGATCCTCGAGACCGATCCGTTCGTGACCGAAGGGCTCGCGACGTATCGCGTGACGGAATTCCGGATCACGCGTGCCGCGCAGGGCTTCAACGTGCCGGCACTGCCGTAACGCGCGCCGGCGCGCGAATGTGCGCACGCACGCCGCCTCGCGAGGCGGCGCATGCAGATCGAAGGGAAACAGGAAGAATGCGTGACGGCGAGTCGCGGCCGTCACGCGTTTCGCCGGGCGAACGCCCGCGCGAACATGCGGCGCGCGCCGCTCAGTCGACCAGCAGCTTCAGGTCGTGAACCCACGGGCCGGGGCCCTGGCCATCGCGCACGAACAGGCGCAGCTTGCCGTCGCGGTCGAACACGTAGCTCGCGGCGGTGTGATCCATCGTGTAGCTGCCGGGCGTCTTGCCGGGCACCTTCGCGTAGTACACGCGGAAATCCTTCGTGACCTTCTTGAGCGCCGCTTCGTCGGCCGGCCGCAGGCCGATGAACGACGGATCGAACGCGGGCACGTACTGGCCGAGCAGCGCCGGCGTGTCGCGCTCCGGATCGACGGTGACGAACAGCACCTGCACGCGCTTCGCGGCGTCGGGCCCGAGCTGCTTCAGTGCTTCAGACAGTTCGGCCATCGTCGTCGGGCACACGTCCGGGCAGTGCGTATAGCCGAAGAACATCACGACCGCACGGCCCTTGAAGTCGGCGAGCGTGCGCACCTTGCCCGTCGTGTCGGGCAGCGAGAAATCGCTGCCGAACTGCGTGTTGCCGGTGATGTCGAGATTCTGGAACTTCGGCGCGTTGTCGCAGCCGGCGAGCAGCGTGGCTGCCGCGAATGCGCACGCGAGCATCCAGCCTTGGCGCGCGCGGCGCCCGAACCATGAATGGAGCATTGCGTTCAAACCGTGCGGTTACACGCCGAGCAGCGGGCGTGCATAGTGATCGACGAGCAGCGCGGCGAACAGCAGCGACAGATAGACGATCGAGTAGCGGAAAGCCTTGCGGGCGAGTTCATCCGAATAGTCGCGGTGGATCTTCCAGGCATACGCGAGGAACACCGCGCCGAGCAGCACCGCGCTCGTCAGGTAGACGGCCCCGCTCATCCCCGAGATGAACGGCATCAGCGTGACCGCGAACAGGATCACCGTGTACAGCAGGATGTGCAGCCGCGTGAATTTCTCGCCGTGTGTGACGGGCAGCATCGGCAGGCCCGCGTTTTCATAATCCTTGCGGCGATACAGCGCGAGCACCCAGAAATGCGGCGGCGTCCACACGAAGATGATCAGCACGAGGATCCAAGCATCGCCGGGCACCGCGCCGGTGACCGCGGCCCAGCCGAGCGCCGGCGGCATCGCGCCCGATGCGCCGCCGATCACGATGTTCTGCGGCGTCATCGGCTTGAGCAGCAGCGTGTAGATCACCGCGTAGCCGACGAAGGTGGCGATCGTCAGCCACATCGTCAGCGGGTTCGTGAACGTATAGAGCGTCCATGCGCCGACACTGCCGAGCACGGCCGAGAACAGCAGGATCTGCGGGGTCGTGATCTCGCCGCGCGCGGACGGACGCCATGCGGTGCGCCGCATCATCGCGTCGATCTTCTGTTCGACGAGGCAGTTGATCGCGAACGCCGCGCCGGCCAGCAGCCAGATGCCGACGGTGCCGCCGATCAGCACATGCCACGGCACCATGCCCGGCGTCGCGAGAAACATGCCGATCACCGCACAGAACACCGCAAGCTGCGTGACACGCGGCTTCGTCAGCGCCATGTACTGAGAAAACCGGCTACCGGGCGATTGGGAAAGGGTGCTTTGCATGGGGGCGGTCACGCCGGGGCGGCGTCGCGCGCGGGCTGCGCGACACGGCCGGGGCGGCTTGAAAGGATGCGAAAGTTTAACATGACGACGAGCAGCAGCAGGATCGCGGCGCCCCCGTTGTGCGCGACGGCGACCGGCAGCGGCCACTGCAGCACGATGTTGGTCAGGCCCGTCAGGAACTGCAGCAGGACCACCAGCAGCACGCCGTTCGCGGGCCGGCGCAGCGACTCGAAGCGGCGCATCTTCAACGCGAACGCGACCAGGAACGCGACCACGACGAACGCGAACGTGCGGTGCGTCCAGTGGATCGCGACCAGCGCGTCCTGCGTGATCGCGTCGCCATCCTTCGTCATGCCGAGCGCGCGCCACAGATGGAAGCCCTGCTCGAAATTCATCGGCGGAATCCACTGACCGTTACAGGTGGGGAAGTCGGTACACGCGAGCACCGCGTAGTTGGTGCTCACCCAGCCGCCGAGCGCGATCTGCACGACCAGCAGCACCAGCGCCGCGAGCGCGGCCGCGCGGTAGCGGCCGGCCTCCGGGTCATGCGACGGCAGCGGCGTCTGCCGCGCCGCGAGCCAGCCGAGCGTGCCGAGCAGCGTGAGGCCGAGCAGCAGGTGCGTCGTGACGATCACCGGCTGCAGCTTCATCGTGACCGTCCACGCGCCGAACACGCCCTGCACGACGATCAGCAGCAAGAGGCTCGTCGGCCACCACGGCGACACGTGCAGCGCGCGGCGGCGCAACCGCGCGGACCACGCAATCACGACCTGCGCGATGATCAGCACGCCGATCGCCATCGCGAAATAACGGTGGATCATCTCGATCCACGCCTTCGTCATGCTGACGGGGCCGGTCGGCATCGCCTGGTGCGCGGCCGTGATCGCGGCGTGCGCGATGAACGGCGACGACGTGCCGTAGCAGCCGGGCCAGTCCGGGCAGCCGAGGCCCGAATCGGTCAGCCGCGTGAAGCCGCCGAACATCACGAGATCGAGGGTCAGGAACGTGGTGATCCACACCAGCTTGCGGAACTTGTCGTCGTCGGCCTTGACCCACACGTACGACAGCGGCAGCAGCGCGATGCAGAGGCCGATCAGGCCGAGTTGCAGTAGATACGACATTGAATGGTTGCCTCGTCGTCTCGCCTTAGCCGATGCTCGACCACTTCAGCAGCTTCGTGACGTCCGCCTTGATCTTGCTGGGATTCGGGTCCTTCGGGAAACGCATCATCAGGTTGCCGTTCGGATCGACCATGTAGATGTGGTCGCTGTCCTTGGTGCCGGCTTCCGCCGGCAGCCACGCGGCGACCGCGGCCGGATCGGCGACCAGCCGGCGCGTGTCCGGATAGGCCTCCAGCACCTTCGGCGGTACCGCGCCCGCATCGCTGCGCAGCCATACCATCGTGATCCGGTGCCGCTCGCCCGCCTGCGTGACGCGGACCTGGCGCATGAAGTAGAGCTTTTGCGCGCAGGCGTCATCGCACGCGCTGCGGTCGGTCATCACGAACAGCCACACGCCGCGCAGCGACGACAGCGGCACCGTCTTGCCGGTTTCGTCGGTCACCTGCAGATCGGCCGGGATCGGCCGCTGCGGCTCGATCAGCGTGCCGTAGTTGGTCGAGCCGCCCTTCGGCTTGATCACGTAATAGGTGAAGTACGACGCGATGATCGGTGCTGCGCACACGAGACCCAGCAGCACGAGCATCCAGCGGCCGCGCTTGCGGGCCGCAGGCGAAATCGGCGCTGAGGCCGGACCCCGACGGGAAGATTGCATGGACAAATCAGACCTCTCGAAACGAACCCGCGGCGCGTGCGCCGCGTCCTGGCATGGCGCTCACGCGCCGGCCGATTTCTTCGCCGCACGCCGCGCGGCGTACAGGCCGAAACCGAGCGCGGCAGCCGCCATGGCCCACCACTGAAACATGTAACCGTAATTGCGCTCGACGCCGGTCGTCGCCGCCGGCCAGTCGCGCACGAGCTTGTCGCCATCGTCGCTCGTCTGCTGGATCACGAACGGCTGCAGCGGCAGCCCCGTTTCCTTCGCATACGCGGCGACGTCCAGGTTCTGCCGGATCTTCTGGTGCGCGGCCGAGCCGCCTTCGCCAAGCTCGAACGCGCGCGACGCATCGGCCCGCGCGATGCCTTCGATCTCGATGTCGCCATCCGGCGTCGAAAACGGCTCGATCGCCGTGCGATCGGCGATGTTGCGCGGCAGCCAGCCGCGGTTCACCAGCACGACGCCGCCGCCCGAGAGTTTAAACGGCATCACGACGTAAAAACCCGGCTGGTCGTTATACGGCCGATTGTCGAGGAACACCGCTTGCTCCGGCAGGAAGCGACCCCTGGCCCGCACGCGATGGAACTCGATCGACGCGAGCGGAATCGGCTGCGCACCGACGTCGACGGGCACCGCGTGCTCGTAGCGCACGATGCTCGCCTGCAGCGCCTCCTTCTGATGCGCACGGTCGCGCTGCCAGAACCCGAGGCGAATCGTGACCGCGACGATGGCGAGTATCAGCAGCGCAGGCAGCCAGCGGATCCTCATCGGGCCACCCGCGAGACGCATTCGCGAAAGCGAAGTGCGATAATTATCCTCTTCCTTTCGAATTGCCGTCGTCCGGTTCGCGTCATGCACATCCTCGTTCCCATCGCCTTCGTCCTCATCGTCGCCAGCATGGGCTCGGCGCTCTACTTCATGATGCAAGACCGCGGCCACACGAAACGCATGGTGTGGTCGCTTGCCACCCGCGTCGGGCTGTCGGTCTCGCTGTTCCTGTTCATCCTGTTCGCGAACTGGATGGGCTGGATCCATTCGACCGGCCTGCCGATCGGGCGTTGATGCATACGTGCCGGCGGTCACCGTGACCGCCGCGACCGCTGTGACATTTCGCCGCACAACGGCGCCACCAAGCAAAAGCGCCGCCTGACGAAGTCGCGGCGGCGCCGGGTTGGCGTTGAGCGCAGGCAACCAGCCGCTGCCCCGTCCCCGCCAATGAAAACGGCCCGCGCATCGCTGCGCGGGCCGTTCCTGCATTTACAGCCAGTAGACGACGACGTACAGGCCGAGCCAGACGACGTCGACGAAGTGCCAGTACCACGCGGCGCCTTCGAATGCGAAGTGGTGATCGGGCTTGAAGTGGCCGCGGATCATCCGCACCAGCACCACCGCGAGCATCGTGCCACCGAGGAACACGTGGAAGCCGTGGAAACCCGTCAGCAGGAAGAACGTCGAGCCGTACACGCCCGAGTTCAGCGTCAGGTTCAGTTCGTTGTACGCGTGGTAGTACTCGAAGCCCTGCATGAACAGGAAGCAGACACCGAGCACGAGCGTCGCGGCCAGCCAGGCGATCGCCTTGTTGCGGTGGTCGTCGCGCAGCGCGTGGTGCGACACCGTCAGCGTCGCACCCGACGCCAGCAGGAATGCGGTGTTCAGCGTCGGGACCGGCCACGGGCCCATCGTCTTGAAGTGACCGGCAAGCGCGGCCGGGCCTTCGTTCGGCCACACGGCGGAGAAGTCCGGCCAGATCAGCTTGTAGTCAAGGCTGCCGAGCTGGTGCAGCGCGATTTCACGCGCATAGAACAGCGCGCCGAAGAATGCGCCGAAGAACATGACTTCGGAGAAGATGAACCAGCTCATGCTCCAGCGGTACGACTTGTCGACGTTCTTGCCGTAATGACCGCCTTCCGACTCGGCGATCGCGTCGCCGAACCAGTGATACAGCGTGAAGAGCAACCACAGCAGGCCAAGCAGCGCCGTGTACGGAGCCCAGTCGTGACCGTTGATCCACAGCGCCACCGACGCGAGCATGACCAGCAGGCCGATGGCCGCGCTGATCGGATGCTGCGACGGATGCGGCACGAAATAGTACGGGGTCTGGTTTTGACCGCTCATGCTTGATTCTCCACTTCAGTCCAATTTGTGTACCGGAAACCGCTCCGGCTTTATTTCTTGCACGGCGCGTGCCGCCGCCGCTCTTTCCCGCACGCAGCGCCCGGGCGCCACGCACTGCATTCTTTCGTGGCCGCGGGCCTCAACCCACGACCGCGCGCACGATCAGGATCAGCACGCCGATGAACACACCGGCCGCGATCAACGCGACGATCAGCACGTGCAGCGGATTGAGCTGCGTCGCGTCGGCCTCCAGGTCGCGCCGCTTGCGCACCCCGAAGAACGACCACAGCACCGCTTTCACCGCCTGGCCGAACGACCCGCTCCGCTTGGTCTCTGTCACCGCCCCGTCTCCGTCGTCATGCGTCCGGCTTCGCCGCGCCCTGCGCCGCCGTCTTGCGCGGTGCCGGCGCCGGCGTGGCCGGCGTGTTCAGCTCGAAGAACGTGTACGACAGCGTGATCGTCTTCACGTCCTTCGGCAGCTTCGGATCGATCACGAACACCACCGGCATCTTGCGCGACTCGTTCGCGGCCAGCGTCTGTTGCGTGAAGCAAAAACATTCGATCTTCTTAAAGAATTCCGTTGCCTGCTTCGGCGCGTAGCTCGGAATCGCCTGCGCCACCATCGGCCGGCCCTGCCCGTTGGTGACGTCGTACACGATCGTCGTCAGCTCGCCCGGATGCACGTCGAGGCTGTTGTGCTCCGGCTTGAACCCGAGCGGGCCGCGCGCATTCGCGTCGAACTCGACCGACACCGTGCGGCTGTAGTCGACCTGCGAGTTCTTCGCCTCGCGTTCGCTGACATCGCGCTGCACCAGGTTGTTGATGCCGGTGATCTGGCAAATCGCGCGATACATCGGAATCAGCGCGAAGCCGAAGCCGAACATCAGTCCGGCCACGACGAAGAGCTTCATCAGCATCGAACGATTGAACGCGCGATCGACGGCGCCCTCTTCCGGCTTCGACATACGACTACTTCCTCGCTACTGCGTCAGTTGCTGCATCAGTGAGTGGACAGCCACCACTGCTTGATCACGACACCCACAAAAAAAACGGCGGCGATGACGAGCAGGATGAGGCCGAGCCGCTTGTTGCCCGCGCGAATCTGCTCGGGCGTTCGTCTTTCTTGTGGATTCCGGTTCATCTGAAACTTCGCTGAAACTTCGATTCGGCGCCCGCCGCGCCTGCCTGCACGGCAGGCAGCGACGGAACGCCAAGTGAAACTTATTCGACGTGCGGCGGTTGCTCGAACGTGTGGAAGGGAGCCGGGCTCGGCACCGTCCACTCGAGGCCCGTCGCGCCATCCCACGGCTTGTCCGACGCCTTTTCCAGCTCGCCGCCGCCACGGTAGGCCGGCAGCGCGACCGCGAACAGGAAGTACACCTGCGCGAGGCCGAAGCCGAATGCACCGATCGTCGCTACCTGGTTGAAGTCCGTGAACTGCGCCGGGTAGTCCGCATAGCGGCGCGGCATGCCCGCGAGACCGACGAAGTGCATCGGGAAGAACGTCAGGTTGAAGAAGATCATCGACGCCCAGAAGTGGATCTTGCCGCGCGTCTCGTTGTACATCCAGCCCGTCCACTTCGGCGCCCAGTAGTACCAACCCGCGAACAGCGCGAACAGCGAACCGGCCACCAGCACGTAGTGGAAGTGCGCCACCACGAAGTAGGTGCCGTGATACTGGATGTCGAGCGGCGCCATCGCCAGCATCAGGCCCGTCAGACCGCCGAACGTGAACACGAACAGGAAGCCGATCGCGAACAGCATCGGGGTTTCGAACGTCATCGAGCCGCGCCACATCGTCGCGAGCCAGTTGAACACCTTCACACCCGTCGGCACGGCGATCAGCATCGTCGCGTACATGAAGAACAGCTGGCCGGTGACCGGCATGCCCGTTGCGAACATGTGGTGCGCCCAGACCATGAACGACAGGATCGCGATCGAAGCCGTCGCGTACACCATCGAGCTATAGCCGAACAGCGTCTTGCGTGCGAACGCCGGGATCACCTGCGACACGATCCCGAACGCCGGCAGAATCATGATGTACACCTCGGGGTGGCCGAAGAACCAGAAGATGTGCTGGTACATCACCGGGTCGCCGCCGCCTGCCGCGTTGAAGAACGACGTGCCGAAGTGGCGGTCGAACAGCACCATCGTGATCGCGCCTGCCAGAACCGGCATCACGGCGATCAGCAGGTACGCGGTGATCAGCCAGGTCCATGCGAACATCGGCATCTTCATCAGCGTCATGCCCGGTGCGCGCATGTTCAGGATCGTCACGACGATGTTGATCCCGCCCATGATCGACGAAGCACCCATGATGTGGACCGCGAAGATCGCGAAGTCCATGCCCGGGCCCATCTGCGTCGACAGCGGTGCGTACAGCGTCCAGCCGGCGGCCGTCGCGCCGCCCGGCGCGAAGAACGAACCGACCAGCAGCACGGCCGCGACCGGCAGCAGCCAGAAGCTGAAGTTGTTCATCCGCGCGAACGCCATGTCGGATGCGCCGATCTGCAGCGGAATCATCCAGTTCGCGAAGCCGACGAACGCCGGCATGATCGCGCCGAACACCATGATCAGGCCGTGCATCGTCGTGAGTTCGTTGAAGAACTCCGGACGCATGATCTGCAGGCCCGGCTCGAACAGCTCGGCACGGATGGCGAGCGCCATCACGCCGCCCGACAGGAACATGATGAACGAGAACAGCAGGTACAGCGTACCGATGTCCTTGTGGTTGGTGGCGAACAGCCAGCGCCGCCAGCCGTGCGGGGCTTCGTGCGCGTGGTCGTCGTGCGCGTGGTCCGCGGCTACGTCGTGCCCGATGCTAGACATGAGAATCTCCTAATGCGAATACGTCGACTAACTCAGCGACACGTCAAGCCGCCGGCCCGATCTCGACACGCCGGGCTTCCTTGGCGTCAGCCCCGCCCGTGATCGTTTCCGGCTTTTTGAGAATAATGTGGTCTTCCGCCACGCCTGCTGCCTTCAGCGCGTCGCGCACGGCCTGTGCACGATGCTTGGCGAGTTCGGCATTCGCGTCGGCCGAGCCCGTCTTGTCGGTGAAACCCGACAGCGCGAGCTTCGCGTCCGGATGTGCCTTCGCATAGTCGGCCGCTGCAGCGATCGCCGCTTTCGCGTCGGCCGGCAGCACGCTCTTGCCCGTCTCGAAGTAGATCGTCGACAGCGCAGCCGATGCCGACGCTGCCTCCGCGCCCGACGCGGCTTGCGCCGGTGCCGAGGCCGCTTCGGCCGGGGCCGCCGCGCCTGCCGCGTCTTCCGGCATCTTGCCGTTGCGCGCGTCAGCCACTTGCTTCGGCTGCAGCAGGTCGTTCTTGTGGTTGCCCCACGAATTGCGCTCGTACGTGATGACCGATGCGATGTCGAGGTCCGACAGCGATGCCCACGACGGCATTGCACCCTTGCCGTGCAGCACGCGCTCGACGTGACCTGCGATCGGGCCGTTCACGATCTGGCTGCCGTCCATCGCCGGGAAGGCGCCGAGGCCCTTGCCGTTCACCTGGTGGCAGGCCGCGCAGTTCGCCTTGTAGACTTCCTCGCCGTGCGCGACGAGTTCGGCCATCGTGTAGACCTTGTTCGGATCGACCGAAGCGCTGGCCAGCTTGGCCTTCTGCGCGGTCACCCACTTCGCGTAGTCGTCGTCCGACAGCACCACGACCACGACCGGCATGAACGCGTGTTCCTTGCCGCACAGTTCGGTACAGAAGCCGCGGAACGTGCCGACCTTGTCGGCCTTGAACCACGTGTCGCGCACGAAGCCGGGGATCGCATCCTGCTTCACGCCGAACGCGGGCACGTACCACGAGTGAACGACGTCGTTCGCGGTCGTGATGATGCGGATCTTCTTGTTGACCGGCACGACGAGCGGGTTGTCGACTTCCTGCAGGTACGTCTCGGTGATCGGCTTCTTGCCCATCACTTCGTCACGCGGGGTGCTGAGCGTCGACAGGAAGCTGATGCCCTCGCCCGGGCCCTTCACGTAGTCGTAGCCCCACTTCCACTGGTAGCCGGTGACCTTGATCGTGAGATCGGCGTTGGTCGTGTCCTTCATCGCGACGACGGCCTTCGTGGCCGGCAGCGCCATCAGCACGACGATGATGAACGGCACGATCGTCCAGATGATTTCGACGGTCGTGCTTTCATGGAAATTGGCGGCCTTGTGGCCTTTGGATTTGCGATGCGCGAAGATCGAGTAGAACATCACGCCGAACACGCCGACGAAGATCACCGTACACAGGATCAGCATCATCGTGTGGAGATCGTAGAGCTCCTCGGCGATCTTCGTGACAGGCGGCTGAAAATTGATTTCGTTGACGCGGGGGCCGCCCGGGCTATCACCGACCGCCAGAGCAGCGCCGGCAAAGAGCAATCCGCTGCATGCCAGCACGCCCGTGAGGGCTCGCTTGATTGTTTTCATAGCATCCTTACCCAAAATTTCCATTCAAACCCCTCCCCCGTCGCAAGCCGCCGGCCCGTTCCGGCCGATGCCCGCGCCTCGTCAGCCGCAGCGCCTGAGCGACACGCGCAGTTCGTCGGCGAACTGCGCCCGCTTGTGCTGCGCGAGATGCTGCCCAATTACGACGGTCTGCCCGCGCGATACGAGTCGAATCGGATCGCGTGGCGTCGCCCCCGGCTCGACCCGCACCCAGCGCGGGTTGAATTCGATCTGCGTGAACCGCTCCGCATCCATCCGCTCGATCACGAGCCGGTGCGGAAACAGCCTGATGCGCTCGTAATCGACCGCATGACGGGCGTAGACCGCAAACGCGACGCCTACCGCCAGCAATTCGATTCCGGTGAAGGGCATGACGAGCCAGGCCCCCCGCCACATCAGCAATGCCGCGATCACCAGCGAGAAGCCCGCGAGCGACGCGTAAAACAGCACGAACTGGCGCGGCGACACCGAACAGTTACGTTTCATGAGCCAGTCTTCGAGGACCGGCTCACCGTTCGTCGTCTCCGCCAAAACCCTCGCTGCTTCCATCGCCGCCTCACGCGAATGGCATGCGATGCATGCCTGCATCGGACTCGTCGGCCCGTATTGCGGGGACCCCGGGACGACAAGCTGACGCATTATAGGCGGGTTCAATGGCATCCACAAGCAAGCGGCTATCGGCCCGCGAGCCAAGCGCCACAAGCTTCCCGGCCGTTTTTCACGTCAATTCGACCCCGCTTTGCGCCGCTAATTTCGGGCATAACAAAACCCCTCTTTACCGCTTTACCGATTCTTCGGACGCCCCTTTCCGATATCTTCGATGCGCACGATCCCGTGCCCCTCGGCGGTCGTGCGCGGCACGGCCTTCCACGCGTGGCCGTAGATCACTTCGAACGTCAGGGCAATCGTGCCGTCCGCGCGCCGGCGCGCTTCCAGCGCATCGCCGAGCGCCGCGCGAAAGCGCCGCGCCGCGCGCTGTGGCACCGCGCGGTCGAACGGATAGGCGCCCCAGCGGCGCACGTCGGCCAGCAGGGAATCGGGCGTCTTGTACGTCACGGTCAGCACTTCCTGGTCCATCACCGGAATCTCGAAGCCGCTTTCGACGAGCATGTCGCCGAGGTCGTGCATGTCGACGAAATCGACGACGCGCGCGGCGGGCGGCGCGATGCCGAGCGCCGCTTCGGCGTCCGCGCAGGCCGCGCGCAGTTCGCGCAGCGTGTCGGGGCCGAGCGTGCTGAACATCAGCAGGCCGTTCACCCGCAGCACGCGCTGCCATTCAGGAAATACCGCATCGGGACGCGAATGCCAGTGCAGCGCGAGATTCGACCAGATCAGGTCGAACGCGCCGGCCGCGAACGGCAGCATCGAGAAGTCGGCCTGCGCGACGCGCGGGCCGCGCTGGCCCAGCGCCCGGCCGAGCGACGCGGGCAGCCAGCGGCGCCAGCTCGTCTGCTCGACCTCGCGGTGGCCCGCCCGCGCGAGCATCGCGCCGGACAGGTCGACACCGAACACCGGCGCTTCGGGAAAGCGCGCGCGCAGTGCCGGCAGGTCGTCGCCCGGACCGCAGCCCGCGTCGAGCACGGCCGCGGGGCTCACCTTGATGTATTCGAGACGCTCGTTCATCCGCTGCGCGATCTCGCGCGGCAGGAACGCGACCGCGTCGAACGCGGCGGCGCGGCGATCGAAGATCCGCCGCAAACGCCGGGCGTCATTGGCCGGACGGCCGGTTGAAGTCGAAGCTGGGGACATGTCGGGCACACTGGCGAAGAGCCCGAAGTATACTCGCTCGCCTCGCGGCCTTCAGCGAGACGGGGGCCGCCAGGAGTGTTCGCAATGGATCGCCGTTTCGCCCCGCGCCCGATGCGCGTCGTTTTGTCGCAGGTTCGTGCGCTAGCCGTGCGCGTCGTCACGCTCGCGTTGCCGAATCGGTGCGCACTGTGCGGCAATTTGTCACATACGGTGATTTGCAGCGCCTGCGACGCAGCGTACTGGAACGAAGCGCGGCTGCGCTGCGACGTCTGCGCGGTGCCGCTTGGCGTCGGGCAGCCGCGGCTGCGCGAAGCGCGCGGCCGGCACGGTGGTGCCGCTTCCGCATCCGCGTACCGGTGCGACGCTTGCCGCGCGACGCCGCCGCCGTTCGATGCGACGCTCGCACTCGCCGATTACCGCGCGCCGCTCAACGGGCTCGCGCGCGGCCTGAAGTTTCATGCGCGGCTCGCGCTGGGTGCGGAATTCGCGGCCCGGCTCGCGGAGCGGATCGAAGACACGGACGCGATGCGCGCCGCCGGCGGCTTCGACGTGGTCGCACCGGTGCCCCTGTCGCGCGGACGGCTCGTCGCGCGCGGCTACAACCAGGCGTGGGCGATCGCGCGGCCGCTCGCGCGCCGGCTCGGCGTGCGTGCCGACGCGGCGCTGCTTGCACGCGTGACCGAAACCGCGCCGCAGTCGCGGCTCGACCGGCGTGCGCGGCGCGACAACGTGCAGGCAGCGTTCGCAGCGGCGGGCGACCTCACCGGCCGCCACGTGGCGCTCGTCGACGACGTGATGACGTCCGGTGCGACGCTCGCGGCAGCCGCGAATGCATTGAAGGCGGCGGGTGCCGCGCGCGTGACGAATCTGGTTGCGCTGCGCACCGCCAGGGATTAATTAATTAGAGAGGCCGGCCGCCCGCACGCGGCGACGGCCGTCACGAACCGGCCGGCCGGGACGGAATGCACGCTGCTCCGCCCCGGCCGGCCCAGCCAGACCCAACCATGTTCAACGTCGTCCTCGTCGCCCCCGAAATTCCGCCGAACACCGGCAACGTGATCCGCCTGTGCGCCAATACCGGCGCGCGTCTGCATCTGATCGAGCCGCTTGGCTTTCCGCTCGACGACGCGAAGATGCGTCGCGCGGGCCTCGACTATCACGAGTACGCGGAAATGCGCGTGCACCGCGACTGGGACGCGTTCGTCGCCACCGAAGCGCCCGATACCGCGCGAATGTTCGCGTTCACGACGCGCGGCTCGGGCCGCTTCCACGACCATGCGTTCGTGCCGGGCGACTGGTTCGTGTTCGGCTCCGAGACGCGCGGCCTGCCGGCCGAATTGCTCGAACGCTTCCCGAACGAACAGCGCGTACGCCTGCCAATGCGGCCGGGCAACCGCAGCCTGAACCTGTCGAACACGGTGGCCGTGGTCGTGTTCGAGGCGTGGCGTCAGGCCGGTTTCGAAGGCGGCGCCTGACGCGCGCCCGGCCCGAACCGCACCGCGCGGCCGGGCAGCGCTAGCTGCGCGCGAGCCGCGCGCGATACAGGTCGTAGATGTCGGATGAAAAACACGCGAATATCACGCGTGCGAGGTTCGGCGCCTGCGGCAGCATTTCGGCGACCGTGCCGACGGCGATCTCGACGGCCTCCTCGGCCGGATAGCGGTACACGCCGCAGCTGATCGCCGGGAAGGCGATCGAGGTCGCCGCCACCTCCTCGGCCAGCTCTATCACGCGCCGGTAGCATGCCGCGAGCAGCTCGGGCTCGCCGCGCCCGCCGCCGTGCCACACCGGGCCGACTGCATGAATCACATATTTCGCCGGCAACCCGTGGCCACGCGTGAGCTTCGCGTCGCCGGTGTCACAGCCGCCGAGCGTGCGGCACTCGGCCAGGAGGCCCGGGCCGGCCGCGCGATGGATCGCGCCGTCGACCCCGCCACCGCCGAGCAGCGAACCGTTCGCGGCGTTGACGATCGCGTCGACGTCGAGCGTCGTGATGTCGACGAGTTGCGCGTCGAACGTGGTGGAACCGATCTGCAGCATGACACCCTCCCGAAACGCCGGAGACTATTCAAGCGTAGTGCGCTTTGGCGCGGCCCGCTTTGCGCGAGCGCGCCCGGCCGCAATAATCGGTGAGATTCGTCCGTGCTATTCGGCGCGCGCGTCGCGCCGCAGCAGGCCGCTGACCGCATCGCGCGGTGCGACGCCGTCGAACAGCACGCCGCACACGGCTTCGGTGATCGGCATTTCGATCGCTTGCGCGCGCGCGAGCGCGAGCACGGCCTGCGCGCAGCGCACGCCTTCGGCCACATGGCCGAGCGCGCCGAGGATGTCGTTCAGCGAGCGGCCAGCCGCCAGTTGCAGGCCGACCGTGCGATTGCGCGACAGGTCGCCCGTCGCGGTGAGGATCAGGTCGCCGAGGCCCGTGAGGCCCGTGAAGGTTTCAGCACGGCCGCCGAGCGCGACGCCGAGCCGCGACATTTCGGCGAGGCCGCGCGTGACCAGCGCGGCGCGCGCGTTCAGCCCGAGCCCGAGGCCGTCGGAGATGCCGGTCGCGATCGCCAGCACGTTCTTCACCGCGCCGCCAACCTCGACGCCGACCACGTCGTCACCCGTGTAGATCCGCATCGCGCCGTGATGGAACGCGGCGAGCGTGCGCTCGCGACATTCGGCGGAGGTGCTTGCGACCGTCAGCGCGACGGGCAGCGCGAGCCCCACCTCGCGGGCGAAGCTCGGCCCCGACAGCACGCCGTTGCTGTGCTGCTCCGGCAGCTCGGCCGCGATCACCTGATGCGGCAGCAGGTGCGTGTCGGCCTCGAAGCCCTTGCAGACCCACACGATGTGCGCAGGCACGCAGCCTGCGTCGCGCATCGCGCCGAACAGCGTGCGCAGCCCGGCCACGGGCGCGGCGATCACGCACAGCGCGTCGTCCGCGGCGCCGTGCGCGAGCGCGGCACCGAGATCGGCGTCGTAGCGCAGCGCATCGGGCAGCGCGATGCCGTCCAGATAGCGGGAATTTTCGTGCCGGGCCTGCAGCCCGGCGATCAGCGCAGCGTCGCGCGCCCAGAGAAGCGTATCGTGCCGCGCGGCCAGATGGCCCGCGAGCGCGGTGCCCCAGGCACCGGCGCCGAGAACGGCTACTTTCATACCCAGCACCGGTCCGGAGTGAAACGTCAGTTCAGCGTCGTGCCGTTCGGCGCGCCTGCTGCACCGGCCTGCTGCTGCTGAAGCTGCGCGAGACGCTGCTCGTACAGCGCCTGGAAGTTGATTTCCGCCAGGTGGATCGGCGGGAAGCCCGCACGCGTGATCGCGTCGGCGATGTTCGAGCGCAGGTACGGGAACAGGATCGTCGGGCACGCGATGCCGACGAGCGGGTCGAGCTGTTCGTCCGGAATGTTGCGAATGTCGAAAATGCCGGCCTGCTTCGCTTCGATCAGGAACGCGACCTTGTCCTTCACCTTCGCGGTGACGGTACCCGACACGACGACCTCGAACACGCTTTCCGCGAGGCGTTCGGCCTTGACGTCGACTTCGACTTCAACCGACGGCATGTCCTGCTCGAGGAAGATCGCCGGCGAATTCGGCTGCTCGAGCGACATATCCTTCAGGTAGACGCGCTGGATGTTGAAGAACGGTTGGTTTTCGACGTCGGACATGGTGTTTCCCTAAAAGTGGTGACGGGGCGGCCCGGCTTCACGCCGGCCGCCTCGGTTGAATCCTGCGCGCTCGAGCCGCGGCGCGACCGGCGGCCATTCTGCCCTAATCAGGCCGCTTGCAGAAGCGGCAAGAGCCCGCCTTCGCGGTCGAGCTTCGACAGATCGTCGTAACCGCCGACATGCGTGTCGCCGATGTAGATCTGCGGCACCGTGCGACGGCCCGTGCGCGTCATCATTTCCTCACGGCGGGCCGGGTCGCGGTCGATCAGCACCTTCTCGATCTGCTCGACGCCGCGCAGCTTCAGCAGGCGCTCGGCCTGAATGCAATACGGACACACCTGCGTGCTGTACATCAAAACCTTGCTCACTTCGCCACTCCTTGTTTGACGACCGGCATCCCGGCCTGCTGCCAGGCGGCGACGCCGCCCTCGAGCACGTGCACCTCGGCATAGCCCGCCGCCTCGACCTCGCGCGCCGCCTTCTGCGACTGCTGGCCGTTCTGGCAGACGAGCAGCACGGGGGTGCTCTTGTTTTTCGCGACCTGCGCGATCTTCGCGCCGATCTCGCCGGCGGCGACCTGGCGCGCCGACGGCAGATGGCCGGCGGCGAAGTCGGACGCGGTACGCAGGTCGATCACGACAGCGTTGCGGCGATTGATGAGCTGCGTCGCCTCCGCGGCCGACAGGCCGCCGCGGCCGCGGCGCAGGGCCGGCCATGCGAGCAGGCCGCCGGAAACCACCAGGATCGCGATAAGGGCCAGGTTCGTGTAATTGGTAAAGAACGTCACGGAATGCCGCCGGAAAAAGAGAAATCGGAAAAGGACAATCCCGCCATTATAAAATAACCGTCTTGCGCGATGGCGGACCCGGACCGGGTACCGCGCGACGCGCCCCGCTTCCTTCACTACCGACCGCAAGATCCATGTACAAACTCGTTCTCATCCGCCACGGCGAATCGACGTGGAACAAGGAAAACCGCTTCACCGGCTGGGTCGACGTCGACCTGACCGAACAGGGTCGCAACGAGGCCTACCAGGCCGGCGAATTGCTCAAGGAAGCCGGCTACACGTTCGACATCGCGTACACGTCGGTGCTCAAGCGCGCGATCCGCACGCTGTGGCACGTGCAGGACAAGATGGACCTGATGTATCTGCCGGTCGTTCACTCGTGGCGCCTGAACGAGCGCCACTACGGCGCGCTGTCGGGCCTGAACAAGGCGGAAACGGCCGCCAAGTTCGGCGACGACCAGGTGCTCGTGTGGCGCCGCAGCTACGACACGCCGCCGCCGGCGCTCGAACCGACCGACGAGCGCGCGCCGTTCGACGACCCGCGCTACGCGAAGGTGCCGCGCGAGCAACTGCCGCTCACCGAGTGCCTGAAGGACACCGTCGCGCGCGTGCTGCCGCTGTGGAACGAATCGATCGCGCCGGCCGTCCGTGCGGGCAAGCAGGTGCTGATCGCCGCGCACGGCAACTCGCTGCGCGCGCTGATCAAGTACCTCGACGGCATCTCGGACAGCGATATCGTCGGCCTGAACATCCCGAACGGCGTGCCGCTCGTGTATGAACTCGACGAGAACCTGAAGCCGATCCAGCACTACTACCTGGGCGACCAGGACGCGATCGCGAAGGCTCAGGCCGCCGTCGCGAAGCAGGGCAAGGCGGGCTGATACCCGCGATGCCGGGCATGCCGCCGCGCGCGCGGCCTGCCCGGCGCACCCCGGCGTGCGGCGCGAACCTTCGCGGCCCCGGTGCTGTCGAATCCGCTTTCGAATCCGCTGCGCGTGGGGCGGCACCCCGCCGGGAACCAGGGCTCCGGGGCCATTTCGCACCGTTGCACTGAGCAATCGGACGAACAGTTATACTTGTCCGCTACATCCCCGCTACCGCCACGCGCTTCCCGACCGCACCAGACTCTCTATGCGAATGAAATTGAAGAACATCGGCCTGATTGCCGCGGGCCTCGCCACGGGCGTATTCGCCACGCTGCAGGTTTCGGCGTCGGCCGAGCAGACCGCCACGGCGCCGCTTCCCCTCGACCAGCTCCGCCTGTTCGCGGAAGTGTTCGGCCAGATCAAGCGCGAGTACGTCGAACCGGTCGACGACAAGAAGCTGCTGACGGCGGCGATCAAGGGCATGGTGTCGAGCCTCGACCCGCATTCGTCGTTCCTCGACAAGACCGACTATGACGAGCTGCAGGAGCAGACCAAGGGGCGCTTCGCGGGTCTCGGCATCGAGATCTCGCAGGAAGACGGCCTCGTCAAGGTGATCTCCCCGATCGAAGATACCCCCGCGTTCCGCGCCGGCATCCGTCCGGGCGACCTGATCACCCGCATCAACGACAAGCCCGTGCGCGGCATGACGCTCGACAAGGCCGTCAAGCAGATGCGCGGCGAGCCGGGCACCAAGGTCACGCTGACGATCTTCCGCAAGAGCGACGACCGCACGTTCCCGATCACGGTCACGCGCGCGATCATCCGGGTCCAGAGCGTGAAGATGAAGCTGCTCGACCCGGGCTACGCATACATCCGGATCACGAGCTTCCAGGAGCGCACGACGCCCGATCTCGCCGCGAAGCTGCAGGACATCGCACGCCAGCAGCCGAATCTGAAGGGCCTGATCCTCGACCTGCGCAACAACGGCGGCGGCCTGCTGCAAAGCGCGGTCGGCGTCGCCGGCGCGTTCCTGCCGCCCGACTCCGTCGTCGTGTCGACCAACGGCCAGATTCCGGATTCGAAGCAGGTCTACCGCGATACCTACGACAACTATCGCCTGCCGTCCTTCGACGGCGATCCGCTGAAGAGCCTGCCGCCGGTCTTCAAGACCGTGCCGATGGTCGTGCTGACAAACGCGTATTCGGCGTCCGCGTCGGAAATCGTCGCCGGCGCGCTGCAGGATTCCAAGCGCGCGCAGATCATGGGCAAGACGACGTTCGGCAAGGGCTCGGTGCAGACGGTCCGTCCGATGACGGCCGACACCGCGCTGCGCCTGACGACGGCCTACTACTACACGCCGAGCGGCCGTTCGATCCAGAACAAGGGCATCACGCCCGACGTGCCGGTCGATCAGTACGCGGACGGCGATCCGGACGACGTGCTCGTGACGCGCGAGGTCGACTACACGAACCACCTCGCGAACACGCAGGATCCGAACGAGAAGAAGGAACAGGAAGAACGCGAGCAGCGCCGAATGGACCAGCTGCGCGTCCTCGAGGAGCAGAACGACAAGAAGACGCCGGAGCAGCGCCAGAAGGACCGCGATCGCAAGCCGATCGAGTTCGGCAGCACCGACGACTTCATGATGCAGCAGGCGCTCAACAAGCTGGAGGGCAAGCCGGTGCAGGAATCGAAGTCGCTGCTCGCCGAGAGCACGGCGAAGAGCCCGGCCGGCAAGGCCGCGTCCACCACGAAGGCGTCGGGCGCGAAGGCGGCCGCACCGAAGCCCGCGTCGGCACCGCAGTAAGCGCCGGCCGGCATCCGACGGGCCATCGCGGGAAGACCGCGATGGCCCGTTTTTCATGTACGCCTAGAATGAATCGATACGCCGGCGCTTCCGCCCCGCTCACGACTGTCCCATGAACGACGATCAACTCCTCCGCTACTCCCGCCACATCCTCGTCGACGAAATCGGCATCGAGGCGCAGCAGCGCTTTCTCGACGCGCATGCGATCGTCGTCGGCGCCGGCGGTCTCGGCTCGCCGGCCGCGATGTATCTCGCGGCGTCCGGGGTCGGTACGATCACGCTCGTCGATGCCGACACGGTCGACCTCACGAACCTGCAGCGGCAGATCCTCCACGTGACCGCATCGGTCGGCCGCAGCAAGGTCGAATCGGGGCGCGACGCGCTCGCGCAGCTGAACCCGGAAGTGACCGTGCATGCGGTCGCGGCGCGCGTCGACGATGCGTGGCTCGACGAACACGTGCCGCGGGCAACCGTCGTGCTCGACTGCACCGACAACTTCGCGACGCGCCATGCGATCAACCGCGCGTGCGTCGCGCACGGCGTGCCGCTCGTGTCGGGCGCCGCGCTGCGCTTCGACGGCCAGATCAGCACGTTCGACTTCCGCGACCCAGGTGCGCCCTGCTACGCGTGCGTGTTTCCGGAAGACCAGCCGTTCGAGGAAGTCGCGTGCGCGACGATGGGCGTGTTCGCGCCGACGGTCGGCATCATCGGTGCGATGCAGGCCGCCGAGGCGCTGCGCGTGATCGGCGATATCGGCACGACGCTCAACGGCCGGCTGATGATGCTCGATTCGCTGCGGATGGAATGGACGACGATGAAGATCGCGCGCCAGGCCGACTGCCCCGTGTGCCAGGGCCGGCACTGACGCGCGCGGGATGCATGCGCCGGGCGGCGCATGCGTGACGTTTCGCAACCTTCGCGACGGTTCCGCGGCGCGGCGCGTGCCGCCTAGGCGGCCGCGTCCGCGCGCGGTTCCGCGACCGACAGGCGCTTGAGCGCCGCCTGCACTTCCTCCGGCTCGAACGCGGCCAGCACATCGGCCGTGGGCTTCTCGAGCGCCTTCAGATGCGCGCGCAGGATCTCCTGCTTCACGACCAGCAACTGGCTCGGGTGCATCGAGAACTCGGTGAGCCCCATCCCGAGCAACAGGCGCGTGAGCGCCGGATCGCCCGCCATCTCCCCGCACACCGACACCGACACGCCCGCCCGCTTCGCTTCGCTTCGCGCAGCGTATAGGAGATCAGGTGCAGCACGGCCGGATGCAGCGGGTCGTACAGGTGCGCGACCGCGTTGTCCGCGCGGTCGATCGCGAGCGTGTACTGGATCAGGTCGTTCGTGCCGATCGACAGGAAATCGAACCGCTTCAGGAACAGCGGCAGCGCGATCGCCGCGGCCGGAATCTCGATCATCGCGCCGATGCGCACGTTCGGATCGTACGCGAGCCCCGCATCGTCGAGCTGGCGCTTCGCCTCGCGAATCAGGTCGAGCGTCTGGTCGATCTCCTGCGCGTGCGCGAGCATCGGGATCAGGATCTTCACCTGCCCGAACGCGGACGCGCGCAGGATCGCGCGCAACTGCGTGAGGAACATCTGCGGCTCGGACAGGCTCCAGCGGATCGCACGCAGGCCGAGCGCCGGGTTCGGCGCCGTCTCGTAGCCCTCGTCGAGCGCCTCGAGCGGCTTGTCCGCGCCGACGTCGATCGTGCGGATCGTCACCGGCATGCCCTTCATCCACTCGACCGCGCGCTTGTACGCGGCGAACTGCTCCTCCTCCTCGGGCATCTCCTTCTGATGCATGAACAGGAACTCGGAGCGGAACAGCCCGACGCCGACCGCGCCAGCCTCGACCGCGGCCTTCGCGTCGTCGGGCAGCTCGATGTTCGCGTACAGCTCGATCTTCGTGCCGCACAGCGTTTGCGTCGGCGAGAACTTCAGGCGCTGCAGCTTGCGTTGCTCGAGCAGCTTCTCGGACTGGCGGTACGAATATTCCTCGAGGACGATCGGCGCGGGATCGACGATCACGATCCCCTGGTCGCCGTCGACGATGATCAGGTCGTCCTGCCGGATCAGCGAGCTCGCATGCTGGACGCCGACCGCGGCGGGAATGCCGAGGCTGCGCGCGACGATCGCCGTGTGCGACGTGCGGCCGCCGAGATCGGTGACGAACGCCTGGAACGACTGCGACTTGAACTGCATCATGTCGGCCGGCGCGATGTCGTGCGCGACGACGATCATCTCGTTCGTGCCGTTCGCGGCCGCGCGGTCGAGTGCCTGCGACGCGGACGGCGCACCGGCGAGTGCCTTCAGCACGCGCTCGACCACCTGTTCGATGTCGGCCTTGCGCTCGCGCAAGTATTCGTCCTCGATGTCGTCGAAGTGGCGCGTGAGCAATTCGAGCTGCTCGGTCAGCGCCCACTCGACGTTGTAGCGGCGCGTGCGGATCAGGTCGATGGTTTCCTGCACGAGCATCGCGTCGCTCAGGATCATCATGTGGACGTCAATGAATGCGCCCACTTCGCTCGGGGTGTCGTCGGTCAGGTCGGCGCGCAACGCGTCGAGTTCGCGATGCACGACTTCAAGCGCCGTGCGGAAACGCTCGACCTCGGCGTCGATCTGGTTCGCCTCGACCAGGTAATGGGCGACGTCGAGCGCCGCCGGCGCGATCAGATACGCTCGCCCGATCGCGATACCACGTGAGACGGGAATGCCATGCAGCGTGAAGGACACGCGCACCTCCTCTGTACATGTAAAGCCGCGGCACACTGCTGCGATGCGCTTATGACCCCGGTTAGTGATTATAAATTCCGTACCTCCATGCTGACTGCGTGCAGCGCAGCATTACCATTTCCGCATCAACGCCGCGGACGAAAAAAATGCCGCGGCAAACGCGGCATTCTGCTTCGAAACGACAACGATCCCGCGCGGGGATCACTGACCTTCGCCGAACTTGTCCGCGATCAGCTTGAGCAGTGCATCCATCGCCTCGCGTTCGTCGGGACCGTCGGTCTCGATCGACACGGTGCTGCCGATGCCCGCCGCGAGCATCATCACGTCCATGATGCTTTTCGCGTTGATCTTGCGTCCGTTACGCGTCATCCAGACTTCGGACTGGAAGTTGCCGGCCAGTTGCGTAAGCTTGGCCGATGCGCGCGCATGGAGCCCCAATTTGTTGACGATGGTGGTTTCTTGTTGAAGCATGATTCTCGGTCGGGTCGGTCGCGGCCGCCGGCGACGTGCGTCGGCGGGTCGGTCTAAAACGAAAAACGGGACGGTCAGTGCGATTCGGTGCGCGGTTGCGGCTCGGGCGGAATCGGCGCGCACTGGCCGCAGCCGACTTCGGTCGGCGGCGGCGGTGTACCGGCCGCCACTTCGTGGACGCCCTTCGCGCCGCCGGACAGCGCCTTGTCGACGAGCTTGTCGAGCGGCACGGAACGGTAGCAGACGGCCCGCACCAGCATCGGCAGGTTCACGCCGGCCAACACGCGCACGTTGTCGAGCTTCGCGAGCTGGCCCGCGATGTTCGCGGGCGTCGCGCCGTACATGTCGGTCAGCACGACGACGCCATTTTCTTCCCTGAGCCGCGCGAGCTCCGCGTGCGCGAACGCCATCACCTGGGTGGGATCGCTGTCGGCCAGCACGTCGATGCAGCCGATGCGCGCGGGCACGCCGCCGTAGATGTGCGCGATGCAGTCCCGCAGCGCAGTGGCGAGCGGTGCGTGCGCGATGATCAGAATCCCGGCCATGTCAGACTGCCCCCGGCCGCCCCTGGCGGGCCGACGCCCCGCAGCGGGGCAACGAGCATAGCGAGTAAGGGAATCGTTTCATGTTCAGCCTTGCAACGGTTTCGGCCCGACCGCCGGGCCTTCGGCGCGCTGGTCGCGGCACCGGGCAAGCGGGCATTGTAGCAGGCCAGTCAAGCTGCTCCGGCGACGGGGGACCTGCGCGGCCGCCGCCGGGGTTGCGCGGGAAGACGGCCTACGCGGCCGCACGCTCCAGCGCGTCGATGAACATCGCGGCGACGTCGAAGCCCGTCTGCTCCATGATCTCGCGGAAGCACGTCGGGCTCGTCACGTTCACCTCGGTCAGCCAGTCGCCGATCGCGTCGAGCCCGACCAGCAGCAGCCCGCGCGACGCGAGCACCGGCCCGAGCGTCTCCGCGATCTCGCGATCGCGGGCAGTCAGCGGCTGTGCGACGCCGAGCCCGCCCGCGGCGAGATTGCCGCGCACTTCGCTGCCCTGCGGAATGCGCGCGAGCGAATACGGCACCGGCTCGCCCGCGATCAGCAGAATGCGTTTGTCGCCCGCCGTGATCTCGGGGATGAATTTCTGGATCATCAGCGAGCGCGTGCCGTCGTGGCCGAGCATCTCGATGATCGCGCCGAGATTCATCCCGTCGGCCTTCACGCGAAACACGCCCATCCCGCCCATGCCGTCGAGCGGCTTCACGATCACGTCGCCGTGCTCGGCATGGAACGCGCGCAATCGTGCGGCATCGCGCGTGACCAGCGTCGGCGCGACGAATTGCGGAAACTCGCCGATCGCCAGCTTCTCCGAATGGTCGCGGATCGACTGCGGCTTGTTGAACACGCGCGCGCCCGCGCGCTCGGCGAGTTCGAGCATCCAGGTGGCCGTCACGTACTCCATGTCGAACGGCGGATCCTTGCGCATCAGCACCGCGCCGAACGACGTCAGCAGACGCGATTGATGCGCGGCCGCCTCGTACCACGGATGGCGATGCAGGTCGGCCGTATCGCCGACGATCGTCACGCGCTGCACGTCCGCCTCGACGCCCGACCCCGTCCACGCAAGCTGGTGCGGCTCGCACGTGTAGATCGCGTGCCCGCGCCGCGCGGCCTCCGCCATCATCGCGTAGGTCGAATCCTTGTAGATCTTGAAGCGCTCGAGCGGGTCGGCGATAAAGAGAATGTCCATGCGGGTCCTGTACGTAGCGAAGCCGTTACACCTGGATGGCTTCGGGATCGGTCTTTTCCAGTTCGATCGACGACGCGATCAGCGACAGCCGCGCGACGACGCCGTACATGTAGAAACGGTTCGGCGGCGCGGCGCCCGGCTTCGCGCCGGCATCCGGCAGCGCGGTGTGCTCGAAGCCGAGCGGCACGTAGTGCATGCCGGGCGCGTTCAGGTTCTGGTCGCGCTCGCGGCCGCCGTGCGTGCGGTAGAAACCGCCGACCACGTAGCGGTCGATCATGTACACGACCGGCTCAGCGACTTCGTCGCCGACGCGCTCGAACGTATAGACGCCTTCCTGCACGATCACGTCGCGCACCGCGAGGCCGGCCTTCGACTCGGCCATCTGCGCGCGCTCGGCCTTCGACATGCGGCCGATCTCGGCCGCGTCGTGCACGGTCATCACGCCGCGCCCGGCGGTGCCCGCGTCGGCCTTCACGACGACGTACGGCTTTTCGCTGATCCCGTATTCGCGATACTTGCGCGCGATCTTCTTCAGCACGCCGTCGATCGCGTCGGCGAGCGCCTGCTCGCCTTCATGGCCCTGCCAGTCGACGCCTTCGACGTGTGCGAAATACGGATTCACCATCCAGGGATCGACGCCGACCATCTTCGCGAACTTCTTCGCGACGTCGTCGTAGCACGAGAAGTGCGTCGACTTGCTGCGCACGGCCCAGCCCGCGTGCAGCGGCGGCAGGAGGTACTGCTCGTGCAGGTTTTCCAGCACGGCGGGAATGCCGGCCGACAGGTCGTTGTTCAGCAGGATCGAGCACGGATCGAAATTCTTCAGGCCGAGGCGGCGCTGCGAACGCTCGAGCGGTTCGAGCACGATCTTCTGGCCGTCGGCCAGCGTGATCGGTGTCATGTCGGTGATGCTCGGGTCGAGCGAGCCGAAGCGCACGTTCAGGCCGGCCTGGCGCATGATCGTCGCGAGCCGCGCGACGTTTTCCAGATAGAACGCGTTGCGGGTCGGCAGCTCGGGAATCACGAGCAGGTTCTTCGCGTCCGGGCAGATCTTCTCGATCGCGGCCATCGCGGCCTGGACGGCGAGCGGCAGCACTTCGGACGGCAGATTATTGAACGCGCCGGGGAACAGGTTCGCGTCGACGGGCGCCAGCTTGAAACCGGCGTTGCGCAGGTCCACCGAACAATAGAACGGCGGGGTGTGTTCCTGCCATTCGAGCCTGAACCAGCGTTCGATCGCAGGCGTCGCGTCGAGGATCTTCTGCTCGAGCTCGAGCAGCGGACCGTTCAACGCGGTAACGAGGTGGGGAACCATGAATCACTCGCGAGCGGGAGAATGAAGATTGTAGAGCAATTGCCCTGTCCATTTGGGGATTGTTCCCGGCTTCGCAAGGGTTTGGAGGAAGTTTTCGGCTATTGACCCGATAGCGTGAAGGGTTATGCGCTACGGCAGCGCGCGGCAGGAGAAAAAAAAGCCCGCCGTGCGGGCGGGCCGAAGTCGCTGCGCTCATTCGTGGCGGGTGCCGTCTGCGCGGCGGCCCGCCGTCATCCGTACGACTTATTCGACGTGCTCGCCGTGCAGGATCACGTCGAGGCCTTCGCGCTCTTCCTCTTCGGACACGCGCAAACCAATCGTCAGGTCGATCAGCTTGAGCAGCACGAAGCTCAGCACGCCGCTGTAGACCAGCGTGATCAGCACGCCCTTCGCCTGCAGCAGCAGGCTGCCGTCGGCGCCGCCGATGTCCTTGACCGCGAACACGCCCGTCAGCAGCGCGCCGAGAATCCCGCCCACGCCGTGCACGCCGAACGCATCGAGCGAATCGTCGTAGCCGAGCTTCGACTTGAGCCACGTCGCCGACCAGAAGCAGACCACGCCCGCCGCGATGCCGATCACGAGCGCACCCGCCACGCCGACGAAGCCGGCAGCCGGGGTGATCGCCACGAGACCCGCGACCGCGCCCGACACGATGCCGAGCACCGACGGCTTGCCCTTCGCGACCCATTCGGCAAACATCCAGCCGAGCGCCGCGCAGGCCGTCGCCACTTGCGTGGTCAGCATCGCGAAGCCGGCACGGCCGTCAGCCGCGACCGCCGAACCCGCGTTGAAACCGAACCAGCCGACCCACAGCATCGAGCCGCCGATCATCGTCAGCACGAGGTTGTGCGGCGCCATCGATTCGCGACCGTAGCCGACGCGCTTGCCGAGCACGAGGCACGACATCAGGCCCGCGATACCGGCGTTGATGTGCACCACCGTGCCGCCCGCGAAGTCGAGCACGCCGTCGGCCGACAGCCAGCCGGTCGGCTCCCACACCATGTGCGCGATCGGCACATAGACGATCAGCGACCAGAGCGTCATGAACACGAGCATCGCCGAGAACTTCATCCGGTCGGCGAACGCGCCGCAGATCAGTGCCGGCGTGATGATCGCGAACGTCATCTGGTAGACGAAGTAGACCGATTCCGGAATCGTCGTCGCCAGGTGGCTGACGGTCAGCGTGGTCGCCTTGTCGCCCTTCACGTAGGTCATCCCGTGCAGGAACGCGCGCGACAGGCCGCCGATGAAGCCGTTGCCCGGTGTGAACGCGAGGCTGTAGCCGACCACCGTCCACAGCACCGTGATCAGTGCGGTGATCGCGAAGCTCTGCATCACGGTCGCGAGCACGTTCTTCTTGCGGACCATGCCCGCGTAGAACAGCGCGAGGCCGGGGACCGTCATGAACAGCACGAGCGCGGTGGACGTCAGCATCCACGCGGTGTCGCCCGAGTTGATCTTCGACGAATCGACGGAGAACGGCTCGGTCGGCGCGGCGGGTGCGGCCGGCGCGGACGCGGCGGCGGCAGCCGATGCGTCGGAGGCGGCGCCCGAAGCGGGTGCGGCGGCAGCGGCGGATGCGTCAGGCGCGGCGCTCGCCGTCGCGGCGGGTGCCGCGGCAGCCGATGCGTCGGAAGCCGTTGCGGCGGGCGCGGACGCAGCCGCGGCGGACGCCGCGTCGTCGGCGAGCGCGGGGCCGACACCGGCCGCGATCAGCGAGCCGGCCATCAGCAGGGACATCAGAAGTTTGCGCATCTTGGATTTCCTCTTGTCGCTTGTCTTTGTCTGTTACAGCGCGTCTGCGCCGGTCTCCCCGGTCCGGATCCGGATCACTTGCTCGATCGGCGTGACGAAGATCTTCCCGTCGCCGATCTTGCCGGTGCGGGCGGCCCGCTCGATCGCCTCGACCGCCTGGTCGACCAGATCGTCGGACACGGCCGCCTCGATCTTCATCTTCGGCAGGAAGTCGACCACGTATTCGGCGCCCCGGTACAGCTCCGTGTGCCCCTTCTGGCGCCCGAACCCTTTCACCTCCGTGACCGTGATGCCGGAGACGCCGAGCGCTGAGAGCGCTTCGCGCGTCTCATCGAGCTTGAACGGCTTGATGATTGCGGTAATGAGTTTCATGAAGTCCTCTCGCTGGGTGGTCCCGTCGAATTGGTTGGAATGGTGTAACGGTCTCTCCTCAGCAACTCGCATGCCATGTTCGTGCGAACACCGCCTCGAACGGCTCTTAAACAGGGTCGTATCTGATGCTGAAAGGTGCGGAAGCCCGGCCGAATGGCCAACATGGCCCGGTTCGCTGGCGCGCCGAAAGGATCGTTGCTAGAGTGCACGCACGTCCCGGCTTACCGGGCCATTCACCCATGCGGGCGCCATGCCCGGAAATCGCGCCGCGGGCGCACCATTTCCGGTCATGCGTGCATCATGGGCACGTATGCAACTGAAGATGCACATTTTTTGTGCAAGGAAGGGAAATCTCATGAAGCAACCCAGCGATGTTTTCAACGACCTGCAGTCGCGCGTCAGCGACCTGCTAAAAAACTCGCCGGCCAAGGATGTCGAGCGCAACGTGAAGGCCATGTTGTCGCAAGGCTTCTCGAAGCTCGATCTCGTCACGCGCGAGGAGTTCGACACGCAGGCACATGTGCTCGCCCGCACTCGCGTGCGTCTCGAGGAACTCGAGAAGCGCGTCGCGGAACTCGAGCAGAAGCTCGCAGCGCCCCAGGCCTGACGCCCCCACCCGACCGACTGGTCCGGGCGCGGGCCGCCTCGCGCGGCCCGCGCCTGCCACCCGGAAATCAGCCAGTCGGCAAGCCGTTCCGTCGTTCTTCGCTGTTCCTCGCTCTTCGCAGTTCGTCGTTCCTCGTTCTTTTCCGCGCCACGCCGGCAGCGCGCAACGATTCCTCCGATTCCCGCGGCATGCGGCCCTGAACGGCCGTCGCCCGTCCGATTCATCTACAGGAGCCTCGCCATGTCGCTCGCCGTGGTGCGCAGTCGCGCGCCGGCGGCCGGCCGCGCGCCGGACGTCACCGTCGAAGTTCATCTTGCCAACGGGTTGCCGTCGTTCTCGATCGTCGGCCTGCCTGATCTCGAAGTCCGCGAAAGCCGCGAGCGCGTGCGCGCCGCGCTGCAGAACTGCGGATTCGACTTCCCCGTCAGGCGTATCACCGTCAATCTCGCGCCGGCCGACCTGCCGAAGGAGTCGGGCCGCTTCGACCTGCCGATCGCGCTCGGCATCCTCGCCGCGAACGGCCAGCTCCCGGCCGACGCGCTGGCCGGCCGCGAATTCGCGGGCGAACTGTCGCTGACCGGCGCGCTGCGGCCGATGCGCGGCGCGTTCGCGATGGCGTGCGGCGCCGCGCGCGACTGGCGCGCGGGTCATGCCGAAGCGCAACTCGATTCCGGCGCCCGTTTCAGTTTCGATTCCAGCGGCCATGCCGGCGTCGATTGCGCCGCGATATCCGGCGAGACAGCCCCGTCGCGCCCGCCCGAGCTGTACCTGCCGCTCGACAGCGCGGCCGAGGCCGCGCTGGTGCTGGGCGTCACCGTGTTCGGCGCCCCCGACCTCCCCGCGCTGTGCGCGCACCTGGCCGGTGCGCCGGATGCCCGGCTCGCGCCGGTCGCGGCGCCCTGCCTCGATGGCGTGCCGGCGCCGGCCGCGCCCGATCTCGCGGACGTCGTCGGCCAACGCGGCGCCCGGCGCGCGCTCGAAGTCGCCGCCGCTGGCGGGCACCACATGCTGATGATCGGGCCGCCCGGCGCCGGCAAGTCGATGCTCGCCGCGCGGCTGCCCGGCCTCCTGCCGCCGCTGACCGACGACGAGGCGCTGACGTCGGCCGCGCTCCTTTCCGCGAGTCGCATCGGCTTCTCGCCCCCGCAGTGGCGGCGGCGCCCGTTCCGCTCGCCGCACCATTCGTCGAGCGCCGCCGCGCTGGTCGGCGGCCGCAACCCGCCTCAGCCGGGCGAGATCACGCTCGCGCACCTCGGCGTGCTGTTTCTCGACGAGTTGCCCGAATTCGACCGGCATGTGCTGGAAATGCTGCGCGAACCGCTGGAAGCGGGCCGCATCACGATCTCGCGCGCGGCCCAGCAGGCCGACTTCCCCGCCGCATGCCAGCTGATCGCCGCGATGAATCCGTGCCCGTGCGGGTGGCACGGCGATCCGTCCGGGCGCTGCCGCTGCACGCCGGATGTCGCCACGCGCTACCTGCGCAAGCTGTCGGGCCCGTTGCTCGACCGGATCGACATCCAGATCGACCTGCCAGCGCTGTCGCCGGCCGAACTCGCGTCGCGCGCGACGGCACCGGGCGAGCCGAGCGCGGCGGTCGCCGCGCGGGTCGCCCAGGCGCGTGCGTTGCAGCTCGAGCGGCAGGGCAAGACCAATCACATGCTGAGCGGCCGCGAGACCGACGACCTGTGCCGGCCGACCGACGACGGCGAGCGGCTGCTGCGCGAGGCCGGCGAGCGCTTCGGCTGGTCGGCGCGCGCGTATTTCCGCGTGCTGAAGGTCGCGCGCACGATCGCCGACCTGGCCGGCGACCCGTTGCCGACGGCCGCGCAGATCGCCGAAGCGATCCGCTACCGGCGTGCGCTCACGGCGCTGTGAGCGCCGTCGGAGGACAAAATACGGCTGTCAAGACTTGACTTATGCACAATTTCACGAACCCGGCCCCAGATCACCCTGCACGGCCACCCTTTCATCGAGAAATTCATATCCCTTTGTTTTTATTGATTTTTCCCAAGGGGAGCGTGAGCTGTCAAATGCGCCGGAGGGCCGTCCGGCGCGGCTTTGCGGGAGATTCGGTCAACTTTTCAACAAAGTTATCCACATGCGCTGTGGATAGCCGAAAAATCCCCGCAAAATCCGGCGATTAGCGTCGAAAGCTGCGAATGAACTTTCAATTGTCACGGGAGTCGGAGGCGCCCTCGCCGGCCGCTGTCAGTCGAGTTTGAACGAGCCGAAAAACTGGTCGATCTGTTCCTGCGCGAGCGGCCGGTCGGCGATCGCGACGGCCTGGTACGCGTGCCGGCCCCGCGCCACGAGCCGCGCCACGATTGTCTTGTGGGAATGGTCGCCGCCGCTGGCCGCGCCCGCGACGCGCAGTTCGAGTCCGTTTACCGCACCGCCGGCCGCGAGCGGCACCGGCACCGAGGCCGTCTCTGGCACGCCTTCGAGATTGCGCGACAACCCGGCCCGCAGGAACTCGAGCGCCGCGCGGCGCGTATCGTCGCGATCGTCGGGCAGCGTCAGCGTGCCGACCGCGAACACCGCGCCGTCGACGTGCGCGGCCTGCATCCGCATCGGCATCGACGCACCGCCGACCGCCACCGGCTGATCCTCGACGGTCGGCTTCGCCGGCAGGTCGATCGTGTAGCCGGCGTCGTTGTGCAGCGTACGCCAGTCATATGACGGCGAGCACGCGGCCAGCGCCGCGCTCACGCACGCGAGCGCGGCGAAGTGTCGCAGGGGGCGAAAAAGGGGGCGCAACGAATGGAGAACTTCCTTCGGCATGGCAGTGATGGGGACAGGCAAAATGCCATTATCCGCCGAAGCCGACGCCCGGTATGCGTGGCGGCCGCCGGTGCATGCGCCGCATTCGCGCTAAAATGAGCGCCGAATTTCGACGTCCTTTGCATCGATCCGCGTCATCGACCGACTCCGAGAGCACCGCAGATGAACACCACGCCTCCCGCCCAGCGCCGCACCGGCCCCGCCCGCTATATCGTCGCGGCCGTCGTCGTCGCGGCCATCGCCATTGCCGGCTTCTTCGCGTTCAACGGCAAGTCCACCGTGCCGGACGCCACGTTCACGCTGCTGTCGGGCCAGAAGGTGTCGACGGCCGGCGACCTGAAAGGCAAGGTCTACCTCGTGAATTTCTGGGCGACGAGCTGCGCGACCTGCATGCAGGAAATGCCGCAGATGGTCGATACCTACAATCGCTTCAAGGGCCAGGGGCTGGAATTCGTCGCGGTCGCGATGAACTACGATCCGCCGATGTACGTCGCGAACTACGCGCAGACGCGCCAGCTGCCGTTCAAGGTCGCGCTCGACGACGGCAGCGTCGCGAAGCAGTTCGGCAACGTGCAGCTCACGCCAACGACCTTCGTCGTCGACAAGGACGGCAAGATCCTGAAGCGCTACGTCGGCGCCCCGCAATTCGCGGAACTCGACGCGCTGCTCAAGAAGGCGCTCGACGGCAGCGCGGCCTGAGCGCCGCACGACAGGACTCGCGGGGGCGCCCACTGCGCCCTGCTCCGCACCACGGACCGCCCGACCGGCCAGCCCGGTTCCGCGGTCCGTCTCTTTTTCAGCGCTCGGTTTCGCCTTTCGCCGACAGCCCGTAGCGCTTCATCTTCTCGTACAGCGTCGCCTTGCCGACATGCAGCCGATCGGCCGTCGCCGCGACCGCGCCGCCCGTCTGGTTCAGCGCCTCGGCGATCACCGCGCGCTCGAACTGCTCGATGCGCTCCTTCAGCGTCTGGTCGCTCTGCGCATCGTCGTCGCCCGCACCGGCTTCCTGCGGCATGTCGGCGACGCCGAGCACGAAGCGGTCGGCCGCGTTGCGCAGCTCGCGCACGTTGCCGGGCCAGTCGCGCTGCATCAGGCTCGCGCGCTGCCGGTCGGTCAGCACGGGGGCCGGCCGCCCGTAGCGCACGGCCGCGTCGAGCATGAAGTGCTCGAACAGCGGCACGATGTCCTCGCGGCGCTCGGCGAGCGGCGGCAGCGCGATCGTCACGACGTTGAGCCGGTACAGCAGGTCGCGCCGGAACGTGCCGGCCGCGACGAGTTCGCTCATGTCGCCTTTCGCGGCCGCGACGACGCGGCAGTTCACGCGGATCGGCTGGTTCGAGCCGAGCCGCTCCAGCACGCCGTCCTGCAACACGCGCAAGAGCTTCACCTGCAGCGCGAGCGGCATGCTTTCGATTTCGTCGAGGAACAGCGTGCCGCCGGATGCGTATTCGAGCTTGCCGACGCGGCGTTTCGCGGCGCCGGTGAACGCGCCGGGCTCGTAGCCGAACATCTCCGACTCGAACATCGGCTCGGGCAGCGCGCCGCAGTTCACCGCGATGAACGGCTTGTCGCGACGCGGCGACAGCTCGTGCAGGCTGCGCGCGATCAGCTCCTTGCCGGCGCCCGTGTCGCCGTTGATCAACACCGATGCGTCGGTCGGCGCGACGTTCGCGATCAGCTTGCGCACTTGTTCGATCGCCGGGCTGCGGCCGATGATGCGCGGCGCGACGATGTTCTGCCCGGCCAGCTCGCGCCGCAGCGCATGGTTCTCGAGCACGAGCTCGCGCCGCTCGAGCGCGCGGCGCACGGTCTCGATCAGCCGCTCGGCCGCGAACGGCTTCTCGATGAAGTCGTACGCGCCGTCGCGCATCGCCTGCACGGCCATCGAGATGTCACCGTGGCCTGTGACGAGGATCACCGGCACGTCGGGCACGCGCTCGCGGCACTGCGCGAGCAGGTCGAGCCCGCTTGCGCCGGGCAGCCGGATGTCGCTGACGATCGCGCCGGCGGCTTCCGCGACGATCGCCTTGTCGGCCGCCTCGGCCGATTCGAACCCGACGACGTCGAACCCCGCGAGCTGGAGGCTCTGCACACTCGCCCGGCGAACGAGCGCATCGTCTTCGATATAGATCACTTGCAGCCGGTTGGCCATCTTGGTCACTTGCTCCTGACAGGCCGCGCGGCGCGGGTGCGCGCGGCTCTCGTTGATGCCGGTCGTGCGGCGAACGGGTTTGCGGCGGGTCCTAGTGCGAGCCCGCCGGCTCGGACACCGAGTCCGGATGATGCGTGCGCGCGCGCCGCAGCGTCAAGACGAACAGCGCGCCGCCGGACGGTGCATTGCGCGCGGTCAGCGCGCCGCCCGCGTCGCTCGCGATCGACGACGAGATCGCGAGGCCCAGCCCGAGCCCGCGCCCCATTTCCTTGGTCGTGAAGAACGGCTCGAACAAGCGTGGCAGCAAGTCGGGCGCGATGCCGGAGCCGTTGTCGCGTACCTCGATCGCGAGCGTCGCGACCGACACCGCGATCGTCACTTCGATTGCCGGTGCCGCGACGCCCGCGACCGCGTCGAGCGCGTTGCCGAGCAGGTTGATCAGCACCTGTTCGAGACGCAAGTCCTCGCAGCGGGCGACGAGTTCCGGATAGTCGCACGCGAGGTCGAGCGGCGCATCCTGCGCGGGCGATACGGTCGCATCCTGCAGCGTCAGCGTGAGCGCGACGCCGCGCAGCCGGTCGCCGAGCAGCGACAGCACGCTGCGCAGCGCGCGCACGACGAGCGCCCGTTCGTTGCGCGGCTTCGCGCGGCCGACGAACAGCTTCAGCTGGTTGGTGATCTTGCCCATCCGCTCGGTCAGCGCGGCGATCGCCTCGAGGTTCTCGCGCGCGGCCGCCTGCTCGCCTCGATCGAGCAGCACGCGCGTGTTGTCCGAGAAGCTGCGCAGCGCCGCGAGCGGCTGGTTCAGTTCATGCGTGATGCCGGCCGCCATCTGGCCGAGCGCGGCGAGCTTGCTCGCCTGGATCAGTTCGTCGTGCGCGGCGCGCAATTCCTGTTCCGCGCGGATCCGGTCGCCGACTTCCTTCTGCAACTGCTCGTTCGCCTCCGACAGGTCGGCCGTGCGCTCCTCGACGCGCCGGTTCAGCTCGGCATACGCCTGCTGCAGCAGTGCGCGGCCGCGGATCATCTCGCGCACGCGTGCGCGGCGCATGCGCCAGTAGAACGCGAGCAAGGCGACCGACACGAAGCCGAAGCCGGTGACGATCGTCGCGTTGCGCGCGTCGGCGTCGATGGGCGCGATCGGCGCGAGCGTCACCAGCAGCCAGTCGGGTTCGCCGATCCGCCGCTTGCTGGCGAGGAAGCGCGGCGCGCGCAGGCCGGGACCGAGACGCACGATCTCCGCGTCGGCGTCGAGCACCTGCTCGACGCGCAGAGGCAGCGGCGTGACGGGTTGCTGCGCGTACTGGCGCGTCTCGTAGATCGACGCGGCGACGGGCCCCGTCAACGGATGCAGCGTGTGGTATTTCCACGCGGGCACGGACGACAGGAACACGACGCCGTGATCGTCCGCGACGACGAGCGGCTCGGACGCGTCGGCGCCCTGGAACCATTCGAGATTGAGCTTCACGACGACGACGCCCGCGATCCTGCCGTCGCGCCACACCGGCTGCGAGATGTAGTAGCCGGGATCGCGCGAGATCGTGCCGATCCCGAAGAAGCGGCCGACCTGGCCGCCCATCGCATCGATGAAATACGGACGAAACTGGTATCCGGTCCCGACGAAGCTGTCGGGCGCGCGCCAGTTGCTGGCGGCGACGCACAGGCCGTCCGCGCCGATCACGTAGGTGACGGTCGCGTGCGCGTGTTCGTTGAGGTCTTCGAGATAGCGGTTCGCGCGCGCGGTGAAATCGGCGCGCTTCGGCTCGGCGAGCAGGTCCAGGACGTACGGGTGGCTGCCGAGCAGATAAGGCAGCGACTCGTAACGGTCGAGCGTGCTCTTGAGCGCGTTGGTGGTGCGGTCGACCCGCACCGCGGCGTTGCGCTGCAGCTCGGCGACGCCGCGCCGCCACGTGATGGTCCACGTCAGCGCGCACGCCGCCGCGAGCGCGGCGGCAAGCATGACGAGGATGAGCAGGCGGCGCTTCACGGACGTGACTTCCTGGCGATGCGGATCGCCTATTGTGTCATAGGGCTCCATATCGCCGCCCGGGCCGCCGCGCGGCGCTCCGCCCGCGGGCGGTGCCGCCGCCTGCTCATTCATGACGTCAGACGCCGGCCGTCTCGGTCGCCGTGACCTCGCCGCCGCCCTTCAGCGCCTGGCGCAGCTTGTTGCGGTCGAGCTCCTTTTCCCAGGCCGACACGACGACCGTCGCCACGCCGTTGCCGACGATGTTGGTCAGCGCGCGGCATTCGCTCATGAAGCGATCGATGCCGAGGATCAGCACCATGCCCGACAGCGGGATCGTCGGCACGACGGCGAGCGTCGCGGCGAGCGTGATGAAGCCCGCGCCCGTGACACCGCTCGCGCCCTTCGACGTCAGCATCGCGACCGCGAGCAGCGTGAGCTGCTGCATCCACGTCAGCTCGATGTTGGTCGCCTGCGCGATGAACAGCACGGCCATCGTCATGTAGATGTTGGTGCCGTCGAGGTTGAACGAGTAGCCGGTCGGCACGACGAGGCCAACCACCGAGCGCGAGCAGCCGGCCTTCTCCAGCTTTTCCATCAGCTGCGGCAGCGCGGCTTCCGACGAGCTCGTGCCGAGCACGATCAGCAGCTCTTCCTTGATGTACGACACGAAGCGGATGATCGAGAAGCCCGTGGCGCGTGCGATCGCGCCGAGCACGACCAGCACGAACACGACCGAGGTCAGGTAGAACGTGCCGATCAGCTTGAGCAGCGGCACCAGCGAGCCGACGCCGTACTTGCCGATCGTGAACGCCATCGCACCGAACGCACCGATCGGCGCCAGCTTCGTGACGATGTGCACGATGCCGAACAGCACGCGCGTGAGGCCGTCGATGAAGTCGGTCACGACCTTGCCGCGCTCGCCGAGGTGCGCGAGCACGCTGCCGAACAGCAGCGCGATCAGCAGGATCTGCAGGATTTCGCCCTGCGCGAACGCATCGACCATCGTGTTCGGGATGATGTGCATCAGGAAGTCGACCGTCGACTGCCCGTGCGCCTTCGCCGCGTACGACGCAACGGCCTTGCCGTCGAGCGTCGCCGGATCGATGTTGAAGCCGACGCCCGGACGCAGGATGTGCGTGGCCGCGAGGCCGAGCAGCAGCGCGAAAGTCGACACGATCTCGAAGTACAGCAGCGCCTTGCCGCCGACGCGGCCGACCTTCTTCATGTCCTCCATGCCGGCGATGCCGGTGACGACCGTACAGAAGATGATCGGTCCGATCACCATCTTGATCAGCTTGATGAAGCCGTCGCCGAGCGGTTTCATGTCGGTGGCGAGCGCCGGGTAGAAGTGGCCGAGGATCACGCCGACGATGATGGCGAAGATCACCTGCACGTAGAGCACTTTGTAGAAGGGTTTCTTCTTCACGATGGTTCCTGCTGAAGTAGATGAGCCGGTGGAAACGGCGTCACGCGCGCGGACGAATGTCTGGGGAAGAGCCATTCGCCCGCGCGGCTGCCGTGCCGCAACAAGCGATGCCTCAGGACGTCCGGAGGGAGTGGAAGGCAGTGGTCATCGATTGTCTCCTTGGTTTAATAGTCGGCCGGGGGGATGGCCGTGCTTTTCATATCGCAAGGTCGATGCCAGGTGTCCGGAACCCCTCAAGCCGTTGTTTTCATTGTATTTCTCATAATGCGGCAGGCAAGGAAATCCGGGATTCCGGATTTCCGGAAAACATCCGTCCGGCGATCCGGACGGATGGGGCGTTTCATCGGACGAATCAGTGCTGCACGGCTTCACCGGCCAGCACGCCCGTCTGCGCGTAGAACTCCTGCCGCGCGAAGGCCTCGCGCTCGCGCCGCGCGCGCTCGCCGCGGTCCGCGAGCGAGCCGACGATGATCCCGACGAACGCGAGCGGCACCGACACGAGCGCCGGGTTGTCGAGGAACACCGGCGCATGCGCGTGGTGCAGCACGTCGACCCACACCGACTTCGACAGCACCGTGAGCGCCACCGCCGACGCGAGGCCGAGGCTGCCGCCGAGCACCGCGCCGCGCGTCGTCATCCCGCGCCAGAAGATCGACATCGCGAGCACCGGGAAATTGGCGCTGGCGGCCACCGCGGCGACGAGGCCGACCATGAACGCGACGTTCACGTGCTCGAACAGGATCGACAGCGCGATCGCGACCGCGGACAGCCCGATCGTCGCCGCGCGCGAGATGCGCATTTCCAGCCGCTCGTCGGGCTTGCCGCGCGCCCACATCTGCGCGTACAGGTCATGCGAGATCGTGGTCGCGCCGGCGAGCGTCAGCCCGGCGACCACCGCGAGGATCGTCGCGAACGTGACGGCCGCGATGAAGCCGTAGAACCAGTTGCCGCCGACCGCCTGCGCGAGCTTCACCGCGACCATGTTGGAGCCGCCGAGCAGGTCGTGCGTCAGGTTGAAGGTGCCGTTCGCTCCGAGCTTGAAGAACTCGGGATGCTGCGCGAGCAGCACGATCGCCGAGAAGCCGATCACGAACGTGAGCAGGTAGAAGTAGCCGATGAAGCCGGTCGCGTAGAGCACCGACTTGCGCGCCTCCTTCGCGTTCGGCACCGTGAAGAAGCGCATCAGGATGTGCGGGAAGCCGGCCGTGCCGAACATCAGCGCGATGCCGAGCGACAGCGCATTGGCCGGATCGCGGATCAGCTTGCCGGGCCCCATGATGCCGAGCGCGCCCGGATGTACGGCCACCGCACGGCGGAACATCTCGTCGATGCTGAAGCCGAATTCGGCGAGCGCGAGCAATACGAGCAGCGTCGCACCGCACAGCAGCAGCACGGCCTTGATCACCTGCACCCAGGTGGTCGCGGTCATCCCGCCGAAGAACACATAGACCACCATCAGCACGCCGACGATCAGCTCGGCCGTGCCGTACGACAGCCCGAACAGCAACTGGATCAGCTTGCCCGCGCCGACCATCTGCACGACCAGGTACAGCACGACGATCGTCAGCGCGTTCGCGGATGTCAGCAGCCGGATCGGCCGCTGCGCGAAGCGGTACGCGACGACGTCGACGAACGTGAACTTGCCGAGGTTGCGCAGCGGCTCGGCGATCAGGAACATCACGAACGGCCAGCCGACCAGGAAGCCGATCGAGTAGATCAGTCCGTCGAAGCCGAACATGAACACCATCCCCGACAGTCCGAGGAACGACGCGGCCGACATGTAGTCGCCCGCGATCGCGAGGCCGTTCTGCAGCCCGGTGATGCCGCCGCCGGCCGTGTAGAAGTCGCGCGTCGAGCGCGTGCGGCGCGCGGCCCAGCGCGTGAGCGCGAGCGTTGCGAACACGAACGCGAAGAACATCGCGATCGCGACCGGGTTCAGCTCGACCTTGTCGGGCATCGGCCCCGCGACGGCGCTCGCGTGCGCGGTGGAGGTGGAGGTGGAGAAAACGAGAACGGCCAGCGCGCCGAGCGCGCTCGAGATGCGTCGCATGTCGGCCTCCGTCACGAACGTTGCAGGATCGCGTCGACGCGGCGGTCGAACGCACGGTTCGCGCGCAGCACGTAGCACGCGGTCAGTCCGATCGCGACCAGGATGATCGCGACGCCCGCGACGATCCCGACCGTGGTCGTCGCGCCGCGGTACAGCGGCGCGGCCAGCACGTGCGGCGCGAGCGCGACGAGCAGGATGAAGCCGTAGTAGGTGGCGATCATCAGCGCCGTCAGCGTGAAGCTGAAGCGGCGTCGCGCACGCACGAGCTGCTGGTAGTCACGGCGCGCCGTGACCGATTCGATGAAGGAATGCTGCATGGTGTCTCCAATGTCCCCTCGTCGTTCGCGAGGCGTGTCTTATGGATGGTCGGCGCGCGTCGACTGCTCCGCCCGCGCCGCGGCGGCAATACATGAAACGCGCTACACGACGCGATCCGCATGCAGCCGCGCCAGGTCGTCCGGCGACAGCCCGAGCCAGCTGCCGAGCACGTCGTCCGTATCGGCGCCGAGCACGGGCGGCGCACCGCGCACCGGCAGGCGCGCGCCGTCGAAGCGATACGGCGGCGCGAGCACGTCGACGCCGCCCGCGACCGGATGCGGCTGCCGCGTGACGAGCCCCGCGCGGGTCGCGCGCTCCGACGTCAGCGCGTCGTGCAGCCCGAGCACCTCGCCGCACGGAATGCCCGCATCGGCGAGTGCCGCGAGCAGCATCGCGCGCGGCCGCCGCGCGAGCTCGCCGCGAATCTCCGGCAGCAGCGCGGCGCGGTTCTCCGAGCGGCCGAGGTTGGTCCTGTAGCGGTCGTCCGCGGCGAGGTCGGGCCGCTCGATCGCGTCGCAAAAACGCGCGAACTGCGTGTTGTTGCCGACCGTGATCACGAGCGGACCGTCGGCCGCGTCGAACACGCCGTACGGCACGATCGACGGATGCGCGTTGCCGTAGCGCGGCGGATCCTCGCCCATCAGCAGCGCGTCGAGTCCGTAGTACGCGGTGATCATCAGCCCGCAGTCGAACAGCGCCATCTCGATGCGCCGCCCGCGCCCCGTCGCGTGGCGCTCGTACAGCGCGGCGAGGATCGCCTGCGCCGAATACATGCCGGTGAACAGGTCGACCGCCGCGACGCCGAATTTCAGCGGCGGCTGGCCGGCCTCGCCGTTCAGCGCCATCAGCCCCGCCTCGCCCTGCACGACGAGGTCGTAGCCGGGCCGCGCGGCCTCCGGGCCCGAGCGGTCGTAGCCGGAAATCGCGCAATGCACGAGCCGCGGATTCAATTCGGCCAGCGCGTCGTAGCCGAGGCCGAGCTTCTCCGCGCCGCCGAACTTGAAGTTGTGGATCAGCACGTCGGCCTGCGCGGCCAGCTCGCGCGCGATGCGCTGCCCTTCTTCGGTCTGCAGGTCGACGCAGATCGACCGCTTGCTCCGGTTCACGCTGTTGAAGTAGGTCGTCTCGGTCTCGCCGATCCGCAGCCCCCAGTCGCGCGTGTCGTCGCCGCGCACCGGATGCTCGACCTTGATCACGTCCGCGCCGAAATCGGCGAGCACCATCGCGCTCCACGGGCCCGCGAGCACGCGCGAGAAATCGAGCACCTTCACGCCGGCCAGCGGCAATGCGCGTGGGTCGTTCGTCATCCTTGTCTCCTCCATTCGCGTCGTATGCCTTTACTGTTTCGACAGCGCGATGTAGCGCGCGAGATGGTGATCCTCGTCGCCGAGCTGGTGATCGATCATCACGAGCCGCTTCGCGTAATGCGACAGCGGCAGCTCCCACGTCATCCCGATCCCGCCGTGCAGCTGAATGCTTTCCTCGGCGACCAGCGTGCCGATCCGGCCGATGCTGTATTTCGCCGCTGCGAGCGCGCGCTCGCGCACCACACGCGGCGCATCGAGCTGCGCGGCCGCATTGATCACCGCCGAGCGCGCCTGCTCGACTTCGAGCAGCAGATCGGCCATCCGGTGCTGCAGCGCCTGGAAGCTGCCGATCGGCAGCCCGAACTGCTTGCGCGTGCGCAGGTAGTCGAGCGTCGCGTCCTTCGCGACGTCCATCGCGCCGAGCGCCTCCGCCGACAGCGCGAGCAGCCCGTAGCCGAGCACGCGTTCGAGTAGTGCCGCGCCCGTTTCGCCGTCGAGCGCATCCGGCGCGCCGAGCGCGGCATCGGCCGGCAGCGCGACACGCTCGAAGCGCACTTCGGCCGCGCGGCCGCCGTCGATCTTCCGGTAGTCGCGCAGCGACACGCCCGGCGCGTCGGCCGGCACGACGAACAGGCCGATGCCCGCCGCGTCGTCGTCGCGTCCCGACACGCGCGCGCTGACGACGAAGAACGCCGCCTGCGCGGCCTGGTCGACGACGCCCTTCGCGCCCGTCAGCACCCAGCCGTCGCCGGCACGATCGGCGCGCGTGCGCACGGTCGTCAGTTCGTAGTGCGAGCCCGGCTCGTCGTGCGCGAACGCGGCGCTCGCGCGGCCGTCGATCAGCGCGGCAAGCCGTTCACGATGCGCGTGGCCGCCGGCGAGCGACAACGCGCGGCCCGCGAGCAGCGCGCCGAGGAACGGCTCGACGACGAGCCCGCGCCCGAGGCATTCGAACACCACGGCGATGTCGAAGCCCGCGCCGCCAAAGCCGCCGTCGGCTTCGGGAAACAGCGCGCCGACCGCGCCGAGTTCGGCGAAGCGCTGCCACATCGCGCGATCGAAGCCGTCGGCCAACTGCGCGATGCGGTCGCGCACCGGGAACGCATACTGTTCGGCGATGAAGCGGTTCAACGTGTCCGCCAGCATCCGGCGGTCTGCTGTGTGCTGGAAATCCATCGTCGCGTTCCTCGTTACAGCCCGAGCATCATCTTCGCGATGATGTTCTTCTGGATCTCGTTCGAGCCGCCGAAGATCGACAGCTTGCGGTTGTTGAAGTACTGCTGCGCGGCGCTCGCGGCGCCGTCCGGGCCGACCGGCTCGCCGTCGTGATCGGCGTCGAGCGCCTCCTCGACGAACGGCTGCGCGTATGGCCCCATCGCGCGGCGCATCAGCGACGTGATCTCCTGGCGGATCTGCGTGCCGCGGATCTTCAGCATCGAGCTTTCCGCGCCCGGCACGCCGCCGCCCGCGACCGCGGCCAGCACGCGCAGGTTGGTCGTGCGCATGTTCTCGAGCTCGATCTCGACGCGCGCGACGCGCGCCGCGAAGAACGGATCGTCCGCGAGCGGCCGGCCATTCTTCGTCACCTTCGCGGCCACCGCGCGCAGGCGGTCGAGCGCGGCCGTCGAGAAGCCGATTCCGGCGATGTTGGTGCGCTCGTACGTGAGCAGGTATTTCGCGTAGGTCCAGCCGCGGTTCTCTTCGCCGACGAGGTTCTCCACAGGCACGCGCACGTCGGTGAAGAACACCTCGTTCACTTCATGCTCGCCGTCGAGCGTGATGATCGGACGCACTTCGACGCCCGGCGTGTTCATGTCGATCAGCAGGAAGCTGATGCCTTCCTGCTTGCGCACGTCGGTCGCGGTGCGCACGAGGCAGAAGATCATGTTCGCGTAGTGGCCGAGCGTGGTCCACGTCTTCTGGCCGTTCACGACGTAGTGGTTGCCGTCGCGCACCGCGCTCGTCTTCACCGACGCGAGATCGGAACCGGCGCCCGGCTCCGAATAGCCCTGGCACCACCAGTCGGTGCCGTCGAGAATGCGCGGCAGCCAGTGGCGCTTCTGCGCTTCGTCGCCGTACTTGATCAGCACGGGCCCGAGCATGTTGACGCCGAACGGGACGATGCGCGGCGCGCCGGCGAGCGCGCATTCGTTGTCGAACAGAAATTTCTGCGCGACGCTCCAGCCGGGGCCGCCATACTCGCGCGGCCAGTGGCTCGCGAGCCAGCCGCGGGCATTCAGGATTGCGTGCCATTCGCGCATGTCGTCGCGCGTCAGATGCAGGCCGCCCTTCACCTTGCGCGCGGTGCGCGCGGGCAGTTCGGCGGCGAGAAAGCGCTGCACTTCGGTGCGGAACGCTTCCTCTTCGGGAGTGAAATTGAGGTCCATCGTGAGTCCGTTGCGAATGCGGTGGGCGTTCAGTCGATATGGTTCAGGCTCGCGAAATCCGCGCCGCGCTCGACCAGCTCGACGATCAGCGGCGAAGGCTTCCAGAACAGCGGATCCTCCTTCGCGAACGCGCGGATGTCGGCGAGCACGTTCGCGAGGCCGACCGTGTCCGCGTAGTGCATCGGGCCGCCGCGATAGCGCGGGAAGCCGTAGCCGTACAGGAACACCGCGTCGACGTCGAGCGGGCGCAGCGCGATCTTCTCGTGCACGACGTTCGCGCCTTCGTTGATCATCGCGGCGAGGTAGCGGCGCATGATCTCGTCGTCGGTGAACGTGCGCGGCGCGATGCCCCTCTTCGCGCGCTCGTCGGCGACGATCGCCTCGACTTCCGGGTCCGGCGTGCCGACGCGCGCGCCGTCCGCATACAGGTAGTAGCCGCGCGCGGTCTTCTGCCCGAACCAGCCGCGCTCGCACAGCCGGTCGGAAATCTCCACGTAGCGCGCGCGCGGGTCGCGCGTCGCCGCGCGGCGCTTGCGGGTCGCCCAGCCGATGTCGCCGCCCGCGAGGTCGACGACCTGGAACGGCCCCATCGGGAAGCCGAATTCACGCACCGCGCGATCGATCTGATACGGCGACGCGCCATCTTCCATCAGGTAGTCGGCGGCGGTGCGGTAGACCGCGAGGATCCGGTTGCCGATGAAGCCGTCGCACACGCCGGCGCGCACCGGCGTCTTCTTGAGCTGTTTGGCCAGCGCGAACACGGTCGCGACGACATCCGCACTCACGCGCGCCGGCACGACGATCTCGAGCAGCTTCATCACGTTGGCCGGCGAGAAGAAATGCAGGCCGATCACGTCGGACGGGCGGTCGACGCTGGCGGCCAGCTCGTCGATGTCGAGATACGACGTGTTGGTCGCGAGCACCGCGCCCGGCTTGCACACGCGCGAAAGTTCCGCGAACACCGCCTTCTTCACGCCCATGTCCTCGAACACGGCTTCGATGACCACGTCGGCCTGCGCGAGCGCGTCATACGACGTGCTGCCCTTGAAGCGCGCGAGCCGCGCCGCGTGCGCGGCCGGCGTCATCCGCCCCTTCGCGACGAGGCCGTCGTACACCTTCTCGACATGCGCGCGGCCGCGCGCGAGCGACGCTTCGTCGCGCTCGATCATCGTCACGGGCAGCCCGGCATCGAGCGCCGCGACCGCGATGCCCGCGCCCATCGTGCCGCCACCGACCACGCCGATCCGCTCGACCGGACGCGCGCTCGCGCGGCGCGCCTCGGGTGCCTTGGCCGCCTCGCGTTCCGCGAAGAATGCATGCACGAGGCCCGCGCGCTGCGGGCTGTCGACGCATTGCAGGAACAGGCCGCGTTCGAGCTTCATCCCCGCGTCGAACGACAGCGTGAGCGCGGCCTCGACCGCATCGACGATCTTCGCCGGCGAGAACAGGCCGCGCGACTTCTTCGGCAGGTCGGCGCGCGCCGCGTCGATCGCGGCCTGCGCGGCCGCGCGATCGGCAAGCCCCTGCGCATCGCGCGTGCGCCGCGCCGGCGCGCCGAGCGACACGAGTTCCTGCGCATAGGCGAGACCTTCGGCGAGCGTGTCGTCGCTGTGCGCGACGCGATCGACGAGGCCGAGCGCGAGCGCTTCGTCGGCGCTTGCGTGACGCCCCGTCAGCATCAGGTCGAGCGCGGCCTTCGCGCCGATCAGGCGCGGCGTGCGCTGCGTGCCGCCCGCGCCGGGCAGCAGGCCGAGCGTGACTTCGGGAAGGCCGAGCTTCGCGCCGGGCACCGCCAGCCGGTAATGCGCGGCGAGCGCGACCTCGAGGCCGCCGCCGAGCGTCGCGCCGTGCAGCGCCACCACGACCGGCTTCGCGCTCGACTCGATCCGCTCGCACACGTCTGGCAGCGACGGCGGCACCGGCGGCTTGCCGAACTCGCGGATGTCGGCGCCCGCGATGAAGTTGCGGCCGGCGCCGACGATCAGCACCGCACGGATCGCGTCGTCGGCCTGCGCGGCGTCGAGCGCGTCGGCGAGACCGCGCCGCACGTCGGCGGACAGCGCGTTGACGGGCGGATGGTCGATCGTGACGACGAGCACCTTGTCGCGCCGTTCGCGCGTGACGGTGCCGGCTCGGGATGGTTCGGTGGAAGCGGGTGAATTCATCGTGTCTCCAGTGCGGTGCGCCGCGCGGGCGGAACCGGTCGTCGGGCCGGCGAGCGGTGCCGGCTCCCGAGCCGGGTGCCGCGCGGCGGGAAACGATCCGGCGTGTTTGCCGGGCATGACTCGATTCTCGATTGATCGAGATTTATTGACAATTCCCGCGCGCCTTTACAAGCTGTCAAGTCTGACTTGACATTGAATGTTTTCGGACCGTTAAACGGGCCGGATCGGGAGACACCGCGCATGGACCTGAACGCGCTGACGCTGCTCGTCGAGATCCTCGACGCGGGCAATCTGAGCAAGGCCGCGCAGCGGCTCAAGATGAGCCGCGCGAACGTCAGCTACCGGCTGAACCAGCTCGAACGCTCGATCGGCCAGCAGCTCGTGCGTCGCACGACGCGCCGCATCGAGCCGACCGAGATCGGGCTGAAGCTGTACGAGCACGGCCGGCGCATCCGCAACGAACTGCTCGCCGCGCAGGAATCGGTGACGACGCTCGGCCAGGACCTGCAGGGCCGCGTGCGGCTGTCGGTGCCGAGCGGCTACGGGCAGATGGTGATGTCGGAGTGGCTGCTCGCGTTCAAGCGCCTGCATCCGGGCATCGTGCTCGACGTGGTGTTCGAGAATCGCGTGGAGGACCTGATGCGCGACGAAGTCGACATCGCGATCCGCGTGATGTCCGAGCCGCCTCAGAACCTCGTCGCGCGCGACATGGGCGCGGTGCGCTACGTCGCGTGCGCGTCGCCCGCGTTCGCGGCCGCGCACGGGATGCCCGCGAGCCTCGAGGCGCTGGCCGCCGCGCCGGTCGTCACCGCGACGGTGCTGGGGCGGCAGCTGCGGATCGCCGCGTATCTCGGCGACGAGCGCCACGAGGTGCTGCTCGAACCCACGCTGATTTCGGAGAACTTCCTGTTCCTGCGCCAGGCGATCCTCGCCGGGATCGGCGTCGGCATCGTGCCCGACTACGTGATGCAGGACGACATGCGGCGCGGCATCGTCGTCACGTCGCTCGACGCGTACCGGCTCAGCATCTTCGGCACGCACATGTACATGCTCTACATGCCGAACCGGCACCACACGCGCGCGACCGCGACGTTCATAGAGTTCATCCTCGAACAGGCCGGAAAGACCGGCCGGGGCGGGCCGGACGGGATGCGTCAGGGTTTCCTGTCGGGTGACAACCCGCCGGCCGCGCGGCGACAATAGCGCGCCGCCCGTGCGGAGCGCGTGCCGCGCACACGCTGCCTCCTTCGAATTCACTGTTGCCGAGGGTTCAATGTTCGACCGGATTCGTCCGCATTCGCGTCCCTGGACGCCCGTTGCCGCGCTCGCGCACGTCACGCTCGCCGCGCTCGTCACGTTCAGCGCCGGCTGCACGTCCCCGTCCGCGCCGTCGGGCGCCGTCGTCCCGGTCGCCGCCGCGTCGGGCGCCGCGGTGCCGCTGCCCGGCGTGCACGCGCCGGAACAGTCGTCCGGCTGGACCGACAAGCCGGGCTGGACCTCGCAGCACTTCATGATCGCGGCCGCGAACCCGCTCGCGACGCAGGCCGGCTACGAGATGCTGAAGGCCGGCGGCACCGCGATCGACGCCGCGATCGCGACGCAGATGGTGCTCGCGCTCGTCGAGCCGCAATCGTCGGGAATCGGCGGCGGCGCGTTCATGCTGTACTTCGACGGCCGTGCGACGCAGGCGTACGACGGCCGCGAAACCGCGCCGGCCGCCGCGACCGACCGCCTGTTCTACGGGCCGACCGGCCAGCCGATGGGCTTCTACGAAGGCGTCGTCGGCGGTCGCTCGGTCGGCACCCCGGGCGTGCTGCGCATGCTCGACGCCGCGCACCGCGCGCACGGCAAGCTGCCGTGGCGCCGGCTGTTCCAGCCCGCGATCCGGCTCGCCGAGCACGGCTTCACGATCAGCCCGCGCCTGGCGATGCTGATCGCGAACGACCGGTACCTGAAGAACGACCCGGCCGCGCGTGCGTACTTCTACAACAAGGACGGCACGCCGAAGACGGCCGGCACGGTGCTGAAGAACCCCGCGCTCGCGACCGTGCTGCGCCAGATCGCCGACCGCGGCGCGAACGCGTTCTACACCGGCGCGATCGCGCGCGACATCGTCGCGAAGGTGCGCAAGCACCCGACCAACCCGGGCCTGCTGTCGCTGCAGGATCTCGCGCACTACAAGGCGAAGGTGCGCGCGCCGCTGTGCGCCGACTACCGGCGCTCGGTGGTGTGCGGGATGCCGCCGCCGTCGTCGGGCGGCCTCGCGGTCGCGCAGATGCTCGGCATCCTCGAGGCGATGCCCGACTGGCAGCAGATCGGCGCGCAGAAGCCGGTGCGGACCGAGCTGGGCTACGAGCCGACGCCGTTCGCCGCGCACCTGTTCAGCGAGGCCGGACGCCTCGCGTATGCGGACCGCGCGCGCTATGTCGCCGATCCCGATTTCGCGCCGCTGCCGGGCGGCAACTGGGCAAGCCTCACCGACAAGACCTATCTCGCGCAGCGCGCGCGCCTGATCGGCGACACGAGCATGGGCGTCGCGCAGGCCGGCACGCCGCAGGGCGCGACACTCGCACTGGCCGACGACCGCAGCCCCGACATGCCGTCGACGTCCGACATCGCCATCGTCGACCGCTACGGCCAGGCGCTGTCGATGACGACCAGCGTCGAGGACGCATTCGGCTCGCGGCTGATGGTGCGCGGTTTCATGCTGAACAACCAGCTCACCGATTTCTCGTTCGTGGCGAGCGAGAACGGCCGGCCCGTCGCGAACCGCGTGCAGCCGGGCAAGCGACCGCGCTCGTCGATGTCGCCGGAACTCGTGTTCGACAAGAAGACGAAGCAGGTGACGATGATCGTCGGTTCGGCCGGCGGCCCCGCGATCATCAACCACGTCGCGAAGACGCTGATCGGCGTGATGGACTGGGGGATGACGATGCAGCAGGCGATTGCGCTGCCGAACGTCGGGTCGATGAACGGGCCGACACAACTCGAGCGCGGCCGCGTGTCGGACGCGCTCGTCGACGGGCTGAAGGGGCGCGGGCACGACGTGCAGGTCGTCGAGATGAATTCGGGACTGCAGGGGATCCAGCGGCTGAACGTGCAGGGGCAGACGGTGTGGTTCGGCGGCGCTGACCCGCGGCGCGAAGGGATCGCGATGGGGGATTGAGGGCAGCCGGCCGAGGCGGCGCGCATGCGCCGCCTGCTGCGTGTCATCCGCGCCCTTTCCACGGCACGATCCGCCGCTCGACCCATCGCATCGCGAGATCGAACAGCCACGCGATCGCGCCGATGATCAGGATGCCCATCACGACGATATCCGTGCGCAGGAAGCTCGACGCATTGAGCACCATCTGCCCGAGCCCGGCCGTCGCGGCGACCATCTCGGCTGCGACGAGCGTCGTCCAGCCGAACCCGATCGCGATCCGCAGGCCGGTGAGGATTTCCGGCAGCGCGGCCGGCAGCACGACGTGGCGCACGACCTGCGCGAAGCTGCCGCCGAGCGAATATGCGGCGTTGATCTGCTCGACCGTCGCCGCACGCACGCCCGCACGGGCGGCCATCGCGATCGGCGCGAAGCACGCGAGGAAGATCACGACCAGCTTCGCCGTCTCGTCGATGCCGAACCAGATCACGACGAGCGGCAGGTACGCGAGCGGCGGCAGCGGCCGGTAGAACTCCAGCAGCGGATCGAGCACGCCGCGCGCAACACGGCTCACGCCCATCAGGACGCCGGCCGGCACGCCGGCCACGGTGGCGAGCAGGAACGCCCCGAACACGCGCGCGGCACTCCACAGCAGATGCTCGGACAGCGGCAGGCCACCCTGGATGCGGCCGTGCCACGCGTCGACGAATGCCGCCCACACCGCTTCCGGCGCGGGCAGGAACAGCGGCGGCAACCACTGCCGATGCGTCGCGACCCACCACAGCACGGCCAGCGCCGCGACCGTCGCCGCGCTGAGCCCTGCGGTTTTTCCCTGGCCCGGCAACCGGTAGCGGCGCGACGGCCGCGCCGCCTTGCGCCGCGTCGTGCGCTCGTCCTGCTCGAACCTCCCGGCCGCTCGATCGGCCACCCAGGAATCCTGCGTGCTCATGTCGTCCTGCCTGTGCAAAGTACTGATCCGGCCGCGCCCGACGGACGCGCCCTGCCGCGCGAACTCGTGCATCACGCGGTCTCCCCGACCGCCTCGTCGCGATGCAGATACGCGATCAGCCGCTCGCGCCATGCGATGAATTCCGGCGACGACTTCACCGCGCGCGCATCGCGCGATTCGACGTAGCGCCGCGCGAACGGCAGCTCGAAGGTTTCCGCGATGCGGCCGGGGCCGGGCGTCATCACGACGAGACGCGTCGCGAGGAACAGCGCCTCCTCGACGTCGTGCGTGATGAAGAACACCGTCTTGCCCGTGCGCGCCCATACGTCGAGGACGAGCGCCTGCATCGTGCCGCGCGTCATCGCGTCGAGCGCGCCCATCGGCTCGTCCATCAGCAGCACGCGCGGATCGCTCGCGAGCGCACGCGCGATGCCGACGCGCTGCTGCATCCCGCCGGACAGTTCGTACACGCGCGCATGCGCATGGCGCTCGAGGCCGACGAGCGCGAGCATCTCCGTCGCACGCGCTTGGCGTTCGGCCTTCGACACGCGTGCGAAGCGCAGCCCGAGCGCGACGTTGTCGAGCACGTCGAGCCATGGCAGCAACGCGTATTTCTGGAATACGACACCGCGATCGGCGCCGGGGCCCGCGACCGGTACGCCGTCGACGCGCACGTCGCCCGTCGTCGGCGCGACGAAGCCGGCCATGCAGTTCAGCAGCGTCGTCTTCCCGCACCCTGACGCGCCGAGCGCGACGACGAATTCACCGGAATCGATGCGCAGGTCGACGCGCGCGAGCGCCTGCGTCGTCGTCCGACCGCGTGCGCCCGGATAGGCGACCGATACCTGACGGACTTCCAGCGTGCTCATGATCGAGGGCTCCGCGATGAGTGGCCTGAGTCGCCTGATGCGCCGCGCTCAGCGCGCGGCCTTCTGCACGAACTGCGGATCGACGCCGACCGAGTAGTCGGCGAGCACCGTCTGGATCGTGCCTTGCGATTTGAGGAAGGTGGCGGTGGCCGCGAGCGACTTCGCGGCGCCCGACTGCGCACCGCCGCCGAGCCAGGTCGGCGACGCCTGCTCGGCCGGCGTCGGGAACGCGTAGAGCGCGAGGCTCGCGGGCACGTCCTGCACGTTCGCGCCCGACACCTTCGCGACCGCCGCGACCTGCGGCGAACCGGCCTTCCACGCGGCCGCGTGCGCGCGGTAATCGGCGTCGGCGGACGCGAGCACCTTCACGAAGCGCGTGACGAACTCGGGGTTCTCGCGCGCGAACTTGCGGCTCACGACGAAGCCGTCGAACGTCGCCTTGCCACTTTCTTTCGCAACCTGACCGGACGTCGTCAGCACGGTGCCCGACTGCTTGACCTTCGCGAGCACGGGATCCCAGATATAGGTCGCGTCGATGTCGCCGCGCGCCCACGCGGCCGCGACTTCGGGCGGACGCAGGTTGACGATCTTCACGTCGTTCGGATTCACGCCGGCGGCCTGCAGCGCGACGAGCGTATGGAAATGCGACGTCGACACGAACGGCACGCCGATCTTCTTGCCCTTCAGCGCCGCGATGCTCGTGACGCCCGAGCCGTTGCGCGCGACGAGCGCCTCGGCGTCGTTGATGTTGTCGAGCACCCAGAACAGCGAGATATCGAGCCCCTGCGACAGGCCGGCCGCGATCGGGCTCGACCCGGCCTCGCCGAGCTGCACGGAGCCCGACGCGAGCGCGCGGATCACGTCGGCGCCGCTGTCGAGCTTGCGGAACGTGACCTTGTAGCCGGTCGCCTTTTCGACTTCACCGCTTGCCTGCGCGTAGCGCCACGGCACGACCATGTCCTGGTACGCGATCACGACTTCGCGCGATTCGGCGTGCGCCGCGCCCAGCGCGGCAAAGGCGGTCAGCGCGACGGCGGCGCGGCGGATGAAGCTGAAACGGGACATGCGGCTCTCCTTCGAATGCGGGCATTGCTGCGGGAGAGCCGACTTTACGAGCTTTGCGCGCGGCGGGAGCGAACTTATCCTGCGAAGCTATCGATGCCGTTTCAGCTTTGCTTTCCACGTTCGACCGGATCGGGCATCCGGTCGGGTGGCGATTGTCGTGCGAACGCGCGGGCGGCAGCCGCACCAACGAAAAAGCCCGCATCGCTGCGGGCTTTTTTCGACTGCATGACTTCTGCGGAACAGGCCAATGGCGCTCAGACCACCCCGGCCCCGTGCGCCTGCAGATCGGCGTGATAGCTCGACCGCACCATCGCGCCGACGGCCGCGTGCGTGAAGCCCATCTTGTACGCCTCTTCCTCGTACATCTTGAACGTGTCGGGATGCACGTATGCACGCACCGGCAGGTGGTGCTCGGACGGCTGCAGGTACTGGCCGATCGTCAGCATGTCGACGTCGTGCGCGCGCAGGTCGCGCATCACCTGCAGGATTTCCTCTTCGGTCTCGCCGAGGCCGACCATCAGGCCCGACTTCGTCGCGACGTCCGGATGCTGTGCCTTGAAGTCCTTCAGGAGCTTCAGCGAGTGCGCGTAGTCCGAACCCGGGCGCGCTTCCTTGTACAGGCGCGGCACCGTCTCGAGGTTGTGGTTCATCACGTCGGGCGGTGCTGCGTTCAGGATCGAGATCGCGCGGTCGAGACGGCCGCGGAAGTCCGGCGTCAGGATCTCGATGCGCGTTTCCGGCGACTGCGCGCGCGTTTCGCGGATGCACTCGACGAAGTGGGCGGCGCCGCCGTCGCGCAGGTCGTCGCGGTCGACGCTCGTGATCACCACGTACTTGAGCTTCAGCGCGGCGATCGTGCGGGCCAGGTTCTTCGGTTCATCCGCGTCGAGCGGATCGGGACGGCCGTGGCCGACGTCGCAGAACGGGCAGCGGCGCGTGCACTTGTCGCCCATGATCATGAACGTCGCGGTGCCCTTGCCGAAGCATTCGCCGATGTTCGGGCAGCTCGCTTCCTCGCACACGGTGTGCAGGTTGTGCTCGCGCAGGATCGTCTTGATCTCGTTGAAGCGCGAACTGCCGGTGGCCGCCTTCACGCGGATCCATTCCGGCTTCTTCAGCTTCTCGATCGGAATGACCTTGATCGGGATGCGCGCCGTCTTCGCCTGCGCCTTCTGCTTGGCGGTCGGATCGTAGGCAGGGGTCGCGGCCGAATCGGCCGGTGCGGGGGAAGCGGTAACGTCAGTCATTCGATTGTTCCAGTGCCTGCGGCTTGTCGGCGGCCGCGGATTCGCCGTCGAGGTTGGCGATCAGACGCCCCACCAGCGTGTGGGCGACGTCGTTCCAGTCGGCGGCAACCTCGAGGCTCGCCATGTCGACGGTTTCCAGTCCGGCATAGCCGCACGGGTTGATCGCGAGAAACGGGCGCAGATCCATCTTCACGTTCAGGCTCAGCCCGTGATAGCTGCAGCCGTTGCGGATCTTCAGGCCGAGGGCCGCGATCTTCGCGCCCTCGTGCACGCCGGATGCCACGTAGATTCCCGGCGCGCCCGCCTTGCGGACCGAAGCGAGATTATACGCCGCGAGGGTTTCGATCACGGCCTCCTCGATCTTCGTCACGAGCGTGCGCACCATCAGCTTGCGCCGGCGCAGGTCCAGCAGCAGGTAGACGACGATCTGGCCGGGGCCGTGGTAGGTGATTTGCCCGCCGCGGTCGACCTTCACGAGCGGCACGCCGCTGTCGGCCACCAGCAGGTGGGCCGGGTCGCCGGCCTGGCCGAGCGTGTAGACGGGCGGATGCTCGACGACCCAGATTTCGTCGCCGGTGTCGGCCGTGCGCGTGTCGGTGAACGCGCGCATCGCGTCGAAGCTCGTCTCGTAGGCCTCGCTGCCCCGCCAGCGCACGGTGACCGGCGCGACGGGCTGAACCGGAGACCCGGCGGGCGATTCGGAAACAGCGACAGGCGTGGACACGATGGCAACCGGCGAGACGGACATGGCCGGTAGTTTACCGAAAACCCATGCGTCTCGCCGGCTCTGGAAGGGGACGGATCGCGAGTATCCGTCGGAGGAAAGTCCCGTCAGACGGTGCGCCAGCCGTCGTGGAGCAGCGCATTCACGCGATTGCGCAGCCGCGCGAGCGCGCCGCGCGCGACTTCCCCTGCCGGCCGCGACACCGAGAACGCGACATGCGCGCCCTGCCGGCCTTCCGCACTGAGCCACAGCCGCTCGCCGCGATGCAGCCGGAGCGTCTCGCCGTCGACCAGGAAGTAGTCTTCGACGTCATTGCTGCGCGTCGCCCATACCGGCCCGCACTGCACCGTCAGGCGGGTGCTGCGCTGCACCTTCATCGGCACGGTTTCGCCCGCGGGAATTTCGAAGGTGATGCTTGAAGAAATTTCTTGCATGATCGACTCCGCCAATAAATGCTTCGATGGCTACAATCGTAGTCATTTGAAGGCACTCGACCAAACGACCAATTTTCACGTCGATGTGAGGAAAATTAGCAAATGGACCTCCGCCAGCTGCCTGCGCTGAACGCGATTCGCGCGTTCGAAGCCGCCGCCCGCCACGAGAATTTCTCCCGCGCCGCCGACGAGCTGTATGTCACGCACGGCGCGGTCAGTCACCAGGTTCGCGCGCTCGAGGAGGAGCTCGGCGTGCAGCTGTTCACGCGCAACGGCAAGCGGCTGTGCCTGACCGACGCCGGCATGCGCTACGCGCAGCAGGTCCGTAGCGCGCTGATGGTGATCGCCGATGCGACGCGCGAGGTGCGCGCAAGCGACCGCAGCCGACGGCTGGTGGTGTCGATGCTGTCGTCGTTCGCCGCACGCTTCATCACGCCGCGCATCGGCACGTTCATCGAGCGGCATCCGGAAATCGACGTCGAGCTGCAGTCGACCAACTCGCTCACCGATTTCGCGCGCGACGACGTCGACCTCGCGATCCGGTTCGGCTCGGGCAGCTATCCGGGGCTGCATGTCGAGCCGCTGTTCGAGGAGGTGTTCTTTCCGGCGTGCTCGCCGACGCTGAACGGCGGCAAGCTGCCGCAGACGCCCGCCGATCTCGTGCACTACAAGCTGCTGCGCTCGGACGACGAGCTGTGGCGGCCGTGGTTCGACGCGGCCGGGCTCGATACGCTGACCGAGCCGAAACGGGGGATTCTGTACCAGGATTCGTCGAATCTGTTGCTGGCCGCGATCGACGGCCAGGGCATCGCGCTGGTGCGCCGCTCGCTCGCGGTGCACGACCTGCTGGACGGGCGCCTCGTGCGCCTGTTCGACATCGACGGGCAGAGCCCGTGGCACTATTTTTTCGTGTGTCCGCCGCCGCTCCTGAACACGCCGCGCGTGCAGGCGTTCAGGACCTGGCTGCTTCAGGAAGTCGCCGAATACAAGCTGCTGTGCGACGAGCTGGACGCGCGGCGCGCGGCGGGGAAGACCCCCGCCGAGTGCGCGCAGGAAGGCGGGTGGAAAGCGGCGCTCAGAGCACGACCTTGACCATCGGATGGCCGGTCAGTGCGCGGTAGATGTCGTCGAGCTGTTGCTGGCTGGTCGCGCGCACGGTGATCGTGAGGCCGGTGTAGTTGCCGCCGCTCGATGCACGCTCCTCGATTTTCTCGACGTCGATCTCGTTGTCGTGGACGGCCACGACCTTGAAGATCGTGTCCTTGAATTCCGGGTGCGCCTTGCCCATGATCTTGATCGGGAAATCGCACGGAAACTCCAGCAGCGACTCCTTCCGGGTATCGATCGCGCCGGTGACCTCGATGGTTTTGGTCGGTTCGCTCATCATTTTCTCCGGGTTAGGTCAAACTGTTCAAACTCGCGTGCCTTCGCACGCTGGTATGCGTCGTACAACGCCGCGAACACGGGGCCCGGTTTGCCGCCCTGCACGGGCAGATCGTCGAGCGACGTGACGGGCAAAATTTCCTTCGTGGCCGACGTGATCATGATCTCGTCCGCCGAACGCAACTCGACCTCGCTGATCTCGCGCGCGACGAACCGAATGCCGCACTCCTCGGCCAACTGCTCGACGAGCGCGTAGCGGATCCCTTCAAGGATTCTGTTGCTGCGCGGCGGCGCCATCAGCTCGCCGTTCTTCACGATCCATACGTTCGACGACGAACCTTCGGTCACGTTGTCGTCGCGCAGCTGGATCGTCTCGAACGCGTCGCGTTCGGCCGCATGCTGCGCCATCAGCACGTTGCCGAGCAGCGAAATCGACTTGATGTCGCAATGCAGCCAACGGCGATCCTCCGCCGTCACGCAGCGCACGCCCCGCGCGCGTTCCTCTTCCGACGGCAGCCGCAGCGGGTTCGTCATGACGAACACCGTCGGCACCACATTCGCCGGGAACGCATGGCCGCGCTTCGCGACGCCGCGCGTCACCTGCAGGTAGACGAGCGCATGGCCGTCGCCGAGGCCTTCCGCGTTCGCGGCGACCACGCGCTCGATCAACGCGCGCCAGCCGGCCGCGTCATGCGGATCGTCGATGCCGATCTTCTTCAGGCTGCGCGCGAGCCGCTCCAGATGCTGTTCGATCCGGAACGGCACGTGCGCGCCGTCGTGCGCATAAACGGGGACGACTTCATACACGCCATCGCCGAAGATGAACCCGCGGTCGAGCACCGGCACCCGGGCTTGCGACAGCGGCACCAGCTCCTCCTGCGACGACACGCTGAGGTAGACGATCGGTTCGAATTCGGCTTGGCTCATGGCTATGACAGATGGGGATGAAGTCGTGAAAACAAAGGCCCGTCGTGCTTACTTCTTCTTGCTGAACATCAGCAGGATCGAGTCCCAGATACGACCGAAGATACCCGCTTCCGGCACCGCCTGCAGCGCGACGACCGGGAACTCCGACAGCGTCTTGCCGTCGGCGACGATCTTCACGGTACCGACCTGCTGGCCTTCCGCGAGCGGCGCGATCAGCGGCGCGTTGACCTCGACTTCCGGCTTGACCTTGTCACCCAGGCCGCGCGGCACGGTCACCCACTGGTCGCCCTTCACGCCGACCTGCACGGTGTTTTCCTTGCCCTTGTAGATGCGCGGCGTCGACATCGCCTGGCCGCCCTTGAACAGGCGCACCGCGTCGAACGCGCTATAGCCGTAGTTCAGCATCTTCATGCTGTCCTGCGTGCGCTCGCCTTCCTTCTGCTCGCCCATCATCACCGACACGAGACGGCGCTGGCTGTCGACACCCGGGATCGCGCGCTTGGCCGACGCGATCAGGCAATAGCCGGCCGCTTGCGTATGGCCCGTCTTCAGGCCGTCGACCGTCGGATCCAGCCACAGCAGGCGGTTGCGGTTGCCCTGGCGGATGTTGTTGTACTTGAATTCCTTCTCCGAGAAGATGCTGTAGTACTGCGGAAAATCGCGGATCAGGTGCGCGGACAGCTTCGCGAGGTCGCCGGCCGTCGTGTAGTGGTTCGGGTCGGGCATGCCGTTCACGTCGGCGAAGTGCGTGCCCTTCATGCCGAGGCGCGCCGCCTCGTCGTTCATCATCGTGACGAACTGCCCTTCGCTGCCGCCGACAAGCTCGGCCAGCGCGATCGCGGCGTCGTTGCCCGACTGGATGATCATCCCGTACACGAGATCGTGCACCGACACCGGCTTGTTCGCCTCGATGAACATGCGCGACTCGTCGCGGCCGACGCGGCGCACCGCTTCGCTCGGCGTGACGATCTGCTCCATCGAGATCTTCTTCTTGTCGAGCGCCTCGAACACCAGGTAGGCCGTCATCAGCTTCGTCAGCGACGCGGGCTCGACGCGTTCGTCGGCGTTGCCCGATGCGAGCACGGTGTTGCTCGTCGCATCGACGAGCACCCACGAGCGCGCGTTCACGCCCGGCGGCGGCACCGCGCCCGGCATGAACGTCGCGGGCGCGCCGGTGAACTGCTCGGTGGCGGCGGCCGGCGCGGCATGCGCGGCCTTTGCCTTGGCGGCCGGCTTCGCCTCGGCGACGACGATCGTCGACGCGAGTGCGACGGGCAGCATCACGCCCAGCGCGACGTTGCGCGCGGCGGTGCCGAAGGCGATGGAAGAAGCGAGGGACTTGAGGCCTTGGGGAGACAGACGCATGATCGATTCAGGCTGGTGGCAGAAAGTGCGGCGCGAAACGCGCAGGGGTTGAACGGCAAGGCGGCGAGCGTTCCGGCGTTCGTCCGACTGCGTCGGACGGCGCGAAACGCGCCGGTTGGACTCGTGCGGACGCGTTCGGTTCGCGGCCGTCGCGAGCGGGCGGACAGGCGGCGAAACGAGCGCCGCATGGGCCCGGCCGGGCCGCGGGCGACGCGAAATGCGGCCATTATACGTGGCCGCGAACGGCGTTTTCGCGAACCATGGCTCAGGTGGCCACACCCAGGCTTCGGGAGGATAGCGCGGCTTCGCTGCGGAGAATCGTGCGCGAAGCCGCGCGAAAGGCGTGCGCAGGCGCCGTGCAAGCCGGGTTGCGCCGCGCTGGAGCGGGCATGTGCGATCGTGTCGTGACACGGCGCGGCGCGATGTCGCGCGCGCGGCGGCATCGCGGTCGTGCGGCGGCGGCGCCGCACGCCGGGTTCAGCGGATCAACGCCACGCGTCGACGATGATGCGCTTCAGCACGTGCAGCTTGCGATGCAGGAAATGCTCGGCGCCGGGGATCACGACGACCGGCAGTTCCTGCGGCCGCGCCCAGTCGTAGACCGATCCGATCGGCACCGTGTCATCGGTTTCGCCATGGATCACGAGCGTGTTCTCCGGCACGTCGGCGACCTGCCAGCGGCTCGCGGCCGTGCCGACGAACACCATCCGCTCGACCGTCTCGCCCGCGTCGCGCAACCGCTTCGCGACGTGCGACAGCACGAAAGTGCCGAACGAGAAGCCCGCGAGCACGAGCGGCAGGTCCGCATAGGCGGGCTGCGCGCGCATGTGCGCGAGCACGGCGAGCAGGTCGTCGGCCTCGCCGATGCCGTTGTCGTGCACGCCCTCGGTCGCGCCGACGCCGCGGAAGTTCGACCGGTACACCACGTAGTCGAGCTGGACCAGCGTGCGCGCGAGCGTTTGCGCGACCTTGTTGTCCATCGTGCCGCCGAACAGCGGATGCGGATGCGCGACGAGCGCGATGCCGCGCGGCGCGGCGCCGCCTTCGCGCACGGCGTCGGGCAGGTCGACCGCGATTTCGATCTGCCCGACCGGGCCGGGGATCAGCGACTTCTGCGTATGAACGTTCATTCGGCCGGCCCGCTCAGATCTTCAGGCGGTCGACGACCTTGCCGTCGCGCAGGTGCGATTCGACGATCTCGTCGATGTCGGCCTGATCGACGTACGTGTACCACGTGCCTTCCGGATACACGACCATCACCGGCCCTTCCTCGCAGCGGTCGAGGCAGCCGGCCTTGTTGATGCGCACCTTGCCGGGCCCCGCGAGGCCAAGTTCCTTCACGCGCTTTTTCGCGTACTCCTGCATGGTCTGCGCATCGCATTGCGCGCAGCTCGGACGCTCGGCGCCCGGATCGCGCTGATTCAGGCAGAAAAAGACGTGGTGCTGGTAGTAGGAATCCATGATGGTGACGAGCGGCCCGGTGCGGTGCCGGGCGGAAAGAAGGGCGATTGCCGTTGCGCGCGGCAACGGATGTGCGGTCGATTATAGCGACCGGCGCGCACGGCTGCCCGCGATCGCCGCGCGGCGCGGCCGCGCGGCCCCGTTGCCGCTCCTGCGGCGTCAGCGCCGCCGCGCGGCCGGCAGCCACGCGTGCTCGACCCGCTGACCGAGCCAGATCAGCGCCGCGTAGGGCCAGATCCACGCAAGCCAGCGCGCGATGCTGTTGAAGTGCACGTAGCGGCCCTGCCGCCAGCCCGACAGCGTGAAATCGAAGAACGGGTTGACGGGCAGCAGGTTGACGAGCACCACACCGGCCAGCAGCGCGAGCGCCGCGAGCAGCGCGCGCCACGCGGCCGGCACGCGCAACGCGAGCAGCGCCGCCGCGAAGCCGAGCTCGATGCCGAGCCGCGCGCCGGGCGTCGCCCACACGACGACGAGGCCGGTGCTCGACTGCATGAAGGTCGCGGCCGCCTTCAGCGCGAGCGTCGCGCCGACGAACGCGATCAGGAGCCGCACGCGCGGCGCGCCGGCACGCATCGCCAGCGACGCGATCGCCAGCGCAGCGAACAGCATCAACCCGCCGAGCGCGGCTTCCCACGCGGAGTCGGACAGCCAGCCGTCGACGCGCTCGGGCCATTCGCTCACGCGCCACGCGGCCGGCAGCCATGCGAGCAGCGCGTCCTGCATCGAGCCGTCGGCGCGCTCCCACAGCGCGGCCGGCCAGTCGCCGATGCCGAACAGGAACGGCGACGGAAACAGGATCGCGATCGGCCACAGCGCGGCGAGCAGCAGCGGCGTCGCGCCGTCGGTCTCGAACCACGCGAAGCGCAGCCGGCGCAATGCGCCGCGGTCGAGCAGCGCGCCAGTGGCCGGTGCCGCGAGCGCCGCGCCGAGCAGCGCGCCGAGCGCGTTGGCCGCGAGGTCGAGATTCGACGCGACGCGCGTCGGCAGGTAGGTCTGCAGCGCCTCCATCGATCCCGACAGCAGCACGCCGAGGCCGCCCACGATCAGCGTCGCGGCCACGCCGCGCCAGCGCGGATGCAGCGCGAGAACGCCGAGTGCGCCGAACGGCATGTAGCCGAGCACGTTGGTGACCACGTCGAACGCGGTCACATAACGCTGCATCGGAGCGAACAAATAATCGAACGGCCCGATGCCGAGCGATACCCAGCCGCCGAACGGATACAGCGATGCATAGACGATGAGCGCCGCATACGCGGCGAACGCCTGCCGCGCCAGCGACGACGCGCGCGACGTGCCCGGCGCGCTCATCGCGACTGCGCGTGCGGCGTCACGGGTTGCCCGCGTACGCCTGCACGCCGACCCACGCGGCGATCTGCGACACGAGCTCGTCGCTCGCGGCCGCGAGCGCCCGCGCGCCGCCAGCCGCATCGGGCGTGCTCGACGGCGCGCGCGCGACGAACGTGCGCTGGCCGAGCACCTTGCCGCCCTGCACCAGCGTCGCGCGCGCGGTGACCGCGCCGTGGCTCTTCGACTCCCCGTCGAACACCTGCTCGAATTCGTTCAGGTCGACCTTGAGCGTCGGCGCGCGCACGCCGTCGGAACCCTCGAGCACCGCGCCGCGCGACGACAACGCGCCGCGCAGCCGCTGCGTGAGCAGTTGCGCGGGCGGCGCGATCCAGCGGCTGTCGCGATAGACGGCCATGCGCTGCGCATCCGCATACGCGAGCCGGTAGACGAACTTGTCCGTGTCGAGCGCGTCGGGCGCGGCGACGTCGAGCACCTTCAGCGCGGGGCCCGTGCCGGCCGTGACGGCCGATGCGGCCGGCCCGAGGTCGTAGCGGACGTTCGACAGCGCCGCACTGTTGCCGGCGCAGCCGGCGGCGAACACGAGCGTCAGCATCGCGAGCGCGGACGCGGCGGGACGCAGCCCGCGATCAGGGATTCGTGGCATGGCAATGTTCCTGCATGATGTTTCCGGTTTCGATGGCGTCGTGGCCCGGTCTCGCGCCGGGCCGGCCGATCAACGTCGATGGGCAGTCGATCTGCTTCATTTCCCGGCCGCGGCCCCTGCCCCCGGCCAGACGAAGCCCGCCTCGCCGGGGCCGGGCGCGGAGCCGGGCGAACCGAACAACAGACTGCTCGGATTGCGGCCGAGTTCACCGGCGACGTCCTTCAATTGCCGCGACGCATCGCCGACGCTGCCGGCCAGCGCGTTGAAGCGCGGCAGCGTGTCGTACTGGACCCGCGCGTTCAGGTCGTTCAGCGCGACGCCGACCTGCTCGGCAGCCGAGCCGGCCTTGTTCAGGTTCGACACGAGCGGCCCGTTCGGCTGCAGCAGCGTGTTCGCCGACGCCATCGCGCGATCGACCTGGTGCATCGTTTCCGGCAGCGCGGCCACCGCCGGCGCGAGCTGCTTCGACAGCGTCGTCGCGCCATCGGCCGCGTGCTGCAGGCTTTCGGCCGTCGCGCGCAACTGCTCGCGCATCTCGGGCGACATCAGCGCGTTCGCGCTTTTCGCGGCCAGTTCGAGCTGCCGCAGCAGCACGTCGCCGCGCTCCTGGATCTGGTCGAACAGGCTCGGCCGCATCGGGATCTGCGCGATCGCCTTCGGCGACGACGGCAGCGGCGCCAGGTCGCGGCCCGTATCCTCGAGCTGCACGAACGCGATGCCCGTCACGCCCTGGAAGCCGAGGCTGCCGTAGGTCGACTGCGTGATCGGCGCATCGTGGTCGACGAGAATCCGGATCCGGATCTGGCCCGGGTGCGTGCGGTCGAAGCCGATCGACTGCACCTTGCCGACGTCGAGGCCGCGAAAGCGCACGGCCGCGTCCGGGAACAGGCCCGTCACGTTGGTGCGCGCGAGCAGGTCGTACGGCACGCGCACGGTCCGGTCGACGTTGAACCAGAACACGGTGCCCGCGATCGCCAGCGTCAGCGCGATCGTGAACAGGCCGGCCCAGAACGCATGTGATTTGTTTTCCATTCGCGGGTTCCTTGCTTCTTGCCTTTCCTACAATTCGACGCTCGACAGCGCCGGCTCGAGGGCCGCCTTCGGCAGCTTCGCGCGCCGCTCGGGCGGCAGCGCCTGCAGTGCGCGGCGCCCGCGCAGCCCCAGGAAATATTCGTGGATGAACGGATGGTCGACGTTCGCGGCCTCCTCGACCGGCGCCGCGACCAGCACCTTGCGATCGGCCAGTACCGCGACGCGCGTCGACAGCGCGACCATCGTGTCGAGATCGTGCGTCACCATCACGACGGTCAGCCCGAGCGTGCGGTGCAGCGTCGCGATCAGCTCGACGAATTCGTCGGACGCCTGCGGGTCGAGGCCTGCGGTCGGCTCGTCGAGGAACAGCAGCTCGGGCTCGAGCGCGATCGCGCGCGCGATGCCGACCCGCTTCACCATCCCGCCCGACAGCGCGGCCGGCATCTTCGACGCGTGCTTGCACGGCAGCCCGACCATCTCGAGCTTCAGCATCACGATGTCGTGCAGCAGGTCCGACGGCACGCGGCCGAGCTCGCGCAGCGGCTGCGCGACGTTGTCGAACACCGTCATCGACGAAAACAGCGCGCCCTGCTGGAACAGCATCCCCGAACGCGTGCGCATCAGCCGCGCGGTCGCGTCGTCGATCTTCGACGTGTCTTCGCCGAACACCTTGATCGTGCCCGACGTCGGCCGCTCGAGGCCGAGGATCTGCCGCACGAGCGTCGTCTTGCCCGATCCCGAGCCGCCGACGATCGCGACGATCTCGCCGCGCCGCACGTCGAAATCGAGCTTCTGGTGAATGATGTTGCGCCCGTAGCGCTTGGTCAGGTTGCGCACCTCGATCACGAGGTCGCCGCCATGCGCGGCCGCCGCCGGCGGCATGCCGGCCGTGCCCGCGCCGACTGCCGTGGCATGTGCGCTGGCGCCATCGGCCGGCGCGGCACCGGCCGGCGATTCATTCGACGCGTTCATCCGAGCCCCACGTTCTGGAACAGGATCGCGAACACCGCGTCGGCGAGGATCACGACCGTGATCGATGACACGACCGACGTCGTCGTGCCTTCGCCGAGGCTTTGCGAGTTCGCCTTGATCCGGAAACCGAAATGACATGCGACCAGCGCGATCAGCATGCCGAACACGACGCCCTTGCCGAGGCCGATGTACAGGTTCGCGATCGGCACGACGCCCGGCAGCGAGCGCACGAAATAGTTGACGTCGATCCCGAGCACGAACTTCGCGGCAAGCGCGCCGCCCGTCAGCGCGACGATGTTGGTCCACATCACGAGCAGCGGCATCGCGACGCCGAGCGCGAGCACGCGCGGCAGGATCAGCCGCAGCCCGTGCGGAATGCCCATCACGCGCATCGCGTCGAGCTCCTCGGTCACGCGCATCACGCCGATCTGCGCGGTGATCGCCGAGCCCGAGCGGCCCGCGACGAGGATCGCCGAAAGCACGGGCCCGAGTTCGCGAATCACCGACAGCCCGAGGATGTTCACGATGTAGCGGTTCGCGCCGAACATCTGCAGCTGCTGCGCGGACAGATAGCTGAGCACGATGCCGATCAGGAATGCGACCAGCGCGGTGATCGGCAGCGCCTGCGCGCCGGCGCTATAGATGTTCGCCGAGGTCTCCTTCCACGGCATCGTCTGCGGACGGCGCAGCACCGACAGCGCGTCGAGGATCACGAGGCCGAACATCGCGATACCGCCCTGCAGGTGTTCGCCGAACGCGAAGATCGCCTGGCCGAGGCGCGTGACGGGATCGAAGCGCACGACGCGCTCGGGTGCCTCGCGCTGGCTGTCGAGACGTTCGATCCGCTCGAAGATCGTGCGCTGCGTGTCGGTCAGCTCGACGCCCGCCGGCAGCTTGCGGCCCCATACGCGCCACAGCGCCTGGCCGCCGACGTGGTCGAGCCGCTCGATGCCGGACAGGTCCCATTCGTTCACGCGTCCGGACGCGATGCCCGCGATGCGGCGCGCGACCTCGCCGCGATTGCGTGCGAGCGCGAGCGCGGTCCACTGGCCGGTCAGGCGCACCGTCTGGCCCTGGCCGCCGGCGTCGACCAACAGGCCGGGAGGTGTCTCGAAGTCCAAGGGCGGGTTGTTTGCAAAAGGATGACAGCGGCCATTGTAGCGAACCGTCCGGCGCCGCGACGTGAGGATTTCCGTCGGGGCACGCAGCCGGCGGCGTCCGGCGGAGATGCCGGGCGAGAGGCGCCTCTTTGCGGATGCCCGCCCCGCCACGGCACGGGGTTCGCCGCCGGAACGGCGTGCCGGGCACGCGACCTTTCATTCTTCCGTCACGTTTCCTTTCGATACTCTCACGCGCCGCACGTCAGGCCGTCGGCGCCCGCGCCGCCATTTCGCTGCGCTCCTCGCGATTCATAGAACAGAACACAGAACAGGACAATCGATGCGTCTCCCCCCGCTTTCCCGCCGCCGCGTGACCGCCGCCGCCGCGCTCGCCAGCCTCGCCTTCGCCCTCGCCGGTTGCGGCGGCGACGACGTCACCGCCCCGCCGTCGTCGCAGACGCAGGCGCCCGCCGGCACGACGGCCACGCTCGCGCTGCTCGAAACGACCGACCTGCACACCAACGTGCTGTCGTACGACTATTTCAAGCTCGCCGCCGACAAGTCGCTCGGCTTCGAGCGCGTGTCGACGCTGATCGCGCAGGCGCGCGCGCAGTACCCGAACACGCTGCTGCTCGACAACGGCGACACGATCCAGGGCACCGCGCTGTCGGACTACCAGGCGCTCGTGAACCCAATCGGCTGCGACCAGACGCTCGCGATCTACAAGGTGATGAACGCGGCGAAGTTCGACGGCGGCGGGATCGGCAACCACGAGTTCAACTACGGGCTGCCGTACCTGTCGCAGGTGACCGGCAACACGTTCGACGTCGACGGGCTGCCGGCCCCCGCGCAGCAGAAGAAGTGTGCGGGTCCGAACTTCCCGCAGGTGCTCGCGAACGTGATCAGCGCGAAGACAAACGCGCCGCTGTTCACGCCGTACACGATCCTGACCCGCACGGTGACGGCCGTCGCGCCCGACGGCAAGACCATCAGCGCGCCGGTGAAGATCGGCATCATCGGCTTCACGCCGCCCGCGATCATGAGCTGGGACAAGCGCTGGCTCGACGGCAAGGTCTACACGACCGGCCTGAAGGAAGCGGCCGAGAAGTACATCCCGGAGATGCGCGCGAAGGGCGCCGATCTCGTCGTCGCGATCTCGCACGGCGGCCTCGACAACACCGCGTATTCGCCGACCATGGAGAACGGCAGCTGGTGGCTGTCGAAGGTGCCCGGCATCGACGCGATGCTGATCGGCCACTCGCACCAGGTGTTCCCGGACGCGAACAGCACCGTGGCGCAGTTCAACCTGCCGGGCGTCGACAAGGCGAAGGGCACCGTCAACGGCGTGCCGACCGTGATGGCCAACTACTGGGGCAAGCATCTCGGCGTGATCAAGCTCGGCCTGACGTTCGACGGCAAGACGTGGAGCGTCGACAAGTCGCAGACGACCGTCGAGGCGCGGCCGATCCAGAACGCGGACAAGAGCTACGTCGCCGCCGATCCGTCGGTGTCCGCCGCGATCGCCGCCGAACACCAGGCGACGATCGACTACGTGAAGACGCCGATCGGCTCGACCGACTACCGGATGAACTCGTACTTCGCGGACGTCGGCGATCCGGGCGCGATCCAGATCGTCAACGAGGCGCAGGCCGATTACGTGAAGACCTACGTGCAGGCGAACCTGCCGCAATACGCATCGCTGCCGGTGCTGTCGGTCAGCGCGCCGTTCAAGAGCGGCTTCGGCGGCGGCAGCGACTACACCGACGTCGCGCCCGGCGCACTTGCGATCAACAACGCGGCCGACCTGTATCTGTATCCGAACACCGTGTACGCGGTAAAGGTGAGCGGCAGCGACGTGAAGAACTGGCTCGAGACGGCCGCGAAGCGCTTCAACACGATCGATCCGACCAAGGCGACGGTGCAACCGCTCGTCAGCAGCTTCCCCGGCTACAACTTCGACATGTTCACGTCCGCGGATCTCGCTTACGAGATCGACGTCACGCAGCCGGTCGGCAGCCGGATCAGGAACCTGACGTACAAGGGCGCGCCGATCGACCCGAACGCGCAGTTCATCGTCGCGACCAACAACTACCGCGCGAGCGGTGGCGGCAACTTCCCGGGCCTCGACGGCAGCAAGACGATCTTCGCATCGCCCGACGCGAACCGCGACGTGCTGATCGCGTTCATCAAGAAGCGCGGCGCGATCACGCGCGCGGCGGACGGCGCGCAGCGCAGCTGGCGCTTCACGAAGCTGGCGAGCTCGGTCGCGCACGTGCAGTTCACGTCCGCGCCGAACCGGCTCGGCGACGCGGCGGCAGCCGGCCTGACCGGCCTCACGCAGGTCGCGGCCGACGACGGCTCGGGCAAGAACCTCGCCATCTACGAGATCGACCTCACGCAATGACCACGAGACCCGCGATGCAACCGATCCGGACGATGCGGCCTACCGAGGCCGGCTTCACCACCGCCGCGCGGCGCCTGCTGCGCGCGAAACTCCCGCCGGCCGCGTTGCTCGCGGCGGCGGCCATCACCGTTGCGGCCGTGGTCGCTGCGACCGGCTGGCGCGCCGCCGGCCCCGCGCCGAGCGCCGCGCAGCTCGACGAATGGCAGGCGATGGTCGCGCAGGCCGTCGAGCCGCACGCGCTCGCGCAGTTGCGCACCCTCGCGCGGCGCGGCTCGGGCGACGCGCAGGCGGCGCTAGGCATCGCGCTCGTCGATGCGCGCGAGCCGGGGCTGCGCGACGAGGGACGCGGCTGGCTCGAAACCGCCGCGCAGGCGGACACGAAAGCCGACACGCCGGCCGCGCGGCGTGCGCAGCTGGCACTCGGCAAGGCGCTGCTGCTCGGCAGCGGCGACATCCCGAAGGACTACGCACGCGCCCGCACGCTGCTCGGCGAAGCGGCCGGCCAGGGCGATCCCGCCGCCGCGTATTACCTCGGGCTGATCTATCGCAGCGGCTATGGCGTCGCAGCCGATCCGGTGCAGGCCGCGCACTGGTTCGAGATCGCGTCGCGCGCGGACATCCCGGCCGCGGATTTCATGCTTGCGAACGCGTACCGCGAAGGCAGCGGCGTGCCGCGCGACGAAGCGCGCGCGCTCGCGCTGTATCGCCGTGCGGCGGAGCACGAGCTGCCGGAAGCCGTGCAGACGCTCGCGATGGCCTATCGCAACGGCGAGCTGGGGCTGCGACCCGACGCGGACGCGTTCCACGCGCAGTGGATCGAGACCGCGCATGCGTTGAAGCATCCGGTCGTCGCGCCGTAGCGGTGCGTCGGCGGCGCGGGCGCGAACGCGCGGCGGCGGCGCGACGGGCATGACCTGGCGCGCCGCCCGTCACGCACTGCCCCCTGTCGCTACAATAGGCGCCATGAACGCCCCCACCTCCTCCGACACGCCCGATTCCGGCGACGCGCACATCGCGCGCAACCGGCTCGAGGCGCACCTGGACGCCGCGCCGCGCGCGTGGCCGCTCGACATCGTCGCCGCCACCGGCTCGACCAACGCCGACGTCGCGACGCGCCTCAAGGCGCTGCCGCGCACCGCGAACGCGCTGCCCGCGCCGCTCGTGCGCGTCGCGTTCGAGCAGACGGCGGGCCGCGGCCGGCAAGGCCGTCCCTGGTTCGCGCAGCCTGGCAACGCACTGCTGTGCTCGGTCGGCTGCATCGTGCCGCGCCCCGTCGATGCGCTCGGCGGCCTCAGCATCGCGATCGGCGTCGCGCTCGCGGAAGGGCTCGCCACGCTGCCGCTCGACGCCCACTCGCGCGTCGCGCTCAAGTGGCCGAACGACCTGCTGCTGACGACCACCGACGACGGCACGTCGCGCATCGTCGGCAAGCTTGCCGGGATCCTGATCGAAACCGTCTGGACCACCGCCGACGCGACCGCCGTCGTGATCGGCTTCGGTATCAACGTGCGCGGCGCGGAGGCCGTCGCCGCGCAGGTCGATGCGCTGCGTGCGCGCGAAGCGTCGCTCGCGAGCGGGCTGCCGCCGGCCGCGTTGTCGGCCGCATGCGCATCGGCGAACCTCACCGATACGCTCGCCGCGGCGCTGAACGCGCTCACGCCCGCACTCGCGCAGTTCGGCACCGACGGGCTCGCGCCGTTCTTGCCGCGCTGGCACGCGCTGCACGCGTACGCGGGACGCGAAGTCGTGCTGCTCGAACAGGGCGTCGAACGCGTGCGCGGCATCGCGACGGGCATCGACGCGACCGGCCAACTGCTGCTCGACACGCCCGACGGCATCAAGGCGATCGCGGCCGGCGACATATCGCTGCGCGAAGCGCAATGAACGAACCGCATCTGCTGATCGACGCCGGCAACAGCCGGATCAAGTGGGCGCTCGCCGACGCGCAGCGCACGCTCGTCGAGACCGGCGCATTCGGCCATACGCGCGACGGCGGTGCCGATCCCGACTGGTCGTCCCTGCCGCGTCCGCATGGCGCATGGATCTCGAACGTCGCGGGCGCCGACGTGGCCGCGCGGCTCGACGCGCTGCTCGACGCCCGCTGGCCGGGCCTGGCGCGCACGACGATCCGCTCGCGGCCCGCGCAATGCGGCGTGACGAACGGCTATACGACGCCCGAGCAGCTTGGCAGCGATCGCTGGGCCGGCCTGATCGGTGCACGGGCGGCGTTTCCGGGCGAGCATCTGCTGATCGCGACGTTCGGCACGGCGACGACGCTCGAAGCGCTGCGCGCGGACGGCCGCTTCGCCGGCGGGCTGATCGCGCCGGGCTGGGCCCTGATGATGCGCGCGCTCGGCACGCACACCGCGCAGTTGCCGACGCTGACCACCGACATCGCGAGCGGGCTGCTCGCGGGCGCGCAGGCCGAGCCGTTCCAGGTCGATACGCCGCGCTCGCTGTCGGCGGGCTGCCTGTACGCGCAGGCGGGGCTGATCGAGCGCGCATGGCGCGATCTCGCCGATGCGTGGCAGGCACCCGTGCGGCTCGTGCTGGCAGGCGGCGCGGCGGACGATGTCGCGCGCGCGCTGACGCTGCCGCATACGCGGCACGACGCGCTGATCCTGTCGGGGCTTGCGTTGATCGCCGCGGAAGCGGCGGCGCAGAATTGACGGAAACCGGTCGGCATCGCGCCGGCCGCGTTGATGCAGGCCCGGCTGCGGGCTTCGTCACGGTGAGGATGGAAAGCGGGCGCCGGTACGGGCGCCCATGCAGACAGCCGGCCGCACATGCATGCGCCCCGGCCGACGCGTGCGATCGCCGGCGGCAACCACCGCGCGTGCCGCGCGGCCGGCCCGACCGAACGGTTGAACGACTGAACAACGACGAGGAGTGTCGACGATGCTGCGCTGGCTGATCGCTGTTCTCATTCTCGCGAACCTGCTTGCGTTCGTCGCCGTGCGCGGCGTGTTCGGGCCGCTGCCGGCGGCAGGCCCGCGCGAACCGGGCGTGCTGTCCCGGCAAGTTCGGCCCGATGCGTTGCATGCGATGCCGCTCGCGCAGGCGAGCGATCAGCCCGTGATCGGCGGTCCGATCGGCCCGCCGGCCGTGACGGCCGAGCCGCTCGCGGCTTCCGCGCCCTGACGGCGCGGCACCCGCATCAGGACTGCTGCGCGCGCACCTTCTTCAGCAGCGCGGTGGTCGAGCGGTCGTGCTCGAACGGAATCGCGAGCGCACGCCCGCCCCAGCTGCGCACGATGGCCGATTCCGGTAGCACGTCCATGTCGTAGTCGCCGCCCTTCACGAGAATGTCCGGACGGACGGCCTCGATCAGCGACACCGGCGTCTTTTCCTCGAATTTCACGACCCAGTCGACGCTTTCCAGCGCCGCGAGCAACGCCATCCGGTCTTCCTCGCGGTTGATCGGACGGTCGTCGCCCTTGCCGAGCATGCGCACCGACGCATCGCTGTTCACGCCGACGATCAGGCATGCGCCGAGCGCCTTCGCATCGGCGAGATACGTGACGTGGCCACGGTGCAGGATGTCGAACACGCCGTTCGTGAACACGACGGGCGAAGGCAGCGAAGCGCGCAGGGCAACCAGGGCGTCGCGGGTGATCAGCTTGCGTTCGAAGGTAGCGGACATGATGAATTTCGGATGGCGTGAGCGGCGCGCGGTGCACGTCGCGACGGAACACGGCGGCGCCAGATAAAAAGCCCGCCGGATGGCCGGGCGGGCTTCATGCGGGACTACACTGCGGCGATCGCGACCGGCGGCGCTTCACGCCGGCTGCGATGCCGCGCAGCCTCAAGCCGGTTGCGCGGCCGACGACGGGCCACTTTCGGACTGCAGGCGTCCGGTGACTTCCTTGCGGTAGCGGTTCAGCTCCTGGGCCGTCGCGAACGTGCGCTCGAACAGGATCGACAGGTTGTGCAGGATCCGTTCGACGACCTTCTTTTCCCACTCGCCGTCGAAGCGGATCTGCTCGTCGAGCCAGCGCTCGAGCCATTCCGGATCGGGCAGGCGCGACTGCACGGTGTCGCGCGGGAACAGCGCCTGGTTCACGTGCAGGTTGGTCGGGTGCAGCGGTTTCTCGGTGCGACGCGCCGACGCCATCAGCACGCCGATCTTCGCGAACGCCGCGCGCGCGACGTCGCCGCAATTGTTCAGCGCCTTCTTCATGTAGCGCAGGTAGGCGCCGCCATGGCGCGCTTCATCGCGCGAAATCGTTTCGTAGATGTGCTTGATGACCGGCTCGGTGTGCCAGTCGGCCGCGCAGCGATACCAGTGGTTCAGGCGGATCTCGCCGCAGAAATGCAGCATCAGCGTCTCGAGCGGCGGCGCCGGATCGAACTCGAAGCGCACCGCGTGCAGTTCCTCTTCGGTCGGCACCATTTCCGGCCGGAAGCGGCGCAGGTATTCCATCAGCACGAGCGAATGCTTCTGCTCCTCGAAGAACCACACGCTCATGAACGCGGAAAAGTCGCTGTCGTGCTGGTTGTCGCGCAGGAACATTTCCGTCGCGGGCAGCGCCGACCATTCGGTGATCGCGTTCATCTTGATCGTCTTCGCCTGCTCGTCGGTGAGCAGCGAAGCGTCGAACTTGTCCCACGGAATGTCCTTCTCCATGTCCCAGCGGACAGCTTCGAGCGACCTGTAAAGTTCCGGATAAAGCATGGTGTTCATGATGGTCCCACCCCTGTTCTGCGCAATGCGACTTCTCTAAACGTGACTGTTGCCGCGTCGGCGCGCAAGCGCGCCTTTCGCAGCCAAGACTGTAATTTTACGCGTGTATCCAGCCCCCGGGACGCAGTTTCCGCCTCCGGCAGCCGGGCGGCCGCGTCGCCGCCTTGAAGCACGCCGCGACACCGCTCCGCTCGAACGGAACCGGCCGCGCGTGCCTGATGTGGGGGCCGGCGCAGGCCGGCTCGGTGGCGAGCCCGCCCGGCGCCACGCGGTTCCCGAACGGGTCCCGTGCGACCGCCGGACCGGCGGGCTGCTCGATATGGTGTATACGGCGGCGGCCATGATAGCACGCGGGCATGACGGTTCCGAGACGCGGAACCGGTCGCGCGCCGCCACCTGGGGTGCGGCGATCAGTCGCGGGCAGGCGTCGCGAAAACGCAACCGATATGTAAGTTTCATCCGTTTCGGCCCCGCTCTGCTCGCGTCAGACCCGTATTTCGCCGATCGCGCGACCGCTCTCCGGCGGCATGCCGGATGCCGGCGCGCTGCCGCCGTCGGCTCCCGCGATCCAGTTCGCCAGCGTGTCGCGCTGCGCGCGCCCGTCGCGATAGCCGAGCTCGATCAGCTCGCGCGTGAAGGCTTCCTCGAACAGCAGGTAGCTCGCGAACGACGCACCGGCCGGCTGGCTGCCGCCGATTGCGCCGAGCAGCCCGCGCATCGTCGCCGGCATCTGCTTCAGGTGTTTCGCGGCGATCAGCTCGATGCGCTCGGACGGCGCGATCGCGAGCACGTCGACGTGCCGCCAGCCGCTGTCCACTTCGACCTGGTGCGGCAGGTGCTCGATCATCCGGTTGATGTGCTCGATCCGCTCGATGTCCGAGCCGATCGAGTCGAGAAACACGCTCGCGAGCACCTGCTGGCCGATCTGCGCGAGCGTCGGGTAGCCGCGCACCCGTCCCGAGCCGTTCGCGGCCGGAATCTCCGGTCGCGGATCGGCCGCGCCGACGACGACGATCCGGTGCGCGCCGAAGTGGATCGCCGGCGACAGCGGCGCGACCTGCCGGATCGAGCCGTCACCGAAATATTCGATCTGGCCGTCGAGCACGAGCGGCACGGCCGGAAACACGAACGGAATGGCCGACGACGCGAGCAGGTGCGATGCCGACAGATCGACGAGCCGCGCGGTGCGCTGCGCGCGCCGCCATGCCTGGATCGGTTCGGCGGCCTGGTAGAACGTCAGGTGCCGGCCGCTCGAATAGCTGAGCGCCGTCACCGAGAGCGCGTGCAGCAGCCTGCTCTCGAGCATCTGCTCGATCCGGTGAAAGCTCAGCTCGCGCTGCAGCAGGTGCGCGAGCGGAGCGTTATCGAGCAGCCCGCGCGGCGAGCGGCGCGCCGCCCAGCCGAATGACATCGTCGCGAGCCAGCGTGCGCCCGCCGCCGCGATGCCGAGCCAGTCGGTGCGATACACGTAGTCCGCGCGCAGCGGCTCCCAGAATTCGAGCAGACGCCGCACGCCGTGCGAAAAGTCGTCCGCGTGGCTCGCGATCGACGTCGCATTGATCGCGCCGGCCGATGAGCCGCAGACAACCGTGAACGGTACCGTGTGCCGGTTCGGATCGGCCTCGCGCGCAATCTCGGCCAGCGCCTTCAGCACGCCGACCTGGTAGGCGGCACGTGCGCCGCCCCCCATCAGCACGAGCGCGAGCCGCATGATCGACCTGCTATCCGGTTCGCGTCACGTCGAGCGCTTCGGCGGACGCGTTTCGGGCGACGAGGCGGCCGCCGCGCGCGCCGCGGCCGATCCTGCCGGCTTCGCACGCTTCGCGGCCGGCTTGCGCGGCGCGGCGGCCGCGGCCGCGGCCGGTGCGGGCTGCTCCGCCCGCGCCGTCGATGCGGTCTGCCCGGACGGCGCGGCGCCCGGCTCCGCGGGCTGCGCGCCCGGCTGCGTCATTGCGAGGCTCGCGAGCTGGTTGAACTGCGCCTGCAGCAGGTTCCACCAGCCGGCCGGATCGAACGCCTGCTGCGCGGCGTCGCCTGCCGGCGGTGCGTCAGCCGCGCCAGCGGCATCCGGCGCTTGCGGCGCATCGGCGCGCGGCGCGGACGCCGCTTGCGCGGCCGCGACCGCCGCTTCCTCGGCCGCCGACATCGAGCTTTGCGCGAACGCGCCGAACGCACGCAGCGTCGCGAGCGTCGCGCGCTGCACCTCGAGCGCCTGGATCGCGGACTGCAGCATGCCGAGATTGAGCTTGAGCCACTGCTCGACCGCGCGCAGATCGGTGATTCGCTTGTCGAGCTCCTCGACGCTCGTGAGCGGCGCCATCATGTCGGACATGCTCGACAGCGACGGCGGCAGCCCCGACGCGGCGCCGGGAAACGACGCCATCCCGCCGAACGGCGACATCCGCATCATGTCCCACATCCGGTCGAGCATGTCGGCAGGCTTGAAACCGGCAAAGCCGGCAAAAGGATTGGAGCCGGGGGCATCGGTCGTCATACGGGCATCCTGGTTGGCTGGGTGGGCGATGCGGTCGGCACGAGTCGTGCGGCCGCCCTTGGTCCGATCATAACGCGCGTCAGAACGGTGCGTCGCCGGGGAAGTCTGGCGGGCGCCGCTCGCGCAGCGAGCGGATGCCCTCCTGAACGTCGGGCCCCGAAAAGCCCATGAATTCGAGCGCGAGCGACGTATCGAAGGTCGGCCCGGCGCTGCGCAGCCAGTTGTTCAGCGCGTACTTGGTCCAGCGGATCGCCGACTGGGATCCGTGCGCGAGCCGCTCCGCGACCTCGTACGCCTTCGGCAGCAGGTCCGCCGGCTCGACCGCGAGCGACACGAGGCCGATCCGCTCGGCCTCCTCGCCGTTCACCGGTTCGCACAGCAGCAGGTAGTACTTCGCCTTCGCCATCCCGCACAACAGCGGCCACACGATCGCCGCGTGATCGCCGGCCGCGACGCCGAGCCGCGTATGGCCGTCGATGATGCGCGCATCCTTCGCGGCGATCGAGATGTCGGCGAGCAGCCCGGCGACGAGCCCCGCGCCGACGGCCGGGCCGTGCATCGCGGACACGATCGGCTTGCTGCAGTTGATCACGTTGTAGACGAGGTCGCGCGCCTCGCGCCACACGCGGGCGCGCACGTCGAAGTCGTTCGCCATCGCCTCGACGAGCGCGAGATCGCCGCCCGCCGAAAAACCCTTGCCCTCGCCGCGGATCACCGCGACGCGCGTGTCGGGATCGCGGTCGACGTCGCGCCAGATGTCGGCGAGCTCGCGATGCATGCGCTCGTTCGCGGTCGCGAGGCCGCTGCGGTTGGCGCCCTCGCCGCTCATCACGATGTCGAGCACGCCATGATCGCGGCGCGTCACCTTCAATGCTTCGTAATCGCCGTATGCGGCGAGATCGGCCATGCGCAGCTCCCGGGTTCGTGAAATGCTTGAAACGCCTGAATCGAGTGTAGCCAAGCCCGCGCGGGCAAACATCAGGCGAAACCCGGCGCGCGGGCCGGGACCGGGTTTCGCGCGGACGTCAGGCCGCGCCGTCGGGCGGGGCGACCGCCTGCTCGATCGCACCGAAGATCGACTTGCCGGCCGCGTCGAACATTTCGATGCGCACGGTGTCGCCGTAGCGCATGAATTCGGTCTGCGGCGCGCCGTGCTCGATCGTCTCGAGGCAGCGCTTCTCGGCGATGCAGCAGTAGCCACGCTTCGCGTCCTTGTTCGACACCGTGCCCGAGCCGACGATCGAGCCGGCACGCAGGTTGCGCGTCTTCGCCGCATGCGCGATCAGCTGGCCGAAGTGGAACACCATGTCGGTGCCCGCGTCGGGCTGGCCGACCTTCCTGCCGTTCCAGTGAACGATCATCGGCCGGTGCACGCGGCCTTCGCGCCATTCGTCGCCGAGTTCGTCGGGCGTCACAGCGACCGGTGCGAATGCGGTGGCCGGCTTGCTCTGAAAGAAACCGAAGCCCTTCGCGAGTTCGGCCGGAATCAGGTTGCGCAGCGACACGTCGTTCACGAGCGTGACCAGCCGCACGGCCTTCAGCGCGTCGTCGGGCGATGCGCTCATCGGCACGTCGCCGGTGATCACCGCGACCTCGGCCTCGAAGTCGATGCCCCACGCCTCGGACGGGCACACGATGTCGTCGCGCGCGCCGAGGAAATCGTCGCTGCCGCCCTGGTACATCAACGGATCGGTCCAGAACTCCGGCGGCATCTCGGCGCCGCGCGCGCGGCGCACGAGCTCGACGTGGTTCACGTACGCGGAGCCGTCGGCCCACTGGAACGCGCGCGGCAGCGGCGCCATGCAGTTCGCCGGGTCGAACGCGAACGCGTTGCGCGCACGGCCGTGGTTCAGCGCGTCGTACAGGTCGCGCAGCTGCGGCGCGTAGAACGCCCAGTCGTCGAGGACGCGCTGCAGCGTCGGTGCGATCGCATCGGCGATCGCCGCGGTGTGCAGGTCGCGCGACACGACGATCAGCTGGCCGTCGCGCGTGCCGTCCTTCAGCGATGCAAGTTTCATGGGGTATCTGCCGTTGTAGTGACGATGGAGGGAATCTATTTTACGATGGTGAATCCGCGCGGCGCGCCACCATCGTTCACGCCGTTTTCGTCCCGACCCTTGCCGCCTTGCCGCGCCCCGTTGCCCATGCCCGCCAGCCCGCTTCCCGACGACGATCTCGCCGATTCCGACACCGACGACACCGGCTCCGGCGAGCATGGCGAAGGCGGCGAGAAGGTCCGCTCCGGCATCCAGTCGATCGAGGTCGGCTTCCGCCTGCTCGACGTGCTGACGAGCGAGCCGCGCGCGATGATGCTGCGCGATCTCGCGCAGCGCGCGGGCATGAGCCCGGCGAAGGCGCACCGCTATCTGGTCAGCTTCTCGCGGCTCGGCGTCGTGTCGCAGGATCCCGTGTCGGGCCGCTACGAACTCGGCGGCTTCGCGCTGCAGATGGGGCTCGCGCGGCTCGCGCGCGTCGACGGCGTGAAGCTCGCGCGGATCGCGCTGACCGAGTTGCGCGACCGCGTCGACCAGACGGTCGGCATCGCGGTGTGGGGCAACCAGGGGCCGACGATCGTGCACTGGATGGAATCGAGCCATCCCGCGAAGGCGTCGCTGAAGCTCGGCGACGTGATGCCGCTGCTCGGCTCCGCGACGGGCCTGCTGTTCGCCGCGTACCTGCCGCGCAGCAAGACCGCGGCGATGCTCGAACGCGAGCTCGCCGACACGCGCCGCTCGCCGCATCACGGCGGCCCGCGCACGCTCGACGAGGTCGAGGCGGTGCTCGCCGACGTGCGCGCGCATCAGGCAGCACGCGTCGAAGGGATGCTGCTGCCAACGATCCATGCATTCTGCATGCCGGTGTTCGACGCGGTCGGCGAACTCGCGCTCGCTATCGTCGCGCTCGGCCAGGAAGGCATGTTCGACATCGCGTGGGGCGGCGAGATGGACACCGCGCTGCGTGCATGCGCGCAGAAACTGTCTTACGAACTCGGCTATAGTCCGGACGCGCGCGACGCCTGACACGCGGGGCGTGTGACACCCGCGCGATGTCCCGCGAACGCGCGGCGCACCCGGCGGTCCGATGGCTGTGACGCGCGATGCGCGCCGCGACCGCCCCAACCCTGTTCCGTTTCGCCGATGCCGCCTGCCGACACCCGTCCTCGTCACGCCCTGCCCCGCCACTGGCTGCGCGTGGGCGTCGCGCTCGTCGTCGTGCTGGTGCTGCACGCGCTCGCGGCGGTGTGGCTGGCGCGCAGCCGCGACGCGTTCACGCCGCCCGCGCCCGCCGAGATACCGGTGCAGATCGAGCTGCTCAAGCCGCGGCCGATCGAGCGCCAGCCCGCGCCGAAGCCGGCAGAACGACCGGCCGAGCCAGCGCAGGCGAAGCCGGCCCCCGCCGCACCGAAATCAGCACCGAAGCTCGCACCGAAGCCTGCACCGTCGCCCGAGCCGGTCCTCACGTCGACGCAGACGGCCGAGCAAGGCGAGCCGCCGGCCGCCGCCTCAGCCGCCTCAGCCGCCTCAGCCGCGAGCGGCGCGGCAGGCGCATCCGGCACGCACCCGGCATCGGCCGGCGATGCCGGCACTGCCGCGACGCCGGGCCCCGCGACGAGCGGCGTGAAATTCGCGGCGCCGCCGCCCGGCGACCTGCAGTACGACACGTTCTACAACGGGATGCAGAACATGATCGGCACGATCCACTGGCGCACCGACGGCCGCACCTACGACCTGTCGGTGTCCATGCCCGTGCCGTTCGTCGGCCCGTTCACCTACCGCAGCGAAGGCCGCATCGACGCATTCGGCGTCGCGCCCGACCGCTATGTCGAGAAACGCGGCAAGCGGCCCGAGGACATCGCGATCTTCAACCGCGAAATCCGCCAGGTGGTCTTCACGCGCACGCCGAACAACGCGCCGCTGCCAGACGGCGTGCAGGATCGCTTCAGCATGCTGATGCAGCTGTCGGGGCTCGTGCGCGGCAATCCGTCCGCCTACCAGCCGGGTGTCACGCAGCAGTTCTTCGTGATCGACAACAACAACGGCGAGACCTGGCCGATCACGGTGATCGGCGACGAGGACGTGCAGACGCAGGCCGGCATCGTCCGCGCACGCCACTTCATGCGGCTGCCGCGCCGCGACGGCGACACGCGCCGCATCGACATGTGGCTCGCGCCGTCGCTCGACTGGCTGCCCGCGCGGCTCGTACAATCGGAGCCGAACGGCTCGCAGATCGAGCTGCTGTGGCACGGCCGGCTCGCCCCGCCCGGTGCGCCCGCCGATGGCGCGACGCGAGGCGCACCGAACGAAGACGCAACGAACGCGCCCGCCAGCATGCCGGCCTCCGCCGCACCGGCCATGGAGCCGGCACAGCCCGCAGCGCCGCCCGCGGAGCAGGCGCCCGCGCCAGCGGCTGCGCCGCCGGCAGCGTCGCAGCCCGCGCCGTAACGATCGACCAATCGGCAATTTCGACCGATTAAAGCTCTCGCCAAAATGGCCGATGACACTCTTTAACAACTATTTCGGTATTCCGGATCACAATAAGAAACGTTTGATAGATATCGACTTCTAACCCGATACACCCCACGCAAACGGGAGAACGGGGTGTGCAGCGCAAGCCCCTTGAAACCGGCAAGGTCTACCCCACCTACGGGACAACAAGGCCAGATGCCACTGCGAAGAGGAGTGCCGCCATGCAAATGATCTACAACAGCCCCAACTACTGCGTCGTCGAATTTGCGCCGCAGGCCGGCCACCATCTGATGAATGCCGGCGGATACGAAATCGTCGACAAGAACGCGCAGCGCGAGATCTTCATCGACGGCGAGCTCGCCGAGCGATTCCGCGCACACGTGAAGCAACTGATCGAGGATGAACCGTCGCTCGACGAAGTGGACGAATTCCTCGGACAGTTCGACAGTCTGATGATGATGCCCGTCGTCCTGCACTGACGACCCGCGGCCCGGCGCATCGCCGGGCCATTCGCCGCTTTCGGGCGGCGCCGCGAGCACTCCGATCCAAGCCCCCGTCCGGTTCGCCGGGCGGGGGTTTTCATTTGGGGCGGGCCGGGCGGCGCCCTGGCGCACCGGCTACAATGACGGTTTTCCCGTCTTCGCCGCTCTTCCGCCATGTCCGCGACCCCTCTCGCCGCTTCCGCCCCGCTCGACGCGCCCTACACGCGCGGCGCCGACCTGCCCGCGCTGCTGAAATCGCGCATCCTGATCCTCGACGGCGCAATGGGCACGATGATCCAGCGCTACAAGCTCGACGAGGCCGCGTATCGCGGCGAGCGTTTCAAGGATTTCCCGCGCGACATCAAGGGCAACAACGAACTGCTGTCGCTCACGCAGCCGCAGATCATCAGCGAGATCCACGACCAGTATTTCGCGGCCGGCGCGGACATCGTCGAAACCAACACGTTCGGCGCGACGACGGTCGCGCAGGCCGACTACGGGATGGAAGACCTCGTCGTCGAGATGAATGTCGAATCGGCGCGGCTCGCGCGCGAATCCGCCGCCCGCTACGCCACGCCCGACAAGCCGCGCTTCGTTGCCGGCGCGATCGGGCCGACGCCGAAGACGGCGAGCATCTCGCCGGACGTCAACGACCCGGGCGCGCGCAACGTCACGTTCGACGAGCTGCGCGACGCGTATTACCAGCAGGCGAAGGCGCTGCTCGACGGCGGCGTCGACCTGTTCCTCGTCGAGACGATCTTCGACACGCTGAACGCAAAGGCCGCGCTCTTCGCGCTCGACGAACTGTTCGAGAACACCGGCGAGCGCCTGCCGATCATGATCTCGGGCACCGTGACCGACGCGTCGGGCCGCATCCTGTCGGGCCAGACGGTCGAGGCATTCTGGAATTCGCTGCGTCACGCGAAGCCGCTCACGTTCGGCCTGAACTGCGCGCTCGGCGCGGCGCTGATGCGCCCGTACATCGCCGAGCTCGCGAAGCTGTGCGACACCTACGTGTCGTGCTACCCGAACGCGGGCCTGCCGAACCCGATGAGCGACACCGGCTTCGACGAAACGCCGGACGTGACGTCGGGCCTCCTGAAGGAATTCGCGCAGGCCGGGCTCGTGAACCTCGCGGGCGGCTGCTGCGGCACGACGCCCGAGCACATCGCCGAGATCGCGAAGGCGCTCGCCGACGTGAAACCGCGCCGCTGGCCGAGCCAGTACAGCGACGCCGCCTGACCGACCGCCCCAACGCCCGCCCTACATCACACGAATTCGCACCGCCATGACCGATCACATGATGCGCCTTGCCGGCCTCGAGCCGTTCAACGTCACGTCCGGGACACTCTTCATCAACGTCGGTGAACGCACCAACGTCACCGGCTCGAAGGCATTCGCGCGGATGATCCTCAACGGCCAGTTCGACGAGGCGCTCGCCGTCGCGCGCCAGCAGGTCGAGAACGGCGCGCAGGTGATCGACATCAACATGGACGAGGCGATGCTCGATTCGAAGGCGGCGATGGTGCGCTTCCTGAACCTGATCGCATCCGAGCCGGACATCGCGCGCGTGCCGATCATGATCGACTCGTCGAAGTGGGAAGTCATCGAAGCGGGCCTCAAGTGCGTGCAGGGCAAGGCGATCGTGAACTCGATCTCGCTGAAGGAAGGCGAGGAAGCGTTCCGTCACCACGCGAACCTGATCCGCCGCTACGGCGCGGCCGCGGTCGTGATGGCGTTCGACGAGAAGGGCCAGGCCGATACGTTCGAACGCAAGACCGAGATCTGCAAGCGCTCGTACGACTTCCTCGTGAACGAAGTCGGCTTCCCGCCGGAAGACATCATCTTCGACCCGAACATCTTCGCGGTCGCGACCGGCATCGAGGAGCACAACAACTACGCGGTCGACTTCATCGAGGCGACCCGCTGGATCAAGCAGAACCTGCCGTACGCGAAGGTGAGCGGCGGCGTGTCGAACGTGTCGTTCTCGTTCCGCGGCAACGACCCGGTGCGCGAGGCGATCCACACCGTGTTCCTGTACCACGCGATCCAGGCGGGCATGGACATGGGCATCGTGAACGCGGGCCAGCTCGGCGTGTACGCCGATCTCGACCCGGAGCTGCGCGAGCGCGTCGAGGACGTGATCCTGAACCGCCGCGCGGATTCCACCGATCGCCTGCTCGAGATCGCCGACAAGTTCAAGACCGGCGGCGCGAAGAAGGAAGAGAACCTCGAGTGGCGCAACCAGCCGGTCGAGAAACGGCTCTCGCATGCGCTCGTGCACGGCATCACGACCTTCATCGTCGAGGATACCGAGGAAGTGCGCGCGAAGATCGACGCGGCCGGCGGTCGCCCGATCAACGTGATCGAAGGCCCGCTGATGGACGGGATGAACATCGTCGGCGACCTGTTCGGCCAGGGCAAGATGTTCCTGCCGCAGGTCGTGAAGTCGGCGCGCGTGATGAAGCAGGCCGTCGCGCACCTGATCCCGTTCATCGAGGAAGAAAAGCGCCTGCTCGCGGAAGCGGGCGGCGACGTGCGCGCGAAGGGCAAGATCGTCATCGCGACCGTGAAGGGCGATGTGCACGACATCGGCAAGAACATCGTGTCGGTCGTGCTCCAGTGCAACAACTTCGAAGTGGTCAACATGGGCGTGATGGTCCCGTGCAACGAGATCCTCGCGAAGGCGAAGGTCGAGGGCGCGGACATCATCGGGCTGTCGGGCCTCATCACGCCGAGCCTCGAGGAAATGGCGTACGTCGCGTCCGAAATGCAGCGCGACGACTACTTCCGCGTGAAGAAGATTCCGCTCTTGATCGGCGGCGCGACGACCTCGCGCGTGCACACGGCCGTGAAGATCGCGCCGCACTACGAAGGCCCGGTCGTCTACGTACCGGACGCCTCGCGCTCGGTGTCGGTCGCGTCGAATCTGCTGTCGGACGAAGGCGCGGCGAAGTACCTCGACGAGCTGAAATCCGATTACGAACGGATCCGCGACCAGCACGCGAACCGCAAGGCGCAGCCGATGGTCACGCTCGCCGAGGCGCGCGCGAACAAGACGAAGGTCGACTGGGCAGGCTACCAGCCCGTGAAGCCGAAATTCATCGGCCGGCGCGTGTTCAAGAACTACGACCTGAACGAGCTCGCGAACTACATCGACTGGGGCCCGTTCTTCCAGACCTGGGATCTCGCGGGCCCGTACCCGGCGATCCTGAACGACGAGATCGTGGGCGAATCGGCGCGGCGCGTGTTCTCCGACGCGAAGTCGATGCTCGCGCGCCTGATCCAGGGCCGCTGGCTGACCGCGAACGGCGTGATCTCGCTGCTGCCCGCGAACACGGTCAACGACGACGACATCGAGATCTACACCGACGACTCGCGCTCGGAAGTGCTGATGACGTGGCGCAACCTGCGCCAGCAGAGCGTGCGTCCGGTGGTCGACGGCGTGATGCGCCCGAACCGCTCGCTCGCCGACTTCATCGCGCCGAAGGAATCGGGTGTCGCCGACTACATCGGGATGTTCGCGGTGACGGCCGGGCTCGGCGTCGACGTGAAGGAAAAGCAGTTCGAAGCCGACCACGACGACTACAGCGCGATCATGCTGAAGGCGCTCGCGGACCGCTTCGCGGAAGCGTTCGCCGAAGCGATGCACGCGCGCGTGCGCCGCGAGCTGTGGGGCTACGCGAGCGGCGAGACGCTCGACAACGATGCGCTGATCGCCGAAAAGTACGCGGGCATCCGCCCGGCGCCCGGCTACCCGGCCTGCCCCGACCACCTCGTGAAGCGCGACATGTTCGACGCGCTGCAGGCGAACGAGATCGGCATGAGCGTGACCGATTCGCTGGCGATGCTGCCGGCGGCCAGCGTGTCGGGTTTCTACCTCGCGCATCCCGACAGCACGTATTTCTCGGTCGGGAAAATCGGTCAGGATCAGCTCGAGGACTACGCGCGACGCATGGCGCTGTCGCTCGACGATGCGCGCCGGGCGCTCGCGCCGCAGCTCTGATCGATGCGCGACCGGGGCGGCCTCGCCGCATTTTGATCAGACAAATAAAAAGCCCGCATCGAGCGGGCTTTTTCTTGCCGGACCCATCTTGCGGTCGGCGTCGCCGGGCAACGAAGCTCAGAAGCCCCAGTGCACGTCGGCCTGGCCGGCCTTCGCTTCGCGCAGCATCGTGAGGAACGGTGCCACGCGCTGCGCCAGGCTCGGCGGCACTTCGTGGTGCGCGTGGTCGTCTTCGTCCTCGTGGAAATGGCCGGCGTGCTCGGCGCGCTCTTGCTTCGCCTGCGCGACCGCGCCTTCCAGCTTCGCAATCGCGTGGTCCAGTTCGTCGTGCGTAATGACACCGCGTTCGCCCAGCTGCTTGCCGACGAGGCCCAGCACGTACACGGCGAAATCCTTCAGCACGTCGAGATCCTGTGCCGCCTTGCTCTTGAACGTAATCATGACAATTCCCTTTTCATCTTGTTGTGCCTGCGCGGCGCAGTTGGGGGGACGCCGGCAGACCGGCGTCCGGCCTCGCGGACGCGGGGCGCCTGAGCGGCATATTAGCACCTGTTAAAATTCTGCGATCCCTGAAACGCGCGCTTAAAAAGCGCGCCGGCCGGCCGGCGTTTCCGGCCGCCACCAACGAAGCCTTCTACCAGCATGCTGCCAGCACACAAACAGACCCTCGAAGCCCTGCTCGCGGATAGCGTCACGCAGGTCGCACACGCGCTGAAAGGCGCCGACGCGGCATTCGTCACCCCGGCCATCACGCTGGAGCGCCCGAAGGTCGCCGCGCACGGCGACGTCGCGTGCAACGTCGCCATGCAGCTCGCCAAGCCGCTCGGCACGAACCCGCGCCAGCTCGCCGAGAAGATCGTCGCCGCCCTCACGGCCCAGCCGGCCGCGCAAGGGCTCGTCGACGCAGCCGAAATCGCCGGCCCCGGCTTCATCAACCTGCGCCTGACGGCCGCCGCGAAACAGGCGGTGATCGCCGCCGTGTTCGACCAGGGCCGCGCGTTCGGCACGTCGGATCGCGAAAAGGGCAAGCAGGTGCTGCTCGAGTTCGTGTCGGCCAACCCGACCGGCCCGCTGCACGTCGGCCACGGCCGCCAGGCAGCGCTCGGCGACGTGCTCGCGAACGTGATCGCGAGCCAGGGCTACGCGGTACACCGCGAGTTCTACTACAACGACGCCGGCGTGCAGATCGGCAACCTCGCGATCTCGACGCAGGCGCGCGCGCGCGGCCTGAAGCCGGGCGACGCGGGCTGGCCGGAAGCCGCGTACAACGGCGAATACATCGCCGACATCGCACGCGACTACCTGAACCGCGAGACGGTGGCCGCGAAGGACGGCGAGCCGGTCACCGGCGCCGGCGACATCGACGATCTCGACGCGATCCGCAAGTTCGCGGTCGCGTACCTGCGTCACGAGCAGGACATGGACCTGCAGGCGTTCGGCGTGAAATTCGACCAGTACTACCTCGAGTCGTCGCTGTACAGCGAAGGCCGGGTCGAGAAGACGGTCGACGCGCTGGTCAAGGCCGGCATGACCTACGAGCAGGACGGCGCGCTGTGGCTGCGCACGACCGACGAAGGCGACGACAAGGACCGCGTGATGCGCAAGTCGGACGGCACGTACACGTACTTCGTGCCGGACGTCGCGTACCACGTGACGAAATGGGAGCGCGGCTTCACGAAGGTGATCAACATCCAGGGCTCGGACCACCACGGCACGATCGCGCGCGTGCGCGCGGGCCTGCAAGGCCTGCACGTCGGCATCCCGAAGGGCTACCCCGACTACGTGCTGCACAAGATGGTCACCGTGATGCGCGACGGCCAGGAAGTGAAGCTGTCGAAGCGCGCGGGCAGCTACGTGACGGTCCGTGACCTGATCGAATGGTCAGGCGGCGCGGCGCCGGGCCAGGAAGCGGCACCCGACCTGATCGACGAGGCGACCATCACGCGCGGTCGCGACGCGGTCCGTTTCTTCCTGATCTCCCGCAAGGCCGACACCGAATTCGTGTTCGACATCGACCTCGCGCTGAAACAGAACGACGAGAACCCGGTCTATTACGTCCAGTACGCGCATGCGCGGATCTGCTCGGTGCTCAACGAACTGAAGTCGCGCTACAACGTCGAGGCGGCGCAACTGCCGGGCGCCGACCTGTCGCAGCTCACGAGCCCGCAGGCCGTGTCGCTGATGCAGAAGCTCGCCGAGTATCCGGACATGCTCACGCACGCGGCGAACGAACTGGCGCCGCACGCGGTCGCGTTCTACCTGCGCGATCTCGCTGGTGAATTCCACTCGTTCTACAATGCGGAGCGCGTGCTGGTCGACGACGAAGCGCCGCGCAACGCGCGCGCCGCGCTCCTCGCCGCGACCCGGCAGGTGCTCGAGAATGGTCTGGCGGTACTCGGCGTGTCTGCGCCCGCCAAGATGTAACGATGCAAGCGGCCCGAACCGGGCAGCGAATGGCCGCGGCAGCGCCCGCCGCGACCTTTTCACGATTCTTTTTGCAGGTGACTCAAGCAATGGCACAACCACGCCGAACTTCGAAGCAATCGAAACAAGCCGGAGGGACATTTCTTGGAATCGTGCTGGGCCTGATCGTCGGCCTCGCGATCGCGGTGGTGGTGGCGCTCTACATCACGCGTTCGCCGTCGCCGTTCGTGTCGAAGGTCGCGCCGCCGCCCGCCGACAACGGCGCGAGCCAGCCGCAGCAGTTCGACCCGAACCGCGCGCTGCAGGGCAAGACGCCCGGCCAGCCGGTGCCGCAGGCCGCGCAGTCCGCGCCGCCCAATACCGCACCCGGCCAGGCCGCGAACCAGACCCAGGGCGGCCTGCTGCCCGAGCCGCAGATCGTCGAAGTGCCGCCGTCGGGCGACACGAACGGCACGACCGGCTCGAGCAACACCACCGCGTCGAACAATGCGTCTTCGGGCAACGGCGTCGCCGTCGCGCCGAAGCCGGCCGACAACACGCCGCCGCCGAAGAAGACGCAGCAGGCGCAGCAACACCCACAACAGCAGCAAGGCGGCGAGGACGATCTCGCGCGCTTCGCCGCGCAGAAGCAGGCGCAGCAAGCCGCCGCGCAAAAGCAGCAGCAACAGCAACTGGCCGCGAACACGCCGAAGCCGACCTCGTCGGCCACGGCCGCCGCGGCAGCGAAGCCGCCGACCGCGAACGACGCGAACACCGGCTACTTCCTGCAGGTCGGCGCGTACAAGACGGAAGGCGACGCCGAGCAGCAACGCGCGCGCCTGGGCTTCCAGGGCTTCGAGTCGAAGGTGTCGAAGCGCGATGTCAGCGGCGTGACCTATTTCCGCGTGCGCGTCGGCCCGTTCTCGAAATTCGAGGATATGAACTCGGCCCGTCAGCGCCTGTCCGATGCAGGTGTCGACACGGCGGTGATCCGTTTCACGAAGCAGTAAGCAACCGGCCGCGCCCACGCAGAACCCGTTACGTTTCGTAACCCGAGCAACTGATTCGACGTCTACAACATGAAAAAACTGCTTAGCACGCTTCTTCTGTCCCTGGGCCTCGCCGCTGCAGGCTTCGCCCAGGCAACGCCTGCCGCACCGGTGTCCGGCAAGGACTTCGAGGTGATGAAGTCGCCGCAGCCGGTGTCCGCGCCGGCCGGCAAGGTCGAGGTCATCGAGTTCTTCTGGTACGGCTGCCCGCACTGCTACGAATTCGAGCCGACGATCGAGGCCTGGGTGAAGAAGCAGGGCAACAACATCGACTTCAAGCGCGTGCCGGTCGCCTTCCGCGACGATTTCGTCCCGCACTCGAAGCTGTTCTACGCGGTGTCGGCGCTCGGCATCTCGGAGAAGGTCACGCCGGCGATCTTCAACGCGATCCACAAGCAGAAGAACTACCTGCTCACGCCGCAGGCGCAAGCCGACTTCCTGGCGACGCAAGGCGTCGACAAGAAGCAGTTCATGGACGCGTACAACTCGTTCAGCGTGCAGGGCCAGGTGAAGCAGTCGGCCGAGCTGCTGAAGAACTACGCGATCGACGGCGTGCCGACGGTCATCGTCCAGGGCAAGTACAAGACGGGCCCGGCTTACACGAACAGCATCCCGGGTACCGCGCAGGTGCTCGATTATCTCGTGAAGCAGGTTCAGGACAAGAAACTCTGATCCCCGCCCGCGCGCCGGCATGACTACTCCGCTGAAGGTCTTCATCACCGGCGCGTCGAGCGGCCTCGGCCTCGCGATGGCCGAGGAATACGCCCGCCAGGGCGCCACGCTCGCACTCGTCGCGCGCCGCACCGATGCCCTCGACGCGTTCGCGCGACGCTTTCCCAAGCTGTCCGTCTCCGTCTATTCCGCCGACGTGCGCGACGCCGATGCGCTCGCCACGGCCGCCGCGTCGTTCATCGCCGCGCACGGCTGCCCCGACGTCGTGATCGCGAACGCGGGCATCAGCCAGGGCGCCGTCACCGGACAAGGCGATCTCGCCACGTTCCGCAACGTCATGGACATCAATTACTACGGGATGGTCGCGACGTTCGAGCCGTTCGTCGGCCCGATGACGGCCGCGCGCCACGGCACGCTGGTGGGCGTCGCGAGCGTCGCCGGCGTGCGCGGCCTGCCCGGTTCCGGCGCGTACAGCGCGTCCAAATCGGCCGCGATCAAGTATCTCGAGGCGCTGCGCGTCGAGCTGCGCCCGGCCGGCGTCGGCGTCGTGACGATCGCGCCCGGCTACATCCGCACGCCGATGACCGCGCACAACCCGTACCGGATGCCGTTCCTGATGGACGCCGACCGCTTCGCGGCCCGCGCCGCACGCGCGATCGCTCGGCAGCACGCGTTCCGCGTGATTCCATGGCAGATGGGCGTCGTTGCGAAGGTGCTGCACGTGCTGCCGCGCTGGCTCTACGACCGTCTGTTCGAAAAGGCGCCGCGCAAGCCGAAGGCCGGCGCGCACTGAGCGCATCGGGGGCATCGGGCGTCCGGCGCGTCTGGCGCGCCGTTCATGCAGGACCGGTGCAGCGCCACGGTTCGGTGCCAACGCAGCGCGCGCCGCTTCCTCCGCTTCCTCCGCCTCCCTCGCCTCCGCCGCTCCAACAGATTCGCGCCGACCCGCTTCGATTCGCAGTCTCCGCGCAACAGTCTCGCCCGCCCGCCGTTCGCCGCCGCACCTGCCCCGCCGCCCCCGCCGCTGCGCCGCCCCAACACGCATTCCGTCGCCAACGCAGCCGTTTTTCGCTCAACTCACCGCGTTCCGGCGCTTTTTTCACGCGCGGCACGCTTTGACGGTATGCTATCCGCCAGCCGCGCCGGCCCTGCCCGCTTCCGGGCCGCGCCCGCATTCCGACACCCGGCAAAAAATCACAAGTCACGTGGGAGATCCTATGCAGGTCAAGCTGTTCGCCGCGGCCACGCTCGCCGCCGCCCTCGCCGCCCCCGGCCTCGCCGCCGCCAAGCCGCTCACCGTCTGCACGGAGTCGAGCCCGGACGGCTTCGACGTCGTGCAGTACAACTCGCTCGTCACGACCAACGCATCGGCCGACGTGATCTTCAACACGCTCGTGTCGTACGACGAAGCCGCGAAGAAGGTCGTACCCGCGCTCGCCGACAAATGGGAAGCGAGCGCCGACGGCCTGACGTACACGTTCCACCTGCGTCCCAACGTCGCGTTCCAGACCACCGACTACTTCAAGCCGGGCCGCTCGCTGAACGCGGACGACGTCGTGTTCACGTTCTCGCGGATGCTCGACGATACGAATCCGTGGCACAAGGTGGCCGGCGCGAGCGGCTTCCCGCACGCGCAGTCGATGGGCCTCGTGAAACTCGTGAAGTCGGTCACGAAGGTCGACGACAGCACGGTGAAGTTCGTGCTGAACGAGCCGAATGCGACGTTCGTGCCGATCCTGACGATGGGCTTCGCGTCGATCTACTCGGCCGAATACGCGGACCAGCTGCTGAAGGCCGGCAAGCAGGCCGACCTGAATGCGAAGCCGGTCGGCACCGGCCCGTTCGTGCTCAAGAGCTACACGAAGGATGCGCTGATCCGCTACGACGTGAACCCGGCCTACTGGGGCACGAAGCCGAAGGTCGACCGGCTGATCTACGCGATCACGCCCGACGCGTCGGTGCGCATGCAGAAGGTGAAGGCCGGCGAATGCCAGATCGCGCTGTCGCCGAAGCCGCAGGACGTGCTCGCGGCGAAGGGCGAAAGCGCGCTGAAGGTCGTGCAGACGCCCGCGTTCATGACCGCGTTCGTCGCGCTGAACACGCAGAAGAAGCCGCTCGACAACGACAAGGTGCGCGAGGCGCTGAACCTTGCGTTCGATCGCGCGACCTATCTGAAGGTGGTGTTCGACAACACCGCGACGGCCGCGAACAACCCGTATCCGCCGAACACGTGGAGCTACGCGAAGGACATCGCGCCGTATGCGTACGATCCCGCGAAGGCGAAGCAGCTGCTCGCGCAGGCCGGTTTCCCGAACGGCTTTTCGACGACGATCTGGACGCGCCCGACGGGCAGCGTGCTGAACCCGAACCCGAAGGCCGGCGCGGAACTGCTGCAGGCCGACCTCGCGAAGATCGGTGTGAAGGCCGAAGTCAAGGTGATCGAATGGGGCGAGCTGATCAAGCAGGCGAAGCTCGGCCAGCATGACATGCTGTTCATGGGCTGGGCCGGCGACAACGGCGATCCGGACAACTACCTGTCGCCGCTGTTCAGTTGCAACGCGGTGAAGTCGGGCATCAACTTCGCACGCTTTTGCGACGCGCAGCTCGACAAGCTGATCGCCGACGGCAAGTCGACCGCCGATCAGGCCAAGCGCGCAAAGCTGTACGAATCCGCGCAGAAGATCATCCACGACCAGGCGCTGTGGATTCCGCTCGGCTACCCGACCGCGGCCGCGCTCACGCGCGCGAACGTGAGCGGCTATCGCGTCAGCCCGTTCGGCCGCCAGAACTTCGCTGCGGTCACGGTGCAGTAACCGCGCGTGGCACGCAAGCGACGGCATGCTCACCCGTCGCTTGCGGCCCGCGCGCCGCGCTTGCTACACTGCGCGCTCGTTCCTCATACCGGACGCCAGCCGAAGTGAACAACTAAGCCTTCCCAAAAATGTTTTCGCCGCCGTGCCACGCACGCCGCGCGAAGGGTTTCACGCATTTTCGGAGGTGCTTATGGCTGCTGCCACGTCCGGCGCGCTCGTCGCGCTTCATCACGTTTCCATCCGCTTCGACGACGGCGTCACGCTGTTCGACTCGCTCGACCTGTCCATCGATCGCACGCCGACGGGCATCGTCGGCCGCAACGGCGCCGGCAAGAGCCTGCTCGCGCAACTGATCGCGGGCCGGCGCGCGCCGAGCGCGGGCACGATCGACCGGCAGACGCCGGTCGTCTACGTCGCGCAGCAGCACGACGACGCGCCGGCCGGCACGCGGACCGTCGCGGAAATCGCCGCGCTGGATGCGCCGCTCGCGGCCCTGGCGCGCCTCGCCGACGGCCGCGCGCACGCGCACGACTTCGACCTGATCGGCGATCGCTGGGACCTCGCCGAGCGGCTGCGCGCGGCGCTCGACGCAGCCGGCCTGCACGACGTGCGCGCCGACACACCGGCGCACGCCCTGAGCGGTGGCCAGCTCGCGCGCGTCGCGCTGATCGGCGCCCTGCTGTCGGAAGCCGGGCTGCTGGTGCTCGACGAACCGACCAACCACCTCGATGCGCCGGGCCGTGCGTGGCTGCGCGCGGCGCTCGACGGCTGGCGCGGCGGAGTCGTCGTCGTCAGCCATGACCGCGCGTTGCTCGCGCACGTGCAGCGCATCGTCGAACTGACGCCGCACGGCGTGCGCACGTATGGCGGCAACTACGCGCTGTACCGCGCGCAGCGCGATGCGGAGCACGATGCCGCGCAGGCGGCGCTCGAGCATGCGCGCAACGAGCGCGGACGCGCGCGGCGTCGGCTCGAACAGGAACACGACACGATCCAGCGTCATGCGGCCGGCTCGCTGCGCGATGCGAAGACGGCCAACCTGTCGTCGATGGCAAAACAGAGCCGCAAGGGAGCGGCACGCAGCATCATGGGGGCGGTCCGCCGTCACCAGAGCGAATTCAAGGCGACGCTCGATGCGCGCGTGCAGGAAGCAGCCGCGCGCGTCGAAGCCGACGCGCCGGTGCTCGTATCGCTGCCGGGCACCGAGGTGAGCGCGCGCCGCCATCTGTTCGCGCTCGAGCGCGCGCAATTGCCGTGGCGCACCGCGGGCCGCACGGACGCGATCACCTGGTCGGCCAGAGGCCCCGTGCGCATCGCGCTGACGGGCCCGAACGGCTGCGGAAAATCGACGCTGCTGCGCATGCTCGCCGGCGAACTCGCTCCGCGCGCCGGTACGTGCACGACGCACGTGAGCGCTGCGTATCTCGACCAGCGGCTCGCGCTGCTCGATCCTGAACGCTCGATCGTCGAGCAGTTGGGACTCCTCGATACGCCGCTCTCCGAAGGCGAACTGCGCAGCCGGCTCGCGCTGCTGCAGCTCGATGCCGCGCGTGCGACGCAGCCGGTGCACCGCCTGAGCGGCGGCGAACGGCTGAAGGCCGCGCTCGCATGCGCGCTGTGGCGCGGCACGCCCGCGCAGCTGCTGCTGCTCGACGAGCCGACCAATCACCTCGATCTGGAATCGGTGCGCGCGATCGAAGCCGCGCTGGCCGGCTTCCCCGGCGCGATCGTGGTCGCGTCGCACGACGCCGCGTTTCTCGCGGCGCTCGCACCGACGCACACGATGCAATGGCAGCGCGACGGGTGGCGTTACGAACCCGTCGCGTGACGGTGACGATGCGCGCTCAGCGCGCGGTACGGAAACGCAGCACGCCGTCGTCACCCTGCTCGCGCACGAGTTCGCCCGCGAGCCACAGCAGGTTCAGGTGGGCGAGCGCCTCGCCGAGCGCGAACGTCATCTGGTGGATGTCGAGCTCGCGGCGGCGGAACATGATCGGCACGATGTCGGCCGCGCTCGCCGGCTTCTCCGCGCACGCGACGCGCACTTCGTCGAGCCGCGCGTCGTGGTGCGCGCGCAGTTGCGCGATGCGCGTGCGCACGCCGCGGAACGGCTTGCCGTGCGACGGCAGCACGAGCGTGTCGGGCGCCATCGTCTCGTAGCGGCCGAGCGATTCCAGGTACAGCGCGAGCGGGTTCGCTTCCGGTTCGAGATCGAACACGGACACGTTGGTCGAGATGCGCGGCAGCACCATGTCGCCGGAAATCAGCACGCCGTCCGCTTCGCTGTGGAGCGCGCAATGTTCAGGCGAATGACCGTAGCCGGTGACGACCCGCCACGTGCGCGCGCCGATCTTCACCGCGTCGCCTTCGCGCAGGCGCCGGTAGCGCGGCGGCACGGCCGGCACGAGGTCCGAGTAGTAGCTGCGGCGGCTGCGCAGCTTCTCGAGCGCGACCGGGTCGGTCAGGCCGTGGCGCGCGAAATGATCGGCCGCGGCCGCGCCGCCGGCGTTCGAACCGTTGCCGGCCGCCATCAGGCAGCCGAACATGTATTCGCCGAGCGTCATCCACAGCCGCACGTTCCAGCGGCCCTTGTCGCCGCCTTCGCAGAGCCAGTTCGCGAGGCCGAAGTGATCGGGATGGCAATGCGTGACGAGCACGCGCAGCACCGGCAGCCCGTCGAGATGCGTGTCGAAAATCTGTTCCCAGTGCGTACGGATCGCGTCCGACGAGATCCCGCAGTCGACGATCGTCCAGCCGGCCTGTCCGTCGATCTCGTCGCGCAGCAGCCAGAGGTTGATGTGATCCAGCGAAAACGGCAGCGGCATGCGCAGCCAGCGCACGCCGGGCGCGACCTCGAACGTGTCGCCCGCGGCGGGCAGCGTGTCGGCGAAGGGATAGTCGAGTTGGTGTTCCAGTGCGTTCATCGGTGGGGCGTCTCGTCGTTATCAGGGCAGGCAAGTGCGAATGCGGGGCAGGCGCGCGCGGGCTGCAGGCCGCGCGGGGATCGCGTCGATTCTATCGCCGTCGCGCGAAACGCGCGCCCGCGCCGGCGCCGGACGGGCAAAAAAAGTTCGTGCCAGAATCAATTCCGTACCCGTATCTTTACGCGAAGATGCACCGAACGGCATGTAACGGCGCACAACCCGCGCTTTGACGGCGCTTGGGCGCCAGCCCCGAAAGTCATTGAAACGCCGACTTGGGCGCTAAAATGGCGAGTGCTTACAGCCCCTCTCGAACGAGCCTGCACGCGATGAATCACTTCCCCAAACTGCTGTCGTCGCAGATCGGTTTCGACGTCGCACAGACGATGCTCGAATACTTCGACCGCCACTACCGGATCTTCCGGGAAGCCGCCGTCGAGGCGAAGACGCTATACGAGCGCACCGACTGGCACGGCCTGCAGCGGCTGGCGCGCGAGCGGATCACGTCGTACGACGATCGCGTGCAGGAATGCGTCGAGGTGCTGGAGGACGAATACGACGCGGAGAACATCGACGACGAGGTGTGGCAGCAGATCAAGCTGCACTACATCGGCCTGCTCACGTCGCACCGCCAGCCCGAGTGCGCGGAGACGTTCTTCAATTCGGTGTGCTGCAAGATCCTGCACCGCTCGTATTTCAGCAACGATTTCATCTTCGTGCGGCCCGCGATCTCGACCGAATACCTCGAGAACGACGAGCCGGCCGCGAAGCCGACCTATCGCGCGTACTACCCGGGCACCGACGGGCTCGCGGCCACGCTCGAGCGTATCGTCACGAACTTCCAGCTCGAGCCGCCGTTCGAGGATCTCACGCGCGACATCGGCTGCGTGATGCAGTCGATCACCGACGAATTCGGCGAGTTCGACGCCGCGCCGAATTTCCAGATCCACGTGCTGTCGTCGCTCTTCTTCCGCAACAAGAGCGCGTACATCGTCGGCCGCATCATCAACGCCGATCGCGTGCTGCCGTTCGCGGTGCCGATCCGCCACGTGCGCCCGGGCCTGCTCGCGCTCGACACCGTGCTGCTGCGCCGCGAGCAGCTGCAGATCATCTTCAGCTTCTCGCATTCGTATTTCCTCGTCGACATGGGCGTGCCGTCCGCGTACGTGGACTTCCTCTGCACGATCATGCCGGGCAAGCCGAAGGCCGAGATCTACACGTCGGTCGGCTTGCAGAAGCAGGGCAAGAACCTGTTCTACCGCGACCTGCTGCACCATCTGTCGCATTCGAGCGACCGCTTCATCATCGCGCCCGGCATCAAGGGCCTCGTGATGCTCGTGTTCACGCTGCCGTCGTTCCCGTACGTATTCAAGATCATCAAGGATCACTTCCCGCCGCCGAAGGAAACGACGCGCGCGCAGATCATGGAGAAGTACCAGCTCGTGAAGCGCCACGACCGTCTCGGGCGGATGGCCGACACGCTCGAGTATTCGAGCGTCGCGCTGCCGCTGTCGCGGCTCGACCATGCGCTCGTGCGCGAGCTGGAGAAGGAGGTGCCGTCGCTGCTCGAATACGAGGACGACAATCTCGTGATCAAGCACCTGTACATCGAGCGCCGGATGACGCCGCTCAACCTGTACCTGCAGAACGGCACCGACGCGGACATCGAGCACGGCGTGAAGGAATACGGCAACGCGGTGAAAGAGCTGATGAAGGCCAACATCTTCCCGGGCGACATGCTGTACAAGAACTTCGGCGTCACGCGCCACGGCCGCGTCGTGTTCTACGACTACGACGAGATCGAGTACCTGACCGACTGCAACGTGCGGCGCGTGCCGCCGCCGCGCAACGAGGAAGACGAACTGTCCGGCGAGCCGTGGTATACCGTCGGCCCGCACGACATCTTTCCGGAAACCTACGGACCGTTCCTGCTCGGCGACCCGCGCGTGCGGACGGTCTTCATGAAGCATCACGCGGACTTTTTCGACCCTGCGCTGTGGCAGTCCAGCAAGGACAAGCTGCTGCAGGGCGAGTTGCCCGATTTTTTCCCGTACGACGCGTCGCTGCGCTTCAGCGTGCGCTACCCCGCGCGCTTCGACGCGACGCCGGGCGCCGATGACGCCGATGACGCCGGTGACGATGCAGGCGACGCGCAGCGCGCCGCCTGACACGCGACCGGATCCGATCGAATCGAACCCGTTATCGACCCGCTTTCCGCCAACGGAATCCACACCGATGAATACCCAAGACAATCCGCTTTCACATCTGTTCGACAACAACGACGCCTGGGTCAAGCGCCAGCTCGCCGAAGATCCCGACTTCTTCGCGCGTCTCGCCGATCAGCAGGCGCCGGAATATCTGTGGATCGGCTGCTCGGATTCGCGCGTGCCCGCGAACCAGATCATCGGCCTGCCGCCGGGCGAAGTGTTCGTGCATCGCAACATCGCGAACGTCGTCGTCCATAGCGACCTGAACTGCCTGTCGGTCATCCAGTTCGCGGTCGACATCCTGCGCGTGAAGCACATCATGGTCGTCGGCCACTACGGCTGCTCGGGCGTGAACGCGGCACTCCACAACCGCCGCGTCGGCCTCGCGGACAACTGGCTGCATCACGTGCAGGACGTGCGCGAGCGCCACGCGGCGCTGCTCGACGAATGGCCGGTCGGGGAGGCGCGCTATCGCCGCCTGATCGAGCTGAACTCGATCGAGCAGGTCGTCAACGTGTGCCGCACGACGATCGTCAACGACGCGTGGGCGCGCGGCCAGTCGCTCACCGTGCACGGGCTCGTGTATGGCGTGCACGACGGGCGGATGCGCAACCTCGGGATGTCCGTGTCGAACTTCGACGCGCTCGATGCGACCTACAAGCGCTGCGTCGCGGCGCTGACCGCGCGTGGCCAGCACGCGCCCGACAACGACATGGTCGCGGCGGATGCCGCGCGGCTCGACGACGTCGCGCAGGCGGTCGCCGACACGCTGAAGCCGTGCGGCGACGCGAAGTAACGTCCGCCGGCGCGGCGCGCACGCGCCGCGCGGCGCCAGGCCGAAGAAGCATCGCGCGCCCGGCCGTGACGGGCATCGCACTGATCTGACACCGACACTGCCGCGACGGCGGTGCACTGAGAAGGAGCGGCGAACATGAAAACCGTATTGATCGTCGGCGCATCGCGCGGCCTCGGACGCGAATTCGTCCGGCAATACCGGCGCGACGGCTGGAACGTGATTGCGACCGCGCGCGACGACGCGTCGCTCGCCGCGCTGCGCGAACTCGGCGCGCACGCGCACGCGCTCGACATCGCGCGGCCCGAACAGATCGCGGCGCTCGGCTGGAAGCTCGACGGCGAACGGCTCGACGCCGCGGTGCTCGTGTCGGGCGTGTACGGGCCGCGCACCGAAGGCGTCGAAACGATCGGCGCCGAGGATTTCGACGCGGTGATGCATACGAACGTGCGCGGGCCGATGCAGTTGCTGCCGATCCTGCTGCCGCTCGTCGAGGACGCGCGCGGCGTGCTCGCCGTCGTCTCGAGCCGGATGGGCAGCATCGCCGAGGCGACCGGCACGACCGGCTGGCTGTACCGCGCGAGCAAGGCCGCGCTGAACGACGTGCTGCGCATCGCGTCGCTGCAGACGCGCCACGCCGCATGCATTTCGCTCCATCCCGGCTGGGTGCGCACCGACATGGGCGGCGCGCAGGCCGCGATCGATCCGGAAACCAGCGTGACCGGCATGCGCCGCGTGATCGCGGAAGCCGGCGCGGACGTGTCGCGGTCCAACGGCCGTTTCTTCCAATACGACGGCGTCGAGCTCAGCTGGTGAGCCGACATCACAACCCGGCGTCGTTAATTCACGATTCGCATGATTTTGAACCGACCTGACGCGTGCCCGTGCGGCGGCGCGTCCCCCGCGCCTGCCGGCAAAGCCCCGGCACCGCGCTATGCGGCCTGCTGCGGCCGCTTCATCGACGGCGGCGAAGCCGCGCCGACCGCGCTCGAGTTGATGCGCTCGCGGTACAGCGCGTACGTGCTCGGCGCGACCGACTACCTGCGCGCGACCTGGGACGCGCGCACCTGCCCGGCCGATCTCGATGCGGACCCGGATGCGCCGGACGCGCCGCGCTGGCTCGGCCTCGCGATCAAGCGCCATGCGCCGCTCGACGAACGGCACGCGGAGGTTGAATTCGTGGCCCGCTACAAGGTCGGCGGGCGTGCTTACCGGCTCCACGAGACGAGCCGGTTCACCCGCGACGAGCACGGGTTCTGGCGCTATGTCGACGGTGAAGTAAGTGAACGCTGACAAATAGTTGCTGTGTCAGACGCCGGGTAATTCCCGCATTGCACAACCTGAATTTGTCGGGCTAGGATGGCCCTCAGATTGGTCATGTTGCATGGCAGGGCTTACGAATGGCGTTCAGCAAGGTATTGGTGGGATGGATGGCGGCCTGTGCGCTGTCGGCCGCTCAGGCCGGTGCGCTGCCGAACGTCGGCGCGGCCACGGCAAGCGGCTCGCTCGCCCACGCCGAGCGCTTCGATTACGGCGATTCGGGCCTCCCGCAAGTCACCGCGAACCTCAACGAACAAATCGTCAGCATTCCGGCCGATGCCTCGGGTTCCGTGATGCTCGAGGCCACGCTGTTCAAGCCGAACGGCCCCGGCCCCTTCCCGCTCGTCGTCTTCAACCACGGCAAGAACACCGGTGACCTTCATCAGCAGCCGCGCAGCCGGCCGCTCGCGTTCGCGCGCGAATTCGTGCGCCGCGGCTATGCGGTGATCGCGCCGAACCGCCAGGGCTTCGCCGGGTCGGGCGGCTCGTACCAGCAGGAAGGCTGCAACGTCGGCAAGAACGGGCTCACGCAAGCCGCCGACGTCGACGCGACGGTCCGCTACATGTCGCGTCAGTCGTACATCGATGCGTCGCGCATCGTCGTCGCGGGCACGTCGCACGGCGGCCTCGTGTCGGTCGCGTACGGCACCGAAGCGGCGCCCGGCGTGCGCGGCATCATCAACTTCTCCGGCGGGCTGCGCCAGGATCTTTGCGACGGCTGGCAGCGCAATCTCGTCGATGCGTTCGACCAGTACGGCGCGCATACGGCCGTACGTTCGCTGTGGCTGTACGGCGACAATGATTCGGTGTGGACCCCCGCGCTCGTCGCGCAGATGCACGACGCGTACGTGTCGCACGGCACGCAGGCGCAGTTCATCGATTTCGGCCGCTACAAGGACGACGCGCACCGCCTGATCGTCGATCGCGACGGCGTGCCCGTGTGGTGGCCGGCCGTCAATGCGTTCCTCGCGGAACTGAACCTGCCGACCTCGGTGCGCTACGCGGTCGCCAACCCGCACGAACCGAAGGCGACCGGCTATGCGTCGATCGATGCGATCGACGCGGTGCCGTTCCTCGACGAGGCCGGCCGCGAAGGCTATCGCCGCTTCCTGAACCAGCATCCGAGCCGTGCCTTCGCGGTGTCCGCCGAGGGCGCATGGTCGTGGGCCGAAGGCGGTGACGATCCGATGGCGCTCGCGCTCGACAACTGCTCGAAGCAGGGTGCGGGCGCATGCCGGCTGTATGCGGTCAACGACCGCGTCGTGTGGAACGCGAACGCGACGCAGACGGCCGACGACGGCAACGCCAACTCGCGCGCACTCGCTTCGCGCTGACGCGCGAGCCGCGGCGCTCCGGGGCGGGCGCGGCCTGCGTCTGCCCTTCTCCCTTCTCCGTTTCGTGAACGCTCGCGCGGCCCGTGGCGGCGTTCGCACGCCCGTTCACGCGGCCGCATGAGCCGCCGAAGAGCGCCCCGCCCGCCACGCCCTCCGAGGTCGTTTGCCGATCTTTCCTGAACCGCGGTCGCGCCCGAGTCCGCACGCCATTCGCCTGCGACCGCGCACATCGCATCGCGCTTCCGCCCCTTTTTATTCGCGCCCCGATTTTTCGCCCGTCGGCAACCGCCAGCGCCACGATTTTTTTCTGTCGGGGGGTGTCACTCGAACGTCGTCATCTGCGGTCATTTCTGGGCATCTGGCGCGTACCGTCCCGAGCACCCCGTATCTGCGCCGAACTCCCGTCCAGCAAGGCTTTGCGGTGTTTGTAACCGGTAGTGCAACGTGCGGCGGAACACGCTAATCTCACCGCGTTTTCCGTCTGTCGCCGCGCGGCATCCCGTTCGATGCCCGCCGCCGTTTTACCCCCGGAGTTGCCTTGAGTACGCCAGCCACCGACGACTGGGTCGCGCGCAGCCTGCGCGCGGTCTGGCATCCCTGCACCCAGATGAAGCACCACGAGCGCATGCCGCTCATTCCCGTCGCGCGCGGCGCGGGCCTGTGGCTGTACGACCGCGACGGGCGCCGCTACTTCGACGCGATCAGCTCGTGGTGGGTGAACCTGTTCGGCCATGCGAACCCGGACATCAACGCGGCGCTGAAGGACCAGCTCGACACGCTCGAGCACGCGATGCTCGCCGGCTGCACGCACGAGCCGGCGATCGAGCTCGCCGAGCGGCTGCACGCGCTTACCGCGCGCACGCTCGGCCATGCGTTCTTCGCGTCGGACGGCGCGTCGGCGGTCGAGATCGCGCTGAAGATGAGCTTCCATGCGTGGCGCAACCGCGGCCGCGCGGACAAGCGCGAATTCGTGTGCGTTGCAAACAGCTATCACGGCGAGACCATCGGCGCGCTCGGCGTGACCGACGTCGCGCTGTTCAAGGATGCGTACGACCCGCTGATCCGCCACGCGCACGTGGTTGCGTCGCCCGACGCTCGCGGCGCGCAGCCGGGCGAGACGGCCGCCGACGTCGCGGGCCGCGCGCTCGACGACGTGCGGCGCCTGTTCACCGAACGCGCCGACCGGATCGCCGCGTTGATCGTCGAGCCGCTCGTGCAATGCGCGGCCGGCATGGCGATGCACGATCCGTCGTACGTGCGCGGGCTGCGTGCGCTGTGCGACGAATTCGGCGTGCACCTGATCGCCGACGAGATCGCGGTCGGCTGCGGCCGCACCGGCACCTTCTTCGCATGCGAGCAGGCAGGCGTGTGGCCCGATTTCCTGTGCCTGTCGAAGGGCATCAGCGGCGGGTACCTGCCGCTGTCGCTCGTGCTGACGCGCGACGACGTGTTCGCGGCCTTCTACGACGACGACACGACGCGCGGCTTCCTGCATTCGCATTCGTACACCGGCAACCCGCTCGCGTGCCGCGCGGCGGTCGCGACGCTCGACCTGTTCGCGCGCGACGACGTGCTCGCGAGCAACGCGCGCAAGTCGGCCGCGATGCGCGCGGCGCTCGCGCCGCTCGACGCGCACCCGCAGGTGCGTCACCTGCGCGAGCGCGGCACGCTGTTCGCCTTCGACGTCGCGCTCGACGGCGACGCGGCACGCGGCTTCTCGCGGCGCTTCTTCGAACGCGCGCTGGAACGCGAGCTGCTGCTGCGCCCGATCGGCACGACCGTGTACCTGATGCCGCCGTACGTGATGAGCGACGACGACATCGCGTGGCTCGCGCAACGCACGCGCGACACGCTCGACGCGACGCTCGCGGAGGTGGCGCGATGAAGCAATCCTCACGGGAAACGACCATGCCCCTGCTCGACACGCTGCAGCGCAGCCTCGCCGAACTCGATGCGCAGGGCCTGCGACGCGTGCGCCGCACCGCCGACACCGCGTGCGACGCGCACATGCGCGTCGACGGCCGCGACATCGTCGGCTTCGCGAGCAACGATTACCTCGGCCTCGCCGCGCATCCCGCGCTCGTCGCCGCGTTCGCCGAAGGCGCGCAGCGCTACGGCTCCGGCAGCGGCGGCTCGCATCTGCTCGGCGGCCATTCGCGCGCGCACGCGACGCTCGAGGACGAACTCGCCGGCTTCGCGGGCGGCTTCTCCGATGCACCGCGCGCGCTGTACTTCAGCACCGGCTACATGGCGAACCTCGCCGCGATGACGGCGCTTGCGGGCAAGCACGCGACGATCTTCTCGGACGCGCTGAATCACGCGTCGCTGATCGACGGGATCCGGCTGTCGCGCGCGACCGTGCAGGTCTATCCGCATGCGGACATGGCCGCGCTCGCCGCGCTGCTCGATGCGTCGGAGGCCGAAACGAAACTGATCGTCAGCGACACCGTGTTCAGCATGGACGGCGACATCGCGCCGCTCGCCGAACTCGTCGCGCTGGCCGAACGCCACGGCGCGTGGCTCGTCGTCGACGACGCGCACGGCTTCGGCGTGCTCGGCCCGCAGGGCCGCGGCGCGCTCGCGGCCGCCGCGCTACGCTCGCCGAACCTTGTGTACGTCGGCACGCTGGGCAAGGCCGCCGGCGTCGCGGGTGCATTCGTCATCGCGCACGAGACCGTGATCGAATGGATGATCCAGCGCGCGCGCAGCTACATCTTCACGACGGCCGCGCCGCCGGCCGTCGCGCATGCCGTCTCGGCGAGCCTGAAGGTCATCGCCGGCGACGAAGGCGATGCGCGACGCGCGCACCTCGCAGCGCTGATCGAGCGCACGCGCGCGCTGCTGCGCATGACGCGGTGGCAGCCGGTCGACTCGCACACGGCCGTGCAGCCGCTCGTGATCGGCAGCAACGACGCGACGCTCGCGGCGATGCGCTCGCTCGACGCGCACGGCCTGTGGGTGCCCGCGATCCGGCCGCCGACGGTGCCCGCCGGCACGTCGCGGCTGCGCATCTCGCTGTCGGCCGCGCATTCGTTCGACGATCTCGCGCGGCTCGAAACCGCGCTGATCGAAGCCAGCGAAGGACCGGACCACCCCGACGCTCACGCGCGTTCGCTGCCCCCCGAGGAGGCTGCAGCATGACGGCCCCGCTTTCCCTCTTCGTCACCGGCACCGACACCGAGATCGGCAAGACCTTCGTGTCGGCCGCGATGCTGCACGGCTTCGCGCGGCACGGGCTGCGCGCGGCCGCGCTGAAGCCCGTCGCCGCCGGCGCGTACGAACGCGACGGCGTCTGGCGCAACGAGGACGCCGACCAGCTCGACGCGGCCGCGAACGTCGTGCTGCCGCCCGAGCTGCGCACGCCGTTCCTGCTGAAAGCGCCGGCCGCACCGCACATCGTCGCCGCGCAGGAAGGCGTGACGCTCGACATCGACACGATCGTCGCGAGCCACCGCGAAGCGCTGACGCGCGCGGACGTCGTCGTCGTCGAAGGCGTCGGCGGCTTCCGCGTGCCGCTGAACGACACGCAGGACACGGCCGATCTCGCGGTTGCGCTCGCCCTGCCCGTCGTGCTGGTCGTCGGCGTGCGGCTCGGCTGCATCAGCCACGCGCTGCTGACGGCCGACGCGATTCGCCAGCGCGGTCTCACGCTCGCCGGCTGGGTGGCGAACCACGTCGACCCGGCCATGTCGTATGCCGACGAGAACGTCGCGACGATCCGCGACTGGCTCGCGCGCGAGCATCGCGCGCCGCTCCTCGGCCGCATCGCGCACCTGCGCCCGGCCGCCCCCGAATCCGCGGCGGCGATGCTCGACATCGCCACGCTCATCGACACGCTGCGCCACGCGCGGCACTGATCTCCCGATCCCCGCATCCACGACAGGAAAACCACCATGACCCAAGCCCAGACCGCCGCCGTGCAACCCGACGCGATCCCCGTGGCCGCCCCGGCATCGCAGCGCTGGCGCGTCGCCGACGTCGTCGCGCTGTTCGAGCTGCCGTTCAACGACCTGATGTTCCGCGCGCAGCAGGTGCATCGCGAGCACTTCGACGCGAACGCGGTGCAACTGTCGACGCTGCTGTCGATCAAGACGGGCGGCTGCGAGGAGGATTGCGGCTATTGCTCGCAGTCGTCGCATCACGAAACGGGCCTGAAGGCCGAGAAGCTGATGGACGTCGACACGGTGCTCGACGCCGCGCGCGCGGCGAAGGCGAACGGCGCGAGCCGCTTCTGCATGGGCGCCGCATGGCGCAACCCCAAGGAGCGCCACATGCCGGCGCTGACCGAGATGGTGCGCGGCGTGAAGGAGCTGGGCCTCGAGACCTGCATGACGCTCGGCATGCTCGAGGACGAGCAGGCGCAGCAACTCGCCGACGCGGGCCTCGACTACTACAACCACAACCTCGACACGTCGCCGGAGTTCTACGGCCAGGTGATCTCGACGCGCACGTACCAGGACCGTCTCGACACGCTCGACCGCGTGCGCGATGCGGGCATCAACGTGTGCTGCGGCGGCATCATCGGGATGGGCGAATCGCGCCGCGAACGCGCGGGCCTGATTTCGCAGCTCGCGAACCTGAACCCGTATCCGGAGTCGGTGCCGATCAACAACCTCGTCGCGATCGAAGGCACGCCGCTCGAAGGCACCGCGCCGCTCGACCCGTTCGAATTCGTGCGCACGATCGCGGTTGCGCGCATCACGATGCCCAAGGCCGTGGTGCGCCTGTCGGCCGGCCGCGAACAGCTCGACGACGCGATGCAGGCGATGTGCTTCCTCGCGGGCGCGAACTCGATGTTCTACGGCGACCAGCTGCTGACCACGAGCAATCCGCAGACGCAGCGCGACCGCGCGCTGTTCGAGCGCCTCGGCATCCGCGCAAGCCAGGCCGACGCGCTGGCGGAGAACGCGTAAGCGACTGCGGCGCGTCTGGCTTGCAGACGAAAAAGCCGGGGCATGCCCCGGCTTTTTTTCACCCGATCGTCAGCGCGCGGCTTTCAGCACCGCCCGTCACACATGCGCCGCCGCGCCGTCGAGCGCCGCGCGCACGCGCTCGACGCGCTGTTCGTCGACGGGCGCCAGCACCTCGCCGCGCGGCCGCACGCCCGAGCCGAAATGCACCGCGCGCACGCCGGTGGCGCGGATGAAATCACCCACGGCGTCGATCGTGAGCCCCGAGCCGGCCAGCACCGTGCAGGTCGAACCCGCCGCCTGCCGCACCAGCCGCGTGATCGTCGCGACCGCATCCAGCACCGACGGATGGCCGCCCGAGGTCAGCACCGACGTGACGGCCGGCACGCGCAGCAGCGCGTCGAACGCGGCATTGAGGTCGCGCGACACGTCGAATGCACGATGAAACGTCAGGTCGCGTCCGTCCACGGCTGCCGCGACGCGCGCGAGCGCATCGAGATCGACGTCGCCGCGCGCATCGAGCGCGCCGAACACGACGCCGTTCGCACCGGCCGCGACAGCCGCGCGCACATCGCGTTCGATCACGCGCAGGTCGTCGGTGTCGTAGACGAACGATCGGCTGTGCGGCCGCACGATCACGTTCACCGGAATCGCCACGGCGGCCACGACGGCCTCGATCAGGCCGATGCTCGGCGTCAGCCCGCCTTCGCTGATGGCGGTCACGAGTTCGAGGCGGTCGGCGCCCGCGCGGGCGGCGGCCTTCGCGTCGCCGACGGTGGTGGCGATCACTTCGAGGAGGACGGAGGAAGCGGCGGTTCGGCTCATCGGCGGCTCGCGAATCGTCAGGACAATTCGCGCATCCTAGCCGAGCGGCGTGAACCGCGCCAGCACGACGCCGTGGCTATGCGCCGTCCGCTTCCTCGTCGATCCAGTCGATATCGCCGCACAGCACGTGCTGCGCATCGCCGATGCGCACGGCCACCGACAGCGTCACGCATGGCTGCGCCTCGTTGATCGACAGGTACGGGCGCGTGACCTGCACGCGTCCGGGCTCGGCGATCGCCGTGCGGAAATACGGCCTGCGCAGCCAGTTCGCACCCTGCGCGTCGGACAGCGGCGAGAAACGCGCCTCGGCGAGCGCGCGGTCCGCGCGCAGCACGACGTTGCGGCCCGCCTGGCGGCCCCGCGCGTCGAGCAGGAAGCAGCGCGCGGCGGCGTCGAGGGCGAGGAAGTTCCAGCACACCTCGTCGAGCGGCTCGCCGGCCGCCACCCGCTCGGCCGCACGCTCGAACGCGCGCAGGTACGGCGCGAGCCGCTGCGTATCGCGCCGCTCGCGCGCTTCGGTTTGTTGCCGAAAGCGCTCGGTCAGCTCGCCGATGCAGCCGGTCGCCGTCGCGCTGTCGGGCAGCCCGGGCGCCGGGCGGCCGAAGTAATAGCCCTGCACGAAATCCGCCTCGCACGACAGCGCGATCTGCGCGTCGTGCTCGGTCTCGATCCCCTCGACGAGCACGAGCTTGCCGGCCTCGTGCAGCAGCGTGACGAGCCCGTGCAGGATCGCGGTGAGCCCCGTGCGGTGCGCCGCGTGCGACAGCATGATCCGGTCGAGTTTCACGATGTCGGGGTTCAACTGCCAGATCCGCTCGAGGTTCGAATGGCCGGCGCCGAAATCGTCGAGCGCGATCAGGAAGCCCTGCGCGCGGAATTCGCGCACGGCTTCGGCGAGCCGCTCGATGTCCTCCGCGCGCTGTTCGAGCACTTCGAGCACGACGCGGCGCGGCGGCATGCCGACCCGCTTCAGGTTCGCGAGCAGCGCGGCCGCCTGGAACGGGTCGGTGAGCACGCCGGGATGCACGTTGAGGAACAGCCATTCGCGCTCGGCACCGAGCAGCGCGAAGTTCTCGAGATGCAGCGCCTGCGCGAGCCGGTCGAGCTGCAGCAGTTCGCCCTGGCGCGCGGCCTCGCCGAACACGTCGAGCGGCGACACCGCCCGGTCGAGCGCGTCATGGGCGCGCAATAGCGCCTCGTAGCCCACCGCACGCTGGTGCGACAGGCTGAAGATCGGCTGGAACACGGTCGTGAGCGTCAGGTCGCGATGCTGCGTCGCGAGGCGTTCGAGGCCGGAGCTCATCTCCCGCTCGAAACGATACGGCGAAGCGGTGGCCGGACGCTCCTGTTGCACGATCGTCATGGCGCCCTCCTGGTGTTGCAGCCGAACGCGGCGAGTGCTTGAAACGGCGCGCGCAATGTCATGGTGGAATCCTCGATTGTCCGGCCGGTGCCGGACGGTACGCAAGCATCAAGCAAGCTCCGTGCAAGGCCTTGAACCACGCGCCACGCCTACGTGCGGCGCCGCCGCACCAGCGTGGCGCAGGCCGGATGCACCGTTTGCGTGCACCCGCACCGGCGCGCTCGAACGCACCCGTCATGCCGTCACGCTAAACTCCGTACGGTCGTTTCATTCTCCACACTTGCCGTATCGATGGAAATCGTCTTCACAGTCCTGATCCTGCTGCTGACCGTCGCGCTGTCCGGCGCGGTCACGCGCATCCTGCCGCTGCAATTGCCGCTGCCGCTGATGCAGATCGCGTTCGGCGCGATGCTCGCGTGGCCAAAGCTGAACCTGCACGTCACGTTCGATCCCGAAATCTTCATGCTGCTGTTCATTCCGCCGCTGCTGTTCGCGGACGGCTGGCGGATTCCGAAACGCGAGCTGTACCTGCAGCGCCGCGCGATCCTGATGCTCGCATTCGGGCTCGTGTTCATGACGGTACTCGCAGTCGGGTACTTCGCGCACTGGCTGATACCCGAGTTGCCGCTGCCGATCGCGTTCGCGCTCGCGGCCGTGCTGTCGCCCACCGACGCGGTCGCGCTGTCAGGCATCGCCGGCAAGGGGCGGATTCCGCCGCAGCTGATGCACATCCTCGAAGGCGAGGCGCTGATGAACGACGCGTCGGGCCTGGTCGCGCTGAAGTTCGCGGTCGCGGCTGCGCTCACCGGCGTGTTCTCGCTGCGCGATGCGTCGATCTCGTTCGTGATCGTCGCCGCCGGCGGGCTCGCGACGGGCGCGGTCGTGTCGTGGGTGTTCAGCGCGCTGTCGACGCGCTTCCTGAACGCCGAGCAGGAAGGCGACCCGGCCCCCGGCATCGTGATGACGCTGCTCGTGCCGTTCGCCGCCTATCTGTTCGCCGAGCACCTCGAGCTGTCGGGCGTGCTCGCGGCCGTGTCGGCCGGGATGATGATGAACTACACGAGCTTCTCCCGCAAAAGCACGGTCGCGTCGCGCGTGCGGGCCGAAAGCACGTGGGCGATGATCGAGTTCGTGTTCAACGGCATGGTGTTCATCATGCTCGGGCTGCAGCTGCCGCACATCATCGGCCGCGCGCTCGTCGACGCGCATCACACGAGCGACGCGCTCGTCGGCCGGATGATCTTCAACGTATGCGCGATGATGCTCGCGCTGTACGCGATCCGCTTCCTGTGGGTCTGGCTGCTGCGCTGGATCGCGAGCCGCCGCGCCGCGCGCCACGGCCTCGCGGGCACGATGGCCGGCGTGCGCACGATCGCGGTGATGACGGTCGGCGGCGTGCGCGGCGCGGTCACGCTCGCGGGCGTGCTGTCGATCCCCGTCGCGCTCGCCGACGGCGCGCCGCTGCCCGGGCGCGACACCGCGATCTTCGTCGCGTCGGCGGTGATCCTCGGTTCGCTGGTCGTGGCGGTGATCGGCCTGCCGTTGCTGCTGCGCGGCGTGCGCTCGACGCGCAACCCGCTCGCCGACGAGGAGCGCACCGCGCGCGCGGCCGCCGCGCAGGCCGCGATTCGCGCGATCGACTCGTCGCACGACGCGATCTCGGCCGATCTCGACGAATCGGGCGCCGCGCGCTGCGCGGACATCTCCGCGCGCGTGATGGACCAGTATCGCCGCCGCCTCGCCGCGCTCGCCGAGGATGGCCCGACGCCGCGCGCGGAAGCCAAGCAGACCGAAACGATGGAACTGCAGATGCGGATCGCGGCGGTGCGCGCGGAACGTTCGGTGTTGTACCGGCTGCGCAGCGAAAGCAAGATTTCCGACGAGACGCTGACGAAGCTCATCCGCGAGATCGATCTGTCGGAAACGGCGCTGTCGACGCGCAAGAAAGGCATTCTCTGACGGGCTGGTCGATGCTCGTAAGCAATCGCCCATAAAAAACGGCGACGCCGAAGCGTCGCCGTTTTCCCATCCGCCCGTGCTCGCGTTACTTCGCGACGACGACCGGAATCCCCTTCAGCATCCCCGCGCCCTTCATCTCGTCGAGCGCGTGCTGCACGGCCGCGCTCGTCGCCGCGTCGATGCCGAGCTGCAGCGCGAGCTCGCGCTCCGCGCGCTTCACGCCGGCCAGGTTGCGCACCTTCACGTGACCGAAGCCGCGCACGCGGGCGTGCAGGTCGGCCAGTTGCGCGACCTGCGCCGCATTGCCGGTGGTCGTCGCAGCGAGCGCGCGCGTGAGCGTCGTCTCGTAGTCGTCCGCGAGCGCGCGCTCCATCCTGCGCTCGACCGTGCGGCCGAACGGATCGAGCCACGTGCCGCGCAGGCTGCGCACACGCGCCAGCATGCCGAACACCGGCCACATCCACTGGCCGAACACGCGCTTCTTCGGCACGCTGCCGTCACGCCCGGCCTTCGCGACCGTCGGCGGCGCCAGGTTGAACTTCACGCGATACGCCTGCCCCGGCACGCCTTCGAACTGCGCCTCGAGCGCCGTGCGGAACGCGTCGTCCGTGAAAAGCCGCGCAACCTCGTATTCGTCCTTCACCGCGAGCAGCCGGTAGAACGTCGTGGCGACCGCGCGTGTCAGCGCGTCGTCGCCCTTCGCGGCCGCCGCGTTCACGAGCGCACGGTACCGCTCGACGTAACGCGCGCCGCCATATGCCTCGAGACGCGCTTCGCGATCGGCGATCAGTTCGGCAAGCGTTTCCGGCGCGGCGTGCGCGGCCACCGCGTGACGCGCGTTCCACAACGCATCGAGGCCCGCCGCATCGCCGGCCGCCATTCGGCCGATCGCGAACGCGAGCTTGTTCATCGGCACCGCGACGTTGTTCAGCTCGATCGCGCGCATCATCGCGGCGAGCGACACCGGCACGAGGCCGAGCTGCCATGCGTAGCCGAGCATCAGGATGTTCGCGCCGATCGAATCGCCGAGGAATTTCGCGGCGAGCGCCTGAGCGTCGCAGCTCGACAGGTAGCCTTCACCGGCCGCATGGTGCATTTTTTCGAGCAGCGCATCCGCGTGCAGGTTCGCGTCGGGGTTCTGCACGAACGACGCGTTCGGAATCCGGTGCGTGTTGACGACGATCCGCGTGCGCTCATGGCGCACCGTCTGCAGCGCCTCGGCGCTCGCGCCGACGACCATGTCGCACGCGAGCAGCACGTCGGCCTGCTGCGTGTCGATGCGCACCTGGTTGAGCCACCGGTCGCTCGACGCGATCCGCACGAACGACAGCACCGAACCGCCCTTCTGCGCGAAGCCCATGAAGTCGAGCACCGACGCGCTCTTGCCTTCGAGGTGCGCGGCCATGCTGATCAGCGCGCCGACCGTCACGACGCCGGTGCCGCCCACGCCCGTGACGAGCATGTCGTACGGCGCCGCGTCGAGATGCGTCGCGGGCACCGGCAGCGCGTCGACGCGCACGGCGAGCGCCGCCTCGTCGAACGCCGCGCCCGCGGCCTTCTTCAACGCCGCGCCTTCGACCGTCACGAAGCTCGGGCAGAAACCGTTCACGCACGAGTAATCCTTGTTGCACGACGACTGATCGATGCGGCGCTTGCGGCCGAGCGGCGTCTCGAGCGGCTCGACCGACAGGCAGTTCGACTGCACGCCGCAGTCGCCGCAGCCTTCGCATACTGCGTCGTTGATGAACAGGCGCTTGTCCGGGTCGGGGAACTCGCCCTTCTTGCGGCGGCGGCGCTTCTCGGCCGCGCAGGTCTGGTCGTAGATCAGCACGGTGACGCCCGGCGTCTCGCGCAGCTCGCGCTGCACCGCGTCGAGTTCGCTGCGGTGATGGAACGTCGTGCCCTTCGGGAACAGGCCATGATGGCCGTCGTATTTCTCCGGTTCGTCGGACACCACGACGAAGCGCGACACGCCTTCCGCCTCGACCTGCCGTGCGATCTGCGGCACCGAGATGCTGCCGTCGACCGGCTGGCCGCCCGTCATCGCGACCGCATCGTTGTAGAGGATCTTGTACGTGATGTTCGCTTTCGCGGCGACGGCCTGGCGAATCGCGAGGATGCCCGAGTGGAAGTAGGTGCCGTCGCCGAGGTTCTGGAACACGTGCTTCGTGTTGGTGAACATCGCGTGCGCGGCCCAGTCGACGCCCTCGCCGCCCATCTGGATCAGGCCCGTCGTGTCGCGCTCCATCCACGACGCCATGAAGTGGCAGCCGATGCCGGCCTGCGCGATCGATCCTTCGGGCACCTTCGTCGACGTGTTGTGCGGGCAGCCGGAGCAGAAGTACGGCGTGCGCTTCACCGCGTCCGCCTCGTTCGACAGGATCTGCGGCGCGACGAGATCGACGACGCGCTCGCGGCGATCGAGCGCCGGCTTGTGGCGCGCGAGCCAGGTGGCGAACACCGGCAGAATGCGCGACGGGCGCAGCTCGCCGAGCTCGGACAGCAGGCACGCGCCTTCGGCATCGTGCTTGCCGAGCACGCGCGGGCGCGCACCGTCCGCGCGGTTGTACAGGTAGTCCTTGATCTGCTGCTCGATCACCGGGCCCTTCTCTTCGATGACGAGCACTTCCGACAGGCCGTCGACGAAGGTTTCGATCCGCGTCATCTCGAGCGGATACGACAAGCCGACCTTGTAGATCCGCACGCCGGCCGCTTCCAGGTCGGCGACGGTGAGGTCGAGCCGGCGCAGCGCTTCCATCAGGTCGAGGTGCGCCTTGCCGCACGTGACGATGCCGACGTTCGCGTGCGCGCTCGGCGCGATCCACTTGTCGATGCTGTTGGTGCGCGCGAAATGGCGCGCCGCGTCGAGCTTCGCCGCGAGGCGCGCCTCGATCGTGAGGCTCGGCAGGTCGGGCCAGCGGTTGTGCAGACCGCCCGACGGCGGCGTAAAGCCCGCCGGCGCCGGCCATTGCGTCTGCAGCGCGTCGAGATCGACGGTCGAGCCCGACTCGACGGTCTCCGAGATCGCCTTGAAGCCGACCCACGCGCCCGAGAAGCGCGACAGCGCCCAGCCGTACAGCCCGAACTCGAGCATGTCCGCGATGTTCGACGGGTTCACGACCGGCATATGCCACGCGATCATCGCGAAGTCGCTCTGGTGCGGCATCGACGACGACACGCAGCCATGGTCATCGCCCGCCACCACCAGCACGCCGCCGTGGGGCGACGAGCCATATGCGTTGCCGTGCTTCAGCGCGTCGCCGGCGCGGTCGACGCCGGGGCCCTTGCCGTACCACATCGCATACACGCCATCGACGGTGCGCTCCGGGTCGGCCTCGACGCGCTGCGTGCCGAGCACCGCGGTGCCGCCGAGTTCCTCGTTGATCGCGGGCAGGAAGCGCACGCCGCTGCCGTCGAGCAGTTTCTTCGCCTTCCATAGCTGCTGGTCGACCATCCCGAGCGGCGAGCCGCGGTAGCCGCTGACGAAGCCGGCCGTGTTCAGGCCCTGCGCGGTATCGGACGCGCGCTGCATCAGCAGCAGGCGTACCAGCGCCTGCGTGCCGGTCAGGAAGATCCGGCCGCGCGTGGCGGTCAGGTTGTCGGTCAGGCGGTAGTCGGATAGCGCGGGCGTGCCGTCAACGGGCAGTCGGGCGGTCATGGGGGATGTCTCCTGATTGTGTGTTCTGGGCTGCGCATCGGGGGCGTCGGGCGACGCCGGCCGGGGCCAACTGGATGGCTCTATTTTTTCGCGGGAGGGCGAGAAAGTTTTTTCTCATCTTGCTCGAACGGCGCCGGAGCGAGAAAAACTGCGCAGTTTTTGGCCGGGAATTGAGAGAGTTTTCGCGCGGGGCGGCGGACGGCTTCTGCAGGCATCTCGGCGTGGGCGATGTGGTTGCCTCGAAAACGCGGGGATAGGCGGGAGGCCGTCCGCGGGCGCGGCGGTGGGCGCTCGCGGGCCGTGCGGCAAGGGTTCGCGCGGCAAAACAGGCGCGTCCTCACCCATCGGATGCACAGCGTTCCGATTGGTCGCAGATGCGGGATGTCCACAATGCCGGGGACTGCGGGCGAAACGGGCGGGCGCGCTCACCGGTCGATTGCACAGGGTTTCGAGTCGCGTCGGAGGCCGGATGTCCACACCTCGATCGGCCCGCGGTTCGAGCGGATGCCGGCGCTCACCGTTGAAATCCACAGCAAGGCGAGTCGATGTCGGCGGGAGATATCCACACCGCCCGATCCCTGTCCGGCCGCGGCGACGCTTGCTCTCACCTGTCGGATGCACAAATTTGCGACTCGGTTCGGCGGTGCGATATCCACACCGCTGTCCGCCCGTGCGTTGCTCCGGAGCGCGGTCCGGTCGTCGCGGCAATACAAGCGTGGGCGCGGCGAGCGCGTGTCGGGTACCGCGGCCGGCTTCGGCGCGGATGGGGCGTCCGTGCGCGAGCCCTGACAAGGCTTTGGGGTTCATCGATACATGCCGTCGCGCGGCCGAACGAGGCGCAGGTCCGCGTGTGGACATCGCCACCGCCAGACACTAAAAACCCTGTGAATTTCGATGGTGAGCACCGGCACGCGATCGAACGAGGATGTCGATTCAGGTGTGGACAACCCAACCCGCGATGACTCGAAACGCTGTGAAATTCGACGGTGAGCGGCAATCGTCGATCAAACGAGAGCGCCGATTCCGGTGTGAACAGCGCGATCCACGACGACTCGAAACGCTGTGAATTCCGACGGTGAGCGGTGGCACGGCGATCGAACGAGGACGCCGCCCCGGGTGCGGACAGCCCGACCCACGACCACTCTAAACGCTGTGAAATTCAACGGTGAGCGTCGGCACGCTATCGCACGCAGTCGCCGCACGCAGTCGCCGATTCAGGCATGAACAGCAGCGCCCGCAACCCCGCCGAGGCCGCTAGATCCGGCCTCACACCGACGCGGCCGAACAGCACGCGCCCGCCCTCACCGCTGAAATACACAGCACGTCGACTGGTTCCGGCGACCGGATATCCACATCGCGGCACACACTCGAATGAAACGCGCGATCGCGAGTGCGGTTAGAATGCGCGACCCTCGAAACCGCAATCGACGATCAGAAACCGGCGCACGAGCCGACGCTCACCATTGAAATACACAGCGATTCGAGTGAGGCCTGCGGCAGGATATCCACACCATGATGCGGGTGCGGACCTGTCGACGATCCGCGCACGCCGTTAGAATGCGCGGCGTTCCGGATTTCGCGCGACGCCCTAAAAGTCCGCACCAGGCAAGTCTCACGTGCAATCGGGCGACGGCGCTCACCGTTCCAGCGCACAGCTTTTTTCGTCGTCGGGAACCCGGTTGTCCACACCCCGCCTCGCGCATCGGGCCGCACGAGGTCGCACTCACCGGTGAAATGCACAGCGTGCCGAGTGGTTCCGGGGCCCGGATATCCACAACCGCCCCGGCGCGAAGATTTGCCGTCGGCGCATCGGCAACGTCGGTTCACGGCCCTGCCGGCGATCGGCGTCAAATGCCGGAAAACCCCGCAAATTCGGCCTCCGGCGGTACGCTCACCGTTCGAATCCACAGCATTTCGAGTGAACCGCGCGGCCGGTTGTCCACATTCGCTCCGCAGCGGGCGGCGCCCGCAAGCGCCCTCACTCGGCAATCGAACGGATGATCCGCGCCGGGTTTCCGCCGACCAGCGTATTCGGTGGAACGTCGCGCGTCACGACGGAACCCGCGCCGACAACCGAATTCTCGCCAACCGTCACGCCGCCGATGATCGTCGCGCCCGCGCCGATCCACACGTTGCGCCCGATCGCGATCGGCCGGGCGACGACGGCGTCGCGTCGGCGGGATGGCTCGAGCGGATGGCCCGACGTGATGAGGCTGACGTTCGGGCCGATCATCACGTCGTCGCCGATGTCGAGGCCGCCGAGGTCGTAGAACGTGCAGTTCTGGTTGACGAATACATTGCGGCCGATCCGCGTATCGGCGCCGCCCGTCGCGTAGAACGGCGGGATCAGCAGGAAGCCGTCGTCCATCGGCTTGCCGATCAGTTCCCCGAACAATGCCCGGACTTCGTTCGCATCGTCGAACGTCAGACGGTTGAGCCGCGTCGTGATCGCCATCGTCCGCTGGAGCTCCGTGCGCATCGCGGCCGATTGCGGCGTGCGCCGGGGAATGATCGTGGTGCGATCGTCGTTCGCCATTCGTTGATGATATCCGTATGCGATCGAACCGGCACGCTGCGCATCACGCAGCGCCTGACTCGCCGAATGCGATCGCCTGGCCTTGAATTCAATCTACTCGTTCGACCCGCTGGGTGGCCGACTTTCGTGTTTCGCGTCCCGTCGACGACCATCGTCCGGGCTCGCGCGACCAGCCGCCGACGCTGCCGTCGGACCCGCGTGGTCGCGGCCGCGTCGGCCGGGCATTCATCCGTCGATTCACGACTAGTTCATTAATAACTAGTTATTTCATGAACTTCGGCAGCACCTGGCTTTGCGCGGAATTCGTTACCGGATTCCAGCTTCCACCTTCCGCCCCTGTCCGAACCTCTCCCGCTCGGGTACGCTTGAGCATCCACCGAACGACACGCACACCGATACGCGGAGGCGCGATGAAGCTCTACTACTGGCCGAAGACCCGGGCATTCCGGGCGCTGTGGATGCTGGAGGAAATCGGCGCCGTCTACGAGCTCGTGCCCATCGACCTGCGTTCGCACGAACAGGGCAGCGACGCGTTCGTCCAGGTCAATCCGATGGCCAAGCTGCCCGCGCTCGACGACGGCAGCGAACCATTCGCCGAATCCGGTGCCGTGCTGCTCTATCTCGCCGATCGCTGCCCGGGCGCCGGGCTCGGCATCGCGCCGGACGATCCGCTGCGTGGCCGCTTCCTGCAGTGGATGTTCTTCACGTCCACCTGCCTCGAACCCGCGATGGCCGAGAAATTCACCGGCGCGTCGGGTAATCCGGTCGCCTTCGGCTGGGGCAACATCACGCGCGTGCAGCGTGCACTCGCGCAAACGCTCGCCCACAATCGCTGGCTCGTCGGCGGTCATTTCACCGCGGCCGACCTGTTGCTCGCCAGCACGCTGAAGACCGCGTTCGACGCGCACCTGCTTCCGCACGAAGGCGTGCTCGGCGACTATGTCGCGCGCGCCGAGGATCGCGACGGCCATCGCCGCGCGGTCGTGGTCGAACAGCGGGAAGCGGCGCGTCTGCTGCATGCGTGACGCATGAACGGCACGGCATTCGGTCGCGACAGCCGCGACCGAATGCCGGCGACCGTCCGCGCCGGTCGCCGACGTCATGCAGCCGACCCGGGCGCCTGCGTCGCCGCGTCGCCCCCGACCACCACGCCCGGAGAGCCACGCTCGTCGGTATCGGCATCGACCGGCACGACTTCGTGAAAATGCGTGTAATCGATGTGCGTGATGCCGCCTTCGTCGTGCATCAGGTCGACATAGCGATGACGCCAGCGGATCTCCGCATGCGCCCATGAGTAGCGCGCCTGCATGACTTGCGCGGTCGTCTCGTCGGAACCTTCGATCGTGATCAACAGCGACGCGTCGCGCGCGGCGAGCGACTCGGCGGTCTCGCCGAACAGCGGGCTCGTTTCGTCGATCACGTGCATCAGGTTCCAGCCGAGCAGGAAGATCGGATGCTCGCTGCGCACGAGCGGCAGGTCGTGGATCTTGCGCAGCGTATAACCCTCGTGCGTGCCTTCGACGCGCATCAGCCGCAGTTTCGCCTGCGCTTCGGCGATCACGTTCTGGCGCGCATTCGCGGCACGCACCATCAGCGTCATCTTGCCGTTCAGCGGGCGCACGATCGCGTAACGCGCGAACAGGATCTTCGCCTGCGGCCGCGAGAACCGCGCGAACACGAGGCCGGTCGCCAGCGCGATGCCCGACATCCCGATGAAGATTTCGAAGGTTGAGACAAGATGCGCATAGACGGTCTGCGGATGCATGTCGCCGTAGCCGACCGTGGCGAGCGTCTCGACGCTGAAGAAGAATGCGCCGACGAACCCGGCCGGCGACTGGTTCGCGATCGGCGCGTCGCCGAGCAGGTAAAGCGTCGCGAAGCCGCCGTTGAGCAGCAGGAACAGCACCGCGAGCGACAGGAAGAATACGGGCCAGCTCACCGTCAGCGCACGGTGATAGAGGTCGCGCCAGCCGAGCGGCGGCATCCCGTAAGCAATCACGGGGCGAGTGCCCGACCAGAGCTTGCGGCCACGGCCGCGGGAAGCTGGAGAGGACGGATCGACGTTCATCGCGCGAGGCCTGAAGCAGGGAGGCGATGAGCGTAGCACGCGAAGGCGGCGGCCGGGAATGCGGAGCGGGCTTTCCGCGTGACCCGCAAAAAAACGGCCGCATGAGCGGCCGGTTTCGCGGTCAGCTTGACCGCACGCGCGCGGCGTGCGGCGTGCTTACTTGCGGTCGACGATCACGCGGTCGAACGTGCCGCCGTCGGCGAAGTGGGTCTTCTGCGCGTTCGCCCAGCTGCCGAAAACCTGCTCGACGCTGAACGTCTTCAGCGGCTTGAACTCGGCCGCATGCTTCTTCAGCACGGCCGCGTCGCGCGGGCGCAGATGGTGCCGCGCGATGATCTCCTGCGCCTGCGGCGTGTACAGGTAGTCGAGATACGCCTGCGCGACCTTGCGCGTGCCCTTCTTGTCGACGACCTTGTCGACGACGGCGACGGGCGGCTCCGCGAGGATGCTCGCCGACGGGTACACGGCGTCGAATTCCGCCCCCGACGCGCCCGTGTCCATCAGCGCGACCTCGTTCTCGAACGTGACGAGCACGTCGCCGATGCCGCGCTGCGTGAAGGTCGTCGTCGCGCCGCGGCCGCCCGAGTCCAGCACCGGCACGTTGCGGAACACCGCCTTCTCGAAGTCGAGCGCCTGCTGATCGGTCGCGCCCTTCTGCTTCTGGTAGCCCCACGCGGCGAGGTACGCGTAGCGGCCGTTGCCCGACGTCTTCGGGTTCGCGATGATCACCTGCACGCCCGGCTTCGCGAGATCGCTCCAGTCCTTGATCGCCTTCGGATTGCCCTTGCGCACGAGGAACACCATCGTCGTCGAGTACGGCGAGCTGTTGTCCGGGAAGCGCGCGCGCCAGTCCTTCGGCAGCAGCTGGCCGCGCTCGGCGAGCAGGTCGATGTCGTTCGGCTGGTTCATCGTCACGACGTCGGCCTGCAGCCCCTGCAGCACCGACAGCGCCTGCGCGCTCGACGCGCCGTGCGACTGCTTGATCGTCACGGTTTCGCCTGTCTGCTGCTTGTACGCGGCCGCGAAGCTCGTGTTGATGTCCTTGTACAGCTCGCGCGTCACGTCGTACGACACGTTCAGGATCGACGTGTCCGCGTGCGCGGCCGTTGCCGCCACGACCAGCGCCGCCGCGGCGCCCGTGTGCAGCCAGCGGCCGATCCCGTTGATGCTTGCCATCGTGATATGCCCCGTTTCCAGTGGTGGTGAATGTGCGTGACGGCACGCGTACGCGCTGTCATCCAAACGTAAGCGGGCATTCTAGCGGCCGGACGCCGCGCGCTTTCCAATCTGTCGTGCAAAGCAAATCTCGAATCCTGCTAAACGGCGCGCGTCGCTCGCGTACGCGCCGGATCCGATGTTAAGATCGCCGCTCAGCCCTTTTCACGGTTCATCCATGTCCGCTGCCCTGCGCTCGCCCTCGATCCTTGCCGCCATCGCGGCGGGTGCGCGCGCGGCCGGGCTGAAACTGAAAAAACGACTCCTCGACTGACGGGGACGTCGCGTCCCGTCAGGCGAATGCCGGACGGGATGCGCGCAGGCCGTTTTCATCTTCTTGCTTGCACGCCTCGCTCCGGCGCACCGCCGGCGGAACGGTTCCTTTCCACTCCGTTTCCACCATGAGGTTTTTCATGCAAGCACGTTTCGAAGGTATCTGGCTGCCGCTCATCACGCCGTTCCACGACGGCGAGGTCGACCACGGCGCGCTCGCGCGGCTCGCGCGTCACTATGCGACGGCGGGCATCGCGGGTTTCGTCGCGGGCGCGACGACCGGTGAAGGCGTGCTGCTCGACGCGCGCGAACAGGACGCCGTGTTCGCGACGCTGCGCGATGCCGTACCCGGCCTGCCGATCGTCGTCGGGCTCACCGCGAGCGCGACGCACTTCGCAGCCGCCCGCGCACGCGAACTCGCCGCGCTGCGCCCCGACGGGCTACTCGTCACGCCGCCCGTCTACGTTCGGCCGACGCAGGACGGAATCCGCCGCCACGTCGAAGCGATCGTCGATGCGGCCGACCTGCCGGTGCTCGTCTACAACATCCCGTACCGCACCGGCGTGAACGTCGAACTGGAAACGCTGCAGGCGCTCGCGCGCGATCCGCGCGTCGCGGGCATCAAGGAGTGCGGCGGGACGCTCGACCGGATGAGCCGGCTCGTGCACGACACGCCGCTCGCGATCCTCTCCGGCGACGACAACCAGAACTTCGCCGCGCTGTGTGCCGGTGCGCACGGCGCGATCGCCAGCAGCGCGCATGTGCTGCCCGAATGGCACGTGCGCATTCATGCGCTGCTGCGCGACGGCCGGCTCGCCGACGCGCGGCGGCTGTCGGTCGCGCTGCAACCGCTCGTCGCGGCACTGTTCGCGGAGCCGAATCCGGCACCGGTGAAGGCGGTGCTGGCCGCGCAAGGGTGGTGCGAAGACGGGTTGAGGTTGCCGTTCGTGCCGGCGAGCGAGGGGTTGCGGGAGCGGCTGGCAGCGACGCTTGCGGCACTCGACGAGATCGAGCCGGACATGGCCGTTGCATAGGCAACGGCTCGCTGCTCGACTCGGCTCGACTCGGCAACCAGCGCGTTCTGCGTCCGGCGTGTTTCAAGCAGTCGGAACCTGAGACAGGCCGTAGCGTGCAAGCCGGGCGTCGGCCGTCACGCGTTTCTGCGGTTCATGCCGAGCTTGCGCGACGAGCAAGCGATCGAACGGGTCGCGACGATGGTGCGGCAGATCATGCACTGCGGCCCCGTGCACGGCGCGAACCGGCAGTTCGCCTTGCGGGACGCCGAGTCACGCCGCCAGCGCCGCCCCCTCCCCCGCCGTCGCGTCCCGCACCGCCTGCGTGACGATCCGCGCGAGCCGCTCGACGGTCGGCGTCGCCGACGACGTACGCCGCAGCAGCATCAGCGGCAGGCTCGGCAGCGCCGGCAGCCCGGACGACGCCGCGTCGAGCACGCGCACCGACGCGGGCAGCCCGTAGTGCGAGCGCACCGTCAGCCCGAGGCCGGCCGCCGCCGCGGCCCACAGCCCGGCCAGGCTCGGCGTCGTGAACGCGACGCGCCACGGCACGTCCGCGCGATCGAGCGCATCGGTCGCCGCGCCGAAGAAGCGGCACGGCCGGTCGAACACGACGAGCGGCAGCGGCTCGCCCGACGCGCGCATCGCACGAAGACGCGCGCCGCCGTCGTCATCGGCCTCCGCCGGCCCGTCGCCGTCCGGCATCCCGAAGCCGCTCGCGCCGACCGCCGCGATCCACTGCATCGGCACCTGCGCGATCGCGTCGCTGTCGATGCCCGCGCGCGACACCAGCGTCGCCGACGCCGGGTCGCCCCACACGAGCGCGAGATCGAGCTGGTTGGCGTCCAGCCGCTCGAGTAACTCGGCATTGCGCGCGACGCGCGCTTCGATCCTCACCTTCGGATGCGCCCGCGCGAAACGCCCGAGCACGTCGGGCAAGATCGCTTCGCCGAAGTCCTCCTGCAGGCCGACCCGCACCCAGCCGTCGAGATTCACGCCGCGCACCGCCGCGGCCGCTTCATCGTTCAACTCGATCATCCGCCGCGCATAGCGCAGCATCGCGTCGCCGGCGTCGGTCAGGGCGAGCCCGCGCCCGGCCTTCACGAACAACGGCGTGCCGGCCTGTTCCTCGAGCTTGCGGATCTGCGCGCTCACCGCCGACGACGAACGCGCGACGCGATCGGCGGCCTTCGCGAAGCTGCCGAGATCCACGCCCGCCACCAGGCTGCGCAACGCCGCGACGTCGAAGTTCGGCCGGGCCAGTGCGGCGTCGGGTGCGAGCGCCACCGCGCCGTGGGCATTGTCTTGTCCGGACATCTCAATCATCCCGTTTTATCGAACGATTCATCAAAAACTTTCCGATTTTCGGGATGAATGTAGATCGCCACACTGACGATGTCAATTTCCAGAACGGGCCCCGTCGCCATGGATACCTCCTGCCTTGCTTCCCCGCCCTCGCCCGCGCACGCCGCGCGCGGCCCGGCCCACCGCTGGCGCGTGCTCGCGGCCGGCGTCGCCGCGAACATGAGCTTTTCCGCGGCCGCGGCCGGCATTCCGACCACCGCCGTGTGGATGCGCTCGGCCTATCACCTCGACAACGGCGCGCTCGGCCTCGTGCTCGGCGCGCTCGGCTTCGGCGTCGCGCTCTCGGAGTTGCCGTGGGGAATCGCCGCCGACCGTTTCGGCGATCGCCGCGTGCTGCTCACCGGCCTCGTCGCGACGGCCGCGATGCTCGCGCTGATGGTGGCCACGATCGTCCCGACCGCGCACGCGGTGCCGCCGCTCATGCGCGTCGTCGCGGCGATGTGCTGCGTCGGCCTGCTCGGCGGCAGCGTGAACGGATCGAGCGGACGCGCGGTGATGCGCTGGTTCGGCGAACGCGAACGCGGGCTCGCGATGAGCATCCGCCAGACGGCCGTGCCGCTCGGCGGCGGCGTCGGCGCGGCGCTGCTGCCGTCGCTCGCGTCGCATGCGGGCTTCGCCGCGGTGTACGGCGCGTTGATGCTGCTGTGCGCCGGATCGGCCGCACTGACGTGGCGCTGGCTGCACGAACCGCCCGACGTGCCGGCCGGCACGCACCGCCCTGTCGCGCAGCAGCAGCCGGTCGCGCCCGTGCGCAGTCCGCTTGCGAGCGGCCGCGTGTGGCGCATCGTGCTCGGCATCGGCGCGCTGTGTGCGCCGCAGTTCGCGGTGCTCACGTTCGCGACCGTGTTCTTGCACGATTTCGGCCGGCTCGGCCTCGCCGGCATCAGCGCGGCGATGGTGGCGCTGCAGCTCGGCGCAATGGTGATGCGCGTGTGGAGCGGCCGCCATACCGACCGGCACGGCAACCGGCGCGCGTACCTGCGCGGGTCGGTCTGCGTCGCGGCCGGATCGTTCGCGCTGCTCGCGGCCGCGACCGCCGGCAGCCCACACGTACCGCTCGCCGCGATCGTCGCGATCCTCGTGTTCGCCGGCATCTGCGTGTCGGCCTGGCACGGCGTCGCGTATACCGAACTCGCGACGCTCGCGGGCGCGAACCACGCAGGCACCGCGCTCGGGATGGCGAACACGATCGTCTATCTCGGGCTGTTCGCGACGCCGCTCGCGATTCCGCCGCTGCTCGCCGTCAGTTCGTGGAGCGTGGTCTGGCTCGCGGCCGCGCTGATCGCGGGCGCGACCTGGCCGCTGTTTGCCCGATAGCGAGCCGTCGCGCGGAACACGCGGACGCCGCGCGGTCCATACCGCGACGCAAGCACGCCGTCGTCCCACCTCGCGGGCCAGCGCGCGCCGAGCGGCGGCTGCGTCGCCCGCACGGCCACCGTGCGACATCCGTTGCGCGTTCGCATGTGATCGCTTCCACCGCGTTGCCCCCCGTGCAAACGTGGTGGTTGCGTGCGCGGCGCGCACGGCGGCGGCGATGTTCGGGGACGCGCCGCAGCGACACAGGTTGCCGCTCATGCGCTCGCGAATCTTGTCGTCCGACAGTTGCACGGGACGATGCCGCACGTCGCCGGTGGCAGCGCTCGCGGCACCCGCCGCGAACGCGTCGCGCAGCGCGGCCGCGCAGCAGGGCTGGCCGGACGTGGAATAGCCGTACTGAAATGCATCGTGTTCGATGAATGATGCTGCACCGGGCTCGACACGCCGCCGCGCGCGAGCCCTTCGACGGTCGTGATCCGCGCACCTTCGTGCATCACCGCGAGCCCCCGGTCGTCGCGCCGCGCGCATGCTAATGCGTGCAGCATCTGCATCCGCTGGAAAATTCCGCCATCCGTGGATGCGACTTTCCGCGAAAGCGTTCGGTCAGGTTTGCGAAAGCATTTCGCGATCATGCTCCGGTCGCAAACGATTCACCGAATCGTCGCATCCTACCGGCATACTCGAAAACGTTTCCCGATCCGCCTGCCAGGAGAGAAGTCATGCGTCGCGCTGCCCTCGTCGTCGTTCTATGTGCCGCCACCCTCGTCGCCGCCTGCAGCGACGACGCGCCGCACGACGCGCACGCGGCCGACGCCTCCCAACAGGCCGGCGCATCGTCCGGCTCCGCGAGCGCGTTCAACAGCGCCGCGGGCGCGAGCGCCGCCGCGTCCGATGCCGCACCGCTCGCGCCGCCCGTCGTCCACTACCCGCCCGACGATGACGACGACACGAAGCCCGCGATGAACCCGGGCGCGTCCGGCGTCGCCGCATCGTCGGCGCATTGATTCCGCCGTTCCTGTCCCTGCCCCCCGATCGCAGAACCGAGGTGAAATAACATGACGTCATCGAGCCGCCGCCGTTTCCTGCATACCGTCGCACAATCCGCGGGCGCCGCCGTCGCGCTCAACGCGTTCCCCGAATCGATCCGCCGCGCGCTCGCGATTCCGGCCGCGCGCGGCACCGGCACGATCCGCGATGTCGAGCACATCGTCGTGTTCATGCAGGAGAACCGTTCGTTCGACCATTACTTCGGACACCTGCGCGGTGTGCGCGGCTACAACGACCGCTTCCCGATTCCGCTGCCGAACGGCAAGCCGGTGTGGTACCAGCCGTCGAAGGAAGACCCGGCGAAGCCCGTGCTGCCGTTCCGGCTCGACACGAAGACGACCAGCGCGCAGTGCCTCGGCGCGCTCGATCACTCGTGGGCGAAGACCCACGCGGCGATCGACGGCGGCCGCTACGACCAGTGGCCCGCGAACAAGACCGACATGACGATGGGCTATCACGTGCGCGAGGACATCCCGTTCCACTACGCGCTCGCCGATGCGTTCACCGTATGCGACAACTACTTCTGCTCGCTGCCGGGGCCGACGCACCCGAACCGCTCGTACCTGATGACGGGCACGGTCGACCCGACCGGCAAGTTCGGCGGCCCGCTGCTCGACAACGCCGACTACGTCGACGGCGACCTGCCGCCCGCGTACCAGCTGCTGTCGTGGACGACCTTCCCCGAACGGCTCGAGGCGCGCGGCGTGTCGTGGCAGATCTACCAGCAGGGGCTCACGTGGGCCGATCCGTACAACGGCAACTACGGCACGAACATCCTGCAGAACTTCACGAACTTCATCAACGCGAAGCCGGGCTCGTCGCTGTACCAGCGCGCGCAGACGGTACGCACGCTCGACAACCTGAAGGACGACGTGATCAACGACCGGCTGCCGCAGGTGTCGTGGCTGCTGCCGCCCGCCGTGTTCTCCGAACATCCGAAATACACGCCGGCATACGGCGCGAACTACACGTCGCAGATCCTCGACGCGCTCACGGCGAATCCGGACGTGTGGGCGAAGACCGTGCTGTTCATCATGTACGACGAGAACGACGGCTTCTTCGATCACGTCGTGCCGCCGCAGCCGCCGACGTCGGCCGCGCAGGGCGCATCGACCGTGACCACCGACGGCGAACTGCACACGGTCGTGAATCCCGGCCGCGGTGGCAGCTACACGGCCGACGGCCTGCCGTACGGCCTCGGGCCGCGCGTGCCGATGACGGTCGTGTCGCCGTGGTCGAAAGGCGGCTTCGTGTGCTCGCAGGTGTTCGACCATACCTCGGTGATCCGCTTCATCGGCGAACGCTTCGGTGTCGACGAGCCGAACATCACGCCGTGGCGCCGGACCGTCTGTGGCGACCTCACCGCCGCGTTCGACTTCCGCTCGTCCGACGCGTCGTTTCCGACGCTGCCCGACACGAGCCAGTACCGCTCGATCGCCGACCAGCAATGCACGTCGCAACCCGCGCCGACCGTGCCCGCGATGCCGTCGCCGATCGATCCGCAGGAGCCCGGCGTGCGGCCGGCCCGCGCGCTGCCGTACGAACTGCACGTGAACGCGAGCATCTACGGCGGCAACACGCTGCGCATCGAGTTCGCGAACCGCGGCAACCAGGGCGCGCACTTCCAGGTGTACGCGACGAACCGCACCGACGGCCCGTGGCGCTACACGGTCGGCGCGCGCCGCGTGCTGCACGCGGACTTCGACCTGACGGAGACGAACGGCGCGTATGCGTTCTCGGTGTACGGCCCGAACGGCTTCGTGCGGATGTTCGCGGGCAACGTGTCGGCCGCAACGGCGCGCCGCCGCAACCATGCGCAGCCGGAAGTGAAGGCCGGCTACGACATCGCGAACGGCAACCTGTACCTGAAGCTGCGCAACCATGGCGCCGGCCACGTGACGCTCACGCTGGCCGACAACGCATACGGCACGCCCGCGCGCCAGGTGACGCTGCACGGCGGCGACGAACACGTCGAGCAATGGGCGCTCGCGTCGAGCCATCACTGGTATGACGTGACGGTGAGCGACGGCGCGAACGGCACGTTCTCGCGCCGCTTCGCGGGCCACGTCGAGAACGGCCGGCCGAGCTACTCGGATCCGGCCGCGGTGCGGCCCGTTTCCGCGTCGTAAGTCCCGCAGCACGACGCTGCACGGCCCGCGCCGCGCAGCGCGTGCGCGTGAGTGTCAGATCGCGTGCGCGAGCGCGCGGTCGACGAGCGCGGCGTCGAAGCCGTCGTCCGCGTCGCGAAAGCGCAGCGGCGCCGCGCAGTGCACCAGCGTGTCGATGAAATGCTTCGCGCGCGGCCACGGCCCGAAGCCGGCCGCGGTGTTGATGTGCCCGGCGTCGCCGAGATTGACGAATGCGCTGCCGAGCCGCTGCGCGAGCGTGCGCGCATCGGCGAGCGGCATCCACGGATCGGTCTCGCTGCCGATCACGATCGACGGCACCGCGAGCCGGCGCGCGTCGAACGGCCCGGCGAACGTGAATTTCTTCGGACTGGCCGGTGCGACAAGCAGCACGCCCGCGACGTCGGCCGCCAGCGGCCATTGCGCGAGCGCATGCGCGGCCGCGAGGCAGCCGAAGCTGTGCGCGGCCAGCACGAACGGGCCGCGCTCGCGCTCGAGCAGCGCGCGCACGGACTGCGCCCAGCGCGCGAGATCGGGGGCATCCCAGTCGGCCTGTTCGACCCGCAGCGAACGCGAGAACTGCCGCTCCAGCCAGGTCTGCCAGTGGGCGCCTTCGCTGCCGTGCAGGCCCGGAACGGTCACGAGCCGCGGCGGCCACGCCGATTTGCTGCATGCGCGCATGATTGCCCTCGCTTGCTTTGCTTGGAGACGAGATTCAATTGTGGCGTGCCGCGCACGGCGGCCGAACCAATATTTTGTGCTTTGCTTTTGCGCGGGACGGCCGCCGGCTCGGGCCGCGCGGTATGGGCTGGCCGCCTCGCGGCGGCGCAACGCGCCGCGAAACCGTAGAATGTGGGCTTCCCGCTTGCCTTGCATCGGATCGAACCGGGCGCCGCCGCGCCGGTTCCGATCGACAGGAGACGCCCGATGTCCGCTACGCCCGCCGGCGCGCTGCGCCCGTTCCATCTCGCCTTTCCCGTGTCGAGCCTCGCCGGCGCGCGCGCGTTCTACGGCGGCCTGCTCGGCTGCCCCGAGGGCCGCAGCTCGGAACACTGGGTCGACTTCGATTTCTTCGGGCACCAGCTCGTCGCGCACCTCGCGCCGGACGAAACCGGCAAGAGCGCGGTAAACCCGGTCGACGGCGACGACGTGCCCGTCCGCCATTTCGGCGTCGTGCTGTCGATGGATGAATGGCATGCGCTCGCCGACAAGCTCAAGGCCGCGCATACGCGCTTCGTGATCGAGCCGCACATCCGCTTCAAGGGCGAGGTCGGCGAGCAGGCGACGATGTTCTTCCTCGATCCATGCGGCAACGCGCTGGAATTCAAGGCGTTCGCCGACATCGGCCAGCTGTTCGCGAAGTAGGCGCATGAAGATCCTGTTCTACTCGCCGCATCAGGAAGCCGACGCATGGCGCGGCGCGATCGCACGGGCGCTGCCCGAGGCCGAGCTGCGCGCCTGGCAGCCGGGCGACACGGGCGCGGCCGACTACGCGCTCGTATGGCGCGCGCCGCGCGAGCTGTTCGCGCCGCGCGACGGCCTGCGCGCGATCTTCAATCTGGGCGCGGGCGTCGACGCGCTGCTCGCGCTCGACCGCGCGCATCCCGGCACGCTGCCGCGCGACGTGCCGCTGGTGCGCCTCGAGGATTCGGGCATGGCGCGGCAGATGATCGAATACGTGACGCACGCGGTGCTGCGCTACCTGCGCCGCTTCGACGAATACGACGCGCTGCAGCGCGAGCGCCGCTGGCAGCCGCTCGAACCGCATCCGCGCGCGAGTTTCACCGTCGCGGTACTCGGTCTCGGCGTGCTCGGCGCGCAGGTCGCGCAGGCGCTCGCGGCGCTCGGCCTGCCGGTGCGCGGCTACAGCCGCAGCCCGAAACGGCTCGACGGTGTCGAGACCTTCGCGGGCGACGACGCGTTCGACGCGTGCATCGACGGCGCGAAGGTGCTCGTGAACCTGCTGCCGAGCACACGCGATACCGACGGGATCCTGTCGGCACGGACCTTCGCCAGGCTGGTGCCGGGCGCGTACCTGGTGAACGTCGCACGCGGCGCGCATCTCGTCGAGGCCGACCTGCTCGACGCGCTCGCGAGCGGCCGGATCGCCGCCGCCACGCTCGACGTGTTCCAGCATGAGCCGCTGCCCGTCGACCACCCGTTCTGGCACGCGCCGCGCATCACGATCACGCCGCACAGCTCGGCCGAGACGCTACGCGACGAAGCCGTCGAGCAGATCGCCGGCAAGATCCGCGCGCTCGAGCGCGGCGCGCGCGTCGGCGGCATCGTCGACTACGCGCGCGGCTACTGAATTCCGCCCATACAAAACTGGAGACAACCATGACGTTCCCCACCGCCGTCAAGATCGTCGAAGTCGGCCCGCGCGACGGGCTGCAGAACGAAAAGACCTTCGTGCCGACCGACGTGAAGATCGCGCTCGTCGACCGGCTGTCGCGCGCCGGCTTCCGCAATATCGAGGCCGCGTCGTTCGTGTCGCCGAAATGGGTGCCCCAGATGGCCGACGGCGCCGACGTGATGGCCGGCATCGAGCGTCGCGCGGGCACCGTGTATTCGGTGCTCACGCCGAACCTGAAAGGCTTCGAGAACGCGGTCGCCGCGCGCGCCGACGAAGTGGTGATCTTCGGCGCGGCGAGCGAGGCGTTCTCGCAGCGGAACATCAACTGCAGCATCGCCGAGAGCATCGCGCGCTTCGAGCCGGTCGCGAAGGCCGCGAAGGATGCCGGCCTGCGGCTGCGCGGCAGCGTGTCGTGCACGCTCGGCTGCCCGTACCAGGGCGAGGTGCCGGTCGCCTCGGTCGTCGACGTCGTCGAACGCTTCGCCGCGCTCGGCTGCGACGAGATCGACATCGCCGACACGATCGGCGTCGGCACGCCGAAGCGCACCCGCGAAGTGCTCGAAGCGGTCACCCGCGTGTTTCCGCGCGAGCGGCTGTCGGGCCACTTCCACGACACCTACGGCCAGGCGCTCGCGAACATCTACGCAGCGCTGTTCGAAGGGATCGAGATCTTTCACGCGTCGGTCGCCGGCCTCGGCGGCTGCCCGTATGCGAAGGGCGCGACCGGCAACGTCGCGACCGAGGACGTGCTGTACCTGATGCAGGGCCTCGGCATCGACACCGGCATCGACCTCTCGCAGGTGGTCGCCGCCGGCGACTTCATCTCGAACGCGATCGGCCGCGCGAACGTGTCGCGCGCCGGTCGCGCGCTGCTCGCCAAGGCGCAAAGCGCGGCCGACACGCCGAGTTGCGTCTGACCCCAACACTGACGGATTCTCCATGACGACACCCGCTTCATTCGACTCTCTCCCCGACTCCGCGCGACGCGTCGCGCTGCTGCTGCGCGAACGCGGGCACGCGAAAGGGATCGTGATGCTCGCCGAAACCGGCAAGACCTCCGCCGAGGCTGCGGCCGGGCTCGGCTGCGAGGTCGCGCAGATCGCGAAGTCGATCCTGTTTCGCCGCGAATCGGACGGCCTGCCGGTGCTCGTCGTCGCGAGCGGCGTGAACCGCGTCGACGAGAAGAAGGTCGCCGCGCAAGTTGGCGCGGTCGGCCGCGCCGATGCGAAATTCGTGCGCGACAACACCGGCTACGCGATCGGCGGCGTCTGCCCGATCGGCCATCTCGTCGAACCGGTCACGCTGATCGACGCCGACCTGCTCGAACTGGACAGCCTGTGGGCGGCCGCCGGCCATCCGCACGCGGTATTCAACCTGTCGCCGCAGGAGCTCGTCTCGCTGACGGGTGCGCCGGTCGCCGACGTCGCGCTGCGCAACGACGCATGAGCGAGATGCCGGTATCGGTCGGCACGGTCGCGTCGCCGTGCACCGACGTATGCAGGATCGATCCGCGCACCGACTGGTGCGCGGGCTGCCTGCGCACGCGCGACGAGATCAAGGGATGGCGCGCGTCCGACGACGACGCGAGGCGCGTGTTGCTCGCGCGGCTCGACGCGCGGCGGCGCCTGCTCGCGCGGAGCGGCGCATAAAAAAATGCCGTTCGGCCTGCTTGGCGAACGGCATGAGATCGGAATCCTGTGAACGTGATCAACGTCACAGCCCGCATCATACGAGCGACGCTGCGGCGTCGCATCGGGTGTTTCCCTACAACTTCTTACAGCGTTTTTCACGCGCAACCTTCGTTCCCGGGCGCGGCGCCAGCGGGTGTCGGCAACCTGCCGTAGCGGCAAGCCGAATCGCACGACCGTTTCAGTTGCCGGCCGCCGCGCGACGCGCGGGCACGATGCGCCAGCCGAGATTCACGCCGGCCGCCGCGAGCAGGATCAGCAGTGCGCCGAGCACCTGCGTCCACGCGAGCGTCTGCCCGAACGCGATGCGATCGACGATGATCGCGACGACCGGATAGACGAACGACAGCGCGCCCGTCATCGCGACCGGCAGCTTCTGGATCGCACCGTACAGCAGCACATACATCACGCCGGTGTTCACGACGCCGAGCACGACGAGATCGAGCCACTGCGCGGCCGTCGCGGGCAACGTGCCGAAGTGCGCGAACGGCGCGAGCAGCACGATGCCGAGGCCGGCCTGCAGCAGCGCGAGCAGGTGCGGCGGCGTGCCCTTCAGGTGCTTCGTGATGATCGACGACACCGCGTACAGAAACGCCGCGCCAAGCGACAGCGCGACGCCTTCGAGATATTCGCCGGGCACCGCGAGCACGGCCGGCTCGACGCGCACCACGCACACGAGCCCGATGAAGGCGAGCGCGAGCCACGCGATCGTCGACGCGCTGATCCGTTCGCGGAACACGATCGCGCCGAGCGCGACGAGCATGAACGGCTGCGTGTTGTAGACGGCGGTCGCCATCGAGATCGACGCACGCGAATACGCGGCGAAGAGCAGCAGCCAGTTCGCGACGATCGCGATGCTGCCGAGCGCCGCGAGCGCGAGCATGCGCGGCGAGAACAGCGCACGACGCAGGAAGCCGAGCGCCGCGCAGACGATCGCGAGCGTCGCGGCGCCGAACAGGCAGCGGAAGAACACGACGTTGGTGAGCGGCTGCTGCGACGACATCACGAGCCAGCCGATCGTGCCGGACATCATCATCGCGACGACCATCTCGGCGGCACCGCGGCGGGTTTCGTTCGAGGCCATCATGGACTCCGTTTGACGAGAGAAGATGACTTCGATTCTAGGAACTTGCTTTCCGCGCATCCACGACTAAACTGAAGCGAAACCACCGATTCACCTTCGAAAGCAAAGCGATCATGGCGAAACGCCTTTCCCCTCCCGCCGTCGCGTCGCTGGACGCAACCGACCGCGCGATCCTCGCGGCGCTCGCCGAGGATGCCCGCGTTGCCACCAGCGAACTGGCGCGACAGATCGGGCTGTCGGCGCCCGCGACCGCCGACCGCGTGCGACGGCTCGAAGCGCAGGGCGTGATCGCGGGTTTCACCGTCGAGCTCGACCCGCGCGCGCTCGGCTACACGCTGCAGGCGATCGTGCGCGTGAAGCCGCTGCCGGGGCAGCTGCATCTCGTCGAGGAAGTGTTGCGGCGGATTCCGGAATTCGTCGAATGCGACAAGGTCACCGGCGAGGACTGCTTCATCTGCCGGCTCTATCTGCGCACGATCGAGCACCTCGACGACATCCTGTCGAAGGTGACGGAGCGCGCGGAAACGAGCACGGCGATCGTGAAATCGACGCCGGTGCCGCGCCGCCTGCCGCCGCTCGTCGACGACGACGACGCCACGCGCCGCTGATCGTCGACGCGCGGCAAGCACCGCGCTGCCCGCGGCGGCCGGCGCCGCTCACGCGGCCGCGTCGCGTGCCTCGAAGAACGCGAGCAGCTCGTCAATCAGCGCGACGGGTGCCTCCTCCGGAATGTAGTGCCCGCAATCGAGCGCGCGGCCGCCGACGTCGCGCGCGACGCGCCGCCACTCGCCGAGCGGATCGAAGCAGCGCCCGACGATCCCGTGCTCGCCCCACAGCACGCGCAGCGGGCACGCGACCTTGTTGCCGCGCTCGAGATCCGCGCGGTCGTGCTCGAGATCGATCGTCGCCGACGCGCGGTAGTCCTCGCACATCGCATGCACCGCGCCCGGCTGCGCGAGCGCGGCGCGATACGCGGCGAGCGCCTCCGGCGCGAACGGCGCGAGCCCGGCGGACCGGTTGCCCATCACGCGCTCGATGTACGCATCGGTGCGGCCTTCGATCAGCGTTTCGGGGAGCGGCGCCGGCTGGATCAGGAAGAACCAGTGAAAATACGCGGTCGCGAACGCGCGGTCCGTCTGCTCGTACATCGCGAGCGTCGGCGCGATGTCGAGCAGCATCATCCGCTCGACGGCCGCCGGATGATCGAGCGCGAGCCGGTGCGCGACGCGCGCGCCGCGATCGTGTGCGCAGACGTGGAATTGCTCGAAGCCGAAATGCCGCATCACGGCAACCTGGTCGGCCGCCATCGCGCGTTTCGAATACGGCGCATGCCGCGCGTCGCTCGGCGGCTTGCCCGACGCGCCGTAGCCGCGCAGGTCGGTCGCGATCACCGTGAAGTGATCCGCCAGCGTCGCGGCGACGCGATGCCAGATCATGTGGGTCTGCGGATGGCCGTGCAGCAACAGAAGCGGTGGCCCCGCGCCTCCTTTGACACCGAAGATGTCGGTGTCCTGCACCGTCACGCGAAACGGTGCAAACGCTTCAAACGACATGGTTTGTTTCTCGTTGGTTTGTTATGGCGGCTATTGTAGGAGCGCGCGGCCGACCGCTGCGCGCGGCAGATGCCCGAATGCGTAGAAAGAGAACACTCACTCGATTGCCGCCATGCCGCGCCGTTTGCTAAGCTCGCGTAGAATCGCACGACCGTTCGTATTAATATGGGCGAATCGCTGCACCGCTACACTCGAAGCACCGTTCGACCGCCAAGCATGGATGCCGGCGTCGGCGCGACCGCGCCGCATCCGGCCGCCCCCTCGAGACTGGAGACATCACATGGCATTGCCCGCCGTCCTGCAGAACCTGACGCTGCCCGTCATCGCGTCGCCGATGTTCATCGTCAGCTACCCCGAACTCGTGCTCGCGCAGTGCAAGGCGGGTATCGTCGGATCATTTCCCGCGCTCAACGCCCGTCCGGCCGAACTGCTGGACGAGTGGCTCACGCAGATCCAGTCGGAGCTTGCCGACCACAAGGCGAAGCACCCGGATGCGGTGATCGGCCCGATCGCGGTCAACCAGATCGTCCATCAGTCGAACGTACGGCTCGAGCATGACGTGCGCGTGTGCGTCGAGCACAAGGTGCCGATCTTCATCACGAGCCTGCGCGCGCCGGCGCGCGAGATCGTCGACGCCGTGCACAGCTACGGCGGCATCGTGCTGCACGACGTGATCAACCTGCGCCACGCGCAGAAGGCGCTCGAAGCCGGCGTCGACGGGCTGATCCTCGTCGCGGCCGGCGCCGGCGGCCACGCGGGCACGACGTCGCCGTTCGCGCTCGTCGGCGAAGTGCGCAAGATCTTCGACGGTCCGATCGTGCTGTCCGGCTCGATCGCGAACGGCGGCTCGATCCTCGCCGCGCAGGCGATGGGCGCCGACTTCGCGTACATGGGCACGCGCTTCATCGCGACGCAGGAAGCGCACGCGGTCGACGACTACAAGCACGCGATCCTCAACGCGAAATCGTCCGACATCATCTACACGAACCTCTTCACCGGCGTGCACGGCAACTACATCCGCGAGAGCATCGAGAAGGCCGGGCTCGATCCGGACGCGCTGCCGGAATCCGACAAGACGAAGATGAATTTCGGCGGCGACAAGACGAAGGCGTGGAAGGACATCTGGGGTGCCGGCCAGGGCGTCGGCCTGATGGACGACCTGCCGAGCGTCGGCGCGCTCGTCGAGCGCCTGAAGCGCGAGTACGACGACGCGAAGGCACGGCTCGGCATCGCACGCTGACGCAGGCGGCGGGTTGCGCCACCGCCGCGCATGACGTCGGACAAAAACAAAAAGCGCGAACCGCAACGGCTCGCGCTTTTTTCACGTCCGCCCGCGGGCGGCCGACGCCGCTCAGCTCGCGCGCTTGATCCGCGTGATCGGCAGCACGCGCAGGCGCGACTCGATCGACGGGCACAGCGACTGCCCTTCGAAGCGTGCGGCAAGGAAGTCGACGAACGAGCGCACCTTCGCGGACACGTGGCGGCGGCTCGCATACACCGCGTAGATCGGCGCCTCGTGCGGCGGCACCGCGTCGAGCAGCACCGGCACGAGGCGGCCGGATTCGATGTCGTCGCCGATCACCTCGGTGCCGAGCAGCGCGATGCCCGCGCCCGCGAGCACCGCCGCGCGCAGCCCCTCGAGATGGTTCACGATCAGGTTGCCGTTCAGGTTCACGCGCGACGCGGCGGCCGCGTCGATCATCAGCGAATCGAGCATCGTCGAATTCGAATCGCGGCGCAGGTAATTGTGATGCGCGAGATCGGCGATCGTCTGCGGCGTGCCGTGCTTCTCGAGATACTCGGGCGACGCGACCAGCAGGATGTGCGCGGTCGCGATCTGGCGCGCGACCAACGACGACGATTTCAGCCCGTTCGGCGCCGCGCGCACCGCGACGTCGTAGCCTTCCTCGATCAGATCGACCACGCGATCGGACAGCGTCATGTCGACGGTCACGTCCGGGAACCGGCCCGCATAATCGGTGACGGCCTGCATCACGTGCCGCAAGCCGAACGCGGACAGCGACGTCACGCGCAGGCGGCCCTGCGGCACGACGCTCGCGGCGCCGACCGCCTGTCCGGCTTCGTCGAGTTCCGACAGCGCCTGCACGAGGCGCTCATAGTATTCGCGTCCCGCCTCGGTCGGCGCGACACGTCGTGTCGTGCGATGCAGCAGCCGCGCGCCGAGCTGCTGCTCGAGATGCATCACGTGCTTGCTCGCCATCGCGGCCGACATCTGCATGCGCTCGGCCGCGCCGACGAAGCTGCCCACTTCGACGACGTAGCGAAACACATTCATGCTGACGAGGGTATCCATCGAACTAGCCCGTAATGACGGGGGAATGGTGCAATTACGAGATAGGGTAACAAAGGCGAGGAAACAGAAAGGTCAACAAAAGCAAAACGGCGCCGCGAGTGGCGGCGCCGTTCCGTTCCGTTCCGTTTCGTTTCGTTTCGGGAGGGAAAACATGCAGCCGGCACGCGCGATTTTCGCGCGCGGCCGGCGCACCGATCGCACGTGCGCGTCAGAACTTCGCGCGGATACCCGCGCCGAACGTGTTGCCGGTCGACAGGCTGCTGATGTGGTCGTTCATGTACGCGGCGTAGATGTCCGTGCGCTTGGACAGCGGATAGTCGTAGCCGACGGCCCAGGTCTGGCGCGTCTGGTCGAGGCCGCCGGCATCGCGCGAATACGCATACGACGCCATCGCGTTGCCCACGCCGAGCGGCACCGACACGCCGCCCTGCGCGGTATTCACGTGCCAGCTGCCCGCGACCTGGTCATTCTTCGTATACATGTACTGGCCGAACAGCTTCACGTACTTCAGGTCGTAGGTCGCGCCGACCAGCGCGATGCCCTGGCTCTTCATGCCGGTCACGAGCGCGCTCAGGTCCTGCGGGCCGTTGTTGAAGTTCACGTACTGATAGACGGCGGTCGCCGCGAACGGGCCGTTCGCGTAATTGAACTGCGCGCTCCATTTCTTCGAGCGGTTGTCGCCGGCCGTGTTGCCGAGCGCGTACATCGCCGCGAAATTCAGGCCGCCGAACGAAGGCGACGTGTACGACAGCGCGTTGTTCCAGCCCGAATCGCCGACCGCGCCCTGGTCGCTCGGATAGGTCGGGAACGTGCCGAGGCCGAGGAACACGTGGTACACCATCGGCGAGAAGGTGTACGAATCGTAGAACGGGTTGAACAGGATCGTCGACAGGAACAGGTGGGTCGTCAGGCGGCCGGCCGTCACCGTGCCGTACGGCGAGCTGACGCCGACGTATGCGTTGCGCGCGAAGAACGTGTCGCCCTGGAAGCGGCCGAACTGGCCGTTCTGCGCACGGAAGAAGCTCTCCAGCGTGAAGATTGCCTTGTAGCCGCTGCCCAGATCCTCTGCGCCGTGCAGGCCCCAGTACGACGTCGACATCCCGCCGCCCGACACGTTCCATGCGCGATCGCCGCCCGGGAACTTGGTTGCGCCGACCCATTCGTCGACCTGACCGTAGAGCGAGACGCTCGACTGCGCGTGGACGGGTACGGTTGCGGCCACGCAGGCGGCCGCGGCGATCAGCTTGACGGACGTGCGCGACGCACGGCGAGCGAATGCTTTCATGGGATCTCCAGGTGTTGTCGAATGTCGATAAGTGGCGCGAGCGTTGTTTTTTGGAGCCGACTGCTTGCGTCGTATGGGGCGCAGCCATCTTTACGGATCGTGCGTCCGGTCAAAATTGCGCACACTTATTGCGGGTATAGCGGCGGCATTAACTTCGCGGAATCGGCACATGGCCAGGCGCGCGGCAGCGGCTGCGCGCAGAGCGCGGCACGCGACGGGGCGGCCGCGGGGGCGCGCGCGTGCCGGGCGCGAAAGATAGCGCAATGCGGCGGGAAAATCAGCGGAAATATGCGCGCGACTGTGGCGAATTCGCATCACAGCCGGCGGGGGACGAACGCGCGGGCGCTCAGTTTCGGTAGAACGGGGAGAAAAACGGCGAGTGGGCAGGTTCTTCCTGCGCGCGGGGGGGCGGCATCGGACGGCCGCCGCGCTCCTCGTTGTAGCGCGCGACGTCGGCGCGGATCGAGCCGGCACGCAGCGGAACATTGCCGCCGCCCGGCGGACGCGGCATCTGGCGGGAGTCGGCGCTGATCGGACGATACGGGCTTTGCGCGGCGTAATGGCCGTAGGACGGCGTCGGCCGCAGCCCCCAGCGGGAACCGTAGCCGCTCACGCCGCCGGCACGCGCGCCGCCCGGCGGCAGCGCCCGGCGCCACGCCGGCGCGTTGCCGGCCGGCTGGCCGTACGCGCGCATGTCGCCGCCACCGAAACCGTGACCGAAACCGTGGCCGCCGCCGAACGCCGGACCGCCGTGCGGCGGTTGCGCGAGCGCGAGCGGCATCAGCAGCGCGCCGAGCACGCCTGCCACCCATCGTCCGACCCTCAGTTTCACCCGTTCCGTCATCATTCAGTGCCTGTTGCAGCTCGCCGCCGGTTGTTTCCGGCCGACGCAAGCCTTTCAGCAGTAATTTATGAGCGGCCCGAAACGGTGTCGAGCCAAAAAGTGTTAGGTCGCGGGCATGGGTGTAACACCATGTTACTGCTAGGTTTTTTCACTTGCGGGCGTACTCGCGGCAGAACATTCTTCTGCCGTTTTGCGCATCGGCCGCCTCCGCTGACGCTCACCGTCACATGCAACCGATTCATCAATCGATTCACACAATGAATTTGTGTATTGAATGACCTACCGGGACAATATCGGTTTCGCGCGCGACCTGCGCGCCTGCCGTTTCCGAATCAACATCCCCGATGGCCCGTCCCCGTTTTCTTCCCGACAACTTCACGCTCGCGCTCGTCGGCACCGTCGTGCTCGCGAGCCTGCTGCCGTGCCGCGGCCCGGCCGCCCATGCGTTCAACTGGGCGACCAACATCGCGGTCGGCCTGCTGTTCTTCCTGCATGGCGCGAAGCTGTCGCGCGAAGCTGTCGTCGCGGGCGCGACCCACTGGCGGCTGCATGCGGTCGTGCTGCTCAGCACGTTCGCGCTGTTCCCGCTGCTCGGCCTCGCGCTCAAGCCCGTGCTGCAGCCGCTCGTCACGCCTGCGCTCTACGCCGGCGTGCTGTTTCTGTGCACGCTGCCGTCGACAGTCCAGTCATCGATCGCGTTCACGTCGATCGCGAAGGGCAACGTGCCGGCTGCCGTGTGCGCGGCGTCCGCGTCGAGCCTGCTCGGAATCTTCGTGACGCCGGCGCTCGTCGGGCTGATGATCACGTCTCAGTCGGCCGCGGCCGCGTCGCCGTGGAGCACCGTCGGGAGCATCGTGATGCAGCTGCTCGTGCCGTTCGTCGCCGGCCAGCTGCTGCGGCCCGTGATCGGCGGCTGGATCGAACGCAATCGCGGCGTGCTGCGCTTCGTCGACCAGGGCTCGATCCTGCTCGTCGTCTACGTCGCGTTCAGCGAGGCCGTGAACCAGGGGCTGTGGCACCAGATGCCGGCGCGCGCGCTCGGCGGCCTGCTGGTCGTCAACGTCGTGCTGCTCGTGATCGCGCTGGTGCTGACCACGTTCGTCAGCAAGCGGCTCGGCTTCAATCGCGCCGACCAGATCACGATCATCTTCTGCGGCTCGAAGAAGAGCCTCGCGGCCGGCGTGCCGATGGCGAAGGTGATCTTCTCCGCGCAGGCGGTCGGCGCGATCGTGCTGCCGCTGATGCTGTTCCACCAGATCCAGCTGATGGCGTGCGCGGCGCTCGCGCAGCGCTGGGGCGCGCGCGACATGCGCGGCGAGCGTGACGGCGACGAGGGGGCGGCCGGTGCCGCACGCGGACGCGGTGCGGTGAGCGCGGGCAAGCGCTGACGCGGGAGGCCGCGCGGCCGGCACGGCTGGCCGCGCGGGTGCATTCGCGTCTTTCTCGTTCCGCTTCTTCCGCTTCTTCCGCTTCTTCCGCTTCTTCCGCTTCTTCCGCTTCCTCCGCTTCCTCCGCTTCCTCCGCTTCCTCCGCTTCCTCCGCTTCCTCCGCTTCCTCCGCTTCCTCCGCTTCCTCCGCTTCCTCCGCTTCCTCCGCTTCCTCCGTCGCACCGCCCCCGTCCACCCAACGCGATGCATGCACCATCAACGCGCATCGCGTCACGAAATCTTCATTCAATTCTTCGCACACGCTGCCGTTAAAGTCGGGCGTCCCGTCGCCTCGGCCGCTCTCACCCTCACCCTCGCCCATGCCCGCGCCCCATCCCGACTCGTCCACCGCCCACACCACGCGCCTGATCGTGGAGCGTGCGCTCGCGGCCGTGTTCCAGCCGATCGTCGACCTCGGGTCGGGGACGGTCGTCGGCTACGAAGGCCTGATCCGCGGCCCGCGCGGCACCGACCTCGAGGCACCGGCCGCGCTGTTCGCGCAGGCCGCGCGCGAAGGCGCGACCATCGCGCTCGAACAGGCCGCCGCGCTCACCTGCCTCGACGCGTTCGCGGCGCTCGGCTGCGACGGCAAGCTGTTCCTCAATTTCAGCGCCGGCACGATCCTGCAGCTCGCCATTGAGCGCGAGCGCGCGCGCCAGTTTCTCGGCCGCGCGCGGATCGGCGCGGAGCGCATCGTGATCGAGCTGACCGAGCAGAACGCGATACTGGATGTCGCGCACATCGGGCCGGCGGTCGCGTCGCTGCGCGACGCCGGCATCCAGTTCGCGCTCGACGACTACGGCACCGCCAACGCGAGCATGAACCTGTGGCTGCGCCTGCAGCCGGACGTCGTGAAGGTTGACCGCTTCTTCATTCACGACATCTCGCGCGACCCGCTCAAGTTCGAGGCCGTGAAGGCCATGCAGCACTTCGCGCAGGCGAGCGGCGCGCGACTGATCGCGGAAGGCATCGAGAACGAATGCGACCTGATCGTCGTGCGCGACATGGGCATCTGCTGCGTGCAGGGCTTCCTGCTCGGCCGGCCGGACGCGCAGCCGTCGCGGGTCGTCGCGCCGGCCGCGCGCGATGCGATCCGCGCGCCGCACATCGCGGTGTTTCCCGGCGCGACGCGCACCGTGCGGCCGGCCGGCACGATCGCCGCGAAAATGCTCGTCGCCGCGCCGCCGCTGCCGCGCGACGCGACCAGCAACGACGTGCTCGACCTGTTCAACCGGATGCCCGACCTGCATGCGGTCGCGCTCGTCGAACACGGGCGGCCGGTCGCGCTCGTGAATCGCCGCGGCTTCATCGACCGCTTCGCGCTGCCGTATCACCGCGAGGTGTTCGGAAAGAAACCGTGCCTGCAGTTCGCGAACGATGCGCCGCTGATGATCGACAACGCGACGACGTTCGAGCAACTCGCGACGCTGCTCGCGAGCCACGACCAGCGCTATCTCGCGGACGGCTTCGTGATCACCGAACACGGCCGCTACGTCGGGCTCGGCACCGGCGAGAGCCTCGTGCGCGCGGTGACCGAGATGCGCATCGAAGCCGCGCGCTACGCGAACCCGCTGACCTTCCTGCCCGGCAACATTCCGATCAGCGCGCACATCGACCGCCTGCTCCAGCGCGACGCCGGCTTTCATGCGTGCTACGTCGACCTGAACCAGTTCAAGCCGTTCAACGACCAGTACGGTTACTGGCAAGGCGACGAGGTGCTGAAGTTTGCCGCGACGGTGCTGGCCGGCGTGTGCGACCCGCAGCGCGACTTTCTCGGGCACGTCGGCGGCGACGATTTCCTCGTGCTGTTCCAGCACGACGACTGGCACGTGCGCGCAACCGACGCGATCGCGCGCTTCAACGAAGGCGCGCAGCGCTTCTACACGCAGGCCGACCGGCAGGCAGGCGGGCTGCGCGGCGAGGACCGCCACGGCAACCCGGCGTTCTTCGGCTTCGTGACGATGGCGATCGGCGCGGTCGGCGTGCCGGCGGGTGCGCACGGCGCGATGCGCTATGGCAGCGACGAGATCGCGTCGGTCGCGGCGCTCGCGAAGCGGCGCGCGAAACAGCAGCCGGGCGGGCTCGCGGTCGTCGATCTCGATGCAGGCCGCGCGGCGCTGCGCGATCGCGGCGGGCCGCCGCACGCGGCGGCGAGCTGAACGGCGGGCGGTTGCCGCACGCAAGCGCGCTGCCGGCCGGTGCGGACGGCGGTGCCGGCGCCGCGCACCTGCGCCGGCCCCCAATCGACTCCGGGCGACGGCCTGCCGCTCGTCCGTCGCGGACCGGGCATCCGAACGCGTGCGCCTCGTCCGCCCCGCCGGCATCGCCCCTTTCCGTGCGATCACCTTGCCTTTTCTGCATTTTGTTTAGTATTTTTAGTAACGTCGTTTTCGCAGATTAGCGCGTAAAAACCCGTTATTTCCGGGTATTCCCCGGTTATCCGGCCCGAATTTGGCGCCGTGTTTTACTATACAATCGCCGTCATCCTAAACAAACCGGACCCGAACGATGGGCACCACCATTCGCGACGTAGCGCGGGCGGCAGAGGTCTCGATCGGCACCGTCTCCCGTGCGCTGAAAAACCAGCCGGGCCTGTCGGAAGCCACGCGGGCGCGCGTCGTCGAGATCGCGCAGCACCTCGGCTACGACCCGGCCCAGTTGCGCCCGCGCATCCGCCGGCTCACCTTCCTGCTGCACCGCCAGCACAACCGCTTTCCCGCCAGCCCGTTCTTCTCGCACGTGCTGCACGGTGTCGAGGACGCGTGCCGCGAGCGCGGCATCGTGCCGACGCTGCTCACGGTCGGCCCGAACGACGACGTGTTGCGCCAGATGCGCCCGCACGCGCCCGACGCGATCGCGGTGGCCGGCTTCATCGAGCCCGAGACGATCGAGGCGCTCGCCGCGACCGGCCGGCCGCTCGTGCTGATCGACCTGTGGGCGCCCGGCCTGCGCTCGGTGAACATCGACAACGCGACGGGCGCGGCGCTCGCGATGCGCCACCTGCTCGCCATCGGCCGCTCGCGGATCGCGTTCATCGGCGGCTCGGCCGCGCACTTCAGCATCGCGCAGCGCGCGATCGGCTACCGCCGCGCGTTCTTCGAGGCCGGGAGGCTGTTCGATCCCGCGTACGAAGTGACGATCGACGCCGGGCTCGACCCCGACACCGGCGCCGCGCGCGCGATGCAGCAGCTGCTCGACGCGCCCGGCCCGCGCCCGGACGCCGTGTTCGCGTACAACGACGCCGCCGCGCTGGCCGCGCAGCGCGTGTGCATCGCGCGCGGCGTGCGGATTCCGGAAGACATCGCGATCGTCGGCTTCGACGACATCCCCGCCGCCGCGCACGCGAACCCGCCGCTCACGACGCTCGCCGTCGACAAGGAAGCGCTCGGCCGCCGCGGCGTCGAACTGCTGCTCGCCGAATCGCCCGAGCGCACCGAGATCTCCCTGCCCGTCGAACTGATCGTACGGGCCAGCAGCCAGCCCGCCGGCTCACCGGCACTCGATACCGCCACGGTCACCGAATCATGAACATGCCCCCGGTCCAATCCCGCACGGCCGCGCCGGCCGCCCACGCGCAAGCGGCACCGTTCGTCGCGAGCTTCCGCGATCCGTCGTTCCTGCTGTCGCACATCGAGGACACGCTGCGCTTCTACGCGCAGAACGCGTTCGACCCGACGGGCGGCTTCTACCATTACTTCCGCGACGACGGCAGCATCTACAACCGCACGTCGCGGCACCTGGTCAGCAGCTGCCGGTTCGTCTTCAACTACGCGATGGCGTACCGGCATTTCGGCGATCCGCGCCACCTCGACTACGCACGCCACGGGCTGCGCTTCCTGCGCGACGCGCACTGGGATGAAGCGCTGCAGGGCTACGACTGGGAACTCGACTGGCGCGACGGCGCGAAACGCGCGACGCTCGACGGCACGCGCCACTGCTACGGGCTCGCGTTCGTGCTGCTGGCGGCCGCGCACGCTGCGATGGCCGGCATCGATGAAGCGCGCGCGCTGATCGCGTCGACCTACGAGCTCGCCGAGCACCGCTTCTGGGACGCGGCCGCCGGCCTCTACGCGGACGACGCGACGCCGAACTGGAACGTGTCGTCGTACCGCGGCCAGAACGCGAACATGCACATGACGGAAGCGCTGCTCGCGGCGTACGAGGCGACCGGCCATCTCACCTATCTCGATCGCGCGGAAAAGCTCGCGACCCACATCACGCGGCGCCAGGCTTCGCTGTCGGGCGGCCTCGTGTGGGAGCACTACCATGCGGACTGGTCGGTCGACTGGGACTACAACAAGGAGGACAGCTCGAACATCTTCCGTCCGTGGGGCTTCCAGCCCGGGCACCAGACCGAATGGGCGAAGCTGCTGCTGATCCTGGAGCGGCACCGCCCGCTCGACTGGCTCGTGCCGCGCGCGGCCGAGCTGTTCGACGCGGCGCTCGCGCATGCGTGGGACGCCGATCACGGCGGCCTCTGCTACGGCTTCGGCCCGGACTTCACGATCTGCGACCACAACAAGTATTTCTGGGTCCAGGCGGAAACCTTCGCGGCGGCCGCGATGCTCGGCGCGCGCACCGGCAGCGAGCGCTTCTGGGACTGGTACGACGAGATCTGGCGCTACAGCTGGACGCATTTCGTCGATCACCGCTACGGCGCGTGGTACCGGATCCTCACCTGCGACAACCGCAAGTACAGCGACGAGAAGAGCCCGGCCGGCAAGACCGACTATCACACGATGGGCGCATGCTACGACGTGCTCGCGACCCTCGCGCGCGCGGCGCGCAGCGAGCCGACGCAATGAGCGGCGGCACCTTTCCGGCCTTCGTGTCGGCGGGCGACATCCTGACCGACATGGTGCGCGCGGGCGACGCGCAGTGGACCTCGGTGCCGGGCGGCGCCGGCTGGAACGTCGCGCGCGCGGTCGCGCGGCTCGGCGTGCCGAGCGCGCTCGCGGGCGCGATCGGCGAAGACTGCTTCTCCGACGTGCTGTGGCGTACCAGCGAGGCGGCCGGGCTCGACCTGCGCTTCCTGCAGCGGGTGCCGCGTGCGCCGCTGCTCGCAATCGTCCACGAGACGCGGCCGCCCGCGTACTTCTTCATCGGCGAAGCGAGCGCGGATCTCGCGTTCGACCCGGCGCGGCTGCCGGCCGGCTGGGCCGGACACGTGAAGTGGGCGCACTTCGGCTGCATCAGCCTCGTGCGCGAACCGCTCGCGAGCACGCTCGTCGCGCTCGCGGCCGACCTGCACGCGCGCGGCGTGAAGATCAGCTTCGATCCGAACTACCGGAACCTGATGACGGCCGCGTACCGGCCGACGCTCGAGAAGATGGCGGCGCTCGCCGACCTGATCAAGGTGTCCGACGAGGACCTGCGCCACCTGTTCGGCGGCGACGGCCCCGATGCGGTCGCCGCGGTGCGCGCGCTGAATCCGCGCGCGGCCGTGCTCGTCACGCGCGGCGCGCAGGCGGCCACGCTTTACGCGGACGGCGACGTGCTCGAGGCCAGCCCGCCGCGCGTCGAGGTGGTCGACACCGTCGGCGCGGGCGACGCGTCGATCGGCGGCATGCTGTTCAGCCTGATGGCCGCGCCGCAGCGGTCGTGGCGCGAGCATCTCGCGTTCGCGCTCGCGGCGGGCGCCGCCGCGTGCCGGCATACGGGCGCGCATGCGCCGACGCTCGACGAGGTCGTCGCGCTGCTCGAACGGTGACGGGACGATGACGGCGCGCTGATCGGTCTCCGATTAGCGGCGCTGTACATGCTGCGCCGCAGTGCTACGATGAAGTGTCCTATTGCGGGAGAGGCACGATGGACACGAACACGTTCACGAAAGGCATCTACACGGCCAAGGCGCATACGCAGCACGCCGCCAACGGACAGTTCCAGGGTTACGTGATCCTCGCCCGGGACGACGGCGACGAGACGGAGAACATGCGCTACGACGTCCACACGACGAGTCCGAGCGAGGAAGAGGCGTTCGACGAAGCGAAGGCGCTCGCGCACCGCATCCTCGGCGAAATCGAACTGTAACGCGCGAACCGTGACGCGCCGAACCATCCCGCGCGCGCCGCGGCCCGGTCGCGGCGCGCCGCCGCGTTCGGCGCGGCTCAGAGCAGCCGCGCCACCATCGACATCAGCATCGTCAGCACCAGCGTCGACATGAACGGGAACGGGTAACGCCGCCCGCCGAGCGTCAGCGTGACGTCGCCCGGCATCCGCCCGATGCCGAACTTGCCGAGCCACGGCCAGCAGCGCGTCAGGATCATCACCGCGACGAACGACGCCATCAGCCAGCGCAGCATCCCGGGCGCCTCGTCAGAGCGCGTGCGAGCGGTCGCCGCGCGCGAAGGCGTCGAGCGTGCCGTCGATCCCGCGCGAGAACGCGATCACCTTGAACAACTCGCCCATCTCCGCTTCCGAGATCAGCTTCTGCACCGCGTTCGCGGCCGGCAGGAACTGGTGGATGTCGGAAGGATCGATCGCGGCCAGCGCGTCGGTGATGCCCGCGTTCAACAGGAAGCGCGCCTGCGACGTGTAGCCGAGCAGGTCGGCGCCGGTCGCGACGCCCGCGTCGTAGATGCCCGTGAATTCGACGTGTGCGGTGATGTCCTGCAGCCCCGGGTACAGGAATGCGTCGTCATGCGCGTGATGGCGGTAGTGGCACATCAGCGTGCCGCGGTCGCGCTGCGGATGGTAGTACTCGTGCGCGGGGAACCCGTAGTCGACCAGCAGCACCGCGCCACGCCCGAGCATCGTGCACACGGTACGCGTGAACGCCAGCGCGGCTTCGTGCGTCTCGGTCACGTAGCCGTCGTCGACGTCGAGCGTCGCGAGCACCGGCGGCAGGCCGGCCGCGCCGGCGGGCCGGTCGTCGAACACGAACGCGTGCCGCGCGTCGAGCGCGACGCCGCGCTCGAGCCACACGCCGCCCGCCTTCGCGAAGAGGCGCACCGGCATCGCGTCGAGCACCTCGTTGCCGACCACGACGCCGTCGAAGCGCTCGGGCAGCGCGTCGAGCCAGCGCACCTTCGCGGCGAGCGCCGGCGCGGCCGCCGCAATCGTGTCGCGCTGCCGTTCGCGCAGTTCGCCGGACAGGTCGACGATCAGGTATTCGTCGAGCTCGACGCCGAGCGCATCGAGCGCCGCGAGCAGCCCGGCCGCGAGCTTGCCCGTGCCCGCGCCGAACTCCATCACGCGGCGCGTGCCGCTCGCCGCCAGCGCTTGCGCGATGGGATTCGCGAGCGTCTGCGCGAACAGCGGCGACAGCTCGGGGGCCGTCACGAAGTCGCTGCCGTCGTCGGCGCGGCGGCCGAACTTGCGCGCGCCGCCGCTGTAATAGCCGAGGCCGGGCGCATACAGCGCGCGCTCCATGAAGCGGTCGAACGGCAGCCAGCCGCCGGCCGCCGCGATCTCGTCGCGCAGTTGCGCGGCAAGGGTTTCGGACTGCGCGAGCGCGTCAGGGCCGGGAGCAGGTAAACTAGCGGGTTCGTGAGCTTTCGGGTTCATCCCGGCATTGTAAATGACCGTTTCAGCCGATACGTCGCCCCCGCGCATCGCGCTCGTCGCCGGCGCGCTGGGCAGCGCGGCCGACGCCGCGTCGCTCGGTCGCGCGCTCGCGACCGGATTCGCGCAGCACGGCTGGGACGTCGCGCTGCAGCGCAGCCCCGGCACGCCGCGCGCGGCCGCCGACGCGCTCGTCGCCGAAGTCGCCGCCCGCGGGCGCCGTGCAGCCGTGCTCGACGCCGATCTGGCCCTGGAAACCGACGCGGCCGCGCTCGTCGCCGCGTGTGCTGCGGCGCTCGGCCGGCCCGCCTGTGCGGTGTTCGTGAGTGCATGCGCCGCCACCGACGACGCGCACACCGTGGACGGCGCATCGCTCGCCGCCGCGCTCGCGCGCAACGTGACGGCGCCGCTCGCGCTGGCCCGGGCGCTTGCCGACGCGACGCCCGACGCCGCGCGTGACGACGAATCGCTGCGCGCCTGCGTGATCCACGTGCTGGATCAGGCCCTGTTTCACCCGGCGCCGGCGCAGTTGTCGCACGCGCTGATGCAGGCCGCGCTGAACCGCGCGACCTCCGCGCTGGCGCTGGCGCTGGCGCCGAAGGTGCGCGTCGCGGCGCTCGTGCGCGGCCACGCGCCGCACGCGAACGACATCGCGGCGGCGGCCTGCTATCTCGCGAGCGCGCCCGGCGTCACGGGCGCGACGCTGACCGTCGACGGCGGCGAGCACCTGGTGCCGCCCGCCGCCGGCCCGAATGAATGAACCGCGCGGATCGCGCGGCGTGATCGCCGCCGCCCGCGCCGCTTTGCGTGCGCGCACGCCAATTTGACTGGGACGACCATGTTTTCCGCTCTCCTGCACCCCCGCCTCGCGGACTGCCGCAGGCTCTACCTGCGCGACTACGAGGTGCACATCAACATCGGGGCCTTCGAACACGAGAAGCGCGGCGAGCAGCGCGTCGTCATCAACGTCGACCTGTTCGTGCCGCTCGCGCTGTCCACCCCCGTCGACGACCGGCTGCATGAAGTCGTCGACTACGACCTGATGAAGCAGAGCGTCGCGCAGTGCGTGGCGCGCGGCCACATCCACCTGCAGGAAACGCTGTGCGACGCGATCGCCGCGAACCTGCTGGCGCACGACGCCGTGCGCGCGGTACGCGTCTGTACCGAGAAACCGGACGCCTATCCGGACTGCGACGCCGTCGGCGTCGAAGTCTTTCGCATCAAGGACGAGGAGCGCGCATGAACGCCCCCCACATGAACGACACGGCGGCCGATGGCGCCGCCATCGAAGCCACCGCCGCCGACACCGGCCGCCGCGTGCTGACGCGCCGCGAGCAGAAGGAAGCGTACGAGAACAACAAGCTGTTCAAGCGGATCGTGCGCCAGGTCGGCCAGGCGATCGGCGACTACAACATGATCGAGCAGGGCGACAAGGTGATGGTGTGCCTGTCGGGCGGCAAGGACAGCTACGCGATGCTCGACGTGCTGCTGCGCCTGCGCGAGCGCGCGCCGATCGACTTCGACATCGTCGCGGTCAACCTCGACCAGAAGCAGCCGGGCTTCCCTGAACACGTGCTGCCCGAGTACCTGACGCAGGTCGGCGTGCCGTTCCACATCGAGAACCAGGACACCTACAGCATCGTCAAGCGGCTCGTGCCCGAAGGCAAGACGACCTGCTCGCTGTGCTCGCGGCTGCGCCGCGGGATCCTGTACCGCGTGGCCGGCGAGCTCGGCGCGACCAAGATCGCGCTCGGCCACCACCGCGACGACATCCTGCAGACGCTGCTGCTCAACATGTTCTACGGCGGCAAGCTGAAGGGAATGCCGCCGAAGCTGCAGTCGGACGACGGCAGGAACGTCGTGATCCGCCCGCTCGCATACGTGAAGGAAACCGATCTCGAGAAATACGCGGAGCTGCGCGAATTCCCGATCATCCCGTGCAACCTCTGCGGCAGCCAGCCGAACCTGAAGCGCGCGGAAATGAAGGCGCTGATCCGTGAATGGGACAAGCGCTTCCCGGGCCGCGTCGACAACATGTTCAGCGCGCTCGCGAACGTCGTGCCGTCGCACCTGATGGATACGACCCAGTTCCCGTTCGCGTCGCTGCGCGCGACCGGCGTTGCCGATCCGCAGGGCGACATCGCGTTCGACGAGGAGCCGTGCGCGTCCGGCGAAGAGACCGCCGCGCCGGGCGCCGCGAAACCGATCTCGATCGTCCAGTTCGACGACCTGTAAGCAGGGTCCGAACACCCGCCGGAACCGGGGCCGCAGCGTCGTTCCGGCGCTGTCGCCCCGCCGCGACAGGCCCGGAACGACGGGGGCCGCATGCTAAAATGGACGGCTTCGAACTCCTCTGACAAGCTGGCGCCATGAATATCGTGATTTTGGCGGCAGGCACCGGCAAGCGCATGCGTTCCGCGCTGCCGAAAGTGCTCCACCCTCTGGCCGGCAGGCCGCTCCTCTCCCACGTCATCGCCACCGCGCGCACGCTGCAGCCGTCGCGGCTCGTCGTCGTGGTCGGTCACGGCGCCGAGCAGGTCCAGGCCGCCGTCGCCGCGCCCGACGTGCAGTTCGCGGTGCAGGCCGAGCAGCTCGGCACCGGCCACGCGGTACGCCAGGCGCTGCCGCTGCTCGATCCCGCGCAACCGACGCTGGTGCTGTACGGCGACGTGCCGCTCACCCGCGCGTCGACGCTGCGGCGTCTCGTCGACGCCGCGCGCGAGGGCCGCTACGGGATTCTGACCGTCACGCTCGACGATCCGACCGGCTACGGCCGCATCGTGCGCGACGCGTCCGGCTTCGTCACGCGCATCGTCGAGCAGAAGGACGCGTCGCCCGAGCAGCTGAAGATCGCCGAGATCAACACCGGCATCATCGTCACGCCCACGGCCCAGCTGTCGATGTGGCTCGGCGCGCTGAAGAACGAGAACGCGCAGGGCGAGTACTACCTGACCGACGTCGTCGAGCTCGCGATCGAGGCCGGCTTCGAGATCGTCACGGCGCAGCCCGACGAGGAATGGGAAACGCTCGGCGTGAACAGCAAGGCGCAGCTCGCGGAGCTCGAGCGCATCCATCAGCGTAACGTCGCCGATGCGCTGCTCGTCGACGGCGTCACGCTCGCCGATCCGGCGCGGCTCGACGTGCGCGGCACGCTGCGCTGCGGCCGCGACGTGTCGATCGACGTGAACTGCGTGTTCGAAGGCAACGTGACGCTCGCCGACAACGTGACGATCGGCCCGAACTGCGTGATCCGCAACGCGTCGGTCGGCGCCGGCACGCGCGTCGACGCGTTCACGCACATCGACGGCGCCGAACTCGGCGCGAACACCGTGATCGGCCCGTACGCGCGGCTGCGCCCCGGCGCGCAGCTCGCGGACGAAGCGCACGTCGGCAACTTCGTCGAGGTGAAGAACGCGGTGATCGGCCACGGTTCGAAGGCGAACCACCTCACCTACATCGGCGACGCCGACATCGGCGCGCGCGTGAACATCGGCGCGGGCACGATCACCTGCAACTACGACGGCGCAAACAAGTTCCGCACCGTGATCGAGGACGACGTGTTCGTCGGCTCCGACACGCAGCTCGTCGCGCCGGTGCGCGTCGGCCGCGGTGTGACGATCGCGGCCGGCACGACGATCTGGAAGGACGTTGCCGACGGCCTGCTCGCATTGAACGAGAAGACCCAAACGACGATGAGCGGCTACGTCCGCCCGGTCAAGAAGAAGAGCTGAACCTTTAGCGGGCGCCCGGACGGCGCCCGCGTCGACTTACAGGATGGACCATTCATGTGCGGCATTGTCGGCGCAGTTGCGCAGCGTAATATCGTTCCGGTGCTGATCGAAGGATTGCGGCGCCTCGAATACCGTGGCTACGACTCGTGCGGCGTCGCCGTGCTCGAGCCGGGCGCGCCCAAGCGCGCGCGCAGCGTCGCGCGCGTCGCCGATCTCGATGCGCAGGTGCAGGAATCGCATCTCGAAGGCACGACCGGCGTCGCGCACACGCGCTGGGCGACGCACGGCGCGCCCGTCACGCACAACGCGCACCCGATCTTCTCGTCGAACGCGCTCGCGCTGGTGCACAACGGCATCATCGAGAACTTCGAGCCGCTGCGCGAAGCGCTGCGCGCGAAGGGCTACGAGTTCGTGTCGCAGACCGACACCGAAGTCATCGCGCACCTCGTGCACAGCCTGTATCGCGGCAACCTGTTCGACGCGGTGCGCGAAGCCGTGCAGCAGTTGCACGGCGCGTATGCGATCGCCGTGATCCACAAGGACCAGCCGCACACCGTCGTCGGCGCGCGCCAGGGTTCGCCGCTCGTCGTCGGCCACGGCGACGGCGAGAACTTCCTCGCGTCCGACGCACTCGCGCTGGCCGGCAGCACCGACCACTTCACGTTCCTCGAGGAAGGCGACGTGTGCGAACTGTCGCTCGACGGCGTGAAGATCGTCGATCGTCACGGCGCGCTCGCGCAACGCGAGATCCGCGTCGTCAGCGCATACGGCGGCGCGGTCGAGCTGGGCCCGTATCGCCACTTCATGCAGAAGGAAATCTTCGAGCAGCCGCGCGCGATCGGCGACACGGTGCCGCAAACCGAAGCGTTCGACGCGACGCTGTTCGGCGATGCGGCCCCCGCCGCGTTCGCGGAGATCGACAGCCTGCTGATCCTCGCGTGCGGCACGAGCTACTACTCGGGCCTCACCGCGAAGTACTGGCTCGAATCGATCGCGAAGATCCCGACCCAGGTCGAGATCGCGAGCGAATACCGCTACCGCGAATCGGTGCCGAACCCGCGCCAGCTCGTGCTGGTGATCTCGCAATCGGGCGAGACGGCCGACACGCTCGCCGCGCTCAAGCACGCGCAGTCGCTCGGTCACACGCATACGCTCGCGGTGTGCAACGTCGCGACGAGCGCGATGGTGCGCCTCACGGAGATGCAGTTCCTGACGCACGCGGGCACCGAGATCGGCGTTGCGTCGACCAAGGCGTTCACGACGCAGCTCGTCGCGCTGTTCGTGCTGGCCGCGACGCTCGGCAAGCTGCGCGGGCACGTCGACGCCGCGCAGGAAGCCGAATTCCTGAAGCAGTTGCGCCACCTGCCGGCCGCGCTGAACAGCGTGCTCGCGCTCGAACCGCAGATCATCGCGTGGTCGGAGGAATTCGCGCGCAAGGAAAACGCGCTGTTCCTCGGCCGCGGGCTGCACTACCCGATCGCGCTCGAAGGCGCGCTGAAGCTGAAGGAAATCTCGTACATCCATGCCGAGGCGTATCCGGCCGGCGAACTGAAGCACGGGCCGCTCGCGCTCGTCACTGAAGCGATGCCGGTCGTCACGGTCGCGCCGAACGACACGCTGCTCGAGAAGCTGAAGTCGAACATGCAGGAAGTGCGCGCACGCGGCGGCGAGCTGTACGTGTTCGCGGACGCCGACACGCAGATCGTCAACGACGAAGGCCTGCACGTGATCCGGATGCCGGAACACTACGGGCAGCTGTCGCCGATCCTGCACGTCGTGCCGCTGCAACTGCTCGCGTATCACACCGCATGCGCGCGCGGCACCGACGTCGACAAACCGCGCAACCTCGCGAAGTCGGTGACGGTGGAGTAAGCAATCGGCGCAGCGCGGTCCGGCGCGCCGACGAGACTGACGGAGAGACCATGGTAAGACTGTTTGGATGCGGATTGCTGGCGCTGACCTTCGCGTCGACGGGCTGGGCGGCCGAGCACTACGTCGAAGTCTGGAACCCGCCCGAGGCGCGGTTGCCGGCGGCGCGTACGCCGGATGCCCGCGCGCCGGCAGCGCGCCCAGGTGCCGACGCGCACGCCGGCGGCAAGACCGTGGAAAAGCACGCGAGCGTGCAGCCGAAGGCTGCGGTCAAGCCGCACAAGCGCCGCGTCGCACAAGCCGTGAAAAGCACGCCGCATCGACCGACCGCCGCGACGGTCGATGCGCCGGCCGCACCGCGCCCGGTCGCGCAGCCTACGCCGGGCCGGCTCACGGTGATGCAGCCGGCCATGCCCGACACGCCGCACGCACTCAAGTTCTCGGACATCCCGCGGCAATACACACCGGACGGCAACGTGCTGCGTGTCGGCACGAGCAGCCGCTCCGCGGAGGTGACGCGATAATGGAAGCGCAGACCTATCACGGCTACCAGATCTGGGGCCATTCGATCCTGCAGCAGGATGAAATCCTGCAGCCCGAACGCTTCGCGGCGAGCGGCACGATCACGCAGAACAATCGGCTCGTCGAAGCGTCGGGCGTGCTCGGCGTGTTCGATACCGAGGACGAAGCGCGCGAAGCGGGGCTCGAATGGGCCCGCGCATGGATCGACAACCATCGCTGAACGGGCCGCGCGGCTGCGCGCGAGCCGTCAACGCAAGAAAAAAGGGGCGTCAATGACGCCCCTTTCTGCATTCGGCCCCGGCCCGCTCAGGCAACGGGCCGCGGTGGCGGCACCACCGTCCGGGGCCGGCCGACGAGCCGCGCCAGCACGACGATCGCGACCAGCGTGACGACGTACGCAACGATCTGGATCCCCGCCGGACGCGCGGTATAGCCGATCAGCGTATGCAGCGCCTTGCCGACGATGCTCGATTCCTTCAGCAGCCACGAGGTATCCCAGACCGCATCGCCCCACGACGGCACGAGGCCGGCGGCAAGCAGGAAGCCGACGCACTGGCTCGCCATCCCCGCCGCGAGCAGCACGATCAGCGCGTTGGTGACGGAGAAAAGGCGCTTGAGCGGAATCTGCAGCAGGCCCGCATACATCGCGTAGCCGAGCCCGGCGCCGCCCAGCACGCCGAGCAGCCCGCCGACGATCATCTGCGGCGTCTGTCCCGGATCGCCCGCCGCGATGCCGTACAGGAACAGCACGGCCTCGGAGCCCTCGCGCAGCACCGCGACGCCGACAACGATCGCGAGCCCCGTCAGCGGCCGGCTGCCGGCTGCGACGGCCCGGCCGACCTCGCCCATGTGCAGCGCCATCTCGCGGCCGTGGCGGCTCATCCAGATGCAGTGCCACGCGAGCATCAGCGTCGCGACGAACATCACGCCGGCGTTGAAGACTTCCTGCCCCATGCCGGAGGCCCACTGCGAAATCACGTCGGCGAACGCGGCGATCAGGCCGGCGCCGATCACGCCGCCGACGAGGCCGCCGCCGACCCACCAGCCGCGGCTCGGCACGCCCTTCGTCGCGGCCATTACGATCGACACCACCAGCGCGGCCTCGAGCACTTCACGAAAGACGATCAGGGCGGTAGACAGCATGGCGATATCCGCTTATTTGACGGTCAGGTGCGTCTTCGACTGCGCTTCATGATACTCGTCGTGGAACTCGTAGGTGCCGGCGTTCAGCGGCCCGACCAGGATCTCGACCGACTTGCCGGCCGGCACGACCTTCTCCGCCTTGAAATCGTCGCTTTCGAATTCCGCGGGCGTCGCATCGAGATTCTTCACGACGAACTTCACCTTCTTGCCGGCCGGAATCGTCACGCCGTCGGGCGAAAACTTGTGGTTCTTCAGGGTCAGGTTGACGACGTCGTCGGCAGCGAATGCGGACGTTGCCGATGCGCCCAGCAGGGCCAGTGCGAAACCGAAAGCGAAGCGATTCATACGGGTACCGAAATGAAATATCGAGGGGAACCGATAGTAAGATCGATTCGCATTTCCCTCTCCCAGTACCCTTACTCGTGGCATGGACATCGGGCGTCAGTGATGCGACGCGCACCTTGTCGCGCAAGGCTCGGCGAGATTTCGCCGGCAGTACGCAGCCGTCAATCGGGAAAAATTCGGACTGACGCACACGGGCAGATTGCGATTCGTCTGACATCAGCTTTACAAATTGCTTGTGCAGTGTCGAACGCGACGAATGGCTTGACCTTCCCACCATGGCAAGCTTCATGCTGGCGATGTTTGTGAATCGCCAATCAACCCAGGAGAACACGATGGAATTCGAAGTCCAGGACATGACCTGCGGCGGCTGCGCCAACGCCATCACGCGCGCCGTGACGGCAGCGGACCCCGCCGCGAAGCTCGACATCGACGTGGCCGCGAAGACGGTCAAGGTCGAATCGGCGCAAGGCGCCGAACGCGTGCAGTCGATCATCGAAGCCGCGGGCTTCCACCCGGCATTGCGCTCGGCCTGACGCGCGCGGGCGCGGCGCCCCCGGCACCGCGCCCGCACACCGGCCGCGTCAGCGCAGCCGGATCAGCGTCGACTTCAGCTCGGTGTATTTCTCGAGCGCGTGCAGCGACTTGTCGCGGCCGTTGCCCGACTGCTTGTAGCCGCCGAACGGGAAGTTCATGTCGCCGCCTTCGTCGTAGCAGTTCACCCACACCGTGCCCGCCCGCAGCCGGCGCGACACGTCGTGCGCGGTCGTCAGGTTCGACGTCCACACGGCCGCGGCCAGCCCGTATTCGGTGTCGTTCGCGATCCGCACCGCCTCGTCGACATCGTCGAACACGATCACCGACAGCACGGGGCCGAAGATCTCCTCGCGCGCGATCTTCGCATCGGGCTTTACCTCGAACACCGTCGGTTCCACGTAGAAGCCGCCCGTCTCCTCCTTCACGCGCGCGCCGCCCGTGACGAGCGTGCCTTCCTTGCGTCCGGCATCGATGTAGCCGAGCACGCGCTCGAGCTGGATCCCGTCGACGATCGCGCCCATCGATACCGACGGATCGAGCGGGTTGCCCGGCACGTACGCGCGCGCGGCCGCCACCAGCTTCTCGATGAACGCGTCCTTGATGTCGCGATGCACGAGCAGGCGCGAGCCGGCCGTGCACATCTCGCCCATGTTGTAGAAGATCGCCCCGGCCGCGGCCTGCGCGGCGCGCTCGAGGTCCGGACAATCCGGCAGCACGATGTTCGGCGACTTGCCGCCGAGCTCGAGCCACGCGCGCTTCAGGTTCGACTGCGCGGCGTACTGCATGATCAGCTTGCCGACCGCGGTGGAGCCGGTGAACGCGATGCAGTCGACATCGCGATGCAGCGCGAGCAGCTTGCCCGGTTCGCCCGCGCCCGGCACGACGTTGAACACGCCGGCCGGGATGCCGGCCTCGTATGCGAGCTGCGCGACGCGGATCGCGGTCAGCGGCGATTTCTCCGACGGCTTCAGCACGACGCTGTTGCCGGCCGCGAGCGCCGGGCCGAACTTCCATGCGGCCATCAGGATCGGGAAGTTCCACGGCACGACGGCCGCCACCACGCCGACCGGCTCGCGCGTGACGAGACCGACGAGATGATGGTCGGCCGGCGCAACTTCGCCGCCGACCTTGTCGATCGCTTCGGCGAACCACTCGACGCAATAAGCGGCGCCCGGCACGTCAACCGTCGTGGTGTCGCCGATCGGCTTGCCCGCATCGAGCGTCTCGAGCAGCGAAAGTTCGTCGAGATGCTCGCGCATCAGCGCGGCCCAGCGCAGCAGCACGGCCTTGCGCGCGCGCGGGTTCAGTCCGGCCCACACGCCGGCGTCGAACGCGCGGCGCGCGGCCGCGACGGCGGCGTTCACGTCGGGCTCTCCGCAATCGGCCACCTTCGCGAGCACGCGACCGTCGATCGGGCTCACGCAGTCGAACGTCCTGCCGCCGTGCGCGTCGCGCGACGTGCCGTCGATGAATGCGCGCCCTTCAATCGTGAGCGACGCCGCCTTGTCCTGCCAGTCAGCCAAAGTCAACTTGTTCATCAGGATGCCTCAATTGTCGTGGCATTCGCGCTGCGGCACGCCGCGCAACGGCAAGACTGCCGGCGACGAATGCAGTGATGCGGGCTCAGAAGGTGGCCGGCGAATTCGCCGACACGACCTCGCAGAGCTGTTCCGCGCTGGGATTGCGAAAACGGTGCGGCAAACGGCTTTCGAAGTAGTAGCCGTCTCCGGGGTCGAGCAGCCAGGTCGCGCCGTCGACGGTGAGCTCGAGCCTGCCCGACACGACCACGCCGCCCTCGTGCCCCGCGTGCACGAGCATCTCGGGCCCCGTATCGGCGAGCGGCTGGTAGATCTCGCGCATGATGCACATGTTGCGGTCCTTCACGCCCGCGCCGACGAGATGAAATGCGAGCGCGTCGTTGCCAAGGTTCGGCATCTCGTCGCGGCGCGATACGACCGAGCGCGATTCGACGAGTTCGAACGTGAAGAACTCCGCGAGACTCATCGGAATGCATTCGAGCAGTTTCTTCAGCGAGCCGACCGACGGGCTTACGCGCCCCTGTTCGATCAGCGAGATCGTGCCGTTGGTCACGCCGGCCCGCTTCGCGAGTTCACGCTGCGACAGGCCATGCTTGTTGCGCACGAAACGCAGGCGCTCGGCGACTTCGGTGGACATCGATTCGGTTTCGGACACGATAGAAGTGCGGTGAAAAAGTGAAACGACGCGTGGAGCGGCGTTACGCAGCCGTTGAATATTCTAATCACTTTATGCCGCGCATCAGCGGGGAAAACCCTGAAAGGCGTTCGAAATAATGAACACCTAGCGGGTCATTCCATTTACGAATATTTTGTTCGGAGTGCCTCGGGAAAGCCCTGACACGAGACCGTCAAAAAACATTTGACGCCGTTTTTGGCTCGTATATGCTGGCTCTCAGGTCAGCGTCATTGGCCATTCATCGGCACCGAAAAACGTTATTGCAACGTAAAAATTGATGCCCATCGATGTAAATGACGCAGGTCCGGCACCTCGATTATTTTAAACGCCTCGCGCGCCGAAACGATCAGGTGTTCAATACTTTCAACAAACCAGTCGAGTGTAATCGTGAGAGTCCGTGGCCCTCTGGTGAGGTGGGATCGAGGCGATGTGCGAAGTTTGCGCAGCGCTGTTCCCGCTTCCGATGGCAGTTGCGGCTGGCATAGTCCTCGCCTGCTGCATCTGTCGATCTACACCATCCTGTCCCGTCGTTCCGTTCGCCGTCACAACGCCGTTTCCGCACGCGCGTTCGTGGCCGTCGATACCGACGAAGTCGCATCGCTGCTGCCATAGCGCCTCTCCTCCTTTTCTCGTCGTTCGTTTCAACTGCCTGCTCGTCAGCCGCGTCGTCTGCGCGGTGACGGAACGCGTTCGCGCATCCATTGCCGCGTCGCGCAGCGCAACGAAACGAACGACGGCCTGACCGTCGCGCGCAGCGCGGATCGCCATGCGACCCCGTTGCGCCCATTCACCAGCGGCCTTGCGCATTTCGCCAGGCTGCGGGGCCGTGTCGCGCCTGCATTTCGCGATTTTCCCGCGTAACGCACGCCATGGCCCTACGGACAACTGATTGACGTCATGGAAAGGAAACCCCTCGTCGGCATCACCGCCGACTTCACGCAAATCGGCGCACATGCGTCGCACACGGTCGGCGACAAGTACGTCGCGGCGATCGTCGACGGCGCACACGCGCTCGCGATGGTCCTGCCCGCGCTCGGCGATCGCCAGTCGACCGACGACGTGCTCGCCACGGTCGACGGCCTGTTGTTTACCGGCAGCTATTCGAACGTCGAGCCGCACCTGTATGGCGGCGAGCCGAGCGAGCCCGGCACGAAGCACGATCCCGCGCGTGACGCGACGACGCTGCCGCTGCTGCGCGCGGCGATCGCCGCTGGCGTGCCCGTACTGGCCGTGTGCCGTGGCTTCCAGGAGCTGAACGTCGTCTGCGGCGGCACGCTGCATCAGCGCGTGCACGAAGTGCCCGGCCTCGCCGATCACCGCGAGGACGACGACGCGCCGATGGACGCGCAATACGGCCCCGCGCACGTCGTGCGCCTGACGCCCGGCGGCGTGCTGCACACGCTCGCCGGCGGCCGCGACGACGTGCACGTGAACTCGCTGCACAAACAGGGCGTCGCGCAGCTCGGTGCCGGCCTCGCCGTCGAAGCCGTCGCGCCGGACGGCCTGATCGAGGCCGTCAGCGTCGTCGATGCACCGGCCTTCGCCCTTGCCGTGCAATGGCACCCGGAATGGCGGCATGCGCATGACCCGCTGTCGAGCGCGATCTTCCGCGCCTTTGGCGACGCATGCCGCGCCCGCCGGAACGCCCGCGAGCGCACCAGGGCCGCCGCCGCGCTCGCATGAGCGCGTCGAACAACCAACGAGAACGAACATGCAAGACATCGACGAATTTCTGAAGCAGTACCGGATCACCGAGATCGAAGCGATCATTCCCGACATGGCCGGCATCGCGCGCGGCAAGATCACGCCGCGCAATAAGTTCACGTCCGGCGAATCGATGCGCCTGCCGCAGGCCGTGATGGTGCAGACCGTCACCGGCGAGTATCCGGAAGACGGCTCGCTGACCGGCGTGACCGACCCCGACATGGTGTGCGTGCCCGACACGTCGACCATTCGCCTGATCCCGTGGGCGGTCGACCCGACCGCGCAAGTGATCCACGACTGCGTGCACTTCGACGGCTCGCCCGTCGAGATCTCGCCGCGCTACGTGCTGCGCCGCGTGCTCGACCTGTACAAGGCGAAGGGCTGGAAGCCCGTCGTCGCGCCGGAGCTCGAGTTCTACCTGGTCGACATGAACAAGGATCCGGACCTGCCGCTGCGTCCGCCGGTCGGCCGCACGGGCCGCCCCGAGACGGGCCGCCAGTCGTATTCGATCGAGGCGGTCAACGAGTTCGACCCGCTGTTCGAGGACATCTACGAGTACTGCGAAGCACAGAACCTCGACATCGACACGCTGATCCACGAAGTCGGCGCCGCGCAGATGGAGATCAACTTCATGCACGGCGACGCGCTGTCGCTCGCCGACCAGGTGTTCCTGTTCAAGCGCACGGTGCGCGAGGCCGCGCTGCGTCACAACATGTACGCGACGTTCATGGCCAAGCCGATGGAAAACGAGCCGGGTTCGGCGATGCACGTGCACCAGAGCATCGTCGACGAGGAGACGGGCCAGAACCTGTTCACGTCGCGGGAAACCGGCGGCGCGACGTCGATGTTCTACAACTACCTCGCGGGGCTGCAGAAATACACGCCCGCCTTGATGCCGATCTTCGCGCCGTACATCAATTCGTACCGCCGGCTGTCGCGCTTCATGGCCGCGCCGATCAACGTGCAGTGGGGCTACGACAACCGCACGGTCGGCTTCCGCATCCCGCACTCGGGCCCGGCCGCGCGCCGCATCGAGAACCGGATCCCGGGCGTCGACTGCAACCCGTACCTCGCGCTCGCGGCGACGCTCGCGGCCGGCTATCTCGGCATGACGCAGCGTCTCGAACCGACCGAACCGCTCGTCAGCGACGGCTACGAACTGCCGTACCAGCTGCCGCGCAACCTCGAGGAAGGGCTCACGCTGATGGCCGCATGCGAGCCGCTCGGCGAAATTCTCGGCCACAAGTTCCTGAAGGCGTATTTCGCGCTGAAGGAAACCGAATACGAAGCGTTCTTCCGCGTGATCAGCTCGTGGGAACGCCGCCATCTGCTGCTGCACGTCTGAGCGTGCGCACGACCGAATACGGAATCACGGAGGAAACATGACTTACCGCAACGAATCTGCATGGATCCAGCCGGCCGCGCCGGCCACCGCACCGCGCACGACGCAGGCACGCTCGACCGCCGAATACCGCGCGCTCGACGCCGCGCACCACATCCACCCGTTCTCCGACATGGGCGCGCTCAACCGCGCGGGCAGCCGCGTGATCGTGAAGGCCGACGGCGTCTATCTGTGGGACTCGGACGGCAACAAGGTCATCGACGGGATGGCCGGCCTCTGGTGCGTCAACGTCGGCTACGGCCGCAAGGAACTCGCCGACGCCGCGTATCGCCAGCTCCAGGAACTGCCGTTCTACAACACGTTCTTCAAGACGACGCACCCGCCGGTGATCGAGCTTTCCGCGATGCTCGCGGAAGTGACGCCCGCTGGTTTCAACCACTTCTTCTATTGCAACAGCGGCTCGGAAGGCAACGACACCGTGCTGCGCCTCGTGCATCAGTACTGGCGCGTGCAGGGCAAGCCGCAGAAGAAATACGTGATCTCGCGCAAGAACGGCTACCACGGCTCGACGATCGCGGGCGGCACGCTCGGCGGGATGGGCTACATGCACGAGCAGATGCCCTCGAAGGTCGAGCACATCGTGCACATCGACCAGCCGTATTTCTTCGGCGAAGCGCAGGCCGGCGAGACGCCCGAGGCATTCGGCCTCGCACGCGCGCAGCAGCTCGAGGCGAAGATCCTCGAACTCGGCGCGGAGAACGTCGCGGCGTTCATCGGCGAGCCGTTCCAGGGCGCGGGCGGCGTGATCTTCCCGCCGTCGACGTACTGGCCGGAAATCCAGCGGATCTGCCGCAAGTACGACATCCTGCTCGTCGCCGACGAAGTGATCGGCGGCTTCGGCCGCACCGGCGAATGGTTCGCGCATCAGCACTTCGGCTTCGAGCCGGACCTGATCACGATGGCCAAGGGCCTGACGTCGGGTTACGTGCCGATGGGCGCGGTGGGCATCCACGAACGCATCGCGCGCCCGATCATCGACAACGGCGAATTCAATCACGGCCTCACGTACTCGGGCCATCCGGTCGCGGCGGCGGTGGCGGTCGCGAACCTGAAGCTGCTGCGCGACGAAGGGATCGTCGAGCGCGTCAAGCACGACACGGGCCCTTACTTCCAGGCGCTGATGCGCGAGACCTTCGCGCGTCATCCGATCGTCGGCGAAGTGCACGGCCACGGGATGGTCGCGAGCCTGCAGCTCGCCGAGTCGCCGGCCGAACGCCGCCGCTTCGTGAACGGCGGCGACGTCGGCACGATCTGCCGGGACTTCTGCTTCAGCGGCAACCTGATCATGCGTGCGACCGGCGACCGGATGCTGCTGTCGCCGCCGCTCGTGATCTCGCGTCAGGAAATCGATGAGCTCGTATCGAAGGCGAAGAAGGCCGTCGATGCGACCGCCCAGCAACTGGGCCTTTCGTAACGACTTTGCCTACAGGCGTGCGGCGGGTGCCGCACGCCGCCATAACCCAGGGGAATTCCACCATGCGTGCCTGCTTTCTTCGCCAAGCCTGTTCCGTCGCGGCCCTTGCCGCCGCGGCCGCGTTCACGTCGGTCGCCAGCCCGTCGGCGCACGCCGACGAACTGAACGTCTACAACTGGTCCGACTACATCGCACCCGACACGATTCCGAACTTCCAGAAACAGACGGGCATTCACGTCAAGTACGACAACTACGACAGCGACGACACGCTGCAGGCGAAGCTGCTGGCGGGCAGCTCGGGCTACGACATCGTCGTGCCGACCTCGAACTACATGGCCAAGCAGATCCAGGCCGGCGTGTATCAGAAGCTCGACAAGTCGAAGATCCCGAACCTCGCGAATCTCGATCCGCTGCTGATGAAGATGATCGCGGATGCCGATCCGGGCAACCAGTACGGCGTGCCGTGGGCGTATGGCACCGACGGCATCGGCTACAACGCGCAGGCAGTGAAGAAGGCGCTCGGCGACAAGGCGCCGGTCGACAGCTGGGCGCTGGTGTTCGACCCGGCCAACATGGAAAAGCTGAAAGGCTGCGGCGTGTCGTTCCTCGACCAGGCCGTCGACGTGTTCGCCGCCACGCTGCAGTACATGGGCAAGGATCCGAACAGCAAGAACCCCGGCGACTATCAGGCTGCCTTCGAAGTCCTGAAGAAAGTCCGCCCGTACATCACCCAGTTCAACTCGTCCGGCTACATCAACGACCTCGCGAACAACGACGTGTGCGTCGCGCTCGGCTGGTCGGGCGACGTCGGCATCGCGCATCGCCGCTCGTCGGAGGCGAAGCGCTCGTACGACATCAAGTTCTCGAATCCGAAGGAAGGCGGCCTGCTGTGGTTCGACGTGATGGTGATTCCGAAGGATGCACCGCACCCCGAGGCCGCGCTGAAGTGGATCAACTACGTGTCCGACGCGAAGGTCAATGCGGCGATCACCAACACGGTGTTCTACCCGACCGCGAACAAGGCCGCGCATCAGTTCGTGACGCCGGCCGTCGCGCAGGATCCGACCGTCTATCCGCCCGAAGACGTGCTGAAGAAGATGGTGCTGATGAAGCCGATGCCGGCCGACATCCTGCGCCTCGAGAACCGTCTGTGGGCGCAACTGAAAACGGGCCACTGATCGCCATGCATCACGGCGGCGCAGGCATCGCTCCACGCCTGCGCGCCTGAGATACGCGGACCGCCGTCCGCCTGCGCGCGCCGCGCGCCCTGTTCCATCCGGCACGAGCCGTTGTCCGCGAGTCGCGTTGCGCGTCTCGCGCGGGGACGCTCACGCCTGCAATCCGTGAAGAACGAATGGTGACTCCCATGCAATCGATACCCTCTTCCGCTGCTGCACGCCAGACCCAACCGGCCGCCCCGGCCCGCTCGAAGAACGACGCGTTCGTGCGCATCGAAAACGTCGTGAAGAAATTCGGCGACAGCACGGCCGTCGACAACGTGAATCTGACGATCGCGAAAAACGAATTGTTCGCACTGCTCGGCAGCTCGGGCTGCGGCAAGTCGACGCTGCTGCGCATGCTCGCCGGGCTGGAAACGGCCACCTCCGGCAAGATCTTCGTCGACGGCGAGGACCTCGCGTCGCTGCCGCCGTACCGCCGGCCGGTGAACATGATGTTCCAGTCGTACGCGCTCTTTCCGCACATGTCGGTCGAGTCGAACGTCGCGTTCGGCCTGAAGCAGGAAGGTACGCCGAAGAACGAAATAAAGGAACGCGTGGCCGACGCGCTTGCGCTCGTGCAGATGAGCAAGTACGCGAAGCGCAAGCCGCATCAACTGTCGGGCGGCCAGCAGCAGCGCGTCGCGCTCGCCCGCTCGCTGGTGAAGCGCCCGAAGCTGCTGCTGCTCGACGAGCCGATGTCCGCGCTTGACAAGAAGATCCGCCAGAAGACCCAGCTCGAACTGGTGAACATCATCGAGAAGGTCGACGTGACCTGCGTGATGGTCACGCACGACCAGGAAGAAGCGATGACGATGGCGAGCCGCCTCGCGGTGATGAGCGAAGGCAAGATCGTGCAGATCGGCTCGCCCGGCGAAGTGTACGAATTCCCGAACAGCCGCTTCTCGGCCGAATTCATCGGCTCGACGAACCTGTTCGAGGGGCGTGTGGTCGAGGACGAACCCGATCACATCTTCGTCGAGAGCGACGACCTCGAGGCACGCATGTACGTGAGCCACGGCGTGACCGGCCCGCTCGGCATGCCGGTCGGCATCTCGGTGCGCCCGGAACGCGTGCACGTGTCCCGCGAAAAGCCCGGCTCGCATCACAACTGGGCGCGCGGCGTCGTGACCGACATCGCGTACATGGGCGCGTATTCGCTGTATCACGTGCGCCTGCCGAGCGGCAAGACGGTGGTGTCGAACCTGTCGAGCTCGCACCTGATGCAAGACAGCGCGCCGGCGTGGAACGACGACGTGTTCGTGTCGTGGTCGCCGGCCAGCGGCGTCGTGCTGACGCAATGAGGGCGACATGATGAGAACTTCCGCTTCCACTCCTTCCGCGCCGGTGCCGACCGGTGCGACCGCTACGACTCAGGCCGCCAAACGCCGCAGCCGCTTCGCCGCGCTGTCGCGCTTCCTGCCGTCGGGCCGCGGCATCGCGATCGGCGTGCCGTTCGTGTGGCTCACGATCTTCTTCGCGCTGCCGTTCGTGCTGGTGTTCAAGATCAGCTTCGCCGACCAGGTGATGGGGATCCCGCCGTACACGTCGCTCGTCGAGATCAAGGACGGCGTCGTGCACTTCGCGCTGCAGCTGTCGCACTACGCGTTCCTGCTGCAGGACGACCTGTACATCGCGACCTACCTCAGCTCGCTGAAGATGGCCGCCGTGTCGACGCTGCTGTGCCTGCTGATCGGTTACCCGATGGCGTACTACATCGCGCGTTCGGAACCGGGCCGGCGCAACGTGCTGATGATGGCCGTGATGCTGCCGTTCTGGACGTCGTTCCTGATTCGCGTGTACGCATGGATCGGCATCCTGAAGGATGACGGCCTCCTGAACCACACGCTGATCGCACTGGGCATCATCCACACGCCGCTGCGCCTCTATCACAGCGACGCGGGCGTCTACATCGGGATGGTCTATTCGTACCTGCCGTTCATGGTGATGCCGCTGTATGCGCACCTCGTGAAGATGGATCTGACGCTGCTCGAGGCCGCGTACGACCTTGGCGCCAGACCGTGGGTCGCGTTCACGCGCATCACGCTGCCGCTGTCGAAGAACGGGATCATCGCCGGCAGCCTGCTGGTGTTCATTCCGGCGGTCGGCGAGTACGTGATTCCGGAGCTGCTCGGCGGCGCCGACACGCTGATGATCGGCCGCGTGATGTGGGACGAGTTCTTCAACAACATGGACTGGCCGATGGCGTCCGCGGTGACGGTCGCGATGGTGCTGCTGTTGCTGGTGCCGATGGCGCTGTTCCAGTACTACCAGGTCAAGGAACTGGAGGAAGCGAAATGATCAAGCCGAGCAAACCGCTGTCGACAGGCGTCCTCGCCTTCGGCTTTCTGTTCCTGTACATCCCGATCATCAGCCTGGTCGTGTACTCGTTCAACGAGTCGAAGCTGGTGACGGTGTGGTCGGGCTTCTCGCTGAAGTGGTACGCGGCGCTGTGGCAGGACGACGAGCTGCTCACGGCCGCGTGGCTGTCGCTGAAGATCGGCCTGCTGACGGCCACCGCGTCGGTCGTGATCGGCACGTGGGCGGGCTTCGTGCTCGCGCGCTTCGGCCGCTTCAAGGGCTTCACGCTGTACACGGGGATGATCAACGCGCCGCTCGTGATTCCCGAGGTGATCCAGGGCATCTCGCTGCTGCTGCTTTTCGTGGCGCTGGAGCAGATGTTCGGCTGGCCGAAGGGTCGCGGGATGGTGACGATCTGGATCGGCCACGTGATGCTCTGCGTGTCGTACGTGGCGATCATCGTGCAGTCGCGCGTGAAGGAGATGAACAAGTCGCTGGAGGAAGCGGCGCTCGATCTGGGCGCGACGCCGCTGAAGGTGTTCTTCGTGGTGACGCTGCCGCTGATCTCGCAGGCGCTGCTGTCGGGCTGGCTGCTGTCGTTCACGCTGTCGATCGACGATCTGGTGCTGTCGGCGTTCCTGTCCGGGCCCGGCTCGACGACGCTGCCGCTGGTGGTGTTCTCGCGTGTGCGTCTTGGCCTGAACCCTGAAATGAATGCACTCGCGACGCTGTTCATCACCGCAGTGACGATCGGCGTGATCGTCGTGAACCAGATGATGATCGCGCGCGAGCGACGCCGCGTGGCCGACATGAAGGCGGCGTTCGCGGCGGCCTGACTTCCCTCTTCCCGTTCCATCGATAACAAGACCCGCGCGCCGCGTGATGCGGTGCGCAAACCGATCACACATTGACAGGCCCACGACAAGGAGAATCCGCAATGAAGAAGAAACTGATCTGCCTGCTGGTGGCCGGCGCGTTGCCGGGCATCGCGCTGGCCGACTCGACCTCCGCCGAAATCAAGGCACTGCAGGCGCAGGTCGCCGCGCTGCAGAAGCAGATGAAGGCCATGCAGGCGCAGCTCGCCGCGAAACCGGGCGGCACGCCGGTCGCGCAGGCCGGCGCGACGGCCTCGGCCAAGCCGGCGATGGTGGCCGCCGATCCGTCCTCGCCGGACTACGGCCGTGCCCAGGCGACGCTGACCAACGACGAAGTCAGCGAAATGAAGCAGCAGATCGCGAACCAGCAGCTGAAGGTCGACTCGCTGACGGACGCCGCCAACACCGGGCCGCTCGCGGGCCTGTCGGTCACGGGCTACATCGACCCGACCTACATCTACAACCGCGCGGCCGGCACGTCGTCGTTCCTGTTCGCGAACCACGAGAACGCGTACAACTACTTCAACAGCACGTTCGGCGATCTCTACCTCGACATCAAGAAGACCTTCGGCGTCGGCCCGATGGCGCCGTCGGCGGAGATCACGCTGATGCCGAACCGCGGCAACGGCATCACGCTGCTGCAGAACTCGCGCGGCTCGATCACCGACAACCTGCTGAACACGGCGGTCGTCAACGTGCCGATCACCGCGTCGACGACGCTCGTCGCCGGTTTGATCCCGAGCTTCGGCGGCTACGAGGTGCAGCAGTCGAATCAGATGCTCACACTCACGCACAACCTGCTGTACGATTTCTCGGATCCGGGCAGCTACGTCGGCGTCGGTGCGAACTACACGAAGGGCAACTGGGCGTGGAAGTTCTTCCTCGGCAACGAGCAGTACCGCACGTACGGCTCGGTCACGCAGACGGGCACCAATGCGCTCGGCGACCCGATCAGCACGAGCAACAAGGTGCCGACCTTCACCGCGCGCGCGGACTACACGTGGTCGAGCGCGCTCGATATCGGCGGGTCGTTCAACATCGGGCGGCAGACGCTGGCGAGCGCGATCGACGACCAGGGCGTCGTCCACTACGGCCCGGGCGGTGCGGCACCGAGCGCCTATGGTTCGTTCTTCTTCGGCGAACTCGATGCGACCTACACGCTCGCCGATATTCAGTACAACGCCGAAGTCGACTACGGCCGGCAGCAGCATGCGGCGTTCAACGGCGGGCTCGCGCAGTGGTACGGTCTGTCGCTGCTCGCGCACCGCAAGTTCAACGCGCCGGTGGTCGGTCGCATGGGCGTGACGCTGCGCTACGACCTGCTCGCCAACACGAAGAACGGCGGCGGCGGTGGCGGCATCGCGCTGAACGGCAACGGGATGGATCCGAACAACGGCTTCGGCGTCGACGCGGACTGCCTCGCGATGTCGAAGGCCGGCGGCGGCCTGGGCTTCGAGTGCAAGGGCGCGGTGCGCCAGGACGTCGCGCTCGATCTGCTGTTCTATCCGACCCAGCAGATCACCGTGAAGGTCGAATACCGGCACGACTGGGCGAACAACAAGGTGTTCCTGCGCAACGACGGCTCGTACGGCAAGTCCAACGACCTGCTCGCGACGCAGTTCATCTATTCGTTCTGATGCTGGCCGCGCGGGACGCCGTGCCGCGTGCATGGCGTCCCGCATCGTTTCACCCGGCCGGATCGCGGTGCGTCGCGCACCGGCGCCGGCCGTCCTCGAGGGAGTCGGTTTGATGACGCAGTCTTTCACCCGCCGCGCCGACGCGCTCGCGCGCGACTCGTACTACGAAGCGACCGCCGCGCGACCCGCGGCCGACGATCCCGTGCTGGAAGACGCGATCGACGTCGACGTGTGCGTGATCGGCGCGGGCTTCGCGGGCCTGTCGACGGCGCTCGACTGCCGCGCGCGCGGGCTGTCGGTCGCCGTGATCGATGCGCATCGGCCCGGCTGGGGCGCGTCGGGCCGCAACGGCGGCCAGGCAATCACGGGCTTCGCGAAAGACGAGGTGATCGAGCGGCAACTCGGCGCCACTGGCGCGCGTGCCGCGTGGTCGCTGTCGCTCGACGGCGTCGCGCTGATCGCCGAGCGCATCGCGCGCCACGGCATCGACTGCGACTTCACGCGCGGCTACCTCACGGTCGCGACGAAGCCGCGCCGCATCGACGACCTGCGCGCATGGATGGATGCCGCGACTTCGCGCTGGGGCCATCCGTCGCTGTCGTGGCTCGACACCGGCGCGATTCGCGCGCGCATCGCGTCGTCCCGTTATCTGGCGGGCGTCTACGATCCGCTGTCGGGTCACCTGCATCCGCTCAAATATTGCCTGGGCCTCGCCGATGCCGCGCGCCGCGAAGGCGTCGCGCTCCATGCGCACACGCCCGCGCTCGACGTCGTTCGCGGCGCGCGGCCGGTCGTGCGCACACCGTCGGGCGAAGTGCGCTGCCGCTTCGTCGTGTCGTGCTGCAACGCAGGCCCCGGCGGCATCCTGCCTGCCGCCACCGCCGCGCGCATCGCGCCGATCGCGTCGTACATCATCGCGACCGAACCGCTCGGCCGCGCGCGCGCCGACGCGCTGATCGCGCAGCGCGAAGCCGTGTGCGACAACAACTTCTTCCTCGACTACTTCCGGCTGTCGGCCGACCATCGAATGCTGTTCGGCGGCCGCGCGAACTCCGCGGGCGCGTCGCCCGACACGCTCGAGGAGACGATCCGGCAGCGCATGGTCGGCGTGTTCCCGCAGCTCGCCGACGTGCGCGTCGACCACGCGTGGGGCGGCTTCGTCGACGTCACGCGCAACCGCGCGCCGGACTTCGGCGCGCTCGATCCGAACTTCTTCTACGTCCAGGGCTTCAGCGGGCACGGCGTCGCGCTGACCGGAGTCGCCGGACGCGCGATCGCCGGCGCGATCGCGGGCGACACGCGCGCGTTCGACCTGTTCGCGCAGCTACGCCACCGGCGCTTTCCCGGCGGCGACGCGTGGCGGCAACCCGCGCTCGAACTCGGGATGCTGTACCACCGCGTGCGCGAGCTGTTCTGAGGCCCCTTCATTCGCTTTCCTGATCATGCAGACATTCGCCAACCAGCCGCACGTCGCGTCGTACTACGCGGCGACCGCCAACGATACGACCCGCCATGCGCCGCTCGCCGGCACGACCGACGCCGACGTGTGCGTGATCGGCGCGGGCCTCACCGGTTTGTCCGCCGCGCTCAACCTCGCCGAGCGCGGCCACTCGGTGACCGTGCTCGAAGCGTCGCGGGTCGGATGGGCGGCGAGTGGGCGCAACGGCGGCCAGCTGATCGGCGGCTTTGCATGCGACATCGACACGTTCGGCAACTTCATGCCGGAAGGCGACGTGAAGCGGATCTGGGACATGGGGCTCGAAACGCTGTCGCTCGTGAAGTCCCGCATCGCGCGGCACGACATCGACTGCGCGCTCGTACCGGGCTACCTGACCGCCGCGAACACCGAGCGCGACGCGGATGCGCTGAAGCGCTGGCGCGACGAGGCCGCGAAGCGCTTCGGCTACGACCGCTTCCATTTCGTGGAGGCAGACGAGCTCGGCGACTACGTGCAGTCGGCGCGCTATCGCGGCGGCCTGTACGACCCCGACAGCGGCCACCTGCATCCGCTGAACTACACGCTCGGGCTCGCGCGTGCGGCCACCGACGCCGGCGTGCGGATCCACGAGGACAGCTGCGCGACGCGCGTGCGCGACGTGTCGGGCGGCCACGTCGTCGAAACCGCCCAGGGGCAGGTGCGCGCGCGCTTCGTCGTGCTCGCGTGCAACACGTACGTGGGTACGCTCGCGCCCGCGCTGTCGAAGAAGATTATGCCGGTCGGCACCTACGTGATCGCCACCGAGCCGCTCGGCGAAGCGCGCGCCGCCGCGCTGATGCCCGCGCGCGCGGCGATCTGCGACAGCCGCTTCGTGCTCGACTATTTCCGGCCGGCGCCCGACACGCGGCTCGTGTGGGGCGGCAAGGTCAGCTATTCGACGCGGGAACCGCGCGATCTCGCGGCGGCAATGCGCGCGGACATGCTGAAGACGTTCCCGCAGCTCGCGGACGTCAAGGTCGACTACGCATGGGGCGGCTTCGTCGACATCACGATGAACCGCGCGCCGCACTTCGGGCGCGTCGCGCCGACGATGTACTTCGCGCAGGGCTTCTCGGGGCACGGCGTAAACACGACCGCGCTCGCGGGCAAGCTGATCGCCGAGGCGATCGACGGCCAGGCGAGCCGCTTCGACCTGTTCGGCAAAATCCGGCATCGCGACTTCCCCGGCGGCGCGACGCTGCGCACGCCGGCGCTGGTGCTCGCCATGAGCTGGTACCGGCTGCTCGACGCGTTCGGCATGCATTGAGCGGGCCGCATCGGAGCGATGCGAGCCGTAAGCGCGTCGCACACCGCGCGTCTCACGCCACACACCGATGCAAAATGAAAAACGGCCGCGCAACGAGCGCGGCCGTGCAATCGATTCGCATGACATCGGTGCGTCGGGCACATACCGTGCCCACGCACCGCGCACGACATGCACCGATCAGTCCGTCCCGTACTTCGGCGAATGCGGACCGTACAGCAGCCCGTTGGGCGGACCGGCCGACAGCAGCCGCGTGCTGGTGAACGCGGCGACGTCATGGCTCTGGTCGATCAGCGTGTTCGCGATCTGCTTGACCGCTGCCGTCACCAGCATGCCGATCAGGCCGCCGCCGCCGTTGTTGCCGCCCTCGTCGCTGCTCGCGCTCGCCCGGCCCTGCCACAGCACGTCGCCGGTGCGCAGGTCGACGAGCTTCGCCGAGGCCGACACGACCGTTGCGCTCGCAAGGATCCGGTAGACGGTGCCGTACTGCGACACCTTCGAATACAGCGCGGCATCCGCACCGAAAATCTCGCGCAGCTTCGCGGGCGACGTCTGCTGGATCTCGGCCGCGTTGGTCAGGCCGTTCTGCTTGAAGGTCTCGTCCATCACGGCGACCGGCACCACGTAGTAGCCGGATTCGGCGAGCGGCAGCGTCATCTGCGACAGCATCCCGTAGGTTGCCGCCACGTCGGACGTCTCGTTGAGGGGCGGCAGGACGAGGATCGAGCGCGGCTGGCTCTTCTTGAACGCCGTGTAGTCGGGTCGTTTCACCGGCTGCGCGCACGCGCTCAGCAGCGCGACGATCGACAGCACGGACATCAGCTTGAATGAGAGTGTCTTGAACATGGCGGGCGCGTTACGGTTTGGCGGTGGTCGGGGCAATATCCTTCTGGCCGGCGATCGCCTGGGCGGCTGGCTTCTGATCCGCGGTCTTCGACGCGCCGGTCTTCTTCTTCATCAGGAAATCCATGAAGGTCGACGATTCCGGGAACGACTGCTTCTCGGCCTGCAGTTCCTGCTCGGCCTGCTGCTCGTTGCCGACGCTCGCGTACAGCATCCCCAGATGCGCATGGAAGCCCGGCGGCGGCATGTTGCCCTTCGCGCGAATCTCCTGCAGCGCCTTTTCGAGCGCGTCGATCTGCTCCTGCGGCGACTTCTGCCCCTTGAAGTACTCGTACACCTGCGGCTGATAGCCGGTCCACTGATAAAGCGGCGGCGTGGAGCTCGCGCAGCCGGCGAGCAGCAAGGCGGCGGCCGTTGCCGGCAGCCAGTTACCCCGTTTCATGGTCTGTTCTCTTTTGATGTCGTTGTCAATCGGTCCAGCGCGGCGCCGGCCCCGGCGCCGCGCTGCTGCATGGGCTGCGAGGCTTACTGCGGTACCTTCAGCGTGCCGGCGTCGACCTGGTCGACGAGATGATTCACGGCTTCCTGGATCGCGAGGTCCAGCACCTTGCCGTTGAGCGTCGAGTCGTAACCGGCCGTGCCGCCGAAGCCGATCACTTCCCGGTTCGACAGGCTGAACTCGCCCGCACCCTGGCTCGACGCGACGACTTCCGACGTCGTCGTGTCGACGATGTTCAGGTTGACCTTCGCATACGCGACCTGCGTCTTGCCGCGGCCGAGAATGCCGAACAGCTGGTGATCGCCGACGTCCTTGCGGCCGAACTCGGTCACGTCGCCGGTCACGACGTAGTTCGCGCCCTTCACGGCCTGTGCCTTCTTCATGAAGCCGGCTTCCTGCTTGATCTCGTCGAGGTTCTCGCGATCGAGCACGTTGAAGCGGCGGCTCTGCTGCAGGCGCGTGACGAGGATCGTCTTCGCCTGTCCGCCGAGGCGGTCGATGCCGTCCGAGAAGATGCCGCGCATGTAGCTCGAGCGATTGTCGAACTTGCCGACCGCGATCGCGACGGGCTTGCCCGCATACGGCTTCTGCGCGCTGCTCACTGCCGGCACGTCGAGCGTGCGCGACGATTCGGTCGCGCAGCCGGACAGCGCCGCGACGAGCGCCGCCGCCACGAGAACGGTGCGTCGTGTCTGAATGTTCACTGCTGGTCTCCTTGCGTGAAAAGATTGCCCGGAACGGGCGCGCCGGCGCGTTGACGAGCCGGCGGTCGATGCGGTGATTGAAACGGTTGGGGCACGCATTGGCGCGCGCGACTTCATCGCCCGGACGGCGACGGAGATGGCGGCATGCGAAGGGAAAGTGCGCGCAACGGACGTGCTGCGGCAAGACGCGAACGCGCGGCGCATGGATCGACCACCCCGCTTGCGCCGGCTACCCCTTGATTTTGTTTACTGCGCTGTTGATCGCGCATGATCGGCCCCGAATATGATTTTGGCCGATGATACCAAGCCTGATTATCGAGACGGGGATTCTTTGGAAGAATTGACGTTCTTTACGAATCATCGCGGATCCGTGGTGCGTCACACGCCAGCCGGGCGCGCGGAACACGCGCGCCGGCCGGCGAGCCGGCGCACCGGTTGCGGTCAGTCGGCCACTTTCTGGCGCATCGTCACGAATTCCTCCGCTGCGGTCGGGTGAATGCCGATCGTGTCGTCGAACTGCGCCTTCGTCGCGCCCGCGCGGATCGCGATCGCGATGCCCTGGATGATCTCGCCCGCGTCGCGGCCGACCATGTGCGCGCCGATCACGCGCTGGCTGTCGCGCGCGACCACGAGCTTCATCAGCGTGCGCTCGTCGCGGCCCGACAGCGTGTGGCGCAGCGCCTTGAACGACGCGCGGTAGATGTCGACCTCCCCGTGCAGGCGACGCGCATCGGCCTCGGTCAGGCCGACCGTCGCGACCTCGGGCTGGCTGAACACGGCCGACGGCACATAATCGTGATCGGCCGCGACACGCGCGCCGCCGAACAATGTCCGCGCGAGCAGTCCGCCGTCGCGTGTCGCCACCGGGGTGAGCTGCGGCCGCGACGTGACGTCGCCGATCGCATGGATCGAGGGCACCGACGTCGCCGAATACGCATCGACGGCGATCGCACCACGCGCGTCGAGCACGACGCCCGCCCGTTCGAGCCCGAGCCCGTCGACGTTCGGCACGCGGCCGGTCGCGTAGAGCACCGCGTCGTACGGCCCGTGCTGCGCGTCGCCGACACGCACGGAGAGCGTGCCGTCGTCCGCACGCGCGATCGATTCGACCACCGCGCGCGCATGGATCGCGACGCCCTGCCTGGTCATCTCGTCGGTCAGGAATTGACGCACGTCGTCGTCGAAGCCGCGCAGGATCTTCTCACCGCGATAGAAGAGATCGACATGGCTGCCGACGCCGTTGAAGATGCCCGCGAACTCGACCGCGATATAGCCGCCGCCGACCACCGCGATGCGTGCGGGCAGCGTCGCGAGCGACAGCGCCTCGCGCGACGTGATCGCATGCTCGATGCCGGGCCGCGGCGGCAGCGACGGGCGCGAACCGGTCGCGATCGCGATGTGGCGCGCACGGATCGTGCGTTCGCCGATGGCGACGGTATGCGCATCGACGAGCGTCGCGCGCCCTGCGTGCATCGCGACGCCGGATTGCCGCAGCAGGTTGATGTAGATGTCGCTGAGCCGGTTGATCTCGCGATCCTTCGCGGCGATCAGCGCGGGCCAGTCGAGCGTGCCGGCGCCGAAGGTCCAGCCGAAGCCCTTCGCGTCCTCGAGCTCGTGCGGATAGTGCGATGCGTAGACGAGCAGCTTCTTCGGAATGCAGCCGCGCAGCACGCAGGTACCGCCGATCTGCTCTTCTTCCGCTATGCCGACGCGCGCGCCGTATGACGCCGACATCCGGGCGAGCCTCACGCCGCCGGAGCCGGCCCCGATGACGAACAGGTCGTAGTCGAAATCCATCGCAAGCCCTCATCTCGATTCGGATGACGGCACGATAACAAGATTCGGGAATTCGTGTGGAGCGTGGCGCCGCAGGACGCGCGCGCCATAAAAAACGGCGAGAGACGTTGCCTCTCGCCGGTCAAACCAGCTGCCGGGTTTGCCATGCGTCACCGATCGACCACATGCCCGGCCTGCCGGCCGCGCGGCACCGGTCCGTCCGGGCGCGCGAGGGGCGCACCCGCGGCGGGACCGGCCGCCATGCTCAGGCCTGCGACGTGTCGCTGCCGTCCGTCGCCTGCGTATCGTCTGCCTGCTGGGGCTGCTCTTCCTTCTTCTCGAGCATGCCTTCGATCGCCTCGGCGCCCTTGAAGCCGGCAACAGCTGCCGCCGCCTTGGTCAGCAAACCCGCATCCGGATCGACCTTCTCGGCCGCCTCGACGGCTGCCACTGCGCCAGCGATTTCACCCACGGTGTTCAGGATACCCATCGTCATCCCCTTTCAAGAAAATCGTGAGCGCATCGTCCCACGAAAAAAACCGGCAGACCGTGTTTGTCATCACCGGATACACAAGTTACGCACGAGGCCGGCCGCACGCGAAACGTACGCCGGAACGACGCCCGCGCGTGCGTTGCGGCACGCGGCGGACCCTGCACGCAGCGTAGCGGAATCGCTTCGCGCGCACTGTCAAAGTATGTTCTGGAATGCCGACGGAATCCTTACGGGCTGGCAGTTCCCGATGGAGCGGTCGCTGAATGGTCGGCCACGCGCATGAAGGTCGCGTGACGAAAAAAAAGAGGCTCCCGCGGGAGCCTCTTCGATGCGCGCCGAGCCTGGGCCCGCGCATGCATGCCGACTTTCGTCAGAAGATATTGCGCAGGCCGATCGCGATGCCGGTCTGGTTGCTGCGACCCGGCAGTTCGACGTTCGCCGCGCCGTTCGTCTTGTTGAAGTCGACGGTGCCGTAGACTTCCGTGCGCTTGCTGAGCGCGTATTCGGCGATGCCGACGATCGCGTAGCGGTTGCCGCTCGCGAGCGTGCCGTTCGCGGTCATCGCGTTGCGCATGTGGTCGTAGTAGAACGCGCCCGTCAGCGTCAGCGGCGTGCTGACCTGCCAGCTCACGCCCGCGAACGGACCGTCGTCGATCCGGCCCGTGCCCTTCGCGACCGGAATCGACTGCTGCGCGAGCAGGCTGTCGACGAAACCGGTGTCGTCCTTCGAGCGCAGGTAGCCGGCATAGACCTTCGCCTTGCTGAACGCGTACACGACGTTCGCGTGGTAGATCGTCTGCTTGCGTGCGGAGTTGTCGCTGTTCTGCTGCGCGCCGGCCGCGATGCTGAGCGGGCCCATCACGTAAGACAGCGAGACGCCCCACGCATTGCCCTTGCCGAGCGAGCCCGGGATCTGGCCCGAGAAGCCGCCCGCGCCGGTCGATTCGTAGTTCGTGCCCGTCGAATACATCGCCTTCGCGGTCAGGCCCGCGAAAGTGCCCGAGTACTTGATCTGGTTGTCCGCATAAAGGCCGCCGCCGAGTGCGACCGGCAGCCAGGCATTTTCGAAGTAGTTGCCGACCGTCAGCGGATCGTAGGTGTCCGACAGCAGGTCGAAGAGCGGCGTCTTCTGGCGGCCGAGCGTCACCGTGCCGTACGGGCTATCCAGGCCGACGTATGCCGCACGGTTGAACAGGCGGCCGCTGTCGGAGAATGCGCCGTTCTGCAGGTTCACGCCGCTTTCGAGCTTGAACACGGCCTTCAGGCCGCTGCCGAGGTCTTCCGTGCCGTAGATGCCGAAGCGGCTGTTGGTGATCGCGCCGTTGGTCATCGACAGCAGGCCGTCGTTCTTGGCGTTTGCGTTGGTCAGGTAGCGGACGCTGACGTCGGCGACGCCCCAGAGCGTGACCGAGCTTTGTGCGGCCGCGTACTGGCTGGCGAATGCGAGCGCGGCGCCCCCTGCGATGACTGCGAGTCGGGTGGTCTGCTTCATGAGCTTTCCTATTTGTAGGTGTCTCCGTTCATTGCCGGCCGCGTGCGCAGCCGGGTGGCGATCGCGCACGTTCATGGCGCGCGCGATGTGGGCTGAATCATATGACGACTGCAATCTCTGAAAGAAATTGAAACGCGCGGTAATCGCGCGACTGTCGCCCGGGAACAACGTTTCCCGTACCGGGCTTGCCTCGCGCCATCAGGCCGTTTGCGCCACCCCGTCGCCGTCGCGACCATCGTCGCCGCCGTTCCCCGCGCGACGCCACGCGCGCCGCACGATCTCCGCGAACGCGCCCGCAAGCAGCAGCACGGCGCCCCACAGCGCGACGTCCGGCGCGAGCCGCGTCGCGAGGCCGCCGACCACCGCGCCGGCCAGGAAGCAGAAGCTGATCGTCGCGAGCAGCGCCGAGTCGTGCAGCGCACCCGCGTCGTAGCGCGGGATCAACCCGACGAACAGCTTCTGCGCGGCACGCCGCAGGTTGCCGGTCGTCATCACCGACGTGTACGACAGTTCCTCGAGATGGGTGAACGACAGCGTCTGCAGCGTCGCGACGAACGAGATGCCCGGAATCAGCCACGCGCTCGACGCGCCGACGAGGCCGCTTGCGGCGACGCCGAGAAACGCGATCTCGACGATCAGGCTCGCGAACGCGGTGTGCCGCATCCAGCCGCGCTGCGCGGCGAGACCGAGCAGGTGCGCGACGAACACTGCGATCACGAAGCCGACGAGCGGCGGCACGTGATGCAGCGCGGCGGCCCATTCGCCGGCCGACAGGTTGATGCCGAGCAGCGCGACGTTGCCGGTCATCGTGTTCGCGAACACGTGGCCGTGGCCGACGTACGTGTACGCGTCGAGGTAGCCGCCAGACAGCGTCAGCAACGCGGCGACAGTGAGATTGCGGCTGGCGCCGTCCAGATCCATCGATCCTCCCGTGAATATTCGCGCCAGTATGCTGCACGGGAGATGGCTTGTCCTTGGCTCACTGCCCGATGCCCGTGAGCCCGATCAACGCGCCGGCCGCGAGCAGCCATAGCGGATGGAGGCGCGTGCGCCACGCGAGCACCGCGCAGGCGGCCGTGATGCCCCACTGGATCGCCGTGCGGTTCGACGCCTCGGAGATCAGCACCGCGCTGGCCGCGACGAGCCCGACCGTGACCGGCATCAGCCCCTGCTGCACGTAGCGGCGCCACGGCCGGTCGCGAAAGCGCTCCCACGCGTGCAGCGCCAGCACCGTGACGAGCGACGACGGCCCGAACTTCGCGATCGACGCGACCAGCAGCCCGGCCCAGCCGGCCACGTGCCAGCCGACCAGCGACACGATCATCATGTTCGGCCCCGGCGCGGCCTGCGCGAGCGCGAACAGCGCGGTGAACTCGTGCGCGCTCATCCAGTGGTGCACGTCGACGACCTGCCGCTGCATCTCCGGCAGGATCGTGTTGCCGCCGCCAAATGCGAGCAGCGAAAGCTGGCTGAAGATCGTCGCGATCGCGACCAGCGTGTCGTTCATGACTGGCCTCCGTCGCGCGCGGCCGCGTGCTGCGGTGCCGGCGTATCGCGGCGGCGCGACGCGAGCCAGATGCTCGCGGGCGTCAGCACCAGCATCGTGGTCAGGAGCGGCATGCGCAGCACCGCGATCGCGACGAACGCGAGCGCCGCGACGCCGGCCGCGGTGCGCGGCGCGTGCCGCAGCTGTTTCGCGACCTTCACGGCCATCGCGACGAGCAGGCCCGCGGCCGCGGCAGCGAGCCCGCCGAACAGGTGCTGCACACGCGGATCGCCCTGCGTCTTCGCATACAGCACGCCGAGTGCGACGACCACGAGCGTCGGGCCCGCGATCAACCCGAGAATGCCGGCGAACGCGCCCGCGACGCCGCGAAAGCGCATGCCGACGGCGACCGACAGATTGATCACGTTGCCGCCCGGCAGGAACTGGCACAGCCCGAGCAGATCGGTGAATTCGTCGGCGGTGAGCCATTTGCGCTCGTCGACGATCGTACGCCGTGCGAACGGCAGCGCGCCGCCGAACGACATCAGGCCGAGCGACAGGAAACCGGTGAACAGCTCGGCGAGGCCGATCCGGCGCGGGGACGCGACGGGCGGCGGAGAAACGGATTGCATGGGGGTCCTCATCAAACGGTGCCTCGAGGTTACCGCCGTTCCGCACCCCGGCAAAACGATTTTATCGGCGCGCCTTTGTGACCTAGAATCACAAGCATGGCACGCGATCTCCCTTCCTTTTCCGCGCTTCGGGCCTTTGAAGCAGCGGCACGACACGAAAGCTTCAGCGCCGCCGGCGACGAGCTGCATGTGACTCACGGTGCCATCAGTCGGCAAATCGCCGGGTTCGAGGCGTGGCTCGGCAAGCCGGTGTTCCACCGCTATGGCAAGCGCGTGAAGCTCACCGACGAAGGCCGCCGCTATCTGGATACCGTCCGTGCCGCGTTCGACAGCATCGCGCTCGCCACCGAGCAGCTGCGCAACACCGGTGCCGCGCGCGTGCTGCGCATCAATGCGCTGCCGACCTTCGCGATGAAATGGCTGCTGCCGCGCCTGTCGCGGTTCCAGCGCGACGTGCCGAACGTCGAGCTGAAGCTGTCCACGTCGAACGCGCCGCTCGACACGCTCGACGGTTTCGACGTCGCGATCCGCCGCGGCCCCGGCCACTGGCCGAACTGCACGAGCGGCCACTTCCTCGACGAAAGCGTGATTCCGGTCTGCAGCCCCGCGCTGCTCAAGCGCGCGCCAATCGCCCGGGCGGACGATCTCGCGCGGCACGTGCTGCTGCATTCGGATACGCGGCCGGAAGGCTGGCGCGACTGGTTCGCGGCGGCCGGCGTGACGATGAAGGGGCGCAAGCGGCAGTCGTTCGATCACTTCTACCTGGCGCTGCAGGCGGCCGTCGACGGGCTGGGCGTCGCGCTCGGCCCGCTGCCGCTGATCGACGACGAGCTCGCGAGCGGCCGCCTCGTGATGCCGCTGCCCGGGCCGCGCATCGCGACGCGCAGCTACTGGTGGATCGCGCCGGGCGCGCCGGCCGGCGATACGCTCGTCGCGCAGTTCTGCGCGTGGCTGCAGGCGCAGTCGAATATCGGCCCGTAAATACGTACCGGCGGGCGGCATTGCACCGCCCGCTGCCGGGTCAGACCACCGGGCCCGGTTCCTTTTCCTTGCGCAGGATCGCGTACAGGATGATTGCGCCGAACGTCGCCGTGCCGATCCCGCCGAGCCCGAAGCCGCCGAACTTCAGCGAGAAGTCGCCGGCGCCGAGCACCAGCGTGACGGCCGCGACGATCAGGTTGCGGTTGTCGGAGAAGTCGACCTTGTTGACGACCCAGATCCGCGCGCCCGTCACCGCGATCAGCCCGAACACGACGATCGACACGCCGCCGAGCACCGGGCCCGGAATCGTCTGGATCACCGCGCCGAACTTCGGCGAGAAGCCCAGCCCGATCGCGATCAGCGCGGCGACCGCGAACACCAGCGTCGAATAGATCCGCGTGACGGCCATCACGCCGATGTTCTCCGCGTAGGTGGTCACGCCCGTGCCGCCGACGCTGCCCGACACGATCGTCGCGAGCCCGTCGCCGATGAACGCGCGACCGACGTAGCGGTCGAGGTTGGTGCCCGTCATCGCGCTCACCGCCTTGATGTGGCCGAGGTTCTCCGCGACCAGGATCACCGCGATCGGCGCGAGCATCAGCATCGCGTGCGGATCGAAGACCGGCGCACGGAAGCTCGGCACCCCGAACCACGCGGCATGCGCGACGATCGAGAAATCGACCGGCTTGCCGAGGCCCATCCCGTTGGTGGCGATCGCATAGATCACGTAGGCGATCACCAGCCCGACGAGGATCAGCAGGCGCTGCATCATCCCGCGCGCGAACACGGCGACGCCGCCGACGCACAGCACCGTGACGAGCGCCATCACCGAGTCGAAGGTCGACGCCGACACGCCCTTGACCGCGATCGGCGCCAGGTTCAGCCCGATCACCGCGACCACCGCGCCGGTGACGACGGGCGGCATCAGCGTCTCGATCCAGCGCGTGCCGATCGCCTGCACCAGCGCGCCGAGCGCGACGTACACGACGCCGCACGCGATGATCCCGCCGAGCGCGACGGGGATGTTCGGGTTCGGCCCGCTGCCGCCGTAGCCCGTCACCGCGATCACGAGGCCGATGAACGCGAAGCTCGAGCCGAGGTAGCTCGGCACGCGACCGCCGACCAGCACGAAGAACAGCAGCGTGCCGATGCCCGACATGAAGATGCACAGGTTCGGGTCGAAGCCCATCAGCAGCGGCGCGAGCACGGTCGAGCCGAACATCGCGACGACGTGCTGCACGCCCATCGCGACCATCTGCGGCCACGCGAGGCGTTCGTCGGGGCCGACCACGCGCGAGGCCGCGCCGGTCGGTTGCACCCGCCAGCGCGGGAAATAGGAATCGGACATGGGGAAAAGGGCTCCTGTCGAACGCCGGCTGCGGACGGTGCGCCGGTCTGGAATCTGGCGCGAGTTTACGGAGCGGAAATGGGGCTGGCAAGCGCGAACCGCCGGTGCAGCGGTCGTGCCGTCGGGCGGAGTGCCGGACGGCACGATTGCGCAGATGAAGGCCGATGAAGCCAGATGAAGGCCGACGGAGGCCTGCCGGCGCTCGCCGCGATGCAAGCGTGCGCTCACATCGCGGCGGGCGCCACGGGGGTCACGGATTGATGTACTGGAACAGCGACATGTTCTGCAACTGCGCGTACGCCTTCTGCGCGCCGCTCAGCGCGTTCTGCACCTGCAGGTACTGGCTGATGGTCGTCACCATGTTGGTGCTGGTCAGGTCCGACAGGTTGCTGCTCGTCTGCAGCGCCGCGGTCTGGTTGACGGCCTGCATCGCCTTGACTTCCTGCTCGCGGCCGCCGACCGATGCCAGCACCGTCGTGACGTTGCGCATCGTGTTGTTGATCTTCGTCGCGGCCGTGCCCATCGTGTTCGACAGCGCGGCGCTCGCCGTCGGGTTGCCGGTGACGGGCGTCTTCAACGCCGTGATCATCGAATCGAGCGTCGAGAACACGTCGACCCCGCTCGCCTGCGGCGCGGGCGTGACCGAAAAGGTGTCGTTGACCGCCGGCGTGCCCGACACCGCCACCTTCATCCCGCTGCCGAGCGCGATCGCGGTGCCCGACGTATAGGCCTGCGCGGGCGTGGTCGTCGGCGGCGACGCCGTATTGTCGGTCACCGTGTAGGTCGGCGCGGCCGCCGTGCCGCCGAAGGTGATCGTGAACTGATGTGCGTTCGTCGCGGCCGACGGGTCCGTCACCGTGACGGTGCCGATGGTGGCCGTGCCCGTGTTGCCCACGCCGGCCGCCTGGACCGGCGAGCTGCCCAGCGCCTGCACCGACATGAACACCGAAAGGCCCGAGTCGCCCTGCGGCACGCTGCGCGAATCGTCGATCTGTACCGTGCGCGTGCCCGTATCGCCGACATAGCTGATGCCGCCGGCCGCGTTCTTCGTGAACGGCGCCGCCGCATTCTTGTAGCCGGCGAACAGGTAGTTGCCCGCGCCGTCCGTCGAGTTCGCGAGCGACAACAACTGGTCGCGATAGCCCTCGAGCTGCGTCGCGAGCGCCGCGCGGTCGCTGTCCGCGAGCGAACCGTCGCCGGCGCGCACGATCACCGACTGGACGCTGCCGAGCACGGTGCCGACGTTCTGCAGCGTCTGGTCCTCGGCCTGCAGCGACGCGAGCGCCACGTTCTGGTTCGCCGCGTACTGCGACAGCGTGGCCGACGTCATCGACAACTGCACCGCCTGCGCCGCGCCCACCGGGTTGTCGGCCGGCGTCGTCAGGCTCACGCCGCTCGAGATCTGCTGGTAGAGCTGCGCGAGCTGGGCCTGCTGATCGTTCATCTGGCCAACGTTCAGCTGGTAGAACTGGGTCGTGGAAATCCGCATCGTTTCTATCCTCTCGAATCCGGTCAGCTGAACAGGCCCAGCACGGTCTGGAACAGCGACGACGCCGTCTGGATCACTTTCGCGTTCGCCTGGTAGAGCTGCTGGTACTGCATCAGGTTCGCGGCTTCCTCGTTCTGGTTCACGCCCGACACCGACTGCTGCGCGGACGTGATCTGGCCGACCAGCGCCGTCTGTGCCGTGCTCGACGACTTGAGCTGGCTCGCGGCGTTGCCGATGTTGTTCACGTAGTTCGCATAGGCCCCGGTGAGCGTCGTCGTGCCGCCGCCGAGCGTCTTCGCGTTGACGAGCTTCGACAGCGCGAGCGCGTTGCTGCCATCGCTCGTGCCGCCCGCGTACGGCCCGATGGTGAACGAGTCGCCGTCCGACGGCGTGCCCGACAGCGTGACGGTCACGCCGTTCATCGCCCCGGCGGCCGTCCCGGACATCGTCATCGCGGCACCGGTCGACGGGTCGTACGGCACGGAGTCGGTCGGCGTGTTGATCGTCACCGAAGTCGGCGGCGTGCCCGGGATCGTCACCGTGGTTCCGACCGGGAAGCCCGACAGCGACTGCGTCGCCGCATCGTAGGTCAGCTTGGTCGACGGCACCTGGTAGCCGGCGCTCACCCCGCTCAGCGCGATCTTGGCGGTGCCGATGTTGGTGCTCGACGGCGACGTGATGGCCGGCGACGCGGCCGCGATCGCCGAGCCGCTCGTCGTCGCGAGGCCGAAGCCCGACAGCGCGCCGCGCGTCGGAAGCACGGTGAACTGGTCGCCGGCATTCATCGCGCCGGACGAGAACGAGAAGTTCAGCCCGCCGAGCGAAAGCGGCATCGGCCCGGCCTTCTGGTCGACCATCGCGCCGCTCGCGCGGTCGGTCAGCGTGTAGTTCGTGCCGTCGTACGACAGCGTGTAGTCGCTCGTCGTCGGCTGCGACGCGTTGGCGAACGAGACGGAAAGAGACGCGTTGCCGGTATTGCCCTGGTTCGAATAGACGGCCGGGGCCGCCACCGTGAACAGGTTGCCGCCCGGCTTGCCCGACAGATCGATGCCGAGCGCGTTCTGCCCGTTGACCTGCGCGGCGAAACTGGCCGCGACCGCGCCGAGTTGCGCCTGCGCGGGGTCGAGCGTCTGGCTGCGGAACGCGAGCAGGCCACCGAGCGTGCCGCCCGACAGCGACGCATCCGGCAGCGCCTGGTTCGGGCCTGGCGGATTTGCGCCGGCGATCCCCTGCGACACGACGGTCAGCTCGCTCGGATCCGACGGCGACGTGACGGTCGCGAGCTGATAGCTCTTGTCGGCGAGAACGAGCGGCTGGCCGCCCGCGAGGAACACGCTGTAGCCGCTGTCGTTGCGCACCACCTGCACGCCTGCGAGGCTCGACAGGTTCGACACCGCGAGGTCGCGCTGGTCCATCAGCTGGTTCGGCGGCTGCCCCTGGCTGCTCGCCGCCGAGATTTGCTGGTTCAGATTCGCGATCTGCGCGGTGTACGTGTTGATCTGCGACACCGTGCTGGTGAGCTGCGTATTCACGCTCTGGCGCAGCGCGTCGTACTGCTGGCCGGCCGCATTGAGCTGATTCGCGAGGATCTGCGCGTTGCTGATCGCGGTCTGCCGCACCGACGGATCGGCGGCGCTGTTCGCCACGTTCTGCAAACCGGTGAAATAGCCCGTGATCGCGGTCGAGATCCCGGCCGTCGGGCTGCCGACGTAGTTGTTCAGCTGCGCGACGAGCGAATACCACGTCGACAGCGCGCCGCCCTGCGACTGCGCGCTGTTCAGCTGGTCGCTCAGGTACTGGCTGTACTGCCGCTGCACCGTGACGGTGTTCACGCCCTGCGGCATGTAGCCGCTCGACGTGTACTGGCCGCTCGCCTCGGCATAGACCGGGCGTTCGACCGAATAGCCGGGCGTCGCGGCGTTGCTGATGTTCTGACCGGTCGTCGTGAGGCCCCAGAGCGCGGCATTGAGGCCGCTGACACCGAGGTTCATGAGTGTGTTGGACATGCGCGATCCTGATGAGCCGGCCGCGCTGCGGCCGCCGGGTTGCGTAACTCCCGGTATAACGGCCGCGGATCGGAAAAATTGAGGGAAAAATGCGCATGCGACGCGCGCGTGCGCGTCGTCTGTCGAACGGCGCGGCGGACGCTGCCGGCACCGGTGCGAAAGCGGCCCCGGGCGGGGCCGCGAGAGGGGCGTAGGTCAGGCCCGCGCGAGCGAGCGGCGCTTCATCTCGAGCTGCGTGATCAGGCGCTGCAGCGTGTTCTCCGCGCTGCCCGGCAGCGACATGAAGCGAAAACCGAGCTGGAAGCGTCGCGAACCGTTCGGCATCTGGGTCGAACGTTGCGACACGAGCCGCAGGTCGAGCGACAGCGTGCCGTGGCCGGTCAGCTCGAGCTCGACGTCCGGCAGCAGCGTGCCGACCTCGAGCGCCTCGACACGCTCGTCGGCGGTGCGCAGGCCGACGCCGCCGAGCGACAGGTTATGCACCTCGAACACGAAGCTCTCGCCGTCCGGCAGCTTGCCGCGACACAGAAACGGATCGACGATCGGCGCATCGACACGGAAATACTCGCGGCGCTGGATGCACATCAGCACGTCGGGGAAATCGGCGACGAACGCGGGCAGCCCCTCGTAGCGCGTCTCGCGCGGCGTGCTCGTGGTGAATTCCACGCGCACGCCTTCGGGCGCCGCCGCGAACGTGCAATGCGACGCGCCGAGGATGCCGGCGTTCTGCTCGGACAGCGCGCCCCAGTCGAACGTGAACGTGCGCGCGCCGACGTCGACCTCGAGCAGGCGCGTGACGAGCTGGCCGCCCGGGTACTGGACGGTCAGGAAGTCGCCTCGGTTCACGAGGTTGCGCAGCTGCACGCCGATCTCCAGCGGATTGCGGCGGGCGTAGTCAGGCCCGGAATGGCCCGCATCCAGGCTCGGATCGGTCGACGTTTCGATATTCATGGCTAGCCGGTTTTCTTTTCATGGGCGCCCGGGCAACCGGTGCGCAGTAAAACCGGGCCAGAACATGGCCCGGTTGCAGGTCTCACACACTTAGCGGCAGTGCTCACCGAAAGTTTAGATCGAAATGCCGGTTTTTTTCGCGCAAACGTTGAAACCGCGCGCGGCAGGGTGCCGGACGCGGTCCGTAAGACTGCAAGAAACGGGCGGCAGGCGGGGCCGTTCCGGCCCCTGCCCCGTCAGCCGATCTGCTGCATGATCGAGATCAGCTTCTTCGCGTAGTTCGGGTCGGTCGCGTAGCCGGCCTTCTGCATCCCGTGCGCGAAGCCCTCGACGCTGCGGCTCGCGCTCAGCACGCCCGCGTAGCGCGGGTTGTTCTTCAGCAGGTTCGCATAATCGGTCATCGCGTGTTCGTACGAATCGTACGCGCGGAACTTCGCGACGACGCGGCGCGGCGTGCCGTTCACGTATTCGGTCGTCAGCGCCGACACCGTGCGGCCCGTCCAGCCCTTGTTCGCCTTGATGCCGAACACGTTGTAGCTCGTCGAGCCGTCGCTCGCGCGGATCTCGCGCTTGCCCCAGCCCGATTCGAGCGCGGCCTGGCCGACGATGAAGCGCGCCGGGATGCCGGTGGTCGCGCTCGCCGCCTGGGCCGGGCCGGCGAGCCGGTCGACGAACGCGTCGGCGTCCTGCGCGCCGCTCGCGCCCTTCAGCGGCGGCGTCAGCGCGCTGCCGGCCGTGTAGCCGCGCGCGCCGGCGAGCCCGCCGTTGTTCGCCGCGTTCGCATAGGCCCTCGCCATCGCGTTCATCGCGGCCAGGCTGCCTTCGTTGCCCGACGTGCCCGAGCCGGCCGCACCCAGGCCGACCGCGCCGAGCCCGGCCGCGCCGGCGTCGGCCGCCGTGTCGCCGCCCGCGCCCTGCCCCGCGTTGCGCAGCAGCTGCTTCATCAGCGCGTCGGCCACGCCGATCCCGCGCTTCGACATCTGCTGCGCGAGTTGCTGGTCGAGCATCGACGTGTACATCTTCGACGTGTGCGAATCGAGCAGCCCGCCGTCGGGCGACGCGTCGCGCATGCTCTTGAGCATCATCTCCGTGAACATCGCGTCGAACTGGCCCGCGACCGCTTTCGCGCCGGCCTGCGGCGACTGCTTCGCCTGCGCGCGCAGCGCGTCGAAGCCCTGCACGTCGAGTGCGAAGCGCTGCGTCAGGTCATTCGTGTTCGGGAGGTTCGCTGCCATTTAGATGATCTCCAGATCGGCGCGCAACGCGCCGGCCGCCTTCATCGCCTGCAGGATCGACATCAGGTCCGCCGGCGTCGCGCCGAGCGTGTTCAGCGCCTTCACGACGTCGGCGAGGTTCGCGCCGGCCGTCACCATCTTCAGCGCGCCGTTGTCCTGCTTCAGCTGGATCTGCGATTGCTGCGCGACCACCGTCTGCCCGTTCGAGAACGGCCCCGGCTGCGACACCACGGGCTGCGTGTTGACGACCACCGACAGGTTGCCGTGCGCGACCGCGCAGCTTTGCAGCGTGACCATCTGGTTCATCACGATCGAGCCGGTGCGCGCGTTCAGGATCACCTTCGCGGCGGCCTTGTCCGGGCTCACGTCGAGGTTCTGCAGGCGCGCCATGAACGCGACCTGCTGCGCGGAATCCGCCGGCGCGGCGAGCTGGATCGTGCGGCCGTCGAGCGCCGTCGCGGTGCCCGGGCCGAAGCTCGAATTGACCGCGGACACGATCCGCTGCGCGGTGCCGTAGTCCATGTCGTTCAGTTGCAGTTGCAGCACGCCGTTCATCTGCGCGATCGCGTTCGGCACCGAGCGCTCGACGATCGCGCCGCCGACGATCCGGCCGGCCGCGAGCTGGTTCACCTGCACGCGGCTGCCGTTCGCGCTCGCCCCCGCGCCGCCGACGGCCATGTTGCCCTGCGCGAGCGCGTACACCTGGCCGTCCGCGCCCTTCAGCGGCGTGAGCAGCAGCGTGCCGCCGCGCAGGCTCTTCGCGTTGCCGAGCGACGAGACCGTCACGTCGAGCGCCTCGCCCGGCCGCGCGAACGGCGGCAGTGTCGCGGTCACCATCACGGCCGCGACGTTCTTCAGCTGCATGTTGTTCAGCGACGACGTGCCGCCGTTCGCCGAGCCGTTGTTGATCGAGATGCCGAGGTTCGCGAGCATGTTCGCGAGCGTCTGCGTGGTGAACGGCGTCTGCATCGTCTGGTCGCCCGTGCCGTCGAGGCCGACGACGAGGCCATAGCCGATCAGCGGGTTGTCGCGCACGCCCTGAATCTGCGCGAGGTCCTTCAGGCGCTCCGCGTGCGCGGGGGCCGCGCCGAGCGCGCATGCCGCCAGCAAGAACGCGGCGGCGAGCCGCGCGACGGCAGGCACGCGCGACACACGGGACGACAGGCGATGGAAAAGAGGCTGCTGCATCGTCATCACCACGGTGCGATGTTGAGGAAGAAGCGCTGCAGCCAGCCCATCGTCTCGGCTTCGTTGATGTAGCCCTTCGACGAGTATTCGATCTTCGCGTCGGCGACCTGCGTCGAGTAGACGGAGTTCGCGCCCGAGATCGTGTTCGGGTTGACGACGCCCGAGAAGCGCACGAATTCGTTGCCCTGGTTGATCAGCATCTGCTTCTCGCCGCTGACGACGAGGTTGCCGTTGGGCAGCACGTTGGTGACGGTCACCGTGATCGTGCCGTTGAACGTGTTCGCCGCGCTCGCGCCGCCCGTCGCCGCGAACTTGTTGTTGCCGGCCGCCGACAGGTTCGCCTTCGCGAACAGCCCGCCGAGGAAGCCGGCCGTCGGCACGTTGAAGTCGGTATTGCCCTGCCGGTTCGTGTTCGCGCCCGACGACTTGGTCGCGTTGATGTTCTCCGCGATCATGATCGTCAGGATGTCGCCGACGTTGCGCGGCCGCTGATCCTCGAACAGCGGCCGGCCCGCGTAGCCCGGGTTGTAGATCGAGCCGGGCGCCTGCATCGCCATCGGCATCGGCGGCTGCGCCGTCATCGGCTGCTGGATGATCGGGTCGCGCGGAATCTGCGCGCAGCCGGCGAGCGCGGCCACCGCGACCGCGCACGCGGCGCGGACGGGGGCTGACGGGAGGAGGCGAACCTGCTTCATGGCGACGACGGGACTTTCCGGTTAGCTCTTCATCTGCGTGACGGTCTGCAGCATCTGGTCGGACGTCGTCACGGCCTTGCTGTTGATCTCGTATGCACGCTGCGTCTGAATCATGTTGACGAGCTCCTGCACGACGTTCACGTTCGACGCCTCGACATAGCCCTGGTTGAGCACGCCGGCGCCGTTCAGGCCCGGCTGCGACACGTTCGGCGCACCCGACGACGTGGTCTCGGCGAACAGGTTCTCGCCCTTCGCCTCGAGGCCGGCCGGGTTGATGAAGGTCGCGATCTGCAGCGAGCCGATCTGCACCGCGTTGCTCGAGCCCGGCTGCGTGACCGACACGACGCCGTCCTTGCCGATCGTCAGCGACTGCGCGTTCTGCGGCACGGTGATCGCCGGCAGGATCTGGTAGCCGCTCGACGTGACGAGCTGGCCTTGCGCGTTGGTCTGGAACGAGCCGTCGCGCGTGTACGCGTTCGTGCCGTCCGGCATCAGCACCTGGAAGAAGCCCGCGCCGTTGATCGCGACGTCCTTCGAGTTGCCGGTCTGCGTGAGGCCGCCCTGCGTGTACAGGCGCTCGGTCGCGACCTGCTGCACGCCGGTGCCGAGCTGCAGGCCCGACGGCAGTTCGGTTTGCTGCGTCGAGTTCGCGCCCGGCTGGCGGATGGTCTGGTACAGCAGATCCTCGAACACCGCGCGCGACGCCTTGAAGCCGTTGGTGCTGGTGTTCGCGAGGTTGTTCGAGATCACGTCCATCTGCGCCTGCTGCGCATTCATGCCGGTGGCGGCGATGTAGAGCGATCGGTTCATGTTGAATCTTCTCCTGGTAGCGAGGGCCGTGCCGCTCAGCTGAAGTTGAGCAGCTGGTTCGCCGACTGCTCGTTCTGGTCGGCCGTCTGGATCAGCTTCGACTGCAGCTGGAACGCCCGTGCGTTGTCGATCATCGCGACCATCGCGGTCACCGGGTTCACGTTGCTGCCTTCGAGCGAATTCGGCGTGACGACCACGCCCGGGTCGCTGTCGGCCGGATTGCCGTCGGCGGTGCGGAACAGCCCGTCGTTGCCGCGCGTGAGCGTGGCAGGGTCGGGGTTCACGAGCTTCATCTGGTCGACGATCGCGACCGCCGTCGGCGGGTCGCCCGGCATCAGCGCGGACACCGTGCCGTCCTTGCCGATCGTCACTTCCGCGTTCGGCGGCACCGAGATCGGGCCGCCGTTGCCGATCACCGGCAGGTTGCTCGCGTTGACGAGCTGGCCGTTTTCGTCGACGTGCAGGTTGCCCGCACGCGCGTACGCCTCGCTGCCGTCGGCGGTCTGCACCGACAGCCAGCCGGCGCCCTGCACCGCGACGTCGAGCGGGTTGCCGGTGCGCGTGATCGGGCCCGGTGCGTAATCCGCGCCGGGCGTCGACGCGAGCACGTAGGTGCGCGTCGTCGTCGGGTCGATGTTGCTGCCGTCGCCGAAATTCATCGGCACCGCGCGATACGTCGCGAGCTGCGCGCGAAAGCCCGTCGTCGACGCGTTCGCGAGGTTGTTCGCGACGATCGCCTGCTGGTCGAGCGACTGCGACGCGCCCGTCATCGCCGTGTAGATCAGTCGGTCCATGGCTGCCGGTTATCCGCGCATTACAGGTTGATGAGCGTCTGGTCGACGGTCTGCTGCGTCTTGATCGTCTGCGCGTTCGCCTGGTAGTTGCGCTGCGCGGTGATCAGGTTGACGAGCTGCGACGTCAGGTCGACGTTCGAGTTCTCGAGCGCACTGCCCTGCAGCGCACCGTGATTCGTGCTGCCCGGCGACGAAATCTGCGGCACGCCCGACGCGGACGATTCGGCGTACTGGTTGCCGCCGAGGTTGACGAGCCCGTTCGGGTTGTTGAAGTTCGCGAGCACGATCTGGCCGAGCACCGCCGTCTGGCCGTTCGAATAGTTGCCGGTCAGCTTGCCGTCGGCGCCGATCGAGAAGGTCGTCAGCGTGCCGCTCGCATAGCCATCCTGCGCGAGGTTGTTCACACCGTCCTTGCCGCCGTACTGCGTGGTGCCGGTCAGGTCGAGCGTGAGCTGCTGCGGCGTCGCCGAGCCGTCGGTGTTCGGGACGGTGAACTGGAACTGGCCGAGCGATGCGGTCGGGGTGGCCGGCGTGCCCGTCGTCGTGCTCTGGATCGCGCCCGACGAGTTGAATGTCACCGTGCCGAGATCCGTCGTGGTGCCGCCCTGCACGCCCGCGTAGGCTTCCCACGTGCCGGCCGCCGATTTCACGAAGTACATGTTGACCGCCTGCGAGCCACCGAGCGAGTCGTACACCTGGATCGACGTCGAGTAGTTGTACGTCGTGGTGTCGGTCGCGCTGAACGGCGTCTTGGCCGGCACCGTGTCCTGCGAGTTCAGGTTGAACTGGCCGGTGATCTTGGTCGTCGCGGTCGGCGCGATGTTGGTGGTCGGCGCCTGCAGCGGCACGGTCTGCGCGGTGTTGACCACGCCGCCCGTGCTGGCCGCGTAACCCATCAGGTTGCGGCCTTGCGAATCGACGATGAAGCCGTTCTTGTCGCGCTGGAACGTGCCGTCGCGCGAGTACGTCGTCACGCCGTTGTTCGACATCTGGAAGAAGCCGTTGCCGTTGATCGCGACGTCGAGCGACGAGTTCGTCGTGTTGATCGTGCCTTGGCCGAATTGCTGCTGCACCGATGCGAGCGTCGTACCGATCCCGATCTGCGTGTTGACCGACGTCGCGACCGAGTTCGCGTACATGTCGGAGAACTGCGCGGTACTCGACTTGAAGCCGACCGTGTTCGCGTTCGCGATGTTGTTGCCGATCACGTCGAGCGCGTTCGATGCGCCGGCGAGGCCGCTCAGACCCTGTTGATAACCCATTTCGGTCTCCGTTTTCGAGAAAGCTGGATCAGTTGGTGGTGGTCGTGCCGCCGGACGACGACGACGCGGTGTTCGGGAAGATCGACGCGACCTGGGTCAAGCCCACCGTCGTGCCGTTCGACAGCACGAGCCCCGCCGTGCCGTCGGCCTGCTTGATCACGCTCTGCACCTGCGCGGCCGCGAGCACGGTCGGTGCATACGTCTTGCCGTCCGAGCCCGTGTACTGCGCGCTCACGGTGTAGTTGCCGTCGGGCAGCGCGTTGCCGGCCGCATCCGTCGGCGTCCAGTTGAACGGCACCGTGCCGGCCGACTGCTTGCCCGCGTCGATCGTGTTGACGACGGCGCCCGAGCTGTTCTTCACGGTGATCGTCAGGTTCGACACGTCGCTCGTGAGCGACACGCCGAACGGCGACGCCGCGCCGCTCTTCACCGCGACGCTGTTGCCCGGCGCGAGCACGTTCGTGCCGATCAGCAGCGCGGCCTGCGTCTGCTGCCCGGCCGCGAGCTGCGTCGACAGCGACGTGAGCGACGTGTTCAGCTGCGCGATGCCGCTCACCGTATTGATCTGCGCGAGCTGCGACGTCATCTGCGAGCTGTCGACCGGGCTCGTCGGATCCTGGTTCTGCAGCTGCGTGACGAGCAGCTTCAGGAACGTCGCCTGCAGATCGCTCGCCGACGTGCCGTTCGTCGACACGTTGTTGGTGTTCATCGTGTCGGTCGGCAGGGTCGACACGTTGGTGCCGCTGCCGCCGATCGTCGTGCTGGAGGAAGTCATCCTGGGTGGCCTTGTTTCGGAACTGTCGGGTCTGGGTCTCGATGGGGACGGTCGCTCTGCGCGCGGCTTACGTGCCGATCGTCAGCGTCTTGAGCATCAGCGTCTTCGCGGTGTTCAGCGTCTCGACGTTGGCCTGGTACGAGCGCGACGCCGAGATCATGTTCACCATCTCCTGCACCGGATCGACGTTCGGCATCTGCACGTAGCCGTTCGCGTCGGCGGCCGGGTTCGCCGGGTCGTAGGTCGACTTCATCGGCGACGGATCGTCGACCACCTTCGTCACGCGCACGCCTCCGACGCCCTGGCCGGACGCGGTGCGCGCGCCGCCGATCGGGTCGGTGGCGAACACGACCTGCTTCGCCTTGTACGGCTTGCCGTCGGGGCCGGTCGCGCTGTCGGCGTTCGCGAGGTTCGACGCGGTGACGTTCAGGCGCTGCGATTGCGCGGACAGCGCCGAACCGGCGACGCCGAAGATGTTCATCAACGAGGGCATGGGGGCTCCTTGTGCTCGGATACGGAAGCGGCGCGCGCTTACGAGTTCGTCGAGATCGCGGCGATCATCGCCTTGATCTGCTGGGTCATCACGGTCATCCCGGTTTCGTAGTGCAGCGCGTTGTTCGCGAACTGCACGCGCTCGACGTCGAGATCGACCGTGTTGCCGTCGAGCGACGGCTGCAGCGGCATCCGGTACTGCGCGCGACCGTAGTCGTCGGCCGGGCCGCCCGTCGGAATCAGCTTCGCGGTGCCGGCCATGTGGCCCGGCGCCGTCGACACCATCGTCATCCCGCTCGTCACGCCGGCCGGCTGCGCCATCGGCAATTGCGCGGCGTTGCTCGGCGCGAGGCCGCCGCCGGTCTGCTTCAGCGAGCGCGCGAGGGTCGACGCGAAATCGACGTCGCGGGCCTGGTAGCCGGGCGTGTCGGCGTTCGCGATGTTCGACGACAGCAGTTCCTGCCGATAGGCGCGCACGTCGAGCGCCTGTCGGCCGAACGCGAATTCGGCATCGAGTTTGTCCAGCATGTGTGCGTCTCTCCGTATGAAGCGCTGCACGCCCCCTTGCGCCGGATGGCGACCCAAGGGGCTTTTTTCCATGACAGCGATGGTAGGCGTCGGGCGCAACCGGCAATCGGACGAATAACGCGGCAAAGGCCCCCTCTATTCATCGTTTGCGCGACGGCCCGGCTCCCTAGAATGCGAATCGGATCAACGGCTTCGAGGACACGGCGATGACAGGCGCACTTCGCGGAAACGACGGACGCGGCACGCGCATGGCGCGTGCGTTCGCGCTCGCCGCGGCGCTGTGGCTCGCGGTGCCGCTCGCGCACGCGGACGACGGGATGATCGTGATTCCCGGACGCGGCGAGACGGCCGAGACCGCGCTCGCGCATGCGAACGCGGCGAGCGGCGGGCAGTTCGGCGGGAATGCGGGCACGGCGTCGGGTACGGGCATGGCGATGGCCGGCGGTGCGGGTGGCGCGGGCGGTGGCGCCGGCGTGACCGGCACGGCCTCGGCCGGCTATGCGGCGCCGCCGGCCGGCGCGATGGTCGTGACGAGCGTCCCGCCGCCGGCCGCCGTGCCGGCGCCCGCGCCGCGCCCCGCCTACGCCACCGCGCGCACGAACGCCGGCGATGACGCGCGGCGCGCCGCCGATCCGGGTGCCGTCGCGACCGTCGTCGCCGGCACGGCCGAACCCGCATCGAATCCCGCGCGAGCGGCCATCGCCGCGCGCATGGCGGCGGCCCGGGCCGCTTCAGCCGCGCCGGCCTCGCGCGCGCCGGGCGCTGCCGTGAACCCGGCCCAGGCCACCACCGCGTCCCAGCCGGCCACGCTACCCGGCCAGCAGGACCCCGACACGATCCGGCGCACGGCCCTCGCGTTCCTGCAGCAGCAGGTCGCGGGCCTGCCGGGCAAGACCACCGCGACCGTCGCGGCCGCGTTTCCGCGCGGACTCGCCGCGTGCACGACGCTCGAGGCATTCCTGCCGACCGGTGCGCGCCTGTGGGGCCGCACGACGGTCGGCGTGCGCTGCGCCGGCGAGCGGCCGTGGACCGTCTATCTGCAGGCGAAGGTCGCCGTGCAGGCCACCTATTACGTCGCCGCTCGGCAGATCGCGCCCGGCGAGCCGCTCACCGCGGCCGACCTCGTCGCGCGCGACGGCGACCTGACGGTGCTGCCGCTGGCGGTGATCACCGATCCCGCGCAGGCGGTCGGCGCGATCGCGCTGGCCCGGATCTCGGCCGGGCTGCCGTTGCGCCAGGACATGCTGAAGAGTGCCGCGTCGGTGTCGGCCGGCCAGACGGTGCGGGTCGTCGCGGCCGGCCCCGGCTTCACGATCTCGGCCGATGGCAGCGCGCTCGCGAATGCGGCGCCGGGCCAGTCGGTGCGGGTCAGGATGGCGGCGGGCCAGATCGTCACGGCGATCGTCAAGGACGCCGGGACCGTGGAAATTCCGCTATAGGGACGGATCGCGCCGCAAGATTGTAAAGAATTGTTTATTCGGAGGATTTCGGGCTCACGATGCTAAAGTTCGGGCCGACCCGGCCGTTATCTGGGTCATACCGTACAGGAAACCCATCGTGAAGATCGATTCCACTCCGAACCCGAGCCCACTCGCGTCGACCGGCAACGGCGCGACCCGCGCGCAATCCGGCGCGGCTTCGTCGTCGTCCGCGCAGGCGGCCGACGCAGGATCGACCGGCGGCGACACGACCGTGAACCTGTCGGGTCTGTCCGGCCAGCTGCGTTCGCTGTCGGCCTCCGGCAGCGCCGACATCGACACGGCCCTCGTCCAGTCGATCAAGGACGCGCTGAACAACGGCACGTTGACGATCGACGTGAACAAGATCGCCGACGGCGTACTGAATACCGCCCGCGACCTGCTGCAAAAGCAGCGCCCGCAGGGCAACTGAGCCGGCCCGGGGCCCGTCACGCCCTGACCGGTCCCCTGGTTTGCCGGCATGCGGACACGCGTGCCGGCGCGACGAGCATGACGCGATGAGAGAAGAGCTGCTGGCCACGGTCAACGACGAACACGCGACGGTCGAAGCGTTCGCGTCCCTGCTCGCCTACGAGGAAAAGGCACTGACGACGCCGGAGCCGCTTGAAATGCTGCCCGGCATCGTCGAGAAGAAAAGCGCGCTGATCGACCGGCTCGCGCAGCTCGAGCGCACGCGCGACACGCAGTTGTCCGCGCTCGGCTTTCCGGCCGGCAAGAAAGGGATGGACCAGGCCGCCGAGCGCGATGCCCGCCTCGCCGGCCGCTGGCAGTTGCTGCTGCAGGCCGCCGAACGCGCGCGCCAGGCCAATGCGACCAACGGGATGCTGATCCGGATCCGGATGGACTACAACGAGCGCGCGCTCGCGGTGCTGCGCTCGGCGCCCGCGCCGGCCGGGGTCTATGGCCCGGACGGGCGCGTGTCGGCGCTGATGCGTTGATGCCCCGACTGCACCGACTGCACCGACTTCACCGATTGCCCCGATTCCACTGACGTACCGATCACGCCGGCGCACCGACGCGCCGGCTGCGCATCGCGCGGCCCTGCCGCGGCCGCGCGCACTTCCCCGTCTTAAAGCAGCGGACACGCGGTGACCTGCGTGCCGCGTTCCACGCAAAGCCGTTCGTAGTCGCGCAGGTACGCGCGCTCGTCGTCGTTCAGCAGCTCGACGTCGATCAGGTCCCAGTCGTAGCCGACCGTGACGATGTTCTCGAACGCCACGGTGTCCGATGCTTCGTCGTCCGCGCGCACGATCACGATGTTCTCGATCCGCACACCGCCCTTGCCCGGCAGGTAGATGCCCGGCTCGACCGAAATCACCGCATTCGGCACCAGCCCGTACTGCGCGCCCGGCGCGAACCGCACGCCGCCCTCGTGCACGTGGATCCCGACGCCGTGCCCGGTGCCGTGGCCGAAATCGTAGCCGTGGTCGCGGCACACCTGGCGCACCGTCGCATCGACGTCACCGCCCGTCGCCGCCTTCGGGAAGCGCGTGACGAGCCCCTTGATGCACGCCTTCAGCGCGACCGTGTAGATCTCGCGCTGCCACGGCTGCGCGACCGTCTCCGGCCGCGTGCGACGCAGCACGACGCGCGTGCAGTCCGTCGCGAAACCGGCGTCGTAGTAAGCGCCGCTGTCGAGCAGCACGAGCTCGCCTTCCGTCAGCTCGACGTCGGCGCTCGCCGCCGTGTAGTGCGCGAATGCGCTGTTCGCGCCGTTCGCCGCGATCGACGGGAACGTCAGCGCGACCGCCGAGCGGGCGCCGTACGCGTCGTTGATCGTGCGGGCCAGGTCGTACTCGGTATGGCGCTGCCCCGGCTCGCCGGCCTTCGCCCAGCGCATCGTTTCGGCGATCGCCGCCGAGCTGCGCGCGAACGCGTCGCGGAACCGGTCGAGCACCGCCGGCGTCTTGCCGGCCCGCAGCGCCTCCACCGGGTTGAAATCGGCGTGGCGCGCATGCGGCCACACGCGGCGCACCGACTCGACGAGCGCGCAGTTGACCGATTCGAACCCGTAGCACACGTGGTCGACCGCGAATTGCGCGAGGAAGCGCTCGAGTTCGGCGAAGTCGCGCCGGATCACGTGCAGCGCCGGATACGACGCCAGTTCGACCGGACATCGGTCGCAGCCTTCCGGCAGGAACAGCGCGACCTGCTCGCCGACCGCGAACAGGAAGCCCAGGTGCGACGATGCATTCGGGATGTGATAGCCGCGGCTGTTCAGCAGGTAAGCGAGATCGTCGGACGCGCATGTGAAGAACGCGGTCTTGCCGGGCGCCGCGCCGGTGTGCGCGGCGAGCCGCCGGTTCAGCGCGTCGAGGTTGTCCGCGACGCTCGCGCCGGTCATCGCGTCCGGCAGTTCGAAGATCGGCCGCTCGACCACCCAGCCCGGCAGCGCGATCGCGCGGTCGATTTCGCGCTCGACGAGGCTCGTCCAGTCGAGCGACGCCGCCTGCGTGCGCTCGACCAGCCGGTCGCGCTGCGCGACGCTGATCCGCAGCGCGTCGTAGCCGACCCGCGCGAGCCGGCTCGCGTGCGCGAGCAGCCAGTCGGCCAGCGCCTGCCAGATCGTCACGTTCATCCCGAGCTTTTCGATGCGCACGCGGGCCGGGTCGCACTGCTGTTCGGCCTGCAGGTGATAGCGGCCGTCGACGAACAGCACGAACGGCGGCACGCCGAGCGCCTGCGCGGTCGCCGCGCTCAGGAAAATCCCGCAGCCGGCCGAGCCGTCGAAGCCCGACAGCGCGTAGCGCGGGTTGTTGCGGCGCGGCAGGTATTCGGTGATGTACTCGTCCTGCGACGTGACCACGACCGCGTCGAGCCGGGCGGCGTCGAGCAGTCGCGACAGGCCGGCCTGCGTGTCGGCGACGGACGCGTCGTACGAGGGAAGGCCGGAGAAGCTGTATTTCAGTCGATCGATCATCGGATACCCGTTATTGATTGTTGTCGGCGGCCGGCGGCGTCACGCGCCGGCGCATGCCTGGCGCGGCACGCCGCCCGTGCGGGGACGAAGCGCGGCCCGGCGGGCAGCCGTGCCGCGGTGTCGTTCCATCGACGGATTTTCGGGGAAATTTTTGTCTCACTTAACTTTGTTTGATGCGAGCGACAGAATCTAGAGCACGCTGAAATCGAGGTCAAGCCAAAATTTTCGTAGGGCTAAAATTGCCGGCACCGCGCGCGACGGCGGCGCGGCCCCACGTGGCCCTGCATGACGCGGGGCGCCTGGCGTCCTGGCATCCGGGCGCCGGCGTGCGCGGTACAATGCGCCGGCATCGTCGTCCCGACGGCCGTGCTTCGTGCGATTCGCGGAAAGCCGCATCCCGGCGACGGCACCGCCCCTCCGCTCGCCTTGCGACTCGTTGCCACGAAAGAGATTCATGGATTCAGACATCATGCGTATCGGCCAGCGCATTCGCCGCCTGCGCCGGGAAGCGAAGAAGACGCTGCTGGAAGTCGCGACCGAAGCGAACCTGTCGGTCGGGTTCCTGTCGCAGGTCGAGCGCCACCTCACGGGCATCTCGCTGTCGTCGCTCGTCAACGTCGCGAAGGCGCTGAACGTGCCGCTCGGCACGCTGATCGACCAGCCGCGCCAGGCGCAGCCCGACTCGCACGCGGGACGCCGCGAACCGTACGCGGTCGATGCCGCGTCGCAGTGGTACGAGCGGCTGTCCACCACCTTCGACGGCAGTCAGATCAACGCGCTCAAGGTCCGGATGATGGAGGGCTACCGTTCGGAATGGGTCGCGCATGGCGGCGACGAGTTCGTGTACGTGCTGACCGGCCGGCTTTGCTACACGATCGGCAAGAAGGATTACCCGCTGTCTGCCGGCGACTCGCTGCACTTCGACGCGAGGAAGCGCCACCGCGTCGCGAACGTTGGCGACGGGGCCGCCGAAATGATCGCGGTCGGCACGCTGCCGCTCTTCGACGACAACGGCGCCGAGCTGGGATCCGAGGCGATGAAGATCAGACTGCTCGCACGCGATGCCGGCGCGGCGCCGGGCGAACCGCGCGTGAGCCGCCGCAAACCCGCACCGAAGCGCGAGCGCGACGCGGATTCGATCGCGGCCGCGCCCGTCGACACGCCAGCCCGCCCGGCGGCCAAGCCAGCGGCCGGGAAGCCGCGCGCGGCCGCCGGCAAACGTCCGGCCGCCGCCACCCCGGCCCGCCGCGCCACCGCCCGCACGAAGCAATGACGGCAGGCGGCCGGGCGGCGCACCACGCCACCCGGCGCTTGCGCACTATTCCCCGATCGCCAGTGCCTGCTTGACGGCCTCGATGCGCGCGCGATGCACGGCGTCCTTGATCTGCATCGCATCGTTGGCGAAGCCGCGCGCGATCGCACCCGCGTCGACGCTGCGCGCCGCCACCAGCGCCACGCGCAGCCGCTCGGCCTGCGGATACGGCTGCGTGTCGAGCCCGAGCCGGCCGCGCGCATCCGATTCGCACGCCTGCAGCATCTCGGCGAAGCGCGCGGGCTTGCGCAGCGCGTCGCTGCGCTCGAAGAGCCGCACCAGCGCGGCTGCGCCCATTTCCATCACGCGATGCAGGTTGCCGTGCTCGCGCGCGACCACCAGCGCGAGATCGCGGCACTCGTTCGGCACGCGCAGCCGCTCGCACAACGGCTTGATGAGATCGACGCTGCGGCCTTCGTGGCCGACATGGCGCGGCAGCACGTCGGCGGGCGTCGTCGCCTTGCCGAGGTCATGCGTGAGCGCCGCGAAGCGCACCGGCAGCGAGTAGCCCTGCTTCGCTGCGTAGTCGACGACCATCATCACGTGCACGCCCGTGTCGACTTCCGGGTGGTAGTCCGCGCGCTGCGGCACGCCCCACAGCGCGTCGACCTCGGGCAGGATGCGCGCGAGCGCGCCGCACTCGCGCAGCACCGCGAACATCCGCGACGGCTTCGCCTCCATCAGCCCGCGCGCGATCTCCTGCCACACGCGCTCGGGCACCAGCGCGTCCGCTTCGCCCGCGTCGACCATCCGCCGCATCAGCGCGAGCGTATCGTCCGCGACCGTGAAATCCGCGAAGCGCGCGGCAAAGCGCGCGATCCGCAGGATCCGCACCGGATCCTCGACGAACGCGTCGCCGACGTGTCGGAACACACGTGCACGCAGGTCGGCCTGCCCGTCGAACGGATCGATCACCGGGCCGACCAGCGCGCCCTCCGGGCTCACTTCACGCGCCATCGCGTTGATCGTCAGGTCGCGCCGCGCGAGGTCCTCGTCGAGCGTCACGTCCGGCGCGTAGTAGAACTGGAAGCCGTGATAGCCGGCCGCCGTCTTGCGTTCGGTGCGCGCGAGCGCGTATTCCTCCTGCGTATCCGGATGCAGGAACACGGGGAAATCCTTGCCGACCGGCCGGAAGCCCTGCGCGGCCATCTGCTCGGGCGTCGCGCCCACCACCACGTAGTCGCGGTCCTGCACCGGCACGCCGAGCAATTCGTCGCGGATCGCTCCGCCTACTGCGTAGATGTTCATGGCGTCGGTTCGTATTCGGCGATCACGTGGGTTTCGCGGCGCGCGGCATCGATCCAGCGCTGCACCGCCGGCAGCGCCGTCACGCGCGCGGCATACCCGGCCGCCTCCGGCGACAACTCCGGCGCATACGTGTTGAAACGCATCACGACGGGTGCATACATCGCATCGGCAATCCCGAATTCACCGAACAGGAACGGTCCGCCCGATGCCTCGATGCATGCGCCCCACAGCGCGTCGATGCGCGCGACGTCGGCAAGCGCATCGGGCGTCGCGCCGCGCCCCGGCATCGACGCGCGCACGTTCATCCCCATCTGCGTGCGCAGCGCGGCGAAGCCCGAGTGCATCTCGGCCGAGATGCAGCGCGCATGTACGCGATCGAGCGGATCGGCCGGCCACATCGGGAACTGCGGATAGCGCTCGGCGAGCGTCTCGGCGATCGCGAGCGAATCCCAGATCGCGACGCCGTGGTCGTCGATCAGGCACGGCACCTTGCCGGTCGGCGAATACTCGCGGATACGCGCGGCCGTATCGTCGCGGCGCAGCTCGATGGCGATCTCGTCGAACGGGATGCCGAAATGCGCGAGCAGCAGCCACGGCCGCATCGACCACGACGAGTAATTCTTGTCTCCAATGATGAGTTTCATGGCGAGGTTCCGAAAAGCGCGAAAGTGAATGACGGAAGCGACGGCCCGCGACGCCTAGCGGCGCGAGCGGAACCAGTCGAAGCGGGAGCGCCGCGCGGCATGGCCGAGATACGCGGGCGCGATGCTCTCGAGACTCGCGGGCGCGATCCCGAGTTCGGGCGCGAGCGGCCCGGACAGCACGTTCGGCACCGACATCGACGCGAGATTGTCGCGCGTGATCACCGGCTCACCGGGCAGGCATTCGAACACGCTCGCCTGCAGCCGCGCGAGCGCGTCGGGCAGGCGCACGATGCGTGCCTGACGGCCGACCAGCGTGCCGCAATAGCGCACCAGTTGCTCGAGCGTGTAGACGGTCGGGCCGCCGAGTTCGTAGGTCTTGCCGTGCGCGGCCGCGAGATCGAGCGTGTTGACGAACGCGCGCACGACGTCGCCGACGAACACCGGCTGGAAGCGCGCGTCGGGCATCGCGAGCGGCAGCACCGGCAGCGTGCGCTGCAGGTTCGCGAACGTGTTCAGGAACGCGTCGCCGGGGCCGAACACGACCGACGGGCGGAAGATCGTCAGCGCGAGCGAATCGGTCGCCGCGACCGCATGCAGCGCGGCCTCGCCGTCGCCCTTCGAGCGCTGGTACATGCTCGGGCCGTGCGAATCGGCGCCGAGCGCGCTCATGTGCAGCACGCGCCGCACGCCGACTTCGACGCACGCGGCGGCCAGCGCGGCCGGCAGCGCGACGTGCGCGCGCTCGAACCCGGGCCCGTACGGCGTGCCGCGGCCGCCGTGCAGCACGCCGACGAGGTTGACGGCCGCATGCGCGCCGGCAACGAACCGCGCCAGCGTGCGCGTATCGAGATCGTCGAGCTCGACGATCTCGACCGGCAGCATCTGCAGGTGGCGTGCATGCTCGCGCCGCCGCGTGCCGATCCGCACCTGCTTGCCGGCGTCGATCAGCGCATTGACGAGCCGGCTGCCGATGAAGCCGGTGCCACCCAACAGCGCGACGGTCTGACGATCCATGATGGTGACCTCAAAAGCACACTGCCGCGTCTCGCGCGGCAGTGTGAAGATGGCGGATCAGGGCGAGATCATGCCTAGGCGTTTCTTCAACGACTGCGGTTTGCCCTCGAAGAGCGCCGCGTAGTAAACGGTATTCGACAGCACGTTCTTCACGTAGTCGCGCGTCTCGTTGAATGGAATCGTCTCCGCGAAGATCGCGCCTTCGACCGGCTGCGTCAACACCTGGCGCCACTGGCGCGGCCGGCCCGGGCCCGCGTTGTAGCCGGCCGTCGCCAGCACCGGCGAGCTGTCGAAGTTGTTGTAGATGTCCGACAGGTACCAGGTGCCGAGCTGGATGTTCGTATTGATGTCATGCATCTGCGCACGCGTGATCGCGCCCATCCCGAGCTTCTTCGCGACGATCTGCGCGGTGGCCGGCATCAACTGCATCAGCCCGCCCGCGCCGACCGACGAACGCGCGTTCGTGATGAAGCGCGATTCCTGGCGGATCAGCCCGTACGCCCATTCGACGTCGAGGCCGGTCGACTGCGCGTAGCGCTCGACGATGTCGCGGTACGGCGACGGGTAGCGCAGCGTGAAATCGTGCTCGGCCTTCGTGCGGTCGGCCGTGTTGACCGTGCGGTCGAGCAGGTCGATACGCTTGCCGTATTCGGCGGCCGCGAGCAGCTGGCGATCGGTCATCCCGCGCAGCGGCCAGTTCCATTCGCGGTTGCCTTCGAGGCGCAGGTTCAGCCCATAGAAGCGTTGCGCGAGCGCGAAGCCCGGGATCTTGCTCATCGCGTCGACGTCGGCGTCGCTCACCTTCGTGCGCGGCGGGATCGACGTGCGCTGGCCGAGCTCCTCGCCGGCGAGCTGTCCGTAGAAGTTGAACTGGCCCGCGACCTGCTCGAATTCCTGGTTCGCCTGCAGCGTGTCGCCGCTCTGCTTGAGCGCGCGTGCATGCCAGTAGATCCACGCCGGATCGCTGCGCAGCGACGGCGGCATCTGTTCGATCGACCAGCGCACCATCGGCCAGTTGCCGGCGAGCAACGCGGCGCGCGTGCGCCATTCGTAACCCGGGTTCGACAGCGGCGCGTTCGCGGATTTCGCATACCAGACCGATGCGAGCGCCGAGCGCTTGATCGCCCCCTGGTAGCCGATCGCACCCCATGCGATCGCCTGCTCCTGCTTCGTCAGCGAGCCGGCGATCGACGTCAGCATTCCCGCCGCGGCGTCCGGGTCGTTGCGCGCCATGCGGCCGAGCGCGATCAGCGCGAGCTGGTGCGATGCCGCGTCGGGGCCGACGCCGCGCGCGAGGTACAGCGGCGGCGCGCTGGTTGCCTGGTCGAAGCCGACCGGCCGCGGCCCGAGCGCGTCGACGATCTTCCCGCCGAGTGTCGTGTAGTTCTGCTCGTACGCGAGGCGTGCCTGCAGCCACACGTCGTCGCTCGTGAACTGCTGGTTGACGGTAAGCGCCGTAATCAGGTCGACACAGGCGTCGCCGTAGTATTTCGGCTCGACGAGCAGCGCGCGCGCCGCCTCGGCGACGTTCTCGCCGCGCGCCGCGCGCGATTCGAGCGCGTAGCACTTGACCTGCGTGTCGTCGTCGAGCACGAAGCGCTTGTACTGGTCGTCGAAGCTGCGCCAGTCGTGGCGCGCGCCGAGCACGAGCAGGTAGTCGTTGCGCAGGCGGTCGGCGATTGCCTGGCCGTCGTAGCGCTGCAGGAACGACTGCACGGGGGCGTCGGGAGCGTCGACACGTGCGCGGCCCGTCGAATCGAACAGTTGCGGCTTGATCTGGAAATACTCGACGTAGGACGGGACCGGATAGTTCGGAATCATCGCCGCGAGCTGCGCGGCCTTCGCGGCGTCGTTGCGGCGCGCGGCTTCGCGCAGCTGCACGAAGATCTGGTCGTCCCCGGCGAGCGTGTCGTCGTTCGGTGCGGCGCACGCGGCCGTGCCGGCGACGAGCGCGGCGGCCGAAAGCGCGAACGCGACCGCGCGATATACTCGGAAAAGGCTGTTCGACATCGTTTTGAATGGAGCACGAAGTGAGCGAAAGCATAGCATGCAACCCTGTGCCGAACCCGAAGGTTGCACTGCGCAAAGCGCTGTCCGGCGCGCGTCGCGACGCCGCGTCGCAGCCCGCCGCGAATGCCGCGCTCGACGCGCGGCTGCGCCTGTTGCTCGAACGGCTCGCACCGCGCACGGTCGGCTTCTACTGGCCCCTGCCGGGCGAATTCGACGCACGCGACGCGGTGCTCGCGTGGTCCGCGGCAGGCTCAGGTCGCCGCGCCGCGCTGCCGGTGATCGGCGAGAAGCACACGCCGCTCGCGTTCCATGCGTGGGATGCGCACACGCCGATGCGCGAAGGGCATCACCGGATTCCGGAGCCGGCGTCCGGGGTCGTCGTCGTGCCCGATCTGTTGCTGATTCCGTGTGTGGGATTCGATCTGCAGCGCTACCGGCTCGGCTATGGCGGCGGCTATTACGACCGCACGCTCGCGGTGTGGCCGGGCGAGACGCTGCCGGTGACGGTCGGCATTGCGTATGAAGCGTGCCGCGTGGATGCGCTGCCGGCCGAAGCGCACGATCTCGCGATGCGCTGGATCGTGACCGACGGCGCGCTTTACCCGGCCGCCGGATGACGGGGCGCGCGACGCGGCGTCTGCGGCATGCCGCGCGTCACCGCGTCGACCGTCCTGTCCGCAATCGTTTACAGCGACGCCGCCGCGCGCGCGGCGGTGTCGTAGAGGCCCGATGCGTGGCGCAGCAGCTGCGCCGCGTCGCCGATCTGCTCGTTGGTGAGGCCGCTGTCCTTCAGCGTCTCGATCAGGCAATGCTCGCGCACCTCCCGATACTTCATGCACAGCTCGCGGCCCGCGTCGGTCGCGAAGAAGAACACTTCCTTGCCGCTCTTCTCGCTTTTCACATAGCCGCGCGCGATCAGTTTTTTCAGCGCATAGGTCGCGACGTGCGTATCCTCGATATTGAGCACGAAGCAGATGTCGGCGAGCTTCTTCTTGCGTTCGCGATGGCTGACGTGATGCAGCAGCGACACCTCGACCGCCGTCATGTCCTTCGCACCCGCGGCCGACATGCAGCGCACCATCCAGCGGTTGAAGGCATTGCCGGCCATGATGAGCCCGTATTCGAGTTCCGACAGCTCCGCGCTCGAATCGGAAACGAGGTGTTCGGATGACACGATCTTGGTCGGGGGACGCTTCATGGAAAGGCGGCGCAAGCAGGATGTCAGGGTGTGCCGAGTGTACGTCAGAAGCCCGGGTATACGGGCTAGGCGAAAACGCTTATTGGTAAGTTATCGATATGTTATTGACAATGTGCGCTAACATTGCCGTCCGAACCGTGCCAGTCCGATGACGCAACCCCGCATTTATCCGCTCGGCGATGCCGCCCTCGTCTGCGAGGTGCCGCCGCCCGCCACGCTCGATTGCCAGCGCCGCGTCTGGGCCGTCGCCGAGATCGCGCGCGCATGGCCCGACGTGATCGACGTCGTGCCGGGCATGAACAACCTGACGATCGTGTTCGACGCGCTCGCCGCGACGGCCGAGTCGCTCACGCCCGCGCTGCGCGACGCATGGGAAACCGCCGACGTCGAGCATGCGGACGGCCGCGAGATCGAGATCCCGGTCGAATACGGCGGTGCGGCCGGCCCCGACCTGGCGGCCGTCGCCGCGCATACCGGGCTGCCGGCCGACGAAGTCGTCGCGCGACACGCAGCCGGCGAATACGTCGTGTTCTTCGTCGGCTTCCAGCCGGGCTTCGCCTATCTCGGCGGCCTCGATGCGTCGCTGCACACGCCGCGCCGCGCGGCGCCGCGCCTGGAAGTGCCGGCCGGCTCGGTCGGCATCGGCGGTGCGCAGACGGGCATCTACCCGGCCACGTCGCCCGGCGGCTGGCAGCTGATCGGCCGCACGTCGCACGTGCTGTTCGACCCGGTGCGGCCGCAGCCGACGCTGCTGCTGCCCGGCGACCGCGTGCGCTTCACCATTGCCGGAGTCGACCCGACATGAGCCAGAACACCGCACCGGGCACGATCGAGGTGGTCCGCGCCGGCCCGCTGTCGACCGTGCAGGATCTCGGCCGCCGCGGCATGCGCCATCTCGGCGTTGCGCAGGGCGGCGCGCTCGACGGCCTCGCGCTCGAAGTCGGCAACCGGCTGGTCGGCAATCGCCCCGACGCGGCGGCCGTCGAAATCACGATCGGCCCGGCCGCGTTCCGCTTCACGCGCGCGACGCGCATCGCGATCACCGGCACCGAATTCGGCGCGACGCTCGACGGCAAGCCCGTGTATTCGTGGTGGAGCCTGCCGGTCGACGCCGGGCAGACGCTCGTGCTGCCGGCCGCGAAACGCGGGATGCGCGGCTACCTGTGCATCGCGGGCGGCATCGACGTGCTGCCGATGCTCGGCTCGCGCAGCACCGATCTCGCATCGCGCTTCGGCGGCCTCGGCGGCCGCGCGCTGCGCGATGGCGATCGGCTTCCGGTCGGGGTGCCGCCGGCCGGCGCCGGCTGCCTCGCAGCCGATGCGCCCGAATTCGGCGTGAAGGCGCCTGCGTGGTGCGCGTTCGTGCGCGTCGACGAACCGCCGCGCCGCCACCGGCCCGCGCATGCGCCGTGGGCGATGCCCGTGCGCGTGCTGCCGGGCCCCGACTACGCGTCGTTCGCGGCCGATTCGCAGCAGGCGTTCTGGGACGAGGAATGGCTCGTCACCGCGAACAGCAACCGGATGGGCTATCGTCTCGCCGGCGCCGAGCTGGTGCGCGAGCGGCCGGTCGAGCTGCTGTCGCATGCGGTGCTGCCCGGCACGATCCAGGTGCCGCCGAACGGCCAGCCGATCGTGCTGATGCACGACGCGCAGACCACCGGCGGCTATCCGAAGATCGGCACGGTGATCCGCGCGGATCTCTGGAAACTCGCGCAGGCGCGGCTCAACCTGCCGATCCGCTTCGTGCGCACGACACCCGACGCCGCGCGCGCCGCCCTGACCGCGGAACGCGCCTATCTCCGGCAGATCGACGTCGCGATCGAGATGCGCGAGGAAACCCGCCGCCGCGTTCAATCGCGCGCGGCGTGACAATGGCGGAAGCAGGACGAAGGACGCGCCACGCCATCAGTGGACGAGGAACATCATGGAAATCGATCTGAATGCCGATCTCGGCGAAGGATGCGGATCGGACGAGGCGCTGCTCGACCTCGTCACGTCGGCGAACATCGCGTGCGGCTGGCATGCAGGCGGCGCCAATGCGATGCGCGACTGCGTGCGCTGGGCCGTGCAGAAAGGCGTGTCGATCGGCGCGCACCCGAGCTTTCACGACCCGGAGAATTTCGGCCGCAAGGAGATGCAACTGCCGGCCGGCGACATCTACGCCGGCGTGCTGTACCAGCTCGGCGCGCTGTCGGCGATCGCACAGGCCGAGGGCGGCCGCATCGCGCACGTGAAGCCGCACGGCGCGCTGTACAACCAGGCCGCGCGCGACCCGATGATCGCCGACGCGGTGGTGTCCGCGATCCACGACTTCGATCCGTCGCTTGCCGTGTTCGGGCTGGCGAACAGCGTGTTCGTCGCGGCCGCGCGGCATGCGGGGCTCGCCGCGGTGGAGGAAGTGTTCGCCGATCGCGGCTACCGCGCGGACGGCTCGCTCGTGCCGCGCAGCCAGCCCGGCGCGCTGATCGATGACGAGGAAGCGGTGCTCGCGCGCACGCTCGACATGGTGCGCGATCGGCAGGTGCAGTCGGTGAGCGGCGAGTGGGTGCCGCTCAATGCGCAGACCGTCTGCCTGCACGGCGACGGCCCGCATGCGCTCGCGTTCGCGAAGCGGATCCGCGCGGCGCTCGAAGCGGCCGGTATCGATGTCGTCGCCCCGGGCGCGCTGGAGGCCGACGAAGGCGCCTGACCCGCGCGCAAGCCGCGCTGCCCCAGATGAAAAACCGCCGCACCAAAGAAAAAAGCGCCCTCGTGGCGCTTTTCTGTTGGCGCAATCGCCGCGGACTTCGCCGTCTGTCGATTCGCCCCCCGAAACCGTCTTTCGACGGTGACCGGAAAAATGCTCCGGAATAAAAAAACGTCCGCCGCCACCCGATTGCTGCTTCCCCCGGTCGGACGACGGAACGTCGCTTATCCGCAAGTCTGTCGCATGCATTTGTTGTACCGACGATGTTTGGCCCCGCCGTGCATGCAGACACTACGCGGCCGGCACGACATCACGTGCCGGCTACGCTAACCCCGCGCATTGTTTTCTGCTACCCCGTAGAACTTTTTCTATTCTTTTCATTTTTTCAACTTGTGGGATGAAGAATAGAGATCGGCAGAACCGGATGTCAATCGTTTTAAACGCTATTTTCTGAGGATTCAAGGGTTTTCCTTATCGAATCGAGCGGCGGCACGGGCACCCGCCGGCACCTCGCAGCGCGTGCGTGTCGTCGATCAAGCAGGGGAGGATCGGTGCACGGCGCCCGGCGCGATCAGTTCGCGTCGACCTGATACCCTTGCTGGCGCAACAATTCGAGCACCCCGCGCGGGCCGCCCAGATGCAGCGCGCCGATGGCGACGAATACCGGCCGGTTCGGCGCGGCGATTGCCGTCATCCGTGCAACGAAGCGCCGGTTGCGTTCGTACAGGATCTTGTTGTCGATCGACGCCGACAGCGCCTTCGAACGGGCCAGCCGCTCGCTCTTCGCGACCGCCCACGCCGAGATCGCATCGGCGTCGCCAATTTGCCACAGCCGGTGCAGCGCCTTGATGTCGTCGGCGTTCTGCGCCGGCGTCTGCACCATGTCCTGCGCGAGCATCTCGCGCTGCTCGGCGAGCGTCAGCCCGGTGAACGCACGCATCTGCTCGGCGAGCGTCTCGAGCCCGATCACGCGGCCGCCCTTCTTCTTCAGGAACACGTTCTGCAGTTGCGCCTCGGTGCCGTACTCGGTCTGCAGGCCGGCCGACAGCGAGTCGTAGGTTTCGACGACCAGCGCCGCGAGCCACGGCCGCATCTTGCGGATCTCGGCAAGCGCCGCCGGATTACCGCGCAGGCGCCCCGCGAGGCGCTGCCACAGCGGATCGGGCAACAGGCGCTGCAGGCACGGGTAGCGGCACACGCCGTACTTCGACACGTCGTCCTGCGATTCGAGCAGATCGTCCGGCGACAGCTCGAGCGCGAGCGTCGGCGACGCCGCGAGCGCCCCGAGGATGCGCGGCCGGAACGGCTGCGCGGGCGGATAGTCGGACGGGTCGCCCGTATGCAGCGTGCCGAGCACGTACAGCGTGACCCTGCCCTTGGTCGCAACGTAGAACGGCATGCGCGCGGGCTGCACGCGCACGGTGCCGCGCGACACCGTGCCGTCCGACACGGCGGGCGCGTGGAAGCCCGGCAGGCTCATGCCGGGCGGCGGGACTTGCGACGGATGGATCGGTGAAGTGGCCGGCGCGCGCCCTTCGGCGCGCGCGGATTCGACGGGAACAGCAACGCTGGCCGCCACGCACGCGCCGGCCAGCGCCGCGCCCGTAACGGTACGCACGCTCCAGCGCCGCGCGTAGCGGTACGCGCGCATCACGCGCGCGCTGCTTGCCCCCGCACGGCGCACGCCGGACGCGCGCGCCGCCAACGCTTCAGGCATTCGCCTCCCCTACCTCCTCGGCCCGATGGCAGGCTACACGCCGGCCGTCCACTTCGCGCAGTTGCGGCTCCTCGACGCGGCAGCGCTCGACCGCGTACGGGCAGCGCTGGTGGAACGCGCAGCCCGACGGCGGATTGAGCGGCGACGGCAGCTCGCCCTGCAGCTTGATCTGCACGCGGCGGTCTTCCTCGAAGATCGCCGGCGTCGCCGACATCAGCGCGCGCGTGTACGGATGGCGCGGCCGCGCGTAGATCGTCGCCTTGTCGCCGAGCTCGGCGACGCTGCCGAAGTACATCACCATCACGTCGTCGGCGACGTGCTCGACCACCGACAGGTTGTGCGAGATGAACACGTAGCTCGTCTTGAACTGCTCCTGCAGATCCATGAACAGGTTCAGGATCTGCGCCTGGATCGACACGTCGAGCGCGGACACCGGCTCGTCGGCGACGACGATCCGCGGATCGAGGATCATCGCGCGCGCGATCGCGACCCGCTGGCGCTGGCCGCCCGAGAACATGTGCGGATAGCGCTTCGCGTGCTCGGGCCGCAGGCCGACCGTGCGCATGATCTGCGCGATGCGCGACGCGCGCTCGGCGGCCGTCAGGTTCGCGTTGATCTCGAGCGGCTCGGAAAGCGTCTGCTCGACGGTCTTGCGCGGGTTCAGCGATGCGAACGGGTTCTGGAACACCATCTGCACGCGGCGGCGCAGCTCGGCGACCCGGTGGCGGTCGGCGCCCGCGACGTCCTTGCCGTCGATCGACAGATGGCCGGACGTCGGCGTCTCGATCATTGTCAGCTGCCGCGCGAGCGTCGACTTCCCGCAACCGGATTCGCCGACGACGGCGAGCGTCTTGCCGCGCTTGAGCGAAAACGACACACCGTTGAGCGCCTTCACCGTGCCCTGGCCGAACATGCCGCGCTTCACCGTGTAGTGCTTCGCGAGCTGGTCGGCGACCAGCACGACGTCGTCATCGTGCGGCGCACGCGTTTCGTGGACTGCATTCATCGTGCGCCTCCCGTCAGGTCGAGGTTGGAAACATTAAGTGGCTTGATGCAGCGCGCACGCATCGCGTCGTTGGCCGGCACCAATGTGTCGAGCGCCGGCCGCGCCTTGCGGCAGTCGTCGACGACGTATTTGCAGCGCGGCGCGAACAGGCACCCGGACGGGCGATCATCGCGGCCCGGCACCATGCCCGGCAATGCGGCAAGGCGACGCGCCCCCTGATTGTGCTCGGGAATCGCCGCGAGCAGCGCTTCGGTGTACGGATGATGCGGCGCACGGAAGATGTCCGGCACGCGATTGGTCTCGATGACCTCGCCCGCATACATCACCGCGACGCGCTGCGCGACCTCCGACACCACGGCCAGATCGTGCGAGATCAGCACGAGCGCCATCCCGCGCTCCTTCTGCAGCTTCACGAGCAGGTCCATGATTTGCGCCTGGATCGTCACGTCGAGCGCGGTGGTCGGCTCGTCGGCGATCAGCAGCTTCGGGTTGCACGCCACCGCCATCGCGATCATCACGCGCTGGTTCATCCCGCCCGACATCTGGTGCGGGAACGCCGTGATGCGGTTCTTCGCATCGGGAATGCCGACCTGGTCGAGCAGTTCGAGCGCGCGCCGATGCAGCGCGTCGCCGCGCAGGCCCTCGTGCAGCTTCAGCACTTCCTTGATCTGGTAGCCGACCGTGTAGCTCGGATTCAGGCTCGACAGCGCGTCCTGGAACACCATCGCGATGTCCTTGCCGACGATCTTGCGGCGCGCCTTCGGCGACGCCTTCAGCAGATCGACACCGTTGAACGTGACTTCATCCGCCGTCACCTTGCCCGGCGCGTCGATCAGGCCCATCAGCGCCATCATCGTCACGCTCTTGCCCGAGCCCGATTCGCCGACGACGCCCACCACCTCGCCCGGCGCGATCGACAGGTTGATCCGGTCGACGGCGGGCAGGCCGTTGAAGTTCACCGCGAGATTGCGGATGGTCAGAAGATCTTGGCTCATGTTCACGCCATCCGTTTCAGTTTGGGATCGAGCGCGTCGCGCAGCCCGTCGCCGAGCAGGTTGATCGCGAGCACCGAAATCAGGATCGACAGGCCCGGCATCGTCACGATCCACCATGCGTTGTCGATGTAGTCGCGCGCAGAGGCCAGCATCGCGCCCCACTCGGCGGTCGGCGGCTGCACGCCGAGGCCGAGGAAGCCGAGCGCGGCCGCGTCGAGGATCGCCGACGAGAAGCCGAGCGTCGCCTGCACGATCAGCGGCGCCGTGCAGTTCGGCAGCACCTGCGAGAACATCAGGCGCAGCGTGCCGGCACCGGCCACGCGCGACGCCGTCACGTACTCCTTCTGCAACTCGCCGAGCGCCGACGCGCGCGTCAGGCGCACATAGGCCGGCAGCGCGACGATCGCGATCGCGAACATCGTGTTGGTGAGGCCCGGGCCGATGATCGCGACGACCGCGACCGCGAGCAGCAGCGACGGCAGCGCGAGCAGCACGTCCATGATGCGCATCACGGGCGTGTCGGCCCACTTCTGGAAGAACGCGGCGACCAGCCCGAGCACGATGCCGGGGATCAGCGCGAGCACGACCGACACGAAGCCGATCCAGAACGACATCCGCGCGCCGAACATCAGGCGCGAAAGAATGTCGCGGCCCGCTTCGTCGGTGCCGAGGATGAACTGCCAGTTGCCGCCCGCGAGCCATGCGGGCGGGATCTTCACGTAGTCGCGGTATTGCTCGACCGGGCTGTGCGGCGCGATCAGCGGCGCGAACAGCGCGACCAGGATCAGCACGAGCACGACGATGCCGGCGCCGACGGCGCCGCGGTTGCGCGAGAAGTTGGCCCAGAACTCGCGCAGCGCGAGCGCACGGCCGCCGGCCGGCGCGGATTCGCTCGGCAGGGTGTTTTGCAGATTGCTCATGGAATTACCTCGTGTGGCGGATGCGCGGATTCAGCACGCCGTACAGCAGGTCGACGACCAGGTTCACGACGATCACGAGCGTCGCGATCAGCAGGATGCCGCCCTGGACGACCGGATAGTCGCGGCGGCCGATCGCATCGATCAGCCACTTGCCGACACCGGGCCACGAAAAGAGCGTCTCGGTCAGCACGGCGCCCGCGAGCAGCGTGCCGATCTGCAGGCCGATCACGGTGACGACCGGGATCAGCGCATTGCGCAGCGCATGCACGACGACCACGCGCGCGGGCGACAGCCCCTTCGCGCGTGCGGTGCGGATGTAGTCCTCGCGCAGCACTTCGAGCATCGACGAGCGCGTCATCCGCGCGATCACCGCGAGCGGGATCGTGCCGAGCACGATCGCGGGCAGGATCAGGTGGCTGACCGCCGACCTGAACGAGCCTTCATCCGGCGCGAGCAGCGCATCGATCAGCATGAAGCCCGTCGGATGCGGGAAGTCGTATTCGACGGCGATGCGCCCCGACACGGGCGTCCAGCCGAGATACGACGAAAACACCATGATGAGGATCAGCCCCCACCAGAAGATCGGCATCGAGTAGCCGGTGAGCGCGGTGCCCATCACGCCGTGGTCGACGACGGAGCCGCGTCGCAGCGCGGCGATCACGCCGGCCGGCAGCCCGACCACGAGCGCGAACACGAGTGCGCACAGCGACAGCTCGACGGTCGCCGGAAAGCGCGCGAAGAATTCGCCCGCGACGCTGGTGTTGGTGATGATCGACGTGCCGAGGTCGCCATGCAGCGCCCGGCCGATGTAGTGGATGTACTGCAGGGGCAGCGGCTGGTCGAGCCCGAGGCGTTTCATCGCCTCCGCATGCATCGCGGGATCGACGCCGCGCTCGCCCATCATCACTTCGATGGGGTCGCCCGGTATCAGGTGAATCAGCGCAAACGCCAGGATGGTGATGCCGATGAAGGTCGGGATCACCATCCCCACGCGGCGCAACACGAATGTGAACATGATGCGTCTCGTATTTTCTTGTGGGAAATGTGCGACCGGCGACGGGAAGCTTTTGGCCTCCCGCCGCCGGATGAATTACCGGTCTCGGTCTTCGGGGACAGCTTACGCCGGTCGTATTACTTCACGCCGACACCGTCGAAGCGTGCGTAGCCGAGCGGCTCGATGCGCATGTCGACCACGTTCTTGCGTACCGGCTGGTAGACCGTCGAGTTCGCGATCGGCGAGAACGGCAGCTGCTGCGCGAAGATCTGCTGGGCCTGCGTGTAGATCTTCGTGCGCGCGTCCTGGCCCGTCGTCGTGCGGCCCTTCTGGACCAGCTCGTCGAACGGCTTGTAGCACCAGTGGGAGAAGTTGTTGCCCTTGATCGCCTCGCAGCCGAGCAGCGTGCCGAGCCAGTTGTCGGGGTCGCCGTTGTCGCCCGTCCAGCCGATCAGCATCGTGTCCTGCTCGCCCGTGTGTGCGCGCTTGATGTACTCGCCCCACTCGTACGTGACGATCTTCGCCTTCACGCCGATCTTCGCCCAGTCGGCCTGGATCATCTCTGCCATCAGGCGGGCGTTCGGGTTGTACGCGCGCTGCACCGGCATCGCCCACAGCGTGATCTCGAAACCGTTCGGATAGCCTGCCTTCGTGAGCAGCGCCTTCGCCTTCGCGGTGTCGTTCGGCGCCATCTTCAGGTTCTTGTCGTACGACCATTGGGTCGGCGGCATCGGTGCGGTCGCGGCCTGGCCAGCGCCCTGGTACACGGACTCGAGGATCGCCTTCTTGTTGATCGCCATGTCGAGTGCCTGACGCACTTCGAGCTTGTCGACCGGCTTGTGCTCGACGTTGTACGCCAGGTAGCCGAGGTTGAAGCCCGGCTGCGACGGCATGTCGATGCCCGAGTCGGCCTTCAGCGTCGCGATGTCGGCCGGACGCGGATAGCTCATCACCTGGCATTCGTTGCGCTTGATCTTCTGCACGCGCACGCCCGGGTCGGGCGTGATCGAGAAGATCAGCTTCGAAATCTTCACCGCGCCCTTCTTCCAGTAATCAGGATTGCCGTCGAAACGGATCGTCGCGTCCTTCGTGTAGCTGCGGAAGATGAACGGGCCCGTGCCGACCGGCTTCTGGTTGATGTCGGCGGCCTTGCCTGCCTTCATCAACTGATCGCCGTATTCGGCCGACAGGATCGACGCGAATTCCATCGCCATGTTCTGGATGAACGGCGCGTTCGGCTCGGCCAGCGTGAACTTTACGGTGTACGGATCGACCTTCTCGACCTTCGTGATGAGCTTGTCGAGGCCCATGTCGGTGAAGTACGGGAACGACACCGGGTAGGCCTTGCGGAACGCCTGGTTCGGATCGAGCATGCGTTCGAACGAGAACACGACGTCGTCCGCGTTGAATTCACGCGTCGGCTTGAAGAAGTCGGTCGTGTGGAACTTCACGCCATGGCGCAGGTGGAACGTGTACACCTTGCCGTCGGACGATACGTCCCACTTCTCGGCGAGGCCCGGCTCGACCTTGGTGCCGCCGCGCTCGAATTCGACGAGGCGGTTGTAGACGGTGAATGTGGCGGCGGTGAAATCGACGCCGGTCGTGAATTGCGCGGAATCGAAACCCGCCGGGCTGCCTTCTGAGCAGTAGACGAGCGTTTTGTTCGGGATCTGTGCGAATGCAGAACCCGCGACGCCGAGCGATGCCGCTGCCACGCCTGCAATGGCGGTAACACGCAGGGTGTGCAACAGACGGTTGTATTCCATGTTTCCTCCAGGTCTCCAGATCGGAACCGGTCCCCCCAGGGGCCGGGTACGCGGATATTACTTGAGCTAGCGATTTTGCAACAAGCTGGAGAAAAAACTCTTCTAGACGCATTCACGCGGGTTTTTGCGGATGTCTCGCGCACGCGAAAAGTGCGTCCGCGCGCACGGGCGACGAATTCGTTCATCCCGCGCGTGTTTCCTTCGACAACTAAACAATTCGTTCGCGGACGCGAACGATCGTTGCACCGATTTCGGGGCCGAGGTCCGCATCGTTGCGGATTTCGAAACGATGATCGCGCTGCAGTGCAGCCGTCAGGCCGGCGCGTCGAGATCCGCGCTGCGCGCGGGCACGAACGCGACCGCGACGATCGACAGCGCGAGCCCGGCCATCACATAGTAGGTCGGCGCCAGCGGCGAACCCGTCGCCTTGATCAGCCACGTGACGATGAACTGCCCGAAACCGCCGAACAGCATCACCGCGACGTTGTACGCGATCGACAGCCCCGTCGAGCGCACGTTGGCCGGGAACAGCTCGGCGATCATCGCGCCGAACGGCCCGTAGTAGCCGGCGAGCGTCACCGACAGCACGGCCTGCACCGCGATCAGCCGCCCGATGCTCGGCGCCGCGTCGAGCCACGCGAACAACGGATACATCAGCGCGAGCGTCAGCACGAGCGACCACAGCGACAGACCCTTGCGGCCGATGCGATCCGACCACGCGCCCGCGACCGGCGACAGCACCATCAACAGCAGGTTGCCGACGATCACCGCATAGAACGATTCCGCGTACGGCAGCTTCAGCTGCTTCACCGCGAAGGTCGGCAGATAGCTGATCAGCACGTAGATCGTCACCGTCAGCGCGATCACCGAGCCGAGCCCGCACAGCACCTCGCGCGGGTGGCGCGTGAACACTTCGCCGAGCGTCGCGCGGCGTGCGCTTTGCTGCGCATGCAGGAACGCTTCGGAATCCGCGAGATGGCGGCGGATGTAGAAGCCGATCGGGCCGATCACGAGCCCGAGGATGAACGGCACGCGCCAGCCCCAGTTGCGCAGCGCATCGGGCGACAGCCCGCGCGTGACGGCCGCGCCGACCAGCGCGCCGATCAGCAGCGCGGCCGCCTGGCTCGCCATCTGCCAGCTACCGTAGAAACCGCGCTTCGAGAACGGCGCGGCTTCGATCAAGAGCGCGGTCGCGCTGCCGAATTCGCCGCCCGCCGAGAAGCCCTGCAGCAGGCGGCCAAGCACGATCAGGAGCGGGCCGCCGATGCCGATCGCCGCATAGGGCGGTGCGATCGCGAGCAGGAAGATGCCGGCCGTCATCAGCAGGATCACGAGCGACAGCGCGGCCTTGCGGCCCGCGCGGTCGGCGTACAGGCCGAACACGATGCCGCCGATCGGACGCATGAAGAACGCCACGCCGAACGTCGCGGTGGTCAGCAGCAGCGACGAGTATTCGCTGGTCGTCGGGAAGAACAGCTCGGCGATCACGACCGTCATGAAGCCGAACACCGTGAAGTCGTACCACTCGAGCGCGTTGCCGATCACGGCCGCCACGACCGCGCGCCGGTTCAGCGCACGCTCGGGCCGGATCGTTTTCGTTGAATTCGCAATCGTCGCCATGCGTGCCTCATCCTCGTGAATTCGCCGTGTCGGGCGACGCGGAGCAGTCTGCCGCGGCGCGCTGGTTTGCAGCGAGTGTAGAAAGCGACGGAACCGTTTTCAAGCAATAAAAACGCCCGCCATCTTTCGACGGCGGGCGTTTTGCGGTTTTCGCCACATTGCGGCATCGCACGATGCCGCACGGGCCTCAACCCATCTTCGTGAATGCGCTGCACCAGCCCTTCGCCGACACCTGCTTGCCGGGGAAGGCGCCGCACGGGCCCGAAGCCGAACCCTTCTTGCCCTGGTACAGCATGCAGGCCGCGCAATCCTGGCCCGCCGCGTATTTCGGATACTTCGCCTTGTCGACCTTCGTGGCATCGGCCTTGTAGCCGAGTGCCACCGCGGCCGGATCGGTTTCCGACAGCATCGGCGCATCGGCCAGCGCTTCACGCGAAAGCGCCAGCGCGGACACGGCACCAATGCTCGTAATCAGGAAACTCCGACGGGATGTTTTCATGGGGGACTCGCTCCAACGTTATCGGTTTGAAAGCTGTTCTGGCGACAGCCGTTCGACAGAATAACGCTCAAGCGAATGAATGTGCGCGCCGAAATGCCGGAGATAAGGGATTTCACACGGGAGCTCACACGGAATTCACACGGCTGGTCCGCACGAAGACGGGCGCGTGCGTCACCCATGCGACGTCATGTCGCCGACGCGCTGCGCGAGCGCGAGCGACGCGGTCAGCCCCGGCGACTCGATGCCGAACAGGTTCACGAGCCCGCGCACGCCGTGCTGCGCCGCGCCCTGCACGATGAAGTCGGCCGGCGGCTCGCCGGGCCCCGCGAGCTTCGGCCGGATCCCCGCGTAGGCCGGCTGCAGCGCATCGTCGGGTAGCCCTGGCCAATATGTGCGGATCGACGCGTAGAACGCCGGCGCGCGCGCCGGATCGACTTCGTAGCGCAACGCATCGACCCACTCGACGTCCGGGCCGAAACGGGCCTGCCCGGCCAGGTCGAGCGTAAGATGCACGCCGAGCCCGGCGCGGTCGGGCATCGGATAGACGAGGTGCGAGAACGGCGCGCGCCCGGACAGGCTGAAGTAGTTGCCGCGCGCGAGATAGAGCGGCGGCACCCAGCGCGGGTCGAGCCCGCGCGTGCGGCGCGCGAGCGCCTGCGCGCCGAGGCCCGCGCTGTTGATCACGCACGCGGCCTCGATTTCGGTCGGCGCGTCGCCGCCGGTACGCACCACGAAGCGGCCGCCGCGCAGCACGTCGATCGATTCGACCGGGGATTTCACCGCGCACATCGCGCCGTCGCGCTCGGCGTCGCCGAGCAGCGCCAGCATCAGCTGGTGACTGTCCACGATACCGGTGCTCGGCGAGAACAGCGCCTCCGCGCATTCGAGCGCGGGCTCGAGCGTCTGCGCCTCGGCACGCGTGAGCGGCATCAGGTCGAGCACGCCGTTTTCCGCCGCGCGCGCGGCGATCGCCTTCAACTGCTTCACTTGCGCGGCGCTCGTCGCGACGAGCAGCTTGCCCACGCGCCGGTGCGGCACGTGGCGTGTCTCGCAGAACTCGTACAACAGGTCGCGCCCGTGCACGCACGACAGCGCCTTCAGCGAACCGCGCGGGTAATAGAGCCCCGCATGAATCACCTCGCTGTTGCGCGAGCTCGTGCCCGTGCCGATCGCGTCGGCCGCCTCGAGCACGATGGTTTCGCGCCCGCGCGCGGCCAGTTCCCGCGCAATCGCAAGGCCGACGACACCCGCGCCGATCACCACACAGTCCATCTGCTCCATGGCGTTTCGCGCCGCTTGCGCATCGAGGGGAGAGAAGGGAATTGTACGTCCCGGTCCGCCCGCTTGCCGAACGTCTCCGTATCGGCCTGCACGCGCCACGCGGCGAGGCGCGCGCGGCCGGCTCAGAATCCGATCGGCCGGCGCTTCGTCGCGCCCTCGTCGGCGCGGATGTCGGACGGCGCGATCACGTCGCGGCCGCCGAGCCGCGCGGCGCCGAACGCATGCAGCAGCGCACGGCGCATCGTGCGCGGCGGCGTCGCGGCCAGCACGTCGAGCGCGTCGTCGTCGAGCGTGTCGGGGAAGCGCCGCCCCCACGCGTGCGACGTGCGGATCTCGTCGTAGATCGTCTGCGCGATACGGCGCGCGCCGGCCGCGTCCGGCGGCGCGATCTCGTACACGTTCATCCGGTTCAGCAGCGCCTCCGGAATCGCCTGCGCATCGTTCGCGGTCGCGACCCAGATCACGTTGCCCGCATTGATCGGCACTTCGGCGAATTCGTCGACGAACGCGCGCGCGGTGTCGTGCTCGAGCAACGCATACAGCGCGCCGAGCGGATCGTATTGCGCGTCGCTGCCGGCCTTGTCGATCTCGTCGACCGCGATCACCGGGTTCGCATAGCTGCCGTTGACGAGCGCCTCGAACACCTTGCCGGGCTTCGCGTTCTTCCATTGCGACGACGCGCCCGACAGGATCCAGCCGGCCGTCAGCGAACTCATCGGCACGTAGTGATACGCGGTGCCGAGCAGTTGCGCGAGCGCCTTCGCGAAATGCGTCTTGCCGATGCCGGGCGGCCCGAGCAGCAGGATCGGCATCAGTTCGAGCCGGTCGTCCGTCTCGAGGCACAGCGCGACCTGCTTGCGCACGTCGTCGAGCGGCTCGGTGAAATTGGGCAGCGCGCCGCCGAGTTCGTCGAATGACGGCATCCGGTTCGGCTTCACGCAAAAGCGCAGATTGCCGGTCTTGAGCATCCGCTCGTAGGTGGCGCGCAGTGCGTCGCTCGCGCTCTCGTTCAAGTCGTTCAACGCGGTCTCGACCTGCTCGAGGTCGTACACCGTGCTCAAGGACGCTACCGCCAGTTCCTGTTTCACCATCGCCGTCGTCATACCAACCTCGCTACCACTACCGTCACACGATCATCAGACCCTTACGATTTCAGTGTAGCGATCCCGCACCGGCGTGCAAGCAAGCAGCCGCCCCGGTCTGCTGCTAACACCGCGCGCACACTGCAGCGCCGCGCGGTGCGGCGTATGATCGATGATTCACCGGCCGCCGCGCCGGCCATGCCACGGCGCCCGCGCGGCGCCGTGCGCTTCGTTTCGAAGGTATGCCGATGTCCATCCCTGCTGCCGTCCCGCGCGCCGACACCGATGCGATCGACGCCGTCGACTCCGCGCTCAAGTCGCGCCGCGCGATTCGCGCGTTCCTGCCGACGCCCGTGCCGCGCGACACGCTCGAGGCGATCCTCGAAGCCGCGAGCCGCGCGCCGTCGGGCACCAACATCCAGCCGTGGCGCGTGTACGTCGCGACCGGCGCGACCCGCGACGCACTCGCCGCGGCCCTGAGCGCCGCGTACGACGATCCGGCGCGCGACGAGAAATACGTCGCCGAGTACGACTACTATCCGCGCGAATGGGTATCGCCGTATATCGACCGGCGCCGCAAGGTCGGCTGGGACCTGTATGGTCTGTTGAACATCGGCCGCGACGAAAAAGCCCGCATGCACGCGCAGCATGCGCGCAACTTCCGCTTCTTCGATGCGCCCGTCGCGCTGTTCTTCACGCTCGACCGCGTGATGACGCACGGTGCATGGCTCGATTGCGGAATGTTCCTGCAGGGCGTGATGACGGCCGCGCGCGCACGCGGCCTCGACACCTGCCCGCAGGCCGCGTTCGTGCCGTTCCACCGGATCATCGCCGAGCATCTCGGGATGCCGCCCAATGAGCAGCTCGTCTGCGGGATGTCGCTCGGCCATGCGGACCCGGATGCGATCGAGAACCGTCTCGTCACCGAGCGCGCGAGCGTCGCCGAGTTCGCGCGCTTTTTCGCTTGAAAACGCATGACGCGGACCTACCTTTCGATCAGGACCGGATCGTGCTGCGAACCTGCGGCGATACGTCCTGTCACACCACCGTCCCGATCCATCGGGCGTAAGATGTGCGTCCGTTCCCCGCTACCCCGCGTTTCCGGAGAAGTTTCATGCTGAAACACGGCCTGGCCGTCCTGCTCGCGAGCGCCGCGCTCGCGGCCCATGCGCAGAGCCCCGCACCGGCCGTCGTCGCGTGGGAGATCCAGGTGGTGCGCGACGGTCAGACGATCGACACGTTCCAGCAACGCACCACCGTGGGTCAAACCCGTACCGACACCCATCGCTATCCGTCCGCCGTGCCCGTCGGCTGCGGCAATGCCGCGCGCGTCGTGCCGACCGAGCGCTCGCGCTCGGTGACGGTCGCGCCGCTCACCGTCGACGACGCCGCGCACACGGTGTCGCTCGCGCTCGACGTGCAGGAAACCCTCGACGACGAAAACGCGACGCGCAGCGATCCGTGCCTGCCCGCGTCGCCGCGGCAGATCGTCGCGAGCCATCCGGGCCTGTCGGTCGGCGGCGACGCATGGACCGACTGGACGCTCGTCGAGCAGCGCCCGCATCTCGTCTACCGCGTGCGCGCGCACGTCACGAAGGACTGAGCGCCATGTCCGCCGACGCCCTGTCCTTGCCGTTCGCCGAGCCGCACGCCGCGCCCGACGAAATCACCGCGGTCAGCTGGAACCTGCACAAGGGCCGCTCGCCGCTCGGCTTCACCGCATGGAACGCGATGCGCAACTGGATGCAGTCGACGCACGCGGACGTGTATTTCCTGCAGGAGGCGATGGCGCGCCGCATGCCGCGCCCGATGCTCGCCCCCGGCTTCGGCGCGCCGATGGACGACACGGTCGACGACGTGTGGCACTGCCAGGCCACCGAGATCGCGCAGGCGCTCGACTGGCAGATCGCGCTCGGACCGAACGTGTTCAAGCCGTCGTGGCGGCACGGCAACGCGATCCTGTCGCCGCATCCGCTCGACCTCGGCGGCCGATGGGACATCTCCGCGCACCGCTTCGAGCGGCGCGGGCTGCTGGTCGCGCGCGCGACGCTCGCGGGCGCACGGCCCGTCACGCTGCTGTGCGCGCACCTCGCGCTCACGCGCGCGGCGCGGCTGCGCCAGATGCACTGGATCGCGCACTGGATCGTGCGCAACGCGGGCGACGACCCGCTCGTGCTCGCCGGCGACTTCAACGACTGGCGCAACGATTCGGTCGCGCTGTTCGGCGAGATCGGGCTGTCCGAGGTCGCGACGCTGCTCGGCCAGTCGGGCCGCACGTTCCCCGCGTTCTCCCCGGCGCTCGCGCTCGACAAGATGTTCGTGCGCGGGCTGACGCCGCTCGAATGGCAGGCGCCGTCGGGCGAAACCGCGTGGCTGTCGGACCACCTGCCGTATATCGCGCGGCTGCGCCTCGATCCGCAGTGACGCGGTAGCGCAGCAGCAGGGCTGCGCGCTAGAGTAGCGATTTGCCGGCCCGCCGCCGCGCCCGCCATGAGTATTCGTGCGTCGCGTTCCTGTTCGCGAGCCCGCGTGCGCAGCGCGGCTACCGCCGCGCGCGGCGTCCACTCGACGCGCTGTGCGGCGCCGCGCTCGTCGGGCTGGGCGCGAAGCTCGCGGCCGATCGCTGAAAGCCGGTTGCAAGATTTCGTTGCGCCAAATCCGCGCAGCCGCGCGGGTCAAGCCCGCATCTGCCCCAAGCAGGGTAAAATAACCAGTTCCTCAATCGTCTGTCATCGAGAAGGCGCGTGTCCGACGCGCCGGCCGGCCGATCCGCGATCGGGCCGACGCACTCGGTTTTTTGCCCGTTTTTGGGCCCGTTACACGCGTCCGCTACGCGCGTCCGTTTTCAAAGCCATGAGCAAATACGACACCGCCACCGTCCAATCCGTCCATCACTGGACCGACACGCTTTTCAGCTTCACCTGCACCCGTGAGCCGAGCCTGCGCTTCAACAACGGCGAATTCACGATGGTCGGCCTCGAGGTCGACGGCAAGCCGCTCGCGCGTGCCTACTCGATCGTCAGCCCGAACTACGAAGAGCACCTCGAATTCTTCAGCATCAAGGTCCAGAACGGCCCGCTGACGTCGCGCCTGCAGCACCTGAAGGTGGGCGACTCGGTGCTGATCGGCAAGAAGCCGACCGGCACGCTCGTCGCCGACAACCTGCTGCCCGGCAAGACGCTGTGGATGCTGTCGACCGGCACGGGCCTCGCCCCATTCATGTCGATCATCCGCGATCCGGACATCTACGAACGCTTCGACAAGGTCATCCTGACGCACACCTGCCGCCTGAAGGGCGAGCTGGCGTACATGGACTACATCAAGCACGACCTGCCGGGCCACGAGTACCTCGGCGACATCATCAAGGAAAAGCTCGTCTACTACCCGACGGTCACGCGCGAGGCGTTCGACAACGAGGGCCGGATCACCGACCTGATCGCGACGGGCAAGCTGTTCACGGACCTCGGCGTGCCGGCGTTCTCGCCGGAAAACGACCGCGTGATGCTGTGCGGCAGCACCGCGATGCTGAAGGACACGACGGACCTGCTGAAGCAGGCCGGCCTGGTCGAAGGCAAGAACAGCGCGCCGGGTCACTACGTGATCGAACGCGCATTCGTGGACTGATCGATCCCCGAATTTGTGCAGCATCAAGAACCGGAGCAAAAAGCTCCGGTTTTTTTTCGCCCCTACTTGGCGAATTCGTAACAAACCACGATCATTCCATGGCAAATCGTTACATTTTGATACGCACCATCCAGGTGCTTCCGTGTCAGTGTTTTTCCTACAACAGCTTCACTCGGATTATTCACATTTACCCTTAAATGTCCGCCTGGCATGACGTTTTCCAAATTTTTGAGATATTATTCGCCCCGCGCGGTCGCCGATTCGGCGACCATTGGAGGGTCGGACTCAAACGTTACAAGATGTAACTTTTGTTACCTCGGTACGGGGCGATTCTCTGGCGGCTGCCGTCATCGAAACGGCAGCCGATCCAGGCAGCCAGCCGGTGTCCGAACCGCTTTCTGATAGCAGGGAGAGTCATGGTTACGTCGCTCAATGCGCCCACGGGCGCTCACGCCCCGTTCCCGTCGCAGCCGCTCGACTGCGACACAGCCGCGCCCGTGGCCGAAGCCCTGCCCGAACACGACACGTCCGCCGCCCGGATCGCGGCGCTGTCCCTCCAGCTGATGGTTGCCGACGAGGCGGCCCGCCGCCATCTCGCCGGCGAACTGCATGACGGACTCGGCGCCGAACTCACCGCCGCGCGTTTCGCGCTGGCAAACGTTCAAACGTGGCTGCCGGCCGATGCGCCGGACGGCTGCCTGCGCGCGCTCGAGCTGGCGCAGCAGGCGCTCGACTCCGCCACCGACGCCAACCGCCAGCTGATCGACGAGCGCGACACGCCGGCACTCGACGGCGGCGTCGTCGGCGCCCTGTCGACGTGGGTCGACAGCCACACGGCCCGCACCGGCCTGCGCACGAGCTTCGTCTGCGCGGCCGACGCGCGACTCACGCAGCTCGGCGGCGCCGGCGCGCTCGCCATCTTCCGCGTCGCGCAGGAAGCGCTGTCGAACGTCGCGAAGCATGCGCGCGCGACATCCGTCGACGTGCAGATCGACACCGACGAATCACATATGTCCCTGATCGTCACCGACGATGGGACCGGTCTTGCACGTAGCCGGCGCACCGGCTACGGTCTCGCCGGAATGCGCGCACGCTGCGAGGCGTTCGGCGGCAGCTTCGACGCGAGCGCACCGGAAGCGGGGCGCGGCACGCGCGTCACCGCGCGCTTCGCGTGGGACTCGCTGTTCGCGGAGCCGGCGGCCGCGCGCCGCGCATCGCTTTCGTGAGGCCCTCATGAGCCTGAACATCCTGCTCGTGGACGATCACGCGATCGTCCGGCAAGGGATCCGCCATCTGCTGATCGACCGCGGCATCGCGCGTAACGTGACCGAAGCCGAGACCGGCAGCGATGCGGTGGCCGCCGTCGACCGCCAGGCCTTCGACGTGATCCTGCTCGACATCTCCTTGCCGGACACGAACGGCATCGAGGTGCTCAAGCGCATCAAGCGCAAGCTGCCGGGCGCGCCGGTGCTGATGTTCTCGATGTATCGCGAGGACCAGTACGCGGTGCGCGCGCTGAAGGCCGGCGCGGCCGGCTACCTGTCGAAGACGGTGAATGCCGCGCAGATGATCGGCGCGATCCAGCAGGTCGCGGCCGGCCGCAAGTACGTGAGCCCGGCGATGGCCGAGGCGCTTGCCGAATACGTGTCGTTCGAGAACGAACCGCTGCCGCACGAGAAGCTGTCCGACCGCGAATACCAGACGCTCTGCATGCTGGCGTCGGGCAAGCGCCTCACCGACATCGCGAACACGCTGTCGCTGTCGGTGAAGACGGTCAGCGTGTACCGGTCGCGGCTGCTCGAGAAGATGCGGCTGTCGAACAACGCGGAACTGACGTTCTACGTGATGAGCAACCGGCTCGTCGACATGGCGCCCGCGTCGGGCGCCTGATTCATCGTCCTCACCGCGCCGGCCGGCTCCGCGCCGGGCCCGGTGCGCCGAACGACGCACACAAGCGCTTGTTTTATCGGACGATTCCCGAGCGCGCCGCTGCGCCGCAGCGGGTCTTCCACGCCAAATCGGCTAAAATTACGGGTTTTCACTCACTCGGCGCCGCCGCGCTCGCGCGCGCTGGAGACTCATCCGCAATGTCCCTCTTCCGCAAGAAAAACGTCGATCGCATGATCGCCGGCGCACACGGCGCCGGGCTCAAGAAAGCGCTCGGCGCAATCGACCTCACCTTCCTCGGCATCGGCGCGATCATCGGCACCGGCATCTTCGTGCTGACCGGCACGGGCGCCGTGCAGGCCGGCCCCGCGCTGATGCTGTCGTTCGTGATCGCCGCGATCGCGTGTGGCCTCGCGGCGCTGTCGTACGCCGAATTCGCGTCGACGATTCCGGTCGCGGGCTCGATCTACACGTACTCGTACGCGACGCTCGGCGAGCTCGTCGCCTGGATCATCGGCTGGGACCTGATGCTCGAATACGGCCTCGCGGCGTCGGCCGTGTCGGTCGGCTGGTCGGGCTACCTGCAGTCGCTGCTGCAGGGCTTCGGGCTCACGCTGCCGACCGTGCTGACGGCCGCGCCCGGCGCGATTCCGGGCGTCGTCACGTGGTTCAACCTGCCGGCGTTCCTCGTGATGGTGGTGATCACGACGCTGCTGTCGATCGGCATCCGCGAGTCGACCCGCATCAACAACATCATGGTGTTCATCAAGGTGTCGGTCGTGCTGCTCGTGATCGCGGTCGGCGTCTTCCACGTCACGCCAGCGAACTGGAAGCCGTTCATGCCGCACGGCTGGAACGGCGTGTTCGGCGCGGCGGCCGTGATGTTCTTCGCGTTCATCGGCTTCGACGCGGTGTCGTCGGCGGCCGAGGAAGTGAAGAATCCGAAACGCGACCTGCCGATCGGTATCATCGCGTCGCTCGCGGTGTGCGCGGTGCTGTACGTGACGGTCGCGGCAGTCGCGACCGGCATCGTGCCGTCGGCGCAGTACGCGAACGTGTCGCACCCGATCTCGTATGCGCTGCAGATCGCCGGCGAGAAGTGGGTCGCGGGCTTCATCGATCTCGGCGCGGTGCTCGGCATGCTGACCGTGATCCTCGTGATGAGCTACGGCCAGACGCGCATCATCTTCGCGATGTCGCGCGACGGGCTGCTGCCGGCGGCGCTGTCGCGCGTGCATCCGCGCTACGCGACGCCGTTCCTGACGACCTGGCTCGTCGGCCTGTTCTTCGGGCTGATCGCCGCGCTCGTGCCACTCAACGTGCTCGCCGAGCTGATCAACATCGGCACGCTCGCCGCGTTCTCGATGGTGTCGATCGCGGTGCTGGTGCTGCGCCGCACGCACCCGGAACTGCCGCGCGCATTCCGCTGCCCGGGCGTGCCGGTGGTGCCGATCCTCGCGGTCGGCGCGTGCCTGTTCCTGATGCTGAACCTGCAACCCGTCACGTGGGCCGCGTTCGGCATCTGGCTCGTCATCGGCCTCGTGATCTACTTCCTGTATTCGCGGCACCACTCGAAGCTCGCGCACGGTCAGCACGACGCGCATTGACCGCCGTCGCTGCGCGCGCACGCCGCGCGCAGCGGCACGACGCCACGCCGGGCCGTCACCGGCCCCGTGCGCGCCCCCTCCCCGCCCGAACCCGCCCGGCCATCGGCGCCCCTTGAGCGTGGCGCACCACACGCACCACACGCGCCGCCGCGCCCCGCCCGCACCCGATCGCTGTCCGATCGTCGCGATTTCTTGCCCGATCGTCCGGATTTGCGTGCACGATTTGCACGCTGCCAGCACGCGCGCGCCGGGCGGTTCATAATCCGGCCATCGAACGACGGCCCGGCCCGGCGGGCCGTCCGGCAACAGGAACGGAATGATGGAAAGCGTCGATCTCGATGTACTGAAATCCAGCGCGCGCTGGCTCGACGAAGGGCGCCGCGTGCTGCTCGTGACGGTCGTGAAGACGTGGGGTTCGTCACCCCGCCCCGAGGGCGCGATGCTCGCGGTGCGCGAGGACGGCCTCGTGGTCGGCTCCGTGTCAGGCGGCTGCATCGAGGACGACCTGATCGCCCGCGTGCATGCGAGCGGGATCGCGGCCGATGCACGCCCGGAAGCCGTCAAGTACGGCGTGACGGCCGAGGAAGCACACCGCTTCGGGCTGCCCTGCGGCGGCACGATCCAGCTCGTGCTGGAGCCGCTCACGCCCGACAGCGGGATCGCCGCGCTGTGCGCGGAAGTCGAGGCCGGCCGCCTCGTCACGCGCACGATGACGCTCGCGACCGGCCGCGCGTCGCTGTCGCCCGCGCAGGCGACCGACGGGCTCGCGTTCGACGGCGACCGGCTCGTGACGATACACGGGCCGCGCTACCGGATGCTCGTGATCGGTGCGGGGCAGTTGTCGCGCTATCTGTGCCAGATCGCGGTCGGGCTCGATTACCAGGTGACGGTCTGCGATCCGCGCGAGGAGTACACGGATGCGTGGGACGTGACGGGCACGCGCGTCGTACACACGATGCCCGACGACACGGTGCTCGACATGAAACTCGACGCGCGTTCAGCCGTGATCGCGCTCACGCACGACCCGAAGCTCGACGATCTCGCGCTGATGGAGGCACTGAAGACGCCCGCGTTCTACGTGGGCGCGCTCGGCTCGCGGCGCAACAACGCCGCCCGGCGCGAGCGGCTGCTCGAATTCGACCTGAGCGAGGCGGAACTGGCGCGGCTGCACGGGCCGGCCGGCATCTACATCGGCAGCCGCACGCCGCCGGAAATCGCGATCTCGATCCTCGCCGAGATCACGGCCGCGAAGAACAACGTGTCGCTGCCGACGATCCTGCAGGTCGAGGGCGCGAAGGCCGCCCGCGAGATCGCGGCGAACAGCGGCGCGACCTGCGGCCTCTGAAGCTGGTTGCCCCGTGGCGCATGGCCGTGCCGGAGGCCGTCATGCGCCGGCGGACAACCGGCGCACGTCGATGGTCAAGTCAGGCGAGACCCGCGGCGAGCGCCGCGGCGACGGAGCCTGCCACCAGCACGACGCCGACCGTGCGGCGCTTGTTCAGCTCCGTCCACAGCAGCACGCCCGTCAGCGACAACAGGATCAGCGAACCGGCGATCGTGTCCATCAGCAACACCCAGCCGAGATTCATGCCGACGCCGCGATGCAGGTTGTTCAGCGTGGTCAGGAACGTATTGCCGGTGCGCTTCACCGATACGTAGCCATTGCCGACCCAATATTCGGCCTGCAGGCTCTGGTGCGGACCGAACAGGCCCATCTGCCAGTGCTCCGGCTGCATCACGCGCTTGTCGCCCCAGGCGACCGGCTGCGCAGGCTCCTTGCGCACGCGGCCCGGCCGGCCGTCGAAGTGCAGTTCGTGCTGCAGCCACTTCGTCATCGCGGCCGGCGACTTCGGCGCCGGATCCGGCAACGCGATCTGCATCTGCTCGACCTGCGGTTCGCCGGTCGGGATCTTCAGCGGCGGCGCACGGTGGTTGAGCAGCACGCCCGTCACGCCGAACAGCAGGCCGAGCACCGCGCCCCAGAGCCCGACCCAGCCATGCACCTTGCGCAGCCATTTGATGAAGGTCGCGCGGCGCGAGCGCTGGCGGCGCGTCGCCAGTTCGGCGTCGCTCAGGGTTCGTGCGGCCGGATGCAGCACGGTGACGCCCGCTGGGGGCCTGCCCGCCTGCGGCGGGGCGATCGTTTCGGGCGCGTTCACGCGAGAGTATCCATTCGTTCAAAGCAACGGGCAGCGCACGAAAAACGCGCGCCGCCCGGATAACATGAAAATGAGAATGGATATCATTACACAAATGACGCGCCCGCTCAATCCCACGGCGAACGTCGACCGACAAGAATATCAGGCGATAACCGACGAAGCGCGCGGACTGCACGCCAATCCATGTCAATAGAAGGAAATGCCGGCGAAATTATTGTGAAAGACTGTGACAGCATCTCGCAAGGAAAACGGGCCGGCGAACGATCAGCGGCGCAGCGGCGGTAGCGGAAAGTGCGGGGCGACGTCGCCCGGCCCGAGCTCGGTCCGATCGAGCGCGTACAGCCATGCCAGCAAATCCGCGACGGCCTGGTAAAGCTGCGGCGGAATCCGGTCGTCGAGATCGACCTGCATCAGCAGCGACACCATCTCCGGCGCGGTATGCACGTACAGCCCGGCATCCCGCGCCCGAGCGACGATCATCTCGGCGAGCAGGCCGTACCCCTTAGCAACCACGCGCGGCGCGGTATCGCCCCCCTTCGGATCGTAGACGAGCGCGGTCGCGCGCTTGCGGGACGCCATGCTCATCGCGGCACCTCGTCGTCGGCGCCCGGCGTGCCGCCCGCCGCGCTGCGCGCATACGCGGCGGCGGCCGCCTGCGCGACGAGCGGGTCGAAGCCGTCCGGTTCGTCGCCGACCGCACGGATCGACAGTCCGCCGAGCTGCAGCCCCGATCCCTCGAACCGCTGCCGCAGCGCGGCCTCGTTCCGCGTGAGCCGGTCGGCGCCGGCCGAATTCGCGCGCAGTCGCGCGACGAGTTGCGCGCCATTGAGCACCAGCTCCGCGTCGACCGTGCCGAGCGACGGTAACGTGAGCGTCAGCCGCGTGCGCCATGCGATCCCGCTTCCTGCATCTTCGCCGCCGCGCGACGCGGAGCCGCCCGGATCGTCGGGCTCGATCGTCCAGTCGAGGCGCGCCCCGGGCCACGCCTCGCCCGCCCAGCGGAACTGGTCGGTCGCGAGCGCATCGAGCTGCTGCCGGACGATCGGCACGGCGGCCGGATGTACGGGAGCCGGCGCCTGCGCCTGCGGATCGGCCGACGCGGCGCCCAGTTCGGCGCGCGCGGGCGTCCAGCGCGTGTCGGGGCGGTCGCCGAGCGGGTCGGTCGTCGCGGCCGTGACCGACGCCGCACCTTGCCGAGCGGCGGCAGCCGCGTTCTGTGCAAGCTCGCGCGGCACCGCACCGCCGGACGCGGGCGTGCCCGGCTGCGTGGCCGTTCGCGCTGTCGTCGGTAGCGGCAGGCGCTGCGCGAGCAGTTCGTCGAGCACGTCGGGTGCGTCCTGCTGCGCGGCATCCGGGGCGGGCTGCACCGGCGCGGTCGTGAGCCGCGCCTGCGGTTCGCGCATCAGCGCGGCGAGCGGGCGCTGGCCGGCCAGCCACTGCGCGAGATGGGATTCGTAAAAGAGGCCGCTTTCGCTCACGGCCTGCGCGAGCGCCGCACGCAGCGCCGCGACGGGCGACGCGGCCGCCGCATCGCGCGCGGCCGCGACGTCTGACGCAGGCGTTGCGGTGGAAGGCGCGGCGGCGGACGCAGCCGGACCGGCGGCCGGCTGCCCGTCGGGCGGCACGGCCGCCGCCGTGCTCAGCAACACGGCAGGATCGGCCAGCAGCGGCGTGCGCCCGGCGATCACGGGCGTCGCGATGCCGCCCGAGCGCGAGATCGCGTCGAGCACGAGCGCGACCTCGGACAGCGCGGTCTGCGCGGATGCCGGTGGTGCCGCCGGCGGGGCCCCTGTCGAAGACGGCGACGACGCGCCGGCGCCCGGCGTGCCGACCTGCGCGGTCGCGCCGCCGCCAGCGGGCGCCGTCACGGAGCCGGTCAGCAGGCTGTCGAGGCGACTCGCCAGCAGGGCGGCCGCAACGGAGTCGATACCGGTCATGATCGGAGCCTGCTCACCTCAGCCACATCGTTGGGAAGCCGGGCAGGCGGCAACCGCCGCCCCGGCAAACGGGCACTACCCGCGAGCGCGGTAGAGATCGGTCAATACCTGGGTCGAGCGCCGCGCCTCGAACAGCGCGGACAGCCGGGCGACTTCCGGGCTCGCGAGATCGCGGATCGCGGCGTCGTCGGCGAGGATGCGGCGGATCAGCCCGAGCTTGCGACCGAGGTCGTCCTGGTCGAGCGCGACGCCCGGATCGGCCTCCTTCAGCCCATCGACGAGACGCAGGAATTCGGCCTGCAACTCCGGCAGCGCGCTCCACTCCGCGCCGCGCGCCGCGGACAGCATGCGGCCCGAAACGGCCGCGAGCGCCTCGTAGCGAGCGAAGTATTCGGCCTTGAGATTCATCGTGCCGCGCCCGCCGCCTGTTGCGCGGCCATGCGCGCGACTTCCGGAGCGATGCCCGTCCACGCTTCCTCGAGCGTCGCGAGCAACCCGTCGACCTCGACCAGCATCGCGTCGCTCGCGTGCATGTTGGCTTCCAGCAGGCGCCGGCCGATATACGTGTACAGCGCGTCGAGGCGCCCGGCGATCTGGCCCCCCGCGTCGCGGTTCAGCGACGCCTGCAGGCCGCTCTCGACGATCCCGATCGCCTTGCCGATCGCTTCGCCGCGTGCGGGCACGTTGCCCTGCTGCAGATGCATGCGCGCGAGCGCGATGGCCTGGCGCGCGCCCTGGTACAGCATCGCGATCAGCCGGTGCGGGGAGGCGCCCATCACCCCCGTCTCGACGCCGACACGCGCGTATGCACTGGCTCCAGCGTGTCCTGGGGAAAACATGCGCTTCTCCTTGTGTTGCGTTGGCTATGCGGTGGCCGCCGCGCTGCAATGCATGAAGCGGCCTTGTTCCAGAGTTATCGGAAGGGAATTGAAAAGCTTTAGGCGCACGGGCCGCCGGCCGGACCGGCAGGCCGCTCACCGGGCGCGTCGCCGGTCGGCCGCCCGTGGATGTCCATCGCCGGCTGGCCGTCCCGGGTTGCCGGGCCCGTCACACGGACATCTGCATGATGTCGTTGTACGCGCTCACGAGCTTGTTGCGGACCTGGAGCCCGAACTGGAAACCGATGTTGGCCTTCTGCATGTCGACCATCACGTCGTTCAGCGACACGTTCGCCGCGCCGACCTCGAACGCCTGCGCCTCGCCGAGCGCGTGCTTCTGGTCGCCGCTGATCTTGTCCAGCGACGCCTTCATCGCGCTCGCGAACGTGCCGGCCGTCGCCGCGCCCGAACCGGCGAGCGCCGCCGTCGGGCTCGCGACGCCGCCGCTCGCCTGCGCGGCCATCGCCTGCATCTGTTGCAACACCGAACCGATTCCGCTGACGTTGGCAGCCATGCTGTCCCCAGACATATGAGAGTAGAGACCCGGACGCACCGGGCGCTCCGACGGCGCCGCACGACGCGCACCATGCCGGATCGCGAAAAAGGATAGCAGCGCGGCGCGCGCCAAAGCCGCGAAAGTACGGGGGAAACCCCGCTCTTTTCAGTCGATCGGAGTCGGGCCCCGGTCCCGATAATCGCATCGTGTCATTGTCCGTCCGCTCGTCCGAGCGGCTCAGTCGTCCCGCTCCGGAGAAATTCCACGCATGGATTCGCAGGCCAACTCGCTGATCAACCCCGACGCCCGCACGGGCCTCGCCAGCCCGGTGCCAGGCGCCACCGCGGCCGCCGCGTTGCCGGGAGCAGGCGGCGCCGGCGCGGACTTCGGGTTCGGCGGCTTCGCGGAACGCATCCCCGGCATCACGCGGATGAAGGGCAACCCGAAACTGCCGTTCGTGATCGCCGTCGCGCTCGCCATCGCCGCGATCACCGCGCTCGTGCTGTGGAGCCGCGCGCCCGACTATCGCGTGCTGTACAGCAACCTGTCGGACCGCGACGGCGGCGCGATCATCACCGCGCTCCAGCAGGCAAACGTTCCCTACAAGTTCGCCGACGCCGGCGGCGCGATCCTCGTGCCGTCGAACCAGGTACACGAAACGCGCCTGAAGCTCGCCGCGATGGGCCTGCCCAAGGGCGGCTCGGTCGGCTTCGAGCTGATGGACAGCCAGAAATTCGGCATCAGCCAGTTCGCCGAGCAGGTGAACTACCAGCGCGCGCTCGAAGGCGAGCTGCAACGCACGATCGAGTCGATCAACGCCGTGAAGACGGCGCGCGTGCATCTGGCGATCCCGAAGCCGTCGGTGTTCGTGCGCGACAAGGAAGCGCCGAGCGCATCGGTGTTCGTCGACCTCTACCCGGGCCGCGTGCTCGACGAGGGCCAGGTGCAGGCGGTCACGCGGATGGTGTCGTCCGGCGTGCCCGACATGCCGGCCAAGAACGTGACGATCGTCGACCAGGACGGCAACCTGCTGACGCAGACCGCGTCGGCCACCGGCCTCGACGCGAGCCAGCTCAAGTACGTGCAGCAGGTCGAGCACAACACGCAAAAGCGCATCGACGCGATCCTCGCGCCGATCTTCGGCACCGGCAACGCGCGCTCGCAGGTCAGCGCGGACATCGATTTCTCGAAGCTCGAGCAGACCTCGGAAAGCTACGGCCCGAACGGCGCGCCGCAACAGGCCGCGATCCGCAGCCAGCAGACCAGCAGCGCGACCGAACTCGCGCAGGGCGGCGCATCGGGCGTGCCGGGCGCGCTGTCGAACACGCCGCCGCAGCCGGCCTCCGCGCCGATCGTCGCCGGCAACGGCCAGAACGGGCCGCAGTCGACACCCGTCAGCGACCGCAAGGACCAGACGACCAACTACGAGCTCGACAAGACGATCCGCCACGTGGAGCAGCCGATGGGCAACGTGAAGCGGTTGTCGGTCGCCGTCGTGGTCAACTACCAGCCGGTCGCCGACGCGAAGGGCCACGTGACGATGCAGCCGCTGCCGCCCGCGAAGCTCGCGCAGATCGAGCAGCTCGTGAAGGACGCGATGGGCTATGACGAGAAGCGCGGCGACTCGGTCAACGTCGTGAACAGCGCGTTCTCGACCGCCACTGACCCGTACGCCGACCTGCCGTGGTGGCGCCAGCCGGACATGATCGCGATGGCGAAGGAAGCCGCGAAGTGGCTCGGCATCGCGGCGGCTGCGGCGGCGCTCTATTTCATGTTCGTGCGCCCGGCGATGCGCCGCGCGTTCCCGCCGCCCGAGCCGGCCGCACCGGCACTCGCGGCGCCGGAGGATCCGGTCGCGCTCGACGGCCTGCCCGCCCTGGAACAGGCGGACGAGCCCGATCCGCTGCTGCTCGGCTTCGAGAACGAAAAGAACCGCTACGAACGCAACCTCGACTACGCGCGCACGATCGCCCGCCAGGATCCGAAGATCGTCGCCACCGTCGTGAAGAACTGGGTGTCCGATGAACGCTGAAGGCCTGACCAAGAGCGCGCTGCTGCTGATGTCGATCGGCGAGGAAGAGGCCGCTGAAGTATTCAAGTTCCTCGCGCCGCGCGAGGTGCAGAAGATCGGCGCCGCGATGGCCGCGCTGAAGAACGTCACGCGCGAGCAGGTCGAGGAGGTGCTGCACGAGTTCGCGAAGGAAGCCGAGCAGCACACCGCGCTGTCGCTCGATTCGAGCGAGTACATCCGCTCGGTGCTGACCAAGGCGCTCGGCGAGGACAAGGCCGGCGTGCTGATCGACCGGATCCTGCAGGGCAGCGACACGAGCGGCATCGAGGGCCTGAAGTGGATGGACTCGGGCGCCGTCGCGGAACTGATCAAGAACGAGCATCCGCAGATCATCGCGACGATCCTCGTGCACCTCGACCGCGACCAGGCGTCCGAGATCGCGTCGTGCTTCACCGAGCGGCTGCGCAACGACGTGCTGCTGCGGATCGCGACGCTCGACGGCATCCAGCCGGCCGCGCTGCGCGAGCTCGACGACGTGCTCACCGGCCTGCTGTCCGGCAGCGACAACCTGAAGCGCAGCCCGATGGGCGGCATCCGCACCGCGGCCGAGATCCTGAACTTCATGACGAGCAATCATGAGGAAGGCGTGCTCGAGAGCGTGCGCCAGTACGACGCCGACCTCGCGCAGAAGATCGTCGACCAGATGTTCGTGTTCGAGAACCTGCTCGACCTCGAGGATCGCGCGATCCAGATGGTGCTGAAGGAAGTCGAGTCGGAAACGCTGATCATCGCGCTGAAGGGCGCGCCGCCCGCGCTGCGCCAGAAATTCCTCGCGAACATGTCGCAACGCGCGGCCGAACTGCTCGCCGAGGATCTCGACGCGCGCGGCCCGGTGCGCGTGTCCGAAGTCGAGACGCAGCAGCGCCGCATCCTGCAGATCGTGCGCAACCTCGCCGAGAGCGGTCAGATCGTGATCGGCGGCAAGGCGGAAGACGCGTATGTCTGATTCCGCGCGCGAGCACGCCGGCACCCTCACCGCATACCAGCGGTGGGAGATGGCGTCGTTCGATCCGCCGCCGCCCCCGCCGCCGCCCGACGATGCGGCAGCGGCGGCCGCCGCGCTCGCCGAGGAGCTGCAGCGCGTGCGCGACGCCGCGCATGCCGAAGGCCATGCGGCCGGCCACGTCGAAGGCCAGGCACTGGGTTACCAGGCCGGGTTCGATCAGGGGCGCGAACAAGGCTTCGAGGCCGGCCAGGCCGAAGCACGCGAACAGGCCGCGCAGCTTGCGGCGCTGGCCGCGTCGTTTCGCGAGGCCGTGTCGGGCGTCGAGCACGATCTCGCGTCCGAGCTCGCGCAGCTCGCGCTCGACATCGCGCAGCAGGTCGTGCGCCAGCACGTGAAGCACGATCCGGCCGCGCTCGTCGCGGCCGTGCGCGACGTGCTCGCCGCCGAGCCGGCGTTGTCCGGCGCGCCGCATCTCGTGGTGAATCCGGCCGACCTGCCCGTCGTCGAAGCCTATCTGCAGGACGATCTCGATACGCTCGGCTGGAACGTGCGCACCGACGCGTCGATCGAGCGCGGCGGCTGCCGCGCGCACGCCGCGACCGGCGAGGTCGACGCGACGCTGCCGACCCGCTGGCAGCGCGTCGCCGCCGCGATCGGCAAGGTGAGCGCATGGTGACGCCCACGCCCGAATCGGTGCTGTACGACGGGATGACACCGCTCGAGCGCGAGCTCGCGCTCGCGTCGTTCGGCCCCGATGCGTCGTTCGACCTCGAAGCGGCGCATGGCGCCGCGCACGGCACGCACGCGCCCGCGACGGATACCGCCGGCGATGCGCCGCGCGCGCCGCACAATCCGCACCTCGCGCACTGGCGCACGCACCTGAACGGGCTCGCGGCCCGCAGCCACCGCGCGCTGCCGCTGCGCCCGTGCGGGCGCCTCACGCGCGCCGCGGGCCTCGTGCTCGAGGCGATCGGGCTGCGCCTGTCGGTCGGCGCCGAATGCACGATCGAATTGCCGCCCGGCAGCACGCTGCCGCACGCGGAAGCGGAAGTCGTCGGCTTCGCCGGCGATCGCCTGTTCCTGATGCCGACCACCGACGTCGCAGGCGTCTTGCCCGGTGCGCGTGTGTGGCCACGGGAAAGCGCGCCCGTCGCCGATCCACTCGCCGGTGCGAAGCGGCTGCCGGTCGGCTGGGAAATGCTCGGGCGCGTGGTCGACGCGTCGGGCCGCCCGCTCGACGGCCTCGGCCCCCTCGCGTCGAAGGTCGACGCACCGCTGTCGGCGCCGTCGATCAACCCGCTCGATCGCGAGCCGATCCATCACGTGCTCGACGTCGGCGTGCGCGCGATCAACGGGCTGCTCACCGTCGGCCGCGGGCAGCGGATGGGCCTGTTCGCGGGTTCCGGCGTCGGCAAGTCGGTGCTGCTCGGCACGATGGCGCGCTACACCAGCGCGGAAGTGATCGTGATCGGGCTGATCGGCGAACGCGGCCGCGAAGTGAAGGAATTCATCGAACAGATCCTCGGCGAGGACGGGCTCGCGCGCTCGGTCGTCGTCGCAGCGCCGGCCGACGTGTCGCCGCTGCTGCGGATGCAGGGCGCGGCCTACGCGACGTCGCTCGCCGAGTATTTCCGCGACCAGGGCAAGCACGTGCTGCTGCTGATGGATTCGCTGACGCGTTACGCGATGGCGCAGCGCGAGATCGCGCTTGCGATCGGCGAGCCGCCCGCGACCAAGGGCTATCCGCCGTCGGTGTTCGCGAAGCTGCCCGCGCTCGTCGAGCGCACCGGCAACGGGCCCGAAGGCGGCGGCTCGATCACCGCGTTCTACACGGTGCTGACCGAAGGCGACGACCAGCAGGACCCGATCGCCGATTCGGCGCGCGCGATCCTCGACGGCCATATCGTGCTGTCGCGCGCGCTCGCCGAAGCCGGCCACTATCCGGCGATCGACATCGAGGCGTCGATCAGCCGCGCGATGACCGCGCTGATCGACGAAACGCATCTCGACCGCGTGCGGCAGTTCAAGCAGATGCTGTCGCGCTACCAGCGCAATCGCGACCTGATCGCGGTCGGCGCCTATGCGCCCGGCCGCGACGCGCAGCTCGACCGCGCGATCGCGCTCTACCCGCGCATCGAATCGTTCCTGCAGCAGGGCTTTCGCGAATGCGCGCCGTTCGCGTCGAGCCTCGGCGCGCTCGATGCGCTGTTCGACGTACACGGAGGCTGACCCCGATGGCACACGGCTTTCCCCTTCAACTCCTGCTCGACCGCGCGCAGGAAGATCTCGACACGGCCGCGAAGCAGCTCGGCACCGCGCAGCGCGACCGCACCGCGGCCGCCGACCAGCTCGATGCGCTGCTGCGCTATCGCGACGAGTATCACGCGCGCTTCGCGCAGTCCGCGCAACACGGGATGCCGGCCGGCAACTGGCGCAACTTCCAGGCGTTCATCGATACGCTCGACGCGGCGATCGTGCAGCAACGCAACGTGCTGGCCGCAGCCGAAGTCCGCATCGACGAGGCGCGCCCCAACTGGCAACAGAAGAAACGCACCGTCGGTTCATACGAAATCCTGCAGGCGCGCGGCGTCGCGCAGGAAGCGCAGCGTTCGGCGAAGCGCGAACAGCGCGACGCCGACGAACACGCCGCGAAGATCCTGCGCATGCGGGCCGATGCGGCCCGTTCAGCGTAACCGCTCACCGCTTTCGAACGAGAGAATCGTCATGCCTCCCCTGCCCCTGCTCGGCGTGCTGCTCGACACCGCCGGCACCGCACTCAAGGCGATCCGCGATGCGGGTTCGTCCGCCTCCGCCAAGTCCGCCGGCAACGATGCCGCAAGCAGCCCTGCCGCCATGCCGTTCGCGCAGACGCTGAAGCAAAGCGTCGTCACGCGGCACGACGCGGCAATCGCCGGCAAGCCGGACGTCTCGACGAAACAGGCGTCGTCGACATCCGCCGCCGGCACGAAGTCCGCCGACCACGGCGACGACGACCAGTCGACCGAAGACGCCATCGCGACGCTCAACCCGGACGCCGCCGCGCTCGCCGCGGCAGCCGCCGTGCAGGCGCAACTGCAGACGCGCGCGAACGACGCGGCGCCGGCCGGCGCCGATACCGCTGCCACCGCCGCGCAAACGACGGCCGTGTCCGGCCAGCCCGACGCCACGGCCGCGCTGACGAACCACGCAAGCAAGGATGCGGCCGCCGAGCCTGCCGTGCCGGTGTCGGGTCGCGACACGCTGCAGGCGGCACTTGCGAAGCTGACCGGCGGCGCGGGCGCGATCGCGATGCCCGCGACGGGCACGGCTGCGACAGCGGCAGCACCCGCGGCGGCGACGTCCGCCTCGGCTGCCGCTACGCCGCCGACGCCGAAAGTCCCGACCTTCGACCGCACGCTCGCCGACGCGAAAGGCGCGCTCGCGACGCAGCAGGCGCCCACGCAAGCCACCGCACCGGCGCTGCAGGCCGGCGCAACGGCCCAGCCCGCCGCGCAGCACGCATTCGCGGCCGCCGAGGAAACCGCCAGCCCGGCCGCCGACGCGACGGTCGCTGCCGCCGCAACGGCTGCGGCAGCCGCACAGGCGAACCTCCAGGCATCGCCCGCCGCAAGCTCGATCGCCGCGGCCAACGCACACGTGCTGGCGCCGCACGTCGGCACCGCCGACTGGACCGATGCGCTGAGCCAGAAAGTCGTGTTCCTGTCGAATGCGCACCAGCAGAGCGCCGAGCTGACGCTGAACCCGCCGGACCTCGGCCCGCTGCAGGTCGTGCTGCGCGTCGCGGACAACCACGCGCATGCGCTGTTCGTGTCGCAGCACGCGCAGGTGCGCGACGCGGTGGAAGCCGCGCTGCCGAAACTGCGTGAAGCGATGGAAGCGGGCGGGCTCGGCCTGGGCAGCGCGAGCGTCAGCGATGGCGGCCTGGCGTCGCAGCAGCAGAACCCGCAGCAAAGCTTCGCCGGCGGCCGGCCGTCGCCGCGCGCGCGCGCCGGGTCGTCAGCCGTCGACGCACCGGTCGACGCCGTGCAATCCGCAGCGGCCGGCGCGACCGTGAGCCGCGCGGGCCTCGTCGATACGTTCGCCTGAGCATCGCGTCGGTCGTGTGCCGGTGCGCGCCGCTCAGCGGCCGTGCGCCGCCGCGGCCGCCTCGTTGCGCGGCACGCCACCGCCCCGGCGTGTCGCGACGATGAAGTCCGCCGCGCGTTCGCCGATCATCACCGACGGCGCATTCGTGTTCCCGCCGATCAGCGTCGGCATCACCGACGCATCCACCACCCGCAGCCCTTCGACGCCCCGCACGCGCAGTTGCGGATCCACGACCGCGCGCGCATCCGAGCCCATCCGGCAGGTGCCGACCGGGTGATAGATCGTGTCGGCATGCTCGACGATCGTCGCGCGCAGCTCGGCTTCGCTCTGGTCCGCCCGCGTGTAGAGCTCGCGCCCGCCCTGCGACGCGAGCGGCGCCTGCGACAGGATCCGGCGCATCGCCTGCGCGCCGCGCACGAGCAGGTCGAGATCGCGTGTATCGCTGAAGAAGCGCGGATCGATCAGCGGTGCGTCGCGCGCATCGCCGCTCGCGAGCGCGACCGTGCCGCGGCTGAACGGGCGCAGCGCGCACACGTGCAGCGAATAGCCGAAGCCCCAGTGCATCTTGCGGTTGTGGTCGTCGACGAGCGCCGTGCAGAAATGCAGCTGCAGGTCCGGACGATCGAGCGACGGGTCGCTCTTGATGAAGCCGCCGGCCTCCGCGACGTTGCTCGTCATCATCCCGGTGCGGCTCGAGAAGTAGCGCACGAGCGCCGGCGTCATCTTCGCGATCCCGCGCAGGCAGACGCCGACCAGCTCCGACGAATTCACGCGCGTGTTGATGATGAAATCGATGTGGTCGATCAGGTTCGTGCCGACGTCCGGCGCGTCTTGCACGACGGCGATCCCGTGCCGGCGCAGCTGTTCCGCCGGACCGATCCCCGAGCACATCAGCAGTTGCGGCGAATTGAACGCGCCGGCCGACAGGATCACTTCCGCGCGTGCACCGAGCGTCTCGACGCGTCCGTCGCGCGACACCACGACCCCGACCGCGCGCTTGCCGTCGAAGCCCACGCGCAGCACCGTCGCGTCGGTGATCACGTGCAGGTTCGGCCGCTCGCGGCCGTAGATGTATGCGCGCGCGACGCTGCAGCGCGAGCCGTCGCGATGCGTGACCTGATAGAAGCCGACGCCTTCCTGCGTCGCGCCGTTGAAGTCGTTGTTGAGCGGATAGCCGGCCGCGTGCGCCGCCTGGATGAATCGTTCGGAAAACGGATTGCGAAAGCGCAGGTCGGACACCGTCAGCGGGCCGTCCGCGCCGTGCCACGCATCGGCACCGCGCGCGTTGCCTTCCGCGCGGCGGAAATACGGCAGCACGTCCTGCCAGCCCCAGCCCGTCGCGCCGAGTTGCGCCCATTCATCGTAGTCGCCCGGGTGGCCGCGCGTGTAGATCATCGCGTTGATCGCGCTCGAGCCGCCCATTCCGCGCCCGCGCGGCTGATATCCTCGGCGGCCGCCGAGGCCCGGCTGCGGCACCGTCTCGTAACCGTAGTTCGTGCCGAGCTTGAACGGCACGAGCGCCGCGATTCCCACCGGCATGTTGACGAGCAGGTTGCGCTCCGTGTGCGAGCCGGCCTCGATCAACGCGATCGTCGCGTCGGGGCATGCGTCGGCAAGGCGGCTGGCGAGGCTCGAGCCGCCCGACCCTCCGCCTACGATGATGTAGTCGTATTGCATGTCACGTCTCCTTCGTGTCATGAACGGCGCCCGGCGCGGCCGGCTCCCGCTTGTAATGTTCGGGCATTGTAGGAATGGCCGCCGCGCGCGCGGCACGCCGATTCAAGAGCGATTCCTCTAAACGCCCGCGTGAACTAAATTTAAGATGTATCGATTGATGCGACGCGATGCACCGGCCGCCAGAAGCCGCGCCGTCGCGAAACTGGGGAGACGACGATGCAGCGCGACGCTCTGCAGGCCGCGTGCCGACCGGGTTGTCCGGACGCACCGCGCGCGGCCCGCATTTCATTTCAAACGGATGCCCGGACGGTGACGTGCAACACCGTGCGCGCGGCCGGTCGAAATCGAACGACGCGACGTATCGCCGACCGTTTGGACGGCTCGTCGCACGCGCGGCACGACCTGCCGGTGCGCACGTCGCCGCACGCACCGCGCTGCCCTGCTTCGGTGCGCCGGCAAGTACCCGCCGCGCGCCATCGCACACCGGCCGGACATCGCGTCCGGCCGTACGCGCGGACCGCGCAATCCCGTTTTCGGACACGAACACCGTCGCGCGGATGCGACGCTTGCCGCACGCTGCACCCTGTTTTCGACCGTGCATCGCATCCGGCACCCTGCCGTGCGACGCGCGCCATCCTGCCCCGCCCCGCCACGCTCGCCGAGCGGGTACGTGCGGCCTGACTGCTGGCCGACGTGCCACGCCCAACTGGAGGAGACGAAATGAAGAACGATTTGCCCGAACTGGCCCCGCAAGCGCTGCCGTCAGTCGATGCCTTGACGTCGCTGCTGCGCGACCAGCGCGCGGCCTACCTGCGCGCGCCATACCCGGAGTGGGACACCCGCGCGCAGCACCTGCGCGCGCTGCGCACGATGCTGATCGATCACTCGGATGCGCTCGCCGATGCGATCAGCGCCGACTTCGGGCATCGCGCGAAGCAGGAAGTGCTGCTGTCGGAAATCTGGATGGCGAAGGAAGAGATCGACGACGCGCTCAAGCACGGCAAGCGCTGGATGAAGCCGATCCGCAAGCCGATGAACAAGTGGCTACGGCCGGCGCGCGCGAAGGTGCTGCCGCAGCCGCTCGGCGTGGTCGGCATCGTCGTGCCGTGGAACTATCCGGTCCTGCTCGCGGCCGGGCCGCTGATCTGCGCACTCGCCGCCGGCAACCGCGCGATCGTCAAGATGTCCGAACTAACGCCGCGCACGTCGGCGCTATTTGAACAGCTGATCGCGAAGACCTTCTCGCGCGACCATGTCGCGGTCGTGAACGGCGATGCGGAGATCGGCGCCGCGTTCACCGCACTGCCGTTCGATCACCTGCTGTTCACCGGCTCGACGCACGTCGGCCGCCACGTGATGCGCGCCGCGGCCGACAATCTCACCCCCGTCACGCTCGAGCTCGGCGGCAAGTCGCCGGCGATCGTCGGGCCGAATGCGCGCTTCGACGCGGCCGTCGACGCGATCATCGGCGGCAAGACGTTGAACGCGGGCCAGACCTGCATCGCGCCCGACTACGTGCTGCTGCCGCGCGGGATGGAAGCCGCGTTCATCGAGCGCGCACGGGAGCGCTTCGCGAAGCTGTATCCGGACCTGTCGGCCAACGGCGACTACACGACGATCGTGTCGCCGCGCCATTACGCCCGGCTGCAACAGCTCGCGACTGACGCGCAGGCCGCCGGCGCGCAACTGCATCCGCTGTCGGATGCGCCGTCCGATCCCGCGTCGCGTCGCTTCGTGCCGTGCGCGGTCACGCACGTGCCGGCCGCGTCGCAGCTGATGCAGGAGGAAATCTTCGGGCCGCTGCTCCCGCTCGTGCCGTACGAGCGGCTCGACGAGGCGATCGCGTACGTGAACGCGCGCCCGCGGCCGCTCGCGCTGTACCTGTTCGATGAGGATGGGGGCACGATCGACCGCGTGATGCGCGAAACGATCTCCGGCGGCGTGACGGTGAACGATGCGTTGCTGCACATCGCGTGCGGCAGTTTGCCGTTCGGCGGCGTCGGCGCGAGCGGGATGGGCGCGTATCACGGCTACGACGGCTTCGTGACGTTCTCGAAGATGAAGCCCGTGCTCACGCAGGCACGCCTGAATACCCGCGGGCTGATCGCTCCGCCCTATGGCAAGCGCTTCGCCGCGGTGATCAAGATGATGTTGAAGTTCTGAGCGGCGCGGGCCGCGAGCCACGCGCGTCGGCCCACCCGAAAATGCCGCGCGGCGAGGTTGCCGCGCGCGCCGTCACACGGGCCAGAGCGGCCCTTCCTGCATCGCGCCGATCTGCTCGCGCAGCTCGAGCACGCGTGCTTCCCAGTATCGATGCGTGTTGAACCACGGGAACGCGGCCGGAAACGCCGGATCGTCCCAGCGGCGTGCGAGCCATGCCGCGTAGTGGATCAAGCGCAGCGTGCGCAGCGCTTCGACCAGATGCAGTTCGCGCGGCTCGAATTCGCAGAAGTCCTCATAACCGGCGAGCAGGTCCGCGAGCGCGCGCGACGCGCCTTCGCGATCGCCGGGCAGCAGTAGCCACAGATCCTGGACCGCGGGCGCCATCCGGCTGTCGTCGAAGTCGACGAAATGCGGGCCCGCGTCGGTCCACAGCACGTTGCTCGGATGACAGTCGCCGTGCGTGCGCAGCAGGCGGATCTCGCCCGCACGCTCGAACGCGGCCTCGACGCCTTCGAGCGCGAGCGTCACCGCCGTCTCGTAGGCGGGCCTTACGTCGTCGGGAATGAAATCGTGCGCGAGCAGGTAGTCGCGCGGCTCGTAGCCGAACGCGCGGATGTCGAGCACGGGACGCGCGACATACGGCCGCGTCGCGCCGACCGCGTGAATCCGGCCGATGAAGCGGCCGAGCCATTCGAGCGTGTCGCTGCGGTCGAGGTCGGGCGCACGGCCGCCGCGCCGCTCGAAGATCGAGAAGCGGAAGCCGTCGAACGCGTGCAGCGTGCGGCCGTCGACGACGCGCGCGGGCACCGCCGGAATCTCGCGCGCGGCGAGTTCGGCGACGAACGCGTGTTCTTCCAGAATCGCTTCGTCCGACCAGCGCGCGGGCCGGTAGAACTTCGCGACGACGGGCGGGCCGTCTTCGATGCCGACCTGGTAGACGCGGTTTTCGTAGCTGTTGAGGGCGAGCAGGCGCCCGTCGGTGCGCAGCCCGGCCGGCATCAGCACGCTGTCGAGCGCATCGAGCACGCACTCGGGCGTGAGGCCGGCGAACGGCGGGCCGGCGGGAGCTGCGGAGGCGGAAGTGACGTCTTTCATGCCCCGCATTGTGCCGTCAGCCGCGCCGAAACACGAGCGTCCGATACGGCACGCGCGCTCAGTGGATCGCGGCGCCGGCCGGCAGCACGGATTCGCCGGTGTCGATCAGGTCCTCGAGAAAGAACGGCTCGGTGTTGAGTTCCTTCGACTCGCCTGGCACGCCCGCGTACCAGGTCACCATGGCCATGTCGCCCAGAACGCGCTGAACGATGCCGCGCGCGCCCTTCGGCACGGCGATATGGGTAGTGCAGACAATCGACCCGACATGCATGATGGTTCCCCACTCTTGAAACTTGAAACCCGGCTCGCTCGCGAGCCGGCAAATGCACGATCCGCGCCGCCCTCGTCGGGGTGTTGCGCGTAATCCCATTGTTCACGGTTTATCGAAGCGCGAAAAGAAGAAGAAGCAGGCGAAGTGCCGCGAATTCGTCGAATGTCTCCAATCAACCACTGCGCCGCGCGTGCGCTTGCACGGACGGATACCCCCATCATACCCTGTCGAATGTGACCGTCCGCCGAAACCGGCCACACGCGCGGCGCCGGCCTCCCGCCGACGGCGGTTGCGCCCGGCGGCCGCCTTGCGTTACCTTTGACGCTCATTCGCGTTCAAGCGCATTTCGACCCGATGCAACCGCTCACGTCCGCTCTCGCAACATCCCGGCCGCAGTTCGACTCGCGGCCGCAGGCGTGCGCGCATCCATCCGTCCTCCCTCCTCCTGTCGCACCGCCGCTCGTCGGCGCCGCGCCGCCCCCGCCGGCGGCACGCGTCGGCTGACCAGCCGGCTTTCGGTTTCCGTTTTCCATTCGCCCGTTTGCGGCCGTTCGTGCGTCATTGCGCACGGCGCGTTGCCACGTGCGCGACTTGGGACGTTTCGATCCGTTCGACAGGTGGATTCACATGATTTCGTTCAAACGCGCGCTCGCCGCGCATGGCGTGACGTCGCTCTTCGTCTTGCTGTGGAGCAGCGGCGCGATCTTCGCTGAACTCGGTCTGCGCCACGCATCCGCGTTCGTCTTTCTCGCCGCACGATTCGCGCTCGCGTCACTCGTGCTGCTCGTGCCGGCCATCATGCGCGGACGCTGGCTGCCGCCGCGCGGCGAGCGACGCATGGCCGCGCTGACCGGCCTGCTGATGATGGGCGGCTATTCGATCTTCTACCTGCTCGCGCTCGAGCGCGGGATCGCGCCGGGCGTGCTTGCGACGATCCTCGGCGTGCAGCCGATCCTCACGCTGGCGATCATCGAGCGGCGCTGGCAACCGATGCGCGTCGCGGGGCTCGGGCTGTCGCTCGCGGGTCTCGCGCTCATCGTGTGCCGCGGCGTGGGCGGTGCGGGTCTGCCGATCATGGGCGTCGCCTGCGCGCTCACGGCGCTCGTCGCGCTGACCGCCGGCTCGCTGCTGCAAAAGCACGTGCGCGCGGCGCCTGCCGACGTGCTGCCGCTGCAGAACGCGATCGGCCTCGCGCTGTGCGTGGCGATCCTGCCATTCCGGCCGGTCTCGCTCGAGGTCGGCTGGGCGTTCATCGTCCCGCTGCTGTGGCTCGGCATCGTGATCTCGGTGATCGCGCAGTTGCTGTTCTACCGGTTGATGCAACGTGGCGATCTCGTCAACGTGACGAGCCTGTTCTATCTCGTGCCCGTCCTCACCACGCTGATGGACGCGGTCTGGCTCGGCAACCGGCCCGAACCGCTCGCGCTCGCCGGCATGGGCGCGATCGTGGCGGGGCTCGCGCTCGTGTTCCGCACCCCGGCCGTTCGCGCGCGCCCCGATCGCGCGTAGGCGAACGGGCCGCCGCGCCCGCGGGTGCGGCGGCCCGTATCGAACATGTCCGACGTTTCAGCGCGAATCGAAAGGAGCGGGAAAGAATGGTGCAAGGCATTCGTCCGACTCGCCGGAAAAATGCAGATTCTCCGGGGTTTTCCGCATACTTTTAATGGTTCGGATAGCGAAAAACGCAGCGAGGTTGCCTATACTCGAACTGACCGCCCCGTTCGCAATCGGGGTCGGCCCAACACGAGAAATGCCCGGCATGGGGCTGGAAGACGCGCGTGCGCCTGTTCCGGCCGGCTCTGGAGACACGCATGACCACCTATTTCACGATCGGCGACTTCATCCTGTTGATTCCGATGGCGCTGGCCGGCGCGCTGTTTCTCGGCGCGGTGCCGTGCGCAACCGAATTCCGCCACAACCTGCTGCGCGTGCTCGGCGTCATCCTCGGCGTCGGCGTTGCGGTATTGCTCGTCGAAGGCCTGCCTGCTCTGCTCTAGCGACGCGTTGGCGTGCGCCGGTCACGCCGCGGCATCGCAGCGACGTAGCCGTTTGTGAGCGTGCGCAGCGATACGGCATGCAATGGTTCGCATCCCGTATCGACTGTCCTTGATGCCGATCAGATCGCCTGATCGGTGGACGGTTTTTCCCACAGATTGATGCCACCCTCGGTCGCGTAGCGATCGATCTCCGCGAGTTCGTCGGCCGAGAATTCGAGATTCTTCAGCGCGCCGACGTTTTCGCGCACCTGCTCCGGACGGCTTGCGCCGATCAGTGCGGACGTCACGCGGCCATTGCGCAACACCCAGGCGAGCGCCATCTGCGCGAGGCTCTGCCCGCGCCGTTGGGCGATGCCGTCGAGTTTGCGCACGTGCTCGAGGTTGTCCGCGCTCAGGTGATCCTGCTTCAGCGAGCCGCCGCCCGGCTTGTTCACGCGCGCATCGGCCGGCACGCCGTTCAGGTATTTCGACGTCAGCAGCCCCTGCGCGAGCGGCGTGAACGCGATGCTGCCCGTGCCGATGTCGTCGAGCGTGCCGAGCAGATCCTCCTCGACCCAGCGGTTCAGCAGGTTGTACGACGGCTGGTGGATCAGCAGCGGCACCTTGTATTGCGCGAGCAGTTGGGCCATCTCGCGCGTCTTCGCGGCCGAGTACGACGAAATGCCGATGTACAGCGCCTTGCCCTGCTGCACGGCCGATGCGAGCGCGCCGGCGGTTTCCTCGAGCGGCGTGTGCGCGTCGAAGCGGTGCGAATAGAAGATGTCGACGTAGTCGAGCCCCATCCGCTGCAGGCTCTGGTCGAGGCTCGCGAGCACGTACTTGCGCGACCCGCCGCCGCTGCCGTAAGGCCCCGGCCACATGTCCCAGCCGGCCTTCGTCGAGATCAGCAGCTCGTCGCGGTACGGCCGGAAATCTTCCTTCAGCAGCCGGCCGAAGTTGGTTTCGGCGCTGCCGTACGGCGGCCCATAGTTGTTCGCGAGGTCGAAATGATTGATGCCGAGGTCGAACGCGGTGCGCAGGATATCGCGCTGCGTCGCGATCGGCGTCGAGTCGCCGAAGTTGTGCCACAGGCCGAGCGACAGGGCGGGCAGTTTGAGCCCGGATTTGCCGCAGGTGCGGTATTGCATGTCGGCATAACGTTCGGAAGCTGCTTCGTAGGCCATGAGTCGGTTCCGTGAAGACGTCGGGGATGGGACGCGCGCCGCGCGCGAACATCGCGCGCCGGCGGCGAGGGAAACGTACGACGGTTATGGTATCGAACGTGGGCGAAGCGCGCACAGCAATGGACGCAGCCGCGTGCGTCGCCTACACTGCGGCGTCTCGAATCACCGTTACAGCGAGGTTGATATGTCCCGGGTCATCTCGGTTGCGCTGCTCGTCGGCGGCGTCGTGCTGCTGTATTTCGGCGGCCAGTCGTTCCATTCGATCAACGACAACGTGTCGCGCTTCTTCACCGGCTCGCCCGCCACGAAGACGATCCTGCTGATCGCCGGCGGCGCCGTCGCATCGCTGATCGGCCTGATCGGCCTCGCGATGCCGGCCAACAAGCGCTGATCGCGCAGCCGCGCGATGGCGGCCCGCGTTGCGGAGCGGGCTGCACAAAACGCAACGGGCGGCCCAGGCCGCCCGTTTGTTCATCCGCCCGCGCGGCCGCAGTGCCCCATCGGGCAAGCGGCGCGGCTGCATCGCCGCCCGAACCGCCGCTAGAACTGCACTTCCGGCTTCGCCGCCGAACGCGTGCCCGGCGTCGGCCGGTTGCTCACGCCGTGGTACGTATAGACGAGCGAGAACTTCACCTGGTCGGAGCGGTTCTGCCCCGCCGAATGCAGCGTGTTGCAGTGGAAGAACACGACGTCGCCCGTCTGGAGCGACGGGCAGGTTGCCGCGTCGATCATCTTGCGGTTTTCCGGCAGGTCGCTGCGGAAGAACTTCGCGTCGTCGAACGCTTCCGGCCCGAATTCGGCCGTGTGCGAACCCGGCACCAGCCAGAGCGCACCGTTTTCATTCGTTTCCGGCCCGAGCGCGAGCCACACCGACACCATGTCCGCGCGTTCGAACGACCAGTAGCGGAAGTCGCGATGCCAGCCCGTCAGGCTGCCGTACGCGGGGTGCTTCGTCATCATGCAGTTGTGATGCGCGCGTGACAGCACCGGCTGCTCGCCGAAGTACTCGCGCATCCACTCGCCGATTTCGGGTGCGATCGCGCGCGCGGCGAACGCCGGATCGCGCGTGTAGGCGTCCAGCAGCCGCCGCACCGTATGCCCGCCCGGCGCATGCTTCGACTCGGGCGCGCCCGGGTAGCGCAAATCCGCCTCGAACTCGATCGGCTCCGCCGCTTCCTGCAACTGGCGCGCCGCGATCTGCTTGAGCGCCGCGCACTGCGCCTCGTCGACAAGGCCGCGCGCGACGACGAAGCCGCGTTCGCGCAATTCCGCGACTTGCGCGCGGATCGATTCCAACTGCAATGGAGACGACATGGGATGCCAGACGTTTATCGTGTGAATGTGACGATTGTAAATCGGCGCCGGATGCCGCGAACAGCGCCATTGTCGTGCGCAGGGGCATGCCAATCGTCGTTTTGATCTGGCGCAAGGGAACTGTGCGGCGCGGCGCGAGCCTCAGCGACAGGCGGTATGCAGCGACACGCTTGCGGCACAAGGGTTTATCGCGACTTTTGCACGTCACGAATCCCTTGTAGCCTGTCGCGGCCTGTCAATTCTGGCGGGCGCGGCGCGCAACGACTTTCGGTAAGATCCGTTGCGCCATCCGAGGCCGTTCATACCAGTGCGCTTTTCAAGGGCGCCATCCATACAAGCGAAGCATCGTTCACATGCCACTCCGTCTGACTTCCCGTCTCAACCGCACTGCGAAGCGCGTCACGCCGTCCGCTCCCGCCCGCCCGCTGCGCCATCACCGCGCACGCACACAGGCGCTCGCCGAGCAAACGCACGCGCACAGCCGGCTGGACGGCATCCGCGCCTGGTTCCACGCGTTCTTCTCGATGATGAGCGCGCAGGCGTTCGCACGCCGCGCCGGCCTGCGCTCGCTGCTGCAGAAGCCGTCGTCGCTGCGCGCGCTCGCGCTGCGCCGCACGCTGGGCCCGCAGCGCCGCATCAACCGCCCGCGCCGCCTCGCGGCCAGCAACGGCTGGTTCGGGTTCAGCGCACGCTGAAGCCGCGCCGGCGGGCAGTGCTCGCCACGACCGCAGCGATGCCGTCATCCCGCCGGCGATCGACGCGCATAAAAAAACCCCGGCATGCCGGGGTTTTTTGTTTCGGGCGGACGACGCTTATGCGACGCGTGCCGTCGGCTCCACGCCGGCCGCTTCGGCCAGTGCGAGCGCCTTGTCGGTCGCTTCCCACGAGAATTCCGGCTCTTCGCGGCCGAAGTGGCCGTAAGCTGCCGTCTTCTCGTAGATCGGGCGCAGCAGGTCGAGCATCTTGATGATGCCCTTCGGACGCAGGTCGAAATGCTCGCGCACGAGCTTCGTGATCACCGCATCCGACACGCGGCCCGTGCCGAACGTGTTGACCATCACCGAGGTCGGCTCGGCCACGCCGATCGCGTACGACACCTGGATCAGCGCGCGCGAGGCGAGGCCTGCCGCGACGATGTTCTTCGCGACGTAACGGCCGGCATACGCTGCCGAACGGTCGACCTTCGACGGATCCTTGCCCGAGAACGCGCCGCCGCCGTGCGGTGCGGCGCCGCCGTAGGTGTCGACGATGATCTTGCGGCCCGTCAGGCCGCAGTCGCCCTGCGGACCGCCGATCACGAACCGGCCGGTCGGGTTCACCAGGAACTTGATGTCGCCCTTGATCAGGTCGGCCGGCAGCGTCGGCTTGATGATTTCCTCGATCACGGCTTCGCGCAGCGCCGGCAGTTCGATGTCCGGTGCATGCTGCGTGGACAGCACGACGGTGTCGATCGAATCGGGCTTGCCGTCGACGTAGCGGATCGTCACCTGCGACTTGGCGTCCGGGCGCAGCCACGGCAGGCGGCCGTCGCGGCGCAGGCTCGCCTGGCGCTCGACGAGACGGTGCGACAGGTGGATCGGCAGCGGCATCAGTTCCGGCGTTTCGTCGCATGCGTAACCGAACATCAGACCCTGGTCGCCCGCGCCTTGATCGAGGTTGTCGTCATGCGCGCGGTCGACGCCTTGCGCGATGTCCGGCGACTGCTTGTCGTACGCGACGAGCACCGCGCAACCCTTGTAGTCGATGCCGTAGTCGGTGTTGTCGTAGCCGATGCGCTTGATGGTGTCGCGCGCGATCTGGATGTAATCGATGTTGGCCGTCGTGGTGATTTCACCGGCCAGAACGACGAGACCCGTGTTGCACAGCGTTTCGGCTGCAACACGGGAGTATTTGTCCTGCTCGAGGATGGCGTCGAGAATCGCGTCCGAGATTTGGTCCGCGACTTTGTCCGGATGGCCTTCGGAGACGGATTCGGACGTGAAGAGATAATCGTTTGCCACTTTTTCAGGCTCCTGTGTGGTTACGGTTGGTTTCACGTAGCCAGCTTCGTTGGGCCTGAAGCGGCGACGCTTTAGCGGATTACCAGGACCGGGCAGCGCGCTTCGCGCCAGCCGGCTTCGCCCCGCAAGTTGTCAGTTAACTCGGCGAAGCCCGTATTATAGCGGCTTTCGTGAATTGTCACAGAGCGCCACTCGTGCTGCATCGTCCGCTGTCCTACCCCCCTGTTCGCAACGTGCCGGCCAGCCGGCCCCACGGAGATTCCGCATGCTAGGCCGCCTCGGCACGCACCTCGCCATCGGCTTGCTGAAGCTGCTCGCCCTGCTGCCGTACGGCTTGACCGCACGGTTCGGCGACGGCCTCGGCTGGCTGCTGTACCAGATTCCCAGCCGGCGAAAGCGCATCGTACATACCAATCTGAAACTCTGCTTCCCCGACTGGAGCGACGAACGGCGCGAGGAAGTGGCGGGCCAGCACTTCCGCCACGCGATCCGCAGCTACGTCGAGCGCAGCGTCCAGTGGTTCGGCTCCGAGCGCAAGCTCGCGAAGCTGATCCAGGTCGACAGCGCAGTCGACCTCACCGATCCGGATCTGCCCCCGACGCTGTTCCTGGGCCTGCATTTCGTCGGCATCGAAGCCGGCTCGATCTGGCTGAACCGTTCGCTGCAGCGCCGCTGCGGGTCGCTGTACCAGCCGTTCTCGAATGCCGTGCTCGAGGAAGAGGCGAAGAAGGCCCGCGGGCGTTTCGACGCCGAGATGGTCGGCCGCGCGGACAGCGCCCGCGTCGTGCTGCGCTGGCTGCGCGACCGCAAGCCGGTGATGCTCGGCGCCGACATGGACTATGGACTGCGCAATTCGACGTTCGTCCCCTTCTTCGGCGTGCCGGCGTGCACGCTGACGGCCGTCGGCCGGCTCGCCAAGACGGGCCGCGCGCAGGTCGTGCCGTTCATCGGCGAGGTGCTGCCGAACTACAAGGGCTACCGGCTGAAGGTGTTCAAGCCGTGGGACAACTACCCGACCGGCGACGACGATCTCGACGCGCGGCGGATGAACGAATTCCTCGAGGAGCAGATTCCGCTGATGCCGGAGCAGTATTACTGGGTGCACAAGCGCTTCAAGACGCGCCCGCCCGGCGAGCCGAGCCTCTACTGAGTCGAACCCGCGGGCGCGCGGCACGATGCGCGCCTGCAGCCGTGCCACCTTCGGCGCGCCTTGCGCTCGCCCCTGCCAGAGATCGCGGGCCGATTGCTGCGCGAGCCACGGATCCGCCGTCCCGCCGCTTTCCCCGCCCAGCCACCCGAATGACGCCCCGCACGCGCAGGACGCCCCTGTCGGCTGCATGTATCATTTGCGGTTGAGATCAGCACGACGAACGACGCCGCACGCCATCGCGGCACGCCGCGTCCGCCGTGCCGACCGCCCTGTTCGCCATGGAATTCCGGACCCAGTGAAACTCTCGTTCACCAAGATGCACGGCGCGGGCAACGACTTCGTCGTGCTCGACAGCTATTCGCGCGCGCTGCCGCCGCTCACCGAGGCGCAGGTGCGCGCGCTCGCCGACCGACACTTCGGCATCGGCGCCGACCAGTTGCTGCTCGTCGAGAAACCGACCGTCGACGGCGCGGATTTCAAGTACCGGATCTTCAATTGCGACGGCGGCGAGGTCGAGCACTGCGGCAACGGCGCGCGCTGCTTCGTGAAGTTCGTCAGCGACCGCGGCCTGACCGACAAGCGCAGCGTGTGCGTGCAGGTGATGAAGGGCCTGATCACACTGACGATGCAGGACGATGGCGAAGTCGTCGTCGACATGGGCGCACCCATATTCGCGCCGACGCAGGTGCCGTTCGACGCCTCGGGGCTTGACGGCCGCACGGAAGGCAACGACACGCTCTGGCCGCTCGACGTCGGCGGCCACACGCGCTGGATCTCGACGGTGTCGATGGGCAACCCGCACGCGGTGCAGGTCGTCGAAGACGCCGAAGCGTATCCGGTGCTCGAAGAAGGCCCGCTGATCGAGCTTCACGCCCGCTTCCCGCAGCGCGTGAATGCCGGCTTCATGCAGATCGTGTCGCGCAACGAGGTGAAGCTGCGCGTGTACGAGCGCGGCGCGGGCGAGACGCTCGCGTGCGGCACCGGCGCGTGCGCGGCGGTGGCGGCCGGCATCCGGCGCGGCCTGCTCGATTCGCCGGTAACCGTGCACACGCACGGCGGCACGCTGACGATCAGCTGGGACGGCGCGCGCGACGAAACCGCCGCGCTGATGATGGCCGGGCCCGCCGCGACCGTGTTCGAAGGCGAGATCGACCTGAACGTCTGACCCTGCAACGTCCTGATAACTGAACGCTCCAGCCACATGAACGATCGCGAAGTCGCTGACTACCTGCTCGCCAATCCCGAATTCTTCGCGCAACACGCGGAACTGCTCGCGACGATCCGTCTCGCGAATCCGCACGGCAAGGCCGCGATCTCGCTGCAGGAGCGGCAGATGGAAATGCTGCGCGACAAGAACAAGCATCTCGAGCGCCGGCTCGCCGAGCTCGTGCGCTACGGCCACGAGAACGACAGCCTGTCCGCGAAGTTCAGCCGCTGGACCGCGCGCGTGATCGCGGAACGCGATCCGTACGCGCTGCCGCGCACGATCGCCGACGGCATCGCCGAGGTGTTCGACGTGCCGCAAACCGCGCTGCGCGTGTGGGACGTCGCCGACACCTACTCGCAGGCCGACTTCGCGCGCCAGGTCGGCGAGGAAGTGCGCCTGTTCACGAACGGGCTGTCGACGCCGTACTGCGGCGCGAACACCGGATTCGAAGCGGCCCAGTGGCTCGCACCCGCGCTCGCGGCGCCGGCCGCGAACGCGGCGGAAGGCGCTGAAGCCGCGCCGGCCGGCGACGGCGCGGCCACGTCGGTCGCGCTGCTCGCGCTGCGCGCGCCGCTCGGCGGCACCGACGCCCCCGCGTTCGGGCTGCTGGTGCTCGGCTCGCCCGATCCGCGCCGCTTCCACGACGGGATGGCGACCGACTTCCTCGCGCAGATCGCGACGCTCGCGAGCGCCGCGCTCACGCGCCTGCTGCCGCACTGATGCCGCGCCCATGACCGACGATCCGATCGCCGCCTACCTGTCGAACCTGAAGCACGTCAGGCAGCTGTCGGAACACACGCTGCGTGCGTACACGCACGAACTCGACGAACTGAAGAAGCTCGCCGCCGGCCGCCCGCTCGAGGCGCTCACGGCTGCCGACATGCGCGGCGCGGTCGCGCGCGCGCATGCGGGCGGGCTGTCCGCGCGCTCGATCTCGCACCGGCTGTCCGCCTGGCGCGCGTTCTACCGCTGGCTCGCGCAACGCATCGAGATGCCCGCGAACCCCGTCGCCGCGGTGCGTGCGCCGAAGCGCCCGAAAACCCTGCCGAAGGCGCTTTCGGTCGACGACGCATCGGCACTGATGGACGCGCCGCTCGCCGGTACGACCGAAGGCATCCGCGATCACGCGATCCTCGAACTCTTCTATTCGTCCGGGTTGCGCCTCGCCGAACTGGTCGGGCTCGACGTCATGTACACGCAGGCGGACGGCTACCGCTCGGCCGGCTGGCTCGATCTCGCCGAAGCCGAAGTCACCGTGCGCGGCAAGGGCAACAAGGAACGCAAGGTGCCGGTCGGCCGCAAGGCGATCGAGGCGCTGAACGCGTGGCTCGCCGTGCGCGGCGAATTCGTGAAGCACGACCCGCATCCGCTGTTCGTGTCCGTGCGCGGCAACCGGATGGCGCCCGGCGTCGTGCGCGACCGCGTGAAGCGCGCGGCGCTGGCCGCGGGCATTCCCGCCAACGTCCACCCGCACGTGCTGCGCCATTCGTTCGCAACGCACGTGCTGCAGTCGAGCGGCGACCTGCGCGCGGTGCAGGAACTGCTGGGCCACGCGAGCGTCTCCGCCACGCAGGTCTATACGTCGCTCGACTTCCAGCATCTCGCGAAAATTTACGACAGCGCGCATCCGCGCGCGAAGAAGCGCGACTGACGCGCTTCCCGTGTTACCCGCCGCGCGCGGCGACCGGCCAAGGTCGGCTTTGCGCACGGCCCCTTTCGATCTCATCATGCAAACCGTCACCCTCAAGCCGTCCAAGGAAAAATCGCTGCTGCGCCGCCATCCGTGGATCTACGCCAATGCGATCGACCGCGTCGACGGCAAGCCCGCGCCCGGCGCGACCGTGATCGTCCGCGCGCACGACGGCCGCTTCCTCGCGCGCGGCGCGTACAGCCCGCAGTCGCAGATCCGCGTGCGCGTGTGGAGCTTCGACGAGAACGAACCGATCGATCACGCCTTCTTCAAGCGCCGCGTGCAGCGCGCGGTCGCGCACCGCACGACGATGGTGTCGGGCACGGGCGCGGTGCGGCTCGTGTTCGGCGAAGCCGACGGGCTGCCGGGGCTGATCGTCGACCATTACGTCGCGGACACGGCCGAGCCGGGCGCCGCACCGCGCGGCCAGCTCGTGTGCCAGTTCATGGCGGCGGGCGTCGAGGCGTGGAAGGACGCGATCGTCGCGGCACTCAGCGGCGCGACCGGCTGCCCGAACGTGTACGAACGCTCGGACGTGTCGATCCGCGACAAGGAAGGGCTCGAACAGACGACCGGCGTGCTGGCAGGAGATGCGCCGCCCGCGACGCTGATCGCGAACGAAAACGGCGTGCGTTATCACGTCGACGTGCCGAACGGCCACAAGACCGGCTTCTACGTCGACCAGCGCGACAACCGCGCACTCGTCGCGCAGTACGCGGCCGGCCGCGACGTGCTCAACTGCTTCTGCTACACGGGCGGCTTCTCGCTCGCGGCGCTCAAGGGCGGCGCGAACCGTGTCGTGTCGATCGACTCTTCGGGCGACGCGCTCGCGCTCGCGCAGCAGAACGTCGTCGCGAACGGCTTCGATGCCGAGCGCGCGACCTGGCTCGACGCGGACGCGTTCAAGACGCTGCGCCGCCTCGTCGACGAAGGCGAGCGCTTCGACCTGATCGTGCTCGATCCGCCGAAGTTCGCGCCGACCCGCGACAGCGTCGACCGCGCATCACGCGCATACAAGGACATCAACCTGAGCGGCTTCAAGCTGCTGCGTCCGGGCGGCCTGCTGTTCACGTATTCGTGCTCGGGCGCGATCGACATGGACCTGTTCCAGAAGATCGTCGCGGGCGCGGCCGCCGACGCGAAGGTCGACGCGCGGATCCTGAAGCGGCTCGGCGCGGGCGTCGATCACCCGCTGCTCGCCGCGTTCCCGGAAGGCGAATATCTGAAGGGCCTGCTGTTGCAAATCGTCTGATCGCCCCGATCTACGCGCACACCCGCGTCCGCCGGGCCGCCCGGCTGGCGGCCACGCGCTCGAGCCTGTCGTCCGGACGACGGGCGAAGGCTTGACAGGTATGTTTCAATGGATGGTTGTGCGCCCCGGCTTGCGAGTCGACGGCGCGACGCACACATCCTGGTTTTGACCCCGATTCACGAACCACAGGCGACCGACATGGCCACTCCCGTCACCATCCTCACCGGCTTCCTCGGCAGCGGCAAGACGACCCTGCTCAAGCGCATCCTGAACGAACAGCACGGCATGAAGATCGCCGTGATCGAGAACGAGTTCGGCGAAGAAAACATCGACAACGAGATCCTCGTTCAGGACACGAACGAGCAGATCATCCAGATGAGCAACGGCTGCATCTGCTGCACGATCCGCGGCGACCTCGCACGCGCGCTCGGCGATCTGGCCGCGAAGAAGCGCGAAGGCAAGCTCGACTTCGACCGCATCGTGATCGAAACGACCGGCCTTGCGAACCCAGGCCCCGTCGCGCAAACCTTCTTCATCGACAGCGAAATCGCCGACGATTTCCTGCTCGACGCGGTCATCACGCTGGTCGACGCGAAGCACGCGAACGCGCAGCTCGACGAACACGAAGTGGTGCAGCGCCAGGTCGGCTTCGCCGATCGCCTGTTCATCACGAAGTCGGATCTGGTCGACGACCAGGCCGTCGCGGCGCTCAAGCACCGCCTGATGCACATGAACCCGAAGGCGACGATCAAGGTCGTAAACTTCGGCGAAGCCGACATCAAGGAAATCTTCGACCTGCGCGGCTTCAACCTGAACGCGAAGCTCGAGATCGATCCGGACTTCCTCGCCGAGGACGACCACGCGCACCATCACCACGATCACGACCATGATCACGATCACGCGCATTGCGACCACGATCACGGTCAATGCGCGCACGATCACGACCACGGCCACCACCACGCGCACCACGACGACAAGATCAAGTCGTTCGTGTACCGCAACGACCGCCCGTTCGACCCGAACAAGCTGGAAGACTTCCTCGGCGGCATCCTGCAGATCTACGGCGAACGGATGCTGCGCTACAAGGGCGTGCTGTACATGAAGGGCGTCGACCGCAAGGTCGTGTTCCAGGGCGTGCACCAGATGATGGGCAGCGACCTCGCCGCGAAGTGGCTGCCGGTCGAGAAGAAGACCAACAAGATGGTGTTCATCGGCGTCGACCTGCCGCAGGACCTGATCACCGACGGCCTCGACGCCTGCCTCGCCTGAGCCTTCGGGCCCGGCGTCGCGCGCCTTCCATGCGGCCGCCTTCCGGGGCGGCCGCGGCGCTTGCGCGGTGCCTTTTCCGGGCAGGGTTTCGCCGTCATCGCTTTTTCGCGATTTGCGCGTTATATTTTCTAGATATTGGCGCAGCCGACGGGGATCGACCCGATACGGCGCCCGCTTGCGATTCAGTTACAATACGTGCCCGCTGGAGTACGGCAATAACAGGCCCGGTTCTTGCTGAACCATTGACCGGGCATCGCAACCGCGCCGGATCGCCCATCCGCCACCCGGCCGCGGCCGATGCGATCTGCCGCGCAGCACACCGGTTCGCCGCGCGCGCAAATCCGCGCCAGGGCTATCCTGGTATTTGAGAACCGGTTTTCCAGAGGCTTTCGGCCCCGCGGCGGCATATCGCAAATGATTGCAAGCGCAGTTGCGGGTAATCCCAAAGTGCAGGCAATATCTCTTGATTTGCCGCACATTGAAGAAGCAAGCAGATGACGAAGAAACTCTTGACCGAAGCCGAAATCCTGAAGATGAGCGACAAGGATTACATGAATGAGGATCAGCTCGCCTTCTTCAAAAATCGGCTCGAACAGTTGCAGGCGGACATCCTCAAGAACGCAGGCCAGACGACCGAGAACCTGCGCGAGACGGTGATCGTGCCCGATCCCGCCGATCGCGCGACGATCGAGGAAGAGCACGCGCTCGAACTGCGCACGCGCGATCGCGAACGCAAGCTCCTCAAGAAGGTTCAACAGTCGCTCGCCCGCATCGATTCCGGCGATTACGGCTGGTGCGAGGAAACCGGCGAGCCGATCGGCATCCCGCGCCTGCTCGCGCGCCCGACGGCCACGCTGTCGCTCGAGGCGCAAGAGCGCCGCGAACTGCGCCAGAAGCTGTTCGGCGACTGATCGAGCGGCGTTCCGCTCCGACACGCTGCTTCCCGAAAGCGCGCGGCCTGCCGCGCGCTTTTTGTTTTTCCGGCACCGGTTTCCGGCCCGCCGGCCGATTTGCCTCCCCCTCTTGATATCCCGGCGCCCGCCCTAAAATGAATCGGACGCGCGCCGGGCCGCTCCCCGGCGCACTGCGATTCAAGCGGCGGCGCCCCGCGCCGCCCGACTCTTCCCCGTTTTTCTCAAGGAACGCAGATGGAGCAATTTCACGGCACGACCATCGTTTCGGTCCGGCGCGGCGACAAGGTCGCGCTTGGCGGCGACGGCCAGGTAACCCTCGGCAACATCGTCATGAAGGGTGGCGCGCGGAAAGTGCGGCGGATCTACAACAACCAGGTACTGGTCGGATTCGCGGGCGGCACCGCCGATGCGTTCTCGCTGCTCGATCGCTTCGAGGCGAAGCTCGAGAAGCACCAGGGCAACCTGACCCGCGCGGCCGTCGAGCTCGCGAAGGACTGGCGCACCGACCGGATGCTGCGCCGCCTCGAGGCGATGCTGATCACGGCCGATGCGACCACCACGCTCGTGATCACCGGCAACGGCGACGTGCTCGACCCGGAAGGCGGCATTTGTGCGATCGGTTCGGGCGGCGCCTATGCGCAAGCTGCGGCCCGCGCGCTCGCGGAGAACACCGAGCTGTCCCCGCGCGAGATCGTCGAGAAATCGCTCGAGATCGCCGGCGACATGTGCATCTACACGAACCACAACCGCATCATCGAAACGATCGAGTAAGGACCGCACCATGAGCACCATGACCCCTGCCGAGATCGTCTCGGAACTCGACAAGCACATCATCGGCCAGAACAAGGCGAAGAAGGCCGTCGCGGTCGCGCTGCGCAACCGCTGGCGCCGCCAGCAGGTCGCCGATCCGCTGCGCACGGAAATCACGCCGAAGAACATCCTGATGATCGGGCCGACGGGTGTCGGCAAGACCGAAATCGCGCGCCGCCTTGCGAAGCTCGCCGACGCGCCGTTCATCAAGATCGAGGCGACCAAGTTCACCGAAGTCGGCTACGTCGGCCGCGACGTCGACAGCATCGTGCGCGACCTGATCGAGATCTCGGTCAAGCAGACGCGCGAATCCGAGATGCGCAAGGTGCGCAGCAAGGCAACCGACCAGGCGGAAGACCGCATCCTCGACATCCTGCTGCCGCAACCGCGCGCGGTGGGCTTCGGCGGCAACGCGGATCACGCGAACGACGACAACAACGCGACGCGCCAGACCTTCCGCAAGCGCCTGCGCGAAGGCCAGCTCGACGACAAGGAAGTCGAACTCGACCTCGAGCAGCCGACGGCCGGCATGGAAATCATGGCGCCGCCGGGGATGGAGGAAATGACCGAGCAGATCCGCTCGATGTTCTCGAACCTCGGCAGCGGCAAGAAGCAGCGCCGCAAGGTGAAGATCAAGGAAGCGCTGAAGCTGCTGACCGACGAGGAAGCGGCGAAGATGCTCAACGACGAGGAAGTGAAGACGAAGGCCGTGCAGAACGTCGAGCAGAACGGCATCGTGTTCCTCGACGAGATCGACAAGATCACGTCGCGCAACAACGAAGGCAGCGGCGGCGAAGTGTCGCGCCAGGGCGTGCAGCGCGACCTGCTGCCGCTCGTCGAAGGCACGACGATCAACACGAAGTACGGGATGGTGAAGACCGATCACATCCTGTTCATCGCGAGCGGTGCGTTCCACCTGGCCAAGCCGAGCGACCTGATTCCCGAACTGCAGGGGCGCTTTCCGATCCGCGTCGAACTCGATTCGCTGTCGGTGGAAGACTTCGAGGCGATCCTCGACGCGACCGACGCGAGCCTCGTCAAGCAGTACCAGGCGCTGCTCGCCACCGAAGACGTGCAGCTCGAGTTCGCCGAAGACGGCATCCGCCGCCTCGCCGAGATCGCGTACGCGGTCAACGAGAAGACCGAGAACATCGGTGCGCGCCGGCTGTATACGGTGATCGAGAAGCTGCTCGAGGAAGTGTCGTTCTCGGCCGGCAATCACGCCAGCGAGCGCGTGACGATCGACGCGAAGTACGTCGATCGCGCGCTCGGCGAAGTGTCGCAGGACGAAGACCTGTCGCGCTACGTGCTGTAACGCACGCGGCGTCGAATGCGAAACGGGCGGCCCGGCGGGCCGCCCGTTTTCGTTGGTGCGCCCGGCCGATGCCGCCGCGCCCCTTACTGCCGCACCGGCTTCTTCGCGAGCTTGCGTTGCAGCGTGCGGCGGTGCATGTTCAGCGCGCGCGCGGTCGCCGAGATGTTGTTGTTGTTCTCCGCCAGCACGCGCTGGATGTGCTCCCATTCGAGCCGGTCGACCGACAGCACGACCGGATTCTCGAGCGCCTCGTCTGCCTGCACTTCGCTCGCGTTGGTCTGCAGCGCGGCCAGGATCGACTCGATGTTCGCGGGCTTCGCCAGATAGTTGTCGGCGCCTTCCTTCACCGCCTGCACGGCGGTCGCGATGCTCGCGTAGCCGGTCAGCACGAGAATCCGCGCGTCGGGCTGCAGGTCGCACAGCGGCGCGATCAGGCTCAGGCCCGAATCGTCGCCGAGATGCAGGTCGACGGTGATGAACTGGAACTTGCCGCCGGCCGCCAGCCGCAGCGCCGCCTCCTTGTCGTGCGCCTGCTGGACCGCATAGCCGCGGCGCTCGAGGCCGCGCGCGAGCGTGCCCGCGAACACCTCGTTGTCGTCGATCACCAGGAAATTGTTCTCGCTCATGTGGTTTCTCCGTCTACGTGTTGGTTGAGGCGGCCGGCACCGCGATACGCGCCACCGGCAGGCGCAGCACCGCGCGCGTGCCGCGGCCGGGGGTGCCGGCCGGGCGGCCGTCCGGCGTGGCCGCCGCTCGTTCGGTCGCGCGCTGGCCCGACGCACCTGCCGCGTGTCCGTTCGCGCCGCCATGGCTGCGCCCGTTGCCGCCCCCCGCGCGCGGCGTGACATCGGACAGCTCGATCTCGCCGCCGAGACGCACGGCCGCGCTGAACGCGAGGTACAGGCCGACCCCGTGGCCGCCCTGCGTGCTGTCGACCGGCATCGAGCCGAGCGATTCGCGCAGCGCGGCCGGAATGCCGGGGCCGTCGTCGCATACCTCGAATTCGATCTGGTCCGCAGCCCGCTCGTGATGCGCAAGCTTCGCGGCCAGCGTCACGCGGTGCGGGCTCGCCCGTGCGGCGTTGTCGAGCAGGATCGTCAGGATCTGGCCGGCCGCGACCGTGTCGTCGAGCCCAACGCCCGACGGGCGCGCGCCGAGCAGTTCGAACTGCACGTGCGGATGCCTCAGGCGCCAGTGCTCGACGAACGTGTCGAGCCAGTCGTCCACCGGCTGGCGGCTCGCCGGCGCGCTCGCCCGGCTGCGCAGGCGCGCGAGCGCCGACGTGCAGAGCGTCATCTGTTCTTCCAGCACCTTCAGGTCGGCCTCGTAGCGCGCGAGCCCCGGATCGGCGCGTGCCGCATCGCGCAGCTCCTCCGCAAGCATTGCGATCGTCGACAGCGGCGTACCCATCTCGTGCGCGACGGTGGCGGCCTGCACGCCGAGCGCGACCGCCCGCTCGTCGCGCAGCAGGTGCGCCTGCGCTTCGCCGAGCGCCGCATCGCGCTGGCGCAACGCGTTCGACATGCGCGCGACGAACCATGCGATCAACCCGACGCTGACCATGAAGTTCGCCCACATCCCCGTGCGGTAGTAGTCGAACAGATTCGCCGGATTGTCCATGTTGAGCGGCACCGAATCGAATCCGAGCGCCGCGTAGCACGCGACCGCGAACGCCGCGAGCCAGATCATCAGGTGCCACGGCAGCACGGCCGCCGCGATCGCGAGCGACGGCAGATACAGCGACACGAACGGGTTGGTCGTGCCGCCCGACAGGAACAGCAGCGCCGACAGCGCGCCGAGGTCGACCCACAGCTGGCCGAGCAGCTCGAAATTGGTCTCGGGCCGCGCGCGCAGCACGCGCACCCAGGTCAGCGCGTTGAAAACGATTTCGAGCGCGATGACCATCAGCATCGCCGGCAACGGCAGATGCACGCCGAAATAGGTCTGCACGACGCCGATCGTCACGAGCTGGCCGATGATCGCGAGATTGCGCAGCCAGAACAGGTGACTGAGGTTGACGCGCCCGGTGGTGGTAATTCGTTGCATCCGGGCAGTTTACCCGTTTAGCGCCCGGCACCTCTATCGGGGGCCGGTTCAGCGCGGACGGACGGCGCACCGGACGAGCCGGCGTCGAGTCGGGTTGCACGGGCCCGCGCCGTCAGCCGGCCTCGCGTGCCATGCGCTGCGCGATCTCGGCGGCGAGACACTCCGGGCAGAGGCAGCGCGTACCGGCCGCCGGCGGCGCGCCGCCGGACAGGGTCGGCATCGACGCGCACCAGCAGTCGAATGGCTGGGTGCGAGCGCCGCAGTCGAAGCCGCGCCCGCAGCGTGGGCAACGCGCGCGGCGCGGCGTCGAACGGGCGTCGGCGGCGGTATCGGTCATGGCGGAAACGCGGAAGCGGGCAGGAACGTCACCCTACGCGACAAGCATAGCGCGGCGGACGGATTTTGCACGTCGGCCGCTCGGCCGATGCGTGCCGCCGACGCAGGCCGTCGCGCTGTCCACCCCGCCGCCGCGGGCGCCCCGTGCGGGGTCCGGCACCATGGCCGGCGGGCCGCCGCGCGTGGCGACCGGCCCGCGCGATCGGCCGTCCGGCCAGCCCAAAAACCCGATGCTGCGCTGCGCCACTCCTGTACAATTCGCCCTGTTTCAACCGTTCCCAGCCAGAGCCGCCGCCATGTCCGAGCCCATCGACCTCTCGCAGATCGCCCCCACGCTGAAGGCAGAAATCCTCGCGGAGGCACTGCCGTACATCCGCCGCTACCACGGCAAGACCGTGGTGATCAAATACGGCGGCAACGCGATGACGGAAGAGCGGCTCAAGCAAGGCTTCGCGCGCGACGTGATCCTGCTGAAACTGGTCGGCATCAATCCGGTGATCGTCCACGGCGGCGGCCCACAGATCGATCACGCGCTGAAGAAGATCGGCAAGGCCGGCACCTTCATCCAGGGCATGCGCGTGACCGACGAAGAGACGATGGAAGTCGTCGAATGGGTGCTGGGCGGCGAAGTCCAGCAGGACATCGTGATGCTGATCAACCACTTCGGCGGCCATGCGGTGGGCCTGACGGGCAAGGACGGCGGCCTGATCCACGCACGCAAGCTGCTGATGCCGGACCGCGACAATCCGGGCCAGTACATCGACATCGGCCAGGTCGGCGAAGTCGAGGCGATCAACCCGGCGGTCGTGAAAGCGCTGCAGGACGACGCGTTCATCCCGGTGATCTCGCCGATCGGCTTCGGCGAGGACGGCCTCTCGTACAACATCAACGCGGACCTCGTCGCGGGCAAGCTCGCGACGGTGCTGAACGCCGAGAAGCTGCTGATGATGACCAACATCCCCGGCGTGATGGACAAGGACGGCAACCTGCTGACCGACCTGTCGGCGCGCGAGATCGACGCGCTGTTCGCGGACGGCACGATCTCGGGCGGCATGCTGCCGAAGATCTCGTCGGCGCTCGACGCTGCAAAGAGCGGCGTGAAGTCGGTGCACATCGTCGACGGCCGGATCGAGCACTCGGTGCTGCTGGAAATCCTGACCGAGCAGCCGTTCGGCACGATGATCCGCTCGCATTGAGCGCGCGCCGCAAAACCTCCAGCCCCGACCTGCCGGCGTCGCTGCGACGCCGGCGCATCTCCCGCAGCCGGCCGCGCGCCGGCGCGCCCGTCTGGCTGTTCGATCTCGACAACACGCTCCATCACGCATCGCACGCGATCTTTCCGGAGATCAACCGCGCGATGACGCAGTACATCATCGACACGCTCCACGTCGGGCGTGCCGAAGCCGACCGGCTGCGCACCGGCTACACGCAGCGCTACGGCGCCGCGCTCCTCGGCCTCGCGCGCCATCACCCGATCGATCCGCACGACTTCCTGCGCGTCGTCCACACGTTTTCCGACCTGCCCGCGATGCTGCGCGCCGAGCGCGGCCTCGCGCGCATCGTCGCCGCGCTGCCGGGCCGCAAGTTCGTGCTGACCAACGCGCCCGAGAACTACGCGCGCGCGGTGCTGCGCGAGTTGCGCATCGAGCGCCTGTTCGAGCGCGTGATCGCGATCGAGCACATGCGCGACCGTCGCACATGGCGCGCGAAGCCCGACCACACGATGCTGCGCCGGATTCTGCGCGCCGCGCATGCGCGGCTCGAAGACGCGATCCTCGTCGAAGATACCCGCAGCCACCTGAAGCGCTACAAGCGCCTCGGCATCGGCACGGTGTGGATCACCGGGCACCTGCCGGGCCATCTGCCGAACATCGGCCGCCCGCAATATGTCGACCAGCGCATTCGTTCGTTAAAATCGCTCCGACTGGGCACACGATCGGGGCGACAGAAATGCAGCCGACTTACCCGCAGGACCAAGCCGTAAAGGAAGACCAGGCCACGCCGTCCCGCACGCGCCCGAAGCCGGGCGAGCGTCGCGTGATGATCCTGCAGACGCTCGCCGCGATGCTCGAGGCGCCGAAGCCCGAAAAAATCACGACGGCCGCGCTCGCGGCCCGCCTCGACGTGTCGGAAGCCGCGCTGTACCGGCATTTCACCAGCAAGGCGAAGATGTATGAAGGCCTGATCGAGTTCATCGAGCAGGCACTGTTCGGGCTCGTCAACCAGATCGTCGCGAAGGAGCCGAACGGCGTGCAGCAGGCGCGCACGATCGCGCTGACGATGCTCAATTTCGCGGCGAAGAATCCGGGCATGACGCGCGTGCTGACGGGCGAGGCGCTGGTCGGCGAGGACGAGCGGCTCACCGAACGCGTGAACCAGCTGCTCGACCGGATCGAGGCGACCGTCAAGCAGTGCCTGCGGGTCGCGCGTACCGAGGCGCAGGCGCCCGATGGCGCCGCGCCGTTCGTGCTGCCGGCCGATTACGATCCCGCCGCGCGCGCGAGCCTGCTCGTCAGCTACGTGATCGGCAAGTGGCACCGGTTCGCGAAAGGCGGCTTCCAGAGGCCGCCCGGCGAGCAGGCCGATGCGCATTTGCGGCTGATCCTGCAGTAGCCGGGCGCAGCCGGCCCGCGAAATCCGCGCTCCGCGGAATTCCGCTATACTCCTCCGACCTGCCACCTTGGGTGGCGGGTCGGAAGCGCGCCGATTTGCTGACTCGATTGCGGGCGCGCGAACCGACCAGGGCCTTGATGCGTCTTCGTCCCGGCGGTTCACTACAAATGCGGCTAAAGAGGTCGTCAGCCGCGCACCTTCGCCTCCGCGCATCGCCGACACCGTTTAGCCGCCCAGTCATAAGGCGGAACGAATGGAATCGATCGGCATCGTCGCTCCACAGACCATGCACTTCGCCGAACCGCTGCGCTTGCAAAGCGGCAGCGTGATCGGCAACTATCAGCTCGTCGTCGAGACGTACGGCGAACTCAACGCCGCGCGCTCGAACGCGGTGCTCGTCTGCCACGCGCTCAACGCGTCGCACCACGTCGCCGGCGTCTACGCGGACGATCCGCGCAGCACCGGCTGGTGGGACAACATGGTCGGCCCGGGCAAGCCGCTCGACACCAACCGCTTCTTCGTGATCGGCGTGAACAACCTCGGCTCGTGCTTCGGCTCGACCGGCCCGATGAGCATCGATCCGTCGTCCGGCAAGCCGTATGGCGCACGCTTTCCGGTCGTCACCGTCGAGGACTGGGTGCATGCGCAGGCGCGCGTCGCCGACGCGTTCGGCATCGAGCGCTTTGCCGCCGTGATGGGGGGCAGCCTCGGCGGGATGCAGGCGCTCGCATGGAGCCTGATGTATCCGGACCGCGTCGCCCACTGTATCGACATCGCGTCGACGCCGAAGCTGTCCGCGCAGAACATCGCGTTCAACGAGGTCGCGCGCTCCGCGATCCTGTCCGATCCCGACTTCCACGGCGGCAACTACTACGCGCACGGCGTGAAGCCGAAGCGGGGCCTGCGCGTCGCGCGGATGATCGGCCACATCACGTATCTCTCCGACGACGACATGGCCGAGAAATTCGGCCGTGCGCTGCGCCGCGCGGACGGCGCGCTCGACGCGTACAACTTCAGCTTCGACGTCGAATTCGAGGTCGAGTCGTACCTGCGCTACCAGGGCGACAAGTTCGCCGACTACTTCGACGCGAACACCTACCTGCTGATCACGCGCGCGCTCGACTACTTCGACCCGGCCAAGGCGTTCGACGGCAACCTGACGGCCGCGCTCGCGCACACGCAGGCGAAATACCTGATCGCGAGCTTCTCGACCGACTGGCGCTTCGCGCCCGCGCGGTCGCGCGAGATCGTGAAAGCGCTGCTCGACAACAAGCGCACGGTCAGCTACGCGGAGATCGACGCGCCGCACGGCCACGACGCGTTCCTGCTCGACGACGCGCGTTATCACAACCTGCTCCGCGCGTATTACGAACGAATCGCCAACGAGGTGGGTGCATGAACCAGCAAGCGCTGAACTCCCTGTCCGCACGCGCGGACTTCCGTGCGATCGCCCGCTGGGTCGAACCGCGCTCGACCGTGCTCGATCTCGGCTGCGGCGACGGCTCGCTGCTGTCGCTGCTGTCCGAGGAACTGGACGTGTCCGGTTACGGGATCGAACTGAATGACGCCGGCGTGCTCGCGAGCACGAAGAACGGGATCAACGTGATCCAGCAGAACCTCGAGGACGGCCTGCGCCTGTTCGAGGATCACAGCTTCGATTTCGCGATCCTGTCGCAAACGCTGCAGACGATCCACCAGACGGCCGCGATCCTGCGCGAAACCGCGCGTGTCGGACGCGAATGCATCGTTTCGTTCCCGAACTTCGGCTACTGGGCGCACCGGCTGTCGGTGCTGCGCGGCCGGATGCCGGTGTCGAAGTCGCTGCCTTACCAGTGGCACAACACGCCGAACGTCCGGGTGCTGACGATCAAGGATTTCGAGGCGCTCGCGCCCGAAGTCGGCGTCACGATCCTCGACCGCATCGTGCTGCACGAAGGCCAGCCGATTCGATGGGGAGCCAACTGGCGTGGTAGTCTTGCTGTCTACCGCGTCAAGCGCAGCTGAGCCGGGGAGCCGTTGACGGATGATCCGGCCCGCCCCCGCGTGCGGCCGCCCCTCCTGCGCCGCCCGCGCTGCCTGCGCCGCCGCCGCAATCAGTCAACGCTACCCAGTTTCTGTCCATGTCCAAAAGGCCACACGAGGCGCCCGCACTCACCGCTCACGAGGATCACCCCGGCTGGCGCGCCTATCTGAACACGCACATGCTGATCTGCGTGTTCCTGGGCTTCACGTCCGGTCTGCCGCTCTTCACGCTCGTCTACCTCGTGCAGGCATGGCTGCGCTCCGAGGGCGTGAACCTGAAGGAAATCGGCCTGTTCGCGCTGATCCAGTTCCCGTATACGTGGAAGTTCCTGTGGGCGCCGCTGATGGACCGCTACGTCCCGCGCCTGCCCGGCTGGCGGCCGGGACGCCGGCGCGGCTGGCTGCTGCTCACGCAGGTGCTGGTCGCCGGCGCGATCGCCGCGCTCGGCTTCGTGTCGCCGCGCGACTCGATCTGGACGGTCGCCGCGCTCACCACGCTCGTCGCGTTCTTCGGCGCGAGCGCGGACGTCGTGATCGATGCCTACCGTCGCGAGCTGCTGCGCGACACCGAGCAGGGCCTCGGCAACGCGATACACGTGAACGCGTACAAGCTCGCCGCGCTGATCCCCGGTTCGCTCGCGCTGATCCTGTCCGACCACATGCCGTGGGACGTCGTGTTCGCGATCACCGGCGCATTCATGCTGCCGGGCATCCTGATGACGCTCGTCGTGCGCGAGCCCGAGGTGATCGGCGCGCCGCCGCGCAACCTGCGCGACGCGATCGTGCTGCCGTTCCGCGAATTCATCCAGCGCGACGGCTGGCGCGGCGCGCTGCTCGTCATCGCGTTCATCTTCCTGTTCAAGATCGGCGACACGATGGCCACCACGCTGTCGACGTCGTTCTTCCTCGACATCGGCTTCACGCGCACCGAAATCGGCATCGTCGCGAAAACCACCGCGCTCGTCGCGAGCGTTGCCGGCGGCATCATCGGCGGCATCTGGCTCGTGAAGATCGGCATCGGCCGCGGGCTGTGGATTTTCGGCGCGCTGCAGATGGTGTCGACGCTCGGCTTCGCGTGGCTCGCCCAGGTCGGCCCCGGCTCGCCGGTGCTCGCGGTGCTTTACGACTTCACGGTCGCGGCAAGTCACGCGCTCGCGTCGTTCCTGTCGGTCTTCGGCTTCGAGGTCACGCCGCACCTGAGCCCGATGACGGTCGCGCTCGCGCTCGTCTACGCCGCCGAAACGTTCACCACCGGCCTGACGATGGCTGCGTTCGTCGCGTATATCGCGAGCACGACCGATCCGCGCTACACGGCCACGCAGTTCGCGCTGTTCACGAGTCTCGCGTCCGTGCCGCGCACGCTCGCCTCGGCCGCGAGCGGCTTCATCGTCGCGAAGATCGGCTGGTTCGACTACTTCATCGTGTGCACCGCGCTCGCGATCCCCGGCATGCTGCTGCTGTTCAAGATCGCGCCGTGGAACGGCACCGCGCGCAACGGCGAGGCCAGCCGTGCGCAATGATCGACTGCATCGCGTGGCACGCGTCGCCGCCGCGCTGAGCGTCGGCATCGCGATGCTCGGCGCGGCGGGAAGCGTGCATGCGACCGACACAAGCGCGGCTGCGGCCGGCTCCGCGCCCGCCGGCGCGCCGGCTGCGCCGTCCACACCCGCCGCTCCGGTTGCGCAGTCCGCCGCCGAAGCCGCGCAGCCGACCGGCGCCGCCGTGCCTGCGAAGGCTTATACGCCGACGTCGCAGCAGGTGCGCTATGGCAACGCGATCGCGTTCCGCACGCTGATCCCGTCGCCGCTGCTCGAGCAGCTCACCGCGAGCGAATACGCGCAGATCGTGCAGGCAGCCGCCGACAGCGACCGTCTGCTGCCCGCCAACCAGCCGCGCGTGAAGCGACTGCGCGCGATCGTCATGAAGCTCGCGCCGTATTCGGTGAAGTGGAACGATCGTGTGAAGAACTGGGCATGGGACGTCAACGCGATCCGCTCGCGCGACATCCGCGTCACGTGCCTGCCGGGCGGCAAGGTGCTCGTGTACGGCGGGATGCTCGATCGCGTCCGCCTGAACGACGACGAGTTCGGTGTGCTGCTCGCGCACGGCATCGCGCATGCGCTGCGCGAACACGCACGCAGCAATTTCAGCACGACGTCGCAAACGTCGCTGCGCGCGGCCTCGCTGCCGCCGCTGTTCGGCGTCGGCGAGCCGCTGCCGCAGGCGCTGAACCTCGGCGCGCGTCTGCAGACGCTGCGCTACGACCCGACCGACGAAACCGAAGCCGACGTGATCGGCGGCGACATTGCCGCCCGCGCGGGCTTCGATCCGCGCGCGGCGATCACGCTGTGGGACAAGCTCGCGGCGGCGACGCGCGCGAACAGGACGTCGGGCTTCATCTACATGCATCCGTACAACGCGGCGCGGCGGCAGGATCTGCTGAACCGCCTGCCGGACCTGATGCCGCTGTATGCGAAGGCAGTCGGCAAACGGGTCGACACGCTCCCCGACTACGCGGGCATCAGCGCGCAGCGGCGCAAGATCGTGCGGCGCTGAGCGCCGCATCCGGCGGCTTCCCCGCCGCGCATCGCCGGCGCGCGTCAGCGGCGTATGAGGCCGGGCGCTACGCGCCGACTTCCGACTCGACGGGCCGGCTGCCGCTTTCGCGCATCCAGCGCACGTCGTCTCCCGGGCTGCGGCCGAACAGCCGCTTGAACTCCCGGCTGAACTGCGACGCGCTCGCATAGCCGACCCGCGCCGCGGCGGCACCTGCCCCGAGACCGTCCTGCACCATCATCAACCGCGCCTGGTGCAGGCGCGCGGCCTTCACGTACTGCATCGGTGACGTCGCCGTCACGTGCTTGAACTGCGCATGAAACACCGCAAGGCTCATCCCGGCCTCGCGCGCGAGCGTCTCGACGTCGAGATCGGCCTTCAGGTCCGCATGGATGCGCCGCAGCGCCTTCGCGATGCGGCCGAAATGATGTTGCTGAACGAGCGCCGCGCGAATCGCGTCGCCCTGCGCGCCCGTCAGCACGCGATACGCGATCTCGCGCATGATCGCCGGCCCGAGCACGCGCGTGTCGTGCGGCGACGCGAGCACTTCGAGCAGCCGCACCACCGCGTCGGCGAGCGGCGCATCCAGCGGCGTCGAACAGACGCCGTGCGGCTCGCCGACCGCCGCACCGAGCGTCTCGTCGAGCAGGATCGCGAGTTCGGCGATCACCGCGAGATCGACGCGGATCGAGATCGCGAGAAACGGCTCGTCCATGCTCGCAAAGGTCTCGCATTCGAACGGCAGCGGCACCGACAGCACGAGATACTGCTGCGCGTCGTAGACGAACGAGCGATCGCCGAGATAGCCGAGCTTGCGGCCCTGGCACACGACGATGATGCTCGGCTCGTACAGCACCGGCATGCGCGGCACCGGACGACTCACGCGGATGAAGCGCACGCCGTCGAGCGCTGCCAGCGTATCGCCGTCGTTCGGTGCGAGACGCGAATGCAGCTCGATCATGCGGCGCCGCACACGGTCGCCCGCGTCGTCTGAAAGGGGCTGGAAGCTCATCGGCGTCATCCTGTCCTGCAAGAGAATCAGGCTCGCAATGTAGCACCTTGAACGCATTTTTACGGCCGTTCGGGCGCAATTCGAGAGGAATAGGCAAATCTTCGAGACCTTCGTGTATTTCGCCGACGCCGCTCGCTCCTTACGATGGGCACCTGTCTCGCCGCGTCGCCACATGACGCGGCGGCAGTCTGATTCGCCGGATGTTTTCCCGGACAAGGAGCCCCTGCATGAGCACAACCTACGCTTACGCGGCGACCGACGCGCAGTCACCGCTCGCCCCGTTCGAATTCCAGCGCCGCGCGCTGCGCGACCTCGACGTCCAGATCGAGGTGCTCTACTGCGGCGTCTGCCACTCGGACCTGCATCAGGCCCGCAACGAATGGCGCAACACGATCTATCCGGTCGTGCCGGGCCATGAAATCGTCGGCCGCGTGACCGCGACCGGCCCGCAGGTGTCGCGCTTCAAGGTCGGCGAGCTGGTCGGCGTCGGCTGTCTCGTCGATTCGTGCCGCACCTGCCCGAGCTGCGCGGAAGGCCTCGAGCAGTATTGCGAGAACGGCTTCGTCGGCACCTACAACGGCCAGGATCGCGTGACCGGCGATGTCACGTACGGCGGCTATTCGACGCAGCTCGTCGTCGACGAGGCATTCGTGCTGCGCGTGCCCGAGACGCTCGACCCGGCCGGCGCCGCGCCGCTGCTGTGCGCGGGGATCACGACCTATTCGCCGCTGCGCCAGTGGAACGTCGGCCCCGGCAAGAAGGTCGGGATCGTCGGCCTCGGCGGGCTTGGCCACATGGGCGTGAAACTCGCGCGCGCGATGGGCGCGCACGTCGTGCTGTTCACGACGTCGCCGTCGAAGATCGAGGACGGCAAGCGCGTCGGCGCGCATGAAGTGGTGATCTCGAAGGACGAAGCGCAGATGAACGCGCACCTGAACAGCTTCGATTTCATCCTGAACACGGTCGCCGCGCAGCACGACCTGAACCCGTTCCTGCACCTGCTGAAGCGCGACGGCACGATGACGCTCGTCGGCGCGCCGGAGCACGACCATCCGTCGCCGCAGGTGTTCAACCTGATCTTCAAGCGCCGCCGCCTCGCGGGCTCGCTGATCGGCGGGATCGCGGAGACGCAGGAAATGCTCGATTTCTGCGCGAAGCATGGCATCACGTCGGATATCGAAACGATTCCGATGCAGCAGATCAACACCGCTTACGAGCGGATGCTGAAAAGCGACGTGAAGTACCGGTTCGTGATCGACATGGCGTCGATCAAGCAGTAAGCCGCGCGCCAAACGAAACGGGCCGCATGTTCGACATGCGGCCCGTTCTGCATCCGGCGACCGGACGGCCCGACGGCTACGCGCGTGGCGGCGCGCCGACGATCACTTCTTGTAGTCGTAATCCACCGTCAGCGGCGCGTGATCGCTGAACTTGATGTCCTTGAAGATCGACGTGCTTTTCGCGGTACCGGCCACGCCGGGCGTCGCGATCTGGTAGTCGATCCGCCACCCGACGTTCTTCGCATACGCCTGGCCGCGGTTGCTCCACCACGTGTACTGCTCGGGGCGCTGGTCGAGCGTGCGGAACACGTCGACGTAGCCGACATCGTCGAACAGCTTCGTGAGCCACTCGCGCTCTTCCGGCAGGCAGCCCGAGTTCTTCTGGTTGCTCTTCCAGTTCTTGATGTCGATTTCCTTGTGGACGATGTTCACGTCGCCGCACAGGATCACCTCGCGCTTCTTCTTCAGCTCGGCGAGGTGCGGCATGAATTCGTCCATGAAGCGGTACTTCGCCTGCTGGCGCTCTTCGCCGCTCGAGCCGGACGGCACGTACACCGACACGACCGACAGCTTGCCGTAGCGCGCCTCGACGTAGCGCCCCTCGGAATCGAATTCGCTGCTGCCGAAGCCGATGATCACGTCATCGGGCTCGTGGCGGCTGTACACGCCCGCGCCGCTGTAGCCCTTCTTCTCGGCGTGGTGGAAGTAGCTCCTGAAGCCGTGCGGCTCGACGAATTCGGCCGGCAGGTCGTCGGCCGACACCTTGATTTCCTGCACGCACACGCAATCGGCGTTCTGTTCGCCGAGCCATTCGAAGAAGCCCTTCTTCGCGGCGGAGCGGATGCCGTTCAGGTTGGCGGTAATCACTCGCATCATGTCGGGTTCCGTTGTTCAGTTCAGTTCGATGTTGTTACAGGATCGCAGGCTAGCGGATCTTCACGCCCTCGAGTTCCGGCTTCGCCGGCGGGAATTCCAGCTTCATGTCGGTCATCGTGCGCAGCAGCAGCTCGGCGATCATCACGTTGCGGTGCGTCTTCGAGTCCGCCGGGATCACGTACCACGGCGCATGCTCGGCCGACGTCGCGGCGAGCGTGTCGCGGTACGCGGACTGATATGCGTCCCAGCGCTTGCGCGCGTCGAGATCGGAGATGTCGAACTTCCAGTGCTTGGTCGGATCGTCGATACGCGCCTGCAGCCGCGCGCGCTGTTCGTCCTTCGAGATGTGCAGGAAGCACTTGATGATGGTCGTGCCGTTCTCGACCAGCATCGTCTCGAAATCGCGGATCTGCCGGTAGCGGCGCTCGCACTCCTTGCTGTCGATCGCGTCGAGCACGCGCGGCACGAGCACGTCTTCATAGTGGCTGCGGTTGAAGATCGCGAGCTCGCCCGCGGCCGGCACCTGCGCATGCACGCGCCACAGGAAGTCGTGCGCGGCTTCGATCGGCGTCGGCGCCTTGAACGACACGACGCGCAGGCCGAGCGGATCGACCTCGCGGAACACGGCGCGCACGGTGCCGTCCTTGCCGCTGGTATCCATCCCCTGCAGCACGAGCAGCACGCGCTTCTTCTGCTGCGTGTGCAGACGCTCCTGCTGCACGTCGAGCTCGATCGACACGGCCGACAGCCGTTCGCGGTCGGCATCCTTCGACCCCGACGAGAACGGCTTCGCAGCCGGGTCGAACGCATCGAGCGTGAATGCGGCGGCTTCCTTCTCGCGCGTGCTGTACGGCACGCGGAAATCGTCGAGCGACGGTTGTTTCGCCATTCGTTCCTCCGTTGGGCGGTGCGAGGCACATGCGCACACGATAACGCATGCACCAAAACGACGGGCCGCCCCGAACAGGTTCGGCGGCGGCCCGTCGTCAGGCGCGGTTCAGGCGCGCGGCCATGCTCAGCCGAGCTTCTTCTTCAGCAACTCGTTGACCTGCTGCGGATTGGCCTTGCCCTTGGTCGCCTTCATCGCCTGGCCGATCAGCGCGTTGAACGCTTTTTCCTTGCCCGCGCGGAATTCCTCGACCGACTTCGCGTTCGCCGCGAGCACCTCGTCGATGATCGCTTCCAGCGCGCCGGTGTCGGAGATCTGCTTCAGCCCCTTCGCATCGATGATGCGGTCGGCCGCGCCGTCGTCGGTCGCCTTCTCGTCCCAGATCGTCGAGAAGATTTCCTTCGCGATCTTGTTCGAGATCGTGCCGTCGGCGATGCGCTGCAGCACGAGTGCGAGCTGGGCCGCCGATACCGGAATCGCGTCGATCTCGATGCCGTCGCGGTTCAGCTGCGACGATACGTCGCCCATCAGCCAGTTCGCGGCGATCTTCGCGTTCACCGCGCCGGCCTTTGCGACCACGGCCTCGAAATACGCGGCCATCGCCTTGCTCGACGTCAGCACGCCCGCGTCGTACGCGGACACGCCGTACTGCTCGACGAAGCGCTGCTGCATCGCGGCCGGCAGCTCGGGCATCCCGGACTGCACGCGTTCGATCCAGTCCTGGCCGATCACGAGCGGCATCAGGTCGGGATCGGGGAAGTAGCGGTAGTCGTGCGCGTCTTCCTTGCTGCGCATCGAACGCGTCTCGCGCTTGTCCGGATCGTAGAGGCGCGTTTCCTGCACGACTTCGCCGCCGTCCTCGATCAGCTCGATCTGGCGGCGCACTTCGTAGTTGATCGCTTCCTCGAGGAACCGGAACGAGTTCAGGTTCTTGATCTCGGCGCGCGTGCCGAACTTCTCCTGGCCGACCGGCCGCACCGACACGTTCGCGTCGCAGCGGAACGAGCCTTCCTGCATGTTGCCGTCGCAGATGCCGAGCCACACGACGAGCGCATGCAGCGCCTTCGCATAGGCCACGGCCTCGGCCGCGCTACGCATTTCCGGCTCGGTGACGATCTCGAGCAGCGGCGTGCCCGCGCGGTTCAGGTCGATCCCCGTCATACCGGCGAAGTCTTCGTGCAGCGACTTGCCCGCGTCTTCCTCGAGGTGCGCGCGGGTCAGGTTGACCGTCTTCTCGTACGCTTCCTTGCCGGCCTTTTCGTTGGCGGGCACCTGGATCGTGATCGAGCCGCCCTGCACGACCGGAATCTCGTACTGGCTGATCTGATAGCCCTTCGGCAGGTCGGGGTAGAAATAATTCTTGCGCGCGAAGATGCTGCGCGGCGCGATGGTCGAGCCGATCGCGAGGCCGAAGCGGATCGCGCGTTCGACCGCGCCGCGGTTCAGCACCGGCAGCACGCCCGGCAGCGCCAGGTCGACCGGGCAGGCCTGCGTGTTCGGCTCGGCGCCGAACTGCGTCGACGCGCCGGAGAAAATCTTCGAGACGGTCGACAGTTGCGCGTGCGTCTCGAGACCGATGACGACTTCCCATTGAGTCATATGCTTACACCCCCGCCGGAACTTGCTTGTGCCAGTCGGTCGCGCGCTGGAACGCGTCGGCGACCTGCAGCATCCGGGCTTCGTTGAAATAGTTGCCGATGATCTGCAGACCGACCGGGCGCTTCGCGTTCGCGCCGGCGCCGAAGCCGCACGGCACGCTCATGCCGGGCAGGCCTGCGAGGCTCACCGACAGCGTGTAGATATCCGCGAGATACATCTGCACCGGATCGTCGCCCTTCGCGCCGAGATCCCATGCGACCGTCGGCGACGCCGGGCCCATGATCACGTCGCAGGACTTGAACGCTTCCTGGAAATCGTTCGCGATGATGCGGCGGATCTTCTGCGCCTGCAGGTAGTACGCGTCGTAGTAGCCGTGCGACAGCACGTAGGTGCCGACCAGGATCCGGCGCTTCACCTCGGGGCCGAAGCCTTCGGCGCGCGACTTCTTGTACATGTCGAGCAGGTCGCCGTACTGCGCGGCGCGGTGGCCGAAGCGCACGCCGTCGAAACGCGACAGGTTCGACGACGCCTCGGCCGGCGCGATCACGTAATACACGGGGATCGACAGTTCCGTCTTCGGCAGCGACACCGGCACGAGCGTTGCGCCGAGCGCCTCGTATTGCTTGAGCGCCGCGTCGATCGACGCGCGCACGTCGTCGGCGAGGCCATCGCCGAAGTATTCCTTCGGCAGGCCGATGCGCAGGCCCGCGAGCGGCTTGCCCGCATCGTTGCCCGGCGCCCACGGCTGGCCGAGGTGGCGCGTGAAGTCTTCATCGTCGCGCTCGAGGCTCGTCGAGTCGCGCTCGTCGAAGCCGGCCATCGCATTCAGCAGCAGCGCGCAGTCGGACGCGCTCTGCGCCATCGGGCCGCCCTGGTCGAGCGACGACGCGAACGCGATCATCCCGTAGCGCGACACGCGGCCGTAGGTCGGCTTGATGCCCGTCACGCCCGCGAACGACGCGGGCTGGCGGATCGAGCCGCCGGTGTCGGTGCCGGTCGCGGCCGGCGCGAGGCGCGCGGCGACGGCGGCCGAGCTGCCGCCCGAGCTGCCGCCCGGCACGGCGTTGGTGTCCCACGGGTTCTTCACCGCGCCGAACGCCGAATTCTCGTTGGACGAGCCCATCGCGAACTCGTCCATGTTGGTCTTGCCGAGCGTGACCATGCCGGCCGCCTGCAGGCGGGCGACGACGGTCGCGTCGAACGGGCTTTCGTAGTTCGCGAGCATCTTCGAGCCGGCGGTCGAGCGCCAGCCGCGCGTGACGAACACGTCCTTGTGCGCGATCGGCAGGCCGGTCAGCGCGCCGCCCGCGCCGCGCGCGAGTTCGGCGTCGGCGGCCTTCGCCTGCGCGAGGGTGAGGTCGGCGTCGACATGGACGAACGCGTTCAGGTCGCGTGCCGCGTCGATCCGTTTCAGGTAGAGCTGCGCGAGCTCGACGGCCGAGCATTCCTTGGCGGCGAGCGCGGCGCGCAGTTCGGTCAGGCTTTTTGCGTGCATTGAGTGGTTTTCCTGGGAATTCTGGGTGGCGCGCGGCGCGAAGGCGGCGCGCTTGTCATCGAATGCTTACTCGATCACCTTCGGCACGAGATAGAGGCCGTCCTGGACGGCCGGCGCCGGACGCTGGTTGTCGTCGCGATTGACGACTTCCGTCACGGCGTCGTCGCGCAGGCGCTGCGCGACTTCCTGGATCTGTTCGATCGGGTGGGCGAGCGGCGCGATGCCGGCGGTGTCGACCGCCTGCATCTGCTCGACGAGGCCGAAGAATTCATTGAGCTGGCCGAGCGTATGCTCGGCGTCGGCGTCGGCCATTTCGAGTCGCGCCAGGTGCGCGATGCGTTTCACATCGGTCAGGGTCAGGGCCATGCGATCACCGGAAAAACAAGGCTGCGCAGCGCATGAAAACCGCGCTGCGGCGGGGGGTTGGAGGGTGCGATCCCACCCTCAAAAATCAGGGCCGAAGCGGCAAAAATACCGTCCGTTTCGATTCAAATACCGAGAAATTATAAGGTATCATTACGCGTTCGACCCAAACCCGGCAGCCTTTTCCCGCACCGTTTCGCCCCGCTTCGGCAAGCCGTGCGTGCTTCGTGCGATCCCCGGTAGCCATCACTCGCAGCTTCGTGCGCCGCGGCGGCCGCTTCCGCCACGCTTCCCGAGGCTGTTATTTTTTCCGCTGCCGCCCTCAGCGTTCGCTATGCAGGGCCGGCCCAGAGCGAAACAGGATTCTGAATGTTCGGTTTTTTGCGCAGCTACTTCTCCAACGATCTGGCGATCGACCTCGGCACCGCAAACACCCTGATCTACATGCGCGGCAAGGGCATCGTGCTCGATGAGCCGTCCGTCGTGTCGATTCGCCAGGAAGGCGGCCCCAACGGCAAGAAGACGATCCAGGCGGTCGGCAAGGAAGCCAAGCAGATGCTCGGCAAGGTGCCGGGCAACATCGAGGCGATCCGCCCGATGAAGGACGGCGTGATCGCCGACTTCACCGTCACCGAGCAGATGATCAAGCAGTTCATCAAGACGGCGCACGAGTCGCGCATGTTCTCGCCGTCGCCGCGCATCATCATCTGCGTGCCGTGCGGCTCGACCCAGGTCGAGCGTCGCGCGATCAAGGAAGCCGCGCACGGCGCCGGCGCGTCGCAGGTCTACCTGATCGAGGAGCCGATGGCGGCTGCGATCGGCGCGGGCCTGCCGGTGTCGGAAGCCACGGGCTCGATGGTCGTCGACATCGGCGGCGGCACGACGGAAGTCGGCGTGATCTCGCTCGGCGGCATCGTGTACAAGGGCTCGGTGCGCGTCGGCGGCGACAAGTTCGACGAGGCGATCGTCAACTACATCCGCCGCAACTACGGGATGCTGATCGGCGAGCAGACGGCCGAGGCGATCAAGAAGGAAATCGGCTCCGCGTTCCCGGGCTCCGAAGTCAAGGAAATGGAAGTGAAGGGCCGCAACCTGTCGGAAGGCATTCCGCGCAGCTTCACGATCTCCAGCAACGAAATCCTCGAAGCACTGACCGATCCGCTGAACCAGATCGTGTCGTCGGTGAAGATCGCGCTCGAGCAGACGCCGCCGGAACTCGGCGCCGACATCGCCGAGCGCGGGATGATGCTGACGGGCGGCGGTGCGCTGCTGCGCGACCTCGATCGCCTGCTCGCGGAAGAAACCGGCCTGCCGGTGCTCGTCGCCGAAGATCCGCTCACCTGCGTCGTACGCGGTTCGGGCATGGCGCTCGAACGCATGGACAAGCTGGGCAGCATCTTCTCGTACGAGTGATCGCCTAAGCAGTCCCGTTTGATATGACGCACCCGCGGCGTGGCCGGATCGCTCGTTCAGAACGAACCGCCACGCCGTTTGCGCGTCTGAGCATTATTTAACCGATCCCACGCGCCCGGCGCCGACCATGGAATACAGTCCGCCGCCCCTCTTCAAGCAAGGTCCGCCCGCGCTCGCGCGGCTCATCTTCTTCGTCGCCCTCGCCATCGCGCTCCTCGTGTCGGACGCGCGCTTCAGCACGCTCGAAATCGTCCGCGGCGTGCTGGGCACCGTGCTGTACCCGCTGCAGCGCGCGGCGCTCGTGCCGCGTGACTTGTTCATGGGCGCGGCCGACATCGCCGTCACGGGTGCATCGCTGCGCCACGAGAACGACGCGCTGCGCAAGCGCAACCTGCAGCTGTCCACGCAGGCCAACCAGGCTGCGGTGCTCACGCAGGAAAACATGCACCTGCGCGCGGTGCTCGAGCTGCGCCAGCACATCGCGACGCAATCGACGCCCGTCGAAATCCAGTACGACACCAGCGACCCGTTCACGCAGAAGATCGTGATCGGGCAAGGTTCGCAGCAAGGCATCCAGAACGGCGCACCGGTCGTCAGCGAGGACGGCGTGATCGGCCAGATCACGCGCGTGTTCCCGCTGCAGGCCGAAGTCACGCTGATCACCGACCGCGATCTCGCGATCCCCGTGCAGGTGCTGCGCACCGGCCTGCGCAGCGTGATCTACGGGACGCCGAAGGGCGATTCGCTCGACCTGCGCTTCGTGCCGACGAGCTCGGACCTCGTCGCCGGCGACGAACTCGTCACGAGCGGCCTCGACGGCGTGTACCCGCCGGGCCTGCCGGTCGCGAAGGTCGTGCGCGTCGACAAGCTCGCCGATACCGCATTCGCGCGCGTGACCTGCGCGCCGGTCGCCGCCGTGCGCGGTGCGCGCCAGATGCTCGTGCTGCACTACCAGAACGACGTCCCGCCGCGCCCGGTCGAGCCCGACCCGGCCGCCGAGAAGAACGCGAAGGGCAAGAAGGGCGCCAAGGCCGCCGCGAAGGGCGACAAGGCAGAAAAGGCCGACGCGAACGCGAAGGCGGCCGCCGCGGCCGCGCCCGGCGCGCAACCCGCGCCGTCGGCACCCGTCGCTTCGGCCAAGCCCGCCGTCGCGCCCGCGAAGCCCGCGGCCGGGCAACCAGGAGCCCAGCGATGAACCGCCCGCAATACATCCTGCAGCCGGTCAACCCGTATTTCATCGTCTTCAGTCTCGCCGCCGCGTTCCTGCTGAACCTGATGCCGTGGGGCCGCCTGCCGGGCGTGCCCGACTTCGTCGCGCTCGTGCTGCTGTTCTGGAACATCCACCAGCCGCGCAAGGTCGGGATGGGGGTCGCGTTCGCGCTCGGCATCCTGATGGACGTGCATGACGCGGGGCTGCTCGGCGAGCACGCGCTTGCCTATACGCTGCTGTCGTACGGCGCGATCACGATCCACCGCCGCGTGCTGTGGATGCCGATCGGAGTACAGGTGCTGTACGTCACGCCGCTGCTCGTCGTCGCGCAACTGGTGCCGTTCGTGATCCGCCTCGTGATGGGCGCCGCGTTTCCCGGCTGGCGCTATCTGGTGGACGGCTTCGTCGAGGCCGCGCTGTGGCCGATCGCGAGCCACCTGCTGCTGATGCCGCAACGCCGCCCGGTCGACCCGGACGATACGCGCCCCATCTGAGCCGGACCGACCTTGAATACCTGCCGCCCCTACGCCCGCGCGCCGCGCTCCGGGGCGGCTCCTCGCCCGCGCGTGGTCGCCGCGCACGGGCCAGATCGATCGTAACCGCATGACCGAATTCAACGACACCCAACAGCAGCTCTCGAAGTTCCGCCTGCGCGTCGCGGCGGCGGGCGTGTTCGTGTTCGTCTGCTTCGGGCTGCTCGCGAGCCGCTTCTTCTACCTGCAGTTGATGCAGCACGGCAAATACGCGCTGCAGGCCGAGGAAAACCGCATCTCGGTCGCGCCGATCGTGCCGAACCGCGGGATCATCACCGATCGCAACGGCGTGGTCCTCGCGAAAAACTATTCGGCGTACACGCTCGAGATCACGCCGTCGAAGCTCGACGACACGCTCGACAACACGATCGACAAGCTGTCCGCGATCATCCCGATCGACGCGCGCGACCGCCGCCGCTTCAAGAAGCTGCAGGAAGACTCGAAGAACTTCGAGAGCCTGCCGATCCGCACGCGCCTCACGGACGCGGAAGTCGCGCGCTTCACGGCGCAGCGCTTCCGCTTCCCCGGCGTCGACGTGCGCGCGCGCCTGTTCCGCCAATATCCGCTCGGCACGACCGCCGCGCACGTGATCGGCTACATCGGCCGGATCTCGAAGCGCGACCAGGATCGCATCGACGCGATAAGCGACGACAACGACAGCGACCAGGAGCACTACGATCCGCGTCGCGACGCGAACAACTACAAGGGCACCGACTACATCGGCAAGATCGGCGTCGAGCAGAGCTACGAAACCGAGCTGCATGGCCTCACGGGCTTCGAGGAAGTCGAGGTGACGGCCGGCGGCCGGCCCGTGCGCACGCTGTCGCGCACGCAGGCGACGCCCGGCAACAACCTCGTGCTGTCGCTCGACATCGGGCTGCAGCAGGTCGCCGAGCAGGCGTTTGCCGGCAAGCGCGGCGCGCTCGTCGCGATCGAGCCGAAGTCGGGCGACGTGCTCGCGTTCGTGTCGTCGCCGAGCTTCGACCCGAATTCGTTCGTCGACGGCATCGACCAGCAGACCTGGGACGAGCTGAACAACTCCACCGACAAGCCGCTCCTGAACCGCCCGCTGCACGGCACCTACCCGCCCGGCTCGACGTACAAGCCGTTCATGGCGCTGGCCGGCCTGACGCTCGGCAAGCGCTCGCCGGGCTGGGGCTTCCAGGATCCCGGCTACTTCACGTTCGGTGGTCACACGTTCCGCAACGACGTGCGCTCGGGCCAGGGCTGGGTCGACATGAACAAGGCGATCATGGTGTCGAACGACACCTACTTCTACATGCTCGCGCGCGACCTCGGCGTGAACGCGATCGCGAACTTCATGAAGCCGTTCGGTTTCGGCCAGATCACCGGCATCGACATCCAGGGCGAGGCGCGCGGGATCCTGCCGTCGACCGACTGGAAGAAGAAGGCGTTCAAGAAGGCCGCTCAGCAGAAGTGGTTCGACGGCGAGACGATCAGCCTCGGGATCGGCCAGGGCTACAACTCGTTCACGATCCTGCAGCTCGCGCACGCCACCGCGACGCTCGCGAACAACGGTGTCGTGATGAAGCCCCACCTCGTGAAGGAGGTCGAGGATCCGATCACGCGCGGGCGCCATCTGACCGTGCCGAAGGAAAGCGAAACGATTCCGCTCAAGCAGGCCGACATCGACGTGGTGAAGCGCGGGATGGAGAACGTGATCGAGAACCCGTCCGGCACCGCGTACAAGGTGTTCCGCGGCGCGCCGTACCTCGCGGCCGGCAAGACCGGCACCGCGCAGGTGTTCTCGCTGCAGGGCTCGAACTACAAGGGGCACCTGCTCGCCGAGCACTTGCGCGACCACGCGCTGTTCATCGCGTACGCGCCGGTCGACCATCCGCAGATCGCCATCGCGCTGATCGTCGAGAACGGCGGTTGGGGCGCGCAGGCCGCCGGCCCGATCGCGCGCCGCGTGCTCGATTTCTACCTCGTCGATCGCCAGAAACCGGAGAATGAGGCGGCCGCCGTCGCCGCCGCTGCGTCGGCGACCGAGCCGATCAACGCACCGGTGATCGGCGATGCCTCGAAGACCGTGTCCGTCGCGGCCGGCTTCAAGGCGCTTCCCCAGCCCGTCGTGCCGGCCGCGGCCAGCGCGGCGGATGCGGCATCGGCCGCGTCGGCGCCCGATGCATCGGGTGCGGCCGGGGCAAGCGCGGCGCAGCCCGCCGTCGCGAGCGCAGCAGCGCCGATGGCCGCGAGCCTGCCGCCGATCCGGCGCCCGCACCGGCCTCGCCGGCCCGCCAGCGACGCGCAGCCGCTCGCCACCGCGCCGCGCGACGACAACTCCCGTGCCCCGGCCGCCGCGAAAGCGGCGAACGCCGGCACCGCTCATTAACGGAGAAAGGCATGCAATTCGACAAGCGCGCCTGGCTCGACAAGATCAAGCAGATGTTCGCGGGCTTCGACCGCCCGCTCGCCCTCATCGTGTTCCTGCTGCTGTGCGTCGGCATCGTCACGCTGTACAGCGCGTCGATCGACATGCCGGGCCGCGTCGAGGACCAATTGCGCAACATCCTGCTAACGTTCGTGCTGATGTGGGTGATCGCCAACATTCCGCCGACGACGCTGATGCGCTTCGCGGTCCCGCTGTATTCGTTCGGGGTCGCGCTGCTGGTCGCGGTCGCGCTGTTCGGGATGACCAAGAAGGGCGCGAAGCGCTGGCTGAACGTCGGCGTCGTGATCCAGCCGTCGGAAATCCTCAAGATCGCGACACCGCTGATGCTCGCGTGGTATTACCAGCGCCGCGAAGGCGGGCTGCGCTGGTACGACTTCGTCGCCGCGTTCGGGATCCTGATGGTGCCGGTCGGGTTGATCGCCAAGCAGCCCGATCTCGGCACGGGCCTGCTCGTGTTCGCGGCCGGCTTCTTCGTGATCTACCTCGCCGGCCTGTCGTTCAAGCTGATCGTGCCGGTGCTCGTCGCGGGCGTGATCGCGGTCGGCTCGATCGCCGTGTTCGAAGAGCGCATCTGCCAGCCCGAAGTGCAGTGGCCGCTGATGCACGACTACCAGAAGCACCGTGTGTGCACGCTGCTCGACCCGACCTCCGACCCGCTCGGCAAGGGCTTCCATACGATCCAGGCCGTGATCGCGATCGGCTCGGGCGGTGTGCTCGGCAAGGGCTACCTGAAGGGCACGCAGGCCCACCTCGAATTCATCCCGGAGAAACACACCGACTTCATCTTCGCGGTGTTCTCGGAGGAATGGGGGCTCGTCGGCGGCCTCGTGCTGCTGACGCTCTACATGGCGCTGATCGCGCGCGGGCTCTACATCGCCGCGCAGGGCGCGACGCTGTTCGGCCGTCTGCTCGCGGGCTCGCTCACGCTCGCGTTCTTCGTCTATGCGTTCGTCAACATCGGGATGGTGAGTGGCGTGCTGCCCGTCGTCGGCGTGCCGTTGCCGTTCATGAGCTACGGCGGCACCGCGCTCACGACGCTCGGCATCGCGATCGGGATGATCATGAGCGTCGGGCGACAGCGGCGGCTGATGAAGAGCTGACGCCGCGCACGGCACGCAGTCGCCAGCGGAGCAGTCGCGGCAATGAAAAACGGCGCCTCGTGCGCCGTTTTTCATCGGGCAGGTCGAATGCCGCGCGTGCCGCCCGCTCACTACGGCGTCGCGCGCGGGTTCCCGTGGTCCGCGCCGGCGCCGGATGCCGGCTCCTGCGTCTTCAGGCGCGCGCTCAGCTCCTTGAATTTCAGCCCGGCCGTCTCGTCGCCCTGCGCGGCCGCGGCCGCGTAATACGCGCGCGCGATGTTCAGGTTCTGCGTGACGCCGTCGCCGCCGCGCTCGTAGAACGACGCGGTCACGTACTGCGCGGTCGGCTCGCCCGCGTCGGCTGCCTGCTTGTACCACGCGAACGCCTGCCGGTTGTCGCGCTGCGTGCCGCGCCCGTCGAGGAACTGGTTCGCGAGCGACAGCTCGGCCTGCACGTGCCCCTGCTTCGCCGCACGCAGGAACCAGCGGTGCGCTTCGGCCGGATTGCGCGCGACAAACTCACCGTCGTCGAACATCCGCCCGTACACGTACTGCGCATGCGACATATTCGCGTCGGCCGCCCGCTTCAGCCAGCGCAGCCCTTCGTCGACGTTCGCGGTCACGCCGACGCCGGTGAGCAGCATCATCGCGTAGTTGAACTGCGCGAGCCGGTCGCCGCGTTCGGCCGCATCGTGGAACTGCACCAGCGCCGCGCGATAGTCGCCGGCGTTGTAGTCGGCCACCGCCGATTGCGTCTCGCGCGCCGGGTCCGGCTTCGCATGCGGCGCATTCTGCGCGACCGCCGCGACGCACACGGCCCACAGCCCGAGCATCGTGCCGATGCGCCCGCGTACGCCGGCCGTACGCCGCGCGCGTCCGGATCCCGCGCCGTCGCTGCCGTTCATGACCGCACCTCCTGCAGCGCCTGGCGCGTCGCACGCAGCAGCCAGCTCACGTCGGCCGACAGCGTGATCATCCGGTAGCCAGCCTCGCGATACTGACGCGCGGTTGCCGTATCGTTCGCGAAGATGCCGACCGCGACGCCGGCCTGCTTGCCGGCCGCGAGCACGCGCGCCATCGCGGTTTCGACGTCCGGGTGGCGGCTGTCACCGAGATGCCCGAGGCTCGCCGCCAGATCGGCCGGGCCGACGAACAGGCAGTCGACGCCCGGCGTCGCGGCGATCCGCTCGACTTCATCGATGCCGCGCGCCGATTCGATCTGCACGATCACCGCGACCTGCGCATTCGCCGTCTGCAGGTAATCGCGGCGCATGCCGAACGCCGCCGCACGCACCATGCCTGCCACGCCGCGCAGCCCGTCGGGGGAATCCGGCGACGGGAAGCGCGTGAGGCGCACGGCGTGCGCGGCCTCGTCGGGCGTCTCGATGCACGGGAACATCAGCGTGCGCGCGCCGGCGTCGAGCGCGCGCTTCACGAGCCACGGCTCGCGCCCCGGCACGCGCACCACGGGCTCGCTCGGCAGGTGCGCTGCCGCCAGCGCGCGCAGTTGCGACGCGACGTCGCGGCTGTCGTTCGGCGCGTGCTCCATGTCGATGCAGAGCCAGTCGTAGCCGGCGTGCGCGAGCGCTTCCGCGACCGAATCGCTGCCGAGCGACAGCCACAGGCCGTACAGCGGCTCGTCGCCGTCGTGCAGACGTTGTTTGAGGGAATTGGTGAGCGTGCTCATCGATACGGCCTCCTGGACGGAACGGCAATCGAACGGGACAAGCAACAAGCAAAGCGGGCGTAACACGCCGGGCCGCCATGCACGGCGGCGCCGGACCGGGGCCCTGAACGTTGGTCGGACGTAGGCGGCCGATCTGACAGCGCGGGTCGCGCGGATGCGTTTTCCGGTGCCACGCAACGATCATAGCGCGGCGTTACACGGAATGTGGGAACAGGTGGAAAGCGGCGCCGGATGAGGCCGCACGGCGCGGTGGCAGGCAGCCCGCACCGGTTGGCGAGGCTGCCGGAAGGGCAATATCAGCGGCCGGGCTGGCGCTCGACGTCGGCCCAGCAGTTCGGCGTTTCGTACAGACGCACACGTTCCAGGCGCAGGTTCACGCCGTAGTGCGCGTCGTACACGTTCGCGAGGATGTCGAATGCGATCGCCGCGAGGTTTTCGACGGTCGGGATCCGGTCGAGCACGACGGTCTTGTGGTCGGCCATCTGCTCGAGGAACGAGCGCACGACTTCGTCGCGCGCGTAGACCAGGAACGCGTGATCCCACTTGTTGACGAGGTGCTCGACCGCGAGCGCCTTCACGTCGGCGAAATCCATCACCATGCCGCGGTCGGGCGCCCCCTCGGTATCGACGAGATCGCCGCGCAGCGTGACTTCGAGCACGTAGCGATGGCCGTGCAGGTTCCGGCACTGGCTGCGGTGATCGGGAATGCGGTGGCCCGCGTCGAATTCGAGTTTTCGGGTAATCAGCACGATGTCAAAAGCCGTGGCTCAGGGAATGTTCAGATATTTGTGGGTCTGCATCGACAGCCGCCACTGCGGATGCCGCTTGCACCAGTCGATCGCGAGCTTCGTATTGAGATCGCGCGACGGGCCGTCCATCGGCTGCACGAGAAAATACTCGAAATCGAGCTTCGCGTAGTCGGCCAGCCGCTGGTTGTCCTGCGGGATCACGACCTTCAGTTCGTTGCCCTTCGTGACGACGAGCGGCGCGTCGGCCTTCGGGCTCACGCAGATCCAGTCGATCGTCTCGAGCACCGGCAGCGAGCCATTGGTCTCGATCGCGATCTCGAAGCCTGCTGCATGCAGTGCGTCGACGAGCGGCTGGTCGAGCTGCAGCATCGGCTCGCCGCCCGTGCAGACGACGAAGCGATGCGCTTCGCCGTCCGGCCACAGGCCGGCGATCGTCGCGACGAGCGCTTCGGCGTCCTTGAACTTGCCGCCGTTCTCGCCATCGGTGCCGACGAAGTCCGTATCGCAGAAACGGCACACGGCGTCCGCACGATCCTCTTCACGGCCCGACCACAGATTGCAGCCGGCGAACCGGCAGAACACGGCCGGACGGCCCGCGTTCGCGCCCTCGCCCTGCAACGTGTAGAAAATTTCCTTGACCGCGTAAGTCATCGTGCTTCGTCCGGCTTGCGCCGCTCGTTGTCGATCAGAATCCGTTATTCATCCAGCGCCGCCGACGCACCCGCGTCACAGCGGCGCTTCGGTCACCCGCTCGCCCTTCAGGTAGGCCTCGTAGCCACGCTTGCGCAGCTTGCAGGCGGGGCATTCGCCGCAGCCGAAGCCCCAGTCGTGCAGTTCCGCGCGCTCGCCCACGTAGCACGTGTGCGTCTCGACGCGGATCAGTTCGACGAGTGCCTCCCCGCCGAGTTGCTCGGCGAGTTGCCAAGTCTGCGCCTTGTCCAGCCACATCAGCGGGGTCTCGAGCACGACGCGCGTGTCCATGCCGAGGTTCAGCGCGACCTGCAGCGCCTTCATCGTGTCGTCGCGGCAGTCCGGGTAGCCCGAGAAATCGGTCTCGCACATTCCGCCGACCAGCACGCGCAGACCGCGGCGATAGGCGATGGCGGCCGCGATCGTCATGAACAGCAGGTTGCGGCCCGGCACGAACGTGTTCGGCAAGCCGTTCGCCGAGGTCTCGATCTCGATCGTGCGCGTCATCGCGGTATCGCTGATCGCGCCAAGCACCGACAGATCGATCATGTGATCGTCGCCGAGGCGGTCCGACCACGCCGGAAACTTGCGCTTCAGTGCCTCGCGCACGCCTTCGCGACACTCGAGTTCGACGCGATGACGCTGGCCGTAATCGAAGCCGAGCGTCTCGACCGTCTGGTAGCGTTCCAGGGCCCAGGCCACGCACGTGGCGGAATCCTGCCCGCCGGAAAACAACACGAGCGCGCCGTCTTTAGCGTCTGTCCGAATCACCGTGATACTCCGTGAATGTGTAGGCTCGCGTCGCACTGCGCCCCGAGGCCGGCTGCCGCCGGGCGGCCCGACGCGGCCGGCCTGCGCCGGCCCGACCAGTATAGGCAGCGCGGTCAGCCGCGAATGCGGCGGCGCGCTTATACCGCTCATCGCGCGGCATCGTTGCCGCGCACCACGGCAGGCGCGCCACGGGCGACCGGCCATGCACATGAAGCGATGCGCTAAGTCATTGAGCGGGCACGGATTTTATCATGCCCCGGCGAATGCTGCCGGGCACGCTGCCCACGACACGCAATACCCACCACAAACGAAAAACCCCAAGAACCTTCCGATTCTTGGGGTTTTAAATGCTGGTGGCCTGGGACGGAATCGAACCATCGACACGCGGATTTTCAATCCGCTGCTCTACCAACTGAGCTACCGGGCCAACGAAGAATGAAAGTATATCGAGCTATTCGTTTCCGAGCAAGTGTTTTCGCGAAATATTTTATGCGGCGCCTTCGGACGGTTTCTTGCCGAGCTCGACGCCGAGTTGCTTGAGCTTGCGATAGAGGTGCGTGCGCTCGAGGCCCGTCTTTTCCGCGACGCGCGTCATGCTGCCGTTCTCGCGTGCGAGGTGATATTCGAAGTACGCGCGCTCGAATGCGTCGCGCGCTTCGCGCAACGGGATGTCGAACGGAATCGCGGCCGTCTGGCCCGCGAGGCCGAGCGCCGTGGCCATGTCGTCGCCGAGCGTCGGCAGCGCGGCCGCGGATGCGACTGCCGCCTGCCCCGATGCTTGCCCGACACCGGCTTTCGCGGCCGCGTTGACGGACACCGGCGCCGCGCCGCGCGCGAGACCGTGCTCGACGGACTTCAGCAGCCTCTGCAGCGCGATCGGCTTCTCGAGGAAATCGAGTGCGCCGATCTTCGTCGCCTCGACGGCCGTGTCGATCGTCGCGTGCCCGGACATCATGATCACGGGCATCGTCAACAGACCCTGCGCCGCCCATTCCTTGAGCAGCGTGACGCCGTCGGTATCGGGCATCCAGATATCGAGCAGCACGAGATCGGGCGCCTGATTCAGGCGGTATTCCCGCGCGGCCTGCGCGTTCTCCGCCGCCTCGACGACATGTCCTTCATCGCTGAGGATCTCCGAGAGCAATTCCCGGATGCCCATTTCATCATCTACCACCAGGATGGTTGCCATTTACGCTGCCTTTGTCTGCATACTTGCTTTTGTCTTGGCGGGAGCCGTCCCGCCCTGCGCGCCGGATTCGGCGCCTGGCGTATCGCTCGCCATCTGCAGGAACAGGATCGACACCTGCGCACCCTCGACGGTCTCGCCGTGCATGCGATTGCGCAGATCGATCCGCGCGCCGTGCTCGTCGACGATTTTCTTGACCGTGGCCAGCCCGAGCCCCGTGCCCTTCGCCTTCGTCGTCACGTAAGGCTCGAACGCACGGGTCAGGATGCGTGCCGGAAAACCGGGCCCGTTGTCGGACACGGTAAGACGGACCGCGACGCGCGTTTTGCCCTCGGCGTCGGGGTCGCCATATTCTACTGTCTTGGTTTCGATCAACACACGCGGATGCGCGACTTCCGCGACCGAGTCCTGCGCGTTCTGCAGCAGGTTGTGAATCACCTGGCGCAGTTGCGTCGCGTCGCCGCGAATCACCGGCAGCGACGGCGCGAGTTCGGCGACGATCGCGCTCTTGCCTTCGCCGACACCATACAACCCGAGCACCTCGCTCGCCAGTTCGTTCAGCTGCAGGTTCGCGAGCACCGCCGGCGGCGTGCGCGCATATTCGCGGAAATCGTCGACCATCCGCTTCATCGCGGCCACCTGGTTGACGATCATCGTCGCGCCGCGCTTGAGCACGTCCGCATCGGGCGGTGCGAGCTTGTCGGACAGCTTCATCTGCAACCGCTCGGCCGACAGCTGGATCGGCGTCAGCGGGTTCTTGATCTCGTGCGCGAGCCGCCGCGCGACCTCGCCCCATGCGACCGAACGCTGCGCGGAAATCACGTCGGAGATGTCGTCGAAGACGACGACGTAGCCGGACGTCTGTGGATCGTCGGCCTCGCCCTCGACCGTCGACACGAGGCGTGTGCCGCGCACGAGCAAGGTCAGTGGATCGGCTTCGCCCGGCACCTCGATCGCGAACTGCTGCTGCCAGTGACCGCGATCGCCGCTGCCGCCGTCCGAAGCCGCTTCGCGATCGGCGAATGCCTTGCGCACCATCGCGCCGAATTCCGCGACGACGCCGATCCGGTCGAGCGCCGTGCCGATCATCGCGCCGAACGGCTGCCGGAAGATCCGCTCGGCGCCGCGGTTGGCCGTCGTCAGCCGGAACTGGCGATCGAGCACGAACACGCCGGCCGTCAGGTTCGCGAGGATGCTCTCGAGATACGTCTTCGAATGCTCGAGCGCGATTCGGTTCTTCTCGACCGCCTGCCGCGCCTCGGACAGCTGGCGCGTCATCGCGTTGAACGACTGCGTGAGGAAGCCGAGCTCGTCGCGCGACTTGATCTCGCGCTTCGGCGTGTAGTCGCCTTCCGTGACCTCCTTCGTGCCCTGCGCGAGCAGGAACAGCGGCCGCGCGAGCTGCTGGCCGAGCGCGAGCGCGAGCATCATCGCAATGAAGGTCGCGAGGAACAGCGCGAGCGTCAGCGTGCCGATGTACATCTTGCGCAGCCCGGTGCGGCCGAGCGCTTTTTCCTGATATTCGCGATACGCGCGCTGCACCGCGTCGGCATTGTGCGCGAGCGTGGGCGGCACCGGCTGCGTGAGCTGCAGGAATCGCTCCGCCGGTTGCAGCAGCGACGTCGTCGCATCGGGTATCGGCCGCACGACGCGCAGCCGCAGCGCACCCTTCGCGCCGTGCGCGCGCGGGTCGCCGTCGACCTCGCCCTCGATCGCCGCGTACGCGCCGTGTTCGCGCGCCTGGCTCAGCATCAGCGGAGTCGGCAGGTCGTCCGGAATCAGCGCGGCGAAATTGCCCGATGCCTGCGCGACGATGTGCAGGTCGGGCGCCGCGCCGGAGCCGCCGCGGCTCGGCTCGACGATCGTCGCATCCTGCACGCCGAACTGGTCGCGCAGGCGCAAGAGCGTGAGTGTCGTGCCGTTCGTATTCGCATCGACGCTCGCGAGCTGGTCCGACATCAGCCGCGCCTTCGTCTGCAGGTCGGACAGCGACGCGTCGAGCATCCCGCGGCCGAGGTTCAGGCCGGCGGTCAGCGCGGTCTCGACGTTCACGTCAAACCACGACTCGATACTGCGCGACACGAACTGGTACGACACGATGTAGATGATCCCGCCCGGCACCACGCCGACGAGCGCGAAGAACACCGCGAGCTTCGCGAGCAGCCGCGTGCCGAACTTGCCCTTCCTCAGGCGCACCACGATCATCCCGATCAGCCCGAGCACCACCAGCAGGAACACGAGCGCGACGATGATGTTCATCGCGTACAGCCACGAGTAGTAGCGGTCGAAGAATTCGGTGTTCGCGCTCGCGGCCGCGAGCAGCACGAGCAGCAGCAGCGCCGTGAGCGCGACCGTCGAGACGATCACACGAACGAGGAGGCTCTTCCCGCTGGCCGCGCGGCGCACTTTATTTAGCACGTTCGGTCACCGTGAAAGTGAAGCGCTTCCAGTCCGACCCGAGCGTCCAGTCGCGGTTGTTCACCGCGTCGACCTGGAACGGCTTCGGCATCAGCGCCGTATCGAGCTGCATCCGCACCGAGGCGGTGTAGGTTTCGCCGGCACGCACCTGGTTGCGGTCGATCACGTGCCACGACGTGATGTGCCGGACGACCGCGAGCGCATCCTTCAGCGACGGGAAGCCGAGTTGCAGCCCACCCGTCGACACGCGGTACTCGCGCGTGAGCGGCTGGAACGACAGGCGGATCGTCTGCGACACCGACACCGGCTGCTCGTCGAACCAGTACCAGCGCGCGCGGCCCAGTTCGAAATCGGTCGTGAAGTAAAGCGGGATGCCCTTGTTGACGGCATCCTCGAGGTTCGGATTCAGCTCGAAATCGAAGCGGGCATCGAGGCTCCAGCCGCTTCCGTCAGCCTGCAGCGATGCGCGCTGCACGGCGATCGACTCGGCACGCGCCGGCCGAACGACAGTCAGGCACAGCGCCAACGCGACCAGCAGGACGGCCGCGAGCCGAAGTGGAAAAAGGTGTTTGATCGTCACCGTTTCTGAAACCGCGCGTAGAAGAATCCGTCGTGATCGGTGTTCTGGTCGAGTGCGCCGGCCGCCCCGCCGTGCACGCCGCCCGGCAGCAGTTGGCCGGGCGCGTCCAATCGTACCGCATCTTCACAGGCCGCTTCAAACCAGCGAGCCTGCAACTCACCTTCCTCGGGGAAGATCGAACAGGTCACGTAGAGCAGTTCGCCGCCTGGCTTCACGAGCGGCCACAACGCTGTCAGGATGCGACGCTGCTCCGCGACGAGCGCGGCGATGTCGGCTTCGCGGCGCAGCCAGCGAATGTCGGGATGACGACGCACGATGCCGGACGCCGAGCACGGCACGTCGGCCAGGATGCGGTCGAACGGACGGCCGTCGTACCACGCGTCCGGCGCGCCCGCGTCGCCCACGCGCACGTCCGCCGCGAGAGACAGGCGCGCGAGGTTCTCGCCGATGCGCGCCGCGCGGGTCGCGTCGCTTTCGAGTGCGACGACTTCGGCGTCGGCCAGCTCGAGGATATGCCCGGTCTTGCCGCCCGGTGCCGCGCACGCGTCGAGCACGCGCATGCCGTCGCGCGCACCGAGCCATTCGGCCGCAAGCTGAGCACCGGCATCCTGCACCGACACGACGCCGTCGGCAAAGCCCGGAATGCGGTCAACCGGCAGCGCCGACGCGAGCCGCACCGCATGGCGGCCGATCCCGGTCGCTTCGATTCCGCTCGCGCGCAGCGTATCGAGATACGCATCGACGGTTGCGCGGCGCGCGTTCACGCGCAGCGTCAGCGGACCCTGGCGCTCGCCGGCCGCAAGAATCGTCTGCCAGGCTTCCGGCCACGCATGCTTCACCGCATCGACCCACCAAGTGCGGTAATTCCAGCGTGCGACGGGATCGTTCTGCATCGCCGCGACGAGCGCGTCGCGCTCACGCTGGAAACGCCGCAGCACGGCGTTGACCAGCCCCTTCGCGAACGCAAATTCGCGCCGCGCGCCGATCACTGTGACGGCCTGGTCGACGATGGTGAATGCCGGATACGCGGCCGCGTCCTCCGGATCGAGCAGCAGCGCAAGCGCACCGGCGAGCACCGCATGCACATGCGCGGGCGGCGCCTTGCTGACCAGCCGGCCGATCAGCCAATCCGCACTGCCCAGACGACGCATCGTCCGATACGCGACGTCCTGCGTCGCGCCGCGCGCCAGCGCCTGCGCGCCGGCCGGCATCTGCGCGAACACCGCGGCCAGTGCCGCCGGCAGCGCGGTACCGCGCCGCACCGCATCGACGGCCTGCGCGGCCGCGTCGAGCGCGAAGCCCAGCGAATCGGGCGCGAGATGCAGCGCGGGCAGGCGCGCGGCGCGGCCGGAGGAAGACTGAGCGGAGGAGCGGGTTCGTGTCATCGGAGCAAAATCGGCAAACGGGTGCCGCGAGCGGCGGGAACCCTGCGGCCGCATGGCCGCCGCGATTCCAAACCGCGCATTGTAGCGTGCGATCATGCGGCCCCTTTACGGGGCGCACAAATGAAACACCCCGCAGCGCGGGGCATGCGGGGTGATGTGTCGAGCGCGACGCGACTTAGTCGAAGCGGCCGGTGCGCGCCATCTCCATCAGGCGCGCGATGCGCTCCTCGGTCGCCGGGTGCGTAGAGAACAGATTCTGCAGACCGCCGCCGTGAAGCGGATTCATGATCATCATCTGCGCGGTGGCCGGATGCGCTTCGGCCGCCTGGAACGGGATGCCGGCCGCATAGCGATGGATCTTGTCGAGCGCGGTGGCGAGCGACTGCGGATCTCCCGAGATCTGCGCGCCGCCGCGGTCGGCCTCGAACTCGCGCGCTCGCGAGATCGCCATCTGGATCAGCGCACCGGCGATCGGTGCGAGCAACGCGACTGCGACCCCCGCGATCGGGTTGGCCGGACGGCCGTTTTCGTCGCGACCGCCGAAGAACATCGCGAAGTTGGCCAGCGCCGAAATCGCGCCTGCCATCGTCGCGGTGATCGTCGAAATCAGGATGTCGCGATGCTTCACGTGCGCGAGCTCATGCGCCATCACGCCGCGCATCTCGCGCTCGGACAGCACACGCAGGATGCCCGTCGTCGCGGCGACCGCCGCGTGCTCGGGGTTGCGGCCCGTGGCGAACGCGTTCGGCGCGTCCTCATTGATCAGGTAGACGCGCGGCATCGGCAGGTTCGCGCGCGTGGCGAGCTCGCGCACCATCCGGTAGAACTGCGGCGCCGTGTTCTCGTCGACCTCCTGCGCGTTGTACATGCGCAGCACCATCTTGTCGGAGAACCAGTACGAGAAGAAATTCATGCCGAGCGCGAACAGCAGCGCGATCGTCATGCCGCGCGAGCCGCCGATCATGCCGCCGATCACGATGAACAGGGCCGTGATCGCGGCCATCAGCATCGCCGTTTTGACCCAATTGAACATACCCACTCCTTATCCGTCAGGGGACCCGCCGCACATTACGATGCACGGCGGAAAATTGTAAGCGATTTGTTAGATAAGGTCTTGCCGGAAAAATTCAATTTCAGCGTTGCGTCGCCGCGAGCCGCAGCCCGAGGCCGACGAAGGCGCTGCCCACCGTGCGGTCAAGCCACTTCCTGACGCCCGGCTTGCCGGAAAAGCGCTGCGTGACGCTGCCCGCGACCCACGCGACGATGCAGCTCCAGACCGTGCTCATCACGAGGAACACCGAACCGAGAGCGAGGAACGCCAGCGCCTTGTGCGGGCTGTCGGCCGACACGAATTGCGGGAAGAACGACACGAAGAACAGCACGACCTTCGGGTTCAGCACGTTGGTCCAGAAACCCTGCATGAACAGCTGGCGCAGCGGCTTCGGGGCCGTGGCCCGCGCCGTCTCGGCGCCTGCCGGCGCGGCGGCCTGCCTCGCGAGGATCATGCGCACGCCGAGATAGATCAGGTAAGCGGCACCGACCAGCTTGATCACCATGAACGCGGCGGCCGACGCCGCGAGCAGCGCAGTCAGGCCGAACGCGCACGCAAGCGCGTGCACGCAGCAGCCGGCGGAGATGCCGAGCGCGGACATCAGCCCCGCGCCACGGCCCTGCGCGACGCTGCGGCCGACGATGTACGCCGTATCGGGGCCGGGCGTGACGTTCAGCAGGAAAACCGCGAGCACGAAGAAGCCGAAATGGGTGATGCCAAGCATGAAAACCTCGAAATCGGAAAGCGCAGGGAAATTCTACGCGCGCCTGCCGCGCCGTGCGACTCGGCCATCCGGCCAATTGCGCGCGACCGGCATGTCGGGTCGAATGACGCTCACAGCCCGTCGGGCAACGCGAAGCGCTGGCCCGCGGCGAGCGGCGAGCCGGCCAGGAATTCGCGCGCGGGCAGCCGCTTGCCGCCCGGCTTCTGCAGTTGCGTGACGCGCAGCGCGCCGCCACCGCATGCGACGACCACGCCTTCCGGCGAAGCCTCGACGATCGTGCCGGGCGCCGCGTCGACAATCCCGCCGCGCGCCGCCACGGGCTCGGCCGCCCACAGCTTGATTGCCGCGCCGTCGAGCATCGCGACGCCGCCCGGGAACGGGTCGAACGCGCGCACCTGGCGCGCGAGCACGTCGGCCGGCTTGCGCCAGTCGAGCGCCGCTTCGTGCTTGCCGATCTTTTCCGCGTAAGTCACGCCGTCGGCCGGTTGCGGAGTGACGGGCAGCGCGCCGTCGCGCTCGAGCCGCACCAGGGCGTCGACGATCAGGCGCGCGCCGTCGGCGGCCAGCCGGTCGTGAAGGGTCGCGGTCGTATCGCCGGCCGCGATCGCGACGCGCGCTTCGTCGATCATCGCGCCGGTGTCGAGGCCGGCGTCCATCTGCATCAGCGTGACGCCCGTCTCGGCGTCACCGGCCTCGATCGCGCGATGGATCGGCGCGGCGCCGCGCCAGCGCGGCAGCAGTGACGCGTGGATGTTGATGCAGCCGGCGCGCGGAATGTCGAGCACTTCCTGCGGCAGCAGCAGGCCGTATGCGGCGACCACCATCACGTCGTGCGGTGTCGTGCGCAGCAGCTCGATCGCGTCGGCCGCCTCTGTCGGGTACTTGCCCGCGCGGCGCAGCGACGTCGGCTGCGCGACGGACATTCCGTGCTCGACGGCATAGCGCTTCACGGCGCTCGCCTGCAGTTTCATCCCGCGCCCGGCGGGGCGGTCGGGCTGGGTGAGCACGAGCGGCACCGGAAAACCGGCCTCATGGATCGCGGCGAGTGCGGCCGCGGCGAATTCCGGCGTGCCGGCAAAAATCACGCGCAACGTATGGGTCATGAAAGCGTTCGGGATCGGTCTGGGCAAACGCGCGTCACATCGCGCGTTCGAGTTTCTTCATCTTCGTCTTGATACGGGTCTGCTTCAGCGGCGACAGGTATTCGACGAACACGCGACCCATCAGGTGATCCATCTCGTGCTGCACGCACACGGCGAGAAGGCCCTCGCAGTCGAGCTCGAAGGTCTCGCCCTGCTCGTTGAGCGCACGCACACGCACGTGGTCGGGACGCTCGACTTCGTCGTAGATCCCGGGTACCGACAGGCAGCCCTCCTCGTAGATCTGTTTCACGTCGCTCGACCAGATGATCTCGGGATTGATGAACGCGCGCAGCTCGTTCTTCTCCTCGGAGACGTCGATCACGATCACGCGCTCGTGCACGTCGACCTGCGTCGCCGCCAGGCCGATGCCCGGCGCGGCGTACATGGTTTCGGCCATGTCGGCGACGAGCTTGCGGATCCGGTCGTCGACCTTGTCGACGGGCTTGGCGACCTTGTGCAGCCGCTTGTCGGGGTAATGAAGAATGTTCAGCAAAGCCATGGTGTTCGGTATTCGGTGGAGCGGCGCGCCGCATCGGCCATCCGGCCGGCTGGCGCCGCCGCCGGGATGCAATGAAGATGAGGCGGACGCGCGGCATGTCAACGCCGCGGGTCTGCCCCCTGCAATTGGCCGGACGCTCGCGCGCGCGGCCCTGTCGAGTATTTCGGATGATGAAAATTTTATCATGGCGCCACGCGGTTCGCTGGCCGCCGCATTCGAGGGGAACCTCATGTCGCCGCAAGCGCTGACGACCTCCGCGTTGCGTGCGTGGCTGCAGCTCTCGCATGCGCCGGGACTCTCGCCCGCCGTGCTGCGTGCGCTGCTCGATGCATTCGGCTCGCCGACGGCGCTGCTGCGCGCGTCCGACCAGGCCATCGGTGCGGCGAGCAGCGCTGCCACCGCGCGGGCAGTGCGCACCAGCGAGCGGAACGACCTCGATGCGCGCACCGACGCTACACTGGCATGGCTCGATACACCGGGCAACGCGATCGTCACGCTCAACGATCCCGTCTATCCGCCGCGGCTGCGCGACCTGCATGATCCGCCACCGCTGCTATATGTAAAGGGCAGGCTCGACTTGCTGCACGGACGCGGGCTCGCCGTGGTCGGCAGCCGCCATGCAACGCCGCAGGGGCTCGCAGACGCCACGCGCTTCTCGCATGCGCTGTCCGATGCGGGCCTCGTGATCGTCTCCGGTCTCGCGCTCGGCATCGACGGTGCCGCACATCGCGGCGGGCTCGACGGCCGCGCCGGCACGGTCGCGGTGATCGCGACGGGCGCCGATCTCGTCTATCCGGCTCGGCACCGCACCCTTGCGCACGAGATTGCCGCACGTGGCGCGATCGTTTCCGAATGGCCGCTCGGCACACCCGCGCGGGCGTCACATTTCCCGCAGCGCAACCGGCTGATCGCTGCGCTCGCGCTCGGCGCGCTCGTCGTCGAAGCCGCGCCGCGCTCCGGCTCGCTGATCACCGCGCGGCTCGCGAACGAGCTGGGCCGCGACGTGTTCGCGATGCCGGGTTCGATCCACGCGCCGCTCGCGCAGGGCTGCCACGCGTTGATCCGCGACGGCGCGAAGCTCACCGCGACGCCGCTCGACGTGCTTGAGGAATACGGGTTGGGCGAACCGGCTGCTCACGCCGGCCGCGCGGCGAATTCGCGTTCGCGCCCCGATAACGGAGGAACGACCGACACCGCCGGGCGGTGCGCGGGCGAGCACATCGGGAAAGCGGGTTCCGCCATTCCGGCCGCTGCGCCCGCCGAGATCGACGGCACGCCAACCGACAACCCGGCCGAGCAATCCGTGCTCGCCGCACTGGGATACGGCCCCGTTACTTACGAGTGGCTCGCCGAGCACACCGGCTTGCCCGACGACGCGCTGCACCGCTCGCTACTCGGGCTCGAACTGGCCGGCCGCGTTGCGAGCATGCCCGGCGGACGCTTCGCGCGGCTTGACGCAACGCCCACCCCGCCCGCGTCCGGCGTGCTACAGTCCCCCGCATAGAGGCGGCCGTGCCGCCGACGCTACTCAAGGAATTCCATGCCCGCGCTGAATCTCGACACCGATGCCGATCGGATCGCCGAGCGCCTCGCCGATCCCGACACGCTGCTGGTCGCCTGCCTGTGCGCCGAATGGTGCGGCACCTGCCGCGAGTACCGAACGGCCTTCGACCAGCTCGCCGACGCCCATCCCGAGGCCTGCTTCGCGTGGATCGACGTCGAAACCCATGCCGACCGGCTCGACGATCTCGATGTCGAGAATTTCCCGACGATCCTGATCGAGGACGCGAACACCGCGCGCTTCTTCGGCACGGTGCTGCCGCACGCGGCGATCGTCGAACGGATGCTGTCAAACCTGAGCGCCGTGCCCGGCGCGCCGCATGCACCGAAATTGCGCAATATCCTGAATGTCGAGGCGTAAGCCGCACGCCAGCCCGGCAGCTTTTCGCGCCGTCGCGCGTGCCGCCACGCCGGGCGCTTGCCGCGATTGCGGCCCCCCACTATGATGAGCCGCTTTTTGCACGCCACGCCGCCGTCGCCACGGCGTGTGCTATAAAGCCGTCGTAAAAGGGACCCACGCCGGCGAACCCGGTCTACCAACACACATCTGTCATGTCCAAAGCACTGATCATTGCGGAAAAGCCTTCTGTCGCGAACGACATCGCGCGCGCTTTGGGCGGCTTTACAAAGCATGACGAGTATTTCGAGAGCGACGAATTCGTCCTCTCGTCCGCGGTCGGCCACCTGCTGGAAATCGCCGCCCCGGAAGAGTACGAGGTCAAGCGGGGGAAATGGAGCTTCGCTCATCTGCCCGTCATCCCCCCGCATTTCGACCTGAACCCGATCGCAAAAAGCGAGTCGCGCCTGAAAGTCCTGACCAAGCTCATGAAGCGCAAGGACGTCGACCGCCTGATCAACGCATGTGACGCGGGGCGCGAGGGCGAGCTGATTTTCCGCCTGATCGTGCAGCACGCGAAGGCGAAGCAGCCGGTCCAGCGCCTTTGGCTGCAGTCGATGACGCCGCAGGCGATCCGCGACGGTTTTGCGCATCTGCGCAGCGACACGGACATGCAGCCGCTCGCCGACGCCGCACGCTGCCGCTCGGAAGCCGACTGGCTCGTCGGGATCAACGGCACGCGGGCGATGACCGCGTTCAACAGCAAGGGCGGCGGCTTCTTCTTGACGACCGTCGGCCGCGTTCAGACGCCAACGTTGTCGATCGTCGTCGAACGTGAAGAGAAAATCCGCCGTTTCGTCCCGCGCGACTACTGGGAAGTGAAGGCCGAGTTCGCGTGCGCGGGCGGCTTCTACGAAGGCAAGTGGTTCGACCCGAAATTCAAGCGCGACGAATTCGATCCGGAAAGGCGCGACTCCCGCCTGTGGAGCCTGCCGGCCGCCGAAACGATCGTCGCCGCGTGCCGCGACCATGTCGGCACGGTGTCCGAGGAATCGAAGCCGTCGACGCAACTGTCGCCGCTGCTGTTCGACCTGACGAGCCTGCAGCGCGAGGCGAACAGCCGCTTCGGCTTCTCCGCGAAGAACACGCTCGGTCTCGCGCAGGCGCTGTATGAAAAGCACAAGGTGCTGACGTACCCGCGTACCGACGCGCGCGCGCTGCCGGAAGACTACATCTCGACGGTGCAGTCCACGCTCGAGATGCTCAAGGAGAGCCACAACTACCTGCCGCACGCGAAGCAGGTGCTCGACAAGGGCTGGGTGAAGCCGAACAAGCGGATCTTCGACAACTCGAAGATCAGCGACCACTTTGCAATCATCCCGACGCTGCAGGCGCCGAAGTCGCTGTCCGAGCCGGAGCAGAAGCTGTACGACATGGTCGTGAAGCGCTTCCTCGCGGTGTTCTTCCCGGCGGCCGAATTCCGCGTCACGACGCGGATCACCGAAGTCGCCGGTCATCACTTCAAGACCGAAGGCAAGGTGCTCGTCGAGCCGGGCTGGCTGCAGGTGTACGGCCGCGACGCCGAAGGCGCGGACGCGAACCTCGTGCCGGTGCAGAAGGACGAGAAGGTGAAGACGGACGAGATCGCCGCCGTCGCGCTCGTGACGAAGCCGCCCGCACGCTACTCGGAAGCGACGCTGCTGTCGGCGATGGAAGGCGCGGGCAAGCTCGTCGAGGACGACGAGCTACGCGAGGCGATGGCCGCGAAGGGCCTCGGCACGCCGGCGACGCGCGCGGCGATCATCGAAGGCCTGCTCGGCGAGAAATATCTCGTGCGCGAAGGCCGCGAACTGATCCCGACCGCGAAGGCATTCCAGCTGATGACGCTGCTGCGCGGGCTCGGCGTGAAGGAACTGACCGCGCCCGAGCTCACCGGCGAATGGGAATACAAGCTGTCGCAGATGGAGCGCGGCAACCTCGGGCGTGACGCGTTCATGCAGGAAATCGCCCGCATGACGCAGCAGATCGTCAAGCGCGCGAAGGAATACGATTCCGACACGATCCCGGGCGATTACGCGACGCTCGAGACACCCTGTCCGAACTGCGGCGGCCAGGTGAAGGAAAACTACCGCCGCTTCGCATGCACGAAGTGCGAGTTCTCGATCTCGAAGATTCCGGGCAGCCGACAGTTCGAGATCGCGGAAGTCGAGGAATTGCTGCAGCAGAAGACCATCGGTCCGCTGTCCGGCTTCCGCAGCAAGATGGGCCGCCCGTTCTCGGCGATCCTGAAGCTCTCGTTCGACGACGAGACGAAGAACTACAAGCTCGAGTTCGACTTCGGCCAGGACCAGGGCGGCGAGGAAGGCGAGGCGCCCGACTTCTCCGCGCAGGAACCGGTCGGCGCGTGCCCGAAGTGCAAGGGCCGCGTGTTCGAGCACGGGATGAGCTATGTGTGCGAGCACTCGGTCGCGAATCCGAAGACCTGCGACTTCCGTTCGGGCAAGGTGATCCTGCAGCAGGAAATCACGCGCGAGCAGATGGCGAAGCTGCTGGCCGACGGCCGCACGGATCTGCTGCCGAACTTCAAGTCGTCCCGCACGGGCCGCAACTTCAAGGCCTTCCTCGTGAAGCAGCCGGACGGCAAGATCGGTTTCGAGTTCGAGAAGAAGGAGCCGAAGGCTGCCGCCGCGAAGAAGACGGCAAAATCGGCGACGAAGGACGCCGAAACCGTGACGGAAGGCGCCGAAGAGAAACCGGCACCGGCTCGCAAGACCGCCGCCCGCAAGACGACGGCGCGCAAGACGGGCTCGTAATGCTCGGGTTGCCGGGGGTTCCCCCGGCGCGTCGCGCGCCGGTCGAACGACCATGAAAGCGGCAATAAAAAAACGCGGATCGATCGCTCGATCCGCGTTTTTTCTTGATGCCGGCCGTCTCTGTGCGCGACCGCCGCGACGTTACAGCGGCGACGGCACCGCGACCCGCGCGCGCGGCGAACGCGCGAGGCGCGGCTGCAGGTTCGGGTCGGTCGATTCGGGTGGCTCGGCACGCATCTCGACGCCGATCGGCGCAGGCGCAGCACCCTGTGCGGCCCACTGTTCGCCCATCGTCGCGTCGCTCGCGTGGCTGAAATACTCGACGAGGTGGTCGATGAACGTCCGCACCTTCGCAGGCAGATGGCGCCGACTCGGATAGGCGATGTTGATCTCGACCTGCGGCAGCCGGAAATCCGGCAGCAGCCGCACCAGCGCACCGCGCGCGATGTCGCTGCCGATCAGGTAGCTCGGCAGGATCGCGACACCCATCCCGAGCAGCGCGAACTGGCGCAGCATCGCAGTGTTGTTCGCGACGATCACGTTGGTCGGACGCACGCGCACTTCGCCGTCCGGCCCCGTGAACACGCGCTCGTCGCCCCAGTATTCGGTCGGCAAGCTCAGCGCCGGGTGCTCGGCGAGGTGTTCCGGGTGGGTCGGCACGCCGTGCTTTTCCAGGTAGCTCGGCGTCGCGCACACGGTCATGCAGCCCGTGGTCAGCCGCCGCGTGACGATACTCGCGCTGCGCATCTGACGCGTGACGACGATCCCGACGTCGAAACCTTCCTCGACGAGATCGACCTGGCGGTCGACCAGCGTCAGATCGGGCACCACCTTCGGGAATTTCTCGGTGTACGACTGCAGGACGGGGGCAAGGTTGTGCAGGCCGAACACGACCGGCGCGACGATGCGCAACGTGCCGACCGGCTCGTGATTGCGCGCGACGACCATCTGTTCGACATCCTCGAGCTCATCGAGAATCTGGCGCGCCCGCTCCAGGTAGACCTGGCCCGACTCCGTCAGCGAAAGGCTGCGCGTGGTGCGGTTCAGCAGGCGCGTGCCGAGCCGGCCTTCCAGATCGGCGACGTGACGCGTCGCGACCGCGTTGGAGATATCCATTGCACTCGCGGCCCGCGCGAAACTGCCGAGATCCGCAACCTTGACGAACACGCGCATCGACTGCAAATGATCCATAAACGACTCCTGCCGCTGTTACAACTTCAAAAAGTTGAAGCATATGCGTAATTCTCCTACGACAGCGGAAATGATGCAGAGTTGCTCAACAAGGCCCGCGTTGACGATAAAAATAGTCAAAAATCCTCACCCATCGCGAATGGATGATCCAATTATTCTGATTGAAGCAACAATTGGGTGAACCTCATCCGGTAAGCGGCCGAATCAGGAAGGACGTGTCTGATGCGACACAACATCGCACCCCGTCGCACCCGACGGGAGCGACGCCGGGTCAGGCCGGCGCCGATTGCGGCGGAGCGTAACAACCTGTTAAAAAGACACCAAGACGTCCGCCGACGTAGCATCATGTCGGCCCCGGCCGGGCGGGACGGGTGCGCGACGTGCGCCGCCGCCACTGCCGCTTTCAACGCGCGACTCCCGCTGATCATGAAAATTGCCATCCTCGACGACTACCAGGACGCCGTCCGCAAGCTGAACTGCTTCGAGATGCTTGCCGAGCACGACGTGAAGGTCTTCAACAACACGGTTCGCGGCCTGGGGCAACTCGCGAGCCGCCTGGCGGAAGTCGAGGCGCTCGTGCTGATTCGCGAGCGCACGCCGATTTCGTCGCAATTGCTCGCCAAGCTGCCGAACCTGCGCATGATCAGCCAGACCGGCCGTATCTCGAGCCACATCGACCTCGAAGCATGTACCGACCGCGGCATCGCGGTGCTCGAAGGCACGGGTTCACCGGTCGCGCCCGCGGAACTGACCTGGGCGCTCGTGATGGCCGCCCAGCGCCGCATTCCGCAATACGTCGCGAACCTGAAACAGGGTGCCTGGCAGCAGTCGGGCCTGAAGACGTCGGCGCTGCCGCCGAACTTCGGTCTCGGCCAGGTGCTGCGCGGCCAGACGCTCGGCATCTGGGGCTACGGCAAGATCGGCCGGCTGGTCGCCGGCTACGGCAAGGCGTTCGGGATGAACGTGCTGATCTGGGGCCGCGAGCATTCGCTCGAGGCCGCGCGCGCCGACGGCTACACGGCCGCCGAGAGCCGCGAAGCGCTGTTCGAGCAGAGCGACGTGCTGTCGCTGCACCTGCGCATGCACGACGACACGCGCGGGATCGTCAAGCAGGAAGACCTGATGCGGATGAAGCCGACGTCGCTGCTCGTCAACACGAGCCGCGCGGAACTGCTCGAGGAAAACGCGCTCGTCAACGCGCTGTCGCACAACCGTCCGGGGATGGTCGCGATCGACGTGTTCGAGAGTGAGCCGATCCTGCAGGGCTACAGCCTGCTGCGGATGGAAAACGTGATCTGCACGCCGCACATCGGCTACGTCGAGCGCGAAAGCTACGAACTCTACTTCAGCGCGGCGTTCCGCAACATCCTCGCGTTCGACCAGGGCGACATGTCGAGCGTCGTCAACCCGGAAGCACTGACGCCGCGCCGCGTGCGCTGACCGGCGCGGGCCGCGCTCGCCGCGCGGCCCGTTTCTCCGTTCCCGCCTTCAGGCGGCCACGCGGCCGCCCGTCATCGCGTCGACGCGCGTGAGGAAATGCTCGCCGTCGCGCCGTCCGAGGTCGTACGCATGCCGCATCTGCGACGGACTCGTGTAATCCCAGCTCGAAATCGGCACCTTGCTCGACGGCTGTACATAGAGCCGCCTCTGGTCGCCGTGCGCGACCGTGAACATCTGCGGGCGCGGATACAGCCGCGTGACGAGTACCAGCACGTCACCCGGCGATGCGTCGAGCGCGTCGACCGGCACGTTGTCGACCATCCCCCCGTCGAGTACGGGCCGCCCGCCGCGGCGCAGCACCGGCGTGAACGGCGGCGTGCACGACGACTGCAGGATCAGGTCGGCGAGTTCGTCGACGCTTGCGCATGCCTGCGCGCGCACGAATTCGGGCCGAAAGCCGAGCGTGCGCCCGAGCGTCGGGTGCAGCGTCTTGCGCACGTATTTCTCGATGTTGTACGCGACGAGGCCGGCGGCGACCGCACTGCGCGCGCCGAGCCAGCGCGGCACGTGCGACACGCCGATGCGGATCTCCGGCGCCGCGGCGAGCTTCGCGAACGGCTCGCCGTAGATGTCGAGCAATGCCTGACGGTAGATCCGGTAATGCGGAAACACCGGCTCGCGTCCGAACAGGTTGCCCCAGTACGCGTTCTTGCGGTTGTGGCGCAGCGCCTCCTCGTAATAGCGCATCACCCACGCGGCATCGCGCGTATACAGCATGCAGGCGGTCGCCGCGCCGGCCGAGATGCCGGCGATCACGCGCGGGCGCAAGCCGAGCGCCGGCTGGGCAACGTCCCAGAAGCCGGCCTGCCACCAGCAGCGATTGCCGCCGCCCGCGAAAACGATCTGGTCGAACATCGCGCCGCTCAGCTGACGAGCGCGTAGGTCGACGTTGCGTGAACGGCCATCTTGCCGTCCTCGTCGAACAGCTCGACTTCGCCGAACACCAGGTTGCGGCCCATCCGCAGCACGCGCGCGGTGACGAGCACGTCGCCCTTGCGCACCGGACGCATGAAATTCGTGTTCAGCGAGACGGTGGTCATCGGCCGGAACTCGCCGAGCGCGGCCGAGATCGCGACCACCATCGCGGTGTCGGCCGCGGCCGTGAACACCTGCCCGCAGATGATGCCGCCCGAATGACGGAATTCGCCGGAAAACGGCAGGCGCATCGTGACGCTGTCGTCGCCGATCGATACGGGGACCAGACCGAGCGAGCGGACCCACGGGGCCAGCAGGCGATCCAGCAATTCGCGGACTGCGTTTTCGTCCATCTTCGAATGTCCAGAAAACGTTGCGCGACCGCCGCGCAACGGGTGTGGACGTCATCATACCGGGAGCGCGCCAACTGCGATCGCTCGTGAGCGCGCGAGGAGCCGCCGGGGCCGTGACGAAGTATTTTCAGGAAATTTGCAGAAAGCGCTTGCCAAATCCGAAATACCCGTGCATAATCTTTCTTCTGTTGGGGGCGTTAGCTCAGTTGGTAGAGCAGCGGACTCTTAATCCGTAGGTCGAGTGTTCGAGTCACTCACGCCCCACCAGGAATTTCAAAGGCCGGTCAGCGCAAGCTGACCGGCCTTTTTCCATTCCGGCGACCGATTCAGCCCCCCCGCCCGACTCCCAAGCATCACGGCATGCAATTACATACATGCCTCGCCCGTGCACTTTCCGCTAGAATCGTCCGACAAAATATCACACGACCGGGACGGCGATCGCCATATCGCCCCCGGCACTGAGAGAGCATGGGACGTCAGACATGGAATCATGTGAGCGAGACGCGACCATTCGGAGGGCACGGTCACGCCGACAGCCGCGCGCACGTCGAGTCGCGCCATCCCCCCGATCGCATCCGGCCCCGTCGCACGACGCGCACCGCGGATCCGGCCATGCCACGTAAGGACGCGCTCGTCGCACTCGCACTCGGCGTTGCGCTGCTCGTGGTCGCAGCGATGCTCGCCGTCACCGCGAGCCGTGCGGTGGGTGATCTGGTCCGCACGCCGGGCACTGTCGTGCGCATCGTGCAGGACAGCGACGCGATGCGCGGATACCGTCCGATCGTCGCCTATCTCGCGAACGACGGCCACCGCCGTGAAGTCGCCGGCAATACCGCATCGGTGGTCCCGGCGTACGACATCGGCGAAAGCGTCGACGTCCTGGTCGATCCTGCCCATCCGAACCGTCCCGCGCTGATCGACGATTTCACGCAGCGCTGGTTTCCCGTCGCGGTGCCGGCACTGCTCGCGGTCGCGTCGCTTGCGGTCGGCTGCCTGCTGTACGGGAGCGAGCGCCGCAGCCGGCGAGACGACGCCCTTGCCGCACCGGCCGCCGGCAAGACGGCCCGGCGCCGCTGGAACATCGCGATCGTGCTGGTACCGATCGCGATCGGCACCGGCTTCCTGGCCGGCGCCGGTGCTGCCGGGCTGCGCCAGTGGCAGATCGCCCGCCATTACGCGCACTCGACCGGCCACGTCGTCGAGATCACCGAATCGGCACAATCGTCCCGCACACGCACGTCGCTCTATTCGGCGACCATCGCGTTCACGACGGACAGCGGCCGCCCGGTCACGTTCGCGCAAGGCTCGGCTTCATCGCGCCCCGGGCTGTACGAAGGCGAGGTGGTCAACGTGCTGTACGACCCCGTCATACCCGAGCGCGCGGTCATCGACCGATTCTGGGATCGGTGGGGACTCACGGCGATCCTGTTCGCGATCGGCGCGCCGTTCCTCGCCACCGGATTGTTCGTCATCGGTGCGCTGTGGCCCGATCATCGGCCGCACGAACTCGCTGAATGATGAACGCGGAGGAGACGGGCCGTCGACGCCGCGGCCCTGGCCTCACCGCTCCCTGAACGCCTCCACCTTCGCGCGATTCCCGCAGGTGCGCATGTTGCACCAGCGTCGCCCGACGCCGCGGCCGTGGTCGACGAAGAACCACGTACAGCGGCTGCACTGCCGCACGCGCGCGAAGTCGTCGCCACGTAGCAGATGCTCGAACCCGAGCGCGGCCGCGTCGACCCAGCGCGACGCGGCACGCGCATCGGGCCGCCACGCGAAGCGGCCATCGACCGCGTCAAACGAGCTGCGCCCGATCGCATCGCGGATCGCCGCCGCGAGCCGGCCTGCCGCTCGCGCGCCGGCGCTGCCGACGCCACCGCTCGTCAGGTGCGCGAGCGCCACGTACGCATCCTCGCGAAAACCATGCAGCGCGGCGAGTTCGTCCGCGCCGTCCTGCCGGGGATGACGCAGAAACCGTGTCAGGTCGGCCCCAGCCAGCAACCCCGATTTCCCCGCCCATGCGCGCACCGCCGCCCAGTCGACGAGTTTGTCCTCGTCGCGTGTCTTGCCCGTGTCGGCCACCGTGTTCAGGAAATCGAGCGCCGGATGGCCGCCGACGAAATCGGCCGCGCTCCATACGTGCGCCTGTCGCCCAGGCTCGTTTCGAGTAACCATTTATTTTCACCTATCGGTTTCATATCCGGATGAACAGGCGTAACCTGTTATCAACCGAAACAGGTTATCACGGAGGCGCCGATGCTCGATCTCGCCAATCACTTCGTTTTCGACGGTCACCGGATCGCATGGGGCACGCTCGGTGAAGGGCCGCCGCTCGTGCTCGTGCACGGAACGCCGTTTTCGTCGCAGGTGTGGCGCCGGATCGCGCCATGGCTCGCGCGACGTCATCGCGTGTTCTTCTACGACCTGCTCGGCTACGGCCAGTCGGACATGCCCGACGCGGACGTATCGCTCGGCCGGCAGAACGTGCTGTTCGGCGCACTGCTCGACGAATGGAATATTTCGCGCCCGCGCGTGCTCGCCCACGACTACGGCGGTGCAACCGTGCTGCGCGCGCACTTCCTCGACGGCATCGCGTATTCGGACCTGACGCTCGTGAACCCGGTTGCGATCGCGCCGCAAGGCTCGCCGTTCGTGCGGCATGTCGCGCAGCACGAAGCCGCGTTCACGGGGCTGCCCGCGTATGCGCACCACGCGCTCGTGTCGGCCTATATCGGCAATGCCGTCGCGCGACCGTTGAGCGACGACGTGCTGTCGATCTATCGCTCGCCATGGCTCACGCCGGCCGGCCAGCCGGCGTTCTATCGGCAGATCGCGCAGATGCGTCAGCGGTACATCGAGGAAGCCGAGGCACGCTATGCGCCGCCGGACTTTCCGGTGCGCATCGTGTGGGGCGAGGACGACGTGTGGATTCCGCTCGAACAGGGGCAGGCCCTCGCCGATCGCATCGCGGGCGGCAAGCTGATCCGCGTGCCCGGTGCAGGCCACCTCGTTCAGGAAGATGCACCGGAAGCGATCATCGCCGCCGTGCTCGACGGACGCCGACAGGATTGATCGCCCCCGCAGCCGCGTGGCGTGGCGTGGTCCGTCAGAAGGCCGGTACGCCACGCGCGAGCGTCGCGACGAATTTCGCGGTGCGGGGGTCGCGCGGTCTCCCGAACAAGTCGCGCGATGCGCCAGCCTCGACGACACGGCCATCCGCGAGAAACACCGCATCGTGCGCACGTATCGCCGGCACTGCGAGCAGGTTCACGCAGCGCGGCAACGTGCGCCTGCATCCTACCGACGTGCGAAACCCCGGCAAAAACGCAAATCGGCTAACGATGCGAGCCGATCGAATAACGCCCGCACCGGCCGCGAAGCCGGTGCGGGCGCGGGCACATTGCGTGCCGCTTACCACGGCAGCGAATACGTCTTCGTGTTCGTGAAACTCTTCATCGCCTCCTGCACGCCTTCCTTGTAGCCGAGGCCCGAATCCTTCACGCCGCCGAACGGCGTCAGTTCGAGCCGGTAGCCCGGCACCTCGCGCACGTTCACGCTGCCCACTTCCAGCTCGGTGATGAAACGCGTGATGTTGTCGAAGCGGTTCGTGCAGACCGACGACGACAGCGCATAGTCGGTGCTGTTCGACATCCGGATTGCTTCGTCGATGTCGCGAAAGCGCATGATCGGCGACACCGGGCCGAACGTCTCGTATTTCACGAGCGGCATGTCGGGCGTCACGCGATCGATCACGGTCGGCGAATACAGCGCACCGTCGCGCACGTTGCCGACCAGCAACCGCGCACCGCGCGCGATCGCGTCGTTCACCTGCTGCTCGCAGAACGTCGCGGCCGCCTCGTCGATCACCGTGCCCATGTCCACCGACGGATCGGACGGATTGCCGTACGACCAGGCGCGCGTCTTCTCGACCACCAGCTCGGTGAAGCGATCGGCCACCGACTCGTGCACGAGCATGCGCTTGATCGCGGTGCAGCGCTGCCCCGAGTTCTTGTACGAGCCCGACACCGCGAGCGTGCTTGCCTCGTCGAGATCGGCGTCGTCCATCACGATGATCGGATCGTTGCCGCCGAGTTCGAGCACCGCGCGCCGGTAGCCCATTCGCGACGCGATCGACTTGCCGATCGATACACCGCCGGTGAACGTGATGAGGTCGATCGCCGGATTCGTGATCAGCTCATCGGCGATCTCCTTCGGGTCACCGGTGATCACTTGCAGCATCTGCGGCGGCAGGCCGGCTTCATACAGGATGTCCGCAAAGAGGTAGCACGATAGCGGCACCTTCTCCGACGGCTTCACGACGATCCGGTTGTTGGTCGCGACCGACGGCACGACCTTGTGCGCGACCTGGTTCATCGGATGGTTGAACGGCGTGATCGCGGAGATCACGCCGAGCAGCGGTTCGCGCTGCGTGTACACGCGGCGCTTCTTGCCGTGCGGCGTCAGATCACACGAGAAGATCTGACCGTCGTCCTTCAGCACCTCGCCCGCGCCGAACGTGAGCACGTCGGCAACGCGCCCGGCTTCGTACGTCGAATCCTTGATGCACAACCCGGCCTCGGCCGTGATCAGCGCCGCAATCTCGGCGGTGCGCGCGCGCACGATGTCGGCCGCGCGGCGCAGGATCGCCGCCCGCTCGTGGCGCGTGAGCGTCGGCCGGAATGCACGCGCGGCGGCGAATGCGCGTCGCACGTCATCGAGCGTCGCCTTCGGAACGGTGCCGACGAGCGTTCCGTCGTACGGGTTGCGCACCTCGATCACCGCGTCGCGATGAATCAGCTCCCCATCGATTCGCAGTGCTTCACGATGAAACGAGCAGACCTCCGTCGATGCTGCAATGTCGTTCATGATGTCTTCCTGACGGGTGCGTACGCGTCACTGCAGATGATTGAGCGCGATGTCGATGATGTCGAAGTTGCGCAGTCGCGCGCGGGCCGTGACGTCGGTCGCGACCGGCTTGCTGAAGATCAGCGGCACGATCTGCTCGGAGAGCCCGCCGTGCGAGCGCAGCGGCACGTCGAGGCCCGACAGGTCGTGCTTGATGCGGCGCGTGCCGAGCACGACGTCCTGCTTCGAGATCACGATCAGGTCGCCCATCCGGTCGGGCGGCAGCTCGAAGCGCGCGCAGCCCTCGGCACCCGTCAGCACGACCTCGATGCCGTCCACCGCGGCAAGCCGCGCGCGCAGCGCGTCGGCGTCGGCGGAATCCGGCACGTAGACGGTCGCGAACGAGCCGAGCGCGCCGTGGTGCACGACGTACGGATCGGTGATCGGCAGGATCACGCGCGCGGCATCGTGGCCGAGCCACTCGTCGAACAGCTCCTGCAGGTAGATGACGTTGGGCTCGCCGGTCTCGCCGTCGTGCTTCGCGTTCATCCCGTGGTCGGCCGTGATCGCGACGATCGCGCCGAGCTCGTCGAACCGCTTCAGGTATGCGTCCATCATCTGGTAGAACGCGTTCGCGCCGCCCGTGCCGGGCGCGCACTTGTGCTGCACGTAGTCGGTCGTCGACAGGTACATCAGGTCGATCGGGCGTGTTTCGAGCAGGCGCACGCCGGCCGCGAACACGAACTCGGACAGCTCCGCGCTGTACACGCTCGGCACCGGCTTGCCGACCAGTTCCAGCACGTTGTCGATGCCGTTTTCCTCGATGCTCGCCTCGTTGGCCTTCTCCGACGAGAAGCAGATGCCCTTGAGCCCCTTGCCGAGCAAGCGGCGCAGCTTGTCCTTCGCGGTGACGACCGCGACGCGCGCGCCTCGTTCGGCGAAGGTCGCGAGCACGGTGGGCGCGACGAGATACTTCGGATCGTTCATCAGCACCTCGGCGCCGGTGTCGCGATCGTAGAAGTAGTTGCCGCTTATCCCGTGGATCGCCGGCGGCACGCCGGTAACGATCGACAGGTTGTTCGGGTTGGTGAAGCTCGGCACCACGCACTCGCCCTTGAGCGCCGTGCCCGGCTTGAGCAGCGTGCGCAGGAACGGCGCGACGCCGGCCTCGGCCGCCATCTCGAGATATTCATAGGCGCAACCATCGACGCAGACCACCACCACGGGGCGGCTCATCCAGTTGTAGCGGCGGCCGTTCACTTCCACGGATACAGGCGTTTCAGACATGACGGTCAGTCCTTTCGGTTCGAAGGGGTTGCGCTGTCGGCGCCCGCACCGCGCCGAGGAGGATGTTTTCCATGCTTGACATTAAAATCGATGATTTGTAGATTGTCAACAATATGGAGAAGACAGAAAGCAAAAGTCGAAGGGACGACGGGCTCGCCGCACACGGCGGCCGCTATCGGCACAGCTGCCGCGCGCTGGTCGACGGCTTCCGGCCGTTCGTCGATCCGGCGATCCAGGTGCCGATCGTCGTCACGTTCCATGCGGCGGACGATCCGAACGACGATTTCAAGCGGTTTTATCAGGAGGTCAAAATGCGCGGCTACGTTTTGTATCCGGGCAAGCTGCCGGCAGTCGATACGTTCCGCGTCGGCTGCATCGGCCACTTCGGCGAAGCCGGCATTCCGAGCGCGGTCGGCGCGGTCGCCGCGATCGCCGACACGCTGAAGGCGATGGGCGTGCGCCGCGTGTCCGCCGAAGCCGCGGCCTGACGCGATGTACCCGCCGCACGACGACACGCATCGCCGTGCGGCGGTTTCGCTTTCTTTTCCCGCCGTGCGTGGCATGGCGCCCGACCCTTACCGGCACGACAACCGATGCGACCCTTCTGGATCGAACAAGCACTGTTCAACGACGGCGATCTCGCCCCCGCCCTGCAGGGCGCGACGCAGGCCGATGTCTGTATCGTCGGCGGCGGCTTCACCGGGCTCTGGACGGCGATCCAGGCGAAGCAGCAGAACCCGGCGCTCGACATCGCGATACTCGAGGCCGACCTGTGCGGCGCCGGCGCGAGCGGGCGCAACGGCGGGTGCCTGCTCACATGGTCCGCGAAATTCCTGACGCTGCGCCGCCTGTTCGGGGAAGCGGAGGCGATCCGGCTCGTGAAGGCGTCAGAGGCGGCCGTCCAGCACATCGCCGACTTCTGCCGCGCGCATCGCATCGATGCGGAGCTGCGGCTCGACGGCACGCTGTACACCGCGACGTCGCGCGCGCAGGTCGGCACGCTCGCGCCGGTGCTCGACGCGCTCGCCGCGTGCGGCATCCACAGCTACGAGCCTCTGCCGGCCGCCGAGGTCGCGCGCCGCTCGGGCTCCGCACGCAATCTCGACGGCGTGTACTCGCCGATCGCCGCGACCGTGCATCCGGGCAAGCTCGTGCGCGGGCTGCGCCGCGTCGCGCTCGACATGGGCATCCGGATCTACGAGCGCACGCCGCTCGTCGACTTCACGCCGGGGCAGCCGGCCGTCGTGCGCACGCCGTCCGGCAGCGTGCGCGCGAGTAAGCTGGTGTTCGCGATCAACGCGTGGATGGCGAGTCGCTTCCCGCAGTTCGAACGCACGATCGCGGTCGTGTCGAGCGACATGGTCATCACGGAGAAATGCCCGGAACTGCTCAAGCAGACCGGCCTCGTGGACGGTGTGTCGGTGCTCGATTCGCGGATCTTCGTGTACTACTACCGCACGACGGCCGACGGGCGGCTGATGCTCGGCAAGGGCGGCAACACGTTCTCGTGGCGCAGCCGCATCGCGCCGGTGTTCGACCGGCGCTCGCCATACGAGGCGCAGCTCACGCAGAGCCTGCGCGAATTCTTCCCGTCGCTCGCGGGCGTGCCGATCACCGCGAGCTGGAACGGCCCGTCGGACCGCTCGGTGACGGGCTTCCCGTTTTTCGGCCGCCTCGACGACGCGCCGAACGTGTTCTACGGCTTCGGCTATTCGGGCAACGGCGTCGGGCCGACCTACATGGGCGGGCAGATCCTGTCGTCGCTGGTGCTCGGCCTCGACAACGTCTGGACACGCAGTCCGATCGTGCGCGGCCCGCTCGGCCATTTCCCGCCGGAACCGATCCGCTATGTCGGCGCGCACGTCGTGCGCAATGCGATCCGCCGCAAAGAGCGCGCGGAAGACGAGAGCCGACGGCCGGCGAGGGTCGACACGTGGCTCGCGAAATTCGCGAGCGCGGCTGGCAAGGCCGACAAGGCGTGACGATGCGATGACGTCACGCGCAACGATGCGCAATGAAAAAGGGACGCTGCGAAGCGTCCCTTTGCATTTGGCACGACCGCCCGTGCCGCCGCGTCACACGCGCGCGGCTTTCTCACGCGCCACGTTGCCCGACGAGGGCAGCGCCTGCTCGTGCGTGCGGCGCATCCGCGCAAGGCCGTGCGCGACGTGCTCGCGCACGAGCGCGACGGTCTTCTCCTCGTCGCCGCTCGCGAGCGCCTGCACGATCTTCTCGTGCTCGGCCGCCGACACCGCGATCGCGTCCTCCTCGGCCTCGATCGCGGCCTGGCGCAGCAGCCCGAGCTGGCGCACGAGCCGGCGATAGGTGTCGGTGAGGTGCGTATTGCCGACACCGACCACCATCGCGTCGTGGAACTGCACGTTCAGCTCGGTGTAGCGCGTGACGTCGTGCGTCTTCGCCGCATCCTTCATCGACTGGATGATGCCCTTCAGCACCTTCAGCGTGTCGGGCGAAATGCGTTTCGCGAGCGCGCGCGCGACCGACTCGTCGAGCATCGCGCGCACTTCGTAGATCTCCTCGGCCTCGCGCAGCGGCACGACGCGCACCGTCACGCCGCGGTTCTTCTCGTTGCGCAGCAGCCCGGCCTGCTCGAGCGCGCGAAACGCCTCACGCACGGGGCCGCGCGACACGTTCAACTTGGTCGCGATATCGACTTCGTTGAGTTTCTCGCCGGGCGCATATTCGCCGGACACGATCGCGCGCTCGAGCATGTCCTGGACAAGCATCGCGAGCGACTGGCTTTGCAGGAGTTCGATGGCGTTGAGCGCGTTCGGGGCAGTCATGATCGGGCAGGCAGCGAAGCTGCGGATGAGAACGAGGGCGCCATGTCGGCGAATGATCGCTATATACCCTCACCCCGATATATTGTCAACAGTTTTCAGTTTCCAATAGCGAGTGCCTCGTGCCGGAATGCGATGAGCGTGCGGCCGGCGCGAGCACGCCGAACCGCACGACGCAGACCAGCCGTCAGGCCGTCTGCTTGACCGGGCCCGGATCGCTCTGGCTCGGCCGGCCCGTCTCGACGTGGCCCGCGAAGCGGCGCACGACCTTGTCGTCGCCGCCGCGCAGCGTCGTCGCGGTGATCGTCAGATCGTACCAACCGTGGCTCGACGACAGCTCGAAGTGATCCTCGATGCGCTCGCCCGGCTCCAGCGTGTAGGTGCGCGCATGCGCGTGGCTGTACGCGTTGTCGACGACCACGCGGCATGCCGCACGGCCGCTGTTGCGCAGTTGCAGGTACAGGTGGCGGTTGCGCACGTCGTAGCCGATCTTCGCTTCCGGGTTCGCGTGGCGGCCGTCCGCGGCCAGCCGCGTGTTGCCCTGGAATTCGCACAGATAGCCGTTCGGGCCATAGGCGGCGAGATGGTAGTCGCCGCGCGCGGCCGACGTGCTCCAGGTATCGGCGAAGCGGTCGTGCGAGGACACCGCGTAGCGGCGCGGCGGCGTCGCCGGATTGCGGCGGTCGTACACGTAGAACGCGGCGCCCGCGTCACCCGAGTTCGCGAAGTCGAGCGACACGCTGTCGTCGCGCCCGTTCACGCGGGCATGCACGAACAGCTCGTACGGCAGCGCGCGCGCCGGACGCGTGCCGGGCTCCTGCGCCGGCATCGACTGCTGCGCGGGCACCTGGTACGCCTGGCCGGCGGTGGCGATGTGCTGCGGCACCGTGAAGCTCACCGTGCGCGTATCGGGCCGCGCGGAGAAGTCGAATGCCGACGTGAGGTCGCCGCAGACCGACCGGCGCCATGCGCTGATGTTCGGCTCCTGCACGCCGAAGCGCGCTTCGAGGAAACGCAGCACCGACGTATGGTCGAACGTCTCCGAGCAGACCCAGCCGCCCTTCGTCCACGGCGAAATGATGATCAGCGGCACGCGCGGCCCGAGGCCGATCGGCTGGATGCCGCCCGGGTCCGCGCCCGGCACCAGCGGGCTCATTTCGCCCGGGTACTTGTTCAGGTCGAGCAGTTCGTCGCCGAGGTTCGACAGCAGGTTCGACGACACGATGCCCTGGCCGCCTGCCCCGCTCGTGACCGGCGGCACCGGCGGCACGACGTGGTCGAACAGCCCGTCGTTCTCGTCGTAGTTGAGGATGAACACGGTCTTCGCCCACACCTCGGGGTTCGACGTCAGCGCCTCGAGCACCATGTTGATGTAGAACGCGCCGTCGGTCGGCGACGCCTGCGGGTGCTCGCTGTACTTGTACGGCGCGACGATCCACGACACCTGCGGCAGCCGGTTCGCCTGCACGTCGGCCTTCAGCTCGGCGAGCGTATGGTCCGACGCGCCCTTGTCGACCAGCGGGCCGCTCGCGCCTTCCTTCACCTGGAACTTCTTGAAGAACATCAGCGAATTGTCGGTGTAGTTGTCGGTCGGGTCGCCCGGGATGCCCGTGCCGCCCTGGTACACCTTCCAGCTGATCTTCGCGTTCTCGAGACGTTCCGCGTAGGTCGTCCACGTGTAACCGTTCGTGTTGTTGCGCTCGCCGATGCCGGGGCCGTTCGGCTGCGTGCCGTACACGTTGCGCGAGTCGATCGTGCCGGTCCACAGGTAGATGCGGTTCGGTGCCGTGTCGGCGTGCGCGGAGCAGAAGTACGCGTCGCAGATCGTGAACGCGTCGGCCAATGCGTAGTGGTACGTGAGATCCTGGCGTTTCAGGTAGCCCATCGTCAGCACGTCCTGCTTCTGGTTCACCCACTGGTCCCACTGGCCGTTGTTCCAGGACAGGTGGCCGCTGCTCCAGCCGTGGTTGGTGCCCGGCTGGAATTCGGTCGTCTGCTTCGGGTCGAGGTAGAACGGCAGCACGTACGGCGCGGACGGGTCGAGCCCGCGCGAATGGTAGTTCTTCGTGAACACCGACGCCGGCGGCTGCTGCCACACCGGCGCACCGCTCGGCAGCAGGTGCGGGCGCGGGTCGTTGAAGCCGCGCACGCCGCGCAGCCCGCCGAAGTAATGGTCAAACGAGCGGTTTTCCTGCATGAAGATGACGACGTGTTCGACGTCGCGGATCGTGCCGGTGCGATAGGCGGCCGGCATGGCCAGTGCCTTGCGGATCGCGGGCGGGAAGCCGGCGTAGGCGGCCATCGCGCCGGCGGACTGGGCGGCAAGGCGCAGGAAATCGCGTCGATTGGTGGCGGACATGAAGAGGATCCTGTGGGTCGGTAAGGGTGGCGCCGGTCGAGCGGGGCCGGCGGTCGGTGCGTTGCCGCTATTACTCCGCACCGGCGTGTCCCGGCCGTGACCGGTTCCAGCAGGTTTCTTGCGCCCACCCCCAGCTTTTTTTCGAAGCAGCGCCCGGCGCGCCTTTCATCCGGCCGACACATGCCTGCGCTACGCTGACGCGCGATGAAGAGGGGGGAGAAGCCGAGTCGTGTTCGATCAGCTGAAGGCGTTCCACGCGACCGTCCGGCAGGGCAGCATCACGCGCGCCGCGCGCCACCTGGGCGTCAGCCAGCCGACGATCGCCGCGCAGATCCGGCAAGTCGAGCAGTTGTACGGCGTCGAGCTGTTCTATCGCAGCGGCCGCAGGCTCGAAGTCACTGAAACCGGCATCGAGCTCCTGCCGCTCGTCGAGAAGATGATCTCGCTCGAGGCGCAGGCCGACATCATGCTGCGCAACGTCGGCGGCCTGTTCGAAGGACACCTGCGGATCGGTGCGACCGGGCCGTACTACATCATGGACGCGGTCGGCCGCTTCTCGCATGCCCATCCGTCGATCGCACTCACGTGCCGGATCGGCAATTCCGAGGAAATCCTGCAGGCGCTGCAGGAATTCCGCATCGACCTTGCCGTGTCGTCGCAGCGCAATGACGCGGAAGGCCTCGAATGCAAGGTGATCTCCACCGATCCGCTCGTGCTCGTCGTGCATCGCGACCATCCGCTCGCGCGCTTCGACACGATCGACGCCGCGCAGCTCGCGAACGTGCGGCTGCTGATTCGCGAGGAAGGGTCGGTCACACGCCGCTGCACGGAGACGATCCTCGCGGCGGCCGGGGTCGCGCCCACGTCGGTCGCCGAGATCGGCAGCCGCGAAGCGATCCGCGAGGCGATCCTGCATGGCGTGGGCGGCAGCCTGTTTCCGCGCGGCGAGGCCGAGCGTCATCCGGACCTGCGCGTCGTCGCGCTGCGCGGTGTCGACACGACGATCGACGAATACGTGTACTACCTGAAGGCGCGCCGCCAGAGCCCCGCGATCGATGCGTTCCTCGCGTGCATCCTGCCGGCGCAGACCGCGACGCACGAGCCAACGCACGCGACGCGGCCGGTGAACGCGCGCTGAGTCGCCGCGCGTTCACCGGGTTCGCGCATTTCCCTGCACATCCGTGGTCATGTCCGGCGCTTGTCCCGGGCCTTCCTTCTTGCTTCCCGCCGTGTGTTACTTCGGCAGCGCCGGAATCATCCATGTGAACACGTGCTGCTGCAGGAACACGAGCACGCCGAGCAGCAGCGTGAGGATCACGCTGTGCCAGAACGTGCGCGCGAACACGACGCCTTCCTGCCCCTTCAGGTCGGTCGTCGACACGCCCGTGGCGATGTTCTGCGGCGAGATCATCTTGCCCATCACGCCGCCCGACGAGTTGGTCGCGGCCATCAATACCGGATCGAAGCCGAGCTGCCGCGCCGCGACCACCTGCAGGTTGCCGAACAGCGCATTGCCGGACGTGTCGCTGCCGGACAGGAACACCGCGATCCAGCCGAGCGACGCCGACACGAGCGGGAACAGCGCGCCGGTCGACGCGACGCCGGTGCCGAGCGTGTAGCTGATGCCCGAGTAGTTCAGCAAATACGCAAGCCCGACGATCATCATCACCGTGATGATCGCGATCCACGTCTGCCGCCAGGTCTTGACCACGCATTCGAAGAACGCGCCGACGCCGGTGCGCGTCAGCACGGCCGTGATGATCGCCGAGAGCAGGATCGCGGTGCCCGTGCCGAGCGGCTGGAAGTCCCAGATCGCCGCATACGGCTTGTGATACAGCGACACGAACACCGCGTTGTGCAGGCCCGGCCACTTGATCTTCACGTCGCCGATCGCCGCGACGTTCGCATGCACCCAGACGATCACGACCACCGACACGACGATCCACGGCAGCCAGCCGCCGAAGCCCGCGCGCGCGGCGCCGGCCGCGGCGGGCGCGCTGCGTGCGAGCGCGTATTGCGGATCGGGCTGCGGCTTCCACACCTGCAGGAAGCCGATCGTGACGATCAGCGACGTGAGCGACGACAGCACGTCGGTGAGCTGGTAGCCGAGGAAGTTCGACGTGACGAACTGCGCGATCGCAAAGCTGCCGCCCGACACGAGCAGCGCGGGCCACAGCTTCGAGATCGAGCGCAGGCCGCCGTACGCGCCGACCACGTAGAACGGCAGCAGCAGCGCGAAGAACGGCAGTTGCCGGCCGACCATCGCGCCGAGCGTCGCGGGCGGCAGCGACGTGACCGCGCCGAGCACGGTGATCGGCACGCCGAGCGCGCCGAACGCGACCGGTGCCGTATTGAACAGCAGCGTGTAGGTGAGCGCTTCGAGCGCGGGGAAGCCGAGCGCGATCAGGAGCGCGCTGGTGATCGCGACCGGCGTGCCGAACCCGGAGATCCCTTCGAGCAAACAGCCGAACGAGAACGCGACGACGAGCAGCACGAGGCGGCGGTCGTCGGGCAGGTTGTCGAGCATCCACTGCCGGAACTGGTCGAAGCGGCCCGACTTCACCGCGATGTTGTACAGCAGCAGGGCGTTGAACACGATCCACATCACCGGCACGACGGCGAGCGCCATGCCGGCGCCGACCGCGTCGAACGCGAGGCCGGCCGGCATGCCCCACGCACCGATCGCGACCGCGAGGCCGGCGACGAGGCCGGCGAGCGACGCCTGCCACGCTGGCCGGCGCAGCACGCCGAGCGCGATCAGCGCGACCGCGATCGGGATCACGGCGACGAGGAAAGACAGGAACAGCGAGTTGGCGACGGGCGTCAACGGCTGCGCGAACAGGATGCCGGGCGGCAGGGCTGCGGTGGGATTCATCGTGTCTCCGTTGTCGACCGGAGTTGGCGCTTCAGCGCCTTACTCCGGTCCCATGCTTCGCGGTCGACCGGAGTTGACGCTTCAGCACTTACCCCGGTCCCATGCTTCGCGGTCGACCGGGGCTCGCGCATCAGCGCCTGCGCACACCTCGATCCCGTTCGAACGTCTGTTCCACGGCCGCAACGATCATCCGACGCTTGCGCACGCAACCATGCCGCAGCGCCAACCGATCGGTCGCTTAAAAGAGGTTAGGAGGCGCATTGCGCTTCCACAAGGAGGACAAGCCCGATGCGCGCGGTGCCGATACACGCATCCGCCGCACGTTGAACGGCGGCTGGCGCCCCGCTGACGCGCGCGCCAGCAATCCGCCGGCGCAATGTTGCTCAACCGGAAAAGGTGACTGACGGGACGCGGGGTGTTTCGTTTGGCATCCGAAGCCTAGACTCGCTGCATCGATTCCGCCCGCGCCGACGAAGGCGCGGCTCCGGAACGCTCACGGAGCAAACACGATGAAAACCATGAAACTTGCGGCGTACGCGTTGGTGCTGATCGGCTCGGCCGTCGCCGCCCAGGCTCAGGCTGAGTCGACGCTGACGCGCGCGCAAGTTCGCCAGGAACTCGCGGAACTGCAGGCCGCCGGCTATCGGCCGAGCCTCGCCAGCGGTCCCGACTTTCCGCAAAACATGCAGGCGGTCATGCAGCGCGCCGCGCAGGCGCGCGGCGATGCGGCCGGCCACGGCAACGACGGCCACGCGAATGTGGAATCAGGGAAGCCGGCGCTGCCGCGCGTGGCCGATCGCGACACATACGCGCATCACTGAAGCGGCTGAAACCCGGCCGGGCGCGTGACCGCACCACCATCCGGCCCGCCGCCGGCCTGCCCGCCGCGCGACGCGCAGCGGGCGGCGGCCATCAAACGCTGAAGCGGTTCAGCGTATAGGCACGATAGGCCGCGACGAACGCATCGAACGATCCGGCCTCCTTCGCTTCCAGTTCGGCCTGCTCGGCCAGCGACTTCGCCGCAAGCGCCTGCTCGGTGCGCATCGTCTCCGCCGACGGCGGGTTCGCGCGAAAATGCGCGGCGTGCGCCTCGCTGTGCGCGAGCGCGAACGCGAGGAACGACTGACCGTTCTCGCGCATCGTGCGCAGCACGCGCGCCGACGGCGTGCGCTCCGGATCGGCGAGCTTCTCGCGCTGCGCGGCAATCGCACGCGCATGCTCGTCGCCGCCGCGGATCTCGTCCAGACGGCGCCCGACGGTCTCGATATCGGCCATCAGGTCGTCCGCCCACGCCTGCAGCGTGACCGGCTGGCCGTCGCGCACCAGTGTGAGCCCCGGCTTGCGCCCTTCCATCGTCACGCTGCCAAAGTTCGCATTCGCTTCCTTGTACGCGTCGCAGTCGAGCGCAGGGCTGTCGTCGAGCGCGCACGCAAGCAGGAACGCGTCGATGAAGCGTGCGGTTTCCAGCGCGATGCCGGTCGGCTCGAACGGATCGATGTCGAGGCAGCGCACTTCGATGTACTGTACGCCGCGCGACGCGAGCGCATGCAGCGGACGCTCGCCCGAATACGTGACGCGCTTCGGCCGGATCGTCGAGTAGAACTCGTTCTCGATCTGCAGCACGTTCGTGTTGATCTGGATCCACTCGCCGTCGCGATGCGTGCCGATCGCCTCGTACGGCGGATACGGCTCGCTCACGGCCTTCGACAGCGCATCGAGATAGCCGGGCAGCGTGTTGTAGTCGACGTGCAGCGCGGCCTGCGCGGTCGTGTTCGAGTAACCGAGGTCGCTCATCCGCAGGCTCGTCGCGTACGGCCGGTACAGCGTATCGGCATCGAACGCGTCGAGCTTGTGCGGCTTGCCGCGCAGGAATTTCGCGTCGAGCGCGGGCGATGCGCCGAACAGGTACATCAAGAGCCAGCTGCGGCGGCGGAAGTTGCGGATCTGCGCGAGATAGCGCTCCGACTGGTAGTCGACGAGCGTGGCCGTCGAGCCCTCTTCCGCATGCAGGCGCCGCCACACTTCCTCGTGCAACGAGTAGTTGTAGTGGATGCCGGCGATGCACTGCATCGTGCGGCCGTAGCGATACGCGAGGCCGCGGCGGTACACCGTCTTCAGGCGGCCGATGTTCGACGTGCCGTAGTCGGCGATCGGAATTTCATCGTCGGCCGGCAGCAGGCCCGGCATCGAGTCGTTCCACAGCATCTCGTCGCCGAGCGACGCGTACACGTAGCGGTGCAGATCGTCGAGACGTTCGAGCGTGATCGACGCGTCGCCTTCCGCCGGCGTGATCAGTTCGATCAGCGCTTCGGAATAGTCGGTCGTCAATGAAGGGTGCGTGAGAGCTGAACCGAGCGCGCGCGGATGCGGCGTGAACGCGATCATCCCGTCGCGCGTCACGCGCAGGCTTTCCTTTTCGATGCCGCGCAGGCCGTCGGGCAGATGCTGCCGCGTCGGGCCCGAGCTCAGCGCTTCGAGACGATTCAGCAGCAGTTCGGACTGGCGGTGAGTCATGGTGTTCGACATGGAGACGCAAGTGCGTGACGGCCGCGCGCGAAATGCCGCGCGCGGCCGGCTGGATTATTGGTCGCTTCGTTGGTAGCGGGCACTTTAACATCTCGCCGTAACACGTGCTTGAGGTGGCGCCGGGCGGTGCGCGCCGGCCGCGGCGGGCCGTCGGGCGGGCCGATGGCAACGAACGCCGCGCGGACAGCTGACCGTCGTCGGCACCGACGGACGCAACCATCACGCGACATTCATCGGAGGGAACGTGAGCGACGAGCACGGCAGCGCCGTCAGGTGCAACCCGTTCAGCCGAAGCCGCGATGCATCGTCGTCGCGGCCGGGCCAACCGTGCGCGCCGGGGCGTCAGACACCGGAGCGGGTTGATCTCCGTCAAACGTCGCAACCATGAGGATCACCGACCGATCGCTGCCGGCGTGATGCCCCTTGCGCGTTGCGTCGCGGCCCTGCCCGGTCGCACCCGCCGGCCTGCGGCCAAGACCGTCATCCGCCGCGCGCGCCGCCGGCCCGGTCGGCCACGTCGTTCCACAAATGAAGCGCCGCATATGCGCGCCACGGCCGCCAGCCTTCGGTCCGGCTTTTCTGGCTCGCGAGCCGGTCGAGCGACGGATCGCGCGCCGCGATCGACTGCATCAGCACCAGGTCGGACGCCGGCCACGCGTCCGGGTCGCGCCACGCGCGCATCGCGATGTATTCGACGGTCCATGGGCCGATGCCGGGCAGGTCGAGCCACGCGCGACGCAGCGTCGCAAGATCGGCCTGTGCGGGATCGAGCGGCACGTGGCCGGCCGCCACCGCGCGCGCCATGCCCGTCAGCGCCGCGGCCCGCTTGCCCGGCATCCCGATCTTCTCCAGATCGCATGCGGCGAGCGCGTCCGGCGTCGGAAATCGCCAAGCGGGGGCGCCGTCCGGCGCCGCCATGCCGTCGTCGTGCACGACGCGCTCGCCGGCCCGCTGGACGAGCCGGCCGACGATCGTCGTCGCCGCCTTCACGCTCACCTGCTGGCCGACGATCGCGCGCACCGCGAGCTCGAATCCCGACCAGGCGCCCGGCACGCGCAGCCCCGGCGCGGCCTCGACGAGCGGCGCGAACCACGGGTCGCGCGCGAGTCCGCCGCCGATCGCGGCCGGGTCGGCGCCGAGGTCGAACATCGATGCGACGCGCTGCGCGAATGCATCGTCGACATGCCGCGCGGCCGCCCCTTCGAGCGTCGCGATCAGGCAATGCCGGCGCGGATGCTTCGTGACGACGAGCCTGCCCGCGTCGCCGTTCAGATCGACGATCCGGCGATACATGCCGTCGACGACCTGTTCGACACCCGGAATCGCCCGTCCGCTGAAGAAGCGCAGCACGCGCGCCCAGTCGTACGGCGCCTTGAAGCGCAGCGCCATCTGCGCGGACGGCGGCACGTGGCCGCCGTTCGCGATCGATGTCGTGGTGGTTTTGTCGATGCTCAAACTGCGTTGCCCTCCGCAACGGCTTCGGTTTCATCGTCGCGCACATGGCGCGCCTCGGACGCGAGCAGCGTCGCCTTGCGGCGCACGCCCCAGCGATAGCCGGCGAGCGCGCCGCCCTTCTGCACGACACGGTGGCACGGGATCGCGAGCGCGACCGGGTTCGACGCGCAGGCCGATGCGACGGCTCGCACCGCGCGCGGCGAACCCAGCGCCTCGGCGATCTCCGAATAGCTGCGCGTTTCCCCGTACGGGATGTGCGTCAGCGCTTCCCACACGCGCTGCTGGAACGCAGTCGGCGCAATGTCGAGCGGCAGGTCGAACGCGTGCCGCGTGCCGTCCAGATACGCGCGGATCTGCGCGACGAACGGCGCAAGCCGCGACGGCGATTCGACCAGCTCGGCACGCGCGAACGCGTCCTTCAGTTCGCCGACGAGCGACGCCGGTTCGTCGCCGAACGCGATCCGGCAAATGCCCTGTTCGGTCGCGGCGACGAGCACCGTGCCGAGCGGCGTCGACGCGGTCGCATAATCGATTCTCGAGCCGGCGCCCTGACGACGGAACGCGGACGGCGCCATGCCCAGCTCGCGCGGCACCGATGCGTAGAGCCGCGACGGCGAGTTGAACCCCGCGTCGACGGCCGCCTGCGTGACCGGCTGCCCGCTTTGCAGCGCCTCGCGCAAGGCGGCGCCGCGCTGCGCGGCCTGATACTGCCGCGGCGACACGCCGACCACGCGCTTGAACAGCCGCTGCAGGTGGAACGGGCTCACGTGCACGGCGTCGCTCAGCTGCTGCAGCGTGAGCCGCTCCGGATGCGCGTCGAGCACCGCGCACGCGCGGTTGACGATCTCGAGCTCGCGCGGCAATCCTTCCGGCTGGCAGCGCTTGCATGGGCGGAAGCCGGCCGCGCGCGCGGCGGCCGGATCGGCAAAGAAGGACACGTGCTCGCGCCGCGGCAGCCGTGACGCGCAGCTCGGGCGGCAGAACACGCCGGTCGTGCGCACGGCATAGAAGAACGCGCCGTCCGCATGCGGATCGCGGGCAGTCACGGCGCCCCAGCGGGCATCGTCGGTCGAATAGGCGGCTTTCATCTGAACCTCGCACTCTCCAGTGTAGATGGTGCCTACTCTAGACATCGGCATGGGCCGTCGCGCCCTGAATCTTGCTCTGTGATTCGCGCCGGTGAAACCCGAGACTAACTCGGGGAAACAATCGGGGGCACATCGAACCCGTTCAATCGGACGAAAAGCCACGCAGCCGCTGCGTCCACGCCGCTTTCGTCATCATCGCGTCACCATTTTGCTGCAGTGCGGATGCGACAAATCGCCGTGCTGACCATTTTTTACACTCGGAATATTGCAACGCACCATCGCCGTGTGTATAGTTGGAACTGTCTCCTCCATGTCTCCTCCTGATATGGATTAAGCCCGTTCCGCTCTGCGTGAACGGGCTTTTTTTCGTCCGTCGATCGTGCCCGTTCCGGCATGCGTCGCCGGCGCGGTCTACACTCGGTGCACGCCATCCGCGAAGGAGTGCCCGCTCATGAAACCGACCATCCGCGCAATCGATCACGTCGTGCTGCGCGTGACCGACATGGCTGCGATGACGCGCTTTTACTGCGATGCCGTCGGCTGCCACGTGGAGAAGGAACAACCCGACCTGGGCCTTGTACAGTTGCGCGCCGGCGACGCGCTGATCGACCTGCTGTCGGTTGGCGGCCCGATCGACCGTCCCGACAGCGGCCCGCCCGGCACCGGCCGCAATCTCGACCATCTATGCCTGCGCGTCGAGCCATTCGACCCCGATGCACTGATCGAGCATTTCGCCGCGCATGGTGCGCGCCCTGGCGCGCCCGCCGAACGCTACGGTGCAGGCGGCTACGGGCCGTCGATCTATCTGTTCGATCCCGAAGGGAACATGCTGGAATTCAAGGGGCCGCCCGCCGCGCTCGGCTGAGCGCCGGCCGTCACGCGTCGGCGCGCGCCTTCAGGACCGTCCATTCGACCGCGACGGGATCGTGATCGGCGCTCGAGATCCAGGCGGCGCCGTCCTGGACCGTGCACTGCAGGCGCATCGTACGCTCGGCGAGACGCCCGAGCGCGGCCGCGACGCCGTCGGCCAGCGACAGCACCTGGACGTTGCGCAGTCGCTCCACCTTGCTGCGCACGCCCTGCCACCAGATGTCCGAGGTCTTGCCGCCATACGCGATCACCGTGACCTGCCCGGCGCGGCCGGCTGCCTTCGAGATGCGCCGCTCGTCGGGCTGGCCAGCCTCGATCCACACGTCGATCGCGCCCGTCAGGTCCTTCTGCCACAGATCGGGCTCGTCGACGTCCGACAGCCCCTTGCAGAACTCGAGACGCTCGTGCGCGAACAGCGCGAACGCGACGATGCGCACCATCATCCGGTCGTCGGTTTCCGACGGGTGACGGGCGACCGTCAACGCGTGATCGGCGTAGTAGTGCCGATCCATGTCGGCAATTTGAAGCTCGGCTTTGTAGATCGTGGATTTCAGCGCCATGCGGATACGGCCCGGGCGGGCATTCGGTTCGGTCGGGCCGTGATGATACCGAATGCGCGCCGCCCGGCGCGTGACGGGCGCTCCACAGCACGACGGCCCGGCATCGGCCGGGCCGCGTTCGTGCCGCGCCACCGGCAGTTCCGGCCGGCGCGCGGGTGCGAGAGGTGCGTGCGGGTTACTGCTTGACGAAGCGAGAATCGGTCCAGAGGCCCTGCTGGTCGCTGTTGTCGGCGCTGACGAACTGGACGTCGCCCTGATCGACCGACACCACGCGGAAGCGCTGGCCTTCCGGCACCGACAGGCAACGGTAGTCGTCGAAGTATTGCTGCTTCGCCTGCGACTTGCCGTCACGCTCGTGACTCAGTACGGAGTCCAGATTGTCTTTCGACAGACAGCCCCATGCATTCTTCGTCAGCTGGATTTCCTGCTTCGGCTGGACAGCCGCATCGCCGCCCGCCTGGGCGATCGACACCAGGGAAAATGCGCCGACAAGGGCGAAAAGGACACCGGTACGCTTCATCATGTTCTGTCTCCAGGCTTGCGGGCACCAGGCTCGGTTAGCTATGTGTTTAAAGGTGATCGTGAACCCGCGTTTTTCAATTTAGAAGACTGGCAAGCGATAGCAAGCACATTTGTTGTGCGACCGCAATAGCGGCGAATTGTCGCACCGTGCGCACCTCCGATTTTTTGCTTGCCGCGCAGGCGCGGCGGCGCCTGTCATCAGGCGAATTCGCCCGCGCCGCCGGGCGCAATGCGTTGTCCCGCAAGACCGTCAGCGAAATTGCAATACGCCGGTTGAACGGTTTGGATAATTCATTTCAATATCGAGACCATTTTGATGCGTTGCACACAAAGTCATCCGAAACGATATGAATTTACCGCAGTGCGGAACCGGATTTACCTGATACAAGAAAAATGCCAGGTATAAGCGCACTCGTATTTACCCGTATTTTCCCGAATGGGCCGTGCGCCCGCAGCGCGTGGCCGCAGGGCGTCTTCACCTGTGTTTTACCCGGCGTTATTCAGACTGATTGCGGCCGCTCGAAATAATCGCGCTGGAAGATGCACATGCGATAAGCGTTGTGATACGCGCCGTTTCCGAAAAATTCTTCCTTCAATTCCGCCTCGTGCTGGAATCCGCATTTCTCGTACACGTGGATTGCCGCCGCATTCGACGTATCGACGATCAGGTACAGCTTGCGCATGTTCAGCACCTTGAACGCATATTCGATCGCGAGGCGCGTCGCCTGGCCCGCATAGCCGCGCCCCTGGCACTGGGGCGCGATGATGATCTGGAATTCGCCGCGACGGTGAATGTAGTCGAGCTCGATCAGCTCGACGAGGCCGACCAGTTCGTCCTGCGGATCGACCGCGACGAAGCGGCGCTCGCGCTGGTCGTGCACGTGGCGGTCATACAGTTGCGACAGCTCGGAGAATGTTTCGTACGGCTCCTCGAACCAGTAGCGCATGATCTTCGCGTCGTTGTTCAGCTCGTGAACGAAGCGCAGGTCCTGACGCTCCAGCGGCCGCAGTGCAAGCGTGTGCTTGTCGTTCTGGAGTTGCATGGTCGTGTCCTTTTTGATGCCCGCGTGCGTGTGAAACGTCCGTGCCGCGGCACTGCGACAGGAGCGCGTTCCGCGCTGTAAGAAGTTGACCGCGGGCGAAGTTCAGAGCCTAGAATGGGAACAAGGGTTCCTGCCACCGCAAGGAGGCTATCGTGATCGAGCAAGTCATACTCGGCATCTTCCTCGTATTGCCACTCGTGATCGTGGCTGCACTGTTCTCCGACGAACTGTGGCAGGAACATCGGCGGCAGCACCCGCGCGACGAAAACGCACCGCATATCGACTGGAAGCATCCGTGGCGTCGCGTGCGGCGCGGGCACTGAGTCGATCGCCATCCCCGCAGGCACTCCGTCCGGGGCCGGTCGCCCCGAGCCGAACGGTGCCCCTTCCGCTACGAACCCATTCCCGCTCAACCAGCGAGACGCCGACGTGAACGACAAACCCGCCCTCCCTCCGCACGATATCCCTGGCGAAGCGATCGATCTGCAGATCGCCGACGTGCTGGCCGCCGTCCGCTACCCGGCGAACAAGGATGCGATCGTCGACGCCGCACGCGACGCCGGCGCGAGCAACGAAGTGCTGTCGATGCTCGACGGCCTGCCCGAACAGGACTATGCGGACGTCGATGCCGTCACGCGCTGGGTCGCCGGCAACTTCGGCCCCGGCCTCGGGATTTGAGCGCGCGCCAATAACGCGATAGGATCGGGCCGCACCGGTCGCATCGCGGCCGGATGCATGCCGTCCGGCGCCAAGACCGGGCGTGACCGCACGAGCGCCCGGGGGAAATCCATGGAAGGCATTCTGATCCAGCACACGACGCGTCGTCAGCTCTGGTTCGGCGCACTGACGGCGCTCGTCATCGTGCTCGCGCTCGGGATCGCGATGCCTCACGCGAACGTCGCGCTGCCGGCCGTCGAGCCGTTCATGCCGATGTGCGCGCTGGCCGTATTCACCACCGCGAGCATCGCCGCCTTCTTCCTCGGCGCGCAGTTCACCGTCACCCGCCAGCCCGTGCTCGGTGCACTCGGCGGCGCCTATGCGTTCACCGCACTCGCCGTCGCATTGCAGTTGCTCACCTTTCCCGGCGTGTTCGCGCCGCACGGCTTGCTCGGCGCGCGTCCGCAAAGCGCCGCGTGGATGTGGATCTTCTGGCATGCCGGCTTTCCGTGCTTCGTGATGGCCGCGCTGCTCGCGCGCGAGCGGCTCACGCGTCCGCCGATCGGCGCGGCGCAGACGCGCCTGTGGACGTTCGCGCTGGTCGGCGGCCCTGCCATCGCGGCTGCGCTGCTATGCGTGCTCGCGCTGAACGTGGCACTGCCGCCCGCGTTCCATCCGCCAGCCGACGCGGCCGCGCTGCCCGTCAACGGGATCGCTCTGGTCGTATGGATCCTCAATGCGCTCGCGCTCGTCGCCGTGCTCGCCGCCGGCCGGCTGCGCACGACGCTCGACCTGTGGCTTGCGATCGCGGTGCTCGCCTGCCTCACCGACACGACCCTGAACCTGCTGACCACGAGTCGCTTCACGGTCGGCTGGTATCTCGCGCGCGTGTTCAGCATGTTCACGCCCGGCGTACTGGTGTGCGTGCTCGCATGGGAAGTGACGAAGCTGTATCAGCAGCTGTTCGAAGCACATGCGACGCTGGTTCGTTCGTCCGCGCGCGACGGGCTGACCGGCGCGTTCAACCGCAGCCACTTCAACGATTACTTCCACACGTTGTTCCTGCAGGCGCGGCGGCAAAGCGAGCCGTTGTCGTTGCTAATGATCGACGTCGATCACTTCAAGGCCTACAACGACGCGTTCGGTCACGTGAAGGGCGATGCATGCCTGATCGCCGTCGCGAATGCGCTCACCGGTGTGGTGCGGCGTCCCGCGGATTTCGTCGCGCGCTACGGCGGCGAGGAATTTGCGATCGTGCTGCCGAACACCGGTGCGCGCGGTGCGCGGATCGTTGCCGAGGAAGCGCGCGAAGCGGTGCTGCGGCTCGATCTCGCGATGCCTTCGTCGCCGGCGGGGCGCGTGAGCGTCAGCGTCGGTTGCGCGACGGTGTCGGCCGAGGATCTGTCGACGCCCGATGCATTGATCGAAGCCGCCGATGCCGCGCTGTACCACGCGAAGGATGCGGGGCGAAACCGCGTCGTCGTGGCGTGAAAACGTCTGCGGATTGGCGATTTGTTACGGTCATTGTGACCGGAATAATCCGCCGTTACGGATTGCGGCACCGGGAAACGATCGCTTACAGCCCGTGTCGACGGCGCTCGCTATGCTGGATTCATGTCGAATCCGAGCAGGTGAACGCGATGAAGAAAACCCTTTTGCTGATTGCCGGCGTGGCCGTGTTGCTGAGCGGCTGTATCGTGGTGCCTGATGGTGGCGGGTATTACGGTGATGGCGGGTATTACCATCATCATCGGCATTGGGATTGATGCATTCCGGCCCGGCCGCCGCGATTGCGCCGTCCGGATCGGATCAGCCGATTGATCCGGACTGCCGGGAGCGGCAATCGCGTCTTTCCTCATGAACCGCGGGAAAGTCTTCGCAAGACTTCGGCGCGTATCCCTGGATTCTGACGACATCACATCTGGCCTCGAATTCGAGGCCGATCTCGGCAAGCTTTCCCGACGTCTGCGCTGAATGGTCCGCCGCTCGGTGCGTGGCACGGCGTCCGCCATCGGAAAGGCGCTCATCCCGGAACGGGACCGATGCATCAAAGGGAAGCAGCGGGATGTGAAGTGCCCGCTCACTTCCCGATACAAAACCTGCTGAAAATCACGCCCAGCAGATCATCCGAAGTGAACTCACCGGTAATCGCATTGAGCTGCTCCTGCGCCAGCCGCAGTTCCTCGGCAAACAGATCGAGCGATTGCGCCCTCTGCTCCGCATGATCGGCCGCCTGCGTGAGATGCGCCTGCGCAGCCCGCAGTGCGATCAAATGCCGTTCGCGCGCCAGATAAACGCCTTCGGCCCCGGCCTGCCACCCCGCGATTCGCAGTAGCTCCGCGCGCAGCATGTCGATCCCGTCACCGCGCTTCGCCGACAGATGCACCTCGGTCAGGTCGCCTTCGGCCGCCGGATGCTCGACGCACGCCGGCACGCCGGTCAGATCCGTCTTGTTCAGCACCCGCACCACCGGCACGTCAACCGGGAACCGCGCCGCGATCGCCTCGTCGTCCGCCGTCATCCCCGTGCGCGAATCGAGCAGGTGCAGCACGACGTCCGCGCGCTCGATCTCGCTCCATGTCCGCGCGATCCCGATCCGCTCGACTTCGTCCTCCGTCTCGCGCAACCCGGCCGTATCGATGATGTGCAGCGGAATCCCCTCGACCTGGATCGTCTGCGCGACCTTGTCGCGCGTCGTGCCCGCGATCGGCGTGACGATCGCCAACTCCGCGCCGGCCAGCGCATTCAGCAGCGACGACTTGCCGACGTTCGGCTGCCCCGCGAGCACGACCGACAGCCCCTCGCGCAGCAGCGCCCCCTGGCGCGCATCGCCGAGCACGTGCGCCAGTTGCTCGCGGATCTTCGCGAGCTTGCCGCGCGCATCGGCCGCTTCCAGGAAGTCGATTTCCTCTTCCGGGAAATCGAGCGTCGCCTCGACCAGCATCCGCAGCGTGATCACATCCTCGACGAGCGCGTGGATCTGCCGCGAGAACGCGCCGTCGAGCGAGCGCCCGGCCGAACGCGCCGCCGCTTCGGTACTCGCCTCGATCAGGTCGGCGACCGCCTCGGCCTGCGCCAGGTCCAGCTTGTCATTCAGAAACGCACGCCGCGTGAACTCGCCCGGTTCCGCGAGCCGCAGCCCGAAGCCGCGCCCCGCATCCAGGCAGCGCTGCAGCAGCAGCTGCATCACGATGGGCCCGCCATGCCCCTGCAGTTCCAGCACGTGCTCGCCGGTGTACGAATGCGGCGCGGTGAAATACAGCGCGATCCCGCGGTCGAGCGGCGCGCCGTGCTCGTCGAGAAACGGAACGTAGCTCGCATGGCGCGGTGCGAGCCGCTGCCCGCACAACGCGTCGATCAGCGGCAGCGCGGCCGCCTCGCCGCCGCGCCCGAACGAAACGCGGACGACGCCGATGCCACCCCGGCCGGCAGCAGTGGCAATGGCGACGATCGGATCGGAATCGGTAGCAAGCATGGGAATCGGATGAATCGGGTGAACAGAGGGTCAATGATGCGCCCGCGCAACGACTTGGGCATCGGGACGCCGGCATTGTAGCGTGCCGGCCCGCACGCCACCGGACGCCGCGTCGGTTTCGGAATCGCCCGAATTTATCCCGACGGAGCTAAGGCGTGTATCAATTCCACGCCGACACGTACTGTCCCTTTCAGACGAGTATGCCTGTCCGATTGACCGGGCTCCCGATTCCTCGATACGCTCCGCAGCAAGTTCGGATTCGTCTAAATGAGCTATGTTTAGCCTGCGCGGTTGTCTGATAGGCGTCGGTGGAATTGCACAATCACCCCATGCCGACACCCGAAGAAAAATCAGCGTTTTCGGAACGCCTGAAATTCGCCTTGAGGCGCAGCCCGGAGAAGGTCACCGGCGCGACCGAACTCGCGAACCGGTTCAATCTGCGTCACCACGGTGCGCAACCGGTTTCACCGCAAACCGCGCACAAATGGCTGACCGGTCGGACGATTCCGACGCCGGACAAACTCGAAACGCTCGCCGACTGGTTGCGCGTCGAACTGCATTGGCTGCATTACGGCCCATCGCCGAGCGTGACCGAACATCTGACGCCACAACCGCTGCCGCGCGACGAGCGCTATCCGCCAACGCCCGAGACGATCGAACTCGCGTCGAAGATCGAGGCGCTACCGCCGCATCAACGTTACCTCGTTCAGGAACTGATCGAGCAGTTCTACGGCAGCGACGCGAAAACCGAAGCGAAGAAAGCCTGAACGGCAGCGGTGGGACTCCGCACACGCCGCCGCGCCGCCATCCGCCGGAAACAAAAAAGCCGCATGGATAAAACCATGCGGCTTTTTTGCGCGCATCGCGGGCGGCTGGCCGCCCGCGTGTGCGACATGCGTCAGGCCTTCTTGCCGCCGCCGAGCTTGCGCGTGATGTAGTACTGCTGCGCGATCGACAGCACGTTGTTCACGACGTAGTACAGCACCAGACCGGCCGGGAAGAAGAAGAACATCACCGAGAACGCGATCGGCATGAACTTCATCATCTTCGCCTGGACCGGGTCCGGCGGCGTCGGGTTCAGGCTCGTCTGCACGAACATCGAGACGGCCATCAGCACCGGCAGGATGAAGAACGGATCGCGCTGCGACAGGTCGTGAATCCACAGAATCCACGGCGCACCGCGCATTTCGACCGAGGCGAGCAGCACCCAGTAGAGCGAGATGAACACCGGGATCTGGATCACGACCGGCAGGCAGCCGCCGAACGGATTGACCTTCTCGGTCTTGTACAGCTCCATCAGCGCGGCATTCATCTTCTGCGGATCGCTCTTGAAGCGTTCGCGCAGCGCCTGCATGCGCGGCGTGATTTCCTTCATGCGCGCCATCGACTTGTAGCTCGCAGCCGACAGCGGGAAGAACACGGCCTTGATCAGGACCGTCAGCAGCACGATCGCCCAGCCCCAGTTGCCGACGACGCCGTGGATCTTCTCGAGCAGCCAGAACAGCGGCTTCGCGATGATCGTCACCCAGCCGTAGTCCTTCACGAGTTCCAGGCCCGGCGCGATGCCTTCGAGCATGCGCTCTTCTTCCGGACCGGCGAACAGGCGTGCCTGCACGTCGGCCGACTGGCCCGGTGCGATCGCGGCCACCAGCTGCTTCACGCCCACGCGGTACAGCGTCGGATCGATCTTTTCAGCGTAGATGTCGCGCTTCGCGCCCTGCTGCGGAATCCAGGCCGACGCGAAGTAGTGCTGCACCATCGCGACCCAGCCGTTGTCGGCGGAGTTCACGAAGTCGGCCTTGTTCTTGTCGAGGTCGCTGAAGTTGATCTTCTGGAAGTGCTTCGCGTCCGTGTAGACCGCCGGCCCGAGGAACGTGTGCGAGAACATCGGCGTTTCGACGGCCGTGTTGTCGCGCACCAGTTCCATGTAGACCGTCGGCGTGACCGGTGCCGTGCCGACGTTGTCGATCTTGGTGTCGACGCCGATCACGTAGCTGCCGCGCGTGAACGTGTAGGTCTTCACGACCTTCACGCCGCCCTTCACCGGCGATTCGAACGACAGCTTCAGCGTGTTCTGGTCGCCCGTCAGCGACGTCGGGCCCGCATTGACCTGCGTGTAGACGTCGTTGTGGTTCGGGAAGTCGCCGCCGAGCAGGCCCGTGCGTGCGAGATACGTGTGGCCGGCCGTGTGGTCGAACAGCGTGATGTACAGGTCGGGCTGCTTGCCGTCGCCCTGCTTCTTCAGCGTCAGCTTCGCGAGCGTGCCGCCACGCGTGTCGATTTCGCCGTCATACACGTCGGTCGAGAACTTCACGAGCTGCGCCTGCGCGGCCGGCGCCGTCGTCGACGGTGCGGTGCCCGCCGCGGCGGCCGGTGCGTCACCTGCGGTCGTCGTCGCGCCCGTGCCCGAAGCGCCGCCTGCCGCGGCCGCGGGGGCCGTCTGCGTGGCGCTCGGGAAGAACATCGACGGGCGTCCATGGTCGCGCTGCCAGTTGTCGTACAGCATGACAGCTGACATGAAGAAGATCACCCATAGGACGGTGCGTTTGATATCCATGCGTTGTCTCAGAGTCGATGGGACCGCGCGTCGGCTTCGCCGCGAGCGCGAGTGTCGGAGTTGGGCGGCGGGACGAGGTCGATGCCGCCCGCGGAAAACGGATGGCATCGGCACACGCGCCTGACGGCGAGATACGTGCCGCGCGCGGCGCCATGATACTGGATTGCCTCGCGCGCGTAATCCGAACAGGAAGGATAAAAACGGCAACGGTTGCCGAGCATCGGGCTCACGGCAACCTTGTAGAAGCGCAGCAAGGCGATCAATACCGTTTTCATACCTTGGGCGGCGCCATTCGACGCCGCGTCAAAACCGGCCGGGCGGGCGCGAACGCCGCACCGCGAACGGATGCGTCACTCGGACGCGGGCTTCGACGCACGGCGCGCGATCTCCCGAACCGCCCTGTCGAGCAGCTCACGGATTTCGGCCGCGCACATCGCCGCGAGCGGGGCGGAAGCCGCGCTCGGCAGCGCTTTCTTGTCGAAGCGCGTGTGCTGCCGCAGCAGCAGGTCGTAACCGGCGAATTCGGCGCGGCGCAGGCGAAACGCGTCGCGCGCCAGCCGCTTCACGAGGTTACGCGTGACTGCACGCGGCGCATACTTCTTGCCGATGACGAGCCCCAGGCGGGCAGGCTGGCCGGTCGGCTTGCCGTAAATCACGAAGTGCGCGGAACGCCGCCAGGGGCGCAAACGAAAAACGGATGAAAATTCATCCGTTTTCAGAAGTCGCGCAGCTTTCGGGAAGGCGGCTTTCGTCTGCGACGGATTCGCACCCGGCTCGACGGCACCTTCCGCAGGACTGCGGACGGCGGACACAGCGCGCAACCTGCCTTAGATGGCGAGGCGCTTGCGGCCCTTCGCGCGGCGAGCGTTGATGACCTTGCGGCCACCTGCCGTCTTCATGCGGACACGGAAGCCATGGGTGCGCTTGCGGCGCGTCACGGACGGTTGGTAAGTACGTTTCATGATGTTCTCACTTGTTCGAGAATGTCGAAATTCAGGGGACCGCGTGCCCTTAACCGGAGGCATTCGGGCGAACGCAATCGCCGGGAATACAGGATTGGTTTTCGCGGAACCCGCTATTTAAACCGTTTTTCTCTTGACGGTCAATACTTTAGGAGTCGCTCGCCTGTGCCGAGCCACTCCGATCCGGCCCCGCGACCCACAATCGCAGCCTGTGGATAAGTCCCGCTGTGGCCGCGTTTGGCGTTAGAATCTCGCCTTATCTCCAAGAATCCCGCACGCCGCTTCGGCCCGCGCCTGCCCCTCCAAGACTGTGACGCAGGCGTCCGAGGCACGCTCGCACGACCGCTTCGGGCCTTGTTGCGCAACCGCGACAAGGGCGCCGGCGAGCCGCGCTGTGCACGCAAAAAACGACAGCTACTTGATGAACGATTTCTGGCAACACTGTTCCGCACTGCTGGAGCGCGAGCTGACGCCCCAGCAGTACGTGACGTGGATCAAACCCTTGGCCCCGGTGGCCTTCGATGCGTCGGCGAACACGCTGTCCATCGCCGCGCCGAACCGCTTCAAGCTGGACTGGGTCAAGAGCCAGTTTTCGGGCCGGATCTCCGATCTGGCCCGTGAATTCTGGAACACGCCGATCGAAGTCCAGTTCGTCCTCGATCCGAAGGCCGGCATGCGCAGCGCCCCCGCAGGCGGCGCGACGGCCGCCCCGCGTGCACCACTGGCCCCGACCGGCCCCGCCGCGACGGTCGCCGCGATCGCCGCCAACCTGAGCGCGAATGCCGCCGCCGCCCCGAGCGCGCCGGCCGACGTGCCGATGATGCCGTCGGCCGCCGCGCACCACCTGAGCGCCGACGACGCCGACATCGACCTGCCGAGCCTGCCCGCGCACGAAGCCGCCGCCGGCCGCCGCACGTGGCGCCCGGGCCCCGGTGCCGCACCCGCGAACGGCGGCGAAGCCGATTCGATGTACGAACGTTCGAAGCTGAACCCCGTGCTCACGTTCGACAACTTCGTGACCGGTAAGGCCAACCAGCTCGCGCGCGCCGCCGCGATCCAGGTCGCGGACAACCCCGGCATCTCGTACAACCCGCTGTTCCTTTACGGCGGCGTCGGCCTCGGCAAGACCCACCTGATCCACGCGATCGGCAACCAGCTGCTGCTCGACAAGGCCGGCGCGCGGATCCGCTACATCCATGCCGAGCAATACGTGTCGGACGTGGTGAAGGCGTATCAGCGCAAGGCATTCGACGACTTCAAGCGCTACTACCACTCGCTCGACCTGCTGCTGATCGACGATATCCAGTTCTTCTCCGGCAAGTCGCGCACGCAAGAGGAATTCTTCTACGCGTTCGAGGCGCTCGTCGCGAACAAGGCGCAGGTGATCATCACCAGCGACACGTATCCGAAGGAGATCTCGGGCATCGACGATCGCCTGATCTCGCGCTTCGACTCGGGCCTCACCGTCGCGATCGAGCCGCCCGAGCTGGAAATGCGCGTCGCGATCCTGATGCGCAAGGCGCAGTCGGAAGGCGTGAACCTGTCGGAAGACGTCGCGTTCTTCGTCGCGAAGCACCTGCGCTCGAACGTGCGCGAGCTCGAAGGCGCGCTGCGCAAGATCCTCGCGTATTCGAAGTTCCACGGCCGCGAGATCTCGATCGAGCTGACCAAGGAAGCGCTGAAGGACCTGCTGACCGTGCAGAACCGGCAGATTTCGGTCGAGAACATCCAGAAGACCGTCGCCGACTTCTACAACATCAAGGTCGCCGACATGTACTCGAAGAAGCGCCCCGCGAACATCGCGCGGCCGCGGCAGATCGCGATGTATCTGGCGAAGGAACTGACCCAGAAAAGCCTGCCGGAGATCGGCGAGCTGTTCGGCGGGCGTGACCACACCACCGTGCTGCACGCCGTGCGCAAGATCGCGGACGAGCGCAGCAAGGACGCGCAGCTCAACCACGAGCTGCACGTGCTGGAACAGACGCTGAAGGGCTGAGCGCGCGCACCGCGCTTGATAATTCGGCCTCCGCCCCAATTTAAGGGGGGCGGTTCGGTTTTGAGGCACAATACTGGTTTGACCGCCCCGGTGGTGGCGGGCCAAGAGCCCGGCCGGCGGGGCGCTGCGTGGCTGCTGCGCTGCAGGCCGTTACTCAACGAAGGAACTCTATGCAACTGGTCAAGACCGAACGAGACACACTCCTCAGGCCGCTGCAAACGGTCAGCGGCATCGTCGAACGCCGCCATACGTTGCCGATCCTCGCCAACCTGCTGATCACCAAGAACGGCCCGGACGTTTCATTCCTGTCGACCGACCTGGAGCTGCAGATCACCACGCGCGCCGATTTCGGCGTCGGCGGCGACCAGGTGGCCACCACCGTCGCGGCCCGCAAGCTGCTCGACATCCTGCGCGCGATGCCTGACGGCCAGGTCACGCTGTCGCTCGCCGACAAGCGCCTCACCGTTCAGTCCGGCAAGAGCCGCTTCGCACTGCAGACGCTCGCGGCCGACGAGTTCCCGACCGTCGCGCAGGCAAAGGATTTCGGCGCGACCCTGACCGTCCCGCAGAAGTCGTTCCGCCAGTTGCTCGGCATGGTGCACTTCGCGATGGCGCAGCAGGACATCCGCTACTACCTGAACGGCATGCTGCTCGTCGTCGACGGCGACCAGCTGATGGCCGTGGCCACCGACGGCCACCGCCTCGCGTTCTCGTCGATGAAGATCGAAGGCGGCACGTTCGGCCGCCAGGAAGTCATCGTGCCGCGCAAGACGATTCTCGAGCTGCAGCGCCTGCTCGAGGACATCGACGACACCGTCACCATCGACATCGCGCAGACCCAGGCCAAGTTCACGTTCGGCCAGGTCGAGCTCGTGTCGAAACTCGTCGAGGGCAAGTTCCCCGACTTCCAGCGCGTGATCCCGAAGGCGCACAAGAACACGTTCGAGATCGGCCGTGAAGAGCTGCAGCGCTCGCTGCAACGCGCGGCGATCCTGACCTCGGACAAGTTCAAGGGCGTGCGCTGCATCATCGCGCCGGGCCAGCTGAAGATCATGTCGACCAACGCCGATCAGGAAGAGGCGCAGGAAGAACTCGAAATCGCCTACCAGGGCGATACCGTCGACATCGGCTTCAATGTCACGTATCTGCTCGACGTGCTCGCGAACCTGAAGGTCGACACCGTGCAGGTGAGCCTCGGCGACGCCAGCTCGAGCGCGCTGATTACCGTGCCCGAGAACGACGAATTCAAGTATGTCGTGATGCCGATGCGCATCTGACGCGCTCGACATCAAGATACACACCAGGGGGCGGCAAGCCCCTTTGGCGTTTTTATGGCGAACCGACAACCCGTCCCTTTGGCGCCTTTTCGGCGCTTCGGGCGGGCCAGGAAACTGGAGCGGCCCGGCGATTTCTCTCGCTGAAACGCACCGCGCCGCCACGAGAGTGGCCTCGCAGAACCGGAAGATATCCATGAGTGAACAGCACAATTCGCAACCCGATAACAGCAGCTACGGCGCCTCGTCGATCCAGATCCTCGAAGGTCTGGAAGCGGTGCGCAAGCGCCCCGGGATGTACATCGGCGACACGTCGGACGGCACCGGTCTGCACCACCTCGTGTTCGAGGTGCTCGACAACTCGATCGACGAAGCGCTGGCCGGGTACTGCAACGACATCCACGTGACGATTCACGCCGACAACTCGATTTCCGTGACCGACAACGGCCGCGGGATTCCGACCGACGTGAAGATGAACGACAAGCATGAGCCGAAGCGCAGTGCTGCGGAAATCGTGATGACCGAGCTGCATGCCGGGGGCAAGTTCGACCAGAACAGCTACAAGGTTTCCGGTGGTCTGCACGGCGTGGGTGTGTCGTGCGTGAACGCGCTGTCGAGCTGGCTGCGCCTCACCGTGCGCCGCAACGGCAAGAAGCATTTCATGGAGTTCCATCGCGGCATCGCGCAGGATCGTGTGCTGGAGAAGGTGGACGGCGTGGAAGTGTCGCCGATGCTCGTGACCGGTGACACCGAGAACCGCGGCACCGAAGTGCACTTCATGGCCGATCCGACCATTTTCGGCACGGTCGAGTATCACTACGACATCCTCGCGAAGCGGATGCGCGAGCTCTCGTTCCTGAACAACGGTGTGCGGATTCGCCTCACCGATCTTCGTTCGGGCAAGGAAGACGATTTCGCGTTCGCCGGCGGCGTGAAGGGCTTCGTCGAGTACATCAACAAGACGAAGACCAACCTGCACCCGACGGTTTTCTTCGCCAACGGCGAGAAGGATGGCGTGGGCGTCGAAGTCGCGATGCAGTGGAACGACAGCTACAACGAGAACGTGCTGTGCTTCACGAACAACATTCCGCAGCGCGACGGCGGCACGCACCTGACCGGCCTGCGGGCCGCGATGACGCGCGTCATCAACAAGTACATCACCGACAACGAAATCGCGAAGAAGGCGAAGGTCGAGACGACCGGCGACGACATGCGCGAAGGGCTGTCGTGCGTGCTTTCCGTGAAGGTGCCGGAGCCGAAGTTCAGCTCGCAGACGAAGGACAAGCTGGTTTCTTCCGAGGTTCGCGCGCCGGTTGAAGAAGTTGTGGCGAAGGCGCTCGAAGAATTCCTGCTGGAAACGCCGATCGACGCGAAGATCATCTGCGGGAAGATCGTTGAGGCTGCTCGTGCGCGCGATGCTGCGCGGAAGGCGCGTGAAATGACACGACGCAAGGGCGTGCTCGACGGCGTCGGTCTGCCCGGCAAGCTCGCGGACTGCCAGGAGAAAGACCCGGCGAAGTGCGAAATCTACATCGTCGAGGGTGACTCGGCAGGCGGCTCGGCCAAGCAAGGTCGTGACCGGAAGTTCCAGGCGATCCTGCCGCTGCGCGGCAAGGTGCTGAACGTCGAGAAGGCGCGATACGACAAGCTGCTGTCGTCGGAACAGATCGTCACGCTCGTGACCGCGCTCGGCTGCGGGATCGGCAAGGACGATTACAACCTCGACAAGCTGCGCTATCACCGCATCATCATCATGACCGACGCGGACGTCGACGGTGCGCACATCCGGACGCTGCTGCTCACGTTCCTGTATCGCCAGATGCCGGACATGATCGAGCGCGGGTATGTGTATATCGCGCAGCCGCCGCTTTACAAGATCAAGGCGGGCAAGGACGAGCGGTATCTGAAGGATGACGTGGAGCTGAACGCGCATATGCTGCGGTTGGCGCTGCAAGGGTCGGAGCTGGTGCCGGGTGAAAATGCGGCTGCGATTTCCGGCGATGCGCTTGGGGAGCTGGCGCGGTCGTATCTGCTGTCGCAGAGCGTCATTGACCGGTTGAGCCGGTTGTATGACCCAGCCGCGCTGGAAGCAGTCATGGATGGCGTGGTGATCGACCTCTCCAACGAGGCTTCGACCGAGGCTTCGGCGAAGGCTTTGCACGCTGCGTTGCATGACGAAGCGCTGAAGAATGAAGTGCGGGTTGTGCCTGCGTATGACGCGGTTCGCGAACAGCGGTCGCTGCATGTCGAACGTACTCATCACGGGAATGTGCGGGTTTCGGTCATCGACCAGGAATTCCAGCACACGGCGGATTATCAGCAGCTCGTGACGACCGCGAATACGTTCAAGGGGCTTATTGGCGAAGGGGCAGTCATCAAGCGCGGTGAGCGCAGCATGGCCGTGGCGGACTTCAAGAGCGCGATGAAGTGGCTGCTGGCGGATGCTGAACGCAACGTTTCGAAGCAGCGGTATAAGGGGCTCGGGGAGATGAACCCCGAGCAGCTGTGGGAAACGACGATGGATCCGGCAGTGCGGCGACTGCTGCGCGTGCAGATCGAAGACGCGATTGCGGCGGATGGGATCTTTACTACCCTCATGGGGGATGATGTCGAACCGCGCCGGGCGTTTATCGAGTCGAATGCGTTGCGGGCGGGGAATATTGACGTTTGATGCAATCGGAAACGACGCATCGCGAAAGTTAGAGAAACTGAAAAATGGCGCGGTAATTCGTAAGCACGGACCGCGCCACTGGTTTCAAGCCCAACCAGCCAAACCCTTGTAGCTTCGAAAGGAGTTGCAAGGGTTTTTTTATATAGCGCTCTCGTCGTATACCGCTAAAGTGTCATATTCGAAAAGCTCGATGGACTCAATTTCCTGCAATTGCAATCAATTCGATAGATCGTGATGTCACAGAGTGTCTGACGACCACTAGGAACCGCGCTCGTGACCGACACTTCGACAAGCAATGCTTTTGCTTCGCTTACAATGTCGAATTTGGGGTCTGGGCTCGAAAGTGACCGACGTACCAAAGTCGAATCCATGTTCCAGCAGCAGGCCGTCGCAGTAAGCATGATCTCAGATCGTCAGAGAGCGATGAACGAACAAAGCTTGGGGAATTCGCACGGAAAATCGCTCCGATCGCGTGCGCACATATTGGAGCGGAGCGGGTCATGACCAAGCCCGCACAGGACGCCGTACGGCCAATTGGACGGTTGTTCAAGATTGCCGTATCGGCAGGCATCGAATCGGCTGTGAAATTGCACATCGGTCGAGGCGACAACCTTGAGTGTCGTGACGAGAAAGGCCTCACTCCGCTAATGATCGCCGCGTCGCGCAACCGGGCAGGTGTTTGCAGATTGCTGATAGCCGCCGGTGCCGATGTATTTGCAACCGACCACGCTGGCCGGAATGCACTTGCTATCGCCAGAGAATTTGATGCCTCATCCGCCGCTGAGATCATTGCTGCGACGCTCGACCACTTGGCGTCCAAGGAGAAGCAGGCGGCAAAGGTTTCAACTACCGTAGACGACATCGACCCGTCAGCAATCGCCCTTCGAAACTTGACCACTGGTCACGTTCCGGACCCTCACGCGAATGCGGAAGGTATGGCTACTGGCTCGTCGCCTGAACAGAAACACCACAAATACCCTGACAACACCGAAAGTTCAGCTGCAGAGCACTTTGAAGACACCTCGCTACAGAACAATGTAGTCCCAGAGGAGCAGAGCAAAACGCCAAATCTGAGGGCGGAGGATCACCCACCAGCCATCGAACTGACGTTCGGTGATTGGGAAGCCGTTGTAATGACAGAGCCCCCTCAGGAAGATATCAAGGTGGTCACGGCAGAGGCTGAACGACAGCGGCATATCGACAGCCATATGCCAATCGATCACAGCGCTGGCTGGGATGACTTCGAGGCCTTTTTGCCGGAGCTTGCGAGTCCGCAAGCTCGAGTCGGTGACCACGAATTTCATCAATCGTTACGAAAGCTGCTGCTGCGAGCACTGCGCGAGGGTAGCGTACCTCGATTGGCCATCGAGGACGCATTATTCATGCGAGAGGATGGCGAAGATCATAGCCACCGCGTCCAAGCAACGCTCGAACTTATCCTTGACGATCTTGGCGCAGATATTGACGAACGCCTCGAATTCTCATCGGAAATCCCTTGCGATAACTTTGAAGTCTTTGTCGACCCCGTGGAAACCGCCGCCGAAGAAGCCGAAGTCGACGGTGCCATCCTGCATTTCGAGGAATTACTGTCTGATGGCAATGATCCGCTTCGCATGTACTATCGCGCGATTGCCAAGCATTCGCTTCTAACAGCCGAGCAAGAAATCGAACTCGCTCGAAAGATGGAAGAGGCCGCCTCCAATGCTCTCGACGCCTTGGCAATCTGGCCACTTGGCCTGAAGCATTTTTTCAGCGAGATCAGTAAAGCAAATACAGGCGTATCCAGTTTGTCATCCATCGTAGTGTTGGCAAGCAGCAACGCTGACGCGACCGATTCAAACGCCGATAGCGATGGAAGCTTCGATATCGAATCAGATTTCGACATCGACCAAGGTGACGACGGCGCGCTAACGAGTCTTGAAGGAACAACACCTGTTATCGACGACGTACTTGAAGTCTTCTCCAATATTCGGGCGCTCGTTACGGAGTCCTCACGTAGAGAGGTTGCCGAGGAGATTCGGTCCGAACTCGGGAGGATACGATTCAGGCGCCCCTTCCTGATCGGCCTAGACAAAGTGGCACTTGTCGACCGTCACCCTTCTGCCTCTGCCTATCGAAGTTCCATCGCGCAGCTAGTCCACTGTCGCAACCAAATGGCACAAGCCAACGTACGCTTGGTCATGGACTTGGCTCGTCGCAGGCGACATTCCGGGCTCTCGTTAGAAGATCTCATCCAAGAAGGAAACCTTGGCCTGCTCAAGGCAATTGACCGCTTTGATTGGCGCCGAGGGCTCCGATTTTCGACAATGGCGACGTGGTGGATCAAGCAACAGCTCGGTCGCGGGATATGCGACACCGCCCTAACAATCCGACTTCCAGTACACGTCCACGAAAAAGTGTCTCGTAGTAGTTGGGAAATAGAAAGGCAAGAACGCATGCACGGAAAATCTGCCTCGCTGGCCGAAAAAGCGGCCATCTGCAACATGCCACTCGATAAGTACGAGCTGGTTGCGCGCGCACTTTCAGACCCATTGTCGATTGTTGACGCGAAACAGGAAGGCTGGTTCAAGTCCGAAGATGTCGATGAACCGTTTACCAGTCTTGCTGCATCCGAAGAGGCACGATTGGTTGATAACTTGTTAGCCAAACTGAAACCGAATGAGGCCGAGGTACTACGCTTGCGCTTCGGTATTCAAGTCAACGAGCATAAAACTCTAGAGCAGGTCGGAGAGATCTTCGGAGTGACGCGCGAGCGTATTCGTCAGATTGAAGCGAAGGCGATGCGCAAGCTTTTGTCCGCCCCCTACTACGATCCGATCGCGAAGGCTCTCGGTCGAGCACCACTGCGGCATCAGACGGCACCTGCCGAAGAGGACATCTCAATCGGAGACGATACTACCCGAACAAACACTACATCAGCTCATTCAAGCCTATCTGAAACACAAGAGAGCAGCGATGTATCATGTCCAGTCGCTGTGACATCAGCACCGATCTCCAACTCAGCCCCCAATACGGCACCTAAATCTCTGCAGAGACTGATCGATCTGGCTCACGAGCTTGGCGTATCAGTTACACGAGATCCGTCCGGATCAGGTACGGATTTCGTATTCGGTGAGATCGAACAACAGAACATCAAGGCTCGCAAGCTAATCCGGGATTTGATTGGAATGGGCTACACCTGGCAACCTGGGAAAGGCTATCGACAATGACCAGTATACGAAACGCGCCGCCACGAGCAGGCGCCATGCTAGAAGCCTTACGGGGCATGGGTTATTCCACGGGCGCCGCAATTGCAGACATCGTTGACAACAGTGTTGCTGCAGGAGCTACCTGCGTAGACATTGAGTTCTTGTGGAACGGTACCGCCAGTCGCGTGGCCATACTCGATGACGGTCGCGGAATGGACGACGCTGAACTTGAGAGCGCAATGACACTTGGGGACAAAAGTCCTCTCGACTCGCGAGATCCTGACGACCTCGGGCGGTTTGGTATGGGACTCAAGACAGCTTCTTTCTCACAGTGCCGCAGGCTGACCGTCGCAAGTGCAAAGAATGGCTCCCACACTTGTCTTAGGTGGGACCTCGATGAACTCGCACTAAAGCCCGAAATCGGATGGGCCTTGCTAGAAGGGCCTGCTCCAGGATCCGATGCATTCATTGCGAAAATACTCGATCGTTCTCACGGTTGCCTAGTCCTCTGGGAGACGATGGACCGGATCGTAACGAAGGCGTTTTCGCCGGATCACTTTCTTGATCTGCTTGACGAAGTCGAGCAGCACTTGGCCATGGTCTTTCACCGACTCATCGAGGGAGTACACCCAAAGCTACGACTGACAATCAACTCGCGCCCGATCATCGCTTGGGATCCGTTCATGTCCGGGCATTCTGCGAAGCCATGGGAATCGCCAGTCGCTAAAATGCAGACAGACGCAGGCGTGATCACTGTGCAATGCCACGTACTGCCTCACAAGGATAGGCTCGGGCCCGACGAGTTCGAACGCGACGGCGGCCCCGCAGGCTGGAGCGCGCAGCAGGGATTCTATGTGTATAGAAACGAACGACTTCTTGCTGCTGGGGGCTGGCTAGGACTCGGGCAAGGCCGAGCTTGGAATCGAGAGGAAGCCTATCGTTTGGCGCGTATACGGCTGGATATACCCAATACTGCTGATGCAGCTTGGAAGATTGATATCCGAAAATCAACAGCGCGGCCGCCTGTGTCATTGCGACCTTGGCTCACCAAGCTCGCAGAGGATACGCGAGAAAGAGCACGACGAGTTTTTGCCTTCCGGGCGGCCCCGCAAACTCGGTCTGGCTCTCCATCGATCGACCTTGCCTGGAGAGCCGAGCACACCAAGGCCGGCGTGAAATACCGCATCGATGAGAAGCACCCCGCGGTCGCTGCCGTACTTGACACATGTGACGAGAATTTGGAACTCGTGCGAGCAATGCTTCGTGTAATCGAAGAGACAGTACCTGTCCAACGCATCTGGCTCGACACGGCCGAGGCAAAAGACACCCCTCGCAGCGGCTTTTCCGGTGAATCCAGCGCAGAGGTGCTAAGTGTCTTGTCCGTTTTATTCAGAGACATGGTCCTCCGAAAGAACATGAGTGAGGAGCTCGCTCGAGCGGCTTTGGCTACTACCGAACCCTTCCAAGAATACGCATCTCTAGTCGCGACCTTGCAACTTCAAAACTGAAAGAACGTGCCGACAACGGGGAAATGATGAGCACTTCCGAATCCATTCAGACAAAGATAATCTCGATCGCTCAGATCCTGCTGCGCGACGCGCCGGAAGAAACAACGCGATCGCCCAGCGCAATTGCCGAAAACGTGCGAATAGCGTCCACGATGATGAAGGCTTCGCCCGGCGACTATGACGAAGGAGCTGCGGTCGCCGAACTCATCCGCCGGTTCAGCCACTGGGTACCCAACGACTCGGCGTTGACCGATCCGACCGGCCACGAGGACTGGTTCCAGCCATCAATGAAGAAAGACTGGCGTTACTGGCAGCGCCTGCAGCGTTACCTGGAGCGCTCCCTCGCGGTGAATGTCGTCGAGGCACTCGACCGCTCAACTGATGGAATCATTGCGCAACTGGAAGATCCCAAGCGAGACGCACCATGGGATCGCCGAGGATTGGTCGTGGGTCATGTTCAATCCGGCAAGACCAGTAGCTATTCGGCCCTCATCTGTAAGGCGGCGGATGCAGGCTACAAAATCATCGTTGTCCTCGCAGGCATGCACAACAACCTGCGATCCCAAACACAGATGCGTCTTGAGGAAGCGTTCTTAGGGTATGAGACCGCGCCGAATCGCGACCCAGGTAACCCTATCGGCGTCTTCTTTGAAGACCGGGACCCGAATATTCATCCAAATTGCGCCACTTCGCGCGATGAGAAGGGAGACTTTAACGGGGCAGCAGCAAGGAAATTTTCCGTCTCCCCGGAACAGCGGCCTTGGCTATTCGTTGTCAAGAAGAACAAGTCGGTGCTTGAGAAGTTGCTCAAATGGATGCGTAGCAACCATGTCGCAAATGCAACCGACCCGAAAACTGGGCGACGAGTTTCGACAAATCTCCCATTGCTCGTAATCGACGACGAAGCTGATAACGCTTCTATCGATACGGGGGAGCAAGAGTTCGACGAGAACGGTACTCCGGATCCGGAGCATGAACCGAAAGCGATCAATAGCCTCATCCGACAGATACTTGATACCTTCGCTAAATCCGCATACGTCGGATATACGGCCACACCGTTCGCTAACGTATTCATCCACCGCCGAGGTAAAACGAACGACGAAGGCGAGGATCTCTTTCCTCGCTCGTTCATTCGTAACCTAGCTGCGCCATCGAATTACGTGGGACCTACCCGCGTTTTCGGTATAACTGGCCCCGATGGCATGCGAACTGGAGGACTTCCATTGGTACATGAGTTCGATGATCATGCGGATACCGATGGCGGCGGATGGATGCCTAGAAAACACAATAAAGACCATATACCAATGCATGGTGGCCAAGACACCTTGCCACCATCACTGCGCGAGGCGATCTACTCATTCCTGCTCGCATGTGCCGCTCGCGCTTGTCGTGGCCAGAAGACAAAGCATTGTTCGATGCTGGTCCATGTTACCCGACTCACGCTCGTGCAAAATCAGGTTCGACGGCAAATTGATGAATTTGTAAAACGAATCTCACAGCGCCTGGCGCGCAAAATCGATGCTGACGGACTTCTTGCTGAGCTTCATGATCTCTGGGAATCCGACTTCGTTTCAACCCATGACTCGATCCAAGAAGCACTGACGGATGGCGATCGACCAGCGGCACTACCCTCGTGGGATGAAATCGCCTCAGCTCTTCCTGATGCCGCCACCGATATTGTCGTCAAAACGATTAATGGCTCTGCCAAGGATGCGCTTGACTATGTCGAAAAGGAAACCACCGGCCTAAAGGTAATTGCCATTGGAGGAGACAAACTCGCACGCGGTCTGACGCTGGAAGGTCTAACGACCAGTTACTTCGTTCGAACGACGAAAATGTACGATACGCTAATGCAGATGGGCCGCTGGTTCGGATATCGGCCGGGCTATCTCGATCTTTGCCGACTATATACAACCAGCGATTTGATTCAGAGCTTTGGCTTGATCGCCGATGCGGCCGAGGAGCTGCGTCAGGAGTTTGACGCAATGGTAGCCGTGGGCGCCACTCCGGACAAATATGGTCTCAAGGTAGCATCGCATCCCAGCCTGCTAGTAACGTCGCCGATGAAAATGAGAACTGCACAGACAGTGCGGCTCTCATACAGTGGGTCTCTCACGCAAACCATTGCATTCCCTGCAAGCCCGGAATCACTGCAGGGCAACCTCGATGCAGCCGACCGCCTTATCGCGAGTATGGGATCCCCCACTGAATCGAAGCTAAAGCAAGAGCGCCCAGACAAGCTTGATGATTGGTCAAACTCCTTGTTATGGAGAGACGTCTCCTCTGACAAGATCAAGGCATTCCTGCGGGCTTATTCGACGGCGCCAGGCATTGAGCGCGCGAATGGAGCAGTAATGGCGGAATTTGTCGACGAGATGAACAAGAAGTGCGAGCTGAATCTCTGGACAGTAGCCCTCGTTGCCGAGGGCAAAGACAACGAAGGGGTTGGGCCGTCTCACACCTTTGCTAAACGCTTCACAGTGACAGCCATGCCGACACGCTCAAAAAAGGGGAATGCCAAAGGTTATTCGATTGGCGTGCTGACCGAATCACACGATGAAGGAATCGACGTTGGAATTGATGAGTGGAACGCTGCTCTCGACGCTACCATCGATGCTTGGAAGAGAGACGGAAGCAAGGGGCGACCTGAACCGTTGCGCCCGAGTGGACGCTCGCTACGTGATCTTCGAGCTGCCAATCGACATGGTGCAAACCATCGCGGGCTGCTGCTGCTTTACCCGCTTTCACCGGTCAGTCGCGAAGGGCAGAACATAAATGGATGGGACAAACCGATCTTGGGATTTGCAGCGAGCTTCCCCTCAAGTGACCAGGAGGTGTCAGTCGAATACAAGGTCGACCACCTGCTGTGGGAGGAGCAATATGGCTCCGCCGAGTAATCAGCTTACGCTCGCGTGGAGTTCACTAGCGGTATCTGACGACACTACCGACGGTTGGCGCAGCATCGAGATATCACCAACTGGGTCCGTATTGGTCCGAGCCGGTCGCCGCTTCCCCATTGGAACCGAGGCGATCCTTGTGCAGTTTTCCACGTCCTCGCTGCCGGTGACAGTCAAGCTGCCGGAAGGCGGTGGCTTCCTCGTCGAACGCACGTCGTTTATCGACGATGTCACCTGGATTGCTCTGACGCGGCGTGAGGCCGCCAGTCCAGAGTTGTTTGCAGCCATGGCAACCGATATAGCAACAGCCCTTTCCGCTTGTCCAGCTTCCGACGAAGCCAAGTCACTCGCGACGCTTCTGGGCAGGGTGCGTGCGTGGCAGGAATTCATGCGCAGAGGTGGTGAACCCCTATCCGCCGAAGCCGAACTTGGCCTCTTTGGCGAACTGTCGCTATTGCGTGCGATGTTTGATGAGGGCGTCGACCCTACCATGGCTTGCGACGCATGGCGCGGCCCGCTTGGTGGTCTGCGCGATTTCGAGCTCGGCACTGGCGCTGTCGAAGTCAAAAGCACGCTATCGTCAACAGGGTTTCGCGCACGGGTGGGGAGCCTTGAGCAACTGGACGATACCGAGCGCCAACCGCTCTTCGTTGCAGCCGTAAGACTTCGCCAGACGCAAAGTGGTCGAACTCTGCCAGAGGCAGTAGAGACGGCGCGAGATATCATTGCAGGAGATTCCGTTGCCGAACGATTGCTGTCGGAGCGGATCATTGCATCCGGTTACCGCGACGAGCACGCCGATAGCTATGTGCGTAAATTCGAAGTTGCCGAAACTCGAGTCCTGCTCGTTGGACCAGGATTTCCGCGCTTGACACCACATTTAATGCCTGACGGCGTGGTGCGCGCTTCATATGAAATCGACATCGACAAAGCGAGCGCGGAGGTGTTTGACTTACACCGTGCGCTTGTAGAAATGAAGGGAATCTGAATGGAACTTATCGACTTCCTGCACGAAACACAATCTGAAGTGCGTGCTCAAATCGAGGGCGATCAGCCATTTCCGGAGAGCGCCTTCACCGAAATCGTGATGCAGCACATGGCCGATATCGGAATGACGGACGAACCGCAATCGACGCACTTTTCCCGAAAGGTTGGCAACGCGAATGTGCGTCTGAGCGGCTACTCGATTTCCGACGAACAGGAACAGCTCGATCTGTTCGTGAGTCTTTATGAGGGAGTCGACGAAATCACGTCTGTCCCGGACTCGGAAACCAAGACAGCTGTAGAGCAATGCCTCAGATTCCTCCAGCTCTGCGCCGAAGGTAAGCTCGCCAGTAGGCTTGATCAATCAGACGAGATTCGTATTCTGGCCGAGTTGATTCGGGGCCTTTATGATGAGCTGGAGCAGATCCGTATCTACGTCCTGACAGATCGAGTCGCAAGAACTCTGCAGTTCAAGCCGCGAGAAATCGGCGGCAAAACCGTGCACCTAGAAGTCATGGATATTGCACGGTTGCATCGTCACTGGTCCGAAGGCAAACCGCGCGATGAACTGATCGTCGACTTCAACGACGTTTGCGGCAGTCCACTACCATGCGTCTTCGTACCCGGAAACGGCGAGGACTACGATTATGCCTTGACCGCTGTACCCGGAGAAGCACTGCGTCTCCTCTATGAAAAGTATGGGGCACGACTTCTCGAGGCCAACGTACGTTCATTCCTCAGCGTAAAGGCAAAGGGTGTCAATGCCGGCATTCAGAATACACTGAGGACAACACCGAGTCGGTTCATGGCATACAACAATGGGATTGTCGTTGTTGCCGACGAAATGAGAGTTGGCGACGCGGGCGGCGGCGCCGCTGGCATTGCTTGGCTCAAAGGCCTCCAAGTAGTCAACGGCGGTCAGACTACCGCCTCGATCTATTTTGCCAAACGCAAGTACCCCGACACGGATCTTTCCCGTGTGCGAGTCCCGGCAAAAATCATTGTCATGAAAACGCAAGACGCCGTGAAAGAGGAAGCACTGGTCGCGGACATCTCTCGATTCGCGAACAGTCAGAACGCAGTAAAGCAATCCGACCTGTCTGCAAACAAGCCATTCCATGTCCAGGTCGAACGCCTATCGCTGAGCGTTTATTGCCCTGACGGTCGTAGTCGATGGTTCTATGAACGAGCCGCTGGCAGTTACAGCACCATGCTAGTTCGCGAGGGAACAACTGCCGCAAAACTGCGGGATCTCAAAGAGACAATGCCGCCGGCACGGCGCATTACGAAAACCGATTTGGCCAAATACCTAAACGCATGGGACAAGCGACCGGACATCGTAAGCCGCGGCTCACAGAAGAACTTCGAACAGTTCATGGCCAGTTTGTCTGGGGCAGAAGGGTCCGAAACACCTTTGCCGGATGTCCCCGAATACAAGCAAATGATTGCAAAGGCGAAGCTGTTCAGGGACACGCAGAAGATGATGCGATCGATGTTTCCTGCATTTCAGGCGAATATTGCAGCTTATACGTTCTCGTTATTGGCCGATCGACTTGGCGACCGCATTGATCTTGATCGCGTTTGGGCGGCACAGGGGGGGTCGAAGCAGTTGATGGATCAGATCGCTCGCTGGGCACGCGAGGTTGACGAAGTTCTGAACCGTACGGCGAGTGGCAAAATGGTTTCGGAGTGGGCAAAAAGACCTGAGTGTAAAGACGCTGTTTTCTCCGCGACCTACTCGACGCCCGACGAGTCGATTCCGGAACTCAAGCGAAGTTAATCGGTAACTCATGCTAGGCCTGAACAGCGGGACGAGAGAGTCCTGCTGGCCGAAGCAAAATAATGTTGAACAGACTGTGAAGCTGATGTTCCAGAATGTCGCCCGAATAGCGCATCTGTCGGCAAAGGCTTCTTCGATATGCGCCACTCAAGGAGCAATCGCATGATCGACGTTGTCAGTCCGACGAAACGCAGTCAGATGATGTCGGGGATACGAGGGAGAAACACCAAGCCTGAGCTGGTGGTTCGTCAAATGCTGCATGCCGCCGGTTTCCGTTACCGACTTCATCGAAGAGATTTGCCAGGCACCCCCGATCTTGTGCTCCCCAAACATCGTACAGCGATCCTGGTTCATGGCTGCTTCTGGCACGTTCACAGGGGATGCAGATTTGCCACCACCCCTGCCTCGAACAGCGAATTCTGGCACGAGAAGCTCACAAGGAATCGAGAGAGAGACCGTCGACAGCTTGAGGCCTTGCAGGCCCTCGGATGGCGCGTACTGGTTGTTTGGGAATGTTCAACGAGAACTGGTGAACTCCGAGATCATCTTCAACAGGAATTGATCCGATGGCTTAACAGTAACGAGGAGTTCGGGGAACTTCCCGTTACCCCAACTGATCCTCTTCAAAGCTCGGCAAAGAGATCCCGTGCCAGCCGCTGCTGAACAGCAGCTCGCTTGGGCAGTTGCAAGAAGCTTGCGACTGATTCGCCCAGTTGCTTCGCCAGAAACGGCGGTACCGCATTGCCGACCTGGTGATACTGCTGCGTACGGGTTCCTTCGAAAAAGTAATTGTCCGGGAACGTCTGAAGGCGTGCCGCCTCGCGGACGGTAAGACTGCGACACTGCGACGGATCGTGATGAATGTAGTAGTGCCCGTCTTTGGAAATATGCGACACGATCGTGGTTGATGGTGCACCGGAAATCTGCACCCTGAATCGATCGTCAAACGGCACATTCTCATCATCCACGTTGCGATGATTCGGCAACAGTCCGGGAGGAAACATGTTCAGCTTGGGAGAGTACTGATATTCCTTTGCATAACACGAAGCAAACAGGTATCGATGCAAGTCGGAAACCATGTGGCCACGTGACTCGTGCTGGCAAACACCACCGATGCGGCCATCGTGTATCCATGAAGCAAGGTTATCCGCAAGCCCCCGCGGTGCCCGCATGTCCCGTGGGATGAATCGCCCACCAACGCTGCTGAGGCGTTGAGCCTGATTAGCCGCGTCCGTCATCAGACTTTCGATGTTTGTACGGACAGGCGATCTCCAGCCTTTGAGACCGGACTTTGCAGTCTTGAGCGCGCGAATCCAGGCTTCGGCAGAGTCTGCCTCCTTCGACAGTTTGCTGCGCAACTTGGGGAGGCCAGCGAGTGTATCGCGCACACTCACGCGATCCTGACGACGGTCGAGCAAGTCGTGAGTCTGACCTGCCCGATCGGAGCGAACACCCAGCAGAATCACACGATGGCGCATCTGAGGAACGCCAAAATCCTCCGCCCTGATGATGTATTCCTCGGGAGCCAATCCGCCCGGACGCGACGCAGTCACGAATGAACGAATATCGTAATGAACTCCAGGAGCAGGCTCGGAAAGATCATCGTAAATACGTTCAAAGATGCGTTGACCATTGTGCGTGGACGTGAGCATTCCTTTCACGTTTTCCATTACGAAAACTGCCGGCTGAAAGTCGCGAATGATCCGCAGATACTCTCTGTAAAGGAAGTGTTTGGGATCGCTTTCGAACTCCGGATCAACGTTGCGACGGCGTGATCTGCCCGCGAGCGAATATGCCTGACACGGCGGGCCACCTATGAGCACCCAGTCGTCGTGTCCATTAATCGCTCTTCTAATAAGCGAGTCAATCTCCGCCTCCGGGGTCACGCCCAATTCGAGACAATGTGCTTCTTGCGTAGCTAAGTCCAGTGCATGCGCAACAGCTCGATCGTTGAAGAGGGTCGCTCGATCGATGTCGCCTCGAACATAGTCGTAGTACACATCCGGAATTTCTTCGCGCGCCAAAGCACGATACAACGCCCGCAGCATCAGCGTCTGATGAGCTACGGCGTCTTTTTCGATCGATACCTGAATGTCGAACACGCGCTTCCCGTCGGCATCGCGCACGGCGGAAAAGCCCTCACCCAGACCTCCTGGGCCGGCGAACAGGTCTACAACGGGAATGGTCATTTTGCTTGCTGAAAGTGAGTCCTGAAACGTGCCGAAACTTTACCAGGTACGGGTCGAACAGTCTCCTGTTTGTTGACGCTTGGCACCAGTCAGGAGAATACGAGGAGACGCTCGTCGACACAGAGCCATTGTCTGACAACCCCGCCGCATCCGGCTCTATGCCGTTCGGCTATTCCGAGCGCCCCCTACGTTTTTGAAGCACAAGATCCTGTAGACTCAATACGCAGCACCGCAAAAAGCGCGGGCCGCATGGGCTGCCACCCATACGACCCGCTGACCACAACCAACTCGCAACAGGAGTCGGAAATGGCTAACGCCAATCATAAGTCACGCCCCGTCTTAACGGAACGCTTCGTCACTATTCAAGAGTCAGCGCGCCATTCATTCCTTGTCTAGGGTTCTCCGTGCCATCAGAGAGCACCGGAGGCTCAACACGACGTATTTCCCGTGGATCAAAATAGCGGGAGTATGGCTTGAGGACGCGGGATTCGAGGCTGGAGAACGCGTCCGGATTACCGTCGAGGACAAGCGACTCATCATCACGCCGATGGTGGGCGTCGCAAGTCACTATCCGTCGGGAAGCTCGGTACCCGATGCTCCATACCGTTAGTAACTGTGACAAACGACGATTGTTCTGAAACTGCAGCGGGCCGGTCACTCAGGTCCTCTGCCGCATAGGCTTTCAGGACGTGCTGCAACCCCTGCCGGGCACCGCGCACATTTCCGCCGCACCAATGCAAAAACCCCCGCCTTTCGGGCGGGGGTTTCTGGCTTAGGGAGCCTGACGATTACCTACTTTCACACGGGAATCCGCACTATCATCGGCGTAGAGTCGTTTCACGGTCCTGTTCGGGATGGGAAGGGGTGGGACCGACTCGCT
>NZ_JAIZRQ010000008.1:0-430557 GCF_020419685.1 Burkholderia sp. AU33545 | reverse complement strand
GCGAACTGATCGAGCTAGTTGCCGACGAGAGACCAGTCGACGTGGAGGTCGACAGCGACGTCACCGAGCTGTTGGTCGAGCTCAGGCCCGTGGAGAGCGAGTTGATGCCCGTCGAAGTCGACGTGGACAGCGAGCTGATCGAGCTATTAGCGGACGAGAGGCCGGTCGACAACGAGCTGATGCCGGTCGAAGTCGACGTGGACAGCGACGAGATCGAGCTGGTTGCCGACGAGAGACCCGTCGACGTGGAGGTCGACAGCGAAGCCACCGAGCTGTCGGTCGAGCTGAGGCCGGTCGACAGCGAGCTGATGCCGGTCGAGGTCGACGTCGAGAGCGACGAAATCGAGCTAGTTGCCGACGAGAGGCCCGTCGACGTGGAGGTCGAGAGCGAAGCCACCGAGCTGTCGGTCGAGCTCAGGCCCGTGGACAGCGAGTTGATGCCCGTCGAAGTCGACGTGGACAGCGAGCTGATCGAGCTATTGGCGGACGAGAGGCCAGTCGACGTGGAGGTCGACAGCGACGTCACCGAGCTGTCGGTCGAGCTGAGGCCCGTGGAGAGCGAGTTGATGCCCGTCGAAGTCGACGTTGACAGCGAGCTGATCGAGCTATTAGCCGACGAGAGGCCGGTCGACGTGGAGGTCGACAGCGACGTCACCGAGCTGTTGGTCGAGCTGAGGCCCGTGGACAACGAGCTGATCGAGCTAGTTGCCGACGAGAGGCCGGTTGACGTCGAGGTCGACAGCGAAGCGACCGAGCTGTCGGTCGAGCTGAGGCCCGTGGACAGCGAGTTGATGCCGGTCGAAGTCGACGTGGACAGCGAGCTGATCGAGCTATTAGCGGACGAGAGGCCGGTCGACGTGGAGGTCGACAGCGAAGCCACCGAACTGTTGGTCGAGCTGAGACCAGTCGACAGGCTAGTAATGCTCGACGTCGTTGTGCTGGCAACAGCGAAAAGCTGGCTGCCGTTGATCGCGTCGGTGCTGGTCGCGCTGATCAGGCCGGCGGCGACGTTCTGGATGCGCCGCTCGGCCCCGGCCGCGCCGACGCTGACCACACCGGCGGCGGCGTTCGCGCCGGCGTAGGTGCCGAACGTCTGGCTGCCGATCGTCGTGCTGCTGACGCTACCCGTGCCACCGGTGGCCGTGTTCGCGGTGCCGGTCGTGACAGCGCCGGAACCAAGCGCGACCGAGCCCGCCACGTTCGCGTTGGCACCGGCACCGAACGCCTGCGCGTTGGTGGCGCTGGAGACCGCGGTATCGCCGATCGCGACGCCTCCGGCCGAAGTGGCCGTGCTGCTGTTGCCCAGAGCGACCGAGCCTTGACCTGTCGCGGAATTGGCATTGCCGATCGCGACGGCGCCTTGGCCGTTCGACGAATCGTTCGCACCGAGCGCGACCGCACCTGTACCGATCGCCGTATTCGGGTCGCCGATCGCGACCGCACCATTGCCCGTCGCCGTCTGGCCGCGGCCGATGGCAACTGCACCGCCGGTCGCCGTCGAGCTATTGGCTGTGGTGCCGCTGGAACCAATGGCAACGTTCTGCCCTGTTGCGCCGGAAATGATGCCATCGCCCTGTGCGATGCCAAACGCGCCACTCACGGTCGCGCCTCGTCCGATCGCAATACCCGAGGTGGCCGTAGCAGCCACTTTGGATTGCCCGGCAATCGCAACCGAGTCGGTCGCAGCAGCCACGGAGCCACTTGTCCCGTTACTGCCCAATGCTGTGGCGCCAACTCCGGTAGCATTTGCAGCGGTGCCAAACGAAGTCGCGTAGCTACCGGACGATGTGGCGCCCGCGCCAATCGCGAGCGTATCGATCGCTGAGGCAACAGCGTCGCCCCCAAGGGCCACTGCGTTGCCTCCCGACGCCACGGCGCCCTTGGTGACGGTACTGCCACCGATCGCAATTGAGCCAGACCCCGAGGCGGTCACTGGCGACACGGCGCTGGAGCCAATCGCCACCCCGTACCCTGCAGAAGCAGTAGCGTTATAACCTACAGCCAAGGCAGCGGTGCCCGAGGCAGTCGCCTGGAGCCCCAGTGCCGTCGCCAAATTGCCGGCACTCGCACCCATGCCGAACGCGGCCGCACCGCTTCCGGTGGCGGTAGTAAACGACCCGTACAAGGTGACGCCGTTCAAGTTGTTGCCGTTCGCGTTACAGCCAGCAACCGACGACCATCCACCACTTCCATCGAGGGGGGCAGTTCCGGCGCTATACGTTCGCGTGCCGTCGGGGCCCGTTCCTCCACCGGCAAAGCCGCAACTGCCCCCTCCATTTCCCCCGCTGAACGTATAAATGCCTGCGTAGCTGGCCTGTGCGGCGCCGGCTAACAACAAGCTGACAAGCAGCTTAACCGATGGCGAGCGCTTGCCCTTCCCCCGTGCCGAATCGTGTTCGGATACCGCGACCCAGGCGCCAAGAGCTTCGTTCCAGATATTCCGATAGGTGCGATTCATAGTAGCCAGTTGTTCAAGAGGTAATAATCGGAGAACCCGATTCCAGATGACTTATTTGGATTTGATTAATTTATTTAAATTTTATATTTCGGACAACCAATAAATCAGCCGCACAATAAATAATTGAGCATTATTTTCTGTTGATTTTATTAACTAATGTTAATAAATTTTTCTCAAAACCGGCTACGCGACATCACTTTTCCGCAACTCCAACCTCGGTTGCACACATTTCCTGGAGCGTTGCGAAATCTCACACCGGCAGCTTCCTCACATGAACAAGCCTGGCCTGGACCTTGACTCTTTCTTTGCCAGAAACACCCATTGGTCGTGGCACATCGGTGCTATTTGCTTTGTCTGCGTACCTGTTGAATCCCAGCCCATACGTGCGACAAGGCATCTCATATGACAAAGCTCTTTCGTATTTTCGCGCGCACCCGAGTTGCGTTCGGCCTGCATATGTTCGAGGGTGCAAGGCGACACATCAAACGCCCGCCCGTAGGTCCGACACTTTTACTTCACGATACAAAAAAGGTTCCCTTGCGCAAAGCTATTGCTGTGGGTAGGGCTATTGGGCTAGACGCCCGCCAGGCAAGGAAGAGACATTTAAAGGGACACAACGACAAAATGGAACCGTTTTGTCCAGTAGAATACGTAAAAAGTACGCGCGATTTTACAATTCTTAGCAATTATGCGGGGTGTGACGTAAATCTACTTATGATCTGACGGGGCGCGAGGAGAATATGTACGACCATTGCTTTCACTCATCGTGCAGTTTGATAATTACTCAAATGAATTTGGGTAGTCTGCACATAAAGGTGATTCTTGACGTCTCTGGATTAAAGATCATGAACATCGGATATGCACGCGTATCTACGGAAGAGCAAAATCTCAGCCTGCAAATTGATGCACTCAAAAAGGCGGGATGTCACTATATATTTACCGATCGGGGCATCTCAGGGGCAGATTTCTCGCGCCCTGGACTCGATGCTGTTCTGGTACGGATGAATGCCGGCGACACGCTGGTAGTCTGGAGACTGGATCGTCTAGGGCGATCGCTGGGGAAATTAATCGATCTGGTAGCCACTCTTGAGAAACGTGACGTTCATCTTCACTCGATTACCGAATCAATCAATACGAATTCGGCAGGCGGTGTTCTTGTTTTTCACGTAATGGGCGCACTCGCGCAATTCGAAAGAAGCTTGATCAGCGAGCGAACGCGTGCCGGAATGAACGCCGCCCGCAGCCGCGGAATCCAGATAGGACGAAAACCAGCGCTTAGTCAGGAGCAAAGGAAAGAAGCCATGATTATGCTGGAGTGCCATCCGATTGCTGACGTTGCGCGTCATTTCGGGGTTCACCCCAGAACCCTGTCACGAATAAAACTCGAAGAACGATAAATATATTCGCATTGGCGAAACGTCAACCGATAGCGCCTTTGGGTTTTTGTTAATCCATATGTTGCGCTTATCCGGGAGTGGGTGTTTTATGAATTAATATTCAGTAAAATTATTTCGTGTCGGCGTGCGTATCATTCGAATCTCTTTGGAGCGCTCTCTCGAGCGTCCGTTTGTCGACCGAAAGAAGGCGAGCCGTTTCCTTTGCTGTGAATGTTTTCTCAAGCTCACGCGCAATCTTGATCTGTTGAGCGTTCAGTATTCTCGGTCGTCCCAAGTGACTCCCATGAGTTCTCGCGACCGCCATTCCGGCCTTGGTGCGTTCGCTGATAAGCGATCGCTCAAATTCGGCAAGTGCAGCCAACATGTGGAAAATGAACGTACCTGTCGGCGTTCCCGTATCAATTGCTTCATTAAGTGAAGCGAAATGAATGCCACGCTCTCGCAAATCCGAAAGGATTTGAATAAGATGTTTTAGTGAGCGACCAAGTCGATCGAGGCGCCAGACAACGATGGTATCTCCCGACTTCGCAGCCGAAATGAGTTCGTGCAGGCCAGGACGCTCGTGGTGCATCCCGGACACGCCGTGGTCGGTAAAGATCCGACTGCAACCTGCCTTCCGTAGTGCAATGAGTTGCAAGTCCAGCGATTGTTCTTCGGTCGATACGCGAGCGTAGCCAAGTTTAGACATTCAGATGCCTTATCAATAGACAGACGACATTCCACGGATCCTTGACATCGAATACCCTTGCGGGGGCGGAACGCGGTCGACCAATCCTCATTGGAATACCTCACGATTTGTTGATCAGACGAGCGCCAGGTCGTGCAGGTTCAATTTCCGGGCGGGCGTGTATTCATCGAATACGCATCGCATCGTGATCACCTGGAATAGTATTTTTACCCGCCCCTTCATTGCGTGGCGACTCCACACAACCACCGGTCATACGACGACTCAGAGACGGTGCTCATAATTCAGTCGAACATGAACCGTGTCGGCACCGTCGCGGCGTCTGACCGAAAGATCGATGCGATACCGCCCCGCCCATGGCATGTCGAAGTAGTTGCCGTACGTCACCATGCCGTTGACCGTGAATGCCGGCGAACGCTTGATTTGAACCTTCGGCCGTGCCTTGGATGCCGGTGAGGTCATCCTGGCAAGGATCATGGCATCATCGATGCGCGGGCCGGTCCGGGCGTCAAGCAGTGCAACCACGAAATGATAGCTGGCCTGGGCCTTCGTATCTCCTGGAACGCCCCCCTCTTCCGGCGCGCGTGGCGCCTTTTCTGCCGGCACGATGCCGAAACGAACGGTCAGGCCGTGCGTCGTCACGCTCCGCACCGACTAATCAGCGGCAGCCACGCCCGTCGTTGCGGCGAACAGCACCTGCGCAAGCACGATCAACATTGCCAGCTTTCGCATGATCATTTCTCCAGTCAGGTAGCGACACGCTTTACGGTTGCGCAGGCTCAAGGCCTTTCCCGAACAACGCGGCGTCGTTTCAATGCTGCTGCCTGAAGCCGCCGCCCCGGTTGACTCATGTCAACGTGGCAGCGGCCATGCACTCGACGCAATCGAGCCGCCATTTCGCCCGGCACTGCGAAGACGAACGTGCTTGACGAAGGTCAAGCCGGTAGACGGCTCTCGCGCGAAAAATTGCCGTGTACAAGACCGTCGGTTGTCACCGGGAGACGTTCATGAACACCAGCACTTCACCCGTCCAGGCAGTCTCCGCCTCCCAGCGGGTATTGATCGCCGTCGACGGTTCCACCGCATCCACACATGCCCTCGCGTATGCCAAAGCGTTCCTCCCGTCGAATGCCGCGGTGCATATCGTCAGCGTTGCGGAAAATCCGCGAACGCTCGTCCCGCTCGGGTCGAAAGCCACGGCATTTCTCGAATCGGCCCGCGACGAATTGTTGCGAGATGCATCCGACGCGCTGTCGCGTGCCCAAAGCGCCATTTCGCGCGACGACATCTCGATCGACACGGAAGTCATCGACTTGTCCACGCACGGCGGGGATGTCGTGCATGCGCTGGCCGAAAGTGCACAAGCCTGGCAGGCCGAACTCATGATCGTCGGCACACGTCAGCATCATGGGCTGCTCGGATGGATCGAGGGAACGGTTTCCGGCCCGCTCGGCAAGCTCGTTGGTTGCCCGCTGCTCATCGTTCCGGAAGGTTTTGCGTCGGTCGCCGAGCACCTGCCGCGGCGGATGCTGTTCGCTGTCGACGGAAGCCCGATTGCGCTCCACGCATTGCAAACGGGGTTGAAATTCTCGCGTCCCGAGACCGAATTCCGGGCGATACACGTGCTCGATCGCCCCACCTCGCTGGGTGATTTCGTCCCCGTCGAGACGCTGGAAGCCGCGTTGGTCAGCGAAGGCAATCGTGCACTGCAAAAAGCCATGGCCCTGCTCGATGGCACACCCGCGCACGCGCAGTCTCAACTGATTCAAACGGATCGCACCGGCGCGGACGTGCCTCACCTGATCGTGAACGACGCCATCGAATGGAGCGCGGACATGATCGTCATGGGCACCCATGGGCGGCGCGGCGTCACGGGCTGGCTCGTCGGCAGCGTGGCCGGACGCGTTGCGCGCATCACGAAAACGCCGGTTCTTCTGGTGAGTGCGCCGCATGCGTGACGCGTTTCAGGGTCACGCATCCGCTCCGACGGCGTGGAACAGTTCCTCCTCCTGAGCGCAATGCAGGCGTACGATCGCTTCCAGCCCGTACAACAAGCGCTGTATCGCCTGCACCTGCAGGGCGTTCGTTCCGTCTCGCGGCAGGTCCGCGACCATCTGCCTGAGCGATCGGACCATCTTGAAGATCTCCCGGTGTGCGCCGCTCATCGCCGCCAGCGGGTCCTCGCCACCGAGAAGCGGGGCGAGTCGCGCGTAGACGTCCCGATCCTCGGCGCGTTCGTGCGGCAGCAGCCGTTCGTCCAGCGAGTCGATCACGTGGACAAGCTCACTGGCGATGGCTGCCCCGGATAGTTGCGGCATACGATCCGCGAGATCCCTGATCTGGTCCAGCAACGGTGACAATGCCGTGTGCTCGCGCTTGAGTTGCTCGACGTCGACATCGGCAAGTCGGGCGTCGGTTGGCCTCGGGCGAACCAGCAGCACGCGTAACGCATTGATGATGACGACGACGTCGATGACTTCCTGAATGACCGCACCGGCAATCGGCTGAAGGAATCCGGCCGCCGCAATCGTCATTGCGACGACCGACAGCGACATGCCGGCCACCACGCTCTCGAGTGCGATTCGGCGCGACCGTCGTGCGATACGTATCGCATCCACGAGTCGATCCAGCCGATCCACCAGCAGTACCACGTCGGCGGCTTCGGATGACGCGGCCGCCCCCCGCGCACCCATCGCGATACCGACGTCGGCGGCCGCGAGCGCCGGCGCGTCGTTCACGCCGTCGCCGACCATGATCGTCACGCCTTCCTTGCGCGCGGCCTGAATCGCGGCAAGCTTGTCCGTCGGCGTCTGCTCGGCACGCACGTCGGTAACACCCAGCAACTCGCCGACGGCCTGGGCAATGTCTCGCCGGTCGCCGGTCAGCATGACGAGGCGTTCGACGCCTTCCCGTTTCAACAGCCGCAATGCCCGCGGCGTTTCCAGCCGCACCTGGTCGGCCATCTGAATCGCACCGATCATGACACCATCGACCCCGACGAACACGGCAGCCCCGCCCTCGTTGCCGACCCGCTTGAGGAACGCGTCGCTCCAGGGGGCGACCGTTGAAGAGGCGGCGACGTATCCGAACTTGCCGATCGCGACGGTCCGGTTGTCGACCCGGCCTGTGACGCCCTCGCCCGCCGTTTCCATGACGACCGATGGCGGCGACAGATTGATCCGGCGTTCCCGCGCGGCGACCGTCAGCGCATCCGAAATGACGTGCCCCGAAGCCTGTGCCAATGACGCCGCGAAACGCAGCACATCGCCCGCGCCGACGTTCGTGCCGCATTCGATCGCAACGATGCGTGCCCGCCCTCCCGTCAGCGTCCCGGTCTTGTCGAAGAACAGAATCGTCGCTTGCGCGAGACGTTCGAGCGCACCCCCGCCCTTGACCAGGATGCCGCGTTTCGAACAACGCGACATGCCGGACACGATGGCAACCGGCACGGCGAGGATCAACGGACAAGGCGTGGCGACGACGAGCACGGCGAGCGCGCGTGTGACGTCGCCGGTCAGCAGCCACGCGATGCCGGCGACGAGCAGCGAGGCGAGCACGAAGAATGCCGCGTAGCGATCCGCGAGACGCACGGCCGGACCGCGCTCGTGTTGTGCGCGCTCGACCATGCGGACGATGCCCGCAAACGTGCTGTCGCCTGCCGTGGTGCGGGCGACCATTTCAAACGGCGCGCCTGCGTTCACCACGCCGCTGCATGCGGTTTCGCCGGAACGTCGCCGCTGGGTGGACGACTCGCCCGTCAGCATGGACTCGTCCAGTTCCGCGTCGTCGGTCAACGTGCCGTCGACCGGCGCGCATTCGCCGCTACGCACGAGCAGCCTGTCACCGGGAACGATGGTTTCCGGCGCAACGGAACGCCATTCACCGTTCTCGAACCGGGTCGCCTGCCGGGGGGCACGGCCGAGCAGCGCGGTCATCTCGCGTTGCGCGCGGTCTTGCGCATACCGCTCCAGCGTCCGGCCGCTGGCCAGCATCAATGCGATGACCGCGGCGGTCAGCGTCTCGTCCAGCGCGATTGCCAGGCCGATCGCCAGCCATGCGAGCACGTCGATACCGGCCTGCCGTTTCGCCACGGCCTTTGCAAGCGAAACGGTCAACGCGAGCAAGACCGGCACCGTACCCACCAGCCAGACGCCCCACGCGAGTGAAAGCAGACCGAACGCCACGCACATGCCCCCTGCGGCGAGCGTAGTCGCTGCGAGGACCAGCAAAGCGAGATCGATCGACCAGCGGATTCGGGACATGACCATTCTTCCGATTGCCGTGCACGGCGGGGTTCGCCGCATCCGGTTCCGGTTGCTCACGGCGTGGCATCAGTCTAGGAAATGCCGCGGTTCGACCGTTGACCTGAGTCACGGCGAAGCGCGTCACGCGAACGACCGGCACGGCGCGATGCTTGACGTGAGTCAAGCGGGCGGCGCCTTTCGTCAGCACAATCGAAGCGTGACACTGAAGCGCCTGGAGGCGATATCGTGCTGACGCTGGCGGTACTGTTTCTGCTGATTCTTCTGCTGAATCTCATGCCGGCGTTCGCCCCGCCCACGTGGATGGCGATGTCGTGGGTCGGGTTCAACCTGCCCGAAGGCAATCCGCTGATCTTTGCCATCGTGGCGGCCGGCGCGGCGACGACTGGCCGCGTCATCCTGGCGACCTTCGCAAGATCGCTCGTGCGCGCCCGCTGGATGCGGCAATCGGATCGCGAGAACATCGACGTCGCCACGCACTGGCTGCGCAAGCACAGGACGCTCACCGCCGGTGCGTTCTTCTTCTATGCCCTGAGCCCGCTTCCGTCGAACTATCTGTTCATCGCATACGGCCTTTCCGGATTGCCGCTCAGGATCATTGCCGCGGCGTTCTTCGTCGGTCGCGCCGCGACCTATGCGATCTGGGCGCACCTCGGCCGCCTTGCGTCGACCCGGCTGGACGTGGAGTCCGGGCTCGAAGGCACTTATCTCGGCGGATACTTCATCGTCACGCAACTGGCGTTGCTCGGCGTCGTCTTCGCGTTGATGAAGCTCAATTGGCGCGCGCTTCTCAAGGAACGCCGGTTGACGTTCCGGCGCGGCCATCCTCCGCGCGGCGCGGAATGACACCCGGCATGCACGCCGTGCCGATCGGCCGCACCGGCTGACCGGCTGACCGGCTGACCGGTGCCGCTTACCGGCCGCGCATCCCGGACGCGGTTTCAGCGATGCGTTCCCGCTTGCGCGGATCGACGTGGGTCATCACGTTCAGGACGCGGTGATGCTTCATCACGCGAGCACGCGCGTCCACCGCGATGTCGTGCCCTTGCGCAACCGTGAGATCGGCGTCGATGTCGAGATGCACGTCGACGAGGATCAGGTCGCCGGTCTTTCGCGTGCGCAGGTCGTGCACGTCGAGCACGCCCGGCGTCGCGCGCAGCGTCGCGCGGATCGCCTGCACGTCTTCGGCGTCGGCCGCCCGATCCATCAGGTCGTGCAAGGCGTCCCAGCCGAACGTGGCGCCCATTTTCACGATCATCCCGCCGACGATCAGCGCGGCGACGGGATCGAGCAGCGGATAACCGAGCAGGTTGCCGACGATGCCGCAAGCGACGACCAGCGACGATGCGGCATCCGAACGCGCGTGCCATGCGTTGGCGACGAGCATGCTCGACTTCACTCGCGTGGCGACCGCGAACATGTAACGGAACAGGCTTTCCTTCGCGGCGAGCGCGGCGAGCGCGACCCAGAGCGCCGCGACGTGGACGCGCGCGATCGCTTCCGGATGCTCGAGCTTCTGGATGGCGGACCAGAGCATCCCGCCCCCCACCAGCAGCAGGATTGCGGCAAGTGCCAGCGACGCGCCGGTTTCGAAGCGCTGATGGCCGTAAGGATGCTTTTCGTCGACGGGCTTGCGGCTATGGTGACTGGCCAGCAGCACGACGAAATCCGCGATCAGATCGGACAATGAGTGAATCCCGTCCGCTACGAGACCTTGCGATCGGGACAGGATGCCGATTACCACTTGCGCGATGCTCAGCGCGAGGTTGACCGCCACGCTCACCCAGGTGCTTCGCGTGGCCGCGGCGGCCATCGCGGGCGTCGCTTCAGCGACGGTTTCCGAAACAACGTCGGGATTTCTTGACATCACGATTCAGGTCACTTTCCAGGGTTGAGCAAGGCCGCACGTCACGTCGAAAGCTCGTCGAACGCGATCAACGCATGTGCCGCGTACATCATCGACGGGCCGCCGCCCATGTAGACGGCGACACCGGCGACCGCCTCGATTTCCTCGCGCGTCGCTTTCAGCTTGATCAGCGATTGCATGTGGAAACCGATGCAGTCGTCGCAGCGGCACGAGATCGCGATGCCTAACGCGATCAGCTCGCGGGTCTTCTTCGTCAGCGCGCCCTCTTTGGTACCGGCCGCGCCCAGCGCGCCGAAGGCGGACATGAGGTCCGGCTGCGACTGCCGAAGCTTGCGCATCTGCTCGGCGACTTCCGCGGTTCTTTCACGATAGTGCAATGAATTCGACATGGCTGGCAGCTCCGACATGACAGGAATCGAGTGCGCGCACCACGCTTCGTCGCCGTGACGCCGAATGATGCGCCGCACGTTTGACAACAGCATGATCGCCGGCATTCCGGGGGGCTTGACCTGAGGCAAAGGTTCGATCGTCATCTTTGCGTACGGTTGAAACCATGCAAACGATTTGGAGAGCGTCATGTCCGCAGTGAACAGGTTCACCGTTTCGTGCCTGATCGGCGTCGCGGTCGCGATGACGGCCGGTCTGGCCAATGCCCAGCCGCGCCAGCCCGCCAGCGATTCCACCGTCGAGCCGGGCGGCATGATGTACGGCAGTCGGCTGATGACGCCCGCCGAACGCAACGCATACCGTACCCGGATGCTCGCCGCGACATCGGACGCCGAGCGCGAGAAAATCCGCGCGGAGCATCACGCCGAGATGCAGAAGCGCGCAAAGGCGCGCGGCATCAAGCTGCCCGATGCTCCGCCCATGTGGGGTATGCATCGGGGGCAAGGCATGGGCATGGGCACGGGCATGGGGCCGGGCTACATGCACGGCCAGCCTGGCGGCCCTGCAAGCGGCGCCGCCGGCCAGTGATCGCGTGGCACGGCGTGCGCGGCGACGGGCACGCCGTGTCGGTCGCGATCGGGTGCTCGCGTAGCCTGCGGCGACGCCTCGAACGCGTGCGGTCTGATCGTAGATGTACATGGTCGACTAGTGCGTGGCCGCGTCCGTTGCATCGGCAACCGGCCACGAGACGACCACGCGCAGGCCGCCGAGCGCGGGCGATCGACCCACCTCGATGTCCGCGTCATGCGCGGCTGCGATTCGCCGTACGATCGACCAGCCGAGGCCACTCCCGCCCGGCCGGGCTCCTTGTGGCCGAAAGAACCGTTCGCCGAGCCTGTGCAGGTCGTCGTCGCCGATACCCGGGCCGCCGTCTTCGACCCGTAGCACGGTGTGCCCTTCCCGTCGGCAAACCGAAACGGATATGCGCGCCTGTGGCGGGCTGTAGCCAATCGCGTTGTCGACCAGGTTGCGCACCATCGACTCGAGCAATGGTTCGTTGCCGCCGACGACGCATGGCGATGGCGCATCGAGTTCCAGCCGCTGCCGTTTTCCGATCGACCGTGGCGCAGCCTCCGCGACCACCCGTTTCGCCAGGGCCGACACGTCGACCGGTGCACGGTCCGTCAGTGCGCCCGCATCGAGACGCGAAAGCAACAGAAGCTGATCCACCAGGCGCGCGGCCCGATCGCACCCTTCGAGCACGCCTCGCAGCGCATGCCGGCGTCGCTCGTCATCGGGCTCCGCCATGGCGACCTGCGCCTGTGCCTTGACGGCCGCGATCGGCGTGCGCAACTCGTGAGCCGCATCGGCAGTGAATCGGCGCTCCGCGTCCATGACGGTGCGAATCCGTTCGAACAGCCGGTTCAGCGCATCCAGCATCGACCGCATCTCGAGCGGTGTCCGATCCGGCCGAATCGGATCGAGCGCCTGCGGATTGCGCCGCGCCAGCACTCGGCCGAAATCGCGCAGCGGCGCCGTGCCGCGGCGAACCGCCCAGCCGATGGCGAGCACCAGCAACGGCAACGCGGCCGCCATCGGCCAGAATGCACTGCGCATGACGGCGCGCAGGATCGATTCGCGTGAATCGATTCGCTCGCCCACGAACACCTGAACGTCGCTGCGCACGCCGTGCACGACGAATACCCGCCACGCATTCCCGTCGATCACGACGGTCCAGAATCCGGAAGCCCGATCGCGTCCGGTCAGCTCGGGCGCCACCATCGGCTTCGCCGGTGCGTTTTCGGAATGCAGGCCGAGCCGCCCGTCATGAAACACCTGAAAGGCCACACGCGGGCCGTACGGATGAAGGATCGGCGCGTCGATCGCATTGTCGTCGTCATCCGGCCCGCGCGCCTGCTGCGCGACGAGCAGTGCCGCCGCCTGCGCGAGATGGCCATCGAGCAACCGGTCGATCTCGCGCTGCGCATCCAGCCAGGTCAGCATCAGCGTCGATAGCCAGACACCGAGAACCACGGCCGGCACGAGCGTCAGCAACCGGCCATGCAACGAACGCGCGGGCAGCAGGGTTTTCATGCGTCGCCCCGCATCAGCACGTAACCCACGCCGCGCACCGTTCGGATCAGCTCGCTGCCGAGCTTGGCGCGCAGGCGATGTATGTGGACCTCGACGGCATTGCTCTCCACCTCCTGCCCCCAGCTGTACAGATACTGCTCGATCTGCTCGCGCGACAGAACCCGGCCGGCATTCAGCATCAGGATGTGCAGCAGGTCGAACTCTCGCGTGGACAGCGCGACCGGCACGCCGGCGCGGCACGCGGTTCGCGACGCGGGTTCCAGCTCGACGTCCTGCGCGTGGAGCCGCTCGGTCGGCCGACCGTGGGACCGCCGGACCAGCGCTCGCAGGCGCGCACCGAGCTCGTACAGGTCCACGGGCTTGATCACGTAGTCGTCGGCGCCCGCGTCGAGCGCCTTGATGCGGTCGGGCACGGCATCGCGTGCGGTCAGGACCAGGATCGGCGACGCCATGCCGTCGCGGCGAATGCGCTGCAGGACATCCATGCCGTCCACGAGCGGCAAGCCGAGATCGAGGACCGTCGCGGCATGAACATGCGCACGCAGCTCGCGCTGGGCCGCGTCGCCGTCACGCACCCAGTCGACCTGGAACCCTTGCTGGCGTAATCCGGCGCGGATCCCGTCGCCGAGCAGGACGTCGTCTTCCACGAGCAGGATGCGCACGATCGAGCACTCCGCCGGTGGCCGTCAGTCGTCGTCCCCGCCCGCGCTGTGCGCGGGGCGGCCGGTGTCCGTCGCGACGGGCCGGTCCGCTCGAGCGGGCTGCGGTGCCGCCTGCCATTGCGTCCACCACCAGCCGATCACCGCGGCCGTCATCACGACAGCGATCCCCCACCACGCACGCCGGATGCCATCGATCGGCGCACCGCGCTTGTAGCCGGTCACCATCGCGCCGGCCAGATTCTCACGATGCACGACGCTGCTGACGAGAACGGCGGCGACATGGAACACGACGAGCGCGAGCATGGCGTTCGCCGCGCCCTCATGCAGATCACCGAACGACTCGCCGTTTCCGGTGTAGGCCCCCCAGCCGGTCACCCCCGTGACGACCATCATCGCCAGCATGGCGACGATCGCCACCGCGCCGGCGGGGTTGTGGCCGACGTGATGTTCGGGCCGGCCTTTCGCGAGGCTCAGGACGTAGCGGAAAGCGGCCGCCGGCGAACGCACGAACGACGAGAACCGCGCATGACGCGTGCCGGCCACGCCCCAAACGACGCGAAACGCGACGAGCGCCAGCATCGTGTAGCCGAACGCGACGTGCATCAGCCGCCATCGCTCGCTCTCGGCGGTCAGCCACGCGCCGGCGAAGGCAATGACGCTCAGCCAGTGGAATACGCGCAGCGGAGCGTCCCAGACCAGTATCCGTGCGGGACGCGAGGGTGCCGGTTCACCGTGTACTCGGGATGCGGACGAATCGTTCATCGAAATTTCCTTTGTCTGCTTGCGTATGACATGCGGCGCAATTCGACGGCCGCTTCACTGCAGCGCTGCGCCACACGGACGCAGGAACCTCGTCGTGCGTGGCGGCGAACCACGCCGACCGGGTAATCCTGTCTTCCGGGGGACGGCGCGCCGCGCCGCCCGTCGCCGCATGTGCCGTCAGCCATGTCTCCAGTTGCCCGATCGTTGTCCGGTCCAGCGTCGCATCGGTGCCGAAGTGATGGTCGAGACCGTTCAGGATGCGTCGCCACGATTCGGCGGGCAGCGCCCCGGGCGGATAGGCGACATGGCAGGTCGCGCACTCCTGCCGGTACTTCGGCAGTAATTGAATCGCGACGCTGCGCATTTCGTCTTCCGCCCGTGCCGCGCACGGCAGCAGCGACATCAGCAGCATCGCGAGCACGCTTGCGCGTGCATGGCGCCGCGCGGCGATCCTGCGCGGCGACTTCGTCGAGTCGACGTTGTTCATGATCGTTCGCCGTCAGGGTTTCAGACTCATGAGCCAGCTCAGGACGTCGGCCTTCTCGGCCGACGAGCATTCGCGCCCGACGACGTCCTTGCAGTTTCTGCGGAACCACTTTTCGGTCCTGGCGCCGTCCGTGAACCGGGCCGGGTTGAAAGCGGGCGCAAGCGGCTCGATGGTCTTACCGGTAACGATGTGCGTGCCTGCACCGGTCGGCGTGCCGCCATGGCAGGTCGCGCAGCTCCAGTCGCGCCCATGTCGGGACGTGAAGAACTGCTGACCGCGCGACGGCATGGCGCCGACGCCTGACTGTGCCGTGTAGCCGGCCAGCAACTGGGCCGGCGTTTCGGCACCTGCGTCGGCGATGGCGGCCACGCATATGGCAGCCCCCAGGCCTGCCAGGCATAGCATGCGAACCGAGTCGGATATGCGCATCGTGGTTCTCCTGAGCGATGCGTTCATCTTCGGGAGAATTCCTTACCGGATTCTTAACGCACGGATGCGCGCGCCGTGTCGCGAGTGCGATGCCGCCCGCCACATGGCCGTTGCGTCGCGCCCGATCGGCCGCTCTTGCAGCAAGCATCCGGCCACCCGTTCATCCCGCCTTGACGCAAGTCAAGCGTTCGATACCGGCAGGCACCTAGTCTGAAGTTCAATCCGTCTCGTTGCACGGGAGTCCTGCCGAGACAGTTTTGCCGATCAGTCGAGGATGCTGGCGATGATCACGCTGCGAACACGTACATGGATTGCGTCCGTCGCGCTGGCGATCTCCTGCGCATCCGTCGTCGATGCGGAGGAACTGGCGCGCATTCCGCCACACTCTCAGCGCTACGGTGCACATATCGGCATATCCGCGTACGACGACCCGAAGCTCCACGGAGTAACGTGCTTCGTCTCGGAGCCGCACGCGCGCGACGAACGACCGTCCTTGCGCGACAGACATGGCGCCGGAGCATCGGTGTCCTGCCACCAGACCGGAACGCTCGCCACGACCGCCCGCTTGCCGCGGCTGGCTCAGGTGTTCGACGAATCCGTCGATCCGGTGTTTGGATCGATACACGTGGTCCGGATTGTCGATCTCCGGCGTCTCGTCGTCGTCTACTTCTCGTACATGGAAAGCGACGTGGCGGGCGATCTCCCGGGGCATGTGGATGTCGTCCGCTTGCCGGTGCACTGGGGTGGAACGGACGCATCCGCCGAATGATGCGGCGGCATGACGTGCGTCAAGCCTGCGTTTTCGCGAGATGTCAGCATGGAAGCAAGATTCCGGTCGCTTTGCGTGCGCATTGCCGATGCGGTAAATCCACCGCCGAGGAGGCCCCGATGCGATCGCGAATTTTTCTTGTGCTGCTTGCCTGGCTGGCATTGCTTGTCGGCGCGGTATCGACCGCCGGTGCGAACGACCTGACGCGCAGCGTGACGACGGGCAAGCTCGTCGTCCACTACGGTGTGGTTCCGGCGAGTCGCGCCGCTACGCCGGGCGGCGGTTCCGGCGTGGCATCGAACAACGTGAACCTGTTCCTGCTCACGGTCGCCCTGTTCGACAGGTCGAACGGAAAGCGCATTGACAATGCTCACGTCGTTGCTGTCGTGCAGGGACCGCGAAGCGAAGCCAGTGCCTTCCATTCAAAATCGACGCGGATAGCACTCGACCCGACGCAGGACGGCAATGCGGTCACGTACGGGAACGTGTTCGACGCACGTTGGAAAGGTGTCTATCACATCAATCTCACGATCACGAGAGACGGCCTCGCGCAGCCCGAGCATGTCCGCCTCAACTACGATCAGCAGTTCTGACCGGTCGAGGTAGTCTCTCGTGTTCGCGTTCGTGCTGCTTCGCGCAGCACGAATGCACGCTCGTGCGCCACTCGGCATCGACGTGAGCACCGCCCTTTTCCCCGCTGATGTGTGTCGACCGCTTACGTTTACATCGAGGGAAGCGTAAGAGGATAGACGAGATGGCTGATCACCTGTTTGACGCCCGGTACAGTCTGGGCTGCCACGCACACCGCTTTGCGCTCCTCTTCGCTGAAGATCACGCCCCATAGATGTACCTTGCCGTTCCTGACGATGATCTGGCCTCGCGTTAGCGCCCAGCGTTGGCCAGACATCGCATTCAGTATCGCCTCGCGTATCTCGACGTCCGCATGCGCGACCGACTTCCGTTTGTCGTTCGTCTCGCTGGCAAGCGCGCGCACGAGATCGGCTCGACTCACCAGGCCTGCCACCTTGCCGTTGTCGACGACTGGCACGCGCTTGATGCGGTGCCGTTCCAGCAATTCGGCAACTTCGGACAGCGGCGTGTCCTCGGCGACCGTGACGACGTCGACAGTCATCAGGTCCTTCACGGTCTGCGCGTGTTCCTTTACATACTCGCTGGCCAATTCACGGCTGGACGCAAGAAGCTCCAGCCACCAGGAGCGGCGCCTGGCATGCGTGCCAATTTCGACGCGGTGCACAAGGTCGCCTTCGCTGACGATCCCGATCAGCTTTCCGTCCGCATCGATTACGGGAACCGCGCTGATCGAGTGCTCCACGAGCAGCTTCGCGGTCTCCTGAACGCTCATCTCCGGACTGGCGGAAATGACCGCGGTCGTCATCACGTCACGCGCTCGCATAAGGTGCTCCTTCAATGCGTTGGCCCCTCGCCGGCTGGTCTGCGGCGAAAAGCTGCACGCACTCACTGAGACCGGCTGGCCTGCAAGATGAATGCTTCACTCGGAAACCCGGGACAAGCTTGAGCGATGTCAACCGACAGCCGATTGCACCGCAGATGCGGCGATCCAGGCGTTCAAGCGGCGTCGTGATCCGCGATCACCGGTTCTTTGCACTTGCGACGCAAGTGTCGGCCACGGTCGAATCGGGCGTCGGACGGGCCACACATGGCGCCCCCGATCCCGGATGTGCCAGCCGCGCGCAAGCTTGCGCAGCAGCACCAGGTCGATCCCGACAGTGTGACGGGCACTGGCCCGACAGGCTCGGTGACGCTTGCGGACGTCGAACGGGCGATCGCGGCGGCGGGTTCGCCTGCGGCCGGCACGCCCCGGCGGGCGCTCTCCGGCAACGAGACGGGTTATCGCGGCTGCGTATCCGACGGCCATCGCGGTGCGCTGTTCCTGGTTGAACTGGGTGAATTGCTGCAGCACCCCGAGGAGTTGAACCGATGAACAATGCAGACATCCTTTCGGTCGTACTGGAAACGCTTGCATCCGTCGCGCCGGAACTCGACCCGTCGACGCTGCGTGCGGATCGTCCGCTGCGCAGTCAGGTCGATCTCGATTCGATGGACTGGCTCAATTTTCTGACGGGCCTTCATGCGCGGCTGAAGGTCGAGATCCCGGAGCGCGACTATGGTCGTCTGGTTACGCTCGACGATATCGTCGGCTATCTCGCGGCCGCAGACGCACACCGACCGGTTTCTTGAGGCCGGTCCATCGCGCAAGCTGGCGTTTGCGCCGACGTCGGAGCGTCCGCCACACCGTTACACGAGGGCGCACGGTCCCGTGCGCCCGCGCATGCTTCAGCGCGCCGCAGGCGTCGCGACCGCTTCCACCAGCCTGCGCGCTGCCTGTTCGGCAAATGCCGCCAGAATCGGGCTGGCATCGCCATGCAACGTTTCGCGCGGCGTCACGCGACATTCGGCGAGCGGCGACTTGCGTGCCAGCGTCCGCATTTGCGTTAGTGCGGCGTCCGCACCACGTTGCGCGAAGCTGCAAAAGAATGCGACACGCGGCAGGCGCCGCTGATTCGCGACGAGATACGCCCGCACCGGCGACGATACGCAGCCTGCCCAGACCGGGGAACCGATCACCACGAGATCGTACGCGGACGGGTCGCGCTTCGCAGCGACGATCTCCGCCGGCTTCTGATTGATTGCCTCGACGAGCGAACGCAGATAGCCGAACGGGCCCGTGCGATCGCGCGTCACGACGATTTCCTCGACGTCGGCGTCGAGCATCTCGGCCAACGCGGACGCGGCCCGGCGGGTCGTGCCGGTGCGCGAATAGAATACGACGAGAACCTTGCCGGCATACATGACGACCTCCCTCATGCACGCTTGTCGGGTGGCGCGTGCGTCCGTTGAATCCATTCGCCATGACGCGCGGGCGATCTGAAGAAAATCGGTCCCGTGTGGGCGGATTGCACGCGACGGTGCAACCACTGGCGCAATGGCGCCGTGGCCGATATCCCGGTTATCGGCTCTGCATGCATGGCGAATGCAGGATCGCCTTTCATCGACCGTCCCAATGTCGGTGTTTCACGGCATGATCGAGCGATCGAGAAGAATACGGAAAGCATGTGCACCGGCATCCGCCGGCATGCGTCGGCGGATGCCTGCAACCAGTTTCAGCCTGCCTTGACCTCGATCTTCTTCTCGGCCTTGTGCGTTTCCGGCGTCTTCGGCAGCGTGACCGTCAGAATGCCTTTCTGGAACGACGCCTCGATCTTGTTTCTGTCATTCTCGATTGGCGATGACGGCGGCAATTGACGGAGATCAACGCTCAGGATCGAGAGACCGAAGGCGCTTGGGCGAGCACACGCGGTGCGAAACGCATTGCGCTCGTTGACCCAGGTCAATCGGCACGACGCGCCGGCAGGTGGAATATCCGTATCGGCGCCGGTCCCGAGACGCGTCGTGCCCGGCTTCGTCGCAGAGGAGGTGTATCGTGCCCGCAAAATCGCTTGTCTTTCACCAGGATGCTCGCCAACGGCTGCTCAAAGGCGTCAACGCGATTGCCGAGGCAGTCAAGATCACGCTCGGCCCGGGCGGCCGCAACGTGATCGTCGAGCGGACCGGCGCCGCGCCGCTGGTTGCGAACTCGGGCGTCGTCGTCGCCGGCGCTGTCGACCTGCCCGACCCGTTCGAGGAAATGGGCGCCCAGTTGTTGCGCGAAGTGGCGACCCGCACGAGCGAAGTCGCCGGCGACGGCACGACCACTGCCACCACCCTGGCACAGGCAATCGTTGCCGAAGGCATCAAGTGCGTCACTGCCGGGCACGATCCGATGGCGCTCAAGCGCGCGATCGAAGCGGCCGGCCGCGACGTGGTCGCCGAACTGCACCGCTTGTCGAAACCGTGCGCGAGCGCTGACGAGATGCGCCAGATCGCGACGATTTCCGCCAGCGGCGACAGCACGATCGGCGCGCTTGTCGCACAGGCCGTCGAGCGTGTGGGCAGGGACGGCGCGATCAGCATCGAGGACGGCACGAAGCTCGACGACGAGCTCGAGACGGTGGACGGCTCGCTGATCGATCGCGGTTATCTGTCGCCGCTGTTCGTCGATTCGGACAATCATCGCGTCGTCCTTGACGAGCCGCGCATCCTGCTCTGCGACATGAACATCAGCGCGATCGCACAACTGCTGCCGGTACTCGAGGCGCTCAGCAGCACCGGCAAGCCGCTTCTCGTCGTCGCGAACGAAGTGGAAGGCGAAGCGCTGGCGACCCTTGTCGTCAACCACCTGCGCGGCACGCTGAAATCGTGCGCGATCCGCTCGCCCGGATTCGGCGAGGCACGCACCGAGCAGCTCGCCGACCTCGCCGCGCTGACTGGCGCGACGGTCATTTCCGCTCAGGCTGGCCGGACACTCGAGCGCACGACGCTGGACGATCTCGGTGCCGCGCGGCGCGTGGAGATCACGCGCGAGACGACGACCGTCATCGCCGGGCGAGGCGAACGCCAGCACATCGACGACCGCGTCCAGGCGCTGCGTACACGCATCGCGGCGACACCGGCCGGATACGAGCGCGACGCGCTGACACGCCGGCTGACGAAACTCGCGGGCGGCGTCGCGGTGATTCGCGTCGGCGCCGCGACGGAAACCGCGCTGCGCGAGCGCAAGAATCGCTTCGAGGATGCGTTGCATGCGACGCGCGCCGCGATGGAGGAAGGCATTGTGCCGGGCGGTGGCGTCGCACTGCTGCGTGCACGGCGCGCGCTCGTAGGCAATGGCACATACCTGACGGATGTGCAGCGCACCGGCGCGCGGATCGTGCACGACGCACTGGCGTCCCCGCTGCGTCAGATTGCCGAAAATGCCGGAGCGGACGCACAGGCCGTCGTACACGCGGTCGATGTCGCAACCGGAGCGTTCGGCTATGACGCGGCGACGGCGACATATGGGGACATGATTGCTGCCGGAATCGTCGATCCGGTCAAGGTCGCGCGTTCGGCGCTACAGAACGCGATTTCGGTCGCGTCGCTGCTGCTCACGACCGATTGCATGATCGCGCATCGCCCACGCACGGCCGCGTCACCGGGCGCCGCGCAATCGGGAAACTGGGGCGCCGAACTCGGCTGAGCCATTCGCGTGCCGCCGGTGGATCTCGTACGACTCGCCAGCAGCCGGGTGTTGATTCAAGCCACGTATTGCGTCAGTGATACTGAATAATGATTCACGTATCCGTCAGGTCATCCAATCGTCAGATGATCGACAACTTCGCGCACGCCCTTGACTGACCATGCCGCACCGCACGCGGCGCGCTTCTCCGCCATCGAATCGACCGTGCCGGTCAGCGTGACGACACCGTTCGCCACCTCGATGGCGATCGCCGCACCTTTTCGCTGTGCACGGCGAGCCAACGCATCCGCAATCTCGGCGCAGATGTCCTGCGCGGTATGGGCGGCGCGCACTTGAATGCGGTTCGCGACGCCGACGACGCCGGCCATCCGGCTCACCAGCGCCTCTGCCGCTTGACGCTGAAAACCCCACTCCACTTCGCCGTCGAGCGTCACGCGGCCATGGTCGACCTCGACACGGATCGACTGGTCCTGCAACGCTTCCTGCCAGTCGAGCGCAGACATGATCCTGGCTTCCAGTTCCGCGTCCGAGCGACTGGCTGCCGGCGCGGCGATTTCGAGTTCCAGCAGCAGCACACGCACTCCGCCGACGCGCTGGACCGCCTTCTGCGCCGCGAACTTCTGCGCCCAGCTCGAGACCATGCCCAGCAGCGTCACGGCACCGTCGCGCACCGTGACCTCGATCTGGCGCGCGTCGACAGCCGGATCCCGGGACAGTTCCTGTTCGACATCGTGTTTGAGTTTCGCATCGGACTTCATGTCGGTCTCCTGTCGGATTGCAGGTTCAGCGGATCGGTTTCGCGTCGATGGCACGATCGGAATTGCTCTCTTCCAGCCGATCACGGGGCGCTCATATCGCCGATCGGTCGACCGATGCCGGTCGTAACCGCGTCAGGCTCGCATTCACAATGAAGGGGTGCCGTACACACGCCGTTGATGTTGGTCAAACCTTGTCGTGTCCGCGTTATGCCCTGGCCTGGACACTCTCTCGATGAAATCGTCGCGTTTCCGCGGGCCGACGCGGTCTATGAAAGTCGCCGTTGATGCGTGTCAAGCGGCGGTCGCCCCGGAAGCCTAGGCTGAAAACGTGGACGACATCGTCCTGACGTACGCGTTCAGGTTGGGAGGCAACCATGCAGACCGGACATCAATTCCTACCCGAGTTTCGGCATGCGACCTTGCCGACCTATTTCGTTTCCTACGTGTTTCCCTTGCTGCTGGCCGGATATGAGGTGTATCGGATCAGCTATTGGGTGAGCCGGCATGGCTGGAATTTTGCGCAACTGCCGCAGGCCGGCTACGAGTTCACGCTGATGCTGTTCGTATTTGCATTGCAGGTGATTCTCGACGGGTTGTTCTTCATTACGGCATGGTCTGGCAAGCATCCGGACGTCGGGCATCGGCTCGCGAACATGACGCTCGGTGTTCTGTGCTCGGCAGTGGTCATCGCGTTCGATGTCGCTCTTCAGATCGCCACGTTCTGAATCGGAATCTCTGGAAAGCCGGCACGACGAGGCACGACCGGCATTCATCAACCATCAACGGATCAAACAATGAAGCCACCTTACGAACTGGTATTTCAAGGCATGCCGCGCTCGGACGCGCTCGAGGCGGAAGCCGCCCGCCATGTATCCAAACTCGATCGATTCCGGCAGGACATCTCGCATTGCAGGGTCAATGTCGTGCTGGACGAGAAGCACGATCATCAGGGGAAACCGTTCAATATCCGGATCGAAATCACGATTCCCGGACATCAACTGGTATCCAGCAAAGAACACGACGAGGACGTCTACGTCGCGCTGCGCAATGCCTTCGGCAACGTCACGAGAATGCTCGAAGACACGGGACGCAAGCAGCGAGGCCGCGGCAAACGGCACGATGAACATCCGGCCGGTCCTGCCACGCAATCCGAGGCGCACGAATAGCGTGCAGTTGCGCGAGCGTGCGCCCGTGGACAGCCGCGCAACGCGCGCGCCGATCGGTGCCTGCCACGATGGTGCGCAGACGCTCCACCGCGAGTCCGACCGAAACGAGCGCCCGTTCCGGCATTCTGCCGCCCATTCTCCGCACGTCGCGCCATGGCATGCGTCGCGCATGCCATGCACGTCCGCCGCCTGTTTGCCATCCGTTCAGTACAGCAGAAATGCTGCTCTCTCAGGCGCGAACGCCGCATCCTGCGCGACAACCACGCGCTCGATCTCGTCGAGCGATCGCCCCGCCTCCAGCATGTCCGCCACCTCGCGCGAACCGACCGATGCACGGATCGCATCGATCCGGAACCGCGCCGGATAACGCCGGTGCAGCGCCAGTGCGAGTGCCAGCCCGATCTCGCCCGGCCGCGCCGCGCCGGGCGGCCGTTCGATGCGCACCCCCTCGCATACCCTGCCGCGATACGGCCCCTCCGCTGGCACGAAGCGGACCGCCGAGAACGTCGCGTCCAGCCGCATCGCGCGAAGATCGCCCGCGAGGACGCGCCCGTCGATCCACGGCGCGCCAACCACGCCGAACGGTGTCTCTGTGCCGCGCCCGACACTGACCGCCGCTCCCTCGATGAGCCCCGTCTCCGGGTACAGCGACATCGCGGCGCCATCGCGCAGGTTCGGCGATGGAGGTACCCAGCCGAGCCCGGTATCGCCGAAGCGCATCGCGCGCACGTAATTCGCCATCGGCACCACGGTCAGCGCCGCACCGATATGCAGGCGGTCATTGAACAGTCGCGCCAGTTCGCCGAGCGTCATGCCGGGCTGGAGCGGCAACGGGTAATAGCCGGTGAACGTGGCCGGCCCGGCATCGGCGACGGGGCCGCCGACCACATCGCCGCCCAGCGGGTCCGGGCGGTCGAGCACGAGCACCGGGCGATGCGCGGCGGCGGCGGCCTCGAGCGCGTAACCGAGGGTGGCCAGGTACGTGAAAAAGCGTACGCCTGCGTCCTGCAGGTCGAGCACCAGCACGTCGGCATCGGCGAGCAGTGCGGGCGCGATCCTGCGGCGATCGCCGTAGAGACTGTGAACGACCACACCGGTCGCGGCGTCGACCGTGTCGCCGAAGGTCTCGTCGACGTCGGTGCCGAGCCCGTGCTCGGGCGCGAACAGAGCGACGAGCCGCGCGCCCGGTGCCTGCGCGAGCAGGTCGACCGTGCGCCGGCCAAACCGGTCGAAGCCGCTGTGGTTCGTGACGAGCGCAATGCGCTTGCCTGCGACGGCCGCGAAACCGCTCGCGGCGAGCACGTCGATGCCGGCCAGAACCGGCCCGCGCGAAGCCGGCAACCGGGCGACCTGCGCGAGCGCCGGCGCCATCGCGGGCACGCGCGTCGCGATCCACGACGACGTCACGGGCGCGGCCTCGCTCGAGACGATGCCGAGCACGAGCGCGCGCAATGGCATGGCCGTGCCGGTTTCGTCGGGGTACAGCCGGCTCGTGAGCACGATCGCGAAGCGGCGCGTCACGGGATCGATCCACAGCGCCGTGCCCGTGTAGCCGAGGTGTTGCAGCGCGCCGACCGGCGGTAGCCGGTAGCGGTTCGCGACGAGCGGCGGCCCGACCGCCCAGCCGGGCGTGTGCAGGTCGCCTTCCGCGTCGAGCGTGGCCGGCGTCTCGAGCGCGGCCACGCTGCGTCGCGTCAGCACGCGCACGGGGCCGAGCGAACCGCCGTTCAGCAACATGCGCGCGAAGCGCGCCAGATCGTCCGCACTCGCGAACAGGCCCGCATTGCCGGCAACGCCACCCATCGCGGCCGCGACGGGATCGTGGACACTTCCCCGGAGCAGGCGGCCATCGCGAACGGTGGTGGGCGCCACGCGCGCGAACAGCGGCGCCGGTGGCCGGAACGCGGTGCTCGCCATCCCGAGCGGCGCGAACACATGCGCGGCGCACCACGCGTCGAGCGGCCGATGCGACACACGCTCGACGATCTCGCCAAGCACCACGTAGTTCACGTCGCTGTAGCGCACCTGTGTGCCGGCCGGCGCGCCGGGTGTCATCGCGACGATGTCGGCCAGCACGGCAGCACGGCTGCGCAGCGCCCGGAACGACGACACGCCGGCCGGCAGCCCCGATACATGCGCGAGCAACTGGCGGATCGTGATGCCGGCCTTGTCGTGCGCTCCGAACGCGGGCCAGTAGCGCGCGGCCGGCGCGTCGAGGCTCAGCATGCCGCGCTCCGCGAGCTGCATGATCGCGACCGCCGTCGCCACCGGCTTGGTCAGCGACGCAAGATCGAAGACGGTATCGGCCGTCATCGCCTCGACGTGCTCGCCCGTCACGCGCAGGCCGCGCGCGACGCGCACCCGCACGCCGTCCGCGTCGCCCGTCACGACCACCGCGCCGGCAAGATGGCCATCGGCGATCTCGCCGGCGATCGCCTCGTCGATCGCGGCGGTCTGCTGCTGCGCCACGACCGTGTCGGATTCCGCGTGCGCACCGGCTGATGCAAGCATGAACAGCAGCGCGCCGGTCAGCGCGGCAGCACAGCGGGATCGTAGCGATCGAGCCTGTTCCACTGCATCCATTCCTTCGTGCCGAGCGCATCGGCTGAGTCGAACTGCGAGCGGAGGCCCGCCACGTCGATGACGCGAGCGCCGCGCATTCCCGCCGCGCGGCGCCTGAGCGAAAAACGCGCGGCTAGCGGGCCGGCTGCTCCTGCGATCCGGAACATTCGGCACACAGACGTATCGCGCCGTGCCGTTCGGGGTCGTGCCAGTAAAAGCGCACATCGACGGCGCCGCGCGCCGGTACGACGACGTGCCGGACTTCCTGAACGGCCCTGTCGTGCGCGGACACGGTATATCGCCCCGGCGGCACGCGCGCGAACAGGAACGGGCCCATCGTGCGTGCGTCGAGAATCGTCGACTTGCCGGACGACAGCGTGACATCGACATCGGAAAGATAATGGCCCCTCTTCGATGCGAACGTGATCCTCAGGTTGTAGCGAGGCGCGACATCGCGAAATGCAGTGACCTCGTCCTGGCCGATTCCGCCGGTGATATAAGCGACACCGTTGCGCACGATCGGCTCGGTCGACGTTTGAGCCAGCACGTTCGCACCGATGTTCAGCAGACAGGCTGCCAGCAGCATCTTCACGGTTCCGGTCCACATCTTCACTCTCCTGATTGAGCACGCATGGCTGCGATGCCGCCCGTCCGGTCGCGGAACGGGCTGCGTGCGGTGACGTCGCGCATTGGTGTCGACGACGATGTCAGCGTCGCGCGGAACGTCGATTTCCCGTTGACTCAGGTCAAGTGCGCGCCTGTCGAAGCCGAACGAGTAGTCATCGCGCCTCATCTGCCCGTGCGGCACGCCTGAAAACACGGGGAGCGGGATACCGACGGCGCAATCGTCCGTGACGGCTGTCAGCCGATATTGCATGCCCCGTCGGAAATTTCCGACACGGCGGCCCGATGTCGGACAGCAAGTTCAGGCCACGCTGATTGTCCCGTGCGGCTTCACTGTCAATACTGGAGACGTGACAGGACGCAACGTGTTTCGCGGCCGGCGCGTGACGCTTCCGCCCCGCCGCCGCAGGACCGAGGAGCTCGCGATGATCGATTCGACCGCAGCGCACGCCGAGGACGCCACGCTGGATGGCGAACCGCCGGTCGGTGCCCACCTCGTGACCCGCCGCCCCGGCTATCTCCATCACGGGATCTACATCGGCGACGGCAACGTGATTCACTACGCGGGATGGTCACGCCATGCGAGCGTCGGACCGGTCGAGGTCGTCACCCTGGACGGTTTCCGTGCCGGCTTCGGGTTCGCGGTCATTCGCCACGCGCGCACGCTGTACGACGGAACGGAAGCCGCGCGCCGCGCGGCCTCGCGCCTTGGCGAATGCCAATACCGGCTGCTCACGAACAACTGCGAGCATTTCTGCCTGTGGTGCCTGTTCGGTGTGGGGAGAAGCGAGCAGGTCGCGTCGTGTCTGCGCAACCCGGCGCACGGCATCGCGGTCGCCGTCATGCTGATGGCGTGCGTTCTGGCCGCGCGACTGCATCCGGCGATGGCCGGGCGCGAATGCCCGGCACGGTATTCGGCCTAGTATCGACGGCAGGGCGGTCGCTCAGTCATTCGTCGACTCGACCATCACCCGCGGCCCCGCAAGACGGCACGCGCACGCCCCCACCGTTTCGCCTGCGCGATCGCAATGCGGATCGCGCTGCCCTCGGTGCGCCCCTGCCGCAGCAGCGCGTTGGCAATCTCGATCGCCTTGCCGCGAACAGCCGGCGGCAGATTCCGCATCGAGGGCGGATAACGCTCGTCATTCCACGGCATGATCGATTCGACTCCTGCACGTTCGCGCCCGTCCGCACCTGCCGCTCAGCGCGGCAACGCGGCAGGATCGTAGCGATTGCGCGGATTCCACAGCATCCAGCCGTCCGTGCCCGCCGCATCGGCCGCATCGACCTGTGCGCGGATCTCGTCGGCATCGAACGGCCGGCGATCGAACGCATAGTCGCGAAACGCCTGGAGCCACGGCCGAAACCGGACACCGTCCAGTCCGGTCCGGCGCTTCGCCTCGGCCAGCGACCGTGCGACGATCTCGCCGGAATGTTCGGTGGGCTTCCGGCAGCCGGGCAAACCCCACGTAAAGCCTGATGGATAGAGCATCGGCGACACATAGTCGACGACCGGTCCGAGCGCGTCGAGCCGCTGCCCGATCGAGGTGTCGTCGCTGTTCCAGCAGACGTACCCGAAAATGTCCGCCGACACGTAGAGGTTGTACGGACGCAGCCGCTCCCGCGCACCGATCAGGAATCCGGTGATCGCCTCGACCCGGTTGGCCTCGGTATTGGGCTCGGCGAACCGGAGGCCGTTGGCGTCGGGAAAACGCAGGTAGTCGAACTGGATTTCGTCGAAACCCATGCGGGCGGCCTCTTCCGCGACGTCGTAGTTGTGTTGCCAGGCGGCGCGCGACGTCGGGTCGATCCAGCGCTGATGCTCGTGGTCCTGCCAGATCTCGCCGGCTGCATCGCGCACGGCCCACTCGGGATGAGCGCGAGCCAGCGGGTCGTCCTTGAACACGACGATGCGGGCAATCAGGTAGAGACCGCGCGCGTGGAACGTCCGCAGCAGATCCGGCAGATCGGGCGGACGAACGATGGCACCGGCGACATTGCTCGCGGCACCGGAGATCTCACGCGCCAGGCTGCGATATGGCGTCACGCCGCTGTCGCCCTTCACGTCGATGACGAGCGCGTTGATCGCCGTCGTGTCCTGAAGTGACAGCGCCGCCTCGCGCAGCGTGCGGTCCGCGACGCCGTAAGCGGACAGATAGACGGCTTTCGGACGCATCGGGGTCAAGCGGATCGTTTGTGCGCCCACGGCGGGTGCCAGTGTGACTTCGGTTCGCGCGTAGCCCGGCGCACGCACGCTCAGGCGTGTAACCGCCGCGTCGATCTCCAGTGAAAACGCGCCATCTCGATCCGCGGTACGGTTCGCGCCCGACGCATGGCCGATCGCGCCGGCCAGCGGGTGCCCGTTCGTAGCATCGACGACGGTGATCTTGACGGGCGCCGCGTGGGCGGCGAATCCGGCGAGCGACACGAGCAGACAGGCGATCAGGCGTTCAATCATGACTTCCCCCGGCGGTTCTCAGCAATCCGTTCATGCATCGTGTGTCGCAGGCGTCCGTCATCAGATAGCGCGGCAGCGCCATTGCCGGGTCGGTGACGCGAACGGGGCGCGCATCGAGCGTGAATGCCGCGATGTAGCCCTGGCGAGCGGCCAACTGGTCGGTCTGCGCATCATGGACGCCGAACGGCCAGGCCAGCATCCGGACCGGCTGGCCGGTTTCGGACTCGAGCCGTTCGCGGGACCGGCTCAACTGGAACGACACGAAGCGCAGGTAGTCGTCCGGCGTGAGTCGGGCGCGTTCGGTGCGGAAATTCGGATGCCAGTACGTGTGGGACTCGATGTCGAACCCGCCGGACTGCCCGAGCACGCGCAACTGGTCCCATGTCATCGCATAGCTGGCGTTGGAAATAGCCGAGGGATAGATGAACAGCGTGACCGGCACGGGATGTGCAGCCAGCAATGGGCGCAGCACGTCGTAGACGGAGCGATGGCCGTCGTCGACGGTGATCGCGACCGCTCGCGCCGGCACGGCATCGGCCTGGCCGCCGTGCCAGCGCACGACGTCGGCGAGCGGCACGATGCGGTAGCCGTTCGCCTCGATCGCCTGAAGCTGGTGGCGGAACGTTTCGGTACGGACCGTCATCGAATCCAGTCGCGCGGTGGCGAACCGGTGGTAGACCAGGATCAGCACACGCTGAGATGGCGAATCGACGGTCGCGACGTCGGCGGACGAAACCGGCGGCACGCACGACAACAGGAGCAGGCAGGCGAGCAGGCGAAAGGCCATGGAAGATCTCGTGGAATGGCTGCCCCATTTTTCGCGATCGCGGCGCGAAAACCGCTGAGCCAGATCAACGATTGATCGTACGGGGACGCAATCGTGCGCGCGTCAGGCCACCTGGTCGTCAGCTTGCCTGCGCAACCAGTTCGGCATGAATCCGTTCGACGTCGTCGCGCGTGCACAGCGCCGTGCCCGGGTGCTCGACCGACGCAGCCGATGCCGCCAGCGCATAGCGGCACGCTTCGTCGAACGGCACGCCGCGCGCCAGCGCCCAGACCATGCCGCCGACGAAACTGTCGCCGGCGCCGACCGTGCTGCACACCGCTGCCGGCCTGCCGGGCAGGCGCAGCGCGCCGTCGCGCGTGACGACCCATGCGCCGCGCGCACCGAGCGTCAACGCGACGATGTCGGCTTGCCCGCGCGCCACGAGTTCGCTCGCCTTCCGGCATGCCGACGTGTCGTCGAGCGGTTCGCCGGCCAGCGCACTCAGTTCGCCGAGACTGGGCTTCACGAGATGAACACCGGCCTCGAGGGCCGCTTGCAGCGCCCGGCCCGCCGCATCGACCACGACCCGGCTGCCCCTTGCCCGGGCCTTCCGCGCGAGCGTCGCATAGAGATCGTCGGGCGCGCCGGGCGGCAGGCTGCCGCTCAGCACGAGATAGCGCGGCGCCGGTTGCATGGCGTCGATGCGGGCTGCGCAGTCGCGCCACTCGGCCTCTGTGACCAACGGCCCCGGCATCAGGAACCGGTATTCGCGCCCGGTCGCGGTCTCGGTCACGCAGACGTTCTCTCGCGTCTCGCCGGCGATCCTGATGCGCACGGCCGGCAGGCGCTCGGCTTCCAGCAGCAGCGTCAATACGTCGCCGGTCGGCCCGCCTGCCAGGTACAGCGCGACGCAGTCGCCCCCGAGGCGGTGAATGGTTCGGGCGACGTTGATCCCGCCGCCGCCGGGGTCACGCCGCGGGCGTGCGCAGCGCAGCTTGTGCGTATCGACGATGTGCTCGACGGACGTCGCGACATCGACGGCCGGGTTCAAGGTAACGGTAACGATATCGGTCATGTGCGTGGTTCGCAGTCGATGGCTGGCGCGACGGCGCGGCGATTCGCGGCAACCGCCGCGTGCCGGCCGTGGCTCCACCTTACGTTCGACGCCGGTTAAGGCGTTGACCGCCGTCAAGCGATGTCGCGAAGGGACACGGTTGCGCTCGATCAACGACACGTTCGGGCAGGCTCCTACAGTGAGTCATTCATCGTCGCCGAGCCCCGTCATGGACGAGCAGCCGCTTTGCACCACCGTGTTTGCCGAACGCTACGCGCAGCCCGGCGAGACGTCTCGCGCGGCCGTTTTCCATCGCGTCGCCCGTGCACTGTCGCTCGCCGAGCCGGCCGAGCTCCGTGCACAGGTGGAGCGCGCGTTTTTCGTGAACCTGCAGCGTGGCGCGATCGGCGCGGGCCGCATCCTCGCGAATGCCGGCGCGCATACCGGCGGCACGATGATCAATTGCTTCGTCCATCCGCTCGCGATTCCGGCCGACACGCCCGTTCGTGCCCTCGACGCAGCGCTCGCGCATGCACTCGACGACGCACGGGTCACGCTGGCGATGGGCGGCGGCATTGGCTACGACTTCTCGCCGGTACCGCCCGCCGACGCGTACGAACGGCGCCTGTCATCCGGGCGCGGCGCATGCGCGGCGATTGACCGCTTCGATACGATGTGCCGGGCGCTGCCGTTTTCCGGCCCGCGCCGGGGCGCACAAATGGGTGTGCTGCGCTGCGACCATCCGGACCTCGTCGCATTCGTCGCGGCCAAGCGCGGGCGCTCGCGCTGGCCGACGTTCAACCTGTCGGTCGGCGTCACGGACGCGTTCATGCAGGCGGTCCGGCACGACCTGCCGTGGGCGCTCGTCCATCACGCACCGCCAGGCTACGTATCCGGCACACCGCCCCGGCGGCCGGACGGACGTTACCTTTACGCGACGGTTCAGGCCCGCACGCTCTGGCACGAGATCGTCAATGCCGCGCGCGACAGCGCCGAACCCGGGCTACTGTTCCTCGACACGATCCGCGACGCGAATCCGCTGCGCGAGCACGAGCGGATCGACGCGACGAACCCGTGCGGCGAACAGCCGCTGCCGTCGTACGGCAGCTGTGTGCTCGGGCCGATCGACCTGTCGCGGTTCGTTCTACATCCGTTCGGTGTCGACAGGAAGCCGCGCTTCGACTTCGCGACACTCGCCGACGCGGTGCGCATCCAGGTCCGCATGCTCGACAACGTGCTCGACCTGACCGCGTGGCCGCTCGCCGCGCACGAGCACGAGGCGCGGCGGACACGGCGCATCGGGGTCGGCGTGACCGGGCTGGCCGACGCGCTGACGATGCTGCGGCTGCGCTACGACAGCGTGGAGGCACGCACGCTCGCACGCGGGATCGTGCTGACGATGCGCGAGCATGCGTTTGCCGCATCGGCCGCGCTTGCAGCCGAGCGCGGCGTGTTTCCGGCCTACGACCCGGCCGCCTATCTGACCGGCCCCGCATATCGCACGCCGTTGCCGCTGAAGGTGCATCACGCGATCGCGCGGCACGGGCTGCGCAACAGCCATCTGCTGTCGTTCGCGCCGGCCGGCAGCGTGAGCCTCGCGTTCTGCGACAACTGCTCGAACGGGATCGAGCCGGCCGTCGGCTGGACGCAGCGTCGCATGGTCCGCACCGCCGACGGGCAGGTCCGGTCGTTTCGTGCGGAGAATCACGCTTACCGGCTGTTCCGCGAGCTGCATGGCGAGAGCGTCAAGCTGCCGGGCTATTTCGTCACGGCCGCGGAAATCGCGCCGGAGGATCATGTCGCGATGCTCGCGGCGCTGCAGCCGTGCGTCGACGCCGGCATCTCGAAGACCGTGACGATGCCCGGCCAGTGTTCGCTCGCGGAGGTCGACGCGTTGTTCTTCCAGGCGTGGCGCGACGGGCTCAAGGGCATCACGGTTTTCCGGCCCGATCCGCGGCTCGCGTCGGTTGTGACCGATGACGCGGCGCACGCGCGGCGCGACGGCCCTGTCTGCATCGGTTGTTGAACGATAACGATAGCCGACGGCAGGCGTCGGGCGCGATCGCGGCGGTCGTTCCTTCAGGCGGAGACGCCCGTGGTCGTTTCCGAGTCGGTTTCCGCCGGCCGGGGTGTGTCGCCGGCATCGTCCGCCGGCGCGATGAGCGCCACCAGCATGTCGTGATCGATCGATTCGTGCTGCAGCAAGCTGCGCGCGATCCGTTCGAGCGCATCGCGCTGCTCGCCGAGCGTTACCGTGACCCGCGCATGCGCATCCTCGAGCAGCGCGCGCACCTCTTCGTCGATCAGTTGCGCCGTGTGCTCGCTGCAGTGACCGTCGCCCGGCGTCCACACGCCCGGCGCCGCGCCCTGGCGTGCGCCATCGTCGAGCGTCACGAGGCCGACCTTCTCGCTCATTCCGTACTGCATCACCATGTGACGCGCCAGCGCGGTCGCCCGTTCGAGATCGTTCTGCGCGCCGGTCGACACGTCGCCGAATATGATCTCCTCGGCCACGCGTCCGCCGAGCAATACGTCGAGCCGATCAAGCAATTCGCTCCGGCGCAGCACGTAGCGATCCTCGGTCGGTACCTGCTGTGTGTAACCTAGCGCCGCGATTCCGCGCGGGATGATCGACACCTTCTTCACGGGATCGCAGTGCGCGCGGCTTTGCGCGACGAGCGCATGCCCCGACTCGTGGTACGCGATGGTCCGCTTTTCCTGTTCGTTCATCACGCGGCTCTTGCGCTCCATGCCGGTCATCGCGCGATCGATGGCTTCGTCGAAATCGGCCATCCCGATCGCGGGCTTGCCCAGTTCGGCCGCACGCAACGCGGCTTCGTTGACGACGTTCGCGAGATCGGCGCCGACGAAGCCCGGCGTGCGCTGCGCCAGCTCGGCCAGGTCGACTTCCGGCGCGAGCTTCACGTGCTTCGTATGCACGGCCAGGATCTGCTTGCGCCCGGTCAGGTCCGGCCGGTCGATCGCGATGTGACGGTCGAAACGCCCGGGGCGCAGCAGCGCGGGATCCAGGATCTCCGGCCGGTTGGTCGCGGCCATGATGATGACGCCCGAATTGGCCTGAAAGCCGTCCATCTCGACGAGCAACTGGTTCAGCGTCTGCTCGCGCTCGTCGTTGCCCGACATCAGGCCGACACCGCGCGCCTTGCCGAGCGCATCGAGCTCGTCGATGAACACGATGCACGGCGCGCTCTGCTGGGCCTGCTCGAAGAGATCGCGCACGCGCGCCGCGCCGACGCCGACGAACATCTCGACGAACGCCGAGCCGCTGATCGTGAAGAACGGCACCGCGGCCTCGCCGGCGACCGCACGGGCCAGCAGCGTCTTGCCGGTACCGGGCGCACCGACGATCAGCACGCCCTTCGGGATCTTGCCGCCGAGCCGCTGGTAGCGTTCGGGGTTGCGCAGGAACGCGACGATCTGCTGCAACTCGGCCTTCGCCTCGTCGATGCCCGCGATATCGTCGAACGTGATGCCGGTTTCCTTCTGCACGTACACGCGGGCGCGGCTTTTGCCCATGCCGCTCAGGTCCCTCATCCCGCCCGGCCTTCGCATCATGAAATTCCAGATCAGGACGAAGCCGATCAACGGGAAGATCCATGACGCGAGCGTCCCGATCCAGCCCGTATCCGTCGCGCCGCGGTAGCGAATCCCGGCAGTCGTCAGCGTAGCGACCAGGCCTTCGTCGCTCACCCGGTTCGTCGTGAAGCGCCACGGCGGGCCGGCTCCCTTCACCTCGGCCGCGTCGGACGCGGGCAGCGCGGCGCCGGCCTCCGGCATGCGCAGCGTGCCAGAGATCGACGTTTGGCCGATCTCGAGATCGTCGACGAGCCGTGCGTCCACCAGGTGGTGAAAATCGCTGTAGGAAATCGACGTCGCCGCCGGCTGGCGCGCCAGCAGTTGAACCGCCACCAGCACGGCGAACGCGATCGGGATCAGCAGCCCGGAGTAGTCGAATGCTTTTTTCATGGGATCGAACCTGACCGGTGGACTACCACACGCTCACGCGTCGTCGCGCGTCCAGTGCGCTCGCAGCACGTCCTCGCCGTCGCGATAGTTGATCTTGAGATCGCCGTGGTGCGCATGCAGCAACGCTTCGCCGAGGCGGCGGACCATATGCATGCCCGTCGTTCGAACGATGAGCGAATCGGCGGATTTCTCGATGTCCATGATGCGTTCGAGCGCGTGCTCGCTCGTCTCCAGATCGGCCTGACGCTCCAGCAACTCGAGAATCGTCGACCGGTGCGCGCGCAGATACTCGCCGTTCAACACCAGCTCGCCCGCTGGCACGTTTTCCCGCATGCGCTTGCAGGCCGGGCATTCGAGCTGGCGCCGGTCGAGCGTGGTCGCGGACCAGGTCCAGCGGCCCGCCTCGCAGACCGCGCCGCAGCCTTCGCAGATGTGGTCGCCTGTCGGCCGCTTCGGATCACGGTAACTGTCCTTCGTATGCGGCTGCATGCGCTTGTCGCGGCGCAGATGGTTTCGGCCGGGGCCGGTATGCGAACGGTTCATCGCTGTTTCTCCTGGTAGTAGACAGCACGTGCAAGCGGGTCAGGAAACGGTCAGCCGGTCGACGACCTGCCGGACCCCCTTCACCGACCCGGCCGCGCCGCATGCGGCGCGCTTTTCGGCCAGCGACGCGACCGTGCCCGTCAGCGTGACGATGCCGTCGGTTGCGTCGATCGAAATTCCCGCGGTTTCGCGCTGCGCACGACGCGCAAGCACCTCGGCGATCCGGACGCCGACGTCCGGCACCGTATGGTCGGCGCGCACCCGGATGCGGTTCGCCACGCCGACGACGCCGATCATCCGGCTCACCATCGCTTCCGCTGCCCGGCTCTGATACGCATGATCGACTTCGCCGTCGAGCGTCACGCAGCCGTGATCGACCTCGACGCCGATCTTGTGATCGCGCAGCGCATCCTGCCATCCGAGCGCGAACGTGATCGCGATCGCCAGTTCCTGGTCCGCGCAGGCGTTCTCCGGCGGGTCGACATTCAGCTCGAGCACCAGCGCACGCGCATCGGCGATGTGCAGTGCCGTTTTCTGCGCCTCGAGCTTCTGGGCCCAGCTGTCGACCGTGCCGCGCAACGTCACGATCCGGTCGCGGACCTCGACGTCGATCCGGCGCGCATCGATCGCCGGATTCCAGAACAACGCCTGCTCGACATCCTGCTTGAGTACTGCATCGGACTTCATGTCGGTCTCCCGTCGGCCCGTGCCGGCCGCAAAGCTCGCGAGCGAATGCGTGCGACACCGTGTTCAGCATCGCCCACGGCCGCGCCGGCGGCTTGACGAGGATCAATCAAAGGCGGGCTGGCGGCAGAGTCTGGCGGGCAGGCGATGGCCGGTTTGCCCGTTGACGCAGATCAACCGCGCGACGAGGCGCGACGCGATCATGAATCCGCAGACGTCGCCAAAACCGCAGCAACACGGACGTTTCGCATTCGTATGACCGTCGACGTCCATCGCTTTCCGGGAGACCGTCATGATCCACAAGCAGTACCGCATCATGCTCGCGACGCTCAGCGTGTTCATCGCGATTGCGTCGCTGGTCGGCATCGTTCACGGGATGCTGTTCGACGAGGAAGTGTTCCGGTACTCGATCGTCACGCTGATCTCCAGCATCCTCGCGTTCGTCGTGCTGCTCAATCTCAGGCCGGGCGACCGCCCGTGACGGGCACCGCGTGGTTCGGTCCGGCACGCCATCACGAAACCGGCCGAGGCACGCGGCGACCCGCGCGTCAAGCGAGGGGCCGCTCGAAACGCATTCCCGCCCGAGTGACACAGATCAAGGGGAAACCCGGCATTCGTCGGATATAAGTGAATCCGAATCGGCGACGCCTGGAGGGCTGCGCCATCCCGTATTCCTGCATTTTCGTATTCGACGAGGCATCCCATGCGCGCTGCCGCGCCTCCCGTTCGCTTTCATCCTGCCGCCATGCGGCGCTTGCGTGCCATTGCGCTCGCGGCGGGCATGGGGCTGCTGTCGGGCTGCCTGTCGCTTGCGCCACCGGACGAGCGTCCGGTCGCACCGATTCCCGCATCCTTTCCGGATCCTTCCGCCGACGCGACAGCGGCGGCGCCCGTGCCCGAGTGGCAGGCTTACTTCGTCGACGCGCGCCTGCGCGCGTTGATCGGGCAGGCGCTCGCCAACAACCGGGATCTGCGCGCGGCGGTTGCACGCGTCGAGCAGGCTCGCGCGGTCTACGGCATCCGCAGCGCGGATCAATGGCCGACGATCGGTGCGGGCGCGGCCTATGCACGGTTTCGCACGCCGGGCGGCTTCCTCTCCCCGGCGCCCGTCATCGGCCAGGTCTATGAAGTCCAGCTGGCCGAGACGCAATGGGAGATCGATTTCTGGGGCCGCGTGCGCAACCTGAAAGCAGCGGCGCTCCAGCGCTACCTCGCGAGTGATGCGGCCCGGCAGGCGGTGACGCTGAGCGTCGTCACCGGCGTAGCGGACGCGTACCTGACGCTGTGCGAGATCGACGAACGCATCGCGCTGACACGCGCGACGATCGACACACGCCGTGAATCGCTGCGGATCTTCCGGCTCCGTCACGCGGCCGGCGCCATCTCGCGCCTCGACCTGACGCAATCGGAGATCCTGCTGCAGCAGGCGGAATCGCTCGGCGTCCAGTTGCAGCAAGCCCGCGCGGCGGCGGCCGATGCGCTGGCGTTGCTCGTCGGTGCGCCGCCCGCGCTGGCCGCCACGCCGCTCGCGCTCGACGACGGTGCGGTGCTGCCGTCGCTCGCCCCCGGCCTGCCTTCGTCGCTGCTGACCCGGCGTCCGGACGTGATCGCGGCGGAGCATGAACTCGAGGCGACCCGCGCGAACATCGGCGCGGCGCGCGCGGCATTCTTTCCGCGCATCGCATTGACGAGCGCGATCGGTTCGGGAAGCAGCGCGCTGCATGACCTGCTGTCGTCCGGAGCGGGCGTGTGGTCGGTGATTCCCAACGTCACGCTGCCGCTCGTCGACGGCGGCCGCAACCGGTCGAATCTCGCGCTCTCGCACGCGCAACGCGACGAGGCGCTCGCGCAGTACGAGAAGACGCTCCAGCGCGCGTTCCGTGACGTGTCCGATGCGCTCGCGGCGCGCCACTGGCTGGCCGATCAGGTCGCCATCGAGCGCGCCACGCTGGCGTCGCAGGCCGAGCGGGCACGCCTCGCGAAGCTGCGCTACGACAGCGGAGCGACCCGCTTCCTCGAAGTGCTCGATGCGCAACGGGACCTGATGAACGCCGAGCAGCAACTGGTCATGACCCGTCGTGCGCTGCTCTCGAGCCGCGTCGCGCTGTACGGCGCGCTCGGCGGCGGCGTGATCGACACCGGCAAGACCGCCGCGGCAACGGCTCCCCTTTCGACAGACTCGGACAACACACCATGAAAACCATCCCGCGCCCTCTTCTGATCGGTGTCGGTGCGGCCGTGCTCGCGATCGGCCTCGCGTACTACGGGTGGACGCGCTGGCGCGACGGCCAGACGGATGCGGGGCTCGTCAGCGGCAACGGCCGCATCGAGGCGACCGAAATCGACGTCGCGACCAAGCTGCCGGGGCGCGTCACCGCCATGCTCGTCGACGAAGGCGACTTCGTGACGGCCGGCCAGCCGCTCGCCCGCATGGACGTCGTCGTCCTGCAGGCGCAGCTCGACGAGGCACGGGCGCGGGAGCAACAGGCGGTGAACACCGCGGCGAGCGTCGACGCGCAGGTCGCGCAGCGCCGCAGCGACAAGGCCGCGGCCGCGGCCGTCGTCGTGCAGCGGGAAAGCGAGCTGGACGCGGCCTCGCGGCGGCTCGCGCGGTCCGAAACGCTGTCGCGCGACGGGGCGTCGTCGATGCAGGAACTGGACGACGATCGCGCGCGCGCCGGCAGCCTGCGCGCGACGGTGAACGCCGCACGCGCCCAGGTGGAAGCGGCCCAGGCCGCCGTCGACGCAACCCGGGCCCAGCTCGTCGCGGCGCGCTCGGCCGTGACGGCCGCGCAGGCGACCGTGGCGCGCGTGCAGGCCGACATCTCGGACAGCGAACTGACGTCGCCGCGCGACGGGCGCGTCCAGTACCGGATTGCCGAGTCGGGCGAAGTCCTGCCGGCAGGCGGCAAGGTGCTCAACGTCGTCGACCTGTCCGACGTCTACATGACGTTCTTCCTGCCCGAAGCGGTCGTCGGCCGGGTCCCGCTCGGCGCCGACGTGCGGATCGTGCTCGATGCGGCACCGGAATACGTGATTCCCGCACGCGTGTCCTATGTGTCGAGCACCGCGCAGTTCACCCCGAAGACGGTCGAGACGGCCACCGAGCGGCAGAAGCTGATGTTCCGGGTCAAGGCGCGCATCGATCGCGATCTGTTGCAGCGCCACCTGAAACTCGTGAAGACCGGGTTGCCGGGCGTCGCGTGGCTGAAGACCGATCCGCACGCGGGCTGGCCGGATCGCCTCGCGATCAGGGTGCCGCAATGAATGCGACGACGCCCGTCGAGACGGATGCGGGATCGATCGACCGTTCGCCGGTGTCGGCCGATCCGCGCATGGTCGCCCGGCTGTCCGGCGTCTCGCTGCGCTACGGCGACAAGTACGCGCTCGACGACGTGACCCTCGACATCCCCGCCGGCTGCATGATCGGGCTGATCGGGCCGGACGGCGTCGGCAAGTCGAGCCTGCTTGCGCTCGTGTCCGGCGCGCGCGCGATCCAGCAGGGCCGCGTATGGACGCTCGACGGCGACCTGTCGTCGCGCCGTCATCGCGCGCGCGTATGCCGGCGCATCGCCTACATGCCGCAAGGCCTCGGCCGGAACCTGTACGCGACGCTGTCGGTCGAGGAAAACCTGCAGTTCTTCGCGAGACTGTTCGGCCACGATGCCGCGGAGCGCCGCCGCCGGATCGACGCGCTGACACGCAGCACCGGCCTGCAGCCGTTCCTGGATCGCCCGGCCGGCAAGCTGTCCGGCGGCATGAAGCAGAAACTCGGCCTGTGCTGCGCGTTGATCCATGATCCCGACCTGCTGATCCTGGACGAACCGACGACCGGCGTCGATCCGCTGTCGCGCGCGCAGTTCTGGGAGCTGATCGGACGCATTCGCGCCGCCCGCCCGGCGATGAGCGTGCTGGTCGCCACCGCGTACATGGACGAGGCTCGACGTTTCGACCGTCTGATCGCGATGGACGCGGGCCGCGTGCTGGCAACCGGCAGCCCCGGCGAGCTGCTCGAACGCACCGGTTGCGACACGCTGGAAGCCGCGTTCATCGCGTTGCTGCCGGAGGCCCGCCGGCGCGGACACCAGCCGGTCGTGATCGCGCCGTTCCAGCCCGATCAGGCGGCCGGCTACGCGATCGAGGCCGACGCGCTGACGATGCGGTTCGGCGATTTCGTCGCGGTCGACCACGTGAGCCTGCAGATCCGCCGCGGCGAAATCTTCGGCTTTCTCGGCTCCAACGGCTGCGGCAAGTCGACGACCATGAAGATGCTCACCGGCCTGCTGCCCGCGTCTGAAGGTACTGCGACGCTGTTCGGCCGACCGATCACCGCGAACGACATCGACACGCGCAGGCGCGTCGGCTACATGTCGCAAGGGTTTTCGCTCTATGGCGAACTGACCGTCCGGCAAAACCTCGTGCTGCACGCGCGCCTGTTCGGCGTACCGGAACCGGATGTGCCCGCACGCGTGACCGAAATGATCGCGCGCTTCGGGCTCACGGACGCACTCGACGCGCTGCCCGAGCGCCTGCCGCTCGGGATGCGGCAGCGGCTGTCCCTCGCGGTAGCGATGGTGCACAAGCCCGAGCTGCTGATCCTGGACGAGCCGACGTCGGGCGTGGACCCGGTCGCGCGGGACGACTTCTGGCGGCTGATGATCGAGCTCGCGCGCAACGATCGCGTCACCATCTTCATCTCGACGCACTTCATGAACGAGGCCGCGCGGTGCGACCGCATCTCGCTGATGCATGCGGGCCGCGTGCTCGCGAGCGCCGCGCCCGAGGAACTGGTGCGCCTGCGCGGCGCGGCCACGCTCGAGGACGCGTTTATCGGCTACCTGAGCGACGCGCAGAAAGCGGATGGCGCGGGCGGGTCGGACGGCACGACGGCCGATGCGCCGTCCGACGCCGGCTGGCTCGCCGCGCCGCCCGCTGCGGCCGGCACCGGCCATGCGGCCGCATGGTTCAGCCCGGCGCGCGCCGGCAGCTATCTGTGGCGCGAAGTGCTGGAACTGAGACGCGACCCGTTGCGCGCGACGCTGGCGCTGTTCGGCTCGCTCGTGCTGATGTGCGTGATCAGCATCGGGATCAGTCTCGACGTCGACAACCTGACGTTCGCGGTGCTCGACCGCGATCAGTCGATCCTGAGCCAGGACTATGCGCAGAATCTCGCCGGTTCCCGCTATTTCGTGCCGCGCGCACCGCTCGCGGACGACCGCGACATCGAGCGCCGCATGCGCAACGGCCAGCTGTCGCTCGCGCTCGAGATCCCGCCCGGTTTCGCGCGCGACGTCGCGCGGGGCCGCCGCGTGGAGATCGGCGCATGGGTCGACGGCGCGATGCCGATGCGCGCGGAGACGATCCGCGGCTACGTGGCCGGCATGCACGAAAACTGGCTGCGCGACCAGGCGAAGCGCCGGCTCGGCGTGTCGCTCGTCCCCGCCGTGGACATCGCGATCCGCTATCGCTACAACCCCGACGTCAAGAGCCTGCCGGCGATGATTCCGGCGATCATGCCGATGCTGCTGCTGATGCTGCCCGCGATGCTGACCGCGCTCGCCGTCGTGCGGGAACGCGAGCTCGGGTCGATCGTCAACCTCTACGTGACACCCGTCACGCGGGCCGAATTCCTGCTCGGCAAGCAGGCGCCGTACGTCATGCTGGCCATGTTGAACTTCCTGCTGATGGTCGTGCTGGCCGACGTCGTGTTCGGCGTGCGGATCAAGGGCAGTTTCGCGACGCTGGCGGCCGCGGTGCTGATATTCAACGTCGTGGCCACCGGCATCGGGCTGTTCGCGTCGACGTTCACCCGCAGCCAGATCGCCGCGATCTTCATGACGATCGTCGGCACGCTGATTCCCGTCGTGCAGTTTTCGGGCCTGCTCACGCCGCTGTCGTCGCTCGAGGGCAGCGGCAAGTGGATCGGCACCGTCTATCCGGCCACCTACATGCTCGCGATCAGCCGCGGCGTCTACAACAAGGCGCTCGGGCTGGCCGACCTGTCGTCCCAGTTCTGGCCGATGCTCGCGGCCGTGCCGGTCATCCTGGTCATGACCGGCGTGCTGCTGCGCAAGCAGGAGCGCTGACCATGTCCCGCCTGCTCGTCGTTTTCCGGCTCGGGGTCAAGGAACTGTGGAGCCTCGCTCGCGACCCGATCCTGCTCGCGCTCATCGTCTATACGTTCAGCGCGTCGATCTACGTCGCCGCCACCGCCCGCCCGGAAACGCTGCACAAGGTGCCGATCGCGATCGTCGACGAGGATGCGTCGCCGCTGTCGGCGCGCATCGCGGCGGCGTTCTTCCCGCCGCAATTCGCACCGCCGCCGATCGTCGACGCCGGCGCGGCCGATCGCGGGCTGGACAACGGCGACTACACATTCTCGCTCGACATTCCGCCCGACTTCCAGCGCGACGTGCTCGCCGGCCGCCACGCGACGGTCCAGCTCAACGTCGATGCGACCCGCATGACGCAGGCGTTCACCGGCGGCGGTTACGTCCAGCAGATCGTGGCGGGCGAGATCGATGCCTTCGTGCGGCGCCATCGCGGCACGTCCTTGCCGCCCGTCGATCTCGCGATGCGGATGCGCTTCAACCCGAATCTCGACGAAGTCTGGTTCGGCGCGCTGATGGAGCTGATCAACAACGTGACGATGCTGTCGATGATCCTCACCGGGGCCGCGCTGATTCGCGAGCGCGAGCACGGCACGATCGAGCATCTGCTCGTCATGCCGGTGACCGCGGCGGAAATCATGCTCGCGAAGGTCTGGTCGATGGGGCTCGTCGTCGCGACGGCGGCAGTCGCGTCGCTGACGCTCGTCGTGGGCGGCGCGCTGCACGTGCCGATTCCCGGGTCCGTGCCGCTGTTCGTGGCCGGCATGGCGTTGCACCTGTTCGCGACCACGTCGATGGGGATCTTTCTCGCGACGCTCGTGCGCAGCATGCCGCAGTTCGGCATGCTGCTCGTCCTCGTGCTGCTGCCGCTGCAACTGCTGTCGGGCGGACTGACGCCTCGCGAAAGCATGCCGCCCGTCGTGCAGGACATCATGCTGGCCGCGCCGACCACCCATTTCGTCGAGCTCGCGCAGCGCATCCTGTATCGCGGCGCCGGGCTCGATGCGGTGTGGACCCAGTTTGCCGCGCTGTTCGCGATCGGCTGCGTGCTGTTCCTGCTGTCGCTCACGCGATTCCGCAAGACGATTGGTCAGATGACTTGATCGACGAGTCGCGCCCGTGACACCGGAATTTGTCCGTTGATACAGATCAATCGTGCCGGAGCGCGGCACGCGATCATGACGCCATGTCTTGCGCAACCAGTGGCAGCTACGTTGACGGCAACGCCGTCCACGGCGGCCGCTTCCCGGGAGAACGTCATGATGGGTCTGCCATACCGAAGCGCGCTTGCGACGCTCTGCGTGTTCATCGCGCTCGCTTCGCTGCTGGGCGTCGTGCATGCGATGCTGATCGACGAGACGGTCGTTCCGTACGCGATCATTGCGCTGGTGTCGGGCATCGTCGCGTTCATCGCGCAGCTCGATCCCGCGTCGTCCGGACATCAGCGGCACGGACCGGACGCGCTGGATTCGTCATCGTGAACGGTATCCTCCGTCTCGCGTTCAAGCTGCTCGTCAACGACAGTGCGAAATTCACCGCCTTGACCGTCGGCATCACCTTCTCGGTACTGCTGATGATCGAGATGACGTCGCTATTCGCCGGCATCCTGAACAAGTCGTCGGCGTCGGTCATCAATATTGGCGCGAAGGTCTGGGTGATGGACCCGGCCGTGAAGACGATCGCGAACAGCATCGGCATGCCCGACTACGTGCTCGACGCCGTGCGCAGCATCGACGGCGTCAAGTATGCGGTGCCGCTCTATTCCGGCGGCGCGCTCGTCAAGCTGCGTTCCGGCACCTACCAGGCCGTGACGGTCGTCGGCCTCGACGACGCCAGCCTGTTCGGCCGCCCGACGATGCTGCAGGGCCGCATCGAGGACATCTACGCGGAAAACGGCTTCATCGCGATTCAGGATCCCGAGTTTCGGAAGCTCGAGAATCCGTCCGTCGGCACCGATTTCGAACTGAACGACCATCGCGGCGTGATCGTCGGTATCGCGAAGGTCGCCGCGAGCGGCCTGTTCGGCACGCCGACGCTCTACACCACGTACGCGCGCGCGATCCGCTACATTCCGTCGCCGCGCTTCACGACCTCGTACATCCTCGTCGAGCCGAAGTCCGATGCGGACGTTGCACACATCAAGGCGGTGGTGACGTCGCTCGGCTATCGCGCGTACACGCGCGACGAATTCATCGCGCAGATCGCGCGCTTCTACAAGTACGAGACGGGCCTCGGCACCAACATCATGCTGATGACGATCATCAGCTTCATCATCGGCCTGTCGATTTCAGGGCAGACGTTCTACGCGTTCATCCTCGAGAACCTGGACAAGTTCGGCGCGCTGAAGGCGATCGGCGCGAAGAGCCGCGAGCTGGTCGCGATGATCCTGTTCCAGGCGACCTTCACCGCGCTGACCGGCTACGGTATCGGCGTCGGGCTGTGCGTGCTGATGATCACGCTCGCCAAACTGAGGATTCCGGACTACGCGGCGCTCATCACTTACGGCAACCTGTCGCTCGCGTTCGGCATGGTGGTCGTGATCGCAACGATCTCGAGCTATCTCGGCGTGCGGCGCGTGCTGCGCATCGAGCCGTTCGACATCTTCCGGGGCTGACGATGGCCGGCATCGCGATCGACGCGCGCGGCGTCAGCAAATGGTTCGGCGAAGGCGATGCACGCACGCAGGCGCTGCGCGACGTATCGATCCAGGCGAACTTCGGCGAGATGCTGCTGATCGTCGGGCCGTCCGGTAGCGGCAAGACCACGCTGCTCAGCGTAATCTCGGGCATCCTTCGGCCCGACGACGGCTCAGTGTCGATCGACGGCGTCGATCTGTGGGCGCAGTCGAACGATTCGATCGCCGATTTCCGGCTGAACCGGATCGGCTTCGTGTTCCAGGACTACCACCTGTTCCCGCGGCTCACCACTGCGGAAAACGTCGCGATCCCGCTGATCCTGAAGCGCCGGCCGTGGGACGACGCGATCAAGGAAGCGCACACGTACCTGGACGTCGTCGGGCTCGCGAACCGCGCGCAACTCCCGCCGGTCAAGCTGTCCGGCGGCGAGCAGCAGCGCGTCGCGATTGCGCGCGCGATCGTCAGCCAGCCCGACCTGCTGATCCTCGACGAGCCCACCGCGTCGCTCGACGGCGACACGGGCCGCATGATCATCGACTTCGTCAAGCACAAGGTGCTGAGCGACACGCGCTGCATCGTGATCGTCACGCACGACGCGCGGATCTTCGAATACGCGGATCGCATCCTGCGGATGGAAGACGGCAGGCTGAACGGAATCGAGCGCGGAGGTGCGCGATGAAGCACCGCCTCGTGTTCGTGCTGGCCGTGCTCGGCTTCCTGGCAAGCGTCGCCGCCGCGTGGCTCTACAGCCGCCAGGAGCCGCCGCAGCCGCCGGTATTCAAGCCGGCCGCCAATCCGTACGCGCGCGGAGTCTATGCGAACGGCATCGTCGAGAGCGAGCAACCGGCCGGCGCGAACGTGAACGTCTATCCGGACGTCTCGGGCGCAGTGACGCGCATCCTCGTGCACGACGGCGATCCGGTGAAGGCCGGCGACGCGTTGCTGACGATCGACGACGCGGTGCAGCGCGCCACCGCCGCCCAGCTCGCGGCGCAGGCCGACGCGGCCGTCGCCCTGCTCGGCGAACTGAAGGCACAGCCGCGCCGCGAGGTGCTCGACGTGGCCAGTGCGCAAACCGCGGCCGCGCAGGCGAGCCTGAAGCTCGCCCAGGACCAGTACGACAAGCAGCGGCACGCGTACGACATCGATCCGAAGGCGGTGAGCCGCGACGCGCTCGACACGGCCGCGAACGCGGTGCGCGTCGCGGCGGCCAACCTGGACGTCGTCACGCGGCAGTATCGCCTGACGAAAGCCGGTGCCTGGGGCTACGACGTGCGCAACCAGGAAGCGCAGGCCATCGCGCTGCGACGCGCGGCGGATGCGGCGGCCGCCCTGCTCGCCCGCTACACGCTGCGCGCGCCGGCCGACGGGACCGTTCTGGCGATGAACGCGGCGGTCGGGGCCTACCTGAACTCCCAGGGGCTCTACGACACCTATACGCGCGGCAGCACACCGGTCGTGGTGCTCGGCACACCGGCCGACCAGCTGCAGGTGCGCTGCTACATCGACGAAATCCTGATCCACCAGCTACCCGATCTGCATGCGTTGAAGGCGCACATGTTCGTGCGCGGGACGTCAGTCGAGGCCGACCTTCAGTTCGTGCGCGTGCAGCCGTACGTCACGCCGAAGATCGAGCTGTCCGACCAGCGCACCGAGCGCGTCGACGTGCGCGTGCTGCCGGTCATTTTCCGTATCGTGCCGAACAGGAACGTGCGGCTGTTTCCCGGGCAGATCGTCGATGTCTACGTCGCAGGCAAATAACGGAGCCCGTCGCGCACCCACGCTGCACCGCGGAGCCGGTGCGCTGGCCGTCGCCGTGCTGCTCGCCGGATGCACGGTCGGGCCGAATTTCGTCCCGCCGCCCGCGCCGCGCGTCGCGCGCTTCGTGCCGCCGGACGATCCGGGCGCGGCGTCCGGCCCCTGGACCGGCGATGGACGGACGCAGGCCTTGTCGGCGGACACGGCGCTCACGCGCGACTGGTGGACGCGCTTCGGCAGCCGCGCGATCGACTCGACCGTCGACGAAGCACTGACCGGCAGCCCGACGCTCGATCTCGCCGAAGCGACGTTGCGGCGCAGCGAGCACGCGCTGCGGGCCGGCCAGGGGATCTTCTTTCCGCAGGTGGATGCACAGGCCGGCGCGTCGCGCCAGCGCGCCACGCCGCTGCGTACCGGCCAGGCATTGCCGGCATCGATCTTCAACCTGTTCACGCTGTCGGCGACGGTCAGCTACACGCTCGACCTGTGGGGCGGCGAACGGCGCCAGGTCGAAGCGCTCAAGGCCGACGTCGATGCGCAACGGCAGGCGCTGGCGGGCGCGTATCTGATGCTGACCGCGAACGTCGTCAATACGATGGTCGCGCGCGCGGCCTATCACGACGAAGCCGCGGCGACGCGCGAGATGATCGGCCTGCTCGACGAGCAGATTCGTCTGACGCGCGTACAGGTGGCGGCCGGCGCGGCGGCCTACGTCGCGGTGCTGACGCTGGAATCGCAGCGGGCATCGCTCGAGGCGACGCTGCCCGCGCTCGACCAGAAGCGCGCGCAGGCCGACGATCTGCTCGCGCTGCTGGCCGGCCGCTACCCGGTCGACTGGCGGACGCCGGACCTGTCGCTCGACGGGATCGAATTGCCCGCCAGCCTGCCGGACACGGCGCCGTCGTCGCTGGTGCGCCGCCGCCCCGACATTCTGCGGGCCGAAGCCGAACTGCACGTGGCCAGCGCACAGGTCGGTGTCGCGACGGCCGCGCTCTACCCGAACCTCACGCTGTCCGCATCGGGCGGGTTCGAAAGCGTCGTCGCCGGCACGCTGTTCGCGCCGGCCGGCCGCGCATGGAGTGTCGGCGCCGGGCTCGCCGCGCCGATCTTTCATGGCGGCACGCTGCTGAACCAGCGGCGCGCCGCGCAGGATGCGTACGACGAAGCCGATGCGACCTATCGGCAGGTCGTCCTGTCGGCGTTCTCGCAGGTGGCCGACACGTTGCGCGCGCTTGCGAACGACGCGGCGGCACTCGATGCGCAGGCGCGCGCAATGGCCGCGGCCCGCGACGCTCTGAAACTCACGCAAGCCGGTTACGACGCGGGGATCGCCGGCTACGTCCAGTTGCTGGTCGCCGACGTGCAATACCATCAGGCGCGGATTGCGTGGCTGCAAACGGTCGCGCAGCGCCTGCAGGACACGGTCGCGTTCTACGTCGCGCTCGGCGGCGGCTGGGGCGACGCGGGCTGACACGCGCGCCGCACGGGCATTCAGCTCCGTTTCAGGCCCATTCAAGCCCGTCCGGCCCCATTCAGCCCGTCTGCGCCGCGACGTCGGGCCGCTGCCACGGCGGCAATTCCGCCCAGCCGAGCGGCCCGTAGACGGTGCCGCCGGCGGCCTCGATCCTTTCGACGAACGTGGCGAGCGTCGCCCCGGCCGGCACGGTCAGCGTCAACGCATCGACGAAATCCTCGCTGCGCAGCCATGGCGCCGCGCCGTGGTTGATCTGCTGGACGCTCCACGCATGCCCGTGCCGCCCCGCCTCGGGCGGCAAAAGACTCGGCGCGTCGAACGCGACCCGGAGCAGTTGCGCGCGCGAATCGCTGTACGGCGGTTTCGCGGCATTCTGGTACGGCACGTCCGCCCAGCGCTCGCCGCATTGCTCGTCGAGCGGCAAGCATGTGAACCACGCCCACGGCGAGCGGACGAAGCACAGCCGGTAAAGGGGCCCGGCGCCATCCAGATTGGCGATCAACGTCATGATGGGTTCATCCCGAAAGACTCGTGATGCCGATACACATCGCGCGCACGGCATGCGCGGATAACGGGTCACGACACGACACCGCATGCGCGCACGAAATCACTATCCTGCCGCCACTGCGGCTCGAGGTTGATCGTCGTCAAACCGGGCGCCGTCGGGGATTCTCGCCCGGACGGCATGGTGATCCCTCAATTCCTGATTTCGGTCAACCGCTGCCCGCGCGTTCGGAATCTAATCGACTTACTGTTCCGTCGACTTCCGGTGAGGCAATCCATGAAACTGACATTTCTCGGCGCGACCGAGACGGTGACCGGCTCGAAGTATCTGGTCGAGCACGGCGGCCGGCGCGTCCTGGTCGATTGCGGCCTGTTCCAGGGGACGAAGAACCTGCGGCTGCGCAACTGGGGAGCGCTGCCGCTCGCGCCCGACACGCTGAGTGCGGTCGTGCTCACGCACGCGCACATCGATCACAGCGGCTATCTTCCGGTGCTGGTACGCGAAGGCTATCGCGGGCCGGTGTACTGCACGGCGGCCACGGCCGAACTCTGCGACATCATGCTGCGCGACAGCGCGCGGCTGCAGGAAGAGGAAGCCGACTTCGCGAACCGGCACGGTTACTCGAAGCATCATCCGGCGCAACCGCTCTACACGCTGGACGATGCGCAGCGCGCGCTACGCCTGCTGAAGCCCGTCGCCTTCGACGAATGCACGGCGCTGGGCGGCAGCCTGTCGTTCCGCCTGCTCCCGGCCGGGCACATCCTCGGCGCGGCGAGCGTCGTGATGCACTGGGATCACAAGGTGCTCGCGTTCTCGGGCGACCTCGGCCGGTATCACGACCCGATCATGCAGCCGCCGCGCCCGCCCGCGCATGCGGACTATCTGGTCGTGGAATCGACATACGGCGACCGGCTCCATCCGACGTCGGATCCCGAGAACGAACTGGCCGCGATGTTCGACAAGACCTTCGCGCGCGGCGGAGTCGTCGTGATGCCCTGCTTCACCGTCGGCCGCGCGCAGGAAATCCTGCACTACATCGCGCGCCTCAAGGCGTCCGGCCGCATGGCGCGCGTCCCGGTGTTCCTCGACAGCCCGATGGCGACGGACGTGACCGAGATCTATCGCCACCATATCCTCGAGCACCGCCTGACCGTCTCCGACGCGAACGCGCTCGGCCACGCGGCGACGATGATCCGCTCGGTCGACCAGTCGAAGGCGATTGCCGAACACCACGGCCCGATGGTCATCATCGCCGGCAGCGGGATGGCGACGGGCGGGCGCGTGCTGCATCACCTGACCCGCTATGCGCCCGATGCGCGCAACACGATCGCGCTGGTCGGCTACCAGGCCGCCGGCACGCGCGGCGCGGCGCTGGCGGCGCACGAGCCGACGCTGAAGATTCATGGCGAGTACGTTCGCGTGCGCGCTCAGGTCGAGTCGATCACGACGCTGTCGGCCCATGGCGACTACGAAGAGATTCTGAAGTGGCTCGGCACGATGCAGTGCGCGCCCGTGCGGACGTTCGTCACGCATGGCGAACCCGCTGCTGCGGACGCCATGCGCCGGCGCATCTCGGAGAGCCTGCACTGGCGGTGCGAGGTGCCGACCTACGGGCAGTGCGTCGATCTGGACGAGGCTGAATCAAGCAACACGCAGGAACCCGCCGCGCTGTCGTCCTGACTGCCGGCGAATTGCCGACGAATCGCGGGCGAAATGCCCGCCGCGCGTGACGGGAGGCGGAGGCCGCCGGTTCCCGCCGCGCACGGCCCGGCAATCAGCCGACTTCGATGATGACCTTCAACGCATGGGTTTGCGCGGCGCGCCCGAACGTGTCGTACGCGCGTTCCACGTCGTCGAGCGAGAACCGGTGCGTGATCAGGCGCGCCGGATCGAGGCGTCCGGCGCCCACGGTTTTAAGCAGCATCGGCGTGCTGACCGTGTCGACGAGCCGCGTCGTGATCGAGATGTTGCGATCCCACAGCTTCTCGAGGTGCAGGTCGGCCTTGACACCGTGCACGCCGACGTTCGCGACGACCCCGCCGGGCGCCACGAGCGACGTGCACATCTCGAACGTCGCCGGAATGCCGACCGCTTCGATCGCGCAATCCACGCCCACGCCGTCGGTCAGCTTCATGACTTCCGCCACCGGGTCGCCGCCGCTGCCGTCGAAGCAGTCGGTCGCGCCGAAACGCCGTGCAACCTCGAGCCGGTTGCTGTCCGGATCGATCATGATGACCCGCGCGGGCGAATAGAACTGCGCGGTCAGCAACGCGGCCAGCCCGATCGGCCCCGCGCCGACGATCGCGACCGAGCAGCCCGGCTGCACCTTGCCGTTCAGCACGCCGCATTCGAATCCGGTCGGCAGGATGTCGGACAGCATCACGAGCGCGTCCTCGTCCGAACCGGCCGGAATCCGGTACAGGCTGGTCGGCGCATGCGGGATGCGCACGAACTCGGCCTGCGTGCCGTCGATCCGGTTGCCGAGTATCCAGCCGCCGGTCGTGCAATGCGAATACAGTCCGCGACGGCAATACTCGCAGCGGCCGCACGACGAGATGCACGAAATCAGCACGTGATCGCCCGGCTTCAACGAATCAACCGCGGCGCCGACCTGCTCGACGATACCGACGCCTTCATGACCGAGAATGCGGCCCGGTTCGCACGTCGGCACGTCGCCCTTGAGAATGTGCAGATCGGTGCCGCAGATCGTCGTGCGCGTCACGCGGACGATCGCGTCGGTGGGCGACTGCAGTTCCGGCTTGGGCCGCCGTTCGAGCGCCTTGCGCCCTGGGCCGTGGTAAACGAGTGCTTTCATCGCGATTCCTCCATCGAAAGGGGGGCCTGTTCAGGCATGGGGGCGGCGTCAGGCCGGACCTGTGCCAGCAACACCGCGAGCGCACACGATGCGATCCGGACGGCGACGCCGTCGGCGCGGCTCGTCAGCACGATCGGCACGCGCGCGCCCACGACGACGCCCGCGTTGGCGGCACCGCCCAGGTATTCGAGCTGTTTCGCGAGCATGTTGCCCGCTTCGATATCGGGCACGACCAGGATGTCGGCACGGCCGGCAACCGGCGAGTCGATCCCCTTCTCGCGCGCGGCCCGCAGCGATATCGCGTTGTCGAACGCGAGCGGGCCGTCGACGATCGCCCCCGTGATCTGCCCGCGCTCGGCCATCTTCGCCAGCGCCGCCGCGTCGAGCGTCGAGCGCATCGCCGGATTGACGGTCTCGACCGCGCACAGCACGGCCACGCGCGGGCATGCAACGCCCAGCGCATGCGCGACGTCGATCGCGTTCTGCGTGATGGCCGCCTTCTGCGCGAGATCCGGTGCGATATTGACGGCCGCGTCGGTCAGCAGGAACGGGCGCGGATAGGCGGGCGCCTCGATCAGGAAACAGTGAGACATGCGCTTGTCCGTGCGCAGGCCCGATTCCGCGGCGACGACCGCGCCCATCAGCTCGTCGGTATGCAGGCTGCCCTTCATCAGCGCGCCGACGCGGCCCGACTTCGCGAGCTCCACCGCCCGAGCCGCCGCCGCGTGGCTGTGCGGCACGTCCTCGATCGTCCATTTCGACAGATCGACGCCCGCCTCGTCCGCCACGCGCAACACCTTCGCACGCGGCGCGACGATCAGCGGCTCGATCGACGCGCCCAACGGCGACGCATTGATCGCGGCAAGCGCGACGAGACTGGCCGTGTCGCACGGATGCACGACGGCCACCGTCAGCGGCGGCGCGTGGCGCGCACGCTCGATCAGTTCGGGAAGTTCGCCGTCCGCGCGCGGCAACAGCCCGGGCAGGCACGCGCCGACGGACACATCCGGATGCAGGTTCATGTTCATGTCTCGAGCACGTAGGTGCCGGGTGCGGCGCCGAACCCGGCGGCCGGCACCCGCGCCGGCACGTCGCCGGACGAATGCGCGCGCAACCAGTCGCGCCAGCATGTCCACCACGATCCGTCGACCGCGGGTGTTTCGCTCACGAAGTCGTGCCGGCTGCGGTAAGGCGCGCCGGGCGCGCGCGTCGCGCAGCGATAGTGGCGCCCCGGATGCCCGGGCTCGGACACGATGCCGGCATTGTGGCCGCCGGAGGTCAGCACGAACGTCAGCGCGTGGTGCGTGAGCAGATGCAGCTTGTAGACGGAATGCCAGGGCGACACGTGATCGCGTTCGGTTCCGACCACGAACGTCGGCACGTCGATATCCGACAGCGCGACCGGTCGCCCGTCGACGCAGTAGCGGCCGGCCGCGAGATCGTTGTCGAGAAAGAGCCGCGTCAGGTATTCCGTATGCATCCGATACGGCATGCGCGTGGTGTCCTCGTTCCACGACATCAGGTCATTCGGCTTGGTGCGCGTGCCGAGCAGGTATTCGCTCATCATGCGCGACCAGATCAGGTCGCGCGCGTTCAGCAGCTGGAACGCGGCGGACATCTGCGCGCCGTCCAGGTAGCCCTGCCGCCACATCAGCGCATCGAGCGCGGACAGTTCGCTCGCGTCGATGAAGAGGCCGAGTTCGCCGGGTTCGCTGAAATCGGTCTGGGCCGCCAGCAACGTGACGGACCGCAATGCGTCGTGCTGCCGCCCGTCGCGCGCGAGCGCCGCCGCAGCGATCGCCAGCAGCGTGCCGCCGAGGCAGTAGCCGACCGCGTGGACGGCTTCGCCGCAGATCGACCGGACGGCGTCGAGCGCCGCCATGCACCCGTCACGCAGATAATCGTCGAGCCCGAGCTCGCGCGCCTCCGCGCCAGGATTGCGCCACGACACGGCAAACACCGTGTGGCCGGCATCGACCAGGAAGCGGATCAGCGAATCGTGCGGCTGCAGGTCGAGGATGTAGTACTTCATGATCCACGACGGCACGATCAGGATCGGCTCGCGTGCCACGGTGGGCGTCGTCGGGTCGTATTGCAGCAGCTCGCACAGCGCGTTGCGCCACACGACGCGGCCCGGCGTGATCGCCACGTCGCGCCCCGGCAAATAGCTGCGAGTGTCGCGGGCCCGCGTGCCGCTCGTGCGATCGAGCAGTGCATTCGCGTCGTCCAGCCAGTTCCGGAAGCCTGCCGCGAGATTCGCGCCGCCGCTGCGCATCGTCGCGTCGAGCACGACCGGGTTGGTCGCCAGGAAATTGCCCGGCGAGCACGCGTCGAGCCACTGTCGCGCGATGAATCCGACCAGTTCCTCGTGGTGCCGTTCGACACCCGGCACGCCGCGTGTCGCGTCGCGCCACCAGCGCTGGATCGACAGGAAGACGTCGCGATACGCGCAAAACGGCCATCCGGCCCACGCGGGCGCGGCGAAGCGCGGGTCGGCCTGCCCGGCGTGCACGGCCAGACCGGTCGTGTCGGACTCGTCGGCCTCGCCCTCGCCCCGGCTTGCGGCCGGTGCAGCGGCAGCCAGCCACGCCTGCGTCGCGAGCTCGAAGCATTTTCCCGGCGACACGGCCAGATGCGCGCCCCAGTCGAGCATGGCCAGCGCCATCGACGCGGGCGACAGCCCGAAGGTCATCGCGGCCACGTTCGCATGCGCGGCGCGGTTCCATTGTTCGGCGGGCGACGTGCGGACCGGCGTGCATTCGGCCGCGCGCGACGCCGGTTCGCTCGTACCCGTTGGCCGCATCGATTCGTGCTCGATCGGCAAGTGCATGACGGATGCTTTCATCGCATGTGCATGCCGCCGTTGACGTCGAATTCCGCGCCCGTCGCGAAAGCCCCCGCGTCGGAACACAGGAAGGCGACGAGCTCGGCGATTTCGTCAGGATTGCCAAGGCGGCCGACCGGAATCTGCGGCAGGATCTTCGTGTCGAGCACTTCCTTCGGCACCGTCTCGAGCATCGCGGTCGCCAGATAGCCAGGCGCAACCGTGTTGACCGTGACGCCGTGGCGCGCGAGCTCGAGCGCCAGCGCCTTCGTGAAGCCATGGATGCCAGCCTTCGCGGCCGCGTAGTTCGCCTGCCCGTATGCGCCGCGCGAACCGTTCACCGAGCCGATGTTCACGATCCGCCCGAAGCCGGCCTCGATCATCCCCGGCACGAACGGCTTCGTCATGTTGAACATGCCGTCGAGGTTGGTGCGCAGCACCGCATCCCACATGCTCTTGGTCATCTTCACGAAGGTGGCGTCGTGCGTGATCCCGGCGTTGTTGACGAGCACGTCGACGCGCCCGAACTCGGCCAGCACGCGGGCCCCGCAATGCTGGCACGAATCGTAGTCGGCGACGTCGACCTCGAACGCGTGGAACGTCCTGCCCGCCTCGCGTTCGTGCGTGAGCCACGTCGCGACGTGGTCGTTGCCTTCGGTGTGCGACACCGCCACCGTCATGCCGGCATCGTGCAGGCGACGGCTGATCGCGGCGCCGAGCCCGCCCATGCCTCCCGTGACGAACGCGACACGTTCAGCGCGCATGGCCGTTCTCCCGTGCGCCAGCCATGCCGTTCAGGCGGCGGGGGGCACCCGGCGCCGCGCCGGCCTCGTCCTCGATCCCGTGTTCCAGTGCCGTCATCCAGTCTGCCCACGGCATGCTGGCTTCGTTGACCACGGCCAGTCGTTCCAGATCGGGCAACCAGTCGGTCTGATAACGCGACAGCGCGCCTGCGCCGAATTCGCGCGCCCAGGTACGCCATGCGCCGGCGCTCTCGTATTGCGCTCGCATGCACAGCTCGGTCGCATCCTGCCAGATCGCGACGCTCGCGATCGCGTAGTCGCGCATCACCTGCCGGGCCGCCTCGCCGAAGGCCGTCCACTCCTTCGTGTCCGCAAGCGCCTGCTGCAGATGACGAACCGCGTCGCGGTCGCGCTCGATGCGCCGCCCTGCCAGCGCATGCCATTCATGCTGCCAGTCGCGGTTCTGCGCGACCATGCGCAACGCGAGATCGCAGCCCGCGCGGCAAACGTCATTCGGTGTCGTCAAAGCGTACGTACTCATCGGCTTTCCTCTTTCGATCCGGTCAATGGGTTGGCATTCCGCCACATGCCGCCTGCCCGGGATCGGCATCGCGACCGCTTCACTGTGCGGGCATCGCGCAAGGGGGCCGTTGATCTGAGTCAAGTACGCGGAAACCCTGCTCCGTAGACTGGATTGCACTGGCGGTTCCCCCGTCGATGGAGCGATCCCGATGAGCTACAAGAGCATAGTCGTGCACCTCGATTCGAGCGCCCGCGCGCATTCGCGGCTCGAGCTCGCGTTGCGTCTCGCCCGGCGCTTCGGTGCGCATCTGACCGGCCTGTACGCGGTCTACACACCGGAACCGCATTCGTTCTACGTGATGGCCGGGTCCGCCGATTACTTCCGTGAACACCGCGAACAGCGCGACGAACGGCTCGCCGCGCTGGAACGCCTGTTCCATGCGGAGACGGCCCGCGCGAAAGTGCAGGCCGCCTGGGTGCGTGCCGACGATCGCGCCAACCTAGCCGTGCCGCGCGCCGCACGCCTGGCCGACCTCGTGATCGCGGGCCAGAGCGACCCGAACGATCCCGAGACCTTCATCGACGACCAGTTTCCTGAAAACCTCGTGTTGTCCGCCGGTCGCCCGGTGCTGTTCGTGCCGTACACCGGCGAATTCCCGTCGATCGGCGAACGGGTGTTCGTCGCGTGGGACGGCAGCCGGGAAGCGGCCCGCGCCGCGCAGGACGCGATTCCCTTTCTCGAACACGCGAAGCGCACGACGGTCGCCGCCGTGATCGACGGCAATTCGGAAGCGGCAACCACGCGTATTCCGGCCGCCGACGCCGCGCTGATGCTGGCGCGCCATGCACGCGACGTGAACGTGCTCGATATCGATGCCGGCGCCGGCTCGGCGATCGGCGACACGTTGCTGTCGCGCGCTTATGAAACGGGTTCCGACCTGCTGGTGATGGGCGCCTACGGCCATCCGCGCTGGCGCGAGCTGGTGATGGGCGGCGCCACGCGCACTGTGCTGGCGTCGATGACGCTGCCAGTGCTGATGTCGCACTGAGCCGGCCGATGCGTACGCTCGCACTGCTCGTCGTGAATGCCGGTTCGTCGAGCGTCAAGTTCTCGATCTTCGCGTATCCGCCGCACGGCGATCCCGTGCGGCAGCCGTTGCACGGCGGCGAAGCGGTCGCGGCCGGCAACAGCGTGTCGATCCGGTTCGATGCCGATTCGGACGGTTCGCTACCGCTTGTCGGTGGCGATCCCTACCGCGCCGTGCTCGCGCAGATCGCGATGTGGATTCGCGTACGGTTGCCGCACATCACGCTGGGTGCGATCGCACATCGCGTCGTACACGGCGGCGCGCGATACGTGGAGCCGATGATCGTCGACGGTGAAGCGCTGGACGCGCTGCGCACCCTGACGCCGCTGGCACCCTTGCATCAGCCGCACAGCCTGGATGCGATCGACGCGCTGCGCGACGCGTTTCCGGACGTCCCGCAGATCGCCGTGTTCGACACCGCGTTTCATCGCACGCTGCCGCGCGTCGAGCAGCTGCTGCCGTTGCCGCATGCGTGGTTCGACCAGGGTGTGCGCCGCTACGGATTCCATGGGCTGTCGTACGAATACCTGTCCATCGCGCTCGCCGAATCGTTCGGCGCACGTGCGCATGGCCGCGTGATCGCCGCCCATCTCGGCAGCGGCGCGAGCCTGTGCGCGCTGCGCGACTGCCGCAGCGTCGCGACGACCATGGGCTTCTCCGCGCTCGACGGATTGATGATGAGCACCCGCTGCGGGACGCTCGACCCTGGCGTCGTCCTCCATCTGCTCGAGGTCGGCAAGCTGTCCGGCGACGCACTGGGACACCTGCTGTATCACGAGTCGGGGCTCAAGGGCGTGTCGGGGGCATCCGGCGATCCGCGCGTGCTGCTCGCTTGCGAAGCGGCCGGCGACGAGCAGGCCCGCGACGCGCTGGCGCTGTACGTCCATCGCATCGTGCGCGAAACCGGCGCGCTGACCGCGCTGCTGGGCGGCCTCGACATGCTGGTCTTCACCGCCGGCATCGGCGAACACTCGGCGGAACTGCGCGAGCGGATCTGCGCGTCGCTCGGGTGGCTCGGCATCGCGCTCGACGCGCGCGCGAATGCCGCCCACGCGCATGTCGTGTCGTCCGCGTCGAGCGCGGTCACCGTGGTCGTCGAGCCGACCAACGAAGCGTGGGTCGCGGCGCGCGCCGCGGTGCGCGTGCTGCGCGGCAACCGCGACGGTTGATCCAGATCAGCGCGATCGGCGTGCGCGCGCCGATGATGATTGCATCAACATCCGTTCAGGGGAATCGTCATGTACTCGAACATTCTGGTTGCGCTCGACGGCAGTGATACGTCGTCCCGCGCACTCGACGCCGCGCTGAACCTCGCGTCGGAGACGGGTGCACGGCTGACCCCCGTCTATGTCGTCGATTTCCTGGTGCCGGCCTACGACACGTACGGATACGACCCGTCGATCCTGATCGATGCATTCCGCGAGGAAGGACTGCGCGTCACGGAAGACGCGGCGAAACGCATGAAAGCGCGCGACGTGGCCGGCACGCCGAGGATCTCCAATGTCGCGCCGGCGGGTGAAGACGTCGCGCAACACATCGTCGGTCTCGCCGGCGAGATCAACGCCGACCTGATCGTGATGGGCACGCACGGCCGGCGCGGTTTCCAGCGCCTCTTCCTCGGCAGCGTGGCCGAGCGCGTGCTGCGTCAGGCCAGGTGCCCGGTCCTGATGATTCCGGCGAGCAGCGCGGCGAAGGCGTCCGCCGAGACCACCGCGGCATCAACCGAAAAGGAGCCGTCATGAGCTACAAGACCCTGCTCGTTCATCTCGACGACAGCGAGCGCTGTGCGACGCGCGTCGACCTCGCCCTCGAACTCGCGGGACGCTGGAACGCCCATCTGATCGGCCTCTACGTGGTTTGCCAGGACCTCTTCGAGCCGTTGCGACGGCCCGACGAACCGCTGAAGCTGGCGGTCTACGAACGCCTGTGCGACCAGCGGCGCAAGGACGCGGAAGAAAGGTTCCTGATCGCCGCCGAACGCGCCGGGCGCAGCGTCGAATGGCAAGCGCCGACCGGCAACGTCACCGAGGCCGCGGTCCTGCATGCGCGCCACGCCGATCTGCTGGTGCTCGGCCAGGAGAACCCCGACGACCGCATGACCTACGTCGCACGGCATTTCGTCGAGGACGTCGTGATGGGCAGCGGGCGCCCGGCGCTCGTCGTGCCCTACGCGGGCGACGTGCGCACGCTCGGCGAGAACGTGCTGATCGGCTGGGACGGCGGGCGCGAGGCCGCGCGCGCGATGGCCGACGCACTGCCGCTGCTCACCCGCGCGCGCTTCGTCAACGTCGAGACGGTCGCCCGCGGGCAACCCGATCCGGACAAGACGCCGGCGGGTGTCGACGTCGCCGCGTATCTCGAACGGCACGGCATTCGCGCGTCGTTCTCGACCACGCCGCGCGAACGGTCGGTGAGCGTGGGTGCGACGCTGCTGAACCGGGCGACCGACCTGCACGCGGATCTGCTGGTGATGGGCCTGTACAGCCATGCCCGCATGCACGAACGCGTGCTGGGCGGCGCGACGCGCACGATCCTCGAGACGATGACGGTGCCGGTCCTGCTGTCTCACTGAGCGAACCAAAACGGGGTCAGCCACTCGCGGCTGCCCCGTTTCCTGCTCCGACCGTCACAACATGCTGGCGCAGGCGCCCGGCCCCTCCCGTACGACCAGCACCGGCCGATTTGCGATTCGCACCAGCGATTCGGCGACGCTGCCGAGCAACGCACGGCGCACGCCGCGCCGGCCATGCGTGCCCATCACGATCAGATCCGCATCGCATTCGTCGGCGGCTCGCGCCAGCACGTCCGAGATGTCCTCTCCGCACGCGTCGATCGTTTGCGCGATGCCACGCACGCCGGACAGCTGGAACGCGGTTTCCGCGTCCGAGACCGCGATAGCGGCCTTGTCCGCGTCCAGTCCTGCCGGATCGCGCTGGTCGATATAGCCGCTGTCGACGTCGGCCAGCCGCGGCGCATCCGATACCACGCACATGGCGATGACCAGGCTACCCGAATCGCGGGCGAGCGAAATCGCCTCGTCGAGCGCGAGCCGCGCACTGCGGCTGCCGTCGAGTGCCACAAAGATCCTTTGGTACATGGTGCCTCCCTGCCGCCGTCCGGGTTCGACCGGTTCGTGAAACCAGTCTGATCCCGGCGGGCGCCTTTCCGTTGACGCGGGTCAAGCACGCACGTTGCCGCCCGTACGAATCGGTCCCGATTGGCGAACGTCAGGAAAACGCGCACAATCCGGGGCGATATCGCAGTTGCGGCCCGCCCCGCTGTTCGTGCCTCGCGTCCGGCCCGCCGCCAGCCAGCCACCGACGAAGTCCGTCAGGATCAACGGCAATGACAACGAATTCGCCCCCCTCCAGGGCCGGGCCGGCGTCGCACCGGACTCGGCCCGCGCGATATGCAGCCATGGCCGCGCTACTGACGCTGGCGCTTGGCCTGACTGCAACGTTTGCGGCGTCCCGGGTACTGCAGAACGGGGCACAGCACGTCGCCCAGGCGAGGTTCGAGCAAACCGCGATACTCGCGACGGCCGACCTTCGGCGCACCCTCCTCGGCGCGGCTGCCGTATTGCGCAGCGCGCGCGGCTTTGCGTCAACCCTGCCCGCGCCGCAATCCGGGGCTGCGTGGCGCCGCTATCTCGCCAGTCTGAATCTGGACGGATTGCAGTCGCCCGTCCGCAGCCTCGGGAGAATCGAGCCGAGCGCGGCGGAGGACAATCAGGCGACCCGGCAGGCGCTGCAGCGCACGGCGGAAACCGGCAGGGTCGCGCTCGCCGCGAACGCGATCCAGGACAGCACGGATTCAATGATTGCCCGGACGGACCTGACGCTGTACCTGCCGATTTATGGGAACACTCAAGATATCGCTTCGTCCGGGCCGCAGCACGCGACGGCCACCGGGTACGTTTTTGCGGCGCTGAATCCGGATCGCCTCGTCGATTCGTCCGTTCTCGACCGCTTGCACCTGGAAATCACGGCCGACAATCCGGCCGCGCCGGTGTACTCCGGAGGCGTCGGGGTCGGCGACTCGACTGCCGCACGCGACATGCTCCAGCGAACCGATTCGCTGACGTTCGGCGGCACGCCGCTCTCGCTGCGCTACAGCGCGCCGCGCGCCGACACGTCCGGCTTCATGATGGCCGTCCTGCTGGCCGGCACCGCGCTCTCGCTGACGCTGGCCGCGCTCGTGCAGCAGGTCGTCGCGAAGCGAGGGCTCGCCGCTCTACCCGCCGGCGACAGCCAACCCACCGAGGCGCGGATGATGGGCATCATCCGGTCGTCGATGGAGGCCATCATCACCGTCGACGAAAGCCAGACGATCGTGATCTTCAACCCGGCAGCCGAACGCGTGTTCGGCGTCTCCGCGATGGAGGCGGTCGGCGCGCCGCTGTCCCGCTTCATCCCCGAGCGCTTCCGCGCCGCGCATGCGCGACACGTCGAGCAATTCGGCGTGACGGGCGTGTCGGAGCGCCAGATGGGGCGGCAGCGCGTGCTGTTCGGCTTGCGCGCCGACGGCACCGAGTTTCCGATCGAGGCGTCGATCTCGCAGATTCGCGACGGCACCGGCAAGCTATACACGGTCATGCTGCGCGACGTGACCGAGCGCATGCGCGCGGAAAATGCCCTCAAGCAGTCACGCGAGGAACTGCGCGACCTGTCCGCCAACCTGCAGAACGTGCGCGAGGAAGAGAAGACGCGCATCGCCCGCGAGTTGCACGACGACCTCGGCCAGCAACTCACCGCGCTCAAGATGGATCTTTCGGCCGTCGAGCTGGGGCTCGGTGGTGTTGTCGCCCCCAATACCGATGTGCGCGAGCAGTTGGGCGGCATGCATCGCCTGATCGATTCGATCGTTGCGTCCGTGCGGCGCATCGCGGCCGATCTGCGGCCGGTGATGCTCGACGACCTGGGCCTCGTCCCGGCGATCGAATGGCTTGCAAACGATTTCACGCGCCGCTACCGGATCGCGGTCGACCGAGACATCGCGCCCGTCGATACCGCGTTCACGGGCACCGGCGCGACCACGCTGTTCCGCATCGTGCAGGAGGCGCTGACCAACGTCGCGCGGCACTCGGACGCCACGAACGTGAAGCTGGCATTGAAAGTGGAAGACGGATATTGCATGCTGCGCATCGCGGACAACGGTCACGGCGCGCCGGAGCACACCCGCGATGCGCAGGAACGCCCGTCGTTCGGCCTGATCGGCATCCGCGAGCGCGCGCACATGCTCGACGGGACGGTGACGATCGACAACCGGCCAGGCGCGGGATTCACGATCACCGTGGCGCTGCCGCTTCACGCCATCCAGCAAGGAGATGTGCTGTCATGATCAGGGTACTCATCGCCGACGACCACGCACTCGTCAGGGAGGGTCTTCGACACATCCTGCAGAGCGCGAACGGTTTCGAGGTCGTCGGGGAAGCGCACGACGGTGCCTCGACGATCGCGCTCATGCGCGACACGGACGCCGACGTGCTGGTGCTCGACCTGTCGATGCCCGGTCGCAACGGTGTCGAACTCATCAAGCAGGTCAAGGACGAGAAGCCGGGATTGCATATCCTCGTGCTGACGATGCATGCCGAACAGCAATATGCGGTGCGTGCGTTCCGGGCGGGCGCCTCGGGCTACATGACCAAGGAAAGTGCCAGCGCCGAACTGGTCGCTGCATTGAGCAAGATCGCGGCCGGCGGCGTCTACGTCAGCCTGACCATGGCCGAGCAGTTCGCGCAGAGTCTGAACGAGCCGACCGATCTCCTGCCGCACCAGCGCCTGTCCGACCGCGAGTTCGACGTCTTCCGGCGCGTCACCATCGGCGAGTCGATTTCCGAAATCGCGCAGGCGCTCTGCGTCAGCGTCAAGACCGTCAGCACGTACAAGACGCGGATCCTCGAGAAGATGCAGATGCCGAACGACACGGCACTCGTGCGCTACGCGATGCGCCACAAGCTGTTCGAGGACCCGGACGACCTCTGACGGCGGCATCCGGCATGGCCGCGCCCCGGTCTTGATGCCCCGAAAGTCTCGCTGACGACGGCCATGCGGGCGCGGCGACGCTCGCGACAAGTTGCCGCGCCTTTGTAGGAACCCCCCTACAAGACTTCCATCTCACCTACGCCAACTTCAATTCCGGCTGATTTTCTTGACGTTGCGCAACATCCATACTGCACATCAAGAAAAGCGAACACACGTGCCTCCCGGAGCCAAGGCCGCATCATCGACGAGACCGGCATATCGGTCTCCCGGCGCGTCCGGTGGGGTTTTCCCGACAGGAAGGCGGCAGAGACCAAGGCCGCCGGTACAACGGTCAGCGCACCCCGCCCGACGGCGAGCCGCCGCTGCCCCCGAACTGGAGCCGATCATGCAGAGCAGTGCAGAAGTCTTGACGACCATGCCGTTACGCCCGTTCATCCCGCTGCACGCCGTCGAACCGACGGATCAGCCCAAGCGCGCCGCGTCCCGTTGTTCGACGTGTGCATTGCGTACCGTCTGCCTGCCGCCCGATCTTTCGCCCGACGATTTCGTGCGCGTCGACGCGATGATCTGCACGACGCGCCACGTCAGGCGCGGCGAAACGCTGTTCCGCGCGGGCGACGCATTCAACAGCATTTATGCAGTGAGAACCGGATCGTTCAAGACCATCGTGATGCATCGCGACGGCGACGAGCAGATCACCGGCTTTCAGATCGTCGGCGAATCGCTCGGGCTGGATGGCGTGCACACCGGGCACCACAACGGCGACGCGATCGCGCTCGAGGACAGCACGGTCTGCATCATCCCGTTCGGCCAGCTCGAGCAGATGTGCCGTGAAGTGCGGCCCATGCAGCACCACGTGTATCAAATGATGAGCGGCGAGATCGTGCGCGAATCCTCCCAGATGCTGCTGCTCGGCACGATGAGTGCCGAGCAGCGGGTGGCCGCGTTCCTGCTGAATCTTTCCGCGCGCTTCAAGGCGCGCGGCTACTCGGCCGCGGAATTCGTGCTGCGGATGACGCGCGACGAAATCGGCGAATATCTCGGCATGAAGCTCGAAACGGTCAGCCGCATGCTGTCGAAGTTCCAGCACAAGGGGCTCCTCGCAGCGCAAGGCAAGCAGATCCGGATCGTCGATTCGGACGGCCTGCGGCAGATCTGAGCGCGCCGCGAAGCCGTCGAGGCGATCAACCGCGCATGCCCAGCACGGCGGCGCCCGATACGCGCCCGCCGCGCAGGTCGTCGAGTGCGCGGTTCGCATCCGTCAGCGCGTAGCGCACCGCCTCGACCCGCAGCGGCATCGCGGCGGCGATCCGCATGAATTCGACTGCGTCCGCACGCGTCAGATTGGCCACCGATGCGATGCGGCGCTCGCCCCACAGCCACGCGTACGGAAAGCCCGGGATGTCGCTCATGTGAATGCCGCCGCACACGACGATCCCGCCTTTGTCGACCGCGCGCAGCGCGGCCGGCACCAGCGCGCCCACCGGCGCGAAAATCAGCGCGGCATCGAGCGGCTCCGGCGGCGCTTCGTCGCTGCCGCCGGCCCACGCGGCACCCAGCGACAGCGCGAGCTGCTGCGCCGCCATGTCCCCGGGCTTCGTCAGCGCGAACACCTTGCGTCCTTCGAAATGCGCGACCTGCGCGACGAGATGGGCCGCCGCCCCGAAACCGTAGATGCCGATGCGGCGTGCGCCGCCCGCCATGCGCAAGGTTCGATAACCGATCAGGCCGGCGCACAGGAGCGGCGCCGCCTCCAGATCGGAATAGCGTTGCGGCAGATGCACGCAATAGCGGTGATCGGCGACCGCGCACTCGGCATAACCGCCGTCGATCGTATAGCCGGTGAATCCGGGGCTGTCGCACAGGTTCTCGCGGCCGGACGTGCAGTACGCGCAATGCCCGCACGTCGACCCTAGCCAGGGAACGCCTACCCGGTCGCCCACGGCGAAGGCCGTCACGCCTTCGCCCAGTCGGCGCACCGTTCCGACGATTTCGTGCCCTGGAATCAGCGGCAGCTTCGGGTGCGCGAGCTCGCCGTCGACGACGTGCAGATCGGTCCGGCACACGCCGCACGCATGTACGTCGATCAGCAGCTGGCCCGCCGCGGGCGACGGATCCGGCACGCGCGCTTCGCGCAAATGCGGTGTCGTGCCATCAAACATCATCGCAAGCATGCTCGCCTCCCTGCGCGACCGGTTTCGCGCGCTTCGCTTCCCAAGCGTAGTCGTCGGGGACCGCCTGCGTTGGCCCCGATGAAGGGCGCTTGACGTGGGTCAACGGCCGCGGGACGGTTGCTGACACGATGAAGTGGCGTGACGCCGCCCGCGCGGCAACCTGGAGATGATCGATGATATCCGTTCCCCCGCTTGCCGCAAGCGCCCGTCCCGAGCATCAGTTGAGGGAGTTGCTGGGCTATGCGGTGCTGGCTCCGTCCAGCCACAATTCCCAGCCGTGGCGCTTCCTGGTCAACGGCGCCACGATTTCCTTGTGCGCGGATCGCGTTCGCGCGTTGCCCGTGGTCGATCCGTTCGATCGCGAACTGATCATCAGCTGCGGCGCGGCGTTGCTCAACCTGCGTGTCGCACTCGATCACGCCGGGCTCGCCCACACGATCAGCACGTTCCCTTCCGAAGTCGACCCCGATCTCCTTGCGACGGTCCGGATCTGCGACGACGGCTATTCCGATGCGTCCCTCGGCGCGCTGTTCGATGCGATTCCTGACCGCGTCACGACGCGCGCCCCTTTCGAATCGACGGCCGTGCCGGACGAAATCCAGCAAGCGTTGATCGCGGCCGGTGTCGCGGAAGGCGCCGATGTCGCGTGCGTCGACTCGATCGCGCATCGCGCACGCGTCGCGGAGCTGGTCGCCGAGGCCGACCGTCAGCAGTTCGCGGACCCGCGCTTCAGGCGGGAGCTGGCGAGCTGGATCGATCCGCGCCGGCACGTCGACGGCATGCCGGCATTCGCGGCTGGCGTGCCGACGTTGCTGGACTTCGCCGCGCCCGTCGTGACAATGGCGGTACGGACCTTCGATCTCGGCAACGGGCTGGCCGCGCTGCATCACCAGCTCGTCGGCGCATCACCGTTGATCGTGTGCATCGCGACCGTGCGCGACGATCGCGAAGCGTGGCTCGCCGCCGGCCAGGCGCTGGAGCGCATCCTGCTCGTTGCGACGCGCGCGGGCTATACCGCGTCGTACCTGAACCAGCCGATCGAGACGGCCGGATTGCGTGCCCATCTATGCCATATGCTCGGACTGCGCGGCCAGCCGCAGTTGCTGCTGCGCGTCGGGCGCGGTCCGCACACGCCGCATTCGCCGCGTCGCCCGCTCGACGAAGTGATCTCCTTCTCCTGATCTCGACGAGGAAACGAACATGAGCATCATGCGTTGCGCCGCCCTCTGCGCGATCGCCGTGACAACGGGCATGGCCGGCATGGCCGCCGCGCAGACGACCGTGCCCGAGCCGACCGAACTCGTCAACGCGCAGCACTGCATGTTCTGTCATACGCAGGACATGACGTTCCTCGGGCCGTCGTTTCACGAGATCGCCGAGCGGTACCGCGACGATCCGCACGCCGCCGCGGAACTGGAGAGCAAGCTGCGCGTCGGCGGTCGTATGCATTGGGGCGACACGCCGATGCCGTCGGCCATCGATCGCGGCGGGCCGCTGTCTGCCGACGACGCGCACCGGCTCGTGCAATGGGTGCTGAGCCAGTGACCGTCGCACGGCGCTTCCGTTGATGTCGACCACCGTCAAACGCGCTCCGGCCGGCATGGCAAAAGGCAACGCACGCCGCCGTCCCGCCCCCGTCGCGACCATCGCGAAGGCGCCTGGCAAACGGCTACGCACGAGGCCCGATGCCGTCGTCCGCAAGGATGGCATCCAGCGCATCTCACGCCGCGCGCGGCGCACCGCCAAAATCCCGAACCGCACCCGGGCCAACGACGATGCGACCGTTCTGGAAGGCTCCGGCATGCGCGGTATCCGGCTGCAATTCGATTACTGGAAGGCCGAGGAGCGGCTGCAGAACGAGCGGATCGGCCATGCGGTCGTGATTTATGGCAGCACGCGTATCGTCGCGCCGTCGGTCGCCAACGCGCGGCTGGACGAAGCGAATCGCCTGCTCGCGGAGCGTCCGTACGACCCGAGCCGGCGGCGCGCCGTCGCGATCGCCAGCCGGCTCGTCGAATACGGCGTGTATTACCGCGTCGCGCGCGAGTTCGGGCGCATCGTCGCCCATGCCGACCGGTGCACGCGCACCGCGCGGCTGGCCATCGTCACCGGCGGCGGCCCCGGCATCATGGAAGCCGCCAACCGCGGCGCCTACGAGCGCGGCGCCCCGAGCATCGGCTTCAATATCGAGCTGCCGCGCGAGCAGGCGCCGAATCCGTACATCACGCCGGATCTCTGCTTCCGGTTTCACTATTTCGCGATCCGCAAGCTGCACCTGCTCGAGCGCGCGAAAGCGGCCGTCTTCTTCCCTGGCGGCTATGGCACGTTCGACGAGCTGTTCGAGGTGCTGACCCTGCTGCAGACGCGCAAGATCGCGCCGCTGCCGGTCGTCCTCGTCGGCGAGGCGTACTGGCGCCGCGCGGTCGACCTGGCGTTTCTCGCGGACGAAGGGATGATCGACCGCCGCGATCTGGAACTGTTCACGTATTGCGAATCCGCCGCGGCGATCTGGCACGCGATCGGAAGCTGGTATGCGCGGCGTCGGGAACGCGCGCCGGCACGCTGCAAGGCGTCTGCGAAGACCCGCGCAGTGTAGGAATCCGCCGACGACGCGGGCGTGTTTCCTACCGCGACTTCAGGGCCGGCTGATTGAATCGGGGGTGCGCGGCAACGATACTGAAACTACGGATACCGGCCGACCGGCACACCGATCGCACAACAACCTGGGAGAGACGTCATGTCACACGCCGACTATCGTTCCGATTCGGAGATGCGGGCCGCCACATCTGACACGTCCGACACAGCCGCGCTCGACACGGTGGCACTCGTCGCGCTCGCTCGAGACGCCGGCATGCTCGTGATACTCGACGGGCAGATCGGGCGCGAGCGGTACGAAAGCGTGACGGGATCGATCGCCACACTGGCCCGCTTCGCCCAGGCGCTGCAGCTTTCCACGCTCAAGGTGGCGTGATGCGCGGCGTCGTGGCGTCGTGCCTCGGCCTCCGTCGCCGCTGCGACGGTCCCTGTTGCTGCGCGGTTTCACGCGTCTATTCGGGGGCGGCCACATTCCGATGAACGTCTGGCTGTCGGGGCAAGGCACCCCTTTCGTCCCGACCTTTCCGCGATGAACCGCGCGTTATCCGGACGGATCACCCGCATGCTCCCGGGTGTAGCGCTGCTCGCGCACTATCGTCGTGCGTGGCTTTCGCGCGACCTGTACGCGGGGATCGCGCTTTCGGCCGTCCTGGTGCCGGTCGGCATGAGCTATGCGCAGGCAGCCGGGCTGCCCGCCATCACGGGCCTCTATGCGTCGATTGCTGCATTGCTCGCCTATGCGCTGCTCGGCCCGAGCCGGATTCTCGTTCTCGGCCCGGATTCCGCGCTGGCGGCGCTGATCGCGGGTGCCATCGTCCCGCTTGCCGCCCATGATCCGCAGCGCGCGATCGCGCTTTCCGGCGCGCTGGCGCTGTCGGCCGGCGCGATCTGCATCCTGCTCGGCGCGCTCGGTCTCGGCTTCGTCACCGATCTGCTGTCGCGCCCGATCCAGTACGGTTACCTCAACGGCATCGCCATCGCGCTCGTGGTCGGGCGGCTGCCCGAACTGTTCAGCATGCCGGTGTCGGGCAGCGACGTGTTTTCCAGCGTGCCGCACATCGTGCATGCCTTCGTCGACGGTCGTTTTTCCACCGCTGCCGGTTTGCTCGGCGTCGCGGTGCTGGCGACCATCATCCTGATCAAACGCGTGACGCCGCGCTGGCCCGGCATATTGATCGCCGTGCTGGCGGCAACGCTCGCCGCTCGCCTGCCGTCGTTGCACGGCGTCGCCACGGTCGGCGCGTTGCCGGCCGGCATGCCCACCCCGCACCTGCCGGCCGTCTCGCTTGCCGACGTGGGCGCACTTGCGTCCGGCGCGATCGCCGTCGCACTGGTGTCATTCGCCGACATCAGCATGCTGTCGCGCGCGCTTTCCGCACGGGCAGGCGATGCGCCGGACCGCAACCAGGAGCTGATCGCACTGGGCGCGGCCAATCTGCTCGCCGGCGTGACGCAGGGCTGCGCGGTCAGCAGCAGCGCGTCCCGCACACCGGTCGCGATCGCCGCGGGCGCGCAAAGCCAGGTCACGAATGTCGTCGCGGCCGCGTGCATCGCGATTCTGCTCGTTGCCGCGCCGATGCTGCTCACGTTCGTCCCCCGTACGGCGCTGGCCGCTGTCGTGATCTATGCGGCGTTCGGCATCGCCGACGTGCGCAGCGTCGTGCGGCTATACCGGATGCGCCGTGGCGAATGTCTGATTTCGATGCTGTGTTTCGCCGGCGTGATCGGCATGGGCGTCGTACCCGGCATCCTGCTCGCCAGCGCGCTGTCGCTGCTGTCATTCGTCTGGCGGGCCTGGCATCCGTACGACGCGTTGCTGGGCCGGCTGACGGGCGTGCGCGGCTATCACGACGTCGCGCGGCATCCGGACGCGGTGCAAACGCCCGGGCTCGTGCTGTTCCGCTGGGATGCCCCACTCTTCTATGCGAACGTCGAGATCTTCTGCGAGCATCTGCTCACGGCGATCGCGCGAGCGGCGGATCCGGTCACGCGAGTCGTGGTCGCCGCCGAGCCCGTCACCGACATCGACGTCAGCGCCGCGGATCGGCTCGTGGCACTGCACGCGGAACTCGGGGAACGCGGCATCGCGATGAATTTCGCGGAGATGAAGGGGCCGGTGAAGGACCGCCTGCGCGCCTACGGCCTGTTCGACGTGTTCGGTGAGGCCAGCTTCTTCCCGACCGTGACCGATGCGGTTGCCAGGCATGTTCGACGGCCGGAGCGACATACGCGTGGCTGCAAGAGAAAGCGCGCGCAGCGCCGGCGCGTCTCGCACAAGACGCGGTAGACGACTGCGGCGCAAATCGATGTGGCGCTCGCCGCATCGCGCGACGGGACCGACGCCTTCGTCGACCTGCCCCGCCCACCGGTTCAGAGCGTGAAGGTGTTCGACTTCTTCATCTCGATCCACGTCATCCCGGCTCGCAGCGCGTCGATCGCGGCTTCGCGCTCGGTTGCATGCGTCCTGCTGTGCGAGAACGTTCGCTCGCAAGCGCCGTCCGGCGATTTGAGCGTGACGTGGATCCGGCAATAAAAGCCGCCTGATTCGGCCGCGACCGTCTCGATCGCGACCGACCAGTCCGCTTCGTGAAGTTCACCCGAAAGTGTCATCCGACCGCCCTCCTGGCCCGCCGCGAATCGCACATCCGCCAGCGGGATTTACTCGACCACCAGATCATCGACGACGGCACGCACGCCGCGCGCCGACCACGCGGCACCGCGCACGGCCTTGCGCTCGGAAAACGAGCCGACCTTGCCGGACAGCCGCACGGTGCCGTCGTGCACGTCGATGGCGATGTGCTTCGCCTCGCGCTCCGCGTGACGCATGATCGCGCGCTTGATGTTCCCGCCGATGTCGTCCGCACCGACCGTCCCCTGTACCGCGATGTGGTCGGTCACGCCCGTCACGCTGCGCATCTGCGAGATCGTGCGCACGGCCAGGTGGCTCTGGTACGCCCAGTCGACCCTGCCGGACAACGTGATCCAGCCGCGTTCGACCTGCACCTTGACCGCATCGTCATGCAGACCGACCGTCCAGTGCAGCACCGAGCGCACCGCTTTCGCGATGTCCTCGTCGGTACGCACGTCGTCGTCCGGCAGATGCACGGTCATGTCGACGACGAGCGCCTTGACACCAGCCACGCGGTTCGCCGCGCGCTCGATCGCCAGTTTCTCCGCGTAGCTCGGCGGGTGCCCCGAAAGCGTCACGATCCGGTCGGTCACCTCGACGCCGATGCGTGTCGAATCGATCGACGGGTCGGACTCCAGTTCGTCCTGGACATCCTGCTTCAACTGCTTGTCGGTTTTCATCGTCTGCTCTCCTGTGAGCCACGGCGTGCCTGTCCGCCGCACCTAGCCAGATTTGCACATGTGCGGCGCCCGATCGCTGATGCAGGTCAACGGATGCCGCGCGCCGCACATCGTGGCCGGCCGGTGCACCACTTGACGGAAGTCAAGCCGCTACGGCCCGGCCGTCTTATCGTGAAATCGCCGATGCGCGCCGTTCCAGGCACGCGCAATCACGCTTCAAGGAGACTCGAATGACCGAACAGCAGCTGTTGACCTATTCGCCGGCGCCCGTGATGCAGCCGGCGTCGCCCGAGGGCGACTCGCCGGCGATCGTCGATCTGCCGCGCCCGATGCTCGACAACGACGTGCCGCTGATGGCGGCGCTCGCGACCCGAATGAGCACCCGCGAATTCGCCTCCACACCGCTCCCGCCGATGACGCTCGGCACGATGCTGTGGGCAGCGGACGGCATCAACCGCCCGGCGAGCGGCGGTCGTACCGCGCCGTCCGCGCACGCATTCAATGAAATCGACATCTATGTCGCGCTGCCGTACGGCGTCTATCGCTACGATGCGCCCGCGCATCGGCTGGTGCTGAAACACGCGGTCGATGCGCGCAACCTCACGGGCTATCAGGACTTCGTCGGCCGCGCGCCGCTGGATCTCGTCTACGTCGTCCGGACGGGCGCGATACTCGACATGCCGCCGCAGCAACGCGACGTGTTCTCGGCGATCGCGGCCGGCGCCATCGCACAGAACGTCTCGCTGTATTGCGCGGCGGCCGGCCTCGGAACGGTCGTGCGCGGCTGGATCAATCACCGCACGCTCGCCGACGCGCTGAGGCTGAACGAGGACGAGCTGCCGATCCTCGCGCAGACGGTCGGCTATCGGCCCTGCAGTACGCCATCGCATGCGTGAGGGTGAGGGCGAATGCTTGCGTTCCAACGAAACAGCGCGCGGATCGCTCCGCGCGCCGGGTTCTCCCGATGGGCGATGCGTGCCTGCATCGCCCGTTGCCCGTCGTCCGATCAGCTGATCGTGAGTTTCTTCTGCCCGACCTGCGCCTTCTTCGGCAGCGTCAGCGACAGCACGCCGTCCTGATACGTCGCCGTCGCGCTGGCGTCATCGATGTCGCCGGGCAGCGAGAACGTGCGGCTGATCGCACCGCTGTAGCGCTCGCGCCGGATCACGCGTTCGCCGTTCTTCTGTTCGGTGTTGCGCTCGATCTTCGCGTTGATCGATACGGTATTTCCCGTCACCTGGACGTCGATGTCGTCCTTTGCGACGCCGGGCAGTTCCGCGTTGACCGTATACGCCTTGTCGTTTTCGGAGACGTCGATCTTCATCGACGCAAGATCGGGCTCGTCTGCCAGTGCCATGCCGCGTAGCGGCCTGAACAGCCCCTGGAACAGATCGGACACGGGTTCCATCGAAAACGGATCGTAACGCGTCATGTTGCTCATGGTTCGTACTCCTCATACGGTGACATGCGACCGGCGCTTTCGTCCCGACAGCATCGGCCGCAATGAAGATCGGATGGCGCGACACCACATGCCGCGCATGGGACGAATGATCTTTCGAAATCCAGCGTACCCGCACGCCCCGGCACGCGCTTGATGCGCGTCAAGGGTGGCGGTCGATTACGTACAGAACCGGAAATGGCCGCTGTGGAGCAGGATCGGACGTCCGCCGATTTCCTCGAGCAGCCAGCGGGCAGTGCGCTCGATGGCGGGACGATGTCGCGCAAAGGCCTCGACGAGATCCTGCTCGCGAGGCGACGCCGCGCGGAAGTGGTCTTCCAGCGCGGCCGAGGTGATCGCGCAGCGCACGCGGCGACCTTCGACGAGCGCCGGAAAGCTCAGCGCGGAATCGAGGTCGCAATACGTCGGATGTTCGGAAGGAAACGATATCTGCATGATGATCACCTGCACAGGTGGCGCACTGGCCCTAGGCCGCGACCGTGGCGTGTGAGGTGTCCTCGCCGCGCACGAGCATGACCGCGCAACTCGATGCGCGAAGGAAGCGTTCGGCGACGCTGCCGAGCACCAGCCGCCGGACACCGCGTCGACCGTGCGTGCCGACCACGGCCAGATCGATCGAACGATCGACGACGTAGCGCTGCAGGCGCTCCGCGACGTCCTGACCCAGATCGGTCTCGATGATTTCCGTCTCGCCGTTGACTGCGGCGCGCGAGATCGTCCGGTCGGCGTCTCGCAAGATCGCGGCGCCATGGCGCCGGATCTCGTCGAGCAAGGCTTCCGGCTCCATGCGGCCGCCGTAGGCGAACAGCGTGGATTTGTCGACGACGAACACGGCAAACAGGCGGGCGCCGCATAACCTGGCCATCCTGAGGCCTTCGTCGAGCGCCTGATTCGCCGAAGGACTACCGTCCGTGGCGACCATGATATTCGTGTACATGCGAACCTCGCTGATGAAGCGACGCGCCGGCGGCGTCCGGATTCGTTTCCATCATCGGTGCTCGCCGCAAGCAGGCGTTGACCGAGGTCAACGGTTTGGAGCCGCGCCGAAACCGGCACGAGAAGAAACGGGCGCCGTTGGCCGGCATCCGGCCGACCGAGAGGCGAGACGCCGCATTGCCGACGGCTGACGGAATCTGTCGCTAGCCCGGCGGTTTCTCGTCTGACCGGAAGCCTTGCTCGATTTGAAGGATTTTCCTGGCGCACACGTCGTATTGCCATCCCGGGCCGCCGTTGCTGTCATACATGCCCTTGCACATCGCCTTGAGCCGGATCACCGAGCCGCCGCCCGATTCCGCGCGTGATGCCCACAGATAGACTTCTCCAGCCAGATACGGTTGCGCCGTTTCGATCCGGTCCGCACTGAATTGCGTGATTCGGGTTGACGAATGATCCTGGACGTAGCGCCGCGTGCGGCTCCACGCGCGGTCGCATTCGGACGGGGTCGAACACTGCAGCGATGCGGCCTGACGCATCGCAAGTAGCTGCGTCTCCGTCGACCTGAAGGTCGCGAGCCGGTCCGGTCCTGCACACGCACCCAGCGCAAGCAGCACGCCAACCATCAACATCCGTCGTTTCATCGCCAATGCCTCGCGAGGCCGTGAGTTCCGCTCGCAACGGAACGGCATGATCGCGCTCGACATCAAGCCGACCGCATCGCGACTGGCATGCGGCATTTCGCATGCAGTCACGCGCCACCATTGCGCAAGCGCTGAATTCAACTGTATTGCCACTCCGCCGAACGCGGTTGATGTGTGTCATCAGACGCGTTCGCGCGCGACGGACAGCGCATCATCGCGGCCGGTGTGGAGGCGGCGGGCGGCCGACGCAGGCCGCCCTCCCAGTCAGCCCTGCTTGACGGACATCAAGTCGAAACATGCGTGGGTCGGCTGCAATAGGGGGCGTCGAATCGGCAATCCTTGGCCGGTCAACCCGATCCAGTGACATCGAGCTGGCGAGAACCTGCCATGCCCGATGCTCGTTTCGAACCCACTCCAGCGGGTGCGGCAACCCGAACGCGCGCCCCGTATAACCGACCCGTTCATCATGCCCCGATCGCCGCATGTTCCGTTCGCGCTGAGTCGCGGAGATGCCCGACGAAAGTCGACGCAATTCGATCGCGCAATGCGCCGACCCGCCACCTATCCCCACCCCGCGGGCCGGATCGAGCGGATCGAAACCCATCTGTCCGTCGTTTATCTGGCCGGGCGCTACGCGTACAAGCGCATCAAGCCGGTGCACTTCGCCTTCGTCGATCTCATGCGGCCCGCACTGCGGCGCCGCTGCGCGCTCGCGGAGTGCACGCTCAATCGGCCGTTCGCCGGCCCGCTGTACCTGGGTGTCTGGCCGCTCATCTCGCACGGCCGGCGATGCGCGTTCGCTGCACCGGTGCCGACCGGCGGGCGCCGGCGTCGGCAGCAGACGGTGCCGGGCGAGTACGTGGTGCGCATGCGCCGGTTCGACGCGCGGGCGATGTTGTCGGTTCGCAGCGCATCGCACGACGACGGTCTGGCGGATGCGGACGCCCTCGCCGATACGCTGGCCCGCCATCATCTGCACGCGTCGCGCCGTGCGCCACGCGGCCGTGCCGGCAGCGCAGCGAGCGTCGCCGCCCAGTGCCGGCCCTTGCTCGACACGCTCGACGTCACCGTGCCGGACGAAGCCGCGCTGCGCGCCTGGTACGAAGCCGAACTGACCCGCATCGCACCGCTGCTCGCCGATCGGCATGCGCTCGGTTTCGTGCGCGCGTGCCATGGGGACCTGCATCTCGACAACATCGTATGCTGGCGGAACCGGATCCTGATGTTCGACTGCATCGAATTCGACGACACGCTGCGCTGGATCGACGTGGCGAGCGATCTTGCGTTCGCGCTGATGGATTTCTCCGCTCATGGACGTGCGGATTGTGCCCACCGCCTCCTTTCCGGCTGGCTGGCACGCACGGGCGACCATGCGGCACTGGGCGTGCTGCCGTGCTACTTCGTCTACCGTGCGCTGGTACGCGCGCTGACCGCCCGGCTGCGCGGTGACGAAGCGGCGCGCGCCGGCTACTTGCGCATTGCGTCGGCGATGGCCGATGCGCGACGCGAGGCGCAACCGGTGTTGCTCCTGTGTCACGGGGTTTCCGGCTCGGGCAAATCGGTGGCCAGCCGGGCGCTGGCCGCGCAACTCGGCGCCATAAGGTTGTCCAGCGACGTCGAGCGCAAGCGCCTGGCCGGTGCATCGACCGACACCCGCCTGTCCCCCGGCGCCTATTCGGACACGGCGATCGACGAGATTTACGAAAGACTGCTTTCGGAGGCGCGTGTGGTCCTCGACAGCGGCTACACGGCGATCGTCGACGCGACGTTCCTGCGCCAGCACAACCGTTCGGCGTTCGTCGCCCTCGCCGCACGGCTCGGCGTGCGCGTCGCAATGCTCGATTTCACCGCGAGTCCGGCAACGCTCACCGCGCGCGTCGCTGCCCGCGCGGCGCGCGGACGCGATGCCTCCGATGCCGACACCGCCGTGCTTGTCCGGCAGATCGGGCATGCCGACCCGCTCACCGAAGCCGAAGCCGCGATCGCGATTCGTTTCGACACTGATTGCGATGCCGCGGCGTACGAAAGCCCCGCGTTCTGGGCGCCGTTGCTCGCCACGCTGCGCACATGAGCGCGCGGGGCGCATGCCTCGGGCAAGCAGCCCGGCCGCGCCGGGCGCCGGCCGCGCAACGTCACGCGCGGAAACGCTGCTCCTCGATCTGCTGGAGCTTGCCGACTTCCACGACGCCGCTGAGCAACCCCGCGAGATGCTCGACGATATCGTCGAGCGTCACGATACCGACGAGGCGGCCTGCGTCGTCGACCACCGGCAGTCTCCGAATGCCCGACCGGCGCATCTCTTCGAGCGCGACGCCGATCTCGTCCGTGTCGGACACGACGACGAGACCTCGCGACATGATCTGGCCGGCCGTCACGTCGCCCGGATCGTCGCCGCGGGCCATCACCTCGATCACCAGGTCGCGGTCGGTAATCAGGCCGATCGGAATGGCTTCGCCATTGCGGTACTCGATCACGACGATGTCGCCGACATGCGCGTGCCGCATGCGATCGGCCAGTTCAAACGCACTGCATTCGGCCGTGCACGTTTCGACCGGTTGGGTACTGATTCTTCCGATGTGCATGATGAGGCTCCCATTGCCCTTTGCATGGACGATACGCATGCGCACCGCCCTGCGGCGACGCATGTTTCCCGAGTTCAGGGTAAGCGCGGCGCCCCGGGCAGGCTTGACGCACGTCAACCTGCCGCTCGCCGTCGGGGCCTGTCGCGGCGAGGACGGCGAGGCGGCGACCGGCCATGATCTGCCTCAACGGCCACGCACGTGCCACCGATAACGTGACGGTAAGTCGTGAAATTCGATTCCGGCCGCACCGCTGGCCGGCAACGCCACCTCCGTCCCGCGGATTCCGTCGCCATGACCTACGCATTGATTCTGGTGAACTTCGCCGTGTTCATCGCCGAGGCGAGCGGCTGGCCGGTGCTCATCGATCTGTTCGCGCTATGGCCGCCGGCACGACCGGGCGTGCCGGCGACACCGGATTTCCACGTCTGGCAGTTGCTGACCTACAGCGTGCTGCATGCCAGCCTCGCCCATATCGCGTTCAACATGTTCGGGCTCTACATGTTCGGACGCGACGTCGAACGCGTGCTCGGGCGCGCGCGCTTTCTCGCGCTCTATCTGGCGAGCGTGCTGGCCGGCGCGATCACGCAGCTCGCGGTGATCCTGGCCCTGCCGCCCAGCGACGCACCGACCGTCGGCGCGTCGGCCGGCGTTTTCGGCGCGCTGATCGCCTATGCCGTGCTGTTTCCGAAACGACGCGTCATGCTGCTGTTTCCACCGGTACCGATGCCCGCATGGCTCTTCGCGACCGGCTATGCGTTGACCGAACTGCTGTCCGGCCTCAGCGGCGACACGAGCGGTGTCGCGCATTTCGCCCATCTCGGCGGAATGCTCGGCGCGCTCGCGTGCCTCGCCTTCTGGCGAACACGCGCGGACGAGCGCGCGTGACGCCGGTTCCCGCCGATGGCGGGGACGCACTCTAGATGCTGAGATATCCCTGGAACAGCCACGGTGGACCGGCTTTCTCGCCGGTCGCGCAACCGCTCGCGGCGGGCGCGCAGACGCCCGAGAAACCGGGCGACCCGTCCTGCCAGAACGACGGCACGAAGGAAAATTCGCCATTGACCGTCACGACGAAGTCGCAATTGAACTGCGACGGCGCGAAAATCGTCACCTCGCGGAAGAACGACGTGGCCTCGTCATGCGCCGTGCTGCGCGCGGCAAGCAGCCCCCTGGAGTCATAACGTGCCGGCAGCGTATAGATCTTCCCGCCACGCTCGACCGCCTCCGCCGGTGTGAAAACGAGTTCCACGCCCGGGTACGGCAGGCGGTAAGGCTCCCGACAGATCGGGCCGTCGGGCCCGAGCGCGAGCGGCGGATGGACCCAGAGCGAAAGCGCCAGCGGGCTCGTGCGCTGGGCGAAGTATTCGGAAAGCCAGTTCATGGTCAGTCCTCCCGTGAACGGTCATTGACGTCGAGTTGCGGAGCGTGTCTGCCGGATCGACGCGGTTGCGTCGACGGTTCATCCAGCGTCGCACGCCCGGCCGTGAGACGCTTGATGCCGATCAAGCACGCGACCGACATGCAGCCCGAGCGGACAGCGGCCGAACGTGCGGGTATGGTCGTCGTAGTCGAGCAATCCCGCGTAGCGGCCCCAGTCGATCACGACCCGCAGCGCCTGGTCCGCGCTGCGCGGATCGAGATGATCCTCGAGTTCGAGCTCGAAACGCTCGCGCGGCGCGCGATGCCCTTCGCGTTCGCCCAGCACTTCGTCGATATGCTCGGCGAGCGGCACGACCGGACGACATGCTCGCGAAACAGACACCGCCGGGCATCGTCGTCGCTTTGCGCGAATACATGGCCCGCAGCACTCAGCCGGATGGACCGGTCGCGCCATTCGGCAAACGCGAGCAGATCGAGCGCGGCCGCCGTCGAATACAGCGCGTCGGTCCGGAGCGCGAGCGCGAGCGCGAGCGCCGATGCAATCGTGCCGAGCAGCGCCCGCCGCGCACTACCTCCGCATGGTGCTCCACGACGCCTCTCCCCGCCGAAGATGGTGGCTCGTCTTCCCGGGCGGGGCGGCTGGCAGGCTTGACCTGCGTCAACCGCCTGGCAATGCGCGGCGCCACGATTGCAGCGAGTCCTGCCGCGCAACGCGCCACCGTTCAGGAGCGCCCCCCGATGACACCCGTTCCGGCTACGCCGTACCGCACCGACGAGCGCGCCTGCGTCGGCTCACGCGGCAGGGTACGCGTTCGCGAGCGCCTCGACGAACGCGTCGAGGCGCTCGGGCGCGAGCCGGTTGATACCGGCCGCCCCTTCCCGGCCACCGCCTTCCGGAAATGCGCGACAAAGACGATCGGCGCCATATGGCGCGGCGACGGGCGCGCGAACGCTGACGGTGTACCCACCCGAGACCGACAACGTCAGCACCGCGTGAGCGCGTGCCGCGTCGCCACGCGCGAGCCGATTGGCGAAAACGCCGCGCACGCGACGCGCCCAGCGCGTGGCGGGGAGGATATAGACGTCCGCCCCCGGCAGCGCGATGTTCGCGCGCTGTCGCTCCGCACGCGCGATATCGCGTCGCCGGTTGGCGTCGAGCCGCCGCGCGAGGGGCGAACTCGCGAACTCGAGCGGGTTCGCATATTGCCGCACCGCCGCATACACGGCCAGCGGTGCCATGAAGAGATCGTCCGGGCGATCGCCGTAACCGTTGTAGTTCACGGATTCGCCAAGCACCTGCAGACGGTAGGCATCGGCATCCGTCAGGCCGCAGGCGGCGGCGAGCTTGCCGGCCACGCCGACGAGATTGTCGCCATAGGCACCGACCACCGCCCAGAGTCGCTGCCGGCCCGCCAGGTACCGGTCGACGATGATGCTCGTACAGGTGTCCGGCGCCGTGTCGATATGCGCGCGAAGGTGCGGATGAGTGGGCACGGCGCCGGGCATGTGGTGATCGAAATAGTCGACGTCGACCCCGCGCGCCAGAAGCGCATCGAGTGCCGCGCGGTTCGCGTCGAGCGAAACGTCCAGGACGGTGACGATGTCACCTCGGGCGGCCGGCACGCGCGTGAGCAGCGCGATGTCGCGCTTGGGCCCCGTCACGAGCACCGACTCGGCCGGCATCTCGAGCCGGAGCTGCTGAAGCGAACAGATGCCGTCCGCATCACCGTTGAACACGTCAAAGCGCGTCATGATTCGCAACGCCCGATAACCGCATGAATCGAGGTAGCCATGCCATGGAACGACTCCCTTTCAGCCTGTTTGCCTTCGCCTCGTGTCGCGCCTTCGGTGAACGAATCGCGGCCCGTCTCGGCGTCACGCTCGCCGCGCACGAGGAACGTCCGTTCGAGGACGGCGAACACAAGACGCGTGCGCTTGTCAGCGTGCGCGGACACGACGTCTACGTCGTGCAGTCGCTGCACGGCGAGCCAGGCAGTTCCGTCAACGACAAGCTGTGCCGGTTGCTGCTGTTCATCGGCGCGTTGAAGGACGCGTCGGCCGCACGCGTTTGCGCGGTGACGCCCTACCTGTGCTACTCGCGCAAGGACCGTCGGTCCCAGCCGCGCGACCCGGTATCCACGCGCTATGTCGCCACGTTGCTCGAAGCTGTGGGCGTCGATCGCGTCGTCACGATCGACATCCACAACATCGCGGCGTTCCAGAACGCGTTTCGCTGCCCGACGGAGCATCTCGAGGCGAACGGCATGCTGGTCGAATGGTTCGCCGGGCAAGCCGGCGACCGGCCGGTCGTGGTCGTATCGCCCGACGCAGGGGGCGTGCGGCGAGCCGAGGATTTCCGTGCACGGCTGGAAGCGCGCACCGGGCGCCCGGTCGACGCGGCGTTCGCCGGCAAGCTGCGCAGGGGCGGCATCGTGACATCCAAGCCGATCGTGGGCGAGGTCGCCGGCCGTTGCGCCGTCATCGTCGACGACCTGATCGGCACCGGGACGACATTGGCCCGCACGGCCGAGGATTGCCGCACGCTCGGCGCGCAATCCGTCTACGCGGTCGCGACGCATGGGATGTTCTTTGAAGACGCGGCCGACCTGCTCGGCGGCGACGCGCTCGCCGGCATCGCCGTGACCGACACGGTGCCGCCCTGGCGCGTGCCGGCCGGGCCGCTCAGGGACAAGCTCGCGATACTCGACAGCGCGCCGCTGTTTGCCGAGGCGATTGCGCGTATCCATCGCGGCGGCTCGCTCACGGACCTGCTGCGGCGCTGACGTGGCTGGCCACCCACGCAAGCTCGCAGTCGTCGATGTGCCGCCGGGCGAGCGCGACGTACGTGCTCGCGCGATCGCGCCAGACCGGCGTCGCCCTGAATGCGGGATCGCGCAGGTGCCACGCGGCGAGCCGCGCGCGCGTCATGGCCCGGCAGCTCTGGTAGAAATTCACGCATCCGTCATCGACATCGTCGCCGCTCGCGGAGCGATAGGCATTGACGAGCGCCTCCGCGAAACCCGGTGCGCCGAGACGCTCGCATTCGAGCGCTAGAAAGCCGACCTCGTCGGCCGCATCCTGGACTCTCAGTCGTCTGCAGAATTCGAGGCAATCGATGATCGCGACCGGATCGTCGATGCAGACGTGTTCGGGACGCAGATCGCCGTGCCCTTCGACGACATGCCCCTGTCGCACACGCAGGTCGAAGCGCGCGGCTTCACAGACGAGCAACGATCGCTGCCGCGCGCAGAGCGTCCGCACGGTATCGGCGGACTGGCCCGCGAGTGGCTTGCACAACGCGCGTTCATTGGTGTCGATCGTGCAACGCAGCGCTTCGCGATAAGCCGAACCGTCGATTCGCGCGGGTGCCAGGGTATGGTAGAACGCGCTCAGGCGAGCCGCGATGCGACACGCATCACCTGCCGTAGCCATGCCACGCGACAACACGCGGTCGAGCATGCGTGCAGCCGGCAGGCGCCGCATCCTGACCAGCCAGTCGACGATTTCGCCAGGTCCGCCCGCATGCAAGCAACCGCGGGCGTCGATGACGAGCGGCACCACGTCGAGATAGACGTCGGCCGCGAGCCGACGGTTCAAACGCACCTCCTCGCAACAGAAGCGATGCCGCGCGGCCAGCGTTCGAAAATCGAGTTGCGGCGCGCGCACGGGCTTCTTGAGCTTCCACGCGTACCGGTCCGTCAGGAATACCCATGACATGTGCGTCTCCACGGCCTCGACCGATCCCGTGCCGTCTGGCCAGGCTGCGGGCATGCGCAACGCGGCCACCTTGTCGCTCAGCGTGATCGCGCGGCCGGCCGGGACATGGGCATCGATCATGCCGCTTGCTGCCCAGCGTGCGTGTCCAACCTGGCATTCTCCTGCGCGACGAGTGCCGACAGCGCCGGAGACATCGCCGGCTGCAGCGGCATGACGGGCATCAACGCATGCATCGGATCGGGTAGCGTGGACAGTTCGCGCATTGCGTGAATGCGGCTCTCGCCGAGCGTGGGGGCAGCGAGTCGCGCCCCTCCGATCATGACGGGCCGCAACAGCGGGGTTCCGTCGATGTGTTCGCCGTCGAGTCCGATGCTGTCGGCGGTGATTCGCCCGTCCGGGCCGTATTCCCGAAACACCTGCTTGCGGCCGGGCAGCGTGGCCTTGCCCTCCGAGCGTTTGCAGCGCGCCCGGCCCGCATACTCGACGAGCTTGTACGCGCAGTCGAGGCACGGTGCGTCCGCCGACGTACTCATCTGTGTGCCGATTCCGAAACCGTCGATCGGCGCATGCTGGTGGACAAGCTCCTGCAGCCGGTGTTCGTCGAGATTGCCGCTCGCGAAGATCGTCGCGTCCGTCAGGCCGCCTTCATCGAGAATCGCGCGCACGTTGCGCGCGTGCGCCGCCAGATCGCCGCTGTCGATCCGGACACCCTTGATGCGCACGTTCTCGGGCGCAAGCCGCCGCGCCAGTTCGACTACCTTGTGCGCCGCGTGCTCCGTATCGTACGTATCGATCAGCAGCAACGCGTTATCCGGCTGCGACCGCGCGAAATGCTCGAACGCAAGCGCTTCGTCGTCATGCGCCTGGACGTATGAATGCGCCATCGTGCCATAGACGGGAATGTCGTAACGCAAGCCGGCGAGCAGGGTCGCCGTGCCGGAAAATCCTGCAAGGTAACTGGCCCGCGCGGACAGCATCGCCGCCTCCGCGCCATGCGCGCGCCGCAGGCCGAAGTCGACCAGCAACCTGCCATGCGCGACGAGCGTGGCGCGTGCGGCCTTGCTGGCAACCAGCGTCGCGTAATGAAGCAGGTTCATCACGCGGCTCTCGACGAACTGCGCCTCGCGAAGCGGCGCCGTGATCCGCAGGATCGGTTCGTCTGCGAAAAACACCGTGCCTTCCGGCATCGCGTCGACGGTGCCCGTAAAGCGGAAGCCGGCGAGCGAAGCGAGGAACTCCGCTCGCAAGCGCCCGGTCGCGGCCAGTCGCTCGAGGGTGGCGGCCGTAAAGCACAGGCCCTCCAGATAGTCGAGCACGTGCTCCAGTCCCGCCGCCATCAGGAATGCCCGATGCTCGGGCAGCGCCCGCACGAAGAACTCGAAGCTGGCCGTGTCGTTCATTCCGGCATCGAACGCGGCCTGCATCATCGTCAGTTCATACCAATCCGCCAGCAGCACGTCGTCGACGTCAGCGTCCGGCCAGAATCCGTTCATCATGTACCCTCCCGCGTCGCTCGCGCGCAATCGTGCAGCCGGTATCCCGCCGCTTCGTTGCGGACAAGCGTCGCTTCCGTCATTGCGGCGCGGGGCCCGGGGTCGACGGAACCGCGGTCCACACGCCATTGCACGACGCGACATACGGATAGTATCCGCGCGGGTCGTTGCAGTAGTACCACGCGCGTGCCGGCGGCAGCCGGGCCGGGGTCGGTGGCGGCCGCTGAACGACGATCGCCGGCGGAACGTAGGTCGGATACGGATACATCGGTTCAGGATAGATGTACCAGTAGCCGTCGACGATCCACCACCACGCGTAACGCCCGCCGTGCCAGTCCTGCACCCATCGACCGCCCTGCCATCGCGCACGCTCCCTCGGCGCGAAGTGGCGAAAGTCCCGCCCGTGGAAATCCCTGCGGTGAAATTCCTGGCGGGGGACATGACGCCCATGCTGGGCATGTGCCGGCTGCGTCGGAAGGCAGCACGCCGACGCGCACAGCACGAGCACGCGGCATGCGCGTCTGAGCCTGTTCATGGTCGTCATTCTTCGCGGAGATGCGATCCATCGTATTGAGGCCGTGCCGCGCGGCTTTGATCGGGATCAACGCATGCCCGCGGCCCGGCGGAATGCCGGCGACGCGGCATTCGCAGGTCTCAGGTCATGCCGCGCGCAGGGTTCGTATCGCCGTGCTCGCCGGTTCGAATACAGCGCAGATGACGGTGAGCACCACCGTCCGTCAGTACGTGAAGGTGTCCGATTTCTTCATTTCGATCCATGTCATTCCGCTGCGCAATCCCTCCAGCGCTGCCTCGCGCTCGGTCGCGAATACCCGGTGATGCGGAAAGACATGCTCGCACTTGCAGTCGGGCGAGCGGACCATCACGTGGACACGGCAGCTATAGCCGCCGGTCGCGACGCCAACCGTTTCGATCGCCACGGTCCAGTCCGCCGCGTTCAATTCACCGGAAATCGTCATGATTGCCCCCTTGCTTGCCGTGCGAGCGCATGCCGCTTCGATCATCGGTCGCGCCACGCCGCGAGGCGCGATGACGATATCCGGCCCGCCGCCGGAAGATCCATATCGGGCCGGCAACGAGGCCCAGGATCGCGGCCCACAGCAGAAGCACATAGCCGAACAATTGCCAGAATTCACCGACTCGCTGCTGCAGAATCCAGGTTCGGTACGACGCGACGTCGCTCGCGGCATCCGGATACGATGCGCGATAAACGAACAGCGGCAGGCAGACGTCGTATTCGGGAATCGGTGTCATCAGCAGCGATCCAGCCGGCCGCGCGCTCACGCGCCCACACTCCGGCGCGGTCATGCCGGTCAAGACACCGATGCTCACCGGATGGTCGTGGATCGCCCCGAGCCACGTCGTCGCGCTCGACAGCAGCAGGCAGAGACCGATTGCGCCGAGCCACCGGCGCATCGGGGTGCGCGGGCCGGTATGCCGGCCGCGTGTCATGGGATCGCGCGCGTCCGAGGGGCGCGTCGCACCTGCATCGAGACCGCCGCTGCGTCATGCACGGCGCGACGGAAGCTGGAACCGACCGGATCAGCCACGCTGTTTCTCCTCGAAATACGGCTGGCGGGCCGCCACGAGCCGCAACTCGTCGAGCAGCGCCGCGGCCGCGCGCAGCAGATCGTCGAGCGAGACAATGCCGATGAGCTCGCCGTCGTCGCCGACGACCGGCAATCGACGTACGCCGTGCTGGCGCATCCGCTTCGCGAGCAGCCAGATGTCGTCGTCGACGTTCGCGGTCGCGACGGGCGCCGACATGATGTCTCCGACGAACAGCGAACCGGCCTCCGCATCGGGGCTGACCACCGTCAGCACGATGTCGCGATCGGTCACCATGCCGACCGGCACGCATCGCCCCTCCTCTTCGCGCACGACGATCAGATCGCCGGCGTGCGCGTCGCGCATCATTGCCGCCGCCTCGACGACGGTTGCGCGTGCCGAACACATGGCGACATCGCGGGTACAGAGCATCGCGGCATTCATGTTCGTTCTCCCGGCCGGGGCAAGGCGGACCATCGATCGATGCCCGCCGCCGCCCGAACCATCATGCAACGGTAAGTTGATCGACCACGTCGCGCACGCCCGGCACCGACCACGCGGCATCGAAGGCAAGCCGCCGTTCGCTCGGCGAGCCCATCTGGCCAGTCGACGTCACGATGCGTTCGTGCACTTCGACGCCGATGCGCACCGCATCGATCGACGGATCCCACTCGAGTTCCTGTTCGACGTCCTTCTTCAGCTCGCTGTCGCTTTTCATGGCCATCGACTCCTGTCCGCAATCGATGAAGACAACGGTAATTCCCGCTGCGCCGCGCGGAATTGATACAGGTCAGCGCGCGGCGTGGAGCGCGATCCCGGCCGATGTTTCCGCCGCGATCGCGCGAAATGCAGTCGTGACGTCGACGTTGCGCCCTTGCCTGGTGCGATCGCTTCTGGCGAGTCGCAACACCATCTGGCGCCCGTCCGCCGACAGGCAGGCGGGCGCCTCGGCAAGCGACGCTGCATCCAGTCGAACGAGACCGCGATCGACGAGGCAGCGCAGGTCGACGGGGTCGCCCTGCTGGCGGCGCGGCTCGCTGGCGAGCACCATCAGGATCGCGATTTCGTGCGGACTCAGCAGCCGGTCGCCATCGGCGTCGATCCGGTGATGCTGGTGAGGCGTAGCAGCCGACACGCTCGGTGCCGATGCTTCGGAACGGGAAATGATCTGGCGATTCAACGTGTTCGTAAATAAGGCGGGCATGATGGTGTCCGTATCATGAACGTGAAGACGCAGACGGCACGGCACATGTAGAGGTCGACATGCAAGGACATCAATATTCGCTCCTGCCGGGCAATCGTTCTTGATGCAGGTCATCCGGCAGACGCGAACGATCGAAACGTTCCCCGATTCGTCTGATGCAAGCCCATCGAAACACCGATGCGCACGCCTCGCGGGACAGCCCCGGATTGCTTGCCCGGTCTTCGCGTCGAACTTCCCGTCGCCCGGTGCGGCGTGAAATCCCGCTCTGGAAATACGCGCGCTGCTGAGGCCACCGTCGCCGATATGCCGAACGGTCCTGACCGCTGTGATTGACCGCCATCAACGTTCTCGCGCGACGTCGCTCATAGATTTAAAGGAAACACGCGGAGCAATCCGTTCCGCCAATCCGGACGCCACCCATGCCAAACGAAGCCGAAGCTCGCCGCGCCTTGCTCGTGCACCTGGGCAGCATCCTGCGAACGCTCAGTTGCGTGCTCGAATACGAACCGGATGACAGGACGCTAGATTCGCTGCTGGCCGCGCAGCCGATGCTCGCGGACATTCCACTGCTGAATCAGGTGTTCGCGCACATGACCGTGCGTGAATTCACGCGCGCGGTCCTCCACGCATACTGTCTGTGGCCGCAATTGTTGCTCGACGAGCCGCTCGATCGCGATGCCCTCGCGGAGCCCGTATGCGCGTGGCTGTTCTCCGACAACCCGGGAGGCTGGGCACGGTATGTCGCCTCGCTCGGTGCCGAGATTCCGTGGTTCGGGCAAGGCATGGGGCCGTCATCGTCGTCCGCGAGGCGACCGGCTCGCAAATCGCCGGTCGTGTGATCGACCGTCACGCATCGGGCGACGCGCGCGTCGTCCGCGCCGTCACGTTGCCCGCTACGCGCTCATGTGCCGTTCGCGGTCGGCAAGCCGGCGCGCGACCGCCGCCGTCGTTTCACCGCGCGAGTAGAAAACGACGAGCATGCGCGAGACGTGTCCATGTTTCGCTCCGTGCATCCGTCCGGGATCCGTACACCAGCTCATGCACCGGCGATCGGGGCGACGCTGATGCAAGTCAACCCGTCGCCGCATGATCCGGCGACAGTAGGCTTGTCCGAATTTCACGCGACTTCCCGCCCATGCGCCATGTGGTATGACCTGATCGAACAGCAACGGCAATGGTTGCGAACGTGGGACACGGCGGCGCGGTTCACATGCGGCCTTTGGCCCGATGCCGCTTCGTCGTACTACACCGACCTGTTCGAACCCCTGCTCGACCTGCAGCCCGACGCGCCACGGTTCGCCATCGAGTCGATCGACGTGGGCGGCCATCGCGTCGACCTCGACGAAGCGATCGTCGCGCACACTCCGTTTTGCACGCTGCGCCGCTTCTCGCACGCGGGTGCGCAACGCGTGATCCTGCTCTGCGTGCCGCTGGCCGGCCATGTGGCCGTGATGATGCGGGAGACGGTCGAGACCCTGCTGGCCGACGGCGACGTCTGCATCACCGACTGGATCGATGCGCGCGATGTGCCACGCGACGCGGGCCGATTCGGCCTCGACGAATACGTGTCGATGCTCGACGGTTTCATCGATACCCTGCTTGCGGACGCGCGCCCGGTGCACGTCGTCGCGGTCTGTCAGGCGACGTTTCCGTCGCTCGGCGCCATCGCGCTGCGCGCACAACGCGGTGCCGCGCTGCCGGCGAGCCTGACGTTGATCGGTGGCCCCCTCGATGCCCGCATCAATCCGAGTGCGCTCGGGATCGCGGCCCGCTCGCATTCGCTCGACTGGTGTCGCGCCACGCTGATCGAGACGGTGCCGCACGGCTTCGCCGGATACGGACGACAGGTATTTCCGGCCTATCTGCAGCGTGCCGAGATCGCGCTCGCCTATCCGCAACACTACGTGGCGCTGGTCGATCGCTATCGACGAGCGGTGTCGAGCGGCGACGCCAACGCACTCGCAACCGCACGCCGCGCGCTGCGGGAATACCTGACGCTCCTCGACATGCCCGCCGAGTACTTCCTCGATACGGTCGACATCGTTTTCCAGCGGGCATGCCTGGCAAACCGGACTTGGCACGTTCACGGCCAGTTGGTCGATCCCGCCGCGCTGCGCTCGATCGCGTTGATGACCGTTGAAGGCAAATGCGATGCCGTCACCGGTGCCGGCCAGACCCATGCCGCGCTGGCCATGTGCAGCGGTCTCGCAGCGAATGCGCGGCAACGCGTCGACATCGACGATTGCGACCACTACGGACTCTTTACCGGCGATCATTGGCTCACCGACGTGCATCCTGTACTGCAGGCGGCATTCGCTCGCTCGGAAGATGGCCGACCGCGCACGGGCATGGCGTGACCCTGCGTTCATTCCGATCCGGTGCGGTCGTGTGCGCGCCGCCACGCTCGGGAATCGGTCGGTTCAGCCGAATCCTCCCGCGCGTCGGTTCTGCTGACCTTCCAGGACGTCAGGCGGCGCAATGCGACCGAGCGGAAATGGCGTGAATCGCGACACGCGCTGCGCGAACTGGCGCGCACATTGCAGCGTACCCGCGAGGCCGAACGAACCCGTCTCGCTTCCGAGCTTCACGAAGTGCTCGCGCAGGATTTGTTCTCGCGATATGGCGTGAAGATTGGACCGGCGTGGACGCCGCGGCAGCCTCCGTTCTCTATCTGATCGCACGGGAAGCGCTCGAGTACGCGCGGCTGCGCGTGCCGGTTTCGCGCATTTCCGTGCATTTGCTGAAATCCGGCGGCTTCGTCAGACCGACGACGCGTTCGTCAGCGGCGAACGCTCGTCGACGCTCTTTTCGATACGCGAGCAGGTCGCGACAATTGGCGGCGAGGCCGACTGGATGTGGCTCACTCCGGCGACGCACGCTCACCGGGCGCAGCGCTTTCCGCGACGGCCACGCGCCGCTTGACCGCGATGAAGCTGTCAGGGCTGACGGAAACCGAGTCGATGCCGCACGCCACGAGAAAATCGACGAATGCCGGGTGATCGCTCGGCGCCTGGCCGCACAAGCCGACCTTCGCCCCCGCGTTGCGGGCGGACTCGATCACGCGGGCGATCATCCACTTCACGGCTTCGTTCTGTTCGTCGAACAACCCGGCCAATTCCGCCGAGTCGCGGTCTACGCCGAGCGTCAGTTGGGTCAGATCGTTGCTTCCGATCGAGAAGCCGTCGAAGCGCTGCGCAAACTGGCTCGCCAGGATGACGTTCGACGGGATTTCGCACATCACATAGATCTGCAATCCGTCTTCGCCGCGCTTCAGTCCGTTGGCGGCCAGGACCTCGAGCACGCGGTCCGCCTCGTCGAGCGTCCGGCAGAACGGGATCATCACGACCACGTTCCTGAATCCCATGCCGTTTCGCAGCCGCGCGATGGCTCGGCATTCGAGCGCGAATCCGTCACGGTAGCGCGGCGAATAGTAGCGTGACGCGCCGCGAAATCCGAGCATCGGATTTTCTTCCAGCGGTTCGAACTGCGCGCCGCCGACCAGATGCGCGTACTCATTCGTCTTGAAGTCGCTCATGCGGACGATCACCGGCGCGGGATGACAGACCGCCGCGATACGTGCGAGGCCGTGCGCCAGCCGGTCGACGAAATAGTTCGACGGGTCGTCGTACCCCGACGTCAGGGCGGCGATCTCGCGCTTCGCATGCGCGTCCGTCAGCGCGTCGTAGTGGGCCAGCGCCATCGGGTGGGCCTTGATATGGTTGCTGATCACGAACTCCATGCGCGCGAGCCCGATTCCATCGGCGGGCAGTCGCCACCACCTGAACGCCGCGGCCGGATTCGCGAGATTCAGCATGACCTGCGTACGGGTGGCCGGCAGGTCGGTCAGGTCGATCGCCTCCACGTGGTATTGCGCGATGCCTTCGTACACGAACCCGGCCTCGCCCTCCGCGCACGACACCGTCACTTCCTGCTGATCGTGCAGCATGCGGGTCGCGTTGCCGGTGCCGACGATGGCCGGCAATCCCAGCTCGCGGCTCACGATCGCGGCATGCGACGTGCGGCCGCCATGATCGGTGACGATCGCCGCGGCGCGACGCATCACCGGCAGCCAGTCGGGATCGGTCGTGTGCGTCACCAGTACCGCGCCGTCGACGAATCGCCCCATGTCGTGCGGACTCTCGATCACGCACACGCTGCCGGCCGCGATCGCCTCGCCGACACTGACGCCGGTGAGCAGCTTGCGGCCGGTCTGACCAAGTCGGTAGGTCTTGATGGCGGAAGATTCGCGCCGGGACTGCACCGTTTCGGGACGTGCCTGCACGACGAACAGTTCTCCGCTTACGCCGTCCTTTGCCCACTCGATATCCATCGGCTGGCCATAGTGCGCCTCGATCGCGCAGGCCCACTTCGCAAGCGCCAGGATGTCGCGGTCCGCCAGCACGAAGGTGGCACGCTCGGCTTTCGAGGTCGGCACGTTGCGGGTCGGTGCATTCTCGTCGCGCGCATAGATCAGCTTGCATGCCTTGCCGCCGAGCGTCTTGCCGATGACCGGTGTGCACGCCGGATCGCCGAGCAAGGGCTTGAAGACCTCGTATTCGTCGGGGTCCACGGTGCCCTGCACGACATTCTCGCCAAGCCCCCATGCCGCGCTGATCAGCACCACCTTGTCGAATCCTGTTTCCGTGTCGAGCGAAAACATCACGCCAGCCGCGCCGAGGTCCGAACGCACCATCCGCTGCACGCCGATCGACAGCGCGACGCGCAAGTGATCGAAGCCCTTTTCTTCGCGGTAGGAGATCGCGCGGTCGGTGAACAGCGACGCATAGCATCGGCGGCACGCCGCGAGCAGCGCATGCTCACCGCGCACGTTCAGATAGGTTTCCTGCTGGCCCGCGAAGCTCGCGTCGGGAAGATCCTCGGCGGTCGCGCTCGAGCGCACGGCGACATCGACGTCGTCTCCGCCGGCCTGTCGGCACAGTTGCCGATACGCGTCCCGGATCGCGTCGGCGATGTCGTCGGGCCAGTCTCCGCGGAGGATCGCCTGCCGGATCGATGCACCGGCCTCGGCGAGCGCCATCTTGCGTGCGCCGAATGCCTCGAGCGTGCTGCCGATGGCTTGCCTCAATCCGTTTGCATCGATGAATCGCCAGTAAGCGTCCGCTGTCGACGCAAACCCGGGTGGCACGCTCACACCCTGTGCGGACAGGTTGCCGATCAATTCGCCCAGCGACGCATTCTTGCCGCCGACGCGCGCCACGTCGCCGCGCCGCAGGTCGTCGAACCAGACGACGTGTGCATTCCCGTGATCCATGACGAGCCCTCCGATGGCCGCGGCCGAGCCGCGAGCGACACGCGCGGGCCGGCATTGGCCGGCGCTGTCGGCCGAACACGTTCATCCTGATCCGACGCTTCGGCGTCTCACGTGACCTGCATCAAGAACGGCGGCCGACGCGCGAACGGCGCTGCCTCGCGCGAGGCTTCATCTCCGTGGCCGGGCGGCATCGACGGTGAAAGCCGCGAATGAGGCCGATCTCACGCCTGCGGGGCGACGTGCGTGGTGTGGATATCCGGCTCGGGATGATGGATCGCCTCCTGAACAATGGCGTCTCGGATTCCTGGCAACCGATGTCGCGGCTGACTGAGCCCCCCATTTCACTGAAAGAACTTCGAAAGCCACCCCGGCGCCGACGCACGATCGAAAACCACGTGCAATTCCGGGCTGAACGAGCCGAATTCGAGCCCATGCTGCGTCGCCAGCAGCGTCAGCGCCTGGCTCGTATAGAACGAAATATGCCCGTTGCGCGGCACGCAGTACCACCATTGCTCGATCCCACGCGCAAGGATCTCCGGCGTGATCAGGGACGTCTGAAACAACAGTGCGCCGGCGGGCCCCCTGTACCGGATGATGTCGGCGAACAGGCTGCGGGGATCCGGATGATGCTCGAAGACTTCGAACGACAGGATCGCATCGAATTGCCCCTGCGGCGCGACGGGATGGCTGAACGGATCGTACGAGGTCACATCCGCGAACCCGCGCGCGGACAACTTCTTTTCCAGCAGCCCGAGCCCCGAGCCGAAATCGAGAATGCGGTTCTCCCGCATCGACGGAAAGCTCGTGCAGATCAGGTCGGCATGCTGCTGCGGACGATGCTCGAGATACTCCGGATCGTGGCGCGCGTAGTCGTCGTTGTACACGTGACGCGCGAAATCATCGTGCGTCCAGTGGTCGAAGGCCGGCGTGCAGGTGAACCCGCATTGTCTGCACGCGTAGTAGTAGATCGCCACGCCGACGAACGGATCGACTTTTTTCCCGGCGATCATGTCCGCGCCGCAACGCGAGAAATCGACCACGCCGCAGATGTCCGCGTCGGCACCGCACACCTTGCAGGCGATCGTCGCCGGATGATTGGTCAGATGTTCGATCATGTTGCAGTCCCCTGGTTGGTTTCAAGTGCACGCGCCACCGCTCGATCACGTCGTCCCGGCGCCCAGGCTCCGTGCGCCGGAACATCCGGGCCGACGGATACCACGGCGAATCGTCCCGATCCGCGAACCAGCGCCAGCAGCCGTCGAATCGCGACGGGATCCATGCCGACTCGTTCAGCGCACCGGCCGGGAAATTGATCGGCAATGCTTTGCGACTGCACGCGCGCTGTCGAATCGCGTTCAGATCGGGTTTTCGGGCCTGAGCGGTGTGCGGTCGAGTCCTTGTCGTTCGCTGATCGCTGCCGCTCAGGCCGCCCGACGCGCGTCGCCGGCGTACCGCGCCGCACCACGCACGAAGCGCGCAAAACCCGACTTGTACCACGGCGCGCTCGTCCCGTGCGGCGCACGATACCCGGTTTCCATCGAACATTTGTTAAATAGCTTGAATAGCCGACAACCGGTCGACAATTTGCCTTAACATCCGGCCACACGATCGACCATGGCCTCCGACAAGGGCCGCGGTCGCCCTTTCAGCCGCTCGCAAACGGGTGCGGCTTTCATTCGAACGGACGGACGACCATGCTCCAATCACCGGGAGACTCCTTCGTCGGCGGATCGCTGCTCGGCCTGTGCGTCGAGGTGCCGCTCGCCGTGCTCGTTTCGCTGATGATGCATGGCGTCGACTGGAACGGGCCGCGCATCGCGATGCTCGTCGCGACACCCGTGTTGATCGCATGCACCGTGCTGCTGACCCGTCCGGTGGCATTCAGCACGGTATGGAAGCACAAGCGCTCGCCGTTCGAGCTGGACGACAATGTGCGCGCATCCATCTACGGCCGGCTGACCGGCATCGCGCTCGGCCTGGTGTTCGGCATCATGGTCGCGACGACGTTTTCCTGATGACAGGCGTTCGCGCGTAGCACATCGGCCTCGCGCAGCACGGCACCCCGTTGCATAAGAAGATCCCTCCCCCCGTGACCCGGCTCGCGTCCATCGGACGATTCCATCGATCGATATGACCGCGAGCACCGGTCGCCGCGCGTCGCACGGGCTGTGCGTAAAGTTCTGAGCATTCGCCGTCGGGCGCCGGGATTGCGCCGCGCCACCCGACGCGCCGCAGGTTCGTCCGGTCTTGCCACTGACCGGCGACTACTCCGGCTCGGGACGGACCGGCGAGCCGCCTCTACCGCGCCACCCTGATCGCGCATCCGTCCTGCGATCCGCGGCAGAATTTACAAACGCAGCGTCACCCGGCACCGCCCGCGCATGCCGGGCTCATGCCGCACGGCCCTCGGGCCTGGGCGCGCGCGCGGCACGCGGCTTGCTCGTGTCGGCCCGGATATGGCTGCGGCACGGAATCGCCGGCCGCCAACGGCATTGTCTGGTCGTGAGCGATGAAAACTGCATCTCCCCTGCTGGAATCGGCACCGATGCGGGCCGATCACTTCGTCCAGTTCTACGAGTCCGATGCGCAGCTCGTGTCGGAAGTCGCACTGTTCGCGGCCGATGCGCTGCGCGCGGGCGGCAGCGCGATCGTGATCGCGCGACCCGACTGCCTCGCGGCGGTGCACGAACGCCTGCGCACGCTCGGCGCACCGATCGGCCACGCGGCCCGCGAGCGCATCTTCATGTCGAGCGCGCAGACGCTGCTCGACAGCTTCATGGACGGCGACCTCCCTGACCCCGCGCGCTTTCGCCGCTCGATCGGCACGATCGTCGAAGCGGCGGTCCGCGCCGGCCGACCCGTGCATGTGTTCGGCGAAATGGTCGCGCTGCTGTGCGCGCAGGAGCGGTACGCCGGTGCGCTGCGGCTCGAAGCGCTATGGAACGAGCTGATCGAGCAACATCGCTTCTCGCTTTACTGCGGCTATCCGGGCGACGTGTTTCCAAGCGCCGAGCAATCGGAGACGTTCCGCCATGTATGCGCGCTGCATCGCCGCATCCTGCCCGATGCATCGCTGCGCAACGACGAAAACGAGCTGCACCTGACGCTGGCGCTGTCGCAGCAGCGCTCGCGCGCGCTGAGCGACGAGATCCGCCGTCGCGAGGACGCCGAGCAGCAACGCAATGGCGTCCTGATGCACGCGCCGTTGCCGATCGCGCTGCTGTCGGGCGCCGCACACCGGATCGTGCTCGCGAATCACCGTTTCTCGGAGCTGTGCGGCCGGACCGACATCGTCGACCAGCGGCTGACGTCGGTGCTACCCGGCGGCGATACGCCGGCGATCGTGCGCGCGCTGGAAACCGCCCGCACGCTGGGCCGCTCGACGACGATCAGCGAGCACCGCGACCGGCCCGAGCCGGACGACGCCCGCGTGTACCGGCTGCACTTCAATCCGCAGCCGCTCGCGGACGGGCTCGGCGTGATCGTCAGCGCGGTCGAGGTGACCGAGCACGTCGCCGCGCGCGAGAAGCTCGTCGCCGCGAATGCCGAGCGCGACCGGCTGCTCGGCGAACTTCGTGACGCGAATCAGGCGAAGGATCAGTTTCTCGCGGTGCTCGGCCATGAGCTGCGTAATCCGCTGACGCCGATCTCGCTCGCGCTGGAGCTGATCCGCCATCGCGACGGCCAGGCGACGCCGAACGAGATCGCGATCATCCAGCGGCAGCTCGATCACATGGTCCGGCTGATCGACGATCTGCTCGACGTGTCGCGCATCACGCGCGGCAAGATCACGCTGAAGAAGGAACCCGTGCAGCTCGCGGACATCGTCGACCGCGCGGTCGAGGTCGCGAGTCCGCTGTTCGAGCAGCGCCGTCACCGCCTGCATGTCGACACCGATCCGGACGCGCGCTGCCACGGCGACTCGGTGCGGCTGTCGCAGGTCGTCGCGAACCTGCTGACCAACGCGGCGAAATACACGCTGCCGGGCGGCGACATCACGGTGCGCGCGGCCCGCGGCGCCGACGGCACCGCGCTCGTCGAGGTAAGCGACAACGGCGCCGGCATTCCGCGCGACCGCCTCGACAGCATCTTCGAGCCGTTCTACCGGCTCGACGGCGACGCGAAGCAGGCGCACGGCGGCCTCGGTATCGGCCTCGCGCTCGTGCGCAGTCTCGTCACCCTGCACGGCGGCACGGTGCGCGCGGACAGCGCCGGACCCGGCTGCGGCAGCACGTTTACGATCTCACTGCCCGAGTACCGGCCGAAAGCCGTGGCAATGGCCGCGCCGCAGCCGCCGCACGGCATCCGCGACATGGCGCCGGGCCGCACCGGCCGGCGCGTGATGCTGGTCGACGACAACGAGGATGCCGCGTCGACACTCGCGCAATGGCTGCGCGAGGCCGGTCACGAAGTCGCCGTCGTGCACGACCCGGTGACCGCGCTGGCCGCGTACCGCGCTTACCGTCCCGACGTCGCGATCCTCGACATCGGGCTGCCGGTGATGGACGGCTATGAACTGCTGAGGCGGCTGAAGGCGATCAACGAAGTCACGCCGTGCATCTTTCTCGCGCTGACCGGCTATGGCCGCAACGCGGATCGCGAACGCTGTCTCGCGACCGGGTTTCTGGAGCATTTCGTGAAACCGGTCGACCCGGCCGCACTTCATCTCGCGATGAGCCCGCCCAACCCGAACGGCGATTCGCACGACGGTGCCGGAGCGGAAGCCGGACGCTGAACGGGGCACGGAACACCGGGGCACGCAGCCAACCTACGCTCGGAAAGCGTCGTGCGGCTCAGTTCTCCGCGGAACAACGGATCGAAGTCAGGCCAGCCAATTCGGCGATCCGGATCAGTTGAGGCAGCATCGCATCGGCGTTGGCCGGTTCGCGCCACGCTACGAACAGTTCCTCTTCGCGCGCCGCACGCGCGGCCGTTTCGCGAAAACCGCGCGTGCGGCACGCGAAGCCAGCGTCGCGCAGCCCGGTCGTCAGACGCTCGCGCGCCGGCGAGCCGAATTCGTACTCGATCGTGATCAGTGCCGTCCTGACGCGCCGCACGCGCTGCTCGACCAGCCGCAGCGGCCACACGACGAGGAGTCCGAGCACGAGCCCGAACGCGCCGAGCGACAACTGGCCGCCGCCGATGCACAGACCGACCACGGTCACGAACCACAGCGTCGCGGCTGTCGTCACGCCGGATACGAGGCCGTCGCGATGCAGGATCGCGCCGCCGCCGATAAAGCCCATCCCGGTCAGGATGCCGAGCGGCAGGCGCATCAGGTCGAGCACCGAGAACGCGCCCTGCGGCTTGCCGGCCTGCAGCAGCAACGCATTGACCTGAAGCATCGACAGGCACGCGGCAAGGCAGACGAGGATCGTCGTGCGCAGCCCGGCCGTCTTGCCGGATTCGCTGCGATCGAGGCCGATCAGTCCGCCCGCGACCAGCGCGAGGGCGATCCTGACGAGGACCGCATCCCACTGAAGTACGACCGGCATCGGCTCCATGCGCGCCTCCCTCCCAATCCGTCATGTGTGACACGTCGCGGTGCCGCCGCGGGCGGCGCTTGCGGGGCGCAAGGTTCGGGCCCGACCTGTTTGTGGAATGACGGACGCGCGCCGCGCGGGCCGTCGACGACGACGTTGGCCCACTGACCGTGATCGCCGCCGGCGGATAACCGTCGGCGCCATGCATCCTCGCCGGCCTGGCCGGCTCGACACTTTTTCGTATTCGATTGGATACGAAGGCGGTTTCAACATACAGCTCTACGAGCTTTTGTTCCCGTTCGGGTACGAAACGATGTTCCGAGTCCTTTTACTGGACTTTCGTTCCTGTACGGATACGAAATGATGCTCGGGCCGTCGAGTTGTGCAATACTGTTCCCGATCAGATACGAAGTACGGAGAACGTCATGTCGGAGTCCCAGTCCGTCGACACGATCGGCGCGCTCGCCCATCTCATCCGCGCGGCGCGGCTCCAGCAGGGGTTCACGCGCGACGAACTCGCGAACGCGACCGGGCTGTCGCCGAAATTCATCAGCCAGGTGGAAGCCGGCAAGCCGACCGCGCAAATCGGCAAGGTCATGATGCTGCTCGGCGAGCTGGGCGTGCGCCTGTACGCCGAGTCGTCGGTCGAGATTTCGGAAGCCACTGCGCTGAAGGCCGCGCAACGCCGCAGGAGCAGCCATGGCGGCTAGAAAGCTGATCGCCTCCGCCAACGGCGAGCGCATGGGCACGCTGACCGACGACAAAGGCATCTGGTCGTTCGCGTACGACCCGCAATGGCTCGCGTCCCCGACCGCCTATCCGCTGTCGCCGGCGTTCGCGCTGCGCGCCGGCACCTTCACCGATACGTCTACCGATCGCCCGGTCCAGTGGTTCTTCGACAACCTGCTGCCGGAGGAAGGCATGCGCACGTCGCTCGCGCGCGAGGCGAAGGTCGATGCCGCCGACGCGTGGGGCCTGCTCGCGTACTTCGGGCGCGAATCGGCCGGCGCGCTGACGCTGCTGGCCGACGGCGAACAGGAAGCGCCCGGCAGCCTGCAGCCACTGCCGCTCGACGAGCTCGAACGCCGAATCCAGGCAATGCCCGAGCGCGCGCTGACGGCCACCGCACCCAAGCGCATGTCGGCGGCCGGCGCGCAGCAGAAGCTGCTGGTGGTGCTGCGCGGCAACGCATCCGACTACACGCTGTACGAGCCGGTCGGCAGCGAGCCGTCGATGCACCTGCTCAAGCCGGACATGCGCGCGGCCGGCTACCCGCACTCGGCGATCAACGAATTCTTCTGCATGAAGCTCGCGAAGCGGATGGGGCTCGACGTGCCCGACGTGCACTTCCTGCGCGCGCCATCCGCGTGCTACGTGATCGACCGGTTCGACCGCGACGTCGCGTCGGCGCCGGCCGGGCGCGTGCATACGATCGACGCGATGCAGTTGCTCAACTACGACCGCGGCTTCAAGTACCAGCGCGCGAATGCGCAGGAGCTTGCCCGCGCGATCGACCGCACCAGCACGCGCGCGCTGGCACGCCTGTCGGTATTCCGCTGGACCGTGTTCAACGTGGTGGTCGGCAATGCCGACGCGCACCTGAAGAACCTGTCGTTCTTCGTCGACGCGCGCGGTTACCGGCTTGCGCCGTTCTATGACATCGTCAGCACGGTCGTGTATCACACGCCGACGCACCGGCCCGACCATCGTGGCGATCATTGGCCGCACTGCGAACTGACGATGCCGCTCGGCACCGCGACGCGATTTGTCGATATCGATGTGGATGCGCTGATCGCGTTCGGACAGGCAATCGGGCTCAGGGACAAGGCGGCGGCGAGCGAGCTGAGGCGCTTTCTCGAACCGCTCGATCGCCACGTGGCGCAGACGCTCGATGACGTGCGGGCAATCGCGCGCCCGGACGCCGGCGAGACGCGGTTGCTGAATTCGATCGCGGCGATGCCGATCGCCGAGATGGGGCGCGCGCTTCGGCGGACGCGCGATTGAGCAGGGATGCGCAGGCGGCGTCCTGCCCTGCATCATGCTCCGATCTCGTCCGGGACTTCGACGCGCGCGCGTCACGCACCTCGCTACCGCAGCGCCGCCCCTTCCGACCGAACATGCCAGAGGGTCGACCGGGATTCGCGAAATTTTCGCCAAAAAGTACTTAAGCGGCTGATTTAAACGAAAAATATATTGACGGGTCGAGCGGCGGAGCTTTGCGATGAAGGTCCAGCAGATATGACCCGAGCCGATTGATGTGGTCGCGGCGATACGGCGACAGCGCCTGCAGTACGTCGGCGTCGACGGGATGCCCCTTCTCCTGCAGCGCTTTCAGCGTCCTCGACATCCATTGCACGTTGTAGAGGATCACCATGTTCGCGACAAGCTGGTTGTATTTGATGACCTTGCGCTGCTCGTGCCGGAGATTTTCCGCAATGACTTCGCCGCCGAACATCAGCCATTTCGAGAAGTCGTTGAACTGCTCGCTCTTGTTGGTCGCCGCGTGAATCGTTTGGCGCATCTCCGGGTCGTTGATGTAGCGCAGCAGGAACATCGTCCGGATCACGCGACCGAGCTCGCGAAACGCGAAGTACAGCTTGTTCTTCACACTCCCTGAGCCGAGCCGTCGCAGGATCGTCGAGGGCGTCATTCGGCCGGCCTTGATCGAGATCGCGACGCGGAGCATGTCCGGGACATGCCGCTCGATCAAGGACCAATCGATGCTGGCGCGAAACAGTGACTCGATGTGTTTGTAGCGTCGGCGGCGATCGGGCTAGTAGCGCGGCGGCGTTGCTGCTGAATGACGCCGAAGGCAACGCCGGAGACATCGGGTTGCCGCGTATGGGATGATGCCGGCCTCTCAGGTTCTGGCCGGGTTCCCCGACCTGCTGGAACATTTTCAAGCCGACGCGTTTGCGTCGGCTTTTTTTCGTTCGGCTTTCCGCTGCACGCCAGCAACGTGCCTCGTCAATCGGACGCGTCTGAAAACCGGAATTTGTCTTTTTCCGTCAACGGCTTGGCAATTGTTGACAGTCGTCTTTAGGGGATTTAGTAAGCTCGCGCACAATAATCCAACGAATAGGCGCGGGCCGCGTCGGCAAGAATGAACAAAAATACGCATCGCCTGGTGTATTCCAGGCTTCGGGGTATGGTGGTGGCCGTCGCGGAGACGGCGACCACCGAGGGCAAATCGGCTACTGGCGAGGCGCGCGCTCGCCGGCGCTCATCCACGTCGGGCGCACTCGCCGCAGTCGCGGGTATCACCGCGCTCGGCATGCTGCCTACGCTGTCCGATGCGCAAATCGTCCCAACGCCGGGCACCCCCACGCACGTGATCCAGACGCCGAACGGCTTGCCTCAGGTCAACGTGGCAGCGCCGTCGGGCGCCGGCGTTTCGGTCAACACCTACAACCAGTTCGACGTCTCGCGCGCCGGCGCGATTCTGAACAACTCGGCCACGATGGTCCAGACCCAGCAGGCGGGCTGGATCAACGGCAACCCGAATTATGGCGCGGGCCAGGCCGCACGGATCATCGTCAACCAGGTCAACAGCCCGAACCCTTCCCAAATTCGCGGCGCTTTGGAGATCGCAGGCGCTCGAGCGGAGCTTGTCCTAGCGAATCCTTCGGGCATTTTTCTCGATGGGGCGTCCTTTATCAATACCAGTCGCGCGACCCTGACCACGGGCGTGCCGTACTACGGTGCCGACGGCTCACTTGCCGGCTACAACGTCAACCGGGGGCTCGTGACGGTCGCCGGCGCTGGCCTGAACGCGTCGAACATCGACGGGGTCGATCTGATTGCGCGCGCGGTGCAGGTGAACGCCGCTGTCTACGCGAAGAACCTGAACGTGATTGCCGGCGCGGCCCAGGTCAACCACGACACGCTCGCCGCGACGCCGATCGCCGGCGACGGCCCCGCCCCGTCGGTCGCGATCGACGTGAGCCAGTTGGGCGGTATGTATAGTGATCGGATCTTCCTCGCGTCGAACGAGTTCGGTGTGGGGGTGGCCAACGCCGGCACGATCGCCGCACAGGCCGGTGACCTGACGCTGCAGTCGAACGGCCGGCTCGTGCAGACGGGCAAGACCACGGCGAGCGGCAACCTCGCACTGTCGGCTGCCGGTGGCATCCAGAACAGCGGCACGACATACGCGCAACAGTCGGCGTCGGTGAATACCGCCGCCGATCTGACGAACACCGGGACACTCGCCGCGCAACAGAATACGACCGTGAACGCGGGCAGCGTCAACTCGACGGGCACGCTCGGCGCGGGCGTGAACAACGACGGCTCCGTCGGACGCGGCGGCGATCTGAACGTGACGGCGTCGGGCCAGCTGAGCGCGACCGGCCAGAACGTCGCGGGCGGCAATGCGTCGCTGACCGGCGGCAACGTGAATCTCTCCGGTAGCCAGACCGCGGCGAACGGCAATCTGTCGCTGAGCGCGACAGCCGGCGATGTGAATCTCGCAAACGCGACGACGAGCGCCCAAGGGGCTGTCTCGGCGAACGCGTCGGGCACGGTGATCAACGATCACGGCAGCCTGTCGAGCGGCGGCAGCACCACGCTTTCCGGCGGCAGCCTCTCGAACCAGGGCGGCAAGGTCTCGTCGCAAGGCCCGCTGTCGGTCAACGTGGCCGGCCAGGTTGCCAACCAGTCCGGCGAACTGGTCTCCGAAAGCACGGCGGACGTGCGCGGTGGCGCCATCGCGAACAATCAAGGCACCATCCAGAGCGCCGGGCACGCGTCGGTCGACGGGATCACGATCGACAACACGGCGGGCCGAATCACTTCGCTGAACGGTGACGGGCTGACGCTGAGCGCAACCGGTCAACTGACGAACGCGGCGGGTACGACGGCAAACGGTGCGCAAGGCGGCGTCATCGGCGGCAACGGAGACGTGTCGGTCCAGGGCGCAAACGTTGTCAACCGCGGCGCGATCACGTCCAATACGAATCTGCGTGTTGCGGGCCAGTCGGTCGACAACGGTAGCGGCACCCTGCAGGCCGCCCAGAACGTCGTGGTCGATGCCGGCGCGCACCTGGCGAACAGCGGTGGTTCGATTGTCGGCCAGACGGCGACGCTCAGCGGAACGACGCTCGACAACAGCGCCGGCACCGTGCAGGCCGATCAGGTCTCGTTGAACGCAACCGATGTCGTGAACCACGGCGGCACCATCACGCAGACCGGCGCCGGCGCAATGGCCGTCAACGTGTCGGGCACGTTCGACAATTCCAGCCGCGGCACGCTGCAGACCAATAGCACCGACCTGACGCTCGCGCCAGCAGTGCTGAAGAACGACGGCGGCACCATCACCCATGCCGGCACCGGCGCGCTGACGCTCGGCAGCCAATCCGGCTCGCTATCAAACGTCGGCGGCTCGATCGCGAGTAACGGCCGAGTCGTCGCGCAAACCGGCACGCTGAACAACGCGTCGGGCTCGATCAGCGCGCAGAACGGATTGGCGGCAACCGTCGCCGGCACGCTGAACAATGCAGGCGGCAAGCTGTTGTCGAACACGGACGTGAGCGTCACCAGCGGTACGCTGGCGAATGACAGCGGTCAGATCGGCGCCAGCACGAACGCGACGATCCACACGGGTTCGATGACGAACCAGAGTGGCTCGATCGTCGCGCCGAACCTGTCGGTCACGGCCGATTCGACGCTCGACAACAGCAGCGGCAAACTCGAAGCGAACCAGCTCACGCTGACAGCCGCGACCCTCGCGAACCGCGGCGGCACCATCACGCAGTACGGTTCGTCGGCGATGGGCATGAACGTCATCGGCACGCTCGACAACTCGGCCGCCGGCGTCATCCAGACCAACAGTACGGACCTGACGCTCACGCCGGCCGAGCTGAACAACGCGGGCGGCACCATTACGCATGCCGGCGCGGGCACGCTGACAATCGCACCGGGCAACGGAGCCAGCGCGCTGAACAACGCGTCGGGAACCATCGTGACGAAGGGGCAAGCCGTCGTCAACGCCAGCAGCTGGAACAATGCGAGCGGCATCCTGGCGGCGCAACGCGGCATCAACGCCACGATTTCGGGCGACGTGAACAACGCGCAGGGACTGCTGCGGTCGGATACCTCGTTCTCGCTGACGAGCGGCGGCGCTCTGTCGAACCGCAGCGGCCACATTCAGGCCGGGCAATCGACCGCGGGCGATGCCAGTACGCTCAACATTCAATCGGCCTCGATCAACAATGCGGACGGCGCCATTGTCGACCTTGGCGCCGGCAAGATGACCGTACAGGGCGGCAGCCAGATCACGAACAGCCACGCCGGCGGCGTATCGGGCATGGGCGCCATCACCGGCAACGGCGACGTGACGGTCAGCGCGGCGTCGATCAGCAACACGCAGGGCGGCCAGCTCAGCGGCGCTGCGCTGCATGTCCAGGGCAATACCCTCGACAACAGCGGCGGCACCATTGGCAATGTCGCGAACTCGAGCGGCAATGTCGACGTGACGACGAGCGGCGCGATCACCAACGCGAGCGGGCAAATCAGCTCGACGCACGACCTGACGGTGACGGCGGCGACGCTGCAAGGCGGTGGCACCTACAGCGCCGCGCATGACGCGAACGTGAACCTGCAGGGCGATTACACGGCGGCGGCCGACACGCAGTTCAACGTCAGGCACGATCTCGCCTTCACGCTGCCCGGCACCTTCACGAACAATGCGAACCTGCAGTCTGTCAACGACCTGAGTGTCAATGCGGGCAATATCGTGAACGTCGGTGCCTTGACGGCTGGCGGCCTGCTGCACACGCAATCGGCCAACCTGACCAATACGGGTGCACTCGTGGGTGCCAGCGCGTCACTCAACGCAACGGGTACGATCTCGAACCTCGGACCGACCGCGCTGATTGGCGCATCGGACAGCAACGGCACGCTCGAGCTCCTCGCGCACGACATCGAGAACCGCGACGACACGAGCGCGGCCGATACGATGGCCACGACCGCCATCTTCGGCATGGGCAAGGTCGTGCTGGCGGGCGGCAAGGACTCGAGCGGTAACTACAGGAACGCGGCGCTGGTGAACAACGCGTCGGCGCTGATCCAGTCGGGCGGTAACATGGAGCTGCACGCCGACAAGATCACGAACACGCGCCGCGTGATGACGACCTCAACCAGTTCGATCGATCCATCGCTGCTCGGGCAGTTCGGGATTCCGATCAGCGGCCGCACGGGCCAGATCGGCGTGAAGGATCCGGACAGCATCGGCGGCGTCTACACAGAGCCGCCCCACGGCGGTCAGTGGAACAGCACGTATCAGTTCACGACCTACTACGCGGACAGCGCGACGGCGACGACCGTGACAGGCATCAGTGCGGCCGGCCAGATCGTGTCGGGCGGGAACATCGACGCGTCGTCGGTCGGCACGCTGCAGAATTACTGGAGCAATATCGCGGCAGTCGGCGACATCAAGATTCCGTCGCACTACGACGCGGACGGTTGGGCGGCGTCCGGGCAAAAACTGCCGGGCGTGACAGTCTCCTACTCGGGGCAGTATCACTACAACAACTACGACAATTCCGAGCACGACTGGCAACTGCCGTTCGGCAACGCGCCGTTCGTCGGCAGTCGCCCGGGCGGCTATACGCAGGCGGCACCGGCGTCGATCAAGGATTACAAGCTGCCGGGCTACGACTCGACGTTGAGTTCGAACGGCACGATTTCGGGAACGGGCGTCAGTGTCAACAACACGGCGGGTAATGCATCGATTCCGTCACTCGGTCTGCTGCCCGGGCAGTCGGTGCCCGGCCTGACGCCTGGCAACCTGAGCGGTAGCGCGAGCGGTGCGAAATCGGGGGCGTCGGCAGTGCATGGCGGTCCGTCGGCGCCGGTCGACCCGATCATCGCCAGCGCGACGGCGCTGAACGTCCTGAACAACCTCACCATTCCGCAGGGCGGCCTGTTCAAGCCGACGACTGCGCCGAATGCGAGCTACGTGATCGAGACGAACCCGGCGTTCACGAACCAGAAGAATTTCATCTCGAGCGACTACTTCTTCGGTCAGCTCGGCGTCGACCTCACGCACATCCCGAAACGCCTCGGCGACGGCTTCTACGAGCAGCAGCTTGTGCGCAACGAAGTGACCGCGCTGACCGGCAAGGCGGTGCTTGGGCCGTACGCAGACCTGCAGACCATGTATCAGTCGCTGATGGCGGCCGGCGCGGATCTGTCGAAGTCGCTTGATCTGCCGATCGGCGCGAGCCTGTCGGCGGAACAGGTGTCGAAGCTGACCAGCAACGTGATCATGATGGAGACGCGCGTGGTCGACGGCCAGTCGGTGCTGGTGCCCGTCGTGTATCTCGCGAAGGCCAGCCAGCAGAACATCGACGGACCGTTGATTAGCGCGACGAACATCGATTTCCAGAACGCACAGTCATTCACGAACAGCGGCACGATCAAGGCGGACAACACGCTGGCAATTCAGGGCAAGCAGATCGACAACGCATTCGGCGCGCTGCAAAGCGGCGGGCTGATGTCGCTGAAGACCGAGAACAACATCGACCTGACGTCGGCCAATGTGAAGGCCGGCAGCCTGCAGCTGGATGCCGGGAAAGACCTGATTCTCGATACGGCGACGAAGACGAACACGCGGGTGAGCCGCGACGGCGCGACGAGCGTGGTGACCACGCTCGGGCCGACCGCCAAACTCGACGTCGCAGGCGATGCGTCGATCGTGACCGGCGGCAACTTCCAGCAGAACGCGGGCAGCCTGTCGGTTGGTGGCAATCTCGGCATGAATGTTGGCGGCAACTGGGATCTCGGCGCGGTGCAGACCGGCGAGCACAAGATCGTGCAGCGCGCGAACGGCGTGTCGAATACCGACATCAACAAAGTGACCGGCAGCTCGGTGCAGGTTGGCGGCGCTTCACTGATCGGCGTTGGCGGCGATCTTACCGCCAAGGGCGCACAGATCGACCTCGGCCAAGGCGGGGCGATCGCAGCCAAGGGCAACGTCACGCTCGGCGCGGCGAGCGCGACCTCGACCGTGAACAGCAACAGCTCGGGCAGCGACAGTCACGGCAGCTATGCGGAGACGCTGCATACGTTGGATCAAGCACTGACCGGGACGACGCTCAAGGGCGGCGACACGGTGAATATCGTGTCGGGCAAGGACATTACCGTAAACGGCAGTGCGATTAGCCTCGACAAGGGCAACGCGAACCTGCTGGCGGCCGGCAACGTGAATATCGGCGCGGCGACCGAAACGCATGAGCTGAACTCACACGAGACGCATAGCCACAGCAACGTCGTGAGCGGCGTGAAGGTCGCGAGCGGGATCGACCAGACGATGACGCTGAATCAGGGTAGTCTCGTATCAGCGGACGGTGTGAACATCGTCAGTGGGAAGGACGTCAATGTTCAGGGCAGTACCATCGTCGGAACGAACGACGTTGCACTCACGGCCGCGCGTAACGTGACGGTTACGACGTCGCAGGATACCTTGCAGTCGTCGAGCTACTACGACAAGAAGGAGTCCGGGCTGATGTCGGGCGGTGGCCTGTCTGTGTCGATCGGCAGCAGTTCGCTGAAGACGACCAGTCAGACGACCGAGGTGTCGAACAACGCCAGTTCGATCGGTTCGCTGAAGGGCAACATCAGCATCACCGCTGGAAACGACCTGCACGTGACGGGAAGCGACCTGATCGCAGCGAAGAATCTCAGCGGCACTGGCGCAAACGTGACGATCGACGCCGCGCAGGACACGAACCACCGCGGCGAGACGCAGGAAGTGTCGAAGAGCGGCCTGACGCTGGCGCTGAAGGCGCCGGTAATCGACGCGGTGTCGAATGCGGTGGGTCAATCGCGTGCGTCCAGTAATAGCCAGGATGGCCGTGCAGCGGCGCTGCACGGGATGGCCGCGGCCAGCGCGGCGTGGGATGCAAACGTAGCCGCAGGCGATCTGGTTAGATCGCTGGGGGCTGGCGAGACGCCGCAGTTCAAGGTCGAGGTCAGCGTCGGCAGCAGCCATAGCAAGAGTGCATTTACCGAGAACAGCGTGACGAATCGCGGCTCAAACGTGAATGCGGGCGGAACGGTGGCATTTGCGGCAACGGGGAACGGGCAGCCGGGTAGCGGCAATGTGACGATCGCCGGCTCGAATGTGAACGCAAACGACGTGATTCTGGCGGCAAAAAATCAGGTCAATATCGTCAATACGACGGACACCGACTCGACGCGCAGCACGAACGAGTCGAAGAGCGCGAGCGTGGGTGTGTCGGTCGGCACGGGCGGGTTTGGTGTTTCCGCGGCGATGTCGAAGGCCAACGGCGATGGCAACAGCGATCTGGCCACGCAGAACAACAGTCACGTGAACGCGGCAAACGGCGTGACGATCATTTCGGGCGGCGATACGAATATCATCGGCTCGAACGTGAAGGGTAATCAGGTGAACGCCGATGTGGGCGGGAATCTGAACATCGTGAGTGTGCAAGATACGATGTCGAGCGCGGCGCAACAGTCGAGTTCTGGCGGCGGCTTCAGCATCAGTCAGGGCGGCGCCAGTGCGAGCTTCAGCCAGAGCAAGGGCAATGCGTCGGGCAGTTATGCGGGCGTTAATGAACAAGCCGGGATTCAGGCGGGTGACGGCGGCTTCAATATCAACGTCACCGGCAATACCGACCTGAAAGGCGGGCTGATTGCGAGCGCCGCCGATGCGTCGAAGAATTCGCTGACGACGGGTTCCCTCTCCTACTCCGACATCCAGAACCAGTCGCACTACGACGCGAGCTCGAGCGGCTTCAGCGCGGGCGCGACGACCGGCGACGGCGGGATGAACTACAGCACGCACGGCAGCACGTCGGGCAAGAATGCCGGTGGTGCCGCGCCCATGCTCGGCCAGAACGACAGCGGCAGCGACATTGCGACGACGAAGAGCGGCGTCAGCGCCGGAACGATCACGATCACGGATTCGGCGAACCAGAAGCAGGATGTGGCGAGCTTGAACCGCGATACGACGAACACGAATGGTACGGTTGCCAAACTGCCCGACATGCAGAATCTGCTGGCCAAACAGGCGGACATGATGGCAGCGGCGAGCGCGGCCGGTGAGGCGGTGTCTCGCCGGATCGGGGACTACGCGGACAAGATGATGAAGGACGCGGCGGCCAACGGTGACCAGGCAGGCGTCGATGCGTGGAAAGAAGGCGGAGCGAACCGCGCGCTGATGCAAGGTGCTGGCGCGGCGCTGGTGACGGGACTGGCTGGCGGCAATGCGGTTGGCGGCGCAGCCGGCGCGGCGATTGCGTCGATCGCATCAGGCAAGCTGAACGAGCTGAGCAGCGCGATCGCAGGCAGCGATCCGACCGGCAACGCCAATATGAATCAGGCGCTGGGCAACATCGTGGCGAACGCGCTTGCGACGGGGGCCGGCGCTGTCGTGGGCGGTGAATCGGGGGCGTTCTCGGGGTACAACGTTGACCGGTTCAATCGGCAGTTGCATCCGGATGAATATGCGAGGGCAAAGAAGGACGCGAAGATCGTAGCAGAGAAGCTTGGGATAAGCGTGCAGGAAGCCGAGGGGCGAATCGTGGCTGAAATACTGCGCAATTCCGACGAGCAGACAGCAGAGGCGTCTGGTGGAAAGCACGATTGGGAAATTCGAAGCATCGTAGGATGCCAGAACCTGAATTGCGACGGCTACAAGAACGATTCCCAGTATACAAATCACGATTACAACAGCCAGTACATCAAGAAAAATCAGGACACGTATAATGCCGGACAGCAGCAGCTCGGAACCGGACTGACCGATGCAGAATTACGTAATCAGAATCTCGCTTACGAGCGCACCGGAAAGGCGGCGATTGCTGTCACTGCCTGTTTGGTATCGGGAGGCGCTGCTTGTAAAGCGGCAGCTTCTGGATTGGCAACAACGCTCGGGTTGAGTTTTTTGTCAGGGAAGCCCTTGACAACCGCTGAAACTATCGGTGGATTTTATGGGGGAGCACTGGGCGGAATATACGGGCAAGCTTTGGGTACATGGGCGGGCGGCACAAATTCGCTAATACAGTCTGCCGTTCTTTTCGTGACCAAGACGGGAACGATTGCCGCTGGAAAACAAATTGGTGTTCCGCTGGGTAATGCGACTGGACTATCGCAATCGGTGGACCCATTTTTCGATCCATCCACCAACCCTTGGTGGGGGATAAGAAATACCTGGGATCAAATTAAGGGGCCGAGGAAATGACCATGGAAGTTGGCGCGATAATAATTGCTCTCGCAGTCTTGCTATTTACATTTTTTCTTTTTGGAAGAAATCTGGAGGATTCGTTTAGAGCGAAATTTTTATACTGGTTAAAATCAACGATGGTCATGGCACCACTTCTGTTTGCATGGTTCGCTTACAACGAACCGGCTGCACTCAGTACTATTGGAGCGTTAGTGAGCGTCGGCCTTGCTGCTGCCTTCACCTTCGGGAGATCATACCTTCTTGCAATGTTGTAGCACGGAGAACGGAGGTGATGGGTTCTGCGTGTAGATCAGGTCAAGCGGAAGTAACACCCTGAAATTCCAATAAGCGCGTGACGTAGTCGACATTCACAATCAAGTTTATAAAAATACATGAGAACCATTCGCCGGGGGAATCCAGCCGCCGCACTGCTGCTTATTGCGGCCAGTGTGTCGGCGCAGGAAGCTCCCCGCTTGATCATTCCGGGCAACGATCAGCAAACCCGACAGCAGGAAGAGGCGCGCGAGCGCGAACGAGCGGTCTCCGCGCCCGGGGTGCGTTCGGGCGTGACGGCGAGTGCTGGGTATCCGGCACTGCCGTCGGAGTCGCCCTGCTTTCGCGTCGATCATTTCTCGCTCGACGTGCCCGACGCGCTGCCCGCTTCCGTGAAAGCGCAAGGTGCGTCGGCATTGCCGATGGACCGCTTCGCCTTCGCGCGCGAATGGCTCGATCACTATGCCGGCCAGTGCGTCGGCAAACAAGGCCTCGACGTGCTCGTCAAGGGCCTGTCGCAAGCTATCCTGGCGCGCGGCTACGTCACGACGCGCGTGCTGCTGCCTGAACAGGATCTGTCGACCGGCACCCTGAAATTGTCGCTGATCCCCGGCGTGATTCGCCACGTGCGCTTCGCCGGCGAGAAGCTGCGCGGCACCTGGAAAACCGCCTTCCCGACCCGCGACGGCGAGCTGTTGAACCTGCGCGACCTCGAGCAGGGCCTCGAGCAGATGAAACGCGTCTCGAGCCAGGACGTGTCGATGCAGATCGTCCCCGCCGACGTGCCGGGCGAGAGCGACGTCGTGCTCGACGTGAAGCGCGGCAAGCCCTGGACGGTGGTCGCGTCGATCGATAACTCGGGCACGCGCGCGACCGGCCGGCTGCAGGGCAACCTGTCGCTCGGTATCGACAATCCCTTGGGCCTGAACGATATCTTCAACATCGGCGTGAGCCAGGATCTGGAATTCGGCGACAAGCGGCTCGGCTCACACGGCTGGAACGGCTTCTATTCGATCCCTTGGGGATACTGGACAGCGACGCTTTCTGCGTACACGAACACGTATTACCAGCAGATCGCCGGCGTGAATCAGACGTTCATCGCAAGCGGCAACTCGAAGACCGTCGATTTCAAGCTGAATCGTGTGCTGTCGCGCAGCCAGAACAACGTGTTCGGCGCGCAGTTCCGGCTCTCGCGCCGCTTCGGCCAGAGCTTCATCGAAGACACCGAAATCCCGCAGCAGCGCCGCAACAACACGTTCGTCGAGTTCGGCCTGACCGATCGGCACTACTTCGGCAACGCGCAGTTCGACGGCACACTCGCGTACCGGCAGGGGATCGGCGCCTTCGGCGCGCAGGACGACAGCCTAGCGGCCGATGGCGGTCCGACCTACCGCTACAAGATGGCGGTGTTCGACGCGAACCTGTTGGTGCCGTTCGCGATCGCACAGCAGCCGTTTCGGTACGTCACGACATTTCACGGCCAGTACACCGGCAACACGCTGTACTACATCGACGACCTGACGATCGGCAGCCGCTACACCGTGCGTGGTTTCGACGGCGAGACGATGCTCGCCGCGGCACGCGGCTTCTACTGGCGCAACGAGCTGCAGGCGCCGATCGGACAGACGGGGCTCGCGGCTTACGCGGGCCTCGACTACGGGCGCGTGTGGGGCCGGCAGCCGGTCGCGCTGGTCGGCACGCAACTGGCCGGCGCGGTGATAGGCGTCAAGGGCAGCGTCGCGACACGCTTCGGCGGTTATGGCTACGACCTGTTCGCCGGCACGCCGGTGTACAAGCCGTCCGGCTTTCCGACCGCTCGCGTGACTCTCGGGTTTCAGCTGACGGCCCAGTTCTGATGAGAGTGCACTCAAGTTCAAGCCGTCCAGTGCTTCGCCGCCCCGACGACACGAGAGAGGACAAGGAACTGACGGCGTTCCTGAACGCTCAGGTCGCTACCATCCTGTCGGCAAGCCACGAACCGCGTCCGCGTTGCCCACGCTGCGGCAGCAGCCACATCACCAGCGCGGGATTCAGGACGCGACCGAGCGGCCGTACGCGGACTTGCCGCGGCTTACGCCCGCCGAGTTCGACACCTTGGCCGTGGCTGCCCGTCAACGGCCCAGCCGCGGAGGCAGACCGATTTCAGCGCGGGGCCTCGTGCTGGCGCGCGCGGTACTGGTGGACGGCGTGACGTACCGTGAGGCCGAACGAGCGCTTGGACTCGGGTATTCGGTTGCGGCGCGCGCAGTGGCAGCGCTGTTGCGTTACCGGGACGCCACCCCGATGCAGCACCAATCGGTGCCGTTGCACGATCCGTTTGGCCGCTTCCGCGAGACTGCGGCGCGCGGCGACGTGTAAAGGAGGCCGCACAACGCCAACGCATGGCGGAGCCGTCATCGAGGTAATCCTTTCCGAAGTTAAGCCAGACAGAACTAGACCGATAACCTGCGGCATGCTTCGATCTCGACGACGTCGACCTACCTTCACAGCGACGAAGTACAGCGGGCTCGGCAGTTTGATCAGGCATTCGAAGCACGCAAAGGGTAAGTTCGTCGGGTGAAACGCTGCTCTCCCAGGTTGGCATGAATTCAGAATTTATTCGTCAAATCATTGGGTTATGGATTTTTTGGCGAAAATTTCACGAATCCCGGCCGACCCTCTGCCAGGCGGCGAGTTCAACAGCGACATTCATTCGCATCGACGTTGTCGGGATAAGTATTCTTATCACAACGCGTCTATTTTTCATCCAAACTCAACTGTGAACGATTACCGTCGAGCTATTCAATCCACCTGCCCTCGCACCGTACTTGCCGCACATGGCACGACGAAGCGCGAAGGCACGCAAAGACACGGGACAACAACGGCTGGTCAAGCCCTTTGCAAAATGTCCATCGCCCTATCGGCGTCGGCCTGCGAGTCGAGCGCGAGATAAGCAATGAACTGCGAGCCAAGCACGGCAGCGGATACGCCGCGGAGATTGATCCCGCCGTCCGACAGTTGCTGGGTCAGCTCTGCGATGATCCCCGCTTGATCCAGTCCCATCACACGGATGGAGTACAGGCCCGAGGTGGCATTGAATCCCGCCTGCGTGGCTGCACGGATCTCCTTGTCTCCCTGTAGCGGCGCGACAAACACGACCCCCTTGCCTGGTGCTTCCGGCGTGCGTCGGGCGACAACGAATTGCAAATCAGCGCCAGCATCCCGCAACGCGTTCAACACATGCGCAAGACCGCCCGGCTTGTCCTCGATGGTGGCCGCCCAAACGTCGACACGTTCGACGAATAGTTGCATGGCACCTCCAGAAAATCGGACCTCGATGAAGACAATCTATGTCGCGCATGAGCGGCAAGCAAGTCCGTTTACGCGAGGGGCGGCATGCAGGTTTTCCTAGGAATCCGATGTTTTCTTCGACTGGGGGCACAGCCCGAGCATGACCGCCTGCCGATGCCGCCATTGAAGCAGTTCGTCGCGGAACTCATCGGATGATTTCCCGGACGTTACCCGCAATGTTCCGGATTGAAAGGTTCTCGCGGCGAGCCAGAACGGTCGGCCATCCGGCAGTTCGTCGATCACGGTAATAGGCAACTGATACGTTCGATGCAGATACGACAGGAAGGCGAGACCATAGCCGCGGCGTCTCATCGACGCGAGAATTTCCAGTCGATGGACGAATACCCGATCGATTCGAGGTGCCAGACTGTACGTCGCCGTGCCGACGGTACCGCCGAACGCCTCCAGGATCGCGACTTCCCAGCCCGAATACGGGGCCCCGTCGATGCCGAGATCGATCGGCCTGGATTGAAAACGAACCACGGGAAGCCGGCGAAATTTGCGCCGAGCAAAAAGGGACCGCAGGAAGGAAAGCACGCTCAGCCCTTTGTCATGTCCGCAGCGATACGTTTCTTCATCTTCGCGCGCGACAGCAATCCGCAGTCGCGTACTTCCGCGTTGGCGCCTTTCATATCAGACGCAACCGCCCACAACATGAACGATGTTTGAATCAACGCGACCGTGCGATTCCTGAGCGATATCGATAAGAACTACTTCCGATTTTTCAGGAACGTCTGCCCGGCTGCCGTAATCGAAACGCTTCCGCGACCGTTCGTCGGATAGCGCACGAATCCAGCGCCGATGAGCTCTCGGGTAATGGACCAGCCAAGCGCGGGCGTGTCGCGACCATAACGAATATCGGCAAGGCGCTCGAGCGCCCAGATCGCGGATGTCGAAAGAGTCGGAACCGTCGAAGTTTCCTTATCGCTCATGGCGTCTCCAAAGATTTGATCATGGTCAAGGGTGATGTATGTCTGGAACTCGAATGGCAAGGCACACCCTCAGGCGTGCCCGTCGCAACTGACGCCGACCTCGATGCGTACTGAGACATGCCACGACCGCCAAAGTCCAGTGAGACGAGGTGCTCGGTTTCCGCGACGAACGTCTTGCGGCGCCCCCGACCGAGGAAGCCGCACGCATGAAGGGAGATCGACAAGTGGCACGCAAAATAGACGACGGTTTCCATGTTCTTCGCGCGTGCCGTGCGACAGGCCCTGGTATTCAGTGGGAGGGGGCGACCTGGCAGGCCATCAGAAACGCCTGCAACTCGATTTCCCATGCCGCGTCGCGCACGTCCGTTTCGAAACCGGCGAGACGCTTCATCTCGCTGCTCAGATACACGGCATTGAGCAATCGAGGAGGCACGCCCAGCGCAAAACAGCAGCCATCTGCATCGAGAAGCAGACTCGGGTGGTGCCGGAACCGCGCACTGGCCACTGAGATCGGATCCATCACGTGCCGAGCCGATTCCCTGGGATAAACGAAGGCCAGATGGATACCGGCGGCCGCGAGCCGTTCAGCCGCCTCATGGAAGCGGTGGACCATCTGGAAGCCTCGCTCGCCACCACGTCCGACGCCCACAACGATAAGCCCCCGGCTTCCCGCGACCTCCGACAGGAATACGGACCGCCGATCGGGCAGCAGTAGCATCCCATCCAGATCGAACATGTCGACTACCTCCGCGAATCCGCCCCCAACTCCGGCGATCGGCGGCAAGATTCGATTATAAGACAGCAATAAGCAAATGTGTATGGCATTATAATGCCGTGTGCATTTTTTACGCTGAGCGAGCCGACGGCACGATGGCAACTTCGGTGATGAAAGTGAACGCCCGTTTTCCCCTGACGGCCCGAATCTGCCAAATGAAAGTCGCAATGAACCCTGCCGCGGCCTGCCCGCAGCGCGCGATGCAGGACACAGACCCGGACGGCGCGCTACCCCTGTGCGTGGACTACGGTCACGAATGGGCGGCCGGCGGCACCGGCACCGGCACCGGCACCGGCACCGGCACCGAATCCACTGACGAATCGGTCGAGCTGGCGGTCAAGGACATGAACGCCATCGTGCCGTCGGACGACGATTCGGTCGTGCTGATCAAGGACTTGCGCGTGAAGGGTTCGTCGATCACGCTGGAGACGGGCACTGAGGACAAGGGCATCCGCCTCGTCGGCGGAGATCGCGAAGTCGATTGCAAGACCGACATGGGCGGCTTACTGCTCAACGCGTGCTGTCTCAAGAAAATGTGACGTCGTACGCCCGCCGACGGCGAACCCGCTTGTCGTTGCTGTTCGCTGCAGGCGCCACCCCCACCTACAACTTGACTACCCGGATCGATCGAGCATGGAGCATGACCGAACATCCTACGATGCGTTCGTCGAATTTCTGTCGACCCCGCTGCATGACGGACGGCCGTATGTTTTGGAGACGCAGCACGCAATCTCGCTGCACTTCGATCACCAGGCTACCCAAAGCTTCATGTCGCTGCGCACGCCCGACAAACTGGCGCTCGGCTATACGCGAACCATGATGGGTTGTCTGCTGCTGCACCCGGCCGCCGGACATATGTGCATGATCGGGCTCGGAGGCGGCTCCTTGGCAAAGTACTGCTATCGGCATCTGCCCTGCGTGACCATCGACGCGGTCGAAATCAATCCGGAAGTGATCGCACTACGCGACGTGTTCAGGATTCCGGCAGACGACGCTCGATTCAAGGTGATCTGTGCAGATGGCGCGGAGTACGTGACACGGGAGGATGTCCACACCGACGTGATCCTGCTGGATGCCTTCGTCGCGGACGGCATGCCGAGCCGGTGTGCGGATATCGCGTTCTTTACCGCCTGTCGCGAGCGATTGAGCGATTCCGGAGTGCTCGCGATCAATCTGGCGGACGACGACCCGTCGCTGCCCGCTCACATCGAGCGCCTGGCCTCCGTGTTCGGCCCTTCGTATGCGGTTGTCCGATGCGACGACGACAGCAATTTCGTCGCCTTCGCCTGGAAAGGGTCGCTTCGTTTGCCATCGAGGCAAGTTCTGTTCGAACGCGCGCTCTCGTTCGCGTTTGCCGGCGAACTCAAGCTGTCGTCAACCGCTCGGCGCATGAAAGAGGGAGAACGCCTCGATCCAAAGCGGTTGACCTGGCATGCGCAGGGGCATGCACACTGGGAAATCGACGCCTAGACGGCTTGCGAGCTCAGCCCGCGCTTCGCTTCACCCGCTTGCCGAGCGCGCTCTTCGTCCTGTAGCTCACGCCGTGTTGCTCGAGATACTCGCGGATCAACTGCCGCACGACTTGCGACGGCGTCAGGTCCTGCTCCGCGCAGAGCATGTCGAACGCTTCTTTCTTGGCGGGATCGATCAGGATGGTCAAGCGTGCGGTTTTCGTTTCCATTGCAGATAGAGTCGGCAAATATGCTAATCGAATTATAATGCACCGGCCCCTGCCTACAGCACCGGAGAACATGCGGCACACGCGTGTTGATCCGGCTCGGCGACCGGCTCACGACCTGCGGTCAAGTCGATAGAGATATTCAAGCACGTCGTCGACAACGGGCACGATCGCCAGCGTGACGAGCGCTGCGGCAAGCGGCACGGTCGACACGTAGCCGACATGCTTGAAGCCGATCGCGCCGGCCAGCCCGCCAACAAAAAACGACGCCAGCATCGTTCCGTGAATCCTGAGCTTCGCGCGGTTTGCGATCACCGCATGCGCGTGCATGTCTGCATTCGAGCGATTCCAGTAAAAGAGTTTGCCGAGCTCGATGCCGAGGTCCGTCACGATGCCCGTCATGTGCGTCGTACGGATTTCCGCCCCCGACAGCTTTGTGATCATCGCGTTTTGCAGCCCCATGATGAAGCACAGCAAGATGACCGTGACCGGCATGAAGAACGCCTCCCACAGCGCGAGATGGCTGCCGAGCAGCCCGAACAGGAGCAGCAGCGCGGCTTCCACCAGCAACGGCAGTACATACTGACTCTGCAGGCCGCGGCGGCGCCCCCAGTTGACGAGCACCGCCGAGCAGCCGGCGCCAACCAGAAACGACACGAGCGAACCAACGCCGGCCAGCACAAGCCGGATGTCGCCAAGCGCCGTCTGATCCGCAATCGCCGACACGATCCCGCTCATGTGGGACGTGTATTGCTTGACCGCGAGGAAACCGCCGGCATTGGTTGCTCCGGCAACAAAGGCAAGCGAAAACCCGAGCTGGCGGTTCGCGGCCGCGCTACGGTGTTTTCCCGTCAGGCCTCGGAAGTACTGCGCAGGCATAGGATCTTCCCTCATTCGCCCGGATCGGGGGGACAACGACGCCCTGGGCGGAACCCGGAGCGCCGCGACAAACCGCCACACGCGCCCGTTCCATCCGAGGATTCATGAGACTTTAATGATAACGACATTATCATACCTTGTTATCGAGATTGGCCTTTCGGTGTCATAATGCGGGCAGGAATACGTCGCGGGAGATGCGGCCATTCCAACCACGTCGTCCAACCCGAGCGTACTGGAGACATTCCGGATGGCACCCATGCCGGTCGTCCATTTCGTCCTGCTGGCCGTGGCCGCGTGGCTCGCGGTCGGCACGCTGGGGCTCGGGGCGCCGCGTCGCACGCGACTGGTGGCCCACGGCCTCTTTCCGCTCGGCGCGTTGGTCGGACTGCTCGCCGGCGCGGCGGGCCTCGCCGGCATCTTTGCCGAACCGTCTGTGGCCGTGCTGCCGATCGGGCTTCCCGGCCTGCCCTTTCATCTGCGTCTCGATCGCTTGTCCGGCTATTTCCTGTTCGTGCTCGGCCTCGTCAGCACGGGGATCGGCGCCTTTTCAGCCGGCTATTTCCGCAAGGGTGAAGGATCCGCGCCCGGGTTGATCTGCTTCGAATACCACGTCTGCGTCGCAAGCATCGCACTGGTGTTGATCGCAGACGACGCATACGTTTTCATGGTCGCCTGGGAGACGCTGACGCTATCCGCGACGTTTCTCGTGATGACCAACCACCGGATCGGCGAGATCCGCCGGGCGGGATATCTCTATTTTCTGATCTCGCACGTCGGCGCGCTCGCGCTGCTGCTCTGCTTCGGCATTCTGCAGGCGCGCACCGGCGACTATACCTTCGCCAACCTGCGCGCGCAGTCGCTGGATACCTTCTCCGCGTCGTTCGCCTTCCTGTTCGCACTTGTCGGGTTCGGCGCGAAGGCAGGGATCTTCCCGCTGCACGTGTGGCTGCCGGAGGCACATCCCGCGGCACCGTCGCCGGTTTCGGCGCTCCTCAGCGGATTCGTGCTGAAAGTCGGCCTGTATGGCCTGCTGCGCACCCTGTTCGACCTGTTGCACGTGCAGATCGCATGGTGGGGCGTGCTGCTCCTCGTGCTGGGCATCAGCACCGCGTTGCTGGGGGTGGTGTTCAGCACCATCCAGACCGACATGAAGCGCCTGCTCGCCTATTCGTCGATCGACAACGTCGGCCTGATGATCGTCGCACTCGGTCTTGCCGTGCTGTTTCGCGCATACGGGATGCCGAGCCTGTCCGCGCTCGCACTGACCGCGATGCTCTACCAGATCGTCGCGCATGCCGCATTCAAGAGCTTGCTGTTCCTGGGTACGGGCGCCGTCCTCCACGCCACCGGCGAGCGCAACCTCGGCAAGCTCGGCGGACTGATTCGCTTCATGCCCTGGACCGCATGGGCGGTGCTCGCGGGTGTCGCGGCGAGCGCGGGCTTGCCGCCGCTCAGCGGTTTCGCGGCCGAATGGCTGTTGCTGCAGAGTTTCCTGTTCGCGCCAGGCTTGCCGGATTCGGTGCTCGCCATGACGGTGCCGATCGCCGCCGCGCTGATCGCCATGTCGGCCGCACTGGCCGGCTACACGATGGTCAAGTTCTTCGGCATCGTGTTCCTCGGGCAACCGAGAGAAGCGAAGCTGAACCGCGCCCGCGATGCGAACACGTGGGAACGGCTCGCGTTCTGCTGGTTCGCGACCGCCAGCGTGCTGCTCGGGCTGATGCCAGCGCAGTTCGTCAAGCTGCTGGATCGCGTCACGCACACGCTGGTCGGCGCCGGCGTCGGCGCGGAAAATCACGGCTGGCTGCTGTTCGCGCCCGTGTCGGCCGCTCGCGCGAGCTACATGCCGGCGGCTTTCATGTTGTTCTTCATCGCATGCTGCGGACTCGCGTGGGTGCTGGTGCGGCGTTTTTATCACGGCCGGCTGCGACGCGCGGCGCCGTGGGGCTGCGGCTTCCCGTTCACGACCGCGCGAATGCAGGATACGGCGGAAGGATTCGGGCAGCCGATCCGCGAAATCTTCGCCCCGCTGCTGCACATCGAGCGGCAATTGCCATCGCCATTCGACGCACAGCCGGCCTACCGGGTGTCGGTGACCGATCGCACCTGGTCCGCGCTCTACTTGCGCATCGCGGCACTGACGCAACGCACCGCCGACTTGGTGGGCCGCCTGCAGACGGGCAAGATCGCGGTTTACCTGACATACAGTTTCGTCGTGCTGATCGTGCTTCTGATGCTGGTGAGACGATGGTAACCCTGTCCGGCATCATCTCGCAGACTCTCGAAATCGTGATAGCGATCGCGGCCGCGCCGTTGCTCACGGGCTGGGTCAACCAATGCCGCGCCTGGCTTCAGAACCGGCGTGCGCCGTCCATCTGGCAACCGTACCGGATGCTCCACAAGCTGTTCAACAAGGAATCGGTCATCGCGCACGGCGCAAGCGCCGTGTTCCGCGGCGCGCCCTATGTCGTCTGGGCCGCCATGACGCTCGCGTGCGCGATCGTGCCAACCCTGTCGACGGAGTTGCCGCTCTCGCCCGCCGCCGATGCAATCGCGCTCGTCGGCCTGTTTGCGCTCGCGCGCGTCACGCTGTCGCTCGCGGCGATGGACGTCGGCACGGCGTTCGGCACGCTCGGCGCGCGCCGCGAAATGCTGATCGGCTTCCTCGCGGAGCCGGCACTGCTGATGGTGCTCCTGTCGGCCTCGCTGATTACGCAGTCGACACTGCTGACGAGCATCGTCTCGACACTCGGCCGTGGCGAGCTCACGATCTATCCGAGCCTGGCGTTCGCCGGCATCGCGTTCACACTGGTCGCGCTGGCCGAAAATGCGCGGCTGCCGGTCGACAATCCGACCACTCACCTCGAGCTCACGATGATCCACGAGGCGCTGATCCTTGAATATTCGGGACGGCACCTTGCCTTGATGGAGTGGGCGGCAAGCCTCAAGCTGTTCGCGTATTCGTGCATCGGTCTCGCGTTGTTCGTGCCGTGGGGCATCGCGAATGCGGGCGATCCGGTTGCGCTGCTGCTGGCCGTACCAGTGCTCTTCGTCAAACTGGCGGCAGGCGGCGTCACGCTCGCCGTGGTCGAAACGGCCAACGCGAAGATGCGCATCTTCCGGGTACCGGAATTCCTGGCGACCGCCTTCCTGCTGGCCGTGATCGGCATGCTCGTCCATCTGCTGCTGGGAGCATGAATGCACGCCTACGCGACACAACTGATCAATTTCCTCGCGGCCGTGCTGCTGATGCTCTCGTTCGCGATGCTGAGCCAGCGCAGGATCCTGTCCCTGATCCATCTCTATACGCTGCAGGGTGTCGCGCTCGTGTCGGCGAACCTGATCCTCGGCTTCGTCACGGACGACGTGCACCTCTACGTGTCGGCCGGCCTGACGCTCGTGCTGAAGGTCGGCGTGATCCCGTGGTTCCTGTATCGGCTCGTTCGCAGGCTCGACGTCAAGACCGACGTCGAGCCGCTCATCAATATCCCGACCACGCTGCTGATCGGCATCGTGCTCGTCATCATCGCGTTCAATGTCGCGGCACCGATCAGCCAGCTCGCGACATCGGTCGCACGCGGCACGCTCGGCATTGCGCTCGCATGCGTGCTGCTGTCGTTCATGGCGATGATCACGCGCGCGAAGGCCATTCCTCAGGTGATCGGCTTCCTGTCGATGGAAAACGGGCTGTTCTTCGCGGCGGCTGCCGCGACCAACGGCATGCCGATGATCGTCGAGCTCGGCATCGGGCTCGACGTGCTGATCGGCATCCTGATCCTGGGCATCTTCATGTTCCAGATTCGCGAGCAGTTCGACAGCCTGGACATCCATCACCTCGAGAAACTCAAAGATGAATGACGCCCACGTCGTGCTCGCCGTGCTCGGCCTGCCGCTCGCGGGAGCAGCGTGCCTTGCCTGCGTGCGGCCGAGCCGGGTCGCGCGCCATCTGAACATCGGCTTCAGCTTCCTGACGTTCGCAGCAACGCTGGTGCTTGCCGCGCGCACCGTCGAGTACGGTCCGTCGTTCGCATTCGGACGCGCGTTTTTCGTCGATCCGTTCAATGTCTATCTCGTGGCGCTCACGGCGTTCGTCGGCTGGACGACATCGCTGTTTTCCCGGCCCTACATGCAGGTCGAGGAAGCCCGCGGCAGGATGACCGCCGCGCGCATGCGGCTCTATCACAGCATGTATCAGCTCTTCATGTTCGCGATGCTGCTCGCGCTGCTGACCGACAACGTCGGCGTGCTGTGGGTCGCGATGGAGGCCGCAACGCTCGCCACCGTGTTGCTCGTCAGTGTCTACCGCACCGCCGCGAGCCTCGAAGCCGCATGGAAATACTTCATCCTGTGCGGCGTCGGCATCGCCCAGGCGCTGTTCGGCACGATCCTGCTGTATCTTGCCGCGAGCCGGCAACTGACCGACGGCGACGCGCTGCTGTGGACGAGCCTGGCCGCGATCAGGACGCAGCTCGATCCGACGATCATGTCGATCGCCTTCGTGTTTCTGCTGGTCGGCTACGGCACCAAGGTCGGCCTCGTGCCGATGCATAGCTGGCTGCCGGACGCGCACGCCGAAGGTCCGACGCCGATTTCGGCGGTGCTGTCAGGCCTGCTGCTGAATGTCGCGCTGTATGCGGTGCTGCGCTGCAAGGTGCTGGCCGACGGCGCGCTCGGCAACGGCCTGCCGGGGCGATTGCTGGTCGGGTTCGGGCTCGCGTCGGTCCTGATCGCGTCGTTCTCGCTGTTCCGGCAGAAGGACGTGAAGCGCCTGTTCTCGTACTCGTCGATCGAGCATATGGGCTTGATGACGTTCGCGTTCGGGCTCGGCGGCCCGATCGCGACGTTCGCCGGATTGCTGCACATGACGGTCCATTCCCTCGTCAAGTCGGCGATCTTCTTCGCGGTCGGTCATGCCGCGCAAAAGGCCGGCACGCAGGCGATCGACGGCATTCGCGGGCTGCTGCAGGTCAGCCCGACGGTCGGCTGGGCATTGATGCTTGGCGCGCTTGCCATTCTCGGGCTGCCGCCGTTCGGCGTGTTCGCAAGCGAATTCCTGATCCTGACGACGGCGATGAACGTGCTCCCGTGGACCGCGCCGTTGCTGCTGCTCGGGCTCGCCGTCGCGTTCGCGGCGATCTTCGCGCGCGTGCAGCGGATGGTGTTCGGCGAAACGACGACGGCGACGCCGCTCGAACACCGGCCGGCGCTGCTGCCGGTGTTCGTGCATCTGGGGCTCGGCCTGATGCTGGGTCTGTACGTGCCGCCCTATCTGGCGATGTGGTACCGTCAGGCGGCAACGATGCTGGCAGGATAAGCAATGCGACTCGACTTGATTCAGGCGGACGGCTCGACTCGCCTCGGGCACGAAGCAGGCCAGGTGCCGGCTACCGTGGTTGACGTCGACGAAGCGCGATGGCTCGACATCGCGCATGCCGCGCGGACGGACCGTAGCCGGCTCGTTGCGATGTGGGGCACCGAAACGCCCGAGCGCGTATTTTCAGTCAACGCGGCTTACGAATGCGACGACGGCGTCCTGTGGGTGCGCCTCGCGACAGGGCCGGAACCGCGGGCCGACGGCGACTATCCCGATCTCGCGGGCGTGTTTCCCGCCGCAACGCGCATGCAGCGCGCAATTTTCGACCTGACCGGCCTGCGCGAGCGCAACACGCGCGACACGCGCCCGTGGCTCAATCACGGTAACTGGCCCGGCGACTACTTTCCGCTGCAAAAGCGGGCAACCGGAATCGAGCGATTCGAATCGAACGAAGCGGATTACCCGTTCGTGCAGGTTGTCGGCGAAGGCGTGCACGAGATTGCCGTCGGGCCGATTCACGCCGGCATCATCGAGCCGGGCCATTTCCGGTTTTCGGTCGTCGGAGAGAAGGTGCTGCGGCTCGAGGAGCGGCTCGGCTATGTGCATCGCGGCGTCGAACGGCTGTTCGAACGGACGGCCGCGTCGAACGGCCATCGTGTTGCGGGCCGGGTCGCCGGCGATTCGACCGTTGCGTTCTCGTGGGCCTATTGCATGGCACTCGAGCAGGCGTGCGGCACAGCCGTGCCGGCGCGTGCGCTGGTTCTGCGCGCACTCCTGCTCGAGCGCGAGCGCATTGCCAATCACCTCGGCGACCTCGGCGCACTCGGCAACGACGCCGGATTCGCGTTCGGTCTCGCACAGTTCTCGCGGCTCAAGGAGAACTGGGTACGGACCAACGGCGGAATCTTCGGGCATCGATACCTGATGGATCGAATCGTGCCGGGCGGGCTGGCCGTCGACATTCATCCCGAGGACGCGGCGACCCTCACCGAACAGTGCGAACGCATCGCGCGCGAAGTACACGTGATGCGGAAGATCTACGAGGAGCAGTCCGGGCTGCAAGACCGGTTTCTCGGCACCGGCCGATTGAATGCCGACGTCGTCGCGCATTTCGGCGTGCGCGGCATGGCCGCCCGCGCCAGCGGCCAGACATTCGACGTGCGCGCGAACCTGCGGCCGGCCCCTTACGGCGATCTGGCCGTCAAGGCGGCAAGCGACCCGCGCGGCGACGTCGCCGCGCGGGTCGCCGTGCGGTTTGCCGAAATCGACGAATCGCTGCGTCTGATGGGCGAACTGCTGGCGAATCTTCCGGAAGGGCCGATCGCCGTCGGCGTCACGCCCGCGGCGGCGCCATCCAGGGGAATCGGCTGGGTGGAGGGCTGGCGCGGCGACGTATTCGTCGCGCTCGAGATGGCATCAGGCGATGCCATCGCGCGATGCCATTGCCACGATCCGTCATGGCAGAACTGGCCGGCGCTCGAGCACGCGATCATTGGCAACATCGTTCCCGATTTCCCACTGATCAACAAATCGTTCAATCTGAACTACGCGGGGCACGATCTCTGATGTGGCAACTCATCCGTCAGTTCGCGCGCACTGAATTTCCCGACGAGCCCGTGCCGACCGCCGAAGCCACCTGGCGACACGAGGCGCAGCAGATTCGTCAGGACATTCTCGACCTCCTCGGCCGCGCGTTGTGCATCCGGCAGATCGATGCGGGTTCGTGCAACGGCTGCGAACTGGAGATTCACGCACTGAGCAACCCGTACTACAACATCGAAGGGCTCGGGATCAAATTCGTCGCCAGCCCGCGCCATGCGGACCTGCTGCTCGTGACCGGCCCCGTCACACTGAACATGAAGGCAGCCGTGCTTGCCGCGTACGAGGCGACGCCGGCGCCGAAGCTGGTCGTCGCAGCCGGCGAGTGCGCGTGCACGGGCGGCATTTTTGCCGACAGCTACGCCGTGTGCGGCCCCGTTTCGTCGGTCCTGCCCGTCGATGTGACCATTCCTGGATGTCCGCCGCCGCCGATCGATCTGCTGCGCGGCATTTTGACAGCTTGCCGATCACGCTGATACTGAAACGGATGCCCGTGGCAATCCTTCCGTGGGCAATACCTCGTTTGCTGCGGCGGCGAGGGCGAATGCCGCGCCTCACCGCCCGATCGGCAGCCCCGTCGGCTCGATCCACCCGAGCCGGTATGCGATCAGCAGCGACAGGAACAGCGTGATCGACAGCCCGACCCGCGCCGCGAGCGACCACGCCATCCGCTTGCTGCCGCCCCGGTCGTGATTCATGAAATACAGCGCGAAAACCAGGCTTCCGATAATCATCACGAAAGCCACCGAAACCAGCGCAATCTTCATTGTTGATGTTCCTCCAGGCCGGAATCGGCCTTCAGCAGTTCGGCCAGTCTTTGCCGCTCGGCAGCGACGTCGGCAACACCTGACGCCGGCCAGTCCAGCGCCACACCATTACCCAGCGAATCGCGAACGAGCGTCTGGTAACGCCGGTCGCTGATCCGGCCCTGCTCCATCGCTTCCGAGATTTCATGTCGAAACGGTAGCGGAAAGCTCGCGTATCCGCGCGACAGCGCCGCATATTGCCGCGCGTCGACCTCTTTCGACGACGGCGCGACTGCCCACACCACGACGGCCACGATGGCTACGAAAGGAATCGCCGTGTAGCGGAGAACGAACTTGATCGGGGTCATGAGGCGGATAGCGAAGTGGCTGTGTAGTAAACGCGAAGAGACGACCAGGCAGCGCCGCAGTGACGGTGCACGCACGCCGCGTGGAAACGGAAGCAGCCGAGTCACCGGCCGTGCGGACGACGGAGCCGCTCGGGCAAGCCGGAGCCGGCAGCCCCGGTCGATATTGTACTTAAAGCCCAATACAACCAACAGAGCATGATAATCTTGTTATCATGTTTTCCATATGCTTCGAGCAATCCGAGGCTCCCGGGCCCGGGTGTGCCGGTGCACGAACCGTGCATGACACATTTGGCACCGAAAGCGGATCGATTATAATTTGATTAACATATCGACCACCCCTGCCATCCCGATGGAAACGAAAACCGCCCGCCTGACCGTCCTGATCGATCCCGCCAAAAAAGAAGCATTCGAAATGCTCTGCGCGGAGCAGGACCTCACACCGTCGCAAGTCGTGCGTCAGTTGATCCGCGAGTATCTCGACAAACACGGCGTCACGTACAAGACCAAGAGCCCGCTCGGCAAGCGCGTGAAGCAAGGGCTGAAGTAAGCGCAGTCGAACCCGCGGCGCCGTCAGGCGCAAATTTCCCATCGTGGATGTTCGCGCGCGCGCCAGACGAGCCGCGCGGGATCGATGCACTCACCTTCCTTCATGCGCCGAGCGGTGGACGAGAGCTTGAGCGCGCCCGCCGAGCCGAATCCCAGCGCGCGCTCGAGCAGGATGCGCAGCGACGGCAGCGGGTTGCCGTTCTTCCACGCGAACGCAATGAAGTTGTTGTCGTCGCCGCACGGCACCAGCGCGCACGAATCATCGAACACCGCACGCAGTTGCTCGAGATGCCGCGGCAACGCGGGATCGTCGTCCATAAAGTTGATCGCGAGCACGCCCGTTTCGCTCAGCCGCGCACGGCACGCGTCGAGAAACGCGGTGCCCGTGCAGCGGCCCGGCATGCCATCGGCGACGAACGCGTCGTGCAGGATCACGTCCGCCTGGACGTCCGGCCGCGCGACGTAGTCTGCGCCGTCCGCGCAGACTACCGCGAAGCGCGCGTCGTCTTGCGGAATCCTGAACACGTCGCGCAGCGCGATCACGTCCGGATTGATCTCGACAGCGTCGATCGCCGTGTCGGGCAGGTGCCGATAGCAGTACTTCGCCAGCGATCCACCGCCGAGCCCGATCATGCAGATACGCGCGGGCGCCGGCTGCAGCAGCAGGAAACCCATCATCACGCGCGTATAGCCAAGTTCGAGCCTGACCGGATCCTTCAGCGACATGAAGCTCTGCGTGCCGAAGTGGTCGAAGTGCAGTGACACCGCATGCTTCGTCTCGAGCACGAACGGACGGCCGTCGTTCAACGGCGCCGCCAGGAACTGCAGGAACGCGTCATAGGAAATTCGATCCTCGCTCATGCTCGACAGGCCCGGTTGATCGGAGAATGGCTCGTACCGCGTGCGGTCATACCTTCTTCAGGTAGCAGGCCTTCAGCATGAAGCCGCCCATGTCGGTCTTGCAATCGACTTCGTGATCGCCGCCGACGAGACGGATGCTCTTGACCTTGGTGCCCATCTTCAGCGTGATCGACGAACCCTTCACGCGCAAGTCCTTGATCAGCACGACCGAATCGCCGTCCGACAGCACGTTGCCATTCGCGTCCTTGACGACGTCGCCCGCCGGTTCGTCGCCCGCATCGGCGCCGGCTCCGGCCGACCATTCATGGCCGCAGTCCGCGCACACGGTCAGCGTGCCATCCGGGTAGGTGTTTTCCATCGCGCATTGCGGGCAGGCGGGGGCGGCGTTCATTGCAGCTTCCATTCGGTGGGAGTTCACGTCAATCGATAAAAAAATGCCGGACACGCAAGCACGTGGCCGGACCGCGCGCCGTACTGCCCCGTCGACAAATCGGCCAGGCAGCATGTCGCGCACACGGCATTATAATGCAATACACATAAACACGTTGCTGTATTATAATTGTCAGTTTTCGATCATTCGCCGGACTTGATGGCGGTTTCGCTGAGGATGTCGACATGTTCGAGATGAATGATGCACCGATGCCTGGTGCACAACACCCGGCGCCCCGTCGGGAAACCGCGCTCCGCGCGGTCCCGCCGTGCTGCCGGCCGGCCGCTCCACGCCGTTCCGGCGACTTTCCCCGAGGTTGATCCGCATCGTGGCAACCGTCGTCTACGTTGAAATCGGCCCCGCCTGGAGCCGCAGGCGTGCGATCGCGTCGTGTGACGCGATCGTCGCGGCGGCACACCGCTTCGAAAGCGACATCCTGCTGCTCGCCAACGGGCTCAGCGGCAGCGCGAAGGACGCGACGGCCATCGCGGCGCTACAGATGCATGGCGGCACGTCCGCGCAGGTGCTCGCCACTGGCCCCGACGAGGATGCAGCGCTCCAGGCGCTGTTGCCCCTGCTGCAGGCACGCTGACGCTGCGTCGCCCGATCCCACGGCCTCGTGCCGTTCACCCTGAATCACTACACTTCGAGGAAGCGATGAACGACAACGTCACGTCCCACACCCCCAACCTGTCGGCCTCCGCGATCTGGGCGCTCGAGCGTCTCGCCGATGTGCGCTACGGCCGCGATGCGCCGGCGCTCGGCTGGTCGGTCGAGCAGGAACTCGTCGGCGCGGGCTTCGTCAGCCATTCCGCGAACGGCCGATCCGGTGCGTCGATCACCGCGCACGGGCGCAGCTTCCTGAAAAGTCGCAAGTAGAAACCGCCCGGCACGGGCGCGATTCCGCCACGCGGTCGCCAGCCCGTGCCGGAATCATCGGACGACGGCAAGCCGGACGATGCGGCCGCATTCCCCGCCGCAGACGGGGATTTGCGGCTGCGCCGCAGTTTCCGCGGTATCGTACGGGACCCAAGCGCGGCGCACTGCGCCGCCTTCCTTTCCTCATGGAACGCCCGATGACACCCAGCGCCCTGCCGCCCGTCACGTCCCCACCGGTTCTCGATACGCCCCGCCTGATCCTCGAAGGTCACCCGCTCGGCGACTTCGACGCGCTCGCCGCGATGTGGGCCGAGCCGACCGTCGTCGCGCACATCTTCAACGGCAATCCGTCGGCGCCGCGTGACTCGTGGATGCGGCTGCTCGCGTATCGCGGACTGTGGCCGCTGCTCGGCTACGGCTACTGGGCGATTCGCGAGAAGTCGTCGGGCCGCTACGTCGGCGATCTCGGCTTCGCCGACTTCCATCGCGCGATCGAGCCGTCGATTCGCAGCGTGCCGGAAGCCGGCTGGGCGCTCTCGAGCTGGGCGCACGGCAAGGGCTATGCGACCGAGGCGCTGTCGCATGCGCTCGGCTGGCTCGATGCGCAGCACCGGTTCGAGCGCAGCGTATGCCTGATTGCACCGACCAACATCGCGTCGATCCGCGTCGCGCAGAAGGCCGGGTATGCAGATCCGGTGCAGATTCGCTTCAACGACGCCGATTCGCTGCTGTTTTCACGCGCGTGCCGGTAAGTGCGATGTCGCGCACCGGCCGCTTCGTCGCGGCAAAGGTGCGTGGACCGTCTGCGTCTGCGCCGGCGGTCGGCGAACGCCGTCGGCAACGGGGACGCCGAGCGTGAAAACCGGTGCGTGCATCGTTGACGTGTCCGGAATGACGCGGTACGGGATCCGGCCGCCCCCCTGCAAGCGCAGTTTCTGCATCAGCGTCGGGCGATACCGCGTTGCCGCGTCGCGTGCGTATCCGTGTCGGGGGCGGGACCGCGATTGACCGTTAGTTGCACTTGTGAGACCGCACGTCCAGGTCTCGACCGCCGAATTGCGGCGTTCATCGCCGGTCATGCCAGCGCGATCCGGATCGTCGTCGAAGGCGCGCGGCCTGCGCCCGGCACGGACGGCCCCGTGCAGCGGATGCCGGCGATGCGCGGCGCGCTGACGAGCAGCGAGATCGCCGCGGTGGTCAGCTATGTGCGCGGCGCGTGGGGAAATCACGCCGCACCGGTGTCAGAACAGGACGTGAGGCGGTTGCGAGCGGCGATCCGGCGGTAGACGGGCCGCACGTCTGCATCCGATGCGTGCGGCAAGCGGTGGGATCGCGTCGTCTCACCAGCAGCGGCAGCGACTATCCCCGCAGCACGGCAACCGCCTTGATTTCGACGATATAACCGGGCGCCCCGCCGAGCATGTGTGCGCCGACCGCGGTCCACGCCGGCCGCGGATGCGCATGGAGATAGCGGTCGCGCACCGCCATGAACAGCGGCAGGTCGCGCATGTCGGTATGAAAGGTCGTCAGGTCGACCACGTCGTCGAGCGACGCGCCGGCCGCCTCGAGCACCAGCCTGAGATTCTCGAACGCCTGCACGATCTGCGCCTCGCGTTCTTCCACCAGTTGCATCGCCGCGTCGCGGCCGATCTGGCCGGATACGTACACGGTATCGCCCGCCTTGATCGCCGGCGCATAACCGATTTTTTCGTATACGGCTTCCATTCCCGCGGGGATGATCGCTTCGCGTTCGCGCATGAGTGTCTCCGTGGCCGGACGTTCCGCGTCGGCCGGTTGTTCGATGGTCATCGTGCGCACGCCTGACCGCGGCGCGCGCCTCGCTGAAGCAGCGGGGGAACAGGCAACCCGGCCGCTCAACCCGTATCGCCGCCCGCGACCGGCAGCACCGTGCCGGTGATGTAACTCGCTTCATCCGACGCGAGGAACAGGATCGGCGCGATCTGTTCATCGAGCGTGCCGTAACGCTTGAAGAACGTCGAATCGGTCACCTGCCGCACCGCTTCGGCCATCCACGCCTGTTCCTGCGCATTGTCCCCGGCCGCATTGCGCGGCACGCGGCGCGGCGGCGCCGTGGTACCGCCCGGCGCGGTCGCGACCACGCGGATGCCGTGCTCCGCATATTCCATCGCGAGCGCCGCCGTCAGCGCATTGACGCCGCCTTTCGCGGCCGAATATGGCACGCGCCGAATGCCGCGCGTCGCGTTCGACGACACGTTGACGATCGTGCCGCCGCCCCCGGCCAGCAAGTGCGGCAGCACCGCGTGGCAACTGTAGAGCGTCGGCATCAGCGAGCGGCGGATTTCCGCGTCGATCTGCTCGGGCTCGAACTCGGCGAACGGCCGCATCCGGATCGCACCGCCGACGCCGTTGATCAGCACGTCGATCCGGCCGAACGTCGCGACCGCGCACGCCATCGCCGCGCGCGCGCCGTCGTAGGTCTCGAGATCCGCGACGAATCCGGCCGTGTTGCCGCCCGGCGCCTCGGCGGCCACCTCCGCCACGAAATCCGCGCGATCGACGAACAGCACGCGGCCACCCTCGGCCGCCGCGCGCAGCGCAACGCCGCGGCCGATGCCCTGCGCCGCGCCGGTGACGACAACGACCTTTCCAGAGAATCGTTGCATGGTCATGCCGCCTTTGCCGTCACGTTCGGGGTGAACTTCTCGTAGTGGAAGCTGTTGGGCTTCACGCCTGCATCGTCGAAGTACTGGCGCACCGCGTCGACCATCGGCGGCGGCCCGCACAGGTAGACGTCCACGTCGCCGTCGTTCAGCGCATCGGCCGGAATGTGCTGCGTGACCCAGCCCTTGCGCGGATGGCTCGACGCCGCATCGGCAACGACGGTCGAGAAGCTGAAGTTCGGCAGCTTCTCCGCATACGCTTCGATCGCGTCGACCAGCACCAGGTCGAGATCGCGCGTCACGCCGTAGATCAGGTGCACCTTCTGCCGCGAGCCGCTGCGCGCGAGCACCTCGAGCATCGACAGGAACGGCGCGAGGCCCGTGCCGCCCGCAAGGAACAGCAGCGGCCGCGCCGCATCGCGCAGGTAGAAGCTGCCGAGCGGCCCGTTCAGTTCGAGCGTATCGCCGGGTCTGGCCGATTCGAGCCACGTGCTCATCACGCCGCCGGGAATCTTCTTGATCAGGAATCCGACCTTCGTGTCGCCCGGCGCGGACGAGAACGAATACGACCGGTGCTGGCCGCTGCCCGGCACGCCGATGTTCACGTACTGGCCGGGCAGGAACACCGGCGCGGCCGCATCGACGTCGAGTTCGAGCACGATCGCCGCATCGTTGTGCGGCTCGACCTTCGTCACGGTCGCGGCGAACGCGCTGTGGCCGGTCTTGCAGGCGATCGACGAGCTCGGCACCGCGATCACGCAATCGCTTTGCGGCACCATCTGGCACGTCAGGACGAGACCGCCGTTCTTTTCATCCTCGGTGAGCGCGTCGTCGATGTAATCGTCGCCGAGATCGTAGCTGCCGCTCTCCGCGCGGCACTTGCAGGTGCCGCACACGCCGTCGGAACAGTCCATCGGCAGGTTGATCTTCGCGCGGAACGCAGCGTCGAGCACCTTCTCGCCGGCCTTGCAGTCGATGAAGCGGGTGACCCCGTCCTCGAAGTTCAGTGCAATCTTGTAGGTGGACATGACATTGTCTCCCGGTGTTACTTGTCGAATCGATCGGCGTCAGACGTGATACACGTCGAGCACCTGCCGGATGTAGTCGTTCTTCAGCACGATCTTCTTGTTCGAGATCAGCCATGCGTCGCCCGAGCGGCGCAACGTAACGAACATCGTGCCGAAGAAGTGATCGGTCACGCGGTAGCGGTGGTTCAGCGTGTGGAAGTTGTAGCGCACGTCCACCTCGCCGTCGCGCTCGGCCAGCACCTCGACGTTCGTCACGTTGTGGCTGGTGCGCGGCTCGGGCGTCGACGCGCCGCTGCGCTCGGTCTTGATCCGGAACACGCGATCCTCGAGGCCGCCGCGATCCGCGTAATACATCAGCGAGATCTGGCTGTGCGGATCGTCGGTCGGCCGGTCGTCGTCGTCCCACGCGGGCATCCAGTACGTGACGTCTTCCGTGTAGCAGGTCAGCCACTCGTCCCACTCGCGGTCGTCGAGCAGGCGCGCTTCGCGATACAGCGCCGCGCAGATGGTCCGGTAATCGATGTTCATGCTTCCACCTCCCCGCGTTCCTTCTTCAGTGCATCGCGCATCACGTGCACCCAGTGTTCGTGCTGGCACACGAACAGCCCTTCGTCCTCGCTGCGCTCGCCCGAGATGCGCGGGTTCAGCCCCATCCTTTTCGCGTTCTCGTCCGGCCCGTCGATCCATAGCGGCGCGCCGCGCGACAGGTCGTTCCACATCGCCGTGATGCCTGCATAGCCGGCTTGGCATGCACGGAACTCCTCGAGGTCGTCGGCCGTACCCATTCCGGTCACGTTGAAGAAGTCCTCGTACTGGCGGATGCGCGTCGTGCGGTCGGCTTCGCTCTCGCCCTTCGGCGCGAAACAGAAGATGCTGACTTCGGTCTTGTCGACGCCGAGCGGGCGCACCACGCGGATCTGCGTGCTGAACTGGTCCATCAGGAACACGTTCGGGTACACGCACAGGTTGCGCGTCTGGTTCACGATGAAGTCGGCCTGCACGTCGCCGACGCGCGCCTTGATCTCGTCGCGGTGCTGGTACACGGGCCGCACTTCGGGGTTCATCGTCTTGGTCCACAACAGGATGTGGCCGTTGTCGAAGCCGTACACGCCCGCGACCGACTTGCTCCAGCTGTTCGCGTCGACGGCCTTGGTGCCGTCTTCCTTGCGGCGGCCCATCGTCGCCGCGTAGTTCCAGTGCACGGTGCTCACGTGATAGCCGTCGCAACCGTTCTCCATCTGCATCTTCCAGTTGCCTTCGTAGATGTAGGAGGAGTTGCCGCGCAGCACTTCGAGCCCGTTCGGCGCCTGGTCGACGATCTGGTCGATGATCACGCGCGCCTCGCCGAGATACTCCTCGAGCGGCAGCACGTCGTCGGTCAGGCTGCCGAACAGGAAGCCGCGGTAGTTCTGGAATCGCGCGACCTTCTTCAGGTCGTGCGAGCCGTGCGTGTTGAACTGCACCGGATACTCGGTCGTCTTCTCGTCCTTCACCTTCAGCAGCTTGCCGGTGTTCGAGAAGGTCCAGCCGTGGAACGGGCACGTGAAGCTGCCCTTGTTGCCGTGCTTGCGGCGGCACAGCATCGCGCCCTTGTGCGCGCACGCATTGATCACCGCGTGCAGCTCGCCTGTCTTGTCGCGCGTGATGACGACCGGCTGGCGGCCGATCCACGTCGTGTAGTAATCGTTGTTGTTCGGGATCTGGCTCTCGTGCGCGAGGTACACCCAGTTGCCCTCGAAGATGTGCTTCATCTCGAGCTCGTAGAGCGCCTCGTTCGTGAAGATGTCGCGGCGGCAGCGGAAGACGCCGGCTTCCTTGTCGTCCTGCACGGCTGTGGCGAGCAGGTGGTCCAGTTCGGTGGTGTGGTCGATCGTGGCGGACATGTTGGTTCCTCCTGTGTGCGTGCCGGGTCCTGCAAGCACGCTCGCATCGGTATCGATTGAATCTCGCGGGGACCCGGCCGGCGGCGGCGCAGGCGCGCCGCCGTGCCGTCGGGCGGTTATGCCGTGGCGGAAGCGCGCAGGCGTTCGACGATCTGGTTGTCCTTGCCCTCGACGCGTGGCGTCAGGACGAAGTTGAACTCGATGTCCTGATATGCGTCGGCCTTCAGCCCGAGCGCGGCGCCGCCGGTCTTGCTGGTGACGGGCGGAATCAGCTCCTCGCGCGTCGCATACGCGAAGTCGTCCCAGATCAGCGGGTCGCCGTCGATGTTGAACTGCGTCGTCAACTTGCGGTGGCTGTCGCTGGTCACGAAGAAGTGCACGTGCGCCGGGCGGTTGCCGTGACGGCCGAGGCGGTCGAGCAGCTGCTGCGTCGCGCCCTGCGGCGGGCAGCCGTAGCCGACCGGCATCAGCGTGCGGAATTCGTACTTGCCATCCGCGCCCGTCTTCACCGCGCCGCGCAGGTTGAAATCGCTCTGTGCGCCGGTCGGGTCGAAATGCGAGTAGAAGCCGTGCGAGTTCGCGTGCCAGCACTCGACCAGCGCGCCGGCCACCGGCTTGCCGTCGACCCCCGTGACCGTGCCGTGGATCACCAGCGGGCCCGCGCCTTCATCCGCATCGAGGTCGATCTTCGCGACGCCGTCGCGCACCGGCGCGCCGCCGACGTACAGCGGGCCTTCGATCGTGCGCGGCGTGCCGCCGTCGAGTCCGATCGCCTCGTCCTCCGCGTCCATCCGGATGTCGAGATACTTCTCGAGGCCGAGGCCGGCCGCGAGCAGCGCCGCCTCGCCGTCCTGGCCGAGCTTGTTCAGGTAGTTAACACCGGCCCACACTTCGTCCGGCGTAAGGTCGAGGTCGTCGATCGCCTTGAACAGGTCGCCGAGCAGCCGCAGCACGACCTGCTGCGTGCGCGCGTTGCCGCCATTGGCGCCCGCGTTCGACGCGGCCTTCAGCAGATCCTGCACTTCCTTGGTTTCGAATACTTTGACGCTCATGATGGTGTCTCCACGTGTATTTTGGGGAAAGGTGACCCGGTGTCCGCCGTTGCGGAAGAGGCGGCTCCGTGGTTCAAACGTCGCCGTCGTGTATCGACGACGGGTGGCGACACAACGGCGTCACCGAAATCTTCATGTACGGGAACAGCGGCAGGCCGGTCAGGATCTCGTGCAGCTCGGCGTTGCCGGACACGTCGAACACGCTGTAATTCGCGTATTCACCGGCGATGCGCCAGATGTGGCGCCACTTGCCGCTGCGCTGCAGGTCCTGCGAATACGCCTTCTCGCGGGTCTTGATCTCGTCGGCCACGCCGGCCGGCATGTCGGCTGGGAGGTTGACGTCCATGCGTACGTGGAAAAGCATCGTGATGTCCTGGTGCGTGATCGTGTTATCGCGGGTTGTCGCGGGTTGTCGCGCGTGATCGCGATTCAGCGGGAGACTTTCGTCAGCCCGTCGCGGGTGAAGCGCGCGATCTTCGCTTCGTCGAGCTCGATGCCGAGGCCCGGGCCGCTCGGTACGGTCAGTTCGAAATCGCTGTAGTCGAGCGGGGTCGTGAGAATCTCTTCGGTAATCAGTAGCGGTCCGAACAGTTCGGTGCCCCACTGCAGGTTCGCGAAGCTCGCGAACAGATGCGCGGACGCGACCGTGCTGAACGCGCCTTCGAGCATCGTGCCGCCGTACAGCTCGATGCCGGCCGCATCCGCGATCGCCGCGACGCGCTGCGCCGCGAAGAGGCCACCGCTCTGCTCGATCTTGATCGCGAACACGTCCGCGCCGTGATGCTTCGCGATCTCGAATGCGCTGTCCGGGCCCTGCAGGATTTCGTCGGCCATCAGCGCGACCGGGAAGCGGCGCATCAGCCGTGCGAGCGCCGCGGCCGACGCAACCGGCTGCTCGACCAGTTCGCAGCCGGCATCGGCGAGCGCCGGAATCGCACGCGCGGCCTGCGTTTCGCTCCACGCCATGTTCACGTCGACGCGCACCGATGCGCGCTCGCCCACCGCCCGCTTGATCTCGGCCACGTGGCGGATGTCCGCGTCGAGCGCCTTCGCGCCGATCTTCAGCTTGAACACGTTGTGGCGGCGCAGGTCGAGCATCCGCTCGGCTTCGGCGATATCGGTCGCCGTGTTGCCCGATGCGAGCGTCCACGCGACCGGCAGGCGATCGCGCCGGCGGCCGCCGAGCAACTCGCTGACCGGCACGCCGAGGCGCTTGCCGTGCGCGTCGAGCAGCGCGGTTTCGAGCGCGCTCTTCGCGAAATGATTGACCTTCGCGAGCTTGCCGAGGAACGCCATCAGCGCCTGGATGCGCGTCGCATCCTTGCCGATGATCGCCGGCGCGAGGTATGCGTCGATCGCGAGCTTCATCGCTTCCGGGCTTTCAGGGCCATAGGCCATCCCGGCAATCGTCGTGCCTTCGCCTGTGCCCGTCACGCCGTCGCTGCAGGTCACCTTCACCAGCATCAACGTCTGGCCGTGCATCGTGGCGACCGACAGCTTGTGCGGACGAATCGTCGGCAGGTCGACGAGGCGGGTTTCAATGCGTTCGATGGTGACGGGAGACATGGGGCACGCTGCGTGTGGTGAGTTCATGGAACGGATTTATACGCGGCGGGGAAATGGACCGTCCAATACTTTTGGCCTCGCTTTTTCATACCTGTCAGGTATTGAAATGCGCTTTAGATCGCCGAATATTGCATTGCGCCATACCCGTTTTGTCTGGTTGGCGTGGCTGGAAGGCTTGCTGGGAGGAGCGGGACAGGTTTCAGGGCACCGCGTGGCGAGCAGTGAAATGCGGGCAGGCTGGTGGTTCGCGACGTCGACGGAAATCGAGGTCGGTACGGGCGGATCAGGGTTTTCCTGATGGGAATGCGGTGTGGCCCGCCGCCCGTATTCCGCACGAAGGCACCGCGATGCGGCCACGTCCCCGTGGCCAGATCATTGCGGTGGCGATAGGCGCCTGAAGCGCTTCCACAGTGTCTTCAATGTCTGATGATCTGCAGCCACGCGAGCGACCAGAAAGCCTCAAGCAAAGGCCGCGCCCGGCATGGCATGTGGCATGCGGCATGCCGCATGCCGCATGCAGTGCGATGGCACCGACGGCGGACTACGCCACCGCCGGCCGCTCATGCAGCCGCAACGCGGCCCACGCGATCCCGGCGGAGAAGATCCCGACCACCCCGCCGAACGTGCCGATCCACGGCAGGCCGAAATCCCCGGCGATATGGTTGCCGAGCAGCGCGCCGGCACCGATGCCGACGTTGTACAGCCCGGAAAAGATCGACACCGCGAGATCGGTCGCCTCGGGCGCGAGCTTCAGCACCCAGGCCTGCATCGCGAGCCCGAAGCAGACGATCGCGCCGCCCCACACCAGCGTGTGAACCGACAGCGTGACGATGTTCAGCGCGCTCGGGAACAGGATCAGCAGGCACGCCGACAGCGCGATGATCGACGCGAGCAGGAAATCGGCAGGCCGCTCCGGAAACACGCGGTTGAAACAGACCGCGGCCGGCATGCCGGCGACGCCGAACAGGATCAGCACGTAGGTAATCCGGCTGCTGCTCGCGTGATTGACGCTCTGCACGAACGGCTCGATGTACGTGTACGACGTGAAATGCGCGGACACGACCAGCACGGTGATCGCGTACAGCGATACCAGCGCCGGCTTCCTGAGAAACATGCCGATGCTGGACAGCGATCCGGCGCCCTGGCTCGGCAGCGTCGGCAGCGTCGCGCGCAGCATCAGCAGCGCGACGGCCGCAGCGCCGCCGATCACGAGGAACGTCACGCGCCAGCCGAGCGCCTCGCCGATCACGCGCCCGAGCGGAATGCCGGCGACCATCGCGATCGCCGTGCCCATCGCGAGCAGGCTCAACGCGCGGCTTTTCCGGTCGCTCGGCGCGAGCCGCACGGCCAGCGGGACGGAAATCGACCAGAATACCGCATGCGCGCACGCGATGCCGAGCCGGCCGATCATCAGCACCGTGAAATTCCACGCGACGCCGGTGACGACATGGCTGCCGATGAACACCAGCAGCGCGCAGCTCAGCAGCTTGCGACGTTCGACATGGCGCGTGACGAACGTCAGCGGCAGCGACACGACCGCGACGGCCCACGCGTAGATCGTCAGCATCAGGCCGACGTCGGTCGGCTGCATCCGCAGGCTGTCGCCGATCGCGCTCAGCAGCGCGACGGGCACGAATTCGGTGGTGTTAAAGATGAAGGCAGTGAGTGCCAGGGCCAGGACGCCCCACCACGACTGTTCGGAACTGACGGCGTCCGGAGTTGCCATACGGGAATTCGACGAGGGTTGGGGGCGCGTGCGGCGCGGGCAGCCGGCCCGGCGCATCGGCGCGATTGTACCAGCGGCAAACGACACGCCGCTGCCGGCCGCGGCGCCGGGACATGGCGATGACACGGCCGCGCGCCGATAATGCGTCGAAGGACTTTTCGCGGACGATTCGCCCGAACCTCATCGGGCCAGGAGATTCAACATGCGCATTGAAACGTCGTTTCTGTTCGATCTCGACGGCACGCTCGTCGACAGCGTCTACCAGCACGTGCTCGCGTGGAAGGAAGCGCTCGATGCCGAGGGCATCGAGCTGTCGGTGTGGCGCATCCACCGCAAGATCGGGATGAGCGGCGGCCTGTTCCTGAACCAGCTGCTGCGCGAGACGGCCGGCGACATCGACGCCGAGCGCGTCGAACGGCTCGCGCGGCTGCACGCGGCCGCGTACCAGCGGCTGCGCGCGCAGGTCCGGCCGCTGCCGGGCGCCCGCGAGCTGCTGGCCGCGCTGTCGAACGCGGGCATCCGCTGGGCGATCGCGACCAGCGGCCGGATGGAAACGGCGGCCATCAACCTCGAGGCGCTGGGCGTCGATCCGGCGAAGAACGTGGTCGTCACGCGCGATCAGGTCAAGTATGCGAAGCCGGATCCCGATCTGTTCCTGACGGCCGCCGCGAAGCTGAACGTGCCGATCGAGCATACGGTGGTGGTTGGCGACAGCATCTGGGACATGCTCGCCGCGAGCCGCTGCCGCGCGCTGGGCGTCGGGTTGCTGTCCGGCGGTTACGGCAGCGACGAGCTGGAACGCGCGGGCGCGCTACGCGTGTATGACGATCCGGCGGATCTGCTGTGGCACCTCGACGAGATCGCGGCGCGGCCGTGATGCCTGAATCGTCCGCCTGACCCGCGGCGTCCGGCTCTCCGGCGTCACCTTCGTCGGTTTGTCGCGCCGCGTGCAAGCTTCCGGCCGCGCCGGTCGGGTCGGGTCAATCGTCATCGACGCGCTTGTCGACCAGATAACGCCCGCGCTCGACACCCGCGCGCAGCGCCTCGTCCTCGGTTTTCCACTCCGGGCCGGCCGGCTCCGGCACGCTGAGCTCGATGCGCGCGCCGTCGACATACACCTGCACTTCGTCATCCCACGCGCCGCGCGCGTTGCGCCGCGCCCAGACGCGAATCTCGTGGCCGCGATACGGGTCGCGCACCTGTGCGTCCTGTTGATGCTGCATGCTGGCCCCCTCTGCTTATCTGCGATGGCGATGCAAAAAATGCGCGCCGCATGATCGCCGCGCGCGCCGTCGGCCCCGTGAGCACACGCCGTGCCCGCTATCCGGCAGCCCGGCACGCAGCTTGCGCACGCGTCCCACCGCGCTGACAAACCCTGAAGGAGCTTGCCCATGCGAACCGACGAACTCGCCGGAACGGCCCTCGACTATTGGTGCGCGCGCGCGTTGTGCGCGGACGACGAAGACACGCTGTGCTTCACGGCCGTCGAGCCGCAACTGATCGTGACCGCCGCGTGCGATGCATTGCGGCGCCTCGATGCACATTTCGCGCCGTCGGCGTCGTGGGCCGACGCGGGAGCGGTGCTCGATCGCGTCGGCGACCTGCGGATCGCGCGGCGCGGCGACGGCGTCGAATGCGACGCATGCTTCATCGACGGTCCATCGACCTGCGCGGCGCGCGCGACCGACCCGCGCACCGCGCTGCTGCGCGCGTTCGTGCGGGCGCGCTTCGGCGACGACGTCGATACCCCGCCGGCGTTCGCGCACCGGATCGAGCGCGGCGCGCCGGTGCGTTACGACCCCGGAGCGCCGCTTCCCGAAGCGGACGACGATCCGGCCGCCGGCGACAGTTCGGACATCCGCTCGATTCCGCGCATGTGACGACGCCGGACGCGCCCCGCTCCGCGCACGATGCAACGACCGTACAGCGTTTATGTAAAAACGACAGAGGTTCAGTACGCGGCATCCCGTACGCACGTTGCCGCGCGGGGCGCAGCGCCGCAGGCACGCGGGTTGCGGCGCACGGCCGTTACCGTTCGCCGCCGCCCGCCCACGCCATTCCATGAACGTCACGCCCCCCTTCGCCCCACACCTCTACTTCTGCGATGCCCGCCTCGTCGGTCCGCTCGACGCGTGGCCAGACACGTTCGCACACATCGCGGGCATGGGCTTCGATCACGTGCTGATCGGCGGCTTCTGGGCCGCCAGCGTCGCGGGTTTTCCGCGTCACGTCGCCGACTTCCATCGGCCGGCCGCGACGTTCGCGACGCGCGCCGGCGCGCTCGAGACGTTCTCGCGGCTCGCGCAGCTCGCGCACGGCCACGGGCTGCGCGTGATGCTCGAAGTCGTGCCCGATCGCATCGCGCGCGACAATCCGCTGCGCGTCGAGCATCCGGACTGGTACGTCGAGCGCTCGCACGACGACGCGCTGATCGATCCGCGCCGCGCCGCGCATGAACTCGACGTCGCGCATGCACAGGTCGGCGAGGATTCGACACACGACGCACTCGCCGCGTGGTGGTGCGCGCATCTCGCTGCGTTCGCGGACGCCGGCGCGGCCGGCTTCCTGATCGACGCGCCGCATCATCTGCCGGCCGCGTGGTGGCCCGGCTGGCGCGCGGCGCTGCGGCGCGCGCGCCCGGACGTCACGGTGCTGGCCGGCGTACCCGGCCATGCGCGCGACGCGCTCGCGCAATTCGAGCCGGCCGGCTTCGACGCGGTGTTCTCGTCGGTACGCTGGTGGGATCTACGTTCGCCGTGGTTCGCGGACGAACACCGTCTGTTGCGGCGCATCGGCTCGCCGATCGCGTTTCCCGACGCCTACGACGGTCCGCGTCTCGCCGACGACTGGCGCGACGCGCCGGACGAGACGGTCGCCCGGGCGTATCACCGCGCGTTGTGGACCGCGGCGGCGGTCGGCACAGGCTGGCTCGTGCCGATGGGCTTCGAACGCGGCGTCACGCTGCCGCTGATGGCACGCGATGCGGATGCCACGCGCTATCGCGCCGCGTTCGACGGCGCGCGCTTCGACCTGTCCGGCGCGATCGCCGACGCGAATGCATGGCGCCGCGCGACGCCGCTCGCGGCCCAGCGCGGCGAAATCGCGCAACTGAGCGCGCCCGGCGCAGCCGCGACCGCGCTGTTGCGCGGCACGGGCCCGTCGCTCGAGCACGACGACACGGCACTGCTGATCGCGCTGAATCCCGATCTCGATGCCGAAGCGCTGGTCGATCCCGCCACGATCCTGCCTGGCGTGCCGGGCTGCTTCACCCATATCGCGACGCCGGACGGCGCGCGCAAGCACGCGCCGGTCGCGCTGGAAGCGTTCACGCTCGAACCCGGCGGCTATGCGCTGCGCGAAACCTGGCGCGCGCCGCCGGCGATCCCGCGCGCCGACGCCGCGAGCGAGCGCACCGCGCTGTCCGCCGCGCTCGCGGCCGACCGGATCGCGATCGAACGCGTCGAGCCGGCCGTGGACGGCGGCCGCTTCGCGATTAAGCGCGTGATCGGCGAAACGCTGGTTGTGCACGCATCTATTTTCTCGGACGGGCATGCGCATCTCGCGGCAGCATTGCAATGGAGCGCGGACGACGAGGACGACTGGCGCGAAGTGCCGTTCGTCGCCGAGCCGAACGATCGCTGGCACGCGCGCATCTCGCTCGACCGGCTCGGCCGCCACGCGTTCCGCGTGATCGCATGGCGCGACGACTGGGCATCGCTCGTCACCGACATCGCGAAGAAGCGTGCGGCCGGCCAGGACGTGACGCTGGAGGTGCGCGAAGCGCAACTGCTGCTCGCGACCGCGCTGAAGCAGGCCGACCCGGCCGATCCGCGCGCGATCGGGCAGATGGAACGGCTGAGCGCCGACTTCAAGGACGCGTCGCCCGACGAACGCCTCGCGCTGATCGGCGCGCCCGCGCTCGCCGATGCCTTCGCGGCGCTGCGCTACCGGCCGTTCGTCACCCATGACGAAACGGTTTATCCGGTCGACGTCGAGCGCCGCGCCGCGCGCTTCTCGAGCTGGTACGAAATGTTCCCGCGCTCGGCGAGCAACGATGCGCACCGGCACGGCACGTTCGACGACGTGATCGCGCAGTTGCCGCGCATCCGTGACATGGGTTTCGACGTGCTGTATTTCCCGCCGATCCACCCGATCGGCACGACCGCGCGCAAGGGCCGCAACAACACGCTGAAGGCCGGCCCGGACGACGTCGGCAGCCCGTACGCGATCGGCTCGCACGACGGCGGCCACACGGCCGTGCATCCGCAGCTCGGCACGCTCGCGTCGTTCCGGACGCTGGTCGAGGCGGCGCGCGCGCAAGGGCTCGAGATCGCGCTGGACTTCGCGATCCAGTGCTCGCCCGACCATCCGTGGCTCGCCGCGCACCCGGGCTGGTTCGCATGGCGGCCCGACGGCTCGCTGCGCTTCGCGGAAAATCCGCCGAAGCGCTACCAGGACATCGTGAATCCCGACTTCTACGCGCCGGACGCGCTGCCCGACTTGTGGGTCGCGTTGCGCGACGCGGTGCTGTTCTGGGTCGACGCGGGCGTGCGGATTTTCCGCGTCGACAATCCGCACACGAAGCCGCTTCCGTTCTGGGCGTGGATGATCGCCGACGTGCGCGGCAAGCATCCGGACGTCGTGTTCCTGTCGGAGGCGTTCACGCGGCCGGGCATGATGTACCGGCTCGCGAAGGTCGGCTTCTCGCAGTCGTACACGTATTTCACGTGGCGCGAGACGAAGCGCGAGTTCATCGATTACCTGACCGAGCTGACGGCCGGCCCGCCGCGCGAGTTTTTCCGGCCGAACTTCTTCGTGAACACGCCCGACATCAATCCGCGCCACCTGCAGAATGCGCCGCGCTCGCAGTTCGTGATCCGCGCGGCGCTCGCGGCGACGCTCGCCGGCTCGTGGGGCCTGTATTCGGGCTTCGAGATCGGCGAATCGGCGCCGCTGCCCGACAGCGAGGAATACGCGGATGCGGAGAAATACGAGCTGCGCGCGCGCGACTGGAACAAGGCCGCGCACATCGGCGCCGAAGTCGCGCGGCTGAACCGCGCGCGGCGCGAGCATCCGGCGCTGCAAACTCACCTTGGCCTCACGTTCGCCGACGCGGACAACGACCAGGTCCTCGTGTTCGTGAAGGCGACGCCCGCGCACGACAGCGTCGTCGCGGTCGCGATCAGCCTCGACCCGTGGCACCCGCAGGCCGCGAACTTCACGCTCGACGCGTCGCTGTGGCGGGGCTTCGGGCTCGTCGACGGCGAACCGCTCGACGCGTTCGAACAGGACGCCGCGCATGCCGAAACGTGGCGCGGGCATCGCCAGTACGTATCGCTCGACCCGCACGTGCGGCCGTATGCGATCTGGCGGCTCGCGCCGTCTGCCGGCGCCGCGCGAGCGGCGGCGCCCGAGCCGGGCGACGCCCGACACCCTTCCGGAGCACACGCATGATGAAACGCGAAGACTCCCTCGACGACGTGCGCCGCGCGCAGTTCCCCTCGCTCGCACCGGCCGGCACGCCGCGCCGGCGCCGGTCGAGGCGCCGCGCGCCCGCGCTCTGCGCGGACGATCCGCTGTGGTACAAGGACGCGATCATCTACCAGGTGCACGTGAAGTCGTTCTACGACTCGAACAACGACGGGATCGGCGACTTCCCCGGCCTGATCATGAAGCTCGACTACATCGCCGAGCTCGGCGTCGACACGATCTGGCTGCTGCCGTTCTACCCGTCGCCGCGCCGCGACGACGGCTACGACATCGCCGATTACCGCGACGTGCATCCCGACTACGGCACGCTCGCCGACGTGCGGCGCTTCATCCGCGAAGCGCACGCGCGCGGGATCCGCGTGATCACCGAACTGGTGATCAACCACACATCGGACCAGCATCCGTGGTTCCAGCGCGCGCGGCGCGCGAAGCCCGGCTCGATACATCGCGACTACTACGTGTGGTCCGATACCGACACGAAATACACCGGCACGCGGATCATCTTCCTCGATACCGAAACGTCGAACTGGACGCACGACCCGATTGCAGGCCAGTACTACTGGCACCGCTTCTACTCGCACCAGCCGGACCTGAACTTCGACAATCCGGCCGTCGTGCGCGAGGTGCTCCAGGTAATGCGCTTCTGGCTCGATCTCGGCATCGACGGACTGCGGCTCGACGCGGTCCCGTACCTGGTCGAGCGCGAAGGCACCAACAACGAGAACCTGCCGGAGACGCATGCGATCCTGAAACGCATTCGCGCGACGATCGACGCCGAGTATCCGAACCGGATGTTGCTCGCGGAAGCGAACCAGTGGCCGGAAGACGTGCAGGAATACTTCGGCCACGAGGATGAATGCCACATGGCATTCCACTTCCCGCTGATGCCGCGCATCTACATGTCGATCGCGAGCGAGGACCGCTTCCCGATCGTCGACATCATGCGGCAGACGCCGGCGCTCGCGCCGAGCAACCAGTGGGCCGTGTTCCTGCGCAATCACGACGAGCTGACGCTCGAGATGGTGACCGACTCGGAGCGCGACCTGCTGTGGCAGACCTATGCGTCCGACCGGCGCGCGCGGCTCAACCTCGGCATCCGGCGCCGCCTCGCACCGCTGATGGAGCGCGACCGGCGCCGCATCGAGCTGATCAACTCGCTGCTGCTGTCGATGCCCGGCACGCCGGTCATCTACTACGGCGACGAACTCGGGATGGGCGACAACATCCACCTCGGCGACCGCGACGGCGTGCGTACGCCGATGCAATGGTCGTCGGACCGCAACGGCGGCTTCTCTCGCGCGGACCCGGAACTGCTGGTGCTGCCGCCCGTGATGGGCTCGCTGTACGGCTATGACGCGGTCAACGTCGAGGCGCAGACGCGCGACCCGCATTCGCTGCTGAACTGGATGCGCCGCATCCTGTCGACGCGTCGCGCGACGCAGTCGTTCGGGCGCGGCACGATCCGCTTCCTGCGCCCGGAGAACCGCAAGGTGCTCGCGTACCTGCGCGAACTCGAAGGCCACGAGACGGTGCTGTGCGTCGCGAACCTGTCGCGCTCGTCGCAGGCGGTCGAACTCGACCTCTCCGAATTCGCGGGCCGCGTGCCGATCGAGATGACGTCGGACTCGGCGTTTCCGCCGATCGGGCAGCTCACTTACCTGCTCACCTTTCCGCCGTACGGGTTTCTATGGTTCGTGCTGTCCGAGCACGGCCGCGAGCCGTCGTGGCGGCAGCCGCACGCGGAGCCGCTGCCCGAGTACGTGACGATCGTGATGCGGCGCGGCGACGTGCGGCCCGACGTCGGGCAGCTGCATACGCTCGCGCACGATGCGCTCGCGTCGTGGCTCACGCGGCGGCGCTGGTTCGCGTCGAAGGACCGCAAGATCGGCAATGCGTGGCTGAATGTCGTCACGCCGATACCGGACGAGCCGTTCCAGTACGCGGAGGCCTGGGTGTCCGCGAGCGATGGCGGCGTCGAACGCTACGTCGTGCCGCTGGCTGCCGCATGGGGCGGCGAGACGTCGCATCCGCTGTTCGCCCAGCTCGCGCTCGCGCGCGTGCGGCGCGGCCACACGGTCGGCTACCTGACCGACGCGTTCGCGCTGCCCGCGTTCGCGCGCGGGATGCTGCGCAAGCTGCGCGACGGCGCGACGGTGCCGACGTCCGACGGCGGCCGCCTCGACTTCCTGCCCGAACATGCGCTTGCCGCGCTCGACCCCGGCGACGACGCCGACGTGCGCTGGCTCGCGGCCGAGCAGAGCAACAGCTCGCTCGTGATCGGCGACGAGATCGTGCTGAAGCTGGTGCGCAAGGTCGCGCACGGCATCCATCCGGAAGCGGAGATGAGCCGCCACCTGACGCGGATCGGCTACGCGAACACCGCGACGCTCGCCGGCGAGGTCGTGCACGTCGATCCGGACGGCTCGCCGCATACGGTCGCGATCCTGCAGCGCTACGTCGACAACCAGGGCGACGCGTGGACGCGTTCGTTCGACTTCCTGAAACGCGCGGTCGACGAGCTCGCGCTGCCCGCCGTCGCCGACGGCGAAGCGGCCGAGCCCGACGAGGAACCGGATGCGCTGCTCGGCTACGCGGCGTTCGCGGGCATCGTCGGCACGCGGCTCGGCCAGCTGCACGTCGCGCTGGCGCAGCCGTGCGACGACCCGGCGTTCACGCCGGAGCGCGCGACGCCCGAGCACGTCGACGGCTGGTGTTTCGACGCGATCACGTCGTTCAGGCACGCGCTCGACGTGCTGGCCACGCGGCTCGATGCGCTCGATCCGGCCATGCGCGCCGCCGCCGACACGCTGCTCGCGTCGCGCGACGCGGCCGTGCAGGCGCTTGGCGAACTGGTGCCGCGCACGCTCGACGCGCAATGCACGCGGATTCACGGCGATTTCCATCTCGGCCAGGTGCTCGACGTGCAGGGCGACGCGCTGCTGATCGACTTCGAGGGCGAGCCCGCGCGTCCGCTCGCGCGGCGCCGCGCGAAGTCGCATCCGCTGCGCGACGTGGCCGGCTTCCTGCGCTCGCTGTCGTACGTGAGCGCGACCGCGCAATTCGCGATCGAGAAGGCGCCGCCGCAGGCGGCCGGCCGCAAGCGTGCGCTGTTCGACCGCTTCGGGCAGGCCGCCGCCGACCGCTTCGTCGAATGCTATCGCGCGGCCGCCGACGAGGCGCCCGAACGCTTCGTCGACCCGCGCTACGCCGATCGCCTGCTCGCGCTGTTCCTGATCGACAAGGCGTCGTACGAGCTGTGCTACGAGGCCGCGAACCGCCCCGACTGGCTCGGCGTGCCGGTCGGCGGGCTCGCCGCGCTCGTCGAACGCCTGCTCGACGCGCACGGCACACCCGACAACGGAGGCGCCCAATGACCGACACGCTGTTCGACCGTCGCGATATCGATGCACTGCTCGCCGGCCGCCATCCAGACCCGTTTGCGTGCCTCGGCCCGCACGGGGATGCCGGGCGGATCGTCGTGCGCGCACTGCTGCCCGGCGCGCGGCGCGTGCGCGCGGTGACGCCCGACGGCGACGAGCTCGGCACGCTCGCGTGCGTGAACGACGCCGGCTGTTTCGCGGGGACGCTCGCGCACGACGGCCACTACAGGCTCGCGATCGACTGGCCCGACACGCGCCAGGTGACCGACGACGCCTATGCGTTCGGCATGCTGCTCGACGACGCGGCGCTCGCGCGTTTCGCGGCCGGCGACCCGGCCGCCGTGCTCGACTGCCTCGGCGCGACGCCCGCGCGCATCGACGGCGTCGACGGCGTGCGCTTCGCGGTGTGGGCGCCGAACGCGCAGCGCGTGTCGGTGGTCGGCGACTTCAACGTCTGGGACGGCCGTCGTCATCCGATGCGGCTACGGCGGCCGTGGGGCGTGTGGGAGCTGTTCGTGCCAGGCATCGGCGCAGGCGAGCACTACAAGTACGAGCTGCGCGCGAGCGACGGGCGCGTGCTGCCGCACAAGGCCGACCCGTGCGCGCGAGCGACCGAGGCACCGCCGCGCACCGCGTCCGTCGTCGCCGACACGGCGGCGCTCGACGCGTTCGCGTGGCACGACGACGACTGGCTGCGCGCACGGCCGCACGCGGACCGCCGCTTCCGCATCCCATGGTCGATCTACGAGGTGCATGCGGAGTCATGGCAGCGCGTGCCCGAGGAAATGGACCGTAGCGCGACCTGGGACGAGCTCGCCGAGCGGCTGATCCCGTACGTGCACGGCATGGGCTTCACGCACGTCGAATTCATGCCGATTTCCGAGTATCCGTTCGGCGGCTCGTGGGGCTACCAGCCGCTCGCGCAGTTCGCGCCGTCCGCGCGCTTCGGGCCGGTCGACGGTTTCGCGCGCTTCGTCGATCGCGCGCATGCGGCCGGCATCGGCGTGATCGTCGACTGGGTGCCCGCGCACTTCCCCAACGACCCGCACGGTCTCGCGCAATTCGACGGCAGCGCGCTGTACGAGCACGCCGACCCGCGCGAAGGCATGCATCCCGACTGGAACACCTGCGTGTTCAACCTCGGGCGCAACGAGGTCGGCGCGTTCCTCGTCGCGTCGGCGCTCGCATGGGCACGGCGCTATCACGTCGACGGGATCCGCGTCGACGCGGTCGCGTCGATGCTGTACCGCGACTATTCGCGCAAGGAAGGCGAGTGGGTGCCGAATGTCCACGGCGGGCGCGAGAATCTCGAATCGGTCGCGTTCCTGCGCACGCTGAACGACACGCTGCACGGTGCGCTCGCGCCGCAGGGCGTCGTCACCTTCGCGGAGGAATCGACGGCGTGGCCGGGCGTCACCGCGTCGACCGGCGACGGCGGGCTCGGCTTCGACTTCAAGTGGAACATGGGCTGGATGCACGACACGCTCGCGTATCTGCGCGAGGATCCGGTCCATCGCCGCTATCACCACGACCGGATGACGTTCGGGCTCGTCTATGCGTTCTCCGAACGCTTCGTGCTGCCGCTGTCGCACGACGAGGTCGTGCACGGCAAGGGCTCGCTCGCCACGAAGATGCCCGGCGACGCGTGGCAGCGGCTCGCGACGCTGCGCGCTTACTTCGGCTTCATGTGGGCGCATCCCGGCAAGAAGCTGCTGTTCATGGGCAGCGAATTCGCGCAATGGGCCGAGTTCGCGCACGACGCGACGCCGCACTGGGACCTGCTCGACGCGCCCGCGCATCGCGGCGTGCAACGGCTCGTGCGCGACCTGAACCGCGTGTACGCGGCCGAACCGGCGCTGCATGCGCTCGACTGCCACGCAGAAGGCTTCGCGTGGCTGATCGGCGACGATCGCGACAACAGCGTGTTCGCGTTCGCGCGCCGCGACGATGTCGGACGCCTCGTCGTCGCGATCAGTAACTTCACGCCGGTGCCACGCGCCGGCTATCGCATCGGGCTGCCCGCGCCCGGCCAGTGGCGCGAGCTGATGAACACCGATGCGGCCGTGTACGGCGGCACCAATGCCGGCAACGACGGCGCCGTGTGGGCGGAAGCCGTGCCCGCGCACGGCGAATCGTGGTCGGCCACGTTGCGCCTGCCGCCGCTCGCGACCGTATGGCTGAGCCCTGCCTGACACCCGGCGACCTCGACACGGAGACCCGCCCCATGCCGACCGCCCTGCCATCCCGACTCGATCCCGGCCGCGCCTATCCGCTCGGTGCGACCTGGGACGGTCTCGGCACCAACTTCGCGGTGTTTTCCGCGCACGCGCAGCGCATCCAGCTGTGCGTGTTCGATCCGACCGGCCGCAAGGAACTCGCACGGCTCGACCTGCCCGAGTGCACCGACGAGGTGTGGCACGGGTACCTGCCGAACGCGCATCCGGGCACCGTGTACGGCTTTCGCGCGGACGGCCCGTACCAGCCGCAGCATGGCCACCGCTTCAATCCGACCAAGCTGCTGCTCGACCCGTACGCGCGCAAACTGGTCGGTCATTTCCGCTGGTCCGACGCGCTGTTCGGCTATCGCGTGCATTCGAACCGCGCGGACCTGTCGATGGACCGCCGCGACTCGGCGCCCGCGATGCCGAAGGCCGTGGTCGTCGACGAGGCGTTCGACTGGCGCACCGACCAGCGCCCGAACGTGCCGTGGCGCAGCACCGTGATCTACGAAGCCCACGTGCGCGGCGCGTCGATGCGCCGCGCCGGACTGCGCGCGCCGGAACGCGGCACCTTCGCGTCGCTCGCGCATCCGGCATTCGTCGATCATCTGCTGTCGATCGGCGTGACGACCGTCGAGCTGCTGCCCGTGCACGCGTTCCTGCAGCAGCGCGCGCTCGTGAATCGCGGACTGCGCAACTACTGGGGCTACGACACGGCCGCGTTCTTCGCGCCGGAGCCGTCGTATCTGTCGACGCGACGGCTCGACGAAATGCGCATCGCGATCCGGCAGCTGCACGCGGCCGGCATCGAGGTCGTGCTCGACGTCGTCTACAACCATACTTGCGAAGGCAACGAACTCGGCCCGACGCTGTCGTGGCGCGGCCTCGACAATGCCAGCTACTACCGGCTGCGGCCCGGCGACCCGCGTTACCACGTCGACGAGACCGGCTGCGGCAATACCTTGAACATGTCGCATCCGCGCGTCGTGCAGATGGTGATGGACTCGCTGCGCTACTGGGCCACCGCGTTCAATATCGACGGCTTCCGTTTCGATCTCGGCGTGACGCTCGGCCGCGAGGATCACGGCTTCGAGCCTGGCGCGGGGTTTTTCGACGCGTTGCGGCAGGACCCGGTGCTCGCGCAGCGCAAGCTGATCACCGAGCCGTGGGACCTCGGGCCCGGCGGCTATCAGCTCGGCCGCCACCCGCCCGGTTTCGCCGAATGGAACGACCGCTTTCGCGACACCGTGCGGCGCTTCTGGCGCGGCGACGCAGGGCAACGCCCCGAACTCGCCGCGCGCCTCGCGGGCTCGGCCGACCTGTTCAATCATCAACGGCGCCATACGTGGGCATCGGTGAACTTCGTCACCGCGCACGACGGCTTCACGCTCGCCGATCTCGTTTCGTATGCGCACAAGCACAACGAGGCAAACGGCGAGGACAGCCGCGACGGTCGCGACGACAACTGCAGCGCGAACTGGGGCGTCGAAGGCGCGACCGACGATGCGTCGATCTGCGACCTGCGCGCGCGCGTCGCGCGCTCGATGCTCGCGACGCTGTTCACCGCGCTCGGCACGCCGATGATCGTCGCCGGCGACGAATTCGGTCGCACGCAGCACGGCAACAACAACGCGTATTGCCAGGATAACGAACTGTCGTGGCTCGACTGGGACCTTGCACGCAGCGACGAAGGCGTGCAGATGACGCGTTTCGTGTCGCGGCTCGCCGCGCTGCGGCGCATGTACCCGGTGATGTCCGCGCCGCGCTATCCGTCGGGCGACCGCGACGGCGCGCCCGGCATGCACGAGATCGACTGGTTCGACGAGCGCGGCGGCGCGCTGAGCGTGCCCGCGTGGGAGGACGGCGAGCGTCGCGCGCTAACGATGCGACGCGTCGGCACGGGCCGCACCGGACGCACCGAGGCATTGCTCGTGATGCTGAACGCGTCGACGCACCCCATCACGTTCAGGCTCCCCGCGCCGGTGCTCGACTACCGCGTGCTGCTCGACACCGCGACGCCCGACGCCGGGCCGCGTTCGTGGCCCGAGGCCGGCCTCGACGTCGCCGCGCACGCCGCCGTGATCGCCGTCGCTGCCGTGCCGCCCTCCCCGCCCGCGTAAGGAGCCGCCATGACGTCACGTACCGCCCATCCGCCCGTCTCACACGCGTTCGCCTCGTCGTTCGGCGCGGCCTGCATCGACGCGGCGCATACGCGGTTCCGCCTGTGGGCACCCGCGAGCCGCACGGCCACCGTCGAACTGCACGGCGAGCAGCGCATCCCGATGCCGGCCGCGGGCGACGGCTGGTTCGAGGTCGTCGCGCCGTATGGCCCCGGCACGCTGTACCGCTACCTGCTCGACGACGGTCTCGCCGTGCCCGATCCCGCGTCGCGCTTCCAGCCCGATGGCGTGCATGGCCCGAGCCAGGTCGTCGATCCGGCCGCGTACCGCTGGCTCAACGATGCGTGGCGCGGCCGGCCGTGGCACGAGACGGTGCTGTATGAACTGCACGTCGGCGCGTGCGGCGGCTATGCGAACGTCGAGCGGCGCCTGCGGAATATCGCCGCGCTCGGCGTGACCGCGATCGAACTGATGCCCGTCAACGCGTTCCCTGGCGCGCGCAATTGGGGGTACGACGGCGTGCTGCCGTTCGCGCCCGACGCGTCGTACGGACGCCCTGAGGAACTGAAGGCACTCGTCGACACCGCCCACGGGCTCGGGTTGCAGGTGTTGCTCGACGTCGTGTACAACCACTTCGGCCCCGAAGGCAACCTGCTGCCGCGCTATGCACCAGCATTTTTCCGTGCGGACCGGCAGACCGCATGGGGGCCCGCAATCGACTTCTCGCGTGCGCAGACGAGCGCGTTCTTCATCGACAACGCGCTGTACTGGCTCGACGAATTCCGTTTCGACGGCCTGCGCATCGACGCCGCGCACGCGATCGACGACGACGCGTGGCTGCGCGCGCTCGCGCGCCGCGTGCGCGCGTACGCGGGCGACGCGCGTCACGTGCATCTGGTGCTCGAGAACGAACGCAATGCGGCGAGTCTGCTCGGGCCCGGCGGCTTCGACGCGCAGTGGAACGACGACTTCCACAACAGCGCGCACGTGCTGCTGACCGGCGAGCGGGAAGGCTACTACCGCGCGTACGCCGATGCGCCGCTGCGCCATCTCGCGCGCACGCTCGGCGAAGGGTTCGCGTACCAGGGCGAGCCGTCGCCGCTGCACGGCGGCGCACCGCGCGGCGAGCCGAGCGCGCACCTGCCGCCGACCGCGTTCGTCACGTTCCTGCAGAACCACGACCAGATCGGCAACCGCGCGTTCGGCGAACGCCTGCGCGCGCTCGCGAACGACGACGCGGTGCGCGCGGCCACCGCCCTGATGCTGCTCGCGCCGCAGATTCCGCTGCTGTTCATGGGCGAGGAAGACGGCAGCACGCAGCCGTTCCAGTTCTTCACCGACTATCGCGGCGAACTCGCCGACGCCGTGCGCGAAGGCCGGCGCCGCGAGTTCCCCGCGTTTCCCGCGTTCGCCGATCCCGCGCATCGCGACGCGATTCCCGATCCGAACGACGTCGGCACCTTCTTGCGCTCGTCGCCCGGCCATGCGGGTGAGGACGCCTGGCCCGACGCCGACGCGTGGCGGCGCTTCTATCGCAGCGCGCTGACCGTGCGCGCGGCGCTCGTGACGCCGCACCTGCCGGGCGCCCGCGCGCTCGGCGTCGAGCTGCTGGCCCGCAACGACGACGGCGCCGAGGTGGCGCTCGTCGCACGCTGGCGGCTCGGCGACGGCAGCACGCTGACGATCGCGTTCAATCCCGGCTCGCACGACGCGGTGCTGTCGGCGCTGCCGGTCGGCAAGATCGTGTTCGAAACGCCGCCGCGCGCGCGCGACCGTCTGGCCGACGAGCGGCTGCCTGCGCGCACCTGCATCGCGTGGCGCGACGGCGCGGTCAACCACGATGCGCTGAGCCACCGCTCGAACGCGCATACGCGGCCATGACGACCGACGTCCCGATCGCCGAACTCGCGCGTGCGGCCGGGCTGGAACCCGACTGGATCGATGCGGGCGGCATCGCCCGGCGAGTCGACGACGACGCGCTCATCGCGCTCGTCGGTGCGCTCGGCTGGCCGTGCGGCACGCCGATCGAGCGGGTCGACAGCGCGGCCGCGCTCGCCGCCGCGCACGACGCGACGCCGCGCGTCGTGACCGGCGACGCCGGCGTGCCGCTCACGCTGCCACGCGGTGTCGCACCGCCCGGCGCACGCTTCCGGATTTCACTCGAAACGGGCGGACACGTCGACGGGCGCGTGAGCGGCACGGGCGAATACAGCACGCTGCCGCCGCTCGCGCTGCCCGGCTATCACGCGCTCGACATCGGCGAGCAGCGGATCCGGCTTGCGATCGCGCCGCCGCGTACACGGCCGTTCGATGCCTGCGACGACGCGCCGGACGCGCGGCGCCGCTGGGGCATCGCGGCTCAGATTTACAGCCTGCGCCGCACCGGCGACGACGGCGCAGGCGACTACACCGCGCTCGCCGGCCTCGCCACGCGTGCGGCGCGGCACGGCGCGCACGCGGTCGCAATCAGTCCGACGCATGCCGGGTACCCGGCGCTGCCCGAGCACGACAGCCCGTATTCACCGTCGTCGCGGCGTTGGCACAACGTCGCGTATCTCGACTGCGATGCGGTGCCGGGGGCCGATATCGTGCGGCGAATGAGCGGCGCGGCGCCTGGCATGCCGAACACAGCCGACGCGCCGCTGATCGACTGGCCGCACGTGCTGCCGCTGAAGCTGCGCCGGTTGCGCGCGTGTTTCGATGCGTGGCGCGCGAACGGCGAGCCGTCGCGCGACGCGTTCGAGCGGTTCCGCGCGGCGGGCGGCACGGCACTCGACGCGCACGCGCGCTTCGACGCGCTGCAGGCGTTCTGCATCGAACACGGGATCGGCGCGGACTGGCGGCAATGGCCCGCGCAGTGGCTGACGCCGGCGTCAGCCGAGGTCGACGCCTTCGCCCATGCGCATGCCGAGACGATCGCGTTCCATACGTTCCTGCAATGGTGCGCGTCGGACGCGCTCGGCAACGCACAGCGTGCGGCGCGCGATACGGGCATGACGATCGGGCTGATCGCCGATCTCGCGGTGGGCTCCGATCGCGCGGGCAGCGATGCGTGGGCGCACGGCACGACACTGCTGCGCGGCGTGTCGGTCGGCGCGCCGCCCGACCTGTTCAATGCAGACGGCCAGGCATGGGGCGTGACGACGTGGACGCCCGCCGCGTTGCGCGCGAATGGCTTCGCGCCGTTCGTCGAGCTGCTGCGCGCGGCCTTCGCGCATGCGGGCGGGATCCGCATCGATCACGTGCTCGGCTTCGCGCGGATGTGGATCGTGCCGGAGGGCCGGTCGCCGCGCGACGGGGCGTACCTGCGCTATCCGTTCGACGATCTCGTGCGGCTCGTCGCGCTGGAAGCGGCACGGCATCGCGCGGTCGCGATCGGCGAGGATCTCGGCACGGTGCCGGAAGGTTTTCGCGAGCGGCTCGGCGCGCAGGGTATCGCGGGGATGCGCGTGCTGTGGTTCGAACGTGACGCCGGTCGCGCGTTTCGGCCGCCGTCGGCGTGGGATCGCGACGCGATCGCGATGACGTCGACGCATGATCTGCCGACTGTGGCCGGCTGGTGGCGTGGTGTCGATCTCGAATGGCGGCGGGTCGTGGCCGGGGCGGGCCCGGACGCGGATGCCGATACCGATGCGGCCACGCATGCGGCTGACCGGAGCGACCAGGTGCGGCGAGCCGCGAGTGCACGCAATGCCGGCGACGACATCGGTCGCGCCGCGGCCGCACACGGCTCGGGCCGCGACGAACGGAACAATCCGGTCATGCGTGACGATACGCCGGCCACGGATGACAGCCACGGCGCGCCCTCCGCGCAGAACACACCGTCGCCCGCCCCGGACCTCACGACCGCCCGGGCCGAACGCGCCACCGACCGCGCTATGCTGTGGCGCGCGTTGCAGCACGCGGGCTGCGCACCGGCGAGCGATCCGGTCCCGCCCGCCGATATGCCGCCGGTCGGCGCCGTCCTCGCGTACGTCGCGCGCAGCCCGTCGCCGCTCGCGATCGTGCCGCTCGAGGATCTGCTCGCACTGGCCGAACAGCCGAACCTGCCCGGCCCGCCATGCGGCCACCCGAACTGGCTGCGCCGATTGCCGCGCACGGTCGACGCGCTGTTCGACGCTGACGTGCGCACACGCATCGCGGCGATCGAGCGCGCACGCCATGTACCGGAGAACGACGCATGATCCCGCGCGCGACCCTGAGATTGCAACTGCATGCGGGCTTCACGTTCGAGGACGCGGCCGCGCACGCAGACTATTTCGCGCGGCTCGGCGTGAGCCACCTGTACCTGTCGCCGATCACGACGGCCGAGCCCGGCTCGACGCACGGCTACGACACCGTAGACCATCGCACGACCCGCGCCGAACTCGGCGGCGAAGCCGGTTTCCGCCGCCTCATCGACGCGCTGCGTGCGCGCGGCCTCGGCGTGATCGTCGATATCGTGCCGAACCACATGGGTGTCGGCGGCGCGTCGAACGGCTGGTGGAACGACGTGCTCGAATGGGGACCGGCGAGCCCGTACGCACACTACTTCGACATCGACTGGCATCCGCCCGATACGGCGCTCGACGGCAAGGTGCTGCTGCCCTGCCTCGGCGCACCCTACGGCGACGCGCTCGCGGCCGGCGACATCATGCTCGGCGCCGATCCTTCAGCCGGATGCTTCTTCCTCGCCTGCCCGGGCAGGAGGTTGCCGGTCGCCGCCGCAACTTATGCAGAAATTCTGCGCATCGCCAATCGGGCGGACCTGAACGCACTCGCCGAACGTTTCGCTGGCGCGCCGGTACGTGGCAGCGCGCGCCTCGCGGATGCACACGCGGCGCTGCGCGACTACGCCGCCACCCATGGCCCGCATGCGTTCGACGCGATCCTGCGCGGCGCCGATCCGCGCCGCGCGCGCTCGCGCGCGTGCCTGCACCGGCTGCTCGAACGCCAGCATTACCGCCTCGCATGGTGGCGCACGGCCGCCGACGAACTGAACTGGCGGCGCTTCTTCGACATCGCGACGCTCGCAGCCGTGCGCGTCGAAGACGAAGCGGTGTTCGACGCGGTGCACGCACTGCCGTTGGAACTTCATGCCGCCGGCTTCATCGACGGCCTGCGCGTCGATCACGTCGACGGCCTCGCCGACCCGCGTGCGTACTGCCGGCGCCTGCATGCGCGGCTCGCCGCGCAGCGCGACGAGCGGCCGTATGTCGTCGTCGAGAAGATCCTTGCTGCAGGCGAGACGCTGCGCGAGGACTGGGGCGTCGACGGCACGACCGGTTACGACTTCATGAACGACGTCGCCGCGCTGCTGCACGACCCGGCTGGTGCCGCGCCGCTCGCCGCGCACTGGGCGGCCGTGTCGGGTTCGGCGCGCTCGTTCGCTCAGGAAGCGGTGGCCGGCAAGCGGCGCGTGCTGACACGGCAGCTTGCGGGCGAGCATGAACGCGTCGCGCGGGCGTTGCACCGCGTCGCCCGTGCCGCGCCCGCGACGCGCGACATCAGCCGGATTGCGATCCATCGGGTGCTGGGCGAGCTCGCCGTGCATCTGCCCGTGTACCGGCTCTACCCGACCCTCGGCGACGAGCCGACCGGCGCCGATCGTCGCGTGCTGGCGCACGCGTACGACGCGGCGTGCGCGGCGATCGATCCGTCCGACCGCTACGCGCTCGATCGCGTCGCCGGCTGGCTCGGGCTGCCCGGCACGCGCGTGCCGCGCGCGGATGCCGCGGCGCTGCACGCGGCGCGTGTCGCGTTCGCGCAACTCACCGCGCCGCTCGCCGCGAAGGGTGTCGAGGACACGGCCAACTATCGCTACGGACGGCTGCTGTCGCGCAACGAGGTCGGCGCCGATGCCGGCGAGTTCAGCCTGTCGCGCGGCGCGTTCCATGCACGCAACCGGCGACGCGCGCGCACCGTTCCGCACACGCTCGTCGCGACGGCGACGCATGATCACAAGCGCGGCGAGGATGCGCGCGCGCGGCTTGCGGTGCTGAGCGAAGTGCCGGACCGGTGGCGCGCGGTGTCGCTCGAGTGGTCCGCGTTGAACCAGCCTTGGCGCGGCGGCGCGCATCGCGATCTTGCATGGACGCCGGGGCCTTCCGCGGAGGCGATGCTGTACCAGACGCTGGTCGGCTGCTGGCCGCCGGGGCTCGCGCCCGACGATGCGGCCGGACTCGCGGCGCTCGCGGAGCGCGTGGTGCAGTGGCAGACGAAGGCGCTGCGCGAGGCGAAACGGCATACGGACTGGCTCGCGCCGAACGCGGACTACGAGCGCGCTTGCGAGGCGTTCGTCCGCGCGATCCTGACGCCGCACGGCACGCGCGATTTCGCGCATCGACTGCATGCGTTCGTCGCGCGGATCGCGCCGGCCGGCGTCGTCAACAGTCTCGCGCAGGCGGCGTTGCGGATGGCGTCGCCGGGCGTGCCCGATCTGTATCAAGGTACCGAGTCATGGGATCACTCGCTCGTCGATCCGGACAACCGGCGCGACGTGCCGTTTGCGAGGCTGGCGGCCGAGCGGGTCGACGAACCGGTCGCCGCGTACCTGCGCGACTGGCCCGATGCGCGGGTGAAGCGCGCGCTCGTCGAGCGGATGCTCGCGTTGCGCACGCGCTGGCCAACGACGTTCGCGGACGGCGCGTACGTGCCGCTGCGCGTTCGCGGAAAACTCGGGCGGCACGCGGTGGCGTTCGCGCGCTGCGACGAAACGGCGACGATCGTGGTCGCGGTGACGCGGCTCGCGTGCCGGCTGCTCGGCGAAGCGCCGGCGCTGCCGCGCGTGGAACCCCGGGCATGGGGCGATACGGCCGTGGTCGTACCGCAAGGTGCCGGCGAGCGGTGGATCGACTGGCTGAGCGATGGAAGCGAAGTCGCGGCGCCTGACGGCGTGATTCGGCTCGAGCGCTGTCTGGGTGCGTTGCCGGTGGCGGTGCTCGTCGCGGCACGCGTTCGGAATTGAATCGGTCCGGATGGCTGTGGATCGTGCTCGCACACGCTGCCTGTCTCGATCGTGTCTCGCGAGACGACGCACTCGCCGCTCCTTCAGATCGCCCGCTGATTCACCCGCTTCGACAATTCCTCCGCGCTCTCCTTCCGCTCGCTGTACCGGTCGACCAGATACGAACCGATGTCGCGCGTCAGCAGCGTGAATTTCACCAGCTCCTCCATCACGTCGACGACGCGATCGAAATAGGCCGAACGCTTCATTCGCCCTGCTTCGTCGAATTCCATGAACGCCTTGGCCACCGACGACTGGTTCGGGATCGTCAGCATGCGCATCCAGCGCCCGAGCACGCGCATCTGGTTCACCGCGTTGAATGACTGCGAGCCACCGCTGACCTGCATCACCGCGAGCGTCTTGCCCTGGGTCGGCCGCACGGCGCCGATCGACAGCGGAATCCAGTCGATCTGCGACTTCATGATGCCGGTCATCGCGCCGTGTCGTTCCGGCGAGCACCACACCATCCCTTCGGACCACTGCACCAGTTCGCGCAGCTCGACGACCTTCGGGTGACTCTCCGGCGCATCGTCGGGCAACGGCAGGCCGCTCGGATTGAACATGCGCACCTCGGCGCCCATCGCCGTGAGCAGGCGCCCGGCCTCCTCGACGAGCAGGCGGCTGAACGAACGCTCGCGCAGCGAACCGTACAGCAGCAGGAAACGCGGCGGATGCGTGGACGGCGAAGCCGGCCGCAAGCGGCTTGCGTCCGGCACGCGAAAGAGTTCGGGGTCGAGTTGCGGCAGGTCGGTCAGTCGGTCGGTCATGGATGGATTCCGTGGTTTGCTCAAGCGCGCTCGTACCAGCCCTTCGACCGGTTCACGATGCGCACCACCAGCAGCATGACCGGCACCTCGATCAGCACGCCGACGACGGTCGCGAGCGCCGCGCCGGAGTGAAAACCGAACAGGCTGATCGCGGCCGCGACGGCGAGCTCGAAGAAATTGGATGCGCCGATCAGCGCGGACGGGCACGCGACATCGTGCTTCTCGCCCACCGCGCGGTTGAGCCAGTACGCGAGCGCCGCGTTGAAGAACACCTGGATCAGGATCGGCACCGCGAGCAGCGCGATCACCAGCGGCTGCTTCAGGATCGCTTCGCCCTGGAACGCGAACAGCAGCACGAGCGTCGCGAGCAGCGCGGCGATCGACCACGGGCCGATCCTCGCCATCGCGGCATCGAACGCCGCCTGGCCGCTCCGCAGCAGCCGCTTGCGCCAGAGCTGCGCGAGAATCACCGGAATCACGATGTAGAGCAGCACCGACGTGAGCAGGGTCGCCCACGGCACGGTAATCGCGGACATCCCCAGCAGCAGCCCGACCAGCGGCGCGAACGCGATCACCATGATGCTGTCGTTCAGCGCGACCTGCGACAGCGTGAACAGCGGATCGCCGCCCGTGAGCCGGCTCCACACGAACACCATCGCCGTGCACGGCGCGGCGGCCAGCAGGATCAGGCCGGCGACGTAGCTGTCGATCTGGTCCGCCGGCAGCATCGGCGCGAACAGCTGGCGGATGAACAGCCAGCCGAGGAAGGCCATCGAGAACGGCTTGACGAGCCAGTTCACGGCGAGCGTGACGCCGATCCCCCTCACGTGCCGTCGCACTTCATGCAGTGCGCCGAAATCGACCTTCACGAGCATCGGGATAATCATCACCCAGATCAGCAGCCCGACCGGCAGGTTCACTTGCGCATACTCGATGCGGCCGATGCGCTGGAACAGGCCGGGCAGCACCTGGCCGAGCGCGATGCCGGCGACGATGCACAGCGCGACCCAGACCGTCAGGTAGCGTTCGAAGAAATTGATCGCCGGCTTCGCGGCGGCGTTGCAAGGCGGGATGGTGTTGGACGTATTCATCGGACAGGATTCGATGCTGGAAAGACGCAAGCGGCACACGGGTTCGAGCGTGCCCCAGTGGGGACGCTCAGTTCCGCGAGATCGCGATCAACGCCGCCTGGAGCTCGGCGTCGCTCAACCGGTCGAGCGGCAACGCCAGCAGTTGCAGCATCCGGTAGCCGATCGCCTCGCGCGTCAGCTCGAATGCGAGCCGCTTGCCTGCGTCGCCGCCCTCGGCATTCGACGGATCGGCGTAGCCCCAGTGCACTTTCACCGGGCTGCCGGGCCAGTACGGGCAAGCCTCGGCGGCCGCGCTGTCGCATACCGTGATGACGATGCGCATGCGCGGCGCGCCGTCGCCGACGAATTCGTCCCAGCTCTTGCTGCGGTATCCGGTGACGTCGATGCCGGCGCGCGTGAGCGCGTCGAGCGCGAACGGATTGAGCCGGCCGCTCGGCGCGCTGCCGGCGCTGTAGGCGCGCACGTCGCGGCCGAGTTTCGCGGCCCAGTGATTGAGCATGCCCTCCGCGAGCACGCTGCGGGCGGAGTTGTGGGTGCAGAGGATCAGGACGTTGGTGGTCATCGGCGAGTGTGTGGACGTGTGCCTACGTTTGGTCGGAGCAGGAGGTCGAACAGGCGGAGACCGGCGCGCACGGATTGCCGCCGCAGCAGTTCTCGGTCAGGTAGCCGATCAGCCCGTTCATCGTCGCGAAGTTCGCGCAATAGAACACGAAGCGGCCTTCCTGGCGGCTCGTGACGAGCTGCGCGTGGGCCAGTTCCTTCAGATGAAACGACAGCGACGACGGCGGCACGTCGAGCAGCGTCGCGATTTGCCCCGCAGGCAGGCCCGACGGGCCGGCCTGCACGAGCGCGCGGAATACGGCGAGGCGCGACTCGTGCGCGAGGGCCGACAGGGCGGCGATGGTCTGGTTCGTTTCCATTGTTCGATATTACTCGAAATATGGAAACGAAGGAATCAGTGCGACTTGGCCCCGACTCTTTCCGCGGCGACGATTCGATCCAGCTTGCGCTCGTCGCTTGCTATCGCCGGGAGCGACTGGCGGGCCAGCAACAAGCGCTCAAGGTCACGATCACTCTTCCGGCGGCATCGCGCCGCTGTCATCTTCCCAATGCGGCTCGGCGGTCTTGTGACCGCCGCTCGTCGCCACCGGCCCGTTCCCGCCGCCGCGTTCGGCCTGCCGTGCAGCGTCACCGGCGTTACGTGACGTCGCCGCGCGCACGCGTGCCCGCGTGCGGGTCGGCGCCACGGTCCGCTGTTGATCGCCGCCGCGCTCGTCGGTCGACGCCGCATCGTTCGTCTTTCGCACATTCGAGGCTGCGTTCATGTGTCCACTCCTGAGTCGTCGAAAGCATCCATCGCCCCGATGCAGCAATTTCGATGCCGCGCACCGGGCAAGCGCATTGCTGCCTGCGTTCGTATCGCAATTCTTGCCGGAGATGAGCATGCCGACCGATCCCAGCACGTCGCCCGCCACGCGCCATCGCCTCGGCGAATGGATGACCGAAGAGGAATCGCACATGGCCGCGTACCGCGAAAAAATCGCGAACGACGCACGCGCGCATGCCGGCGAACAGTTGCGCACACCGGCCGTGCAGGAACTCGCGCGGCTGTTCGACGACGACGCCGTGCTGCGCATGAGCCTCACCCGCGCGATCGACGAGGCGCGCGAAGCGGGCCGCACGCTCGGCTACGCATCGATCGACGAACTAATGATGGTGATCGATCACCTGATGACCTACACGCCGCCATTCAGTGAAACGAGCCTGATCGTGTGCCCGCTGAACGCGTTCCTCGACTGGCCGATGTGCATGCCGTCGGGCCACGCGGTGTTTCGCGACGCGGCGGTCAACGCGCATCTGAAGCGGGTGCTGAACGTGTGGTGCGACTTCCTCGGCGGCCCGCATTCGCGCGCGCATCTCGACACGTCGCCGCCCGACGGCTGGTTCTGCGACGAGGCGCGCAAACGCCTCGGCCTGTCGCAGTTCCAGTATCGCGAGGACCAGCCGCACTGGGGCTTCGACTCGTGGAACGACTTCTTCACGCGACGCTTTCGCGCGGATGCGCGGCCGGTCGCGGCACCGGACGATGCGCACGTGATCGTCAGCGCATGCGAGGCCGCGCCGTATCAAACCGCATCGAACGTGAAGATCCGCGACAGGTTCTGGATCAAGGGCCAGCCTTATTCGCTGCGCGACATCTTCACGCCCGCGCGACTGCCGCTCGCCGAACGGTTCGTCGGCGGCGATCTGTACCAGGCGTATCTGAGCGCGTACAACTATCATCGCTGGCACGCACCGGTACGCGGCACCGTCACGCATGCGTACCGGGTCGACGGCACCTACTACTCGGTCGCCGAAGCGGAGGGCCCGGACCCGGCCGGGCTCAACGACTCGCAGGGATACATGACGGCCGTCGCCGCACGCGCGATCGTCGCGATCGACTGCGACGATCCCGGGATCGGGACCGTCGCGGCCGTGTTCGTCGGAATGGGTGATGTCTCGTCCTGCATCGTCGAAGTCGTGCCGGGGCAGCGCGTCGAGAAGGGCGACGAGATCGGCTATTTCCAGTACGGCGGCTCGACCTGCTGCCTGCTGTTCGAGACCGGCGTGATCGACCGCTTCCAGTTCGCGCCGCCGTTCGACGGCGATACCCCGGTCGTGCAGGTCAACGCGCCGGTCGCGATCGCACGCTGAACCGCGCGCCGGCCCCGCGCGCGAGCATCATGCATCGCGTGTCACGCGTCGCGGCCGGCGTCCCGCTGCACGCACCGGACGACCGTCAACCCGTCGGCCGTCAGCGCGGGGCGGCTCGTGCCGGACGCGTCCGGACGCATCACGATCAACTGTCGTTCCACCAGCGCGACGATGTCGTCGCGGTCGGTCTGGATCTGTTCCGGTGCGCGATGCACCAGGAACAGCGCGGCAAATTCATGGGCGGTCAGCATGCTTGTTTCCCCGTTGACGGCTTCGCACGATGCAGCGGCGGCATCGCGGCGACGCACGGCGCGAAACGTGCGCCGGTGACGGGAGAAGCATGCAGGGAACGTGCCAGATCGTGGGACGCGGCCGCCCCGCTCGCGGCCGGCGCGGGGCGCGATGTGTCTCCACGAACCGCGTGACGGCTGCTGCAAAGTTTTCAACGGCGTGTAAGCGAGCACACGCGCGGCGCGCGAGCCGGCCCGCGCCGGCGTCGCGCAGCCGCGCGGATTACGACTTCCTCGAACGGAACAGCCCCGCCCGCGCCGTTTTCCCCGCCGCCTGATCGCGCGCGCGGAAATAGCCGCTGTGCAGTTCCACGCCGCCCTCGCCGTCCGCGAGCACTTCCTCGCACGCGGCCTCGATACGCGCACGGCCGCGCTCGAACGCGTCGCGCAGGTCGGCCTCGAGCGCGGAGCGCGCGCCGAAATGATCCTCGAGCGCTTCGACCGTGATCGCGCATGTGAGCGGCTTCCCATCGACCTCGACCACGAAGCGCATCTGCAGCGCCGCGCCGTCGAACTCGGGCAGCCCGTCAGTCAGCGTCACGTGATGGATCGAACCGGCGGGCATCGCTCAGGCCCCCCGCGACGCCAGACACTGCACCAAGGCGCCGTTGAATGCGGACAGGTCGTCGGGCTTGCGGCTCGTGATCAGGTTGCCGTCGCGCACGACCTCCTGGTCGACCCACTTGCCGCCCGCGTTGCGGATGTCGTCCTGCAGGCTCGGCCAGCTCGTCATCGTGCGGCCGTCCACCAGCCCCGACGACACGAGCAGCCAGCCGCCGTGACAGATCGCGGCGATCGGCTTGCCCGCACCGACTGCCGCCGTCACGAATTCGCGCGCGGCCGTCACCATCCGGATCGCGTCGCCGTTGACGACACCGCCCGGTAGCACGACCGCGTCGTAGTCGCCTTCGCGCGCATCGTCGAACGTATGGTCGACCTTCACGCGATCGCCCTTGTCGACGTGCCTGAACCCCTGGATCTCGCCGCGCTTCTGCGAAATCACGTCGACCTGCGCGCCTTCGGCCCTGAGCGCGCGCTGCGGCTCGACGAGCTCGGCTTCCTCGAAGCCGTCGACCGCGAGTATCGCCACCTTGCATTGGTCCAGCTTGCCGATCATGGAGCGCCCTCCTGTTGATGTCGCGGCATCGGTCGTGCCGTACCTGTCGTGCAGCAATCTGCGTGCCTGCCGCGCGCACGGGGACGCCACTGCACGCACCATCGCGTCCATGGGGCGCGACCCGCAATCCCCGAATGGCCTCACGCGCATGAGCCGCCGCGTGGCGCGTAAGGGCCGACGTCACGCCGCGCCGCGCGCGTCTGCAAAGATTTCAAAGGGATGTAACGCGACTGCCCGCGACTGCCGCCCGGCGCCATCATGCAAGGTCGCGCCAGTGGCGGGTCGCTAACGGCTCGACACGCTCACTGCAGATGACGCGCTGCGTCGAGCATCGCGTCGGTCAGCTCGACCGTCAGCGTCAAATCCTCGGTGACGTCGGGCAGCGTGTCGAGCGTGGCCTGCACGGCATCGTGCAGCATCGCGTGCACGCGCATTCGGGCGTCGTCGTCGAGATCGACGTAGCGCTCCATCGTGTCGTAGTCGAGTGCGAGCACGACCGAGTGCCGCGCGGTATCGGGCGGCGCATCGGGCGCCAGGGCCCAGGCCGCATGAAACGTGATCCTGCCGGTCTCGATGTCGACATGCACCGTCGTATCGAAATCGTCCGTATCGACCTCGTCGGTGTCCAGTTCGGTCGGGTCGAACGAGGTCCGCTGGTTCGAGTGCATCATGTCCTCCTGCGTGGTGGCGATGTGCCGCCCCGCGGCCGGCGCCCGCCATCGCGTCGCGCCGGTTACGCCGGCGCGACGCCGTGATCGTCAGTAGCCGCTGGAACCGGCGCCGCCCGTACCGCCCGCGTCGCCACCACCCATGCCCGCCCCTGCGCTGCCACCGCCGTTGGCGCCGCCGGTGCTGCCGCTACCGCCGGTGCCGGCACCGCTCGGGCCGCCCGGCTTGGTGCGCACATGCGGGCGCGCGTGCGAACGCATGGCGCGTGACTCCTGCATGCGGGTCGCGGGCGGCGGCGCCGCCGTATTGCCATTCGACTTGCTGCCGCCTGCGCTCTGTGCCGATGTGTCTGGCGGCGACAGGATCGGCGCCCCGGTACCTTCGTCGGAACGCTGCGAATTCTGTGCCCACGCGGCCGGTGCGGCCGCGACGAGTGCGACGGCCGCGCACGCAAGGATCCGGCGCGCAGCGAATTTCGATTCGAATACTGGCTTCATGGAACGTTCTCCCTCGATGGAACCGCTGTCGCGGAATTTCCTGCGTCACTGATTCAGCAAGGCACGTGCCGTCAGCGCTGCGCGGCATGCGGCTTGCTGCGCAGGACCATCGATCCCGTACGGAGCCCTGTCATGCCTTCAGCTTCCGCTTCCCGTCCGCACGGCAAACGCGTGACGCGCCGCCCCGGCCGCGCGCGCAGCAACGATCCGCATCATCGCAAGCGCTGGTCCGCCGACGTCATGAAAAAGAGCGATGCGCTGGACATCGAACCCGAGATCTTCAAGTCCGACGACCCGGGCGAGATCGCGGCGTCGCTCAAGCGCTCGGCCGAACACAGCCGCCGCCGCAAGGCGCCGCCGTTCCAGTCGGCGATGTCGATGCTCAACTTCTATGTGAACCGCGCGGGCCGCAACCTGCCGAAAACACGCCGCGCGACGCTCGAACGCGCGAAGCGGAAACTGCGCGAGGCGTTCGGCCGCAAGCCGTGACGCTCCCCCCCAACCGCTCCGTATCGACCTGCTCCGCCTGCACGCATGCATGAAACGCTGTGGTATCTGATCATCGGCGCGGTGCTGATGGCCATGGGTGTCGCGACGTCGGCGCTGCGTCACCTGCCATGCAGCAGCGCGATGATCTATCTCGCGCTCGGCGTCGCGCTCGGCCCGTCCGGCGCCGGACTCCTGCATCTCGACATCGAACGCGACGCGCCGCTGCTGCGCGAGATCGTCGAAGTCGCGCTGCTGGTGTCGCTGTTCGCGATCGGACTGCGGCTGCGCGTTCCGCTGTCCGACAAGTTGTGGCTCGTGCCCTGCCGGCTCGGCCTGCTTGCGATGATCGTCACCGTGCCGCTGCTCGCCGGCTGCGCGGTGGTGACGCTCGGGCTCGGCTGGGGCCCCGCGCTGCTGCTCGCGGCGATCCTCGCGCCGACCGACCCGGTGCTCGCGCACGACGTGCAGGTGCACGATCCCGGCGACCGCGACCTGGTGCGCTTCGCGCTGTCCGGCGAAGGCGGGCTGAACGACGGGATCGCGCTGCCGTTCGCGCTCGCGGGCCTCGCGCTGTGCGGTGCGTCCGACATGCCGCACGCGCGGCCAGCGCTGTCGGCTGCGTTCGCGCTGGCCGCGCTGTGGGGCATCGCAGGCGCGGCCGCGATCGGCGGCGTGCTCGGCGCGTCCACCACCAAGGCGATTGGCTGGCTGCGCACCCGCCATGCGCAGGCGCTCGGATTCGAAGGCTTCTTCGCGCTCGCGCTGATCGTGCTGTCGTTCGGCGTCGCGCAGCTTGCGAATACGTTCGGCTTCATCGCGACGTTCGCCGCGGGCGTCGCGATGCGCCGCGTCGAGCATCGCGCGAGCGGCGGCCGGCGGCCGCGCGAAGTGATCGGCCGGATCGATTCGGAAGACGTGGTCGCGACCGAGAAGCATCCGGAGAAGGTGCACGCGTTCATGACCGAATCGGTGCTGGACTTCACGATCGAGCTCGAACGGATCGCCGAGGCGCTCATCATGACGATGGTCGGCAGCGTGCTCGCGACGCTATCGACGCCGCTCGTGACGTGGGGCGCAATCGGGCTCGCCCTCGTGCTGTTCGTGGCCGTGCGGCCGCTCGCCGTGTTGCTGACGCTGACCGGCTCGCGCGCGACCCACGCGCAACGGCGGTTGATGGCGTGGTTCGGGATACGCGGGATCGGCTCGTTCTATTACCTGCTGTTCGCGCTCGAACACGGGCCGTCCAGCGCGGTGCGCCCGCTCGCGGCGCCGGTGCTGGCCGTCGTGTCGGCGTCGGTGATCGTGCACGGTGTATCCGCGACGCCGCTGATGGCCTGGTATTACCGCCTGCAGCAGCGCCGGCGTTGACCGCGCCCGCGACGTCACGACGCGCCGAGCCGCGCGCGCATCTGCGCGGAGATGCGCTGCCGCGTGTCGTCGTAGCCTTCCCACGGATCGCGCTCGAGCCGGTCGAGCCGTTCGTGCAGCGTGTCGATCGTCCATTGCGCGCCGCCCGTCGTGTCGGGCACCTCGTCCCAACGCAGCGGCACCGACACGCCCATCCCGGGCCGCGCGCGCGCCGAATACGCGGCGATCGTGCTCGCGCCGCGGCCATTGCGCAGGTAGTCGATGAAGATCTTGCCGCGACGATGACGCGGGCCCATCGTCGCGGTGAAACGGTCGGGCAACGCACCCGCGATGTGTTGCGCGACCGCGCGCGAGAAATCCTTCACGTCGTCCCATCCGAGGTGTCGCGTGATCGGCACGACCACATGCAGCCCCTTGCCGCCGCTCGTCTTGCAGAACGACGCGAGCCCCAGTTCGTCGAGCAGCCCGCACACGAGTTGCGCGGCCTCGATCATCGCGCTCCACGGCAGCGCGGGATCAGGATCGAGGTCGAACACGATTCGGTCCGGCCGCTCGATGTTCGACGCGTGCGCGTTCCACGTATGCAGTTCGATCGTGCCCATCTGCGCGGCACCAAGCAGCGCGTCGACGCTGTCGAGCGACAGCAGCGGGCCGTGCCCTGGATCGAGCCCGGCGTGTTGCGTGACGAACGGGATCTCGCGGCGCTCCGCGTGCTTCTGGAAGAACAGCTCGCCGGCGATGTCGCCAGGCGCGCGCACGAGCGACACGGGTCGCCCCTTCAGGTCCGGCAACAGCCACGGCGCGATCCATTGCCAGTAACGCGCGAGATCGATCTTGCGCGTGCCGCTTCGCGGATCGAGCACGCGGTCGGGATGGGTGATGCGCACGCGGCCGAGCTGATCCGGGCCGGCATCGTTGCCCGCCGTGCGGGTGGATGCCCGTGAACGCGCGTGGTGCTCGCGGCCATTCGCCTCGTGAGCCGCGTGCGTGGTTCGATGTCGATCCATCGCCACCTCCGTTTCCGCATTTTTCGCATGTTTCGGCACTTCGCGGACGATCTGCGCGGCCGGCTTGTCTTCGCGCAGCGCGATGAATGCGGCCTGCCGCACGATGCCGTCGCCGGTCCACTCCGCGAATTCGCATTCGGCGACGAGCGTCGGCTCGATCCAGTGCACGCGCGTGCGCGAGCGTTCGCGCGGCGGCGGATCGAACGGCGCCGTTTCGCGCTCGTGCTTGCGCAGGATCGCGGCAAGCCGATCGAGCATGCGTGCGTCGAAGCCTGTGCCGACCCGGCCGACATAGCGCAGCGGTGTCGGCCCGCGCCGCCGCTTGCCGGCCGGCGCCGGTTCGTGCACGCCGAGCAGCAGCGCGCCGAAGCCGTGGCGGCTGCCCGACGGCTCGGAATAGCCACCGATCACGAACTCCTGCCGGCGTCGGCATTTGAGCTTGATCCACGCAGATGAGCGTCCGGGCCGGTAGCGCGAGTCCGCGCGCTTGCCGATCAGCCCTTCGAGGCCGGTATCGCATGCGCTCGCGATCAGCGACGCGACGTCGTCGCCGAGATCGGGCGAAAAGCGCAGCCGCGCGGGGTCGCTGTCGGCCAGCAGGGGTTCAAGCAGCGCGCGGCGCGCGGTGAGCGGTGCGTCCCGCAAGTCGTAACCGTCAAGATAGGGCAGATCGAATACGAACAGCGTGACCGCGTCCGAGCGCCCTGCGCCGAGGGCGTTCTGCAGCGCCTGGAAATCGGGAAGACCGTGCTCGCCGAGCACGACGGCCTCGCCGTCGAACCATGCGCCGTCGACGTCGAGCGCGGCGAGCGCGTCGCGTTGCGCGCGCAGCTTCGCGGTCCAGTCGCGGCCTTCGCGCGTCATCAGCTTCACATGCCGGCGTGTGCCCTTGCCCGCAATACGCGCAAGGATCCGGTAGCCGTCGAACTTCAGTTCGTAGCGCCAGTCGCCCTGCTCGGGCGGGCCGTCGACCAGCGTCGCGAGTTGCGGCGCGACGCGCTCGGGCAACGGCGCGCGCACTGCACCTTCGATCCCGGACGGATCGGCCGGCGGGCGGCCATGATCGTCGTGTTCGTCATGCCGCGCGCCATGTGCAGCGCGTTTCGCGGCCTTGTCGCCGCGGCCGCGCGGCACACGGCGCGTACGCGTGGCGCCGTCGGGCGAATCCGGCAGCGCCACCGCACCATCATGCACACTTCCCGGCCGCTCGCCGACGACGTCGAATTCGTCCGCGCCGCGCGCGTCGTCGTCGCGCTCCTTGATCAGCAGCCACTGCTCCTGTCGCCCTTGCTGGCGCCCGCTGCGCACGAGCGCCCAGCCGCCGTGCAGCTTCTCGCCGTCGAGCCGGAACGTGAGCTTGCCCGCGCGATAGCCGTCGCGTGCCTGCGCGACGCCGCCGTCGGGCGTCCAGGTGCCCTCGTCCCAAACGACGACCGATCCTGCTCCGTAATGCCCGGCCGGAATCTCGCCTTCGAACGACGCATATTCGAGCGGATGGTCCTCGACATGCACGGCGAGACGCTTCACCGACGGATCCAGGCTCGGCCCCTTCGGCACGGCCCACGACTTCAGCGTGCCGTCGAGTTCGAGCCGGAAGTCGTAGTGCAATCGCCGCGCATGATGCTCCTGGATCACGAAGCGCAGCGGATGGCCGGTGCGCGCACGCCCGCGCGCGGACGGTTTCGCATCCGACTTCGCACGCCGACGCCCGTGCGCGCCTTCAGGTTCCGGCGTCGCGCCGAAGTGGCGTTTGCGGCGATATGGATCGAGCTTGCCGGGCATTGCATCACCTCGCTTTGCGCGGCGTCATGCGGCGTGCTTGCGGCGCGCGGTGGCTTTCTTCACCGCATGCTCGCCGGTCGCGGCACGTTTCGCGGACGGCCGTTTCGCCGCCGCGGTTTTCGTGGCCGCGCCCTTCACCGCGGTTTTCGAAACCGACTTGCGGCGCCCGCCGCCGCGCGACGACGAGGATGCCCCATCGGTATTCGCATCCTCGTCGTCGCCCGCATCGCGCAGATCCGCCGCACGCGCCCCGCCGCCGCCCTTCAGGCTGCGCTTCAGCAGCTCGGTCAGGTCGACCACGTTGGTCGCCGCGCGGCTCGTCTGTGCGGGCCGCTCCTCGATCTCTTCGATCTTGCCCGCGCGCACCTTGCGCTCGACCAGCTCGAGGATGTCGTCGCGGAACGTGTCGTGATACTCGTCGGGCGTCCATTTGCCGGCCATGTCGTCGATCAGCTTCTTCGCCATTCCCAGCTCGCGCGCGGTCACGCCCGCGCCCTTCGCGTCTTCGGCCGGCACCGTCAGTTCGTCGAGGGGCCGCAATTCTTCCTGCCAGCGCAGCGTATCGAGCGCGAGCAGCGGCCCGACCGGAATCAGCGCGCCAAGATGCTGTCGGTCGCGCATCACCACGAGCGCAATGCCGATCTTGCCGCTGTCCTTCAGTGCGTCGCGCAACAGCGCATAGACCTTCTCGCCCTTGCGGTCCGGCACGAGGTAGTACGGCGTGTCGAGATAGAGGAACGACACGGCATCCTCGTCGACGAAGGTCAGGATGTCGACGGTCTGCGTCGATTCGGGGTTCGCCGCCCGGATTTCGTCGTCGGTCAGCACGACGTAGCGCTCCTTCTCGTACTCGTAACCGCGCACGATGTCCTCGCGCGTGACTTCCTTGCCGGTGCGCTTGTTGATCTGCCGGTAGCCGACCGGATCCATCGAGCGCTTGTCGAGCAGCCGGAATGACGGCTTCACGGTGCGTGTCGCGGGAAACAGCTGCACGGGCACATGAACGAGCCCGAAGCTGATCGCGCCTTTCCATATCATCCGCGGGGCCATGCCTGTCCTCCTTGCCGCTTGCACGCGCGCCTGGCGTACCGGCTCCCCCGTGCAACGCTCCGCGCGCTGGCGCGATTTCGCGCCGTCGGGTGGCGGTGGATTGCCGGATCGGGGAGATGCGTCATGCGCGCGCCCTCCTGTCGGTTCGATGAAGGACGGCTGCGTGCGTCACGGCGTGCACGGAGCCGTCACGGGAAACGAGCGAGCCGCGCGGCGCGTGCCGCGACGGCTCGCTCCGGTGTCACGGCGGGCTGCTGCCGTGACGTCAGGGCGCGCGAAGCGCGCGATCCAGCTCCTCGCGCGTCACGTCGAGCGCGACGCTGCATTCGATCTCGGCGTCCTCGACGCGCGGTTTCTGTTCATCCACCGCGCGCCGCGCCATGTCGCACACGTGCGTCCGAACGCGCAACCGGTCGGCCGCGTCGAGGGACACGTACCGCGCGAGAACGTCCGGCTCGAAGCGCAGGTCCACCACGCAGCGCCACTGACGCGCGCTCGCGTCGACCGGCACCCGCACCCACGACACCTGGATCGTCAGTCGCCCGGACGTGTCATCCGCATGCACGACGAGGGTCGACTCCGACGGAAATCCGTTCGCGAGCGCAGCTTCGAGTTCAGCGATGCGCTGCGAACGGTCGGGCGTGACCGTCATCGGCGCACGACGCCCAGCAGCAGCGTGACCAGGAAGATCACGACGAAGATGTAGAACAGGATCTTCGCGATCTCGGCCGCACCGGCCGCGATGCCGCCGAAGCCGAACACGGCGGCGACGATCGCGATGATGAAGAAGATGATGGCGTATCGAAGCATGAATTCCTCCTGGAGTCCTGACGAATGGCGATCGTCGACGCGTGTCGCCGCCGATCAAGAATCGTGCTTGTGCCTGGGTTTGCCGTGGACCGGCGTCGAAGCCATTTTTTCGAGCTCCTTCTCGCTCATCGACTTGGCCATCGACTTCGCAGGCGGCTTCAGGTCCTTCATCTTGGTGTCACCGCGCTTGGCCGACAGGGCGGCCCCCGCGGCGCGCTGCTGTGCCTGGGACTTGGCTGGCATGGCTTTCCTCCTCTCGGTGGTGCGCGCGGGCAGCGCGGTGCGCAGGCCGCGCGCGGTTCGAACGGCATCGTCATGCGGCGTCGCGCCGCCGCAGTTCAGCCGGCGGAATCTTCATCGCCTGGCGATACTTGGTCACCGTCCGACGCGCAAGAAGGATGCCGCGCCCCGCCAGATTCTGGGTGAGCGCGACGTCCGACAGCGGGTCGGAGTCGCGCTCGGCCGCGATCATGTCGCGGATCAGCACCTTCGCGGCCAACGCCGAGCACACGCCCTTGCCGGCTGCTTCCAGCTTGCGCGGGAAGAAATACTTGAACTCGAACGTGCCGTGCGGCGTGGCCATGTACTTGTTGCCCGTCGCGCGCGACACGGTCGATTCGTGCAGGTCGAGCGCCTCGGCGATGTCGCGCAGCACGAGCGGCTTCATCGCGATCTCGCCGTAGCGGAAGAAATCGCGCTGCCGCGCGACGATGCATTCGCCGACGCGCTGGATCGTGTCGAAGCGCTTCTGCACGTTGCGGATCAGCCAGCGCGCTTCCTGCAACTGCTGGCCGAGCGGCGAATCGTGCTCGCCGCTCGACTGCGCGAACAAGGTTGCGTAGCGCTCGTGCAGCCGCGCGCGCGGCAGCACGGCCGGGTTGATCGTCACGACCCATTCGTCGCGCACCTGGCGCACGATCACGTCGGGTATCACGTAGTCGCCGCGCGTGCTGCCGTAGTGGTTGCCGGGACGCGGATCGAGCGTGCGCACCAGCGCGCACGCGGCCTGCATCGTCGCCTGGCTGCAGCCCAGGCGTCGCTGGATTTCCGCCGTCTCGCGCCGCGCGAGCCGTTCGAGATGATCGCGCGCGATCGCCTTCGCCTCCGCGAGCGCCGGCGTGCCGGCTGGAATCGCGTCGAGTTGCAGCACTAGGCATTCGGACACCGAGCGCGCGGCGATGCCCGGACGGTCCAGCATCTGCACGAGCCGCAGCGCCACCGCGAGATCCTGTTCCGACAGCAGCAGCGCCGGATCGGCCGCGACCAGCAGCTCGGCCAGCTCCTGACGCAGGTAGCCGTCCTCGTCGAGCGCATCGATCACGATGCGCGCAGCCTCGCGGTCGCGCTTGTTCAGCGGATAAAGGCGCAGCGCATCGTGCAGTTGCTGGTGCAGCGACGGCTCCGCCGCCATCCACTCGCCGGGCGACAGGTCGCTCGCGTCGTCAGCCTGGCGGCTCGTGCCGCGCGGCGCCGGCGCCGCCGTATACGACACCTCGCCGTCAGGCGGACGCACGTCCTCGCGCTCTGGCGGCGGCTCGGGCGCCGCGGCTTCGGCGGTGGATTCGGGCACGTCGGCGGCGGCTTCGTCGTCGCCCTGGCCATCTTCGAGAAACGGATTCGAGTCGAGCGCCTGCCTCAGTTCCTGCTGGAATTCGAGCGAAGACAACTGCAACAGGCGAAGGGACTGCTGAAGCCTCGGCGTGAGTGCCAGATGCTGTCGCATCTGGAGCGCAAGCGTGACGGACATCGATGCCCTCCTGACGGTGTGCGGAATTGCGTGCAGACGCAATCATGCAGCTTCCATGCCAAGGGGGCGAACCGCCGTCCGTCGCGGCTCTCGCGGGTTCGCACCCCGCTTGCGGCGGCCCCGGCTGCTGCCTTTTTTACAAGTGCAGGCAAGTTGGAGGCACGGAATTCGCGCCGGGCGGACGCACCGGCTGCGCGCCGGCGCGCCGGTGTATCCGACCGCAGCCGCCGCACGACGTGCCGCACGTCAGTACTGCATCGGCGGCGGCGTGCCCGGCATCGTCCGGTCGCCCTGCGCGCCGTTCGGTCCCGGCGGCGGCACGTCGGCCGCCTCACCGCCGGCCGCACCCGCCGGCATCGTGTTGTACGGCGACGGACGCGTGTCGTAGCGCGTGTTCGCGTCCGGCATCGTCGTGGTCGGCGACGCGCCATGACCGTCCGGCGGCGCCGGCGGAGCGCCGCGCGTGCCGTAAGTGGCCTGCGGTTGCGTGCATGCGCCGAGCGCGCACGCGGCGGCGAACGCACAGGCGCCCACACGCATCGACTGGATCGGCTTCATCGGAATCCTCCGTTGAATCGGTGGCGCCGGGCCGGCCGTGGCGACACGGCTCAGAGCCGGTTGAAATGGAAATCGCCGGCATACGCGGTCGGCGCGCGGCGCGCCATCATCGTGTCGAACTCGGCGGCGACGCGTGCCAGCGCACCACGTTGCCGCTCGATACCGGCCTGCTCGAGCGCCGCGAACGCGTCGGCGTCGAAGGTGACGGTCAGCGACGCCGGATGGCCGTCGATGCGAAAGCCGAAACGCAGCGCGCCGGGCGGCTGCTCCTCGACATCGAACGGCATCGCCCGCGCCTCGAAATGGCGGCCGAGCGTCTCGGCCACGTCGCGCAGCATGCCGGGTTTCACGCGGATGCTCATCGTGGCCCCTCCTTGGATCTGGTGAACGCACCGGCGGCACGCCCGTCGGCGACACGTGGATCGGCGGCTCCCGCGTCGGCGGCTCACGTTCCGGTGGCGGCTGCTCTGGCGGATCGCCCTCCGGATCGTGATACGGCTCGGGCGTGCCGGGCGGCAGGTCGTCCGGCGGGGGCGGTTGTGGGTCCGGCCCGACGTCGGGCACAGGCGGCTCGGGCCGGTGCATCGACTGAGCTGGGTTTCGGGTGGTGTCTCTGTTCATGGGCATTCGATCGTTGCGCTCTCCTCGCGGAACCGGATCGCGGCGCGGCGCGTTCGCCGCTCGATGCGCCAAGGTCCGCAAGCCGCATGCCGGCCTCTGTCGGCGCTTGCCGTGCGTCGACGCGCCAACGTGCAGGCCGCCGCCCGGCGCGACGTGTCTTCGCTACACCGCGCGCTGCAATTCTTTCAAGACCATCGCGCTACCCGTCGTACGCAGCCATCACGAGCCACAGCTCGTGGTCGTCGTCGCGCACCCGCGCGGCGAGCGCATACGGATCGGTCGGGTCGCACGCGCGCTGCAGCGCGAAGCGCGCCGGCTCCGTCGAGCCGAACGTCTCGTCGAGCGGCCGCACGTCGGCCTTGCCTTCGAACATGCGGCGATCGGGCCGGTAGATCAGCGGCTCCTGCTTCCATGTGATGAAGTGGCTTTTCACCGACTCGAACCCTCCGCCACATACGTTGACTTCATAGCGCACGCCTGGCCGCCGTTTCGGAATCGTCATCGTGCCCTCCCGCTTGATGTGCGCATGCATGCGGCGCGTGGCGCGCCGTGGTGTCGTCGTTGCCGCCGACGCGGCAAGTCGCGTGCCGTCCGGATGCAGCGGGCACGGCCGTTGCGCGAAAACCGCCTCATCGTCACCGACACGGAGCCCTGCCATGAAGGATTCGACCCGTTCCGGCCGCGACGCGCCGGCGCACGAACCGCGTCCCGCCCCGTCGCCGCCGCTCAAGGACCAGGACCACACGAAAACGCGCCACTCGGAGCGGCATATCGACAAGCAGCTCGAGGACACGTTCCCCGCGAGCGATCCGCCGGCGACCGGCGGCATCACGCGCATCGAGCCCGACACGCCGCCGGGCACGCACGATGACGGCCCGTGGCAGGACCCGGCCAGGCGCCGCGACGCATGACCGTCGGCGATTCGACGGACACCCGTGCCGAACGGCACGCCGCTTGCTGAATCGCACGGCCCCGCTTCAAGCCGCCAGGAGGACTCCATGCAACGCGTCAACGAAATCATGTCGCAGGACGTCGTGCACATTGCGCCGACCGACTCGATCCGTCATGCGGCGCAACTGATGGAGCGCTACGACATCGGCGCGCTGCCCGTGTGCGACAACAACCGGCTGATCGGCATGGTCACGGACCGCGACCTCGCGGTGCGCGCGATCTCGGCCGGCAAGCCGCCAGAGACGCGGATCCACGAAGTTGCGTCGGGCCCGATCGAATGGTGTTTCGAGGACGATCCGCTGGACGAGATCCAGCACTATATGGCCGACGCGCAACTGCGCCGCCTGCCCGTCGTCGATCACGACCAGCGCCTCGTCGGCATGCTGTCGCTCGCGGACATCGCGACGCGCACGGCCGGCCCCGCGCGCGACGACGTCGCGAACACGCTCGAAGGCGTGTCGCAACCGAAGCGTACGTGACGGGGCGATCCTCGCCCCGCCCGACAACCCGCGCGACCCGCAGGGCCCATCCCGGGCACGGCCGCGCTCCACGCAACCAGGAGGACAACCATGCAGACTTCCGATCGAGGACAGACGCGCATCATCGGCAAGGGCGCCGCGACGGCGGCCGGCCCAGGCCCCGACGTGATGGCGGCCGACACGCTGGAAGGCGACAAGGTCTACACGACCGATGGCGACGACGTCGGCAAGATCAAGGACATCATGCTCGACGTGCGCTCGGGCCGCGTCGCGTACGCCGTGCTGTCGAGCGGTGGCCTGCTCGGCATCGGCGACAAGCTGCTCGCGATTCCATGGAGCGCACTCACGCTCGACACCGAACGCAAGTGTTTCCTGCTGTCGGTGTCGTCCGAGCGGATCCGCAACGCGCCGGGCTTCGACAAGGATCACTGGCCGGCGATGGCGGACCCGCAATGGGCCACGCCGCTGCACGAGTTCTATGGCAGCACGCCGTACTGGAGCGCGGGCGACGAGCTCGGGCTCACCGATCCGACCGAGGAACTGAATGATCCGCGCACGCGCGGGCGGCATTGACCGTTCGTGATTTGCCGGTGGTTCAGGCGACAGCCCCGCGAATGCGGGGCTTTTTTTGGGGCTTTTTGACGGATCCACGAGGCGTGCCGATCCTTTGAGGCCGGCGTCGTCGGTCGCCGGCCGTGCGCGACTGGCGTAGCGCGCCGCCCGATTGATAACCAAACGACATCAATCCTTCCGAAAATCGCACTTATCGTTTTCTCGTCTTCGGGTGAAGATTGCCGAAACGACAATCGATCGCTCCCCGCGCATTTCCCGCATTTTCTGGAGACACCCTGATGCACCCCTCGCCCAGCCTTCCGACCGGACGTTCGAAGGCCGCCGCGGTATTCCGCGTGACGGCCGGCAACTTCCTCGAGCAGTTCGACTTCTTCCTGTTCGGCTTCTACGCTACCCAGATCTCCGCCGTATTCTTTCCCGCCGCGAGCGAGTTCGCGTCGCTGATGATGACCTTCGCCGTCTTCGGCGCGGGCTTCCTGATGCGGCCGCTGGGCGCGATCGTGCTGGGTGCGTACATCGACGACGTCGGCCGCCGCAAGGGCCTGATCGTGACGCTGGCCATCATGGCAAGCGGCACGATCCTGATCGCGTTCGTGCCGGGCTACGCGACGATCGGCCTGCTCGCGCCCGCGCTCGTGCTGGTCGGGCGCTTGCTGCAGGGCTTTTCGGCAGGCGCCGAGCTCGGCGGCGTGTCGGTCTATCTCGCCGAGATGGCGACGCCTGGCCGCAAGGGCTTCTACACGAGCTGGCAGTCTGCCAGCCAGCAGGTCGCGATCGTCGTCGCGGCAGCCCTCGGCTTCGCGCTCAATCAATGGCTGAGCACGTCGGCCATCGCCGCGTGGGGCTGGCGCGTACCGTTCTTCGTCGGCTGCATGATCGTGCCGTTCATCTTCATGCTGCGCCGCAACCTCGAGGAAACGCAGGCGTTCAAGGCCCGCAAGCATCGTCCGGGCATGAAGGAAGTGTTCGGTACGCTGGCGCGCAACTGGGGCGTCGTGGTCGCCGGCATGATGCTGGTCGCCATGACCACCACGAGCTTCTATCTCATCACCGTCTATGCGCCGACCTTCGGCAAGACGGTCCTGCACCTGAGCACGGCCGACAGCCTGCTCGTGACGCTGTGCGTCGGCGTGTCGAACTTCGTGTGGCTGCCGATCGGCGGCGCCCTGTCCGATCGCATCGGCCGCCGGCCGCTGCTCGTCGGCATGACGCTGCTCGCGATTGCGACGGCCTATCCCGCGCTGTCCCTGCTCGCGCATGCGCCATCGTTCGTCAACATGCTGCTCGTGCTTCTGTGGCTGTCGTTCATGTACGGAATCTACAACGGTGCGATGGTCGTCGCACTGACGGAAGTGATGCCCGTCGAGGTGCGCGTGGCAGGCTTCTCGCTCGCCTACAGCCTCGCCACGGCCGTGTTCGGCGGCTTTACGCCGGCCATCTCGACGGCACTCATTCACATGACCGGCGACAAGGCCGCCCCCGGTTACTGGATGAGCCTCGCCGCGGTGTGCGCGCTGCTCGCGACGTTCGCCCTGTATCGCCGGCGGACGGTCACGCTGACGCCGGCGCACTGAAACCTCCTCATGCCGAACGACCTGTCCCGACTCCATACGGCCAAGACCACGACCATGAAAAACCTGCTCCTGAAACTCTGCGCCGCCGCGCTCGTCGCCACCTCGGCGGTCACCGCGAACGTGCAGGCCGCCGACCTGCACGTGATGAGTTCGGGCGGCTTCACCGCCGCCTACAAACTGCTCGGCCCGCGGTTCGCGTCCCACACGGGCAACACACTCGATACCGCGCTCGGCCCGTCGATGGGCAAATCGCCTGAAGCGATTCCGAACCGGCTCGCGCGCGGCGAGCCGGCCGACGCCGTGATCATGGTCGGCTATGCGCTCGACGATCTGATCCGGCAAGGCAAGGTGATCGCCGGATCGCGCGTCGAGCTGGCCGATTCGCGCATCGGCATGGTCGTGCGCGACGGCGTGGCGAAACCCGACATCAGCACGGCCGAAGGCCTCAAGCAGGTTCTGCTGCATGCGAAGTCGATCGCCTACTCGGACAGCGCGAGCGGCGTCTACATCGAGCGGGAGTTGTTCAAGAAGCTCGGCATCGAGGACCAGGTGAAATCGAAGGCGACCATGGTCCCGCGAATCCCGGTCGCATCCGTGGTCGCGAACGGTGACTACGAGATCGGCTTTCAGCAGGTGAGCGAACTGCTGCCCGTGAAGGGCGCGACCTTCGTCGGGAAGATTCCCGAGTCGCTGCAGTCCGTCACGCGCTTCGCAGCCGGCATCCCCGTCGGCGCGCACCACCCGCAGGAAGCGAAGGCACTTCTCGACTATCTCGCGTCGCCCGACGTGCAGGCGGAAGTGAACTCGACCGGACTGGATTCCGTTTCCGCGCATTGAGCACGAACCACGGGAAGGTGCGCGTCAGACCGCCTTCCCGTCGGGCCCGGTGCCGGCATCGGGTTCATCCGCGCCATTCGGGTCAGCCGGTTCGGTCGCATTCAGCATCCGCGCGAGCCGCGCACGATCGCACGCCCCTTCACGCATCGAAACGAAGATCACCGCGCACGCGTTGCTGATCACGCTCGTCAGCGCACGCGCCTCGGACATGAAGCGATCGATGCCGACCAGAAGCGCGACGCCGGCAACCGGCAGGTCGGGCATCACGGCGAGCGTCGCGACGAGCGCGACGAGCCCGCTGCCGGACACGCCGGCCGCGCCCTTCGACGTCAGCAGCATGATGGCCAGCATCGCCGCGATCTGCGGCGCGGAAAGCGTCACATCGCACGCCTGGGCGATGAACAATGCCGCGAGCGTCAGATAGATCGCGGTGCCGTCCAGGTTGAACGAGTAGCCAGCCGGCAGCACGAGCCCCACGACGCCCTTGTCGCAACCGAGCGACTCCAGCTTGACGATCAGCCGCGGCAATACCGGTTCCGTGGACGACGTCGCGAGGACGATCAGCAATTCCTCGCGGATGTAGCGCAACAGCCGCCACAATGCGAAACCGTGCAACCGCGCGAGCGGCGCGAGCACCAGCGCGACGAACAGCCCGCAGGCCACGTAGAACGACACCATCAACCGTGCGAGCGAGCCGACCGAGCCGATGCCGAAGCGGCCCACCGTGAAGGCCATTGCGCCGAATGCGCCGAGCGGGGCGAGCCGCATGATCATCGCGAGCACGCGAAAGACGATCTGCGCGACGCCGTCGATCAGCGCCAGCACGGGCCGCCCGGCCTGCGGATACGCGTTCAGCGAAAAACCGAACAGCAGCGACAGCAGCAGCACGGGCAGCACCTCGCCCTGCTGGAACGCGCCGAGCATCGTATCCGGGATCACGCTCAGCGCGAACGCGATGAGTCCGCGCGGTTGCGCATGCTGCGCGTATTGCGCCAGAACGCTCGCGTCGAGATGGCGCACGTCGACGTGCATGCCGGCGCCGGGCCGCAGCACGAACGCGGTGACGAGCCCGAATGCGAGCGCGGCGGCGGTCAGCAGGTAGAACAGCACCAGCGCGCGGACGATCGTGCGCCCGATGGCCTTCCCGTTCGTCAGCGACGTGATGCCGGAGACGATCGTGCAGAACACGATCGGCGCGATCATCATCCGCACGAGACCGACGAATGCGTCGCTGAGCGGCTTGAGCGACGCGCCTGCCGACGGCCAGAAGTGGCCGACGCTCACGCCGAGCGCCATCGCCAGCAGAACCTGCACGTAGAGCGAATGCAGCGGTCTTCCCAGCCTCACGGTGTGGTCTTCCTCGATGTTCCGGTCGTATTCGTCGCATGCATTACTTCGATGCATCGCTGTGTGGCGCACTGCCGCGTCTGGCGTCGACGATCGCCCGGTGAAACTCCTCCGCGGCCGGCGTCAGCGGGCGTCCACGCCGTTTCACGATGCCCACCCGGCGCTTGACCGCCGGTTCGACGAGGGGCACGCTCGTGAGCAGCGGATGGTCGTGTCCGGGCATCGCCATCGACGGCACCGCGGCGACGCCGAGCCCCGCCTCGACCAGCCCGAGCATGGTCGTCACGTGGCGCGTCTCGCACACGCTCGGCGCACGCGGCGCGACGCTCGTCAATGCCTGATCGAGCAACAAGCGATTGCCGGATGTCTTGTCCACGGACACATACTCGTACTCGTAAAGCTCGTTCCAGGTCACGCGCTTCTTGCGCGCGAGCGGATGATCGCGCCGGCACGCGGCAACGAATCGCTCCTGCAGCAGCAGCTTGAACTCGACCTCGGATTCCTGGCTGCCCATGAAGCTCACACCGAAGTCGGCCTCGCCGCTGATGACGGCACTCAGCACCTCGTTCGCGCTCGCATCGAGCAGCTTGACCCTGATGCGCGGAAAGCGGCGATGATAGCTCGCGATCACGTTCGGCAGAAAGTAGTAGGCCACCGACGGCACGCACGCGATCGTCACGTGACCGAGGCGGCTCGACGAGACGTCGCGGATGCCGAGCAGCGCGACGTCGAGATCGTCCAGCAGTTGCTCGGCGCTCGGCGCGAACACGCGGCCGACCGTCGTCAGCGTGACGCTGCGCGTCGTGCGCTCGAACAGACGCACGCCGAGCGCTTCCTCCAGTTTGTCGATCCGGCGACTCAACGCGGGCTGCGAAATGCTGATCGCCTCGGCGGCCTTCCGGAAGCTTCCCAGCTCCACCACCGCGCGAAACGCCTGCAAGTCGGTCAAATCGAAGTTGATTCCCACGGGCCTGGTCTCCGCATCTCTGATGCCGGGTATTTTGCACGATTCGGACAAGCACACCCAGCCGGGAAATGCCCGGCTGCGATGCGCCAGCCGCGCCGCCGTATCGCATGAGGCGGGCGAATGCGCTCGGCACGACGACGCCCGATGCCGTTTTACATGTGCCGTGTAAGGCGCCCGATCGGCCACGCCTGATCGTCCGCGGCCACTCGCCGGTTCCGGACAGGTGCGGCGTCAGCGGCACGGCCGCGCATCACGGCAGCAGGTCGCCGGCGCCCGCATCGTCGTAGGGGTCGAATTGTATCGCGGCGTTCTCCCGTAACCGGATGCTGCCCCCAGCGCCAACTGCACACGCGTTTCGACTGCATGCGGCACGCCGGTTGCTGTACGAAGTGCACAGCGTCGATATGGGAACCGTCAATGCGCGCACTGCCGATATTCCGACCCGGACAGGCCTTCGATCCGCTGGCCGCCCACCGGCGAGCACGCCGTCGTGCGCACGCCGACGCGGGCCCGGCGCCGACGGGTTCAGGAAGCACCGCATGATGCGCGATGCGTCCGCAAAGCGCGCGGCGCTCTCGCTCGTCGACGCCGACGATGCACCGGCCACGCTCGACGCCTGCCGCCGCTGCGGGCTGTGGGAACATGCGACGCAGCCAGTGCCCGGTGCGGGGCCGGCTGACGCGCGCATCATGCTGGTCGGCGAGCAGCCGGGCGACCAGGAAGACCGCAGGGGCATCCCGTTCGTCGGCGCGGCGGGCCGCATGCTCGACCGCGCGCTCGACGAAGCCGGGATCGAGCGCACGTCCGTCTATCTGACCAACGCGGTCAAGCACTTCAAATGGGAGCCGCGCGGCAAGCGTCGGCTGCACAAGACGCCCGCGCAGCGAGAGGTCGCCGCGTGCCGCTACTGGCTCGAACGCGAACTCGATGCGATCCGCCCGCGGGTGATTGTCGCGCTCGGCGCGACGGCACTGCGCGCGGTGCTGCAGGACAACGAAGCAACGCTCGAGCGCACGCGCAAGCCGGTTCGCTCACCCAACGGCTGTTTAGTCGTCGCAACCTATCACCCGTCCTACGTGCTGCGCACGCGCGGCGCCGATTCGCGCGAGCACGCATACCGGACGCTCGTGGACGCGCTGCGCACTGCGTCGCGCCTCGCGCACGGCGCAGCGGGGGACGCCGAATGAGCGGCCCGCGCGGCAACGACGCGGCGCGGGAAACCACGACCGCCGCATCCACCGGTCAGCCGTGGTACCGACGGCTGTCGCAGCGACGCGATGCGGCCGGCCAGCCCGGCAGCGGCATCGCATAGAACATGTTCGGGTGGCTGGCGGTCCTGATGATGGCGGGATCGGTGATCGTGATGGCCGTGGACATGCTGACCTGATCGGAACGATGTGGTTGCGTCAGCAACCGTTCAACCGGGGAGGACCGGGACGGCAGAGCAACGATATCGGACAGCCGGGCGGCCGCGCAAGCAGCATGGCCCGGTTGCCCGATCGGCATGGTTACATCATCTTGCCGCGCGACTTTTCGGCACGCGCCGCATCGGCCGCCGACTCGACCTTCTTCACTTCCTCCGGCGGCGGGAGCACCGCCTTGAAGCCCATCGATTCGATCCACATCTCGCGCGCCCAGCCGCGAGTGTGATACAGGTGATGATCCTCGTCGGCCTCGACTTCATCGTGTGCAGCCTTCAGCGCCTTCGCCGCGTCGCCGTCGCGCAACTGGTCGGCCGCATAGCCGATCAGTTCCCAGTTCAGGTGATCCTTGGTTTCGGCCAGCACCACGCATTCGGCCGCGACGACCTGCGCGACCGCCGGCTCGGCCTGCTTCCTCGCCTGCTCGATCACCTGGACGAGCGACTTGCCGGTCGCCTCCACGGCGGCGCGGCCCGGCGACTTCGTATCCGGGTCGAGGCCGAGTGTTTCGAATACCTTGCGCAGCACGTCCTGGTGATGCATCGTTTCGCGGTGGTACTTCTCCCATTCCTTGTGCAGGTCCTCGTCGGTCGCGCACTGGAGCGCGGCCTCGTAGATCTTCGCGCCGCCAAGCTCGGTCTCGTATGCCTGGCAGAGCAGTTCGAGGATGCCTGCATGCTTCGATTGTCGTTGGGCCATGACTGCTTCTCCGAAAGAACGGGCCGCCCACGCGGCCCTGGGGTTGAAACGGACGCGCGTTACTGCGCGCCCACCTTGCGCTGGAGTGCCTCCGCCATGCTGAGGTGATGCCTGAGCGTCGGCAGCGTGGATGTCGCGAACGCACGCAGTTGCGCGTCCTTGCCGTCGCGCGCCTCTTCCTCGAACAGCGCAACCGCCTTTTTGTGCGCGTCCGGGCCGACCGCAGCAACATAGGCGGTGTCGAAGTCGTGCCCGCGCTTGCCGCGCAATGCCTCGACGTCCGGATCCGTGATCTGCTCGACCTGCGGCTTCATGCCCTTGCGCGCGGCAATCTCATTGAGCTTCATAGCGGCTTTGCCATGGTCGGCCACCATCCTCTTCGCGAACGCGCGCACGTCCGCGGACTGCGCCTGCTCCAGCGCGAGCTGGCTCGCCTGCACCTCGGCCTTGCCGGCCAGCGCGGCCTTGTCGACGAATTCCGCATCGACGCCCTGCGGTGCTTTCGCGATGCCCGGATCGCCCGCGCCGGCACCCGACGTCGGGTTGATCACGCCGCCCGGCACGTGCGAATTCGATGCGGGCGGCTCGCTCGGCATCTGTGCATGCGCGAATCCCGACACGGCGAGTACGCCCGCGGCGAGCGCCGCGATCGTCCAGTTGGGCTGTTTCATGCGCTTTCTCCTTGTGTGGGCACAATCGTCACCCGCCGACGATCGAGCCGCCGTTCGGATGCAAGGTCTGTCCCGTCATGTAACTCGCGCCTTCGGACGCGAGCAGCACGTAGCAGCCGATCAGCTCGTCCGGCTGCCCCGGCCGCTTGAGCGGCACGTTCGCGCCGAACTTCGATACCTGTTCGGCGGTGAAGGTCGACGGAATCAGCGGCGTCCAGATCGGGCCGGGGGCGACGGCATTCACGCGAATGTCGCGCTCGGCCAGCTCGATCGACAGCGAGCGCGTGAACGCGACGATCGCGCCCTTGGTCGCCGAGTAGTCGGGCAGCTTCGAGCTGCCGTGATACGCGGTCACCGACGCGGTATTGACGATGCGCCCGCCCGCCTTCATGTGCGGCAGCGCGGCCTGCGTGCAGAACACCATTCCGTACAGGTTCGTGCGGAACGTGCCTTCGAGCTGTTCCTCGGTCACGTCCTCGATGCCCTGCTGCGGATGCTGTTCGCCCGCGTTGTTGACCAGCACGTCGAGGCGTCCCAACCGCTCGACCGTGAGCGCGACGGCGGCGCGTGCCTGCCGGCGGTCGCCGACGTCGCATGCGATCGCCTCGCAACGCCGGCCCGCCTGCTCGATCAGGCGCTTCGTGTGCGCGGCATCGTCCGATTCGTTCAGGTAGACGATCGCGACGTCCGCGCCCTCCTTCGCGAAACCGATCGCGACCGCGCGGCCGATCCCGCTGTCGCCGCCCGTCACGAGCGCGACCTTGCCGGCCAGCTTGCCGCTGCCAACGTAATCGGCCGCTTCGTCGCGCGGCTTCGGATGCATCTCCCGCTCGCGGCCCGGCTGTTGCGTCTGCGTCTGGGGCGGCGGTGTCCTGGCGATGGTCATGGGTTCCTCCTTGAACGGGTGTCGCGAATGCATCGCAAGCGGCGTGCCGTGTGCCGCGCACCGGCCCGCGCGGCGGCACGCCGCGCTGCAGGCGCAGGCGAAAACGACTCGTTCAGCGCGGGCGGCCCTGCGTGGTGCCGTCCGGCCGGCGCACCGGATCGAAGTCGCGCCACTCGCCGTCGTGCCAGTCGCCTTCGACGCGCTCGATCGATTGCGCGCCGGTCGCACGCAGCACGTCTTCCGCGGCGGCCGCGTTCGTCGCCGTCACGCGTGCGGCCAGAATCACGCCGGTTTCGGTATGCGCAAGCGTGCCTTTGCCTTCGGCCTGCTCGCCGCGCATCCGCCCGAGCGCGCCGCCGAATGCGCCGAGATACGCACCGGCGAGCGCGCCGGCGGCCGGCACGAACCAGTAGTGCACGCCGAGCGCATAGACGATCAGCCCGACGATCGCGCCGATCAGCAGCCCGCGCAGCGCGCCGACCATCGCGCCGCGGCCACCCGGCTTCGCGGCCGTATCGGCATATACGTCGCCGCCGATCGGAAAGCGCGCGTGCTGGCCGCCCGGGTTCAGGAAGAAGATCGACACGTCGTCCGGGCCGAACGCGCGCTCGTAAAGGTGGCGCGCGCCACCTTCCGCTTCATGGAACGTCGTGAAGCGTCCTGCGACGATCATCGCCATGTTCGTGCTCCTCGTGACCGTAAGCTGCCGCACACGCGACGGCGTGCGCGACGCGACGTGGCGGCGCTCACATCAGCCGCCCGAGCTCCTTCGATACCGATGCCGGCGTGCCATATTCGCGATCGGGTATCTGCCTGAGCATGTCGATTACGCGCGGGTCGGCGTGCGAGCGCTCCGCGCACTGGACGACTTCCGACTTGCTCGCCGGATAGTCCATCCCCTTCAGCGCCTTCTGCACGTCGACCGGGCCCGGCGCCTTGCCGTGCCCCGTCTGGTGGCCGCCCTTGTCGTGGTCCTGCTGCGTGCGCTCGCCTTCGTGCGCGCGAGCGTGGCTGTATTCGTGGCCCGTATGTTGTCGGGATGACATGGAAACCTCCTTCGAATGAGAAACCGGGATACGGAAACGAACGCGGTTACGTCGAGGCACGCCGCGCACGTGCCAGCGCGGCAACCACGAGCGCCGCGGCGCCGAGCGCGACCGCACCCGCGACCTTCGGCTGCTGCACCACCGCGTTGTACGCGCAGCCGCGCAGCACGAGCCCTTCCATTCCTTCGCGCTCGTGCAGCGCATGGCGGGACTCGTACAGCGCGTTGTCGTCGCGCGGGCGCGCCGGTCGCACCGTGCGCTGGCCGCGCGAGAACAGCGTGGCGGCGACGCGATCGAACAGGCGCGGCGCGTGATAGGCACTGGCCGACGTCAGCTTCGCGGCGCCGCCGACGAACAGCGCGCGGCGCGGGTGCGCGGCGGCGAACAGGATCGCGTCGGCGACGAGGTCCGGGTCGTAAATCGGCGGCGGCAGCTTCGCCTCGACGTTCATGTAGTTCTTCGCGTGCATCACGAACATCGTGTCGATCGCGGCCGGTTTGATGAGCGTGACGGACACGGGCAAGTGATCCGACTCGATCTCGAGGCGCAGCGAATCGGTGAAGCCCTTCACCGCGTGCTTCGACGCCGCATACGCGCTTTGCAGCGGCACCGGCGCATCGGACGCCTCGCTGCCCATGTTGATGATCGCGCCGCCGTGGAAATCGCTCTTGCGCCGGAAATGGTCCGACGCGACGAGCGAGCCGTGCACGACGCCCCAGTAGTTGGTGTCGAACAGCCGGCGCTGATCCTCGAGCGGCACGGCCGCCGCCGTGCCGAAGATCGACACGCCCGCGTTGTTGACCCACGTATCGAAGCCGCCATAGGTATCGGCCGCTTTCGCGGCCGCGCGTTGCAGGTCCTCGAGAATGCCGACGTCGCCGGCGACCGGCACCGCAAGGCCGCCGTGCTGGCGGATTTCCTCGCACAGCGTGTTCAGCGCGGTCTCGTTGCGCGCGAACAGCACCAGCTTCGCCCCGCGCCGTGCCGCCTTGCGCGCGGTGACGAGGCCGATGCCGCTCGTGGCGCCCGTGATCACGATCGTCTGCTCGCCGACCGGTTTGAGCATGCAGTTCATCACTGGACTCCTTCTACGAGGCCGAAGTTATTTCGGGCGGATGGTCAACTGGTTGCGCACGTCCTGCACGCCGTCGATCTGCTTGACGACGCTGACGGCCTGCGTGCGCTGCTGTTCATCCGGCACGCTGCCGGTCAGCATCACGATGCCGTGGCGCGTCTTTACATGAATGTCGCCGGCCGACAGGCCGCTCGTGCCGACCAGCTCGGCTTTCGCCTTGGTCGTGATGGTCGCGTCGCGGATCTTCGTACCGGTGCTCGAATGCGTCGACGACGACATGGATGACGATGCCGTGCCGTCGTCGCCTGCGGCGAACACGTTCGGCGCGACGGCGATACAGGCAGTGGCCGCGGCGATCGCGACCGCCATGCCGAGACGCTTCGCGGCACGACGGCGGAATCGCGGAGCGCGGGCTTGCAACGGGAATACCTTCATCGTGACCTCCTGTCGGGTGATGCCGGCATGGCCGGCGGACATCCGGGTGGCGCAAATCGCGTGCCGCGCGCAATACGCGGCGCGCACGCGCGACGCGCTGACCGGACGACCTTTCATCCAACGCGTTGTAATTTTTTCGGCACGGGGGCGGGGCATGCGCCCAGCAAAGTGGCGGGTATGGTGATTGCCGAAGGGGGACGCAACGGGGCTGGCCGGCGTGGCCCCGATCTCGGGAGCAGCACCATGCAAGGAACCGCGTGGATCGGTGAAGATGCGTCGCCGCTGGGAGTGATTGGCGGCGTGGATGCGGGCGTGCAGAACATCTATGTCGCGAACGTCACGAAGCGCCGAGCACGGCCTCGACGTCGACGTCCGCACGCGCTGCGACAATCCGCACCTGCTGGAAGTCGCGCGGATCGGTCCGCGCATGCGCGTGATCCACGTGCCGGTCGGGCCGCCCGCCGATATCCCGAAGGAACGGCTGCTACGTTATACGGGCACGCTTGCGGACTACATGACGGCGCGCATGCGGCAGGAGCCCGACCCGGTCGACGTGATGCACGCGAACTGCTTCGTGTCGGGCGAGGCCGCGCTACGCGTGAAGAAGCATCTCGGGATTCCGCTCGTCATGACGTTCCATGCGCTCGACCACGCACGCCGGCTGCATCAGCGTGTGACCGACGGTTTCCCCGACGAACGCTTCGCGATCGAGGACACGCTCGCGCGCCGCGCAGACTGGTTGATCGCGGAGTGCCCGCAGGATGCGCTCGACCGGACCACGCCCTACCGCGCCGATGCCGCGTGCATATGGACCGCATGTTTCCGCGCCTGTGGCTCGAACGCGGCATCGCGCCCGCGTTCGCGAGCCTGTTGTGGATCCTGGGCGAGCGGCGCACGTTGCCGCCGCATGTCGAGCGCATGCGCCGCCGGCTCGACGAAGAAACGCGTCGCCGTGCGGGTGCGCGCGCATGAGCATGTCCGGCACGACATCAGGAATCCGGTTTCTCCACTTCGTCTTCCAGTTGCGCGAGCCGGTTGTAGATCGTCTTCAGGCTGACGTCGAGCACCTCCGCCGCCTGCGCCTTCACGCCGCCGCATTGCGCGATCGTGCCGAGGATCAGCTTGCGGTCGACTTCCTCGAGCGGCGTGCCGAACGGTACCGTCACGCGCTCCTCGTCCGAGTCGACCATGTTCGACAGTTCTTCCATGATCGGCGGCGGCAGCGTGTCGATCACGTCCGCGTCGGTGAAGATGCTCGCGCGCTGCACGAAGTTGCGCAGCTCGCGCACGTTGCCGGGCCACGCGTAGGTCTTCAGTGCTTCGCGCGCGGCCGGCGCGAAGCGCAGGTTGCGGCCGCTTTCCTCGTTGTAGCGCTGCAGGAACGCGTCGGCGAGCATCGGGATGTCCTCGCCGCGCTCTCTGAGCGACGGCAGCGGGATCGGAAACACGTTGATCCGGTGAAACAGGTCGGGCCGCAACTTGCCGTCCGCCATCGCGGCTTCCGGATCGCGGTTGGTGGCCGCGACGATGCGCACGTCGACGTCGATCTCGCGCGTCGAGCCGAGCCGCGTGAGCCGCCCGGTTTCCAGCACGCGCAGCAGCTTGACCTGCGATTCGACCGGCATCTCGGTGATTTCGTCGAGGAACAGCGTGCCGCCGTCGGCGCGTTCGAAGAAGCCCTTGTGCTGCCGCTCGGCGCCGGTGAAGCTGCCGCGGTCGTGGCCGAACATCTCGCTCTCGACGAGGTTCGCCGCGATCGCGCCGCAGTTCACCGCGAGGAACGGGCCGCGGCGGCGCAGGCTCAAATCGTGAACCGTCTGCGCGGCGAGCTCCTTGCCCGTGCCCGATTCGCCGGTGAGCAGCACCGACGCTTCGGTGCGCGCGACGCGGCCGATCGCATCGTAGACGGCCTGCATCGCGGGCGAACTGCCGAGCATCCGGCCGAAGCGGCCGAGACGCTTCAGCTCGGAGCGCAATTCGGCGATTTCCTCGTGCAGCGCGGTGGTGCGCGGCACGCGCGCGAAGATGCTGTTCAGCCGCTGCATGTTGAGCGGTTTCACCAGATAGTCGGTCGCGCCGCGCCGCAACGCGTCGATCGCGGTTTCGAGACTTGCGTGACCGGTGGTCAGCACCATTTCGCAATGCGCGTGCTTGGGCAATGCGTCGAACAGATCCATCCCGTTGCCGTCCGGCAGCACGAGGTCGCACAACACGAGATCGGGGGTATGCGTCGAAACGAGCGTGCGCGCTTCTTCGAGCGTCGCGGCCGTGTCGCAGGCGAGTTGCTGCGCCTGGGCGAGCGTCGCGAGCATCATGCGCGTATCGGCATCGTCTTCGACGATCAGGACATAAGGCATCGAAGCTCCTTGTGATGCGGCCCCGGCGCCAAGCATCGGCCGAAACCGCGGCTGGCATGCAATGCGGGGCATGACGCCGGTACTTGGCATGCACGTCCGCACTGCACACGAATGAGCAGACTAGCTGTCCTGCCATGACAATCGAGTGCTTAGCAGTATAGAAGAAGCACGTCGCGCAATCGGCACTCATCGAATAAATCTATCCGCCGGCGGCGGTGGCATTGCCAGATTCAATCCGCCGATTTCGGCATAAAAGGTATGATCTCCACATGAAAAAACGACGCGTGTCGGTCATTTTTTCATCCAGTCTTCGACGGTTTCGGTCAATACTTCCCAACGCGATATCACTCATGTCGAAATCCGACGATGACGGCACGCGACTGTTCGGCCGCTCGCGAACGATTCAGAACTTGCTGCTGAAAGTTTCGCGCGTCGCAAGCACACGCGTCAGCGTGCTGGTGGTCGGCGAAAGCGGCGCCGGCAAGGACATCGTCGCGCGGCTCATCCACGACATGAGCCCGCGCCGGCGTGGCCCGTTCGTGCCCGTCAATTGCGGTGCCATTCCGAAAGACATCGCGGAATCCCATTTGTTCGGACATGAGAAAGGCAGCTTCACCGGCGCCGTCGCACAACATGTGGGCATGTTCGAAGCCGCGCGCGGCGGGACGCTGTTTCTCGACGAAATCGCGGAAATGCCGGCGGAATTGCAGGTGAAATTGCTTCGCACGCTCGAGTCGAACACGATCATGCGCGTCGGCGGTCACGAAGCGATTCCGCTCGATGTGCGGATCGTCGCGGCCACTCGTCACGATCCCGTGGAGGCCGTGCGCAGCGGTCGGCTACGCGAGGATCTCTTCTACCGGATCGCGACGATCGCGCTGCACGTGCCCGCGCTGCGGCAGCGCGAGGACGACGTCGGCGACATCGCGCTGCAGATCGTCGAACGGCTGAACGCGCGGCACCGCACGCGCAAGCGCCTGTCGATGCAGGCGATGAAGGCGCTGCGCGCGTATACGTGGCCCGGCAACGTGCGCGAGCTGCGCAACGCGCTCGAGCGTGCGTTCATCCTCGCGGACGAACAGATCGAACTGCAGTTGCCGCGTCGGCAACAGCCGCGAGAGGAAGTCCGACACAATGCGATGACGCTGCATATCGGCACGACGCTCGCGCATACGCAGCAGCGCTTCATCGTCGCGTCGCTGCGTCATTTCAACGGCGACAAGCCGCGCACCGCGAAGGCGCTCGGCATCAGCCTGAAGACGCTGTACAACCGCCTCGCGCTATTGCCCGAACACGAGCGCAATGCCGCGAGCGGCGCGCCAGCACCGGCGTCAGGCGCGAGTGATGCAAGTGGTGCAAGTGGCGCCGGCGGCGCCGCGAGCGCGGGCGCGCCACCGAGCGCAACGAGCCCGTAAGCGCGCCGCCTCGGCGGCTGAACCGCTCACGACGCGACGTCGCGCAACGCGCTATCCCATTCACGCACGAACCGCTCGATCCCGAATCGCTCGCACGCATCGCGCTTCGCCGCCGCGCCCCACTCGCGCGCGAGGTCCGGATCGCGGATCAACATGCGCATCGCGTCGATCAACACGGCAGGCCGCGTATCGGCGACCCCGTTGCAGCCACTCTTCACGAGCTGTGCCATCTCCGTCGTTGCGAGCGCAACGATCGGCAGCCCGATCGTCATCGCCTCGATCACCGCGAGCTCGAGGCTCGCGTAGCGGATCGGATTGAAGAAGAAGCGGTAGTGCGACAGGAACTGCGGGAGCGCCGGGTTCGGCACCTCGCCGATGCCGCCGAGCTCGTTCGACCCAATGCCCACCAGATCGAGCGGCACGCTGTGACGCACGACCTCGAACAGGTCAGCACCGAGACACCGCCCGCGCCGCGCGATGTTGTTCACGACCGTCACGCCCTTCGGCAGCGTGCCCCGATACTCCACGCCGTCGGGAATCCGCACGCCATGCTCGATCACGCGCGTCGGCGTGACGCCGTTGTCCCACATCAGCGCGTTGAACGGCGTGACGTGCACCAGCAACACGTTCGGGTCCTGCACCGGGTGCAGTGTGTCGGTCGGATGTTCGCGCGGCGGATCGTGTTCGACAAACAGCGCCGGCAACGCACGCTGCGCGTCGCTCAGGAGCCGCAACCGGTCGTGCGCGTAGTGATCGTGATGCTGGTACAGCACGCAGTCGAACTCGGTGTCGCGCACGCACTCGACGCTCACCTCGTGCACGTTGTCGCCCCATGGCAGGTGCCCGGCCCGCCCCGCGTAGCCGGGCGGATGCTGCGGCTTCGTCACGATATGGAAATCGTGCGGCGCCTGCGACAGGTAATACAGATAGTTGCCATGCACGTGCCAGGTGAGCACGCGCAACCGCTTACGTGACATGACGTCTCTCCTCGGCGAGCAGTTCGCACGCCCGTTCCATCACGTCGTCGACACCGATCGCCGTCGCGCACGCGTGCCCGTACGGACACGTGTCGAACGTGCACGGCCGGCAAGCCGGATAGTTCGCGAGCACGCGATGGCGTTCGGCATCGAGCGGCGCCCGGCGGGCCGTGTCGCTGCCGCACGCGACGACGATGCTCGGCGTGCCGAACGCCGCCGCGACATGCGACACGCCCGTGTCGTTGCACAGCACGAGCCGCGCGCGGCCGATCAGCGCGGCCAGCGCGCCGAGCGGCGTGCGCCCGCACAGGTTCACGCACGGCCGCGCGAGATGTTCGACGAACGCACCGGCCAGCGCAAGCTCCGCTCGCGTACCGGTCAGCACGATCTGCCAGCCGTCGTCCGCGAGCTGCCGTGCCACGCTCGCGAAGCGCTCGGCCGGCCAGCGCCGCGACGCCATCCGTGCGCCCGGATGAACGATCACGTAGCGGCGCGGATCAAGCGCATGTTCGTCGCACAGCACATGCCATAGCGCATAGTCGAGGCCGCCGAGCGGAAATTCCAGGTAATCGCCCCAGTCCGGATAGCCGAGCTTGCGCATCAGCGACAGGTAGCGCGTGACCTCGGGCTCCCCGTCGCGCCAGACGAGCGAACAGTCGAGCGCGGTCGTGCCGCCGTCAGGCGGCACGAAGCCGGCGGTACGCGTCGCACCGAGCGACGCGACGATCGCGTTGGTCTGCGCGCCGCTGCCGTGCAACTGGATCGCCAGATCGAAGTCGCGCGCGCGGCATTCCGCGACGAACGCCTCGCGCGCGGCTGGCTCGGCGTCCGGCTGCTCGTCGAGCCCCGGCGCGCCGGGAAACGGGATGAAGTTGTCGACGTAGTCCGAGAAGCGCGATGCGAACTCGCGTGCCCAAGGCAGCCCGATCAGCGTGATGCGCGCAGCCGGTTCGCCGCGCCGCAACGCGCGCAGCGCCGGCACCGCACACAGCATGTCGCCGAGCTGCAGCGCGCGGAATACCGCGATGCGGATCGGACCGGACGACGAAACGGATTCGAGCATCATAGGAAGAACACCCGGAAGTGAAGTGCGCCGCGCATGCGCCAGTACAGCGACACGGGCGGGATCGCGATCGACGTGACGATCATCTCGGCAATGTGCGACGGGGTGAGCCGCGTGCCGCGCAGCCGCTTCGCGCAGAACGCGGCGGTAATCACGGCCCAGGCCGCCGCGCAGGCGATGCCCGGCGCGCGCCACCCGGCCACGAAGCAGCCGATCGCGCCGAGCACGAACAGCACGGCCGCGTAGTAATGCCATGGCGGCATCGGCCGGATATGACGCCGGTAGGTCGCACGATGCTTCTTGTACAGCAGCGCGTCGAAATAGACCTTCGATTGCTGGCCGATGCTCGCGCCCCAGCGCGCGGGGCGCACCGGATGCACGATCCGCGCGGCGTCGACCTCGACGATCGGTCCCGCATGCTCGCGCAGCGCGAACATCAGGTCGGCGTCTTCGCGCCATGCGCGCGTGAAGCGCTCGTCGAACCCGCCGACGCACTCGAGCGCCGTGCGCCGTACGAAGCAGTTCGCGGTCGCGAATTCCGCACGCGCGAGGCCGGCCGCGTCGCGCTCGTAGTCGGTCGGGTGCGCACGCAGCGGCACGTCGATACGCCCCGCCGCGGCCACCGCGGCCGGTTCGGCGAGCAGCGCAGCCGCGCCATGACGCAGCCAGGTCGGGTCGGGAATCGTGTCGTCGTGGGTGAACGCGATCAGCGCGCCGCGCGCGCTGCGCCAGCCGATGTTGCGCGCGCCCGCCGGCCCCTGCGTATCGGGTGCGGTCATATAACGGATCACGGGCACATCGCTCACGCGTGCGCGGCACGCGTCGACGGTCTCCCATGCGCTGCCCGCCGGGTCGTCGTCGACGACGACGATCTCGTAGGTGGTCGGATCGAATACCTGCACGCACAGCGCTTCAAGGCAGCGCTCGAGCAAATCGGGCCGCCGATACGTCGGCACGACGACCGACACGACCGGCGGCAGTTGCACGTCGCGCATGTTCATCTCGGCTTCTCCTGCAGGAACGAGCCGGTCACGAGCCCGCCGGGCGCTCGCTCCATTCGCTGCCCCAGTCTTCCGGGCCGACGTCCTCGCTCGCGAAGCGCCGGTACGCGGATTCGTAGTCGGCATCGTCCCGTCGGAATGGGTCGCCACGGAGATCGCGCTCGCCGGTGTCCCCGTACGCGCGTTCGGGGCGCGCCTGCCAGTCGGGCAGGCCGCTCCGTTCGGTTTGCGGTCCGGGATATCGTCGTTGCATCGTGTCTCTCCTTGATCCGCGCCTGTGCCGCGCACGGCCCCACGTCGCGTCGCGGCGCGCGTCGGGCAACCGGTTGCAAGTCACGTGCCGCCTGCCGGCGCGAAGGGACGGCACGCCGACGTCAATATTCCGGTCGACGCCGTGATCCCCGCACCTCGCGCCCGATGCCCGCCGACGGGCGACGCTGATCGGCCACTCGTCGCCGCACGTCTCTTGCCGGGCGTCCCTATCTGCAACGGGATTGCAGTTTTTGCGCAGCCGGTCGTCCTGCTATGGCCCTATACGCCGCCCGTGCCGGGTTCCCCGGCGCGTCCGGATCGTCGATGCCGCCGGGCTCGCTCAGCCGGTCCGTGCGATCCGGCTCGATGTCGGCGGCTTCCTCCAGCCCCGAATCGCCGTCCGCGGACGCGCGCTCGCCGGTGCCCGCGCGGTCCGTATCGCTGTCGAGGGCCGCGTCTCCGCGCTCCAGCGCGTGCTCGTCGAGCGGCGAATCGACGTCGAACGGATAGCGCCGCGCGCCCGCCGTATCGCTGCCGCTGTCGGACGAATCGCTCGGCCCCAGGGCGCGGCCGTCGCGGCCGCGCCGCGCGTTGTCGTCGTCCGGGCCGGCCGGTTCGTTGTCGGGGTTCAGTGTGCTGCTCATGTCGATGTCCTCGTGTAGCCGCAAAGCGCCGCGGCGGACCGCACAGAGATGCAATCGCCATGCCGCACCGCCGCCACCGGCAGGATTTCGCACCACGGGCGCCGCGCGGCACAGGCCGTGCGTCCCCATTGATCAGGTGAATTGACCTCCCTTATGCTTTCGGGGTGTCAATCCGATTTGAATGGCCGCTGCCGGCCCTGCCGGCTGCGGCGGGGCGGCGTTCCTCCGCCCGCATACGACTTGCCGTTCCGATGAAGACAGACGACACCATTTCCAATCCGCCCCCGCCGCTCGGACCCAACGATGCGCGCGATCTGCGGCACCGCTTCGCCGAGTTTCGCTTCGAGACCGTCGTCGGCGCGATCACCGACTACGCGGTGTTCATGCTCGACGCGCACGGCAACGTCGCGACGTGGAACACGGGCGCCGAGCGCATCAAGGGCTATCGCACGGCCGAGATCGTCGGCCACCATTTCTCGCGTTTCTATCCGCTCGACGCGATCGCGGCCGGGCGGCCCGCATTCGGGCTCCGGGAAGCCGTCGCGCACGGCCACTTCGAGGACGAAGGCTGGCGCGTGCGCAAGGACGGGTCGCTGTTCTGGGCAAGCGTGACGATCACGGCGGTGCGCGACCATGCGGGCCAGCTCGCCGGCTTCATCAAGATCACGCGCGACATGACCGAGCGCAAGCGGCTGGCCGAGCTCGAAGTGTCAACGCACCGGCTCAGCGTGTTCATCGCGATGCTCGCGCACGAGTTGCGCAACCATCTCGCGCCGCTGCGCCATTCGGTCGGCGTGCTGCAGAGCCTGCCCGATCCGGCGCCCGAGCTCGCGCAATGCCGCGACGCCGTGCACCGTCAGGTCGGACACTTGACGCGGCTGGTCGACGACCTGCTCGACGTCGGGCGCATCACCGCCGGCAAGGTCGAACTCGACGACGCGCCGGTGACCGTGCGCGACCTCGTCTGCCGCGGCGTGGAAAGTATCCAGCCGAAGCTGGCCGCGCGCGGGCAGCACATTCGCGTCGATCTGCCGGCCGATCCGCTGGTGGTGCGCGGCGACGCCACGCGGCTCGTGCAGGTGCTGCACAACCTGCTCGACAACGCGTCTAAATTCTCGCCGCAGGGCGGGCGCATCGACGTCGGCGCGCACGCCGAAGGGCCGATCGTCGCGATCCGCGTAACCGATCACGGCGTCGGCATCGCGCCTGGCTCGCTCGAATCGATCTTCGACCTGTTCGAACAGGAAGCCGTGCCGGGCCGGCGCGCGTCGGACGGCTTCGGGCTCGGCCTTGCGATCTGCCGGTCGTTCGTCGAGTTGCACGGCGGGATGATCGCCGCTGAGAGCAACGGCCCCGGCCATGGCGCGACGTTCACGGTGCGGCTGCCGCTCGAGCATGCCACGCGCGCGACGCCGGGCGATGCGCCCGCACCGCGCACAACCGAACAACCGGCCCGTGCGCGGCTGCGCATCCTCATCGTCGACGACAACCGCGACTCCGCCGACACGCTCGCCGTGCTGCTACAGGTCAAGGGCCACGCGCCGCGCGTCGCGTACAACGCGGACGACGCGCTGGCGCTCGCGGGCGACCTCGTTCCGCACCTGATGCTCGTCGACCTGTCGATGCCCGACGTCGACGGCTTCACGCTGCTGCACCAACTGCGCGCGATCGACGCACTGGCCGGCATGACCTGCGTCGCGCTGTCCGGCCATGGGAGCCCGGCCGACTTCGCGCGCACCGCGTGCGCGGGCTTCGACGATCACCTCGTCAAGCCCGTCGAGATGGCGGTGCTCGACGCGCTGCTGCAGCGCGTTGCCCGCCAGGTTCGCGACGCGCGCTGATCGCTCAGGTCATCGCGCGGCACATCGCGGCGCAGGTGTCGCATGCCAGCGCGCAGCGGCGGCAGTGGTCCTGCGCGTGCTGCAGGCATTCGGCCGCGCACAGCTCGCACGCATGTGAGCAAAGCGCGCATACCTGAGGCGCGAGCGCGCTGCCGCGCGCCATCGCGCCCGATGCAAGGCGGCACAGCTGCGCGCACTCGATGTCGAGCGCGATGCAGCCTGCCAGGGTGTGCGATTCCGGTTCCGCCAGGCACCCCGCGATACATGCGTCGCACGCATGTGCACACGCGTCGCACGCGGCCATGCAATTGTCGTAGCGATCGTCGATCTGGTTCATCACAGCCCTCCTCGTTCCGGTTCGCATCGTCATGGCGTCGGTTTCACCTTCATCCAGCCCGGCTCGTGCACGTCGAACGCGCGATACGCGTCGATTGCGTTCGGGAACCGCGTCGCGAACACCTCGATGGAGCAGCCGAAGTCGCGGTTTATCTGCTCATGTCCGGTTCGGCCATCTCCGCGCATGTCGCGACGATGCAACAACCGTTGCATACGCAACATCTTGACCGGAGCGTGCACCGCTCAACGCACAGTCGGCAGCCTGCTCACGCGTGCGTCGCGCCTTGCTGCTCGAGCGCCGCTTCCGCGCGCAGGCAGTCAAGATCGCGGCCGATCGTCGCGACCGCGAGCCGCTTGTCGCCGCGCCAGTACGTCACCGAACCGTCATGCGCGCGCAGATCGCCGTCGATCTCGACGCGATCCCATTGCTCCGCGTGGCCGACATAGCGTACCGTCAGGTCGTAGTGCTGGCTCCAGAAGAACGGCACCGCGTCGAATGGCTGCTCCCGGCCGAGCATGTTGCGCGCCGCGGCGATTCCCTGTCGCTCCGCGACGACCCAGTGCTCGACGCGAATGCGTTCGCCCGTCAGCGGATCGGGCCAGCGCGCGATGTCGCCGGCCGCGTAGATGTCCGGCGCGCTCGTCTTCAGTAAACGGTCGACCGTCACGCCCCGATCGACGAGCAACCCCGCGTCTTGCGCGAGCGCGACGTTCGGATGCACGCCGATGCCGACCAGCACGACGTCCGCCGGCAGCACATCGCCGTTCGACAGCGTTACGTGATCCTGCGCGATCTGCGTGGGCGTCGCGCCAAGATGGAACGCCACGCCGTGCGACTCGTGCAGCGCGCGGATCGTGTCGCCGAGCGCGTCGCCGAGCACGCGCGCCATCGGCCGTGCATCGGGCGCGACCACCGCTACGTCGAGCCCGCGCGTGCGCAGCGCGGCGGCCGCTTCGAGGCCGATGAAGCTCGCGCCGACCACGACGCAGCGACGCGCGGCCTTCAGCTTGCCGATCAGCGCATCGCAATCGGCGCGCGAGCGCAGCACGCACACGTGCGGAAGATCGGCGCCCGGTATGGTCAGGCGGTTCGGCTCGGCGCCGGTGGCGAGCAGCAGCGCACCGTAGCCGACACGGCTGCCGTCCGCGAGCTCGACCGCGTGTTGCGCGGGGTCGATCCGCGCGACGCGCGTGCCGCAGCGCACGTCGATGCGCTGGTCGGTATAGAACGACGCCCCGAGCAGTGGCAGCCAGTCGGCTTCGGCCGTGCCGGCCAGATAGTCCTTCGACAGGTTCGGTCGATCGTACGGCGGCTCGCTGTCCGCGCTCAGCAGCGTGATCGCGTGCAGGTAGCCTTCCTGCCGCAGCGTCACGGCCGCCGCGATAGCGGCCGCGCCACCGCCGACGATCACCACCGATTCGGGCAATCCGGCCGCGTTCGACACGGGCGGCGACGCGGCAGGCTGCTCGCCGAGTACGACCGCCCGGCCGTCTCGACGTTCGACGCGCCAGCACGTCAGGCCGTCGAGCGCCGGCGCGCGCAGCCGTTCGCCGGTGCGCAGGCAGAACGCAGCGTGATGCCACGGGCAGCGAATCGTGTCGCCGACCAGCAGCCCTTCGGCCAGCGGTGCGCCGTAGTGAGGGCATTGCGCACTCACGGCAAACAGCGCGTCGGCGCGGCGCACCAGCAGCACCGTGGCGTCGCCGACCTGACCCTCGATCATCGCGCCGTCGGCGATGTCATCGAGCGAAATGCCCCGCGCAAGATCGAGGCGTGAAGACGATGCGTCGCTTCCGGACATGGCGCGGCTCCCGGCTGAGGTAACGATCCCATTATCGGCGTCCTTCCTGAAAAGAGCAGGTACGGGCGACCCCGCAGCGCACGCAAACGCGGACCATGGCTCGTATGCGATCCGCGACCGGCATGGAACGTCCGCGACGTTGCGGCGCAACACGCTGGATACGCGTGCGCGGGTGTCCGGCAACCGGAGCAATCCGCATGCCGTGTGCGGCATACGGCCTGGCGAGCGTCCCGAGCGGGTGACCCTTGAACGGCCAATCCGTGCCGGGCACGGCAGGCTTGCCGGCTGTGTCCGTTTCAACGATGACACCGTTATCGATGCGGAATCCTTCGTTCTTCTCCGACAGCGCCGGCCAGGCGCGGCCTTAACGACGCGTGTGCGCGTCCTCCTCGACATCGTCGACTTCCGCCGGAAAGCGGTGCTGACCGAAGCTGAGGATCAGTACGCCCACCGCAAGCAGCACGATCCCGAACGTGGTCATCAGCATTCGCTCGGGGCTGTCGGTGGCGCCGCGCAGGATCAGGTCGCGCGCGAGCGACGTCATCGCGATGAACAGCGGAAAGCGCACCGGCAGCCGGCCGAGTCGCAGGTAGCGCACGTCCATCGCGAGCACTTCGAGATACAGGAACATCAGCAGCAGGTCGGTCAGCGACACCTCACCCGCGAGCACGACTTTCCACGCTTCCTGCGCCATCGCGAACGCGGTCGCGAGGCCGATCACGATCAGCCCGGCCAGCTCGGCCGCATGGAGGAAGTGTCCGAAGCGGCGGCGGATGCGCTCGGCGGCCGTATCGGCGGAAACAGTGGACGTATTCAACGCGATGACTCGTGCAATGGTATAGGTTCCGCGATCGACGCTCCGTCGACACGGTCGATGGTTTCGAGCGGCGGATAGCCCCCGACGGGTAAATCCTGAACGGTTGCGCACGCATCGATCTTGGCGATGGCTTGCGCGACCTCGGACAGCGTTCTTCGGCAGCACGGGTGGAACGCGACGCCAGCATCGGTACACGCCATGGCGTCGCCTGCGCGGTCCGGCAACGACCTGCAGCCGGGATCCCGTTCGAGGCAATCGAGCCGCGCGTTCACCGCCGCGTCGCCGCGTTTCAGGTCGGACGCCGCGCCGGACGCCCCGCCATACGCGACCACCGCGACTAAAACCGGCATCGCTTCCAGCAGGTTCATCATGACGGTCCTCGTCGGTGGGCGGAGCGAACCTAATCTACTGCACGCGCCACACCCGCTCAAGAGCACAGCGCCGCGCGCTTCAGGAGTACAGCCGCGCGCCCGCGACGCGAAAACGGACTCCGATCAATCCATTCGAATCACAGATTGCCGATACGTGTTCCAAAGACCCGCCGAAGCTGCTAGATTGCAGGCTCGACGACGTTACGCGGTGCGGCGAGGTCATGCGCCGGGCGAACGCGCGGCCATCCTGCCTGCCTCCCCTTGCGCGCCCGGGCGGCAGGCCGCCGCTGCCACGGCCCGTTGCGCGATGCCCGCGCAACGTCCTTCATCCGCATGTCACAAAGAGAACAGTCGCATGACACAGTCCAACCGTGCGTCTTCGCGCGCCGCGGCGTCCGCGGCCCGTCCGTCCCGACATGACTGACCGGCAGGCCGCGATGCAAACCCTTCCCCCGCTCTCCCAGGCCGTTCACAGTCCGATCACGCGCAGCGCGATCTTCCTCGTCGCAACCGTCAACCCGGGCGCCGACCGAGCCGACACGATCCGCGCGTGGTGCGGCGACATCGCCGCGCTCGTGCGCTCGGTCGGCAAGCGCGTGCCGGGCGGCAACCTGTCCTGCGTGTGCGGCTTCGGCGCCGACGCATGGGATGCGCTGTTCGGCGATCCGCGCCCCGCGTCGCTGCATCCGTTCCGCGAATTCGGCGCCGGCCAGCGTGTCGCGGTCGCGACGCCGGGCGACATCCTGCTGCACATCCGCGCCGAGGCGATGGACCTGTGCTTCGAGCTCGCAACTCAATTGCTCGGCGCGCTGGGCGACGCAGTCACGGTCGTCGACGAGGTGCACGGCTTCCGCAACTTCGACCAGCGCGCGATGATCGGTTTCGTCGACGGCACCGAGAACCCGGAAGGCCGCGAGGCGGTCGACTTCACGGTCATCGGCAACGAGGATCCGGCATTCGCGGGCGGCAGCTACGTGATCGTGCAGAAGTACCTGCACGACATGGCCGGCTGGAACGCGCTCGCGGTCGAGACGCAGGAGCGCATCATCGGGCGCACCAAACTGTCCGACATCGAGCTCGCGCCGGACGTGAAACCGTCGTGCTCGCACAGCTCGCTGACCACCCTCGACGAAGGCGGCAAGGAAGTGAAGATCCTGCGCGACAACATGCCGTTCGGGCGCCCCGGCTTCGGCGAATTCGGCACCTATTTCATCGGCTACGCGCGCTCGCCGGCGCCGATCGAGCAGATGCTCGAGAATATGTTCGTCGGCCGCCCGCCCGGCAACTACGACCGGCTGCTCGACTACAGCCGCGCAGTCACCGGCTCGCTGTTTTTCGTGCCGTCGGCCGACCTGCTCGAAGCGCTCGCCGATCGCGCCGCACCGGCCGACGCCACCGCCGCGCCGCCGGCCCCCACCTCGCCCGAGTCGCGTCGTGACGGCTCGCTGAACATCGGATCGCTGAAAGGAGCCAAAGCCCATGAATAACCTGCACCGCGAACTCGCGCCGGTTTCCTCGTCCGCCTGGGAGCAGATCGAGGAGGAAGTGGCACGTACCTTCAAGCGCTCGGTGGCCGGGCGCCGCGTGGTCGACGTCGAGGGCCCTGCCGGCCCTGAGCTGTCGGCCGTCGGCACCGGGCATCTGCGCGAGGTCGCCGCACCGCGCGAGCAGGTGAACGCGCGGCTGCGCGAAGTGCGCACGATCGTCGAGCTGACGGTGCCGTTCGAATTGAGCCGCGATGCGATCGACAGCGTCGAGCGCGGTGCGCGCGACGCCGACTGGCAGCCGGCGAAGGACGCCGCGCAACAACTCGCATTCGCGGAAGACGGCGCAATCTTCGACGGCTATCTCGCCGCGGACATCGTCGGCATCCGCGAAGGCACGTCGAACCGCAAGCTCACGCTGCCGGCCGATGTCAGCGCGTACCCGGACGCGATCAGCGACGCGCTGGAAGCGCTTCGGCTCGCCGGCGTCGACGGCCCGTACTCGGTCGTGCTCGGCTCGGACGCCTACACGGCGCTGAGCGAAGCGCGCGACCAGGGCTACCCGGTCCTCGGCCACATCAAGCGCATCGTCAGCGGCGAGATCATCTGGGCGCCGGCGATCAGCGGCGGCTGCGTGCTGTCCACCCGCGGCGGCGACTATGAACTGCACCTCGGCGAAGACGTGTCGATCGGCTACACGAGCCACACCGACAAGGTTGTTCGCCTGTACCTGCGCGAAACGTTCACGTTCCTGATGCTGACGAGCGAGGCATCGGTGGCCGTGGCGCCGCAGGGCAACGCGGCGACCTGACGTCCCGCCCGCGCGTGATGCCTGCCGGGCATCGCGTGCGCCTCTTCCCGTTCAACACGTGCCGCGCCAGACGCGCCACTGTCGCACCGCGCTTCGCGCGCGTCGCACGCCGCCACCTTTCCGTGTCCCGCACGCGGCACCCGCATGCGCGCTCGTCTGTACTCCTTGCGTCTCCCGAGCACACGCATGTGAGGGTGCAATTCCCGGCCGGGCCGATGCCGAACTGTGTCTTGGAGGCCATGGGCCGATTCGCTATTTTGATGGATGCGCACTGACACTCGACGGGCCCGGATGCACGGGCGCGCATGACCGGCTCCGTTCGCCGGACGGAGCCGCCTCACGCCGCGACGCGGCGCAACCCGAGCCACCCCGCAGCGGGTCCGGCTCATGGAGATTCACATGACAAATCGACGCGAGGTGCCAGGCATCAGGAAGTACGATGGGCCCGCTGGCGGTTGGGGCGCGCTTCGCGCGACTGCCGAGGCCGTGCGCACGCAGATGGAAACCATCGAAGCGCCGATCGTGCTGATGCGGACCAACCAGCCCGACGGTTTCGACTGCCCCGGCTGTGCATGGCCCGACAAGGAACACAAGTCGACGTTCCAGTTCTGCGAGAACGGCGCGAAGGCTGTCACGTGGGAAGCGACGACCAAACGCGTGACCCCCGAGTTCTTCGCGGCGAACACGGTATCGTCGCTGCTGCGGATGTCCGACTACGAGCTGGAGAACATGGGCCGGCTCACGCATCCGCTCGTCTACGATCGCGCGACCGACACGTTCCGCGCGGTCGAATGGGATGACGCATTCGCGCGCATCGGCGAGGTGCTGCGCGCGCTGCCACCCGAGCAAGTCGAGTTCTATACGTCGGGCCGCGCGTCGAACGAAGCCGCGTACCTGTATCAGCTCTTCGCGCGCGAGGTCGGCACCAACAACTTCCCCGACTGCTCGAACATGTGCCACGAGCCGACCAGCGTCGGCCTGCCGCAGTCGATCGGGATCGGCAAGGGCACGGTGTCCCTGGAGGACTTCGACCATTGCGAGCTGATCATCTCGATCGGCCACAACCCCGGCACGAACCACCCGCGGATGATGGGCACGCTGCACGAGTGCTCGCGCCGCAACGTGCCGATCATCGTGTTCAATCCGCTGCGCGAGCGCGCGCTCGAACGCTTCGCGGATCCGCAGGACATGATCGAGATGGCGTCGTTCGGCTCGACGCGCATCGCATCGACGTACTACCAGGTCGACGCGGGCGGCGACGCGGCCGCGCTGAAAGGCATCATGAAGGCGCTGCTGCAGCTCGAGGCCGAGCGCGGCGACGTGCTCGACCGCGACTTCATCGCGCAGCACACCGACGGCTTCGACGCGTTTTCCACCGACCTGCAGGCGACGTCGTGGGACGACATCGAGCGCGCGAGCGGCCTGAGCCAGGCGCAGCTCGAGCAGGTCGCGCTCGCCTATGCGAAGTCGAACGCGACGATCGTCACGTACGGGATGGGCGTCACGCAGCACAACAAGGGCACCGCGACCGTGCGCCTGATCGCCGACCTGCTGCTGATGCGCGGCAACTTCGGCAAGCCCGGTGCGGGCATATGCCCGCTGCGCGGCCACTCCAACGTGCAGGGCAACCGCACGGTCGGCATCACCGAGAAGCCGTCGGCCGAGTTCCTGCAAAAGATCGAGGACGTGTGCGGCTTCAAGCCGCCCGCGCATCACGGGCACGACGCGGTGCAGGCGATGCAGGCGATGATCGACGGCCAGGCCAAGGCGCTGCTGTGCCTCGGCGGCAACTTCGCGGTCGCGCTACCCGACCCCGAGCTGTCGTTCCCCGCGATGGCGAAGCTCGATCTGAGCGTGCATCTCGGCACGAAGCTGAACCGCTCGCATCTTCTGGTGGCAAAGGAAACCTACATCCTGCCCGTGCTCGGCCGCACCGAGCTCGACATGCAGGCGAGCGGCCGGCAGTCGATCACCGTCGAGGATTCGATGTCGATGGTCCATGCGTCGGCCGGCAAGCTCAAGCCGGCGTCCGACCAGTTGCGCTCGGAGCCCGCGATCGTCGCGGGGATCGCGCACGCGACGCTGCCGAACAGCAAGGTCGCGTGGCTCGACCTGATTGCCGACTACGACCGCATCCGCGACCTGATCGACAAGACGGTGCCCGGCTTCGAGGCGTTCAACGAGCGGATCCGCGCGCCGGGCGGCTTCCGCCTGCCGCTGCCGCCCACCGAGCGCGTGTGGCCCACGCCGACCGGCAAGGCGATGTTTTCGGTCTACAAGGGCGTTAAGGAAGACGCCGACGTGCTCGGCGCCGAGCAGGTGCTGCGGCTGATCACGCTGCGCAGCCACGACCAGTACAACACGACGATCTACGGGCTCGACGACCGCTATCGCGGCGTGTTCGGGCGGCGCGACGTGCTGTTCATGAACGCGACCGATCTCGCGAAGTACGGGCTCGAACACGGCGACCTCGTCGACATCGAGACGATCACCGCATCCGGCCGCACGCTGCGCCTCGAGCAGATCACGGCGATCGAGTACGACATCGCGCCGGGGTCGGTCGGCGCGTATTACCCGGAAGCGAACGTGCTCGTGCCGCTCGACTACATCGACAAGGAAAGCGGCACGCCGTCGTACAAGTCGGTGCCGGTGCGGGTCGCACGTTCCGCTGTCGTGTAATCCGCGGGCGGGCAGGTTCGCGACGTACGGCACGCCACGAACCTGAATCTGCCCGCCGCCGCTCGTCACCCTCTCCCCGGCCGCCGCATTGCATCCGATGCGGCGGCCGCTCCCTTTCATCGCGTCGAACGATCCGCTTATCGCACCGCCGACGACGGCAGTTGCGCACCCGTCTGACGAGGCAGCCCGGTCCTTGATGCAATCGGCCGACGGATACCTTACGATCGTCGGGCAGGAAAAATTGCATCGCTGCATCTGGACGACGACAGCCCGGGCTGGCAGCCGTCTCGACGACTCGACGCTGCCCTTGCGGCCCCTGTCCCGACAATTCTTGACCTTGTCCACACCGCCGAACTGGTAGGATGCCCGTCGCCTGGGCGTGGACGGCAGCCAAACGACGTTCAACCGTCCCTTTTTTATGCCCGCGATCGGCCAGCCCGGCCGCCCGCCCAGACGACACGGTGCCCCAAACGCACCCAGCCCCCGTTGAAGCCCGCAACACCCCGGCGTCGCTCCACGCGACCCGGTGCAGCAACCGTTGGAGTGGCGCACGTCGCGCCTGCAAGCATGAAGAAACTGAAGCAGCACATCCGCACCCTGAACGACATGGACCGCACGCCGCTGGCACGCGCCGGCGCGCTGCTGCTGATGGCCGGCCTGCTGTACCTGCTGTGGCCGTCGGCAGAAACCGCCTATCTCGCGATGGAGTCGGTCCTGCGCTGACGCAACGCCCATCCCCGCACTACGCTATACTCGCGCAATGCAAACCAAACCTGCCTCGCCGAACGTGCATCGCTGGTGGCGCGCCTGACCCAGGCGGCCCGTTTCCTTTTGCATGTCCCGAACGTGATGCCGCCAGCCATGGCGGCATTGTCGTTTCTGCGCTCACGTCATGGCTGGTGGCTTCGATAATCCGGAGCCAATTCACACCATGACGCACCCGACCCAACCGACCATCCTCACCGGCGACCGCACGACCGGCCCGCTGCATCTCGGCCATTACATCGGCTCGCTGCGCGCACGCGTGCAGATGCAGCACGAGGCGACGCAGTTCCTGCTGCTCGCCGACACGCAGGCGCTGACCGACAACATGGGCCGCCGCCAGCGCGTCACCGAGAACGTGATCGAGGTCGCGCTCGACTACCTGGCCGTCGGCATCGATCCGGCGATCTCGACGATCGTCGTCCAGTCGCAGGTGCCCGAGCTCGCCGAGCTGTCGCAATACCTGCTCAACCTCGTGACGGTCGCGCGCCTCGAGCGCAATCCGACCATCAAGGAAGAGATCCGCCTGCGCGGCTTCGAGCGCGACATCCCGGCCGGCTTCCTGACTTATCCCGTCAGCCAGGCGGCCGACATCACCGCGTTCAAGGCGACACACGTGCCGGTCGGCGACGACCAGCTGCCGATGATCGAGCAGACCAACGAACTCGTGCGCCGCTTCAACGCGACGGTCGACAAGCCCGTGCTGGTGGAATGCGAGGCCGTGCTGTCGGCGGTCACGCGGCTGCCGGGCATCGACGGCAAGGCGAAGATGAGCAAGTCGCTCGGCAACGCGATCACGCTCGGCTCGACGCCCGACGAGATCGCGCAGGCCGTGAAGGACATGTACACGGACCCGAACCACCTGCGCGTGAGCGATCCCGGCCAGGTCGAAGGCAACGTCGTGTTCACGTTCCTCGACGCGTTCGAGCCCGACGTGCAGAAAGTCGACGAACTGAAGGCGCACTATCGCCGTGGCGGACTCGGCGACAGCGTCGTCAAGCGCGTGCTGAACGAGCGGCTGCAGGCGCTGATCGAGCCGATCCGTGCGCGTCGTCGCGAATTCGAGGCGGACAAGGCGGAGGTGATGGCGATCCTGAAGCGCGGCACGATGCATGCGCGCGAGGTGGCCGGCGCGACGCTGGCCGAGGTGAAGGGCGCGATGGGGCTGACGTACTTCGATTGAGCCACGCGCGGCAAACGCGACCGGGCGGCGAGGCGCGGCGGCATGCCGGCGCGGCGCTCGTCAGCTACCCAACGGCACAACGCCGTGCCGTTGGCAATCAGTTGTCGGCGCGCGCGGTCACGGCCGCTCGTGGGCCGATGGCGCAGCGTGGCATACCGCCTCGATCCGGTTGCCGGCCGGATCGACGACAAAGGCCGCATAGTAGTCGGCGTGATAGTGCGGCCTCAAGCCGGGGTCGCCGTCGGGCCGCCCGCCCGCCGACAGCGCTGCCTCGAAAAATGCATGCACCTGCTCGCGGGAAGCCGCCTTGAAGCACCAGTGTCGCTTGCTCGCCCCGACTTCGGCGGGGTCCAGATAAATCGCCAGGAAGGTCGATGCAGTGTCGGTGGCACTGCAACGTTCGCCGTAACCGAGCGCGGTACCGCGGTCATAAACCCTGGTCGCGCCCAGCGCGGCCATGACACCGTCGTAGAAAGGGCGTGCCTGGTCGATATCCGGAACGCCGATGGACACGTGGTCGAGAAGGTGCATTGTTGGCTCCATTGAACGAGCACGAGTCTACACAAACTTCCTAAGTCCACTCCGCCAATGTCGCGCCGGCGCGATCGTTTCGCCGTCATCAGCGCGCACGCCACCTCACGCCGTCATGACGCCCCGGAAAATGATCGACCGGTTCGAGATCATCGACGAAGATGCACGTCACGTAGATGCGCATGTGAAGTGCTTCCGATCGTGCGTGCCACTGCGCGCGTCGCGGTGCCGCTCATGTGATCTGATACGTCGACGCCGGCACGAACTCCTCCGGCATCGCGCGATCGCCCAGCTCGAGCACCGACCGCTCGATCGTACGCGCCATCGCATCGAGCGCCAGCGCGTTCGGTGCGAGGCCGAACGGCTCCGCTACCTCGTTTGCGATCGCTTCGAGCGCGATCAGCGTGTACGAGATGAATACGCAAATGAGCGGCGTAAAGAATTCCGTCGAATCGACGAGGCCGAACGGCAGCAGCACGCAATAAGCATAGACGGTGCGATGCAGCAGCACGCTGTACGAAAACGGGATCGGAGTCGTCAGGATCCGCTCGCAGCCGCCCACCGCCTTGCCCAACTCGGCCAGTTGCGCATCGAACATCCAGCACGTTGCTTCGCTGCCTGGCGCGCGGCCCAGCGCGCGGACGATTCCGCCGCGCAGGTCATCGAGAATCGCGACCGGCTGATAGCACTTGTGCGCGAACAAGGCGGCGCGCTCGGCGCCAAGGATGCGCTGCAGGTCCTGCGCCGGATCGGTATGACGCAGCTGATGCTTCAAGGCATACGTGAACGCGATCAGCAGATCGGCGAGCCGGTTGCGCTCCGCGTCGCCGACGCTGTCGGGCAGGTAGCGCCGCAGCTGCGACGTGACGGTGCGCGCCGCGATCAGCAGGTTGCCCCACAAAAGCCGCGCCTCCTTGAAGCGCTCGAAGCTCGCGTTGTTGCGAAACGCGAGGAAGATCGCGAGTGCCAGCCCGAATAGCGTGAACGGCGCGGTGTTCAGCGGAATCTTCTCGCCGAAGATGCGCCCGTTCGTGAAGACCGCCAGCGTGCTGACGATCGCCATGAACACGAGTTGCGGTATGATCGACTGCAGCACGGAGCCGTTCCATACGAACAGCATCCTGAGCCAGTTTTGTCGTGGTCTGACGATCATGGTGTTGTCTCGACTGCCGATGAAATACGCAATGCGAATCACCGTCGCCCGATGTGCAGCGGCCCGCGCGTGGCGGGCCGCTGTCCGGTCGATACCGGGCCGGGTGACGCGATTCACCGCGCTTGCGCGTGATGATACGCCCGCGCACACCCTGCCCCGTCACCGGAGCGCGCCGGTCAGTGATAGCCGGCGTCACCCTCGCGAACCTTGCCGCGGAACACGCGGTACTGCATCGCGTTGTACACGAGGATGACCGGCAGCACGATCACGGTGCCGACGAGCGCGAACAGCTGGCTCGAATGGCTCGACGACGCGTCCCAGATCGTCAGCGACGGCGGCACGATGTTCGGCCAGATGCTGATCACGAGCCCGGTGTAGCCGAGGAACACGAGCGCGAGCGTCAGCAGGAACGGCGTCGCCTCGTGCTCGCGCTTGACCGTGTGGAAGATGCCCCACACGCACGCGACAACGAGGATCGGCACCGGCAGGAACCAGCCGAGGTTGCCGCTGCCGAACCAGCGATGCGCGACGGCCGGCAGCCCGATCACGGTCCACAGGCTGACAACGCCCATCACCGCGAGCAGCACGCCCGTGAGCGGCTTCATCAGCATGCGCATCTTGCGCTGCAGCTCACCGTCGACTTTCAGGATCAGCCAGCCGCAGCCGAGCGCCGCATAGGTGACTAGCACGCCGATCCCGCAGAACAGGCTGAACGGCGACAGCCAGTCGAACGGCCCGCCCGCGAACTGGTTGTTCTCGATCTTGATGCCCTGCAGCAGCGAACCGAGCACGATCCCCTGGCAGAGCGCCGCGAGCGCGGAGCCGCCGATGAATGCGAGATCCCACATGTGTTGCGTGCGGGTCGCCTTGGCGCGCAGCTCGAACGCCGCGCCGCGGAAGATCAGCCCGACCAGCATCAGCACCAGCGGCAGGTAATTCGCCGGCAGCAGCGTCGAATACACGACCGGGAACGCGCCGTACAGGCCCGCGCCGCCGAGCACGAGAAAGGTCTCGTTGCCGTCCCATACCGGCGCGACGGTATTCAGCATGACTTCGCGTTCGGCCTTCGCGTCGAAGAACGGAAACAGCAGGCCGATGCCGAGGTCGAAGCCGTCGAGCATCACGTAGATGAACACGCCGAGGCCGATGATCGCGGCCCACACGACAGGAAGATCGATGTGCATGGCTTACTCCGCTTCGGTGACGTTCAGCGGCGTGGACAGCGCGCTCTTGCGCAGCCCCGGATGCCGGTGCAGCTCGATGTATCCGGCCTCGGCGGCCGGCCCGCGCTTCATCAGTTTCATCATGTAGTAGATACCCGTCCCGAACACCAGGAAATACACGACCACGAAGATCAGCAGCGACACGCCGACCTGCTGCGCGCTGAGCGGCGCGACCGAATCGACGGTGCGCAGCACGCCGTACACGGTCCACGGCTGCCGCCCGACCTCGGTCGTGATCCAGCCGGCCAGCAGCGCGACGATACCCGACGGCCCCATGCCCACCACGAACCACTGGAACCAGCGCGTTTCATACAGGCGCCCGCCCTTTCTCAGCAGCAGCCCGAGCAGCGCGGTCAGCAGCATCAGCATCCCGAGGCCCGCCATGATCCGGAACGTCCAGAACACGATTGGCGAATACGGGCGGTCCTGCGGCGGGAATTCCTTCAGCCCGCGGATTTCGCCATCCCAGCTGTGCGTCAGGATCAGGCTGCCGAGGTGCGGCACCTGGATCGAATAGCGCGTGGTTTCGGCCTGCATGTCGGGCAGCCCGACGAGGTTCAGCGCGGTGCCGCCCTTCTCGGTTTCCCACAGCCCTTCGATCGCCGCGATCTTCGCCGGCTGGTATTCGCGTGTGTTCAACCCGTGCGCATCGCCGGCGACGATCTGGATCGGTGCGAGCAGCAGCAGCATCCACAGCGCCATCGAGAAGCTGCGCTTCACGGGCTCGTCGCGGCGCCCCTTCAGCAGGTGCCACGCGCCGCACGCGGCGACGATGAAGCCCGCGACGATGAACGCCGCGATCGTCATGTGCACGAGACGGTACGGGAACGACGGATTGAAGACGACCTTGAACCAGTCGACCGGCACGACGAGACCGTTCTCGATCTTGTAGCCCTGCGGCGTCTGCATGAAGCTGTTCGACGCCAGGATCCAGAACGTGGAGATCAGTGTGCCGACCGCGACCATCAGCGTCGCGAAGAAATGGGCGCGCGGGCTCACGCGCTGCCAGCCGAACAGCATCACGCCGAGAAAGCCGGCTTCGAGGAAGAACGCCGTCAGCACTTCATACGTGAGCAGCGGGCCCGTGATGTTGCCGGCGACGCGCGAGAAGCCCGCCCAGTTCGTGCCGAACTCGTACGCCATCACGACGCCGGAGACGACGCCCATCCCGAAGCCGATCGCGAAGATCTTCGACCAGAACTGGAACATGGATTTGTAGGCGGCATCGCCGGTGACGAGATAGCGCCATTCCAGCACCGCGAGAAAGCTCGCCATGCCGATGCTGATCGCCGGAAACACGATGTGGAAAGACACCGTGAACGCGAATTGCAATCGGGCGAGATGGAACGCATCGAAGATTTCCATGACCGTAATGTGCTCGTGGTTGTGAGAACGTCAGCTCGAAGCAGGAAGTCGCGCGACGGCTTCGCGACGGCACGTGCAAGCGTGGACGGATCGCGAGGCACGGCAACGAAGCGTGAATGACGATATCGCGTTTCCGACGATACTCGCAATCGCGCGAACGTGCGCTGAAACTGTGCTTTCCCCTGGGCCGAAGATGTGTGTACGGAAAACCCGTTGCGGGGCCGCGAGGCCCTCAGCTGTACTGCTTTCCGCACCGCGACGCTGTGCATCCGCCGCACGGCCGAACGCCCGTACCATCGACTCGTAGCCTGCCGGTGGCGAGCCGGCGCGACACCGCGCACCACCCCGGCATAATTCGCGCCCATCGCTCGGCGCACGCGCCGAGCGATCTCCCAGGAGAAAACAGCATGGAGCCCAACGACAGCCCCGACGATCCGGCCGGGAGCTGCGCGTGTCACGTGACGCGTCATCGTGCCGGCGAATCATGGGACACCGTCGATCGCGTCGTCGACGAAACGCCGGTTGCACTCGTGTTCAACGGCATCGCACACGCGGTGATGATGGCGACGCCGATCGACCTCGACGCGTTCGGCCTCGGCTTCGCGCTGAGCGAAGGGATCGTCGAGCGCGCGTCGGACGTCTTCGACATCGAAAGCGAATATCGGCCGACCAGCGCCGAAGTACGGCTGACCGTATCGCAGCAGGCGTTCATGGCGCTGAAGGAACACCGGCGCGCGCTGGCCGGCCGCACCGGCTGCGGTGTCTGCGGGATCGAAAGCATCGCGCAGCTCGACCTCCATCCGCCGCGCATCGCGGCCGCGGGTGCGGCGGCCGGCATCGGTGCCGACGCCGTCGCGCGCGCGGCCCGCGCGTTGCCGCAGCGGCAGCCGCTGATGCGGGCGACCGGCGGCATCCATGCGGCCGCATGGTGCGACAGCGACGGCGCCGTTCAGGAAGTCTTCGAGGACGTCGGCCGCCACAACGCGCTCGACAAGCTGATCGGCTGGCTCGCGCGGCGTCGCGCCCACCTGAGCGCGGGCTTCGTGTTCCTGTCGAGCCGCGCGAGCTACGAGCTCGTGCGCAAGGCGGCGCGCGTCGGCATCCCGATGATCGCGACGATCTCGGCGCCGACGTCGCTCGCGATCGACGTCGCGCGCGAAGCCGGCGTGCGGCTGCTCGGCTTCTGCCGCAACGACGGCTTCGTCGAATACGTGTCGCCCGACGCGCTCCCGCTACCCGAACCAACGCGTGCGCAACCGCATGCGCTCACCGCTTGATGAAACCCCTGACCGATTTCGATACCGCCCAACGGCAGTTCGCCGCCGCGTTCGCGCCGCCGCATGCGGCCGTCTCCATTCCGGTCGAGCAGGCGGCCGGCCACGTGCTCGCCACGCCGCTCTCCGCCGTGCTCGACCAGCCGCCCGCCGACCAGAGCGCGATGGACGGCTATGCGGTCCGTCACGCCGACCTCGAACACGGCGAGCCGCTGCGCGTCGCGCAGCGCTGCTACGCGGGCGACGCGCCGTCGCCGCTGGCACCGGGCACGGCAGCGCGGATCTTTACCGGCAGCCTGATTCCGCCCGGTGCCGACACCGTCGTGATCCAGGAGCACGCGCGCGAGCAGGACGGCGGCGTCACGTTCGACGCACCGCAGCGCAGCGGATCGCATATCCGCCGCCGCGGCGAGGAAGTGCGCGCGGGCGACCTGCTGATGCCTGCCGGCGTGCGGCTCGGCGCGATGCACGTCGGCGTCGCAGCCGCGCAGGGTTGCGCGCGCATCGCCGTGCGGCCGCCGCTGCGGGTCGGCATCCTGACGACCGGCGACGAACTCGTCCCGTGCGGCGAGCCGCGTGCGCCCCGGCAGATCTACAACAGCAACGCGCCGATGCTCGCGGCTCTGGTATCGGGAACCGGTGCCGGCGTCACCGCGAGCGAACACGCCGCCGACACGCCGGCCGCCGTCGATCAGGCACTGCGCGAAATGGCCGCGCGCTGCGATCTGGTTGTCTGCGTCGGCGGCGCATCGGTCGGCGACAAGGACCTGCTGCGCCCCGCGCTGACCGCGCTCGGCGCGTCGTTCGTGGTGTCGGGCGTGCGGATGAAACCGGGCAAGCCCGTCGCGCTCGCGCGGTTCGACGAACGGCCCGTGGTGCTGCTGCCCGGCAATCCGGGCGCGGCGATGATCGCCTTCGCGCTGTTCGTCGCGCCGCTGATCCGCTGTCTGCAGGGACGCGACGACTGCCTGCCGGCCGTACCGTCGCTGCCGATCGACATCGACGCCGAACCGGATGCGCAGCGCGAACGCTTCGTGCGCGTGCGCCGTACCATCGACGCCACCGGCGCGCCCGTCCTCGACACACTGCGGCAGCAAGGCGCCGGCACGCTGCAATCGCTGCTGCAGGCGACCGGGCTCGCACGGCTGCCGGCCGGCCGACGCATCGCACGCGGCGACGCCGTGCCGTATTACGATTTCGGGCACTGGCTCGCATGAGCACGAACATGAGCATGCGGCGGCTCGCCATGCCCACCTTTCGCGCATCCAGAATGACGAACTGTATTCCTGTATTCCAGGCGGGATTGTGTCTCTGCCGATGGAATCCGGCGACCTATCCTCACGATGAGGCTCGTCACGACCCGTACGCCGACACGTCGGCACACGCATGGCCGATCGGCGACGCCGTTCCGCTCACTTCCTGCAGGCAGACGAACCCATCGTGAATGCCATCGCTTCCGCGCCGGCCGCCGCCGAATCCGGCAGCGCATCGCCCGGTGCCTTCTCCCGCCCGCTCGACACGTTCGCGCGGCCGCTGCGCGATCTGCGGCTGTCCGTCATCGACCGGTGCAATTTCCGCTGCGGCTACTGCATGCCGCGAGACAGCTTCGGTTCCGACTATGCGTTCATGCCGTCGTCCGAGCGACTGTCGTTCGCGCAAATGGAGAAGATCGCGCGCGCGTTCGTCTCGCTCGGCGTCGAAAAGATCCGCATCACCGGCGGCGAGCCACTGCTGCGCCGCAACCTCGAAGCGCTGATCGAACGGCTGGCGACGCTGACGACCGTCAACGGCAAGCCAGTCGAAATCGCGCTGACGACCAACGGTTCGCTGCTCGCCGCCAAGGCACGCGCGCTGCGCGATGCGGGCCTGTCGCGCGTGACCGTGAGTCTCGACGCGATCGACGATGCCGTGTTCCGCCGGATGACCGACACTGACGTGCCGGTGGCGCGCGTGCTGGCCGGCATCGAGGCCGCGCAGGCGGCCGGGCTCGCGCCCGTGAAGGTCAACGCCGTGATCGAGCGCGGCGCGAACGACGGCCAGATCTTGCCGCTCGTGCGCCACTTCCGTCATAGCGGCGTGGCCGTGCGCTTCATCGAATACATGGACGTCGGCGGCGCGAACGCGTGGTCCGGCGACAAGGTCGTGCCGGCCGCGCGGATGCGCGAAATCATCGAAGCGAGCTATCCGCTCGTGCTCGTCGGCGAACCGGGACACGATGCCACCGCGATCCGCTGCCGGCACATCGACGGCGCGGGCGACGTCGGTTTCATCGCGAGCGTGTCGCATCCGTTCTGCGGCACGTGCTCGCGCGCACGCGTGTCGGCCGACGGCCAGCTCTATACATGCCTGTTCGCGATGCAGGGCACCGACCTGCGGCCGTGGCTCGACGATGCCGAATCGATCGACCGCCTTGCCGACACCGTGCGCGCGCGATGGATGCGGCGCGACGACCGCTATTCCGAACGGCGGGCCACGCGTGCGGCCAGGCCGTCGGGCAAGACCCATCCGATCGTGCGCATGTCGCTCGTCGGCGGCTGACGGGCTGCCGCGCGAAGCGGAGCGCACCGCCTACTGGAGAACCGTCATGACCAGATTCACCGAATCCCGTGCCGCGTCATCCGACGATCCGTCGCGTGACGGCGGACATTCCGAACCCGTCGACCCACACACCGAGCCGCCGCCGGCGATCGCAGCCGGATTCGAGGTGCGTGTGCAGTACGCGACGATCGACGCCGGCGCCGAGATCGCGCCGTTCATTCGCAATCCGAATGTCGGCGCGGTCGTGAATTTCCTCGGTGTCGTGCGCAACGAAGGCGACGTCGACGACGTGATCGCGCTGGAAGTCGAGCACTATCCGACGATGACCGAGCAGGCGCTGTGGAGCATCGTCGAGGAAGCCAGCGCGCGCTGGCGGCTCGAGGCGGTCAGGATCGTGCATCGCGTCGGGCGCATTCCGCTCGGCCACGCGGTCGTGATCGTCGTGGTGGCCGCCGCGCATCGCGCGCCGGCGTTCGATGCGTGCGAATTCATCATGGACTTCCTGAAGACGCACGCGCCCTTCTGGAAGAAGGAGATCCGGCACGACGGCGTGGCCGGCTGGGTCGAGCCGAAGGCGCATGACGATCAGGCGATGCGTCGATGGGGATGAACGTGCCGGCCAATGCCTTTCCGATTCCGCCGATATCACCGACTTCACCGACTTCACCGATTTCGCTCGGGACATCGAAATGAAACTGACGATCAAATACTTTGCGAGCATTCGCGAACAACTGGATACCGACGAGGAAGTGATCCAGATCGATGCGCATGAGCTCACCGTCGACGCGCTGCGCGCCACGCTCGCCGCACGCGACGCGCGCAGTGGTGAAGCGCTGCGGATAGACCGGCCCGTGCGCGCGGCCGTGAATCGCGAGATGGTGACCGGCGGATTCGTCGTGCGGGAGGATAGCGAGGTGGCGTTCTTTCCGCCGGTGACAGGCGGGTGATTCGTGCACATCCAGCGGCGACTGACAGATCGTAGCCGCTCGATGCGCAACGGGGTGGCTAATAGAGCCCGCGAAGAAAATCCGGAACCGGATGGTCGATCGAAGCGAGATAATCCGCCATCGCACCGGCCACTTTCCGCACGGCCGGACGCGCGGTCATCCGTTCGCGCCAGGCGAGCAGGTTCGGTGTCTCCGCCGTCATCGGCGCGCCCTTGCGCGCGCCGAACAACTGCGCCATGTAGAACGCGATGTCGGCGTACGAATAGCTTTCGGCGAGGAATTCCCGGTCCGCCAGCACGCGCTCCATGCGTCGACAGTATTGCCGCGCTTCGTCGCGTGCGGCCTGTGCCGCGGGATGATCCGGCGTCTCTTCGAGGCCCATCAGCCGGATCACGTGCGGAAAATAAACCTCGATCGAGCACGGTGCGCGGAAGCTGCTTGGATATGGTGCGGAGTTGAAAGTGCTCGGGCCGCGGGAACTCGTGGTTCGACTGACCGACGAGGTTGCAGCGACGAAGGCGCTGTACTTACCCGCGCCGCCGACGATCGACGACGCGCCAACATTTGCGGCGTGATCAGCGCGAAGTTGCTCGCACTCGCCGTGTTCACCGCGCACACCACCGTGATGGGCGCTTTTCGGACGTCGCCGCCGGTCGAGACCGCCTGGATCGGCATCGGTGTCTTCATCGTGCTCTATCTTGCTCGTCGCGCTCGTCATCCGTTGGGATCCTGAAGCTTCCTGACCTCGACCGGTACGCCCCTGGATTTTCCACATAATGAAATCGCGCCGGTCGAGCGAATGCCTCATCTGCGACGTGCGTACGTCCCACAGCGCCCCGATCCGCGGTCACTCCCTGCACCACGCCGCTACCTAATCCGCCGAATTCTTCCGCAAGGTGCGCCGCGACAGCACTCGTTTCTCGACGTTCCACAATCAACTCTTATATAAGACATAAGACATTTGACGCGTGACCATATTGGGATTAGAATCCCGTCCAAGCAGTGAAGCAGTGTCCGGAACAGCAGCCTCGGCGTGCCTGGAAAGCCCTTCCCCTGAAACGCAATCTCAGCAGGTCCCCCCATGCTTGAAAACTTTCGTGCTCACGTGGCCGCCCGCGCCGCGCTCGGTATTCCTCCCCTGCCGCTGACGGCTCAGCAAACCGCCGAACTGGTGGAACTGCTGGCGAACCCGCCCGCAGGCGAAGAGCAGACGCTGCTCGACCTGATCACCCACCGCGTCCCCGCCGGCGTCGACGAAGCCGCGCGCGTGAAGGCCGGCTTCCTGGCCGCCGTCGCAAAGGGCGAGACGGCCTGCCCGCTGATCTCGCGCGAGCGCGCGACCGAACTGCTCGGCACGATGCTGGGCGGCTACAACATCCAGCCGCTGATCGAGCTGCTGTCCGACGACGCAGTCGCGGCCGTCGCTGCCGACGCACTGAAGAAAACCCTGCTGATGTTCGACCAGTTCCATGACGTGAAGGAACTCGCCGACAAGGGCAACGCGCACGCGAAGGCCGTGCTGCAGAGCTGGGCCGACGCCGAATGGTTCACGAGCCGTCCGGAAGTGCCGGAAAGCCTGACCATCACCGTGTTCAAGGTCACGGGCGAAACCAACACCGACGACCTGTCGCCGGCCCCGGACGCCACCACCCGCCCGGACATCCCGATGCACGCGCTGGCGATGCTGAAGAACGCGCGCCCGGGCATCACGCCGGAAGAAGACGGCAAGCGCGGCCCGGTCAAGTTCATCGAATCGCTGAAGGAAAAGGGTCATCTGGTCGCCTACGTGGGCGACGTGGTCGGCACCGGCTCCTCGCGCAAGTCGGCCACCAACTCGGTGCTGTGGTTCACCGGCGAAGACATCCCGTTCGTCCCGAACAAGCGCTTCGGCGGCGTGTGCCTCGGCGGCAAGATCGCCCCCATCTTCTACAACACGATGGAAGACGCCGGCGCGCTGCCGATCGAGCTCGACGTGTCGCAGATGAACATGGGCGACGTGGTCGAACTGCGCCCGTACGAAGGCAAGGCGCTGAAGGACGGCAACGTGATCGCCGAATTCCAGGTCAAGTCCGACGTGCTGTTCGACGAAGTGCGCGCCGGCGGCCGCATTCCGCTGATCATCGGCCGCGGCCTGACCGCGAAGGCACGTGAAGCGCTTGGCCTCGCACCGTCGACGCTGTTCCGCCTGCCGCACCAGCCGGCCGACAGCGGCAAGGGCTTCTCGCTCGCGCAGAAGATGGTCGGCCGCGCATGCGGTCTGCCGGAAGGCCAGGGCGTGCGTCCGGGCACGTACTGCGAACCGAAGATGACCTCGGTCGGCTCGCAGGACACCACCGGCCCGATGACCCGCGACGAACTGAAGGATCTGGCCTGCCTCGGCTTCTCGGCCGACCTCGTGATGCAGTCGTTCTGCCACACCGCCGCTTATCCGAAGCCGGTCGACGTGAAGACGCACCAGACGCTGCCGAACTTCATCAGCACCCGTGGCGGTATCGCGCTGCGCCCGGGCGACGGCGTGATCCACTCGTGGCTGAACCGCATGCTGCTGCCCGACACCGTCGGCACCGGCGGCGACTCGCACACGCGCTTCCCGATCGGCATCAGCTTCCCGGCAGGCTCGGGCCTGGTCGCGTTCGCGGCCGCCACCGGCACGATGCCGCTGGACATGCCGGAATCGGTGCTGGTCCGCTTCAAGGGCAAGATGCAGCCTGGCGTCACGCTGCGCGACCTCGTCAACGCGATTCCGCTGTACGCGATCAAGCAGGGCATGCTGACGGTCGCCAAGCAAGGCAAGAAAAACATCTTCTCGGGCCGCATCCTCGAAATCGAAGGCCTGCCCGATCTTAAGGTCGAGCAAGCGTTCGAACTGTCGGACGCATCGGCCGAGCGTTCGGCAGCCGGTTGCACGGTGCACCTGAACAAGGAACCGATCATCGAGTACCTCAACAGCAACATCACGCTGCTGAAGTGGATGATCGCGCAGGGCTATCAGGATCCGCGCAGCCTGCAGCGCCGTATCGTGGCGATGGAGCAGTGGCTGGCCGACCCGCAACTGCTGTCGCCGGATGCCGACGCCGAATACGCGGCCGTCATCGAGATCGACCTGGCCGACATCCATGAACCGATCGTTGCGTGCCCGAACGATCCGGACGACGTGAAGACGCTGTCCGACGTCGCCGGTGCGAAGATCGACGAAGTGTTCATCGGTTCGTGCATGACCAACATCGGTCACTTCCGTGCCGCATCGAAGCTGCTGGAAGGCAAGCGCGACATCCCGGTCAAGCTGTGGGTCGCGCCGCCGACCAAGATGGACCAGAAGCAACTGACGGAAGAAGGTCATTACGGCGTGTTCGGCACGGCCGGCGCCCGCACCGAAATGCCGGGCTGCTCGCTGTGCATGGGCAACCAGGCGCAGGTGCGCGAAGGCGCGACGGTGATGTCGACGTCGACCCGCAACTTCCCGAACCGTCTGGGCAAGAACACGAACGTGTACCTCGGCTCGGCGGAACTGGCGGCAATCTGCTCGCGTCTCGGCCGGATCCCGACCAAGGACGAGTACATGGCCGACATGGGCGTGCTCAATGCCAACGGCGACAAGATCTACAAGTACATGAACTTCGACCAGATCGAAGACTTCAAGGAAGTCGCCGACACCGTGCAGATCTAAGCATGCGGTCGAGCTACGGCGGGCTGTGCCCGTCGTGGCGACACGCAATGGCGCCACGGGCTGAATGCCTGCGGCGCCATTTTTTTATGCTGCCGGCATCGCGCATCGATCCGGCTCACGCGTCAGACCATCGTCTTCAGCCAATCGCGCAGCGCCCACTGCGCGCTCCCGTCCTTCACGGGCGCCGGCGTCAGCAGACAATAGTGCGAGCCGTCCTCGACGAAACCCATCGGCGCGACCAGCACACCGCTCTCGAGGTCATCGCGAACGAGATGCCACGGACCGATTGCGACACCCAGCCCCGCGACGGCCGCCTGAAGGCTAAAGTAGAAATGGTCGAACACCTGCCCGCGCCCGCTGCCCGGCGGTCGATGCGCGGCCGCCGCCCATTCCTTCCATGCGTCCGGCCGTGTCCGGGCATGCAGCCGCGGCGCGCCGCGCTTCAGCGCGCGACCGTCCCGGCTGCCGGAAAACCACCTGTCCACCTTGTCGGGCCGGCACACCGGACCCACCCTTTCAGCGAACAGTTTCTCCGCGTGATAACCGTCGGGCCACGCAAAGTCGTTGCGGCGGATCGCCATGTCGATGCCGTGGTCGAACGAGAACGGGCCACCCGCCGCGGCGAGGTGGATGTCGACGCCCGGGTACATTGCCTGGAAGTTCGGCCAGCGCGGGATCAGCCAGCGCATCAGCAGCGTGGGTTCGCACGACAGCACCGAACGCTGCGCACGAGCCGCCTCGGTCCGCAATTCATGCGCGGTCTGCCTGATCAGATGCAGACCTTCATAGACGGCCTGCGCCAGCTTGCGGCCCGCATCGGTCAGGAACACACGGCGACTGCGCCGCTCGAACAACGCCACGCCCAGATCGTCTTCGAGCAGGCGCACCGCGCGACTGACGGCGCCGTGCGTCACGTGCAATTCGTCGGCGGCGCGGCTGAAATGCTCATGGCGCGCCGCCGCCTCGAAGCAGCGCAGCGCTATCAGCGACGGCAGACTGGCGCGAACATTCTGTGACTCCAACTCACCATCTTGGTCAGAAATCATCGCTTTTCCTGGTGAACCGTGATCCCTAATATTGGCGCATCACGGTGAAAATCAAAAGGACGATGCAATGACGGAATGGATAGTCGTAGTCACCATCACTTTACTCGCGGTCATCAGCCCGGGGCCGGATTTCGCGATGGTCACGCGCAACAGCCTGATGCTGTCGCGCCGGTCGGGCTTGCTCACCGCATGGGGGATCGGGCTGGGCGTGACGGTACACGTGAGCTATACGCTGCTCGGCGTCGGACTGCTGATCCGTCAATCCCTGTGGCTCTTCAATACCGTGAAGCTCCTCGGGGCGATCTACCTGATCTACCTCGGCGCGAAGATGCTCACAGCCAGGCCCGCGCGCGGACAGCCCGCAACGCCTGCCGCGCCGCTGTCCGATCTGGCGGCGCTGCGCACCGGCTTCCTGACCAATGCGCTGAATCCGAAAACCACCGTGTTCATCGTCAGCCTGTTCATGCAGGCCGTTCGCCCCGACACGCCATTGATCGTGCAGATCGGTTACGGCTTGTTCATCGCGCTGGCGCATGCGGGCTGGTTCAGCCTGGTGGCCGCCTGCTTCTCCGCCCGGGCCGTCCGCGATCGTTTGTTATCCTTACGTCACTGGATCGACCGGACCTTCGGTGTCCTTCTCGTCGGATTCGGGATCTTGCTGGCCGTTGCGCGCGGCAGTCGCTGAGCATCACGCGCTCGACCGGAGCGATGCACCTCGCGCGCGTGTCCGGGTTTCTGCGCGCGAGGGCCGGCTGATCGCCGCGCGACACCATTTCGGCCGGTGCGTGCGACGCGCACCGGCCTTCACTTCATCGCACGCACGAGGCCGCGAGCTTCCCGACCGCGATCACCGCCCGCTCGATCTCCGGCGACCATGGGCTGCTGTAGTTCAGCCGGATGAAGTTCCGGTAGTTGTCGGTAATCGAGAACATGTAGCCGGGGCCGATCGTGATTCCCTGCTCCAGCGCGAGCTGATACAGCCGCATCGCGTCGACCTGCACCGGCAACTCGACCCACAGCACGTAGCCGCCGGCCGGGCTGGAGATGCGCGTGCCTTCAGGGAAGAATCGCGACACCATCGCGCGCATCAGGTTCGCCTGCTGCGCATACGCCTTGCGCAAGCGCCGCAGGTGATGCTCGTAGCCGTCGCGTTCGAGAAACTCGGCGATCGCGAGCTGCGGCAGCGACGGCGTGGCCAGCGTGTTCAGGAACTTCAGCTTCTCGACCTGATCGCGATACCGGCCCGGCAACGCCCAGCCGACCCGGTAAGCCGCCGTCAGGCTCTTCGAAAACGATGCGCAATGCAGCACGATCCCGTTGCGGTCGTAGGACTTCAGCGTGCCTGGATGCGACTCGCCGAAATACAGTTCGTTATACACACCGTTCTCGATGATCGGCATGTCGACGCGGGTCGCGAATTCCACCAGTTCGCGCTTGCGCTCGTCGGGCATCTGGAAGCCCAGCGGATTCTGGAAATTCGGCATCACCATGCACGCGGCGATCGGCTGCGACTTTGCGATTGCCGCCAGCGCGGCGATATCGATCCCGTATTCCGGATGCGTCGCGACCTCGATCGCCTTCATCCCCATCCGCTCGATCGCATGCAGCATCGCGTAGAACGTCGGCGACTCCACCGCGATCGTGTCACCCGGTTTCGCGACCGCCTGCAGGCACAGGTTGATCGCCTCCGTCGCGCCGACCGTCACGATGATCTCGTTCGGGTCGACCGACATGCCGTTTTCCAGGTAGCGCCGTGCGATCTGCCGGATCAGGCGCGGATGGCCGGGCGGCAGCCCGTCGGTCACGCCCCACAGCGACTTGTCCCGGCCGGCCGCATACGCGTAGCGGTTCAGCTTCTCGAACGGAAAGAGGCTCGGATCCGGATACGGCGAACCGAGCGGCACCGCGTCGTCGGTGCCGATCGAGCGCAACGTCGACAGCACGAGCCGGCTCATGTCGACCGACGACGAAATCGCGATCGGCTTCGACGGCCGCAGCTCGCGCACCGGCGCATGGTTGTCGTCGCGACGCAGGTTCACGAAGTAGCCCGACTGCGGACGGCTTTCCAGCAGCCCGCGGCTTTCGAGCAACAGGTACGCGTGCAGCACGGTCGTGATGCTGATCCGGTGCTGCTGGCTCGCCTGCCGCACCGACGGAATCCGGTCGCCGTGCCGGTACACGCCCTGGCGGATCAGACGTTCGATGTCGTCCGCGAGTTTTTCGTAGAGCTTCATCGCGTGCTCCCCGCCGCCCAGCGCATGCGCGCCGCCGCCCCGTGCACGCCCGTTCCGTGCGTGTGCTGCCTGCTGACCAGGCTGTCGTGATGCCTGATTGCTCCCTCGGGTTTTGCCTTTTCCATCGCAGTGGCTCGCTTTTGAAGATGCGCCGGAAGGCCCGTGATGTCTGGGCCTGCGGCACTGTGCACTTGATGATGGAATCTTAAGAGCAGAACAGTTGACGCAGAGTACACACATCGGACACGCACAGAAGAGTACAGTTCGTCGCGAATTTGCGGCTTCGGGCGAACTGTACGTCTTACGAATCAGGGGCGGAGAGCGGCGACCGGAGAGCAATACGACTTGACGCGCAGCGCCGCGGGCGCTGGCTGGTCATGCCCGACCGGCCAGACGGGAAAAGGTCGAGGCGGCCCGAGCTGCACCGCCATGAAGATGGCGCGAGAGCGATGGGGCGTGCGGCACGGGCGGCGGCGAGCCGAAGATGAAGGGCTCGGGACGAGATGCGGACGCTGCCCGTTGGCGCAACGCGCTGCGGCTGTTCACCTGCGCCCGGTGCGGGCACCGACGTCGGTCTGCCCGACACGGGGAGCGAACCGGCAGCCTTCGCCGTTGCACGCGGTATCGTCGCTACCGTGGACGATCCGCGCATCGCGATCCACGTCGCACAGAAACTCGTCGACGACGGCGTGATCGGCCACTACAACTCGGGCTGCAGCATCCCCGCGTCGGCCGTCTACAAGCAGGCGAACGTCGCGATGATCACGCCCGGCTCGACCAATCCGCAACTGACGATGCAGGGCTTCAAGAACGTGTTCCGCACGATGGGGCACGACGGCGTCGGCGGCGTGGTGGCCGGCCGCTTCGCGGTCGAGCAGCTGAAGGCGAAGCGGATCGGCATCATCGACGATCGCACCGCATTCGGCCAGGGGCTTGCCGACGCATTCGAGAAAGGCGTCAAGGACGCGCACGGCAGCATCGTCGGCCGCGAATACACGAACGACAAGGCCGTCGATTTACGCGGCATCCTGACGACGATGAAGAGCAACAACGTCGACCTGCTGTTCTTCGGCGGCCTCGACGAACAGGGCGCGATGCTCGTCAAGCAGATGCGCTCGCTCGGCATCCGCGCGCAACTGTTCGGCGCCGGCGCGTTGAAAAGCAATGCGTTCCTGAAGATCGCCGGCAACGCGGGCGAAGGCACGCAAGATCTCGAGCCGGGCCCGGCGCTCGACAAGCTGCCGTCCGCGATCGCGTTCGCGCAGCGCTACAAGGCGCGCTTCAACCAGGACGTCGAGCTGTATGCACCGTTCGCGTACGACGCGGCGCTCGCAATGATCGCGGCCGTTCGCAAGGCCGATTCGGTCGACCGCGGCAAGATCGTCGCGAGCCTGCCGGGGGTGTCGGTCACGGGCGTGACGGGGAAGATCTCGTTCGACGAACGCGGCGACCTGATCAAGCCGCCCTACACGCTGTTCCGCGTCGAACAGGGGCAGTGGCACAGCATTCGCACGGTCGGCGGCGCGTCGAACTGATCGGCGCCGAGCAGGCCGGCAGCAGGCGGCGTCATCGCGCCGCCTGCTGCCGCTGCACCTCCTGTGCCTTCATCTGCAGATACGCGCCACGCTCGACTTCGTGCAGTTGCTTCGGGTACTGCTCGGTCGCGTCGAACCAGCGCGCAAGGCGCTGGTCGAGCGGCTTGTCGAGCGTCGCGAGATACGTGTCGATCGCGAGGTAGTAGCGCATCGTGTTGCGCTCCAGCAATCCGCGCACGCCGCCGATGTACTGCGGCTGCGTCGCCGATGCGCCGCTGGCTGCCGTGAACCCGACCTTGTCGCTGCCGACCGTCGCGAGGTAGGTCTTCATCGCCATGCGGCCGACGGCGCCGAAGCCGTACGAATACGTCAGGTGCAGAAACGTGCGCGACGCGCCGACCGGCACGGCCTCCAGCGCGATCCGGTAGTCCTTCGTGCCCATCGGGCCGCTGTCGGCGGTCAGGTCGACCTGAAAATAGTCAGGCGTCGCGGCGGCCACGCGGTAGCGGAACTGCACGCGATAGGTATCCGACAGCTTCTGCTCGATCTTGCGGCCGAGGTTCACGTCGAGCACCGGGCCGTCGCTGCCGGTCGACGCGTGACAGTACTTCGTGTTCAGGTGCAGGATCAGCACCGCGCACCAGTTCGCGGGGCCCTGCGCGGGATCGTTGAGCTTGCCGTTCACGACGGAAAACGGATAGTCGACGACCGCGTAGATGTCGCCCTTCAGCGACGACGACGCCTCCGACGATTCGAGGTATAGCGGCCGGTGAAACGCGTTGTCCTTCAGTTGCGCACCGAGGCTGTGGTAACGGTCGAGCAGCGCCGCCGCGCCGTCCGCGCCGAACGACAGCGCGCACCAGCCGAGGCACAGGGCTGCGACGAGCGCGTGCCATGCGCGGCGCGCATATCGCGGTGCTTGCGGATGTTCGGATGTCTCCATTCTTGTGCTCCAGCGGGGGCGCGATGGTCGCGCACATGGTTCACAGAATACGCCGACTGCTATCGACCCCGCTTCACCGGCACCGGCAGTTGCGCAGCAGTGATCCGGATCAGCGTCGACAGCCATTCGCGGTCGTCCCAGCGCTCGCCCCCGATGACGAGATGCGGCTTCGCCGTCGGATACGGTGGCGCTTCGTCGCAGGTGCCGAGAAACGCACGCCCGTCAGGCGTCGGCTTGACGAACAACCGGTCGTCGCACACCAGCGCGACCATCTTGCCATCGCAGTAGATGCCGTACTCGCCGAACATCTTGCGCGCCGACACGGTACCCGCTGCAGCCATCTGCTCGACGACGAAATCGACGGTTCCCTGACTCGATGCCATCCATCCGCACCGTTACCGAATAACCCTTCTGACCGTCACCGACGCGGTGTCGTTCCGTTCAGATTTCATGCGATCACGCGCGCGCCCTGCTCATTTGTCAGCCGAAAACGCACTCGACATCTGCCGTGCCCGCTTCACATCGTCCCCGTGCAGATAAATCGACGTCGTCGAGATCGACGCATGCCGCAGGTTGTCCCGCACCGTCGTCAGCTCCGCGCCGCGCGCGAGCGCATGCGTCGCATGCGTATGACGCATCCAGTGCGGGCTCGCCTGGCGCAGCTTCTGCGCGAGCGACGGGTTGTCGTCATCGACGAGCGCGGCCGTCTGCGCGAAGAAACGCTGCATCACCTTCCACAGCCGCACGCTCGTAATTCCGGCCGCCCCGTCTTCCGCAAGGCTCGGAATCAGCGGCGTATCGGGCCGCCAGCGCACCGGCGTGACCGGCAGCCGCCGCGCGACCAGATGACGATCGAGCGCCGTGCGCGCGAGCGGCGGCAGCGCGACGCGCGCGGCCTTGCTGCCCTTGCCGATCACCTTCAGCCACGCATCGCCGTGCGCGTCCGTTTCGATGTCGCCAAGCGTCGCGCCGACCAGTTCGCTCGCGCGCAGCCCGGTCGCATAGCCGAAATCGAGGATGAAACGCAGCCGTTGCGCGGCGGCCGGCGTCCAGCCGGACTGCGGTGCGCCGGGCGGCTTGCCCTTGCGAAACTCGAGCCCGTCCGCGATCGTGCGCACGAGCAGCCACTCGCCTTCGGTGAACGCATGCGACGTGTCCAGCGCATTCGCGCCGCGCGTATCGCGCACCTTGACGCCCGCGAACGGATTGGCAAGCAAATAGCGTTGCTCGATCAGCCAGCGGAACAGCGCGCCGAGGACCGATAGCGTGTACGCGGCCGAACGCGCGGACAATCCGCCCGAAAACGGCCGCCAGTCCGGCGCGCCGCGCGGCCGCACCGGGCCGATCCAGCGTTCGTGCGGCGTCGGGTTGCGCAGGAACGCGCGATACGCAACCGCATCCTCGGTGGTCAGCGACGACAGCGCGCGCCCGCGCTCGACGATCGCCCACAGGATCAGCCGCTCGGCCTCCTTCCGGTACGCGCGGCGCGTCGCGGCCGATTCGTGCAGCGACAGCCACGCGTGCACGGCCGCGTAATCGTTGTCCGCGTCGAGCGTGCTGGTCGCGCGCGGCGCGCGGAACGTGCCGGCCGACCCGTCGACCTCGTGCGGTAACTTCAACTGCTCCCACGGCACAATGGCGCTGCGCGGCGTCGCCGCGATCAGCGCCCGCGCCCGCTCGGTCAAGTCAGGATGCGCGGAAAAGAACGCCTCGATGTGGCGCGCGCTCGCCACGCCGAGCCCCGTTATTGCGCGCCACCACTGGCGCCGCCGCGGAATCCGCACGGTCAGGTCGGCCAGCGTCGCGATCCCGTGTGCGCGCAGCGCGACGACTGCGCGTGCGGGCAGCCACAAACCAACGTCGTCGCTGATCTGCGGCACCGGCGCTCGCGCATGGCGCAGCAGGCCGATCGCATCGGTCGCGGCCCTCGCCATCTGAATGCGCGCGCTGTCGGCATGACCCAGTTGCTCCGCGAGATCGGGCCGCCCTGCCTGCCGCGCGACACGCACGAGACGGCGACGAATCCCGCCGATCACGCCGCGCGCCGAGCGCCCTTCGCCGAGCCGATCGGGCAGGTAGCGCTCGACGGCCTGCCGCACGGTCATGCCCGCGTACCACGCGCGCAGCGCGGCCAGTTCGTCGGCGTCGGGGAAGCCCGCGGGCGCAGGTGTGGAATCGGAGGAAGGCGATAAGGCGAGGCGCGGTGTCATGGGCGCCAGTTTGACAGAACTGCGGACGCTCGAAAACGCCCGGCGTGCTGCAAGATGCGTGCGCGATGCCGCAGGCTACCGGCATCGCGCAGGAACGTTCAGCCCGTCACAGGCGTGCGCCGCACCTCGGACAGGTAGATCAGGATCAGCGACACCCACACGATCCCGTACAAGAACATGAAGCAGGTCGTGCGCACGCGCAGCAAGTCGAGCAGCAGGCCGAACAGGATCGGCAGCAGAAAGCCGCCGAGCCCGCCCGCGAGGCCGACGATGCCCGTGACGACGCCCATGTTGTCCGGGAAATCGTCGGCTACGTACTTGAAGGTCGACGCCATCCCGAACGCGAACACCGCACCGAGCACGAAGGTCAGCGCGACGAAGCCTGCCACCGGCATCGACAGATTCAGCGACGCGGTGCCGTCGATCGTGTGAATCACGAAGTCGGTCGCCGGATACGACAGCAGGAACAGGCAGATCCACGCGACCCACAGTCCCCACCAGGTGACCGCATGCGCGCCGAAGCGGTCGGACAGCGCACCGCCGAGCGCACGCAGCACCGAGCCCGGCAGCGAGAAGCCGGCCGCGAACGCGGATGCCATCACGAGCGACATCCCGTATTCGCTCTTCAGGTACTGCGGGATCCACAGCGAGAGCGCCGTGAAGCCGCCGAACGTGATCGAGTAGTACTGGCAGAGCCGCCACACGCGCGGATCGCGCAACACCTTGAACGCGTCGAGCATCGATCCACCCCGTTTGCCTGCCCCTGGATCGGGTGCCGACGCGAACCAGAAGATCACGGCCGTGACGAGCAATGCGACTGCGTAGACGCGCGGCACGAAGCGCCATCCATATGCGGACAGCAGCAGCGGCGTGACGAACAGGTTGACCGCCGCGCCGCACGTGCCCGCACCGAACACGCCCATCGCGAGCCCACGCCGCTTCGGCGGGAAAAAGCGCGCGACGTACGGCGTGCCGACCGCGAACGACGCGCCGACGCAGCCGAGGAACAGCCCGATCAAGAGGAACTGCCACAGCTGCGTCGCGTAGCTGACGATGTAGACGGGAATCGCGCACACGACGAGCAGCACCGTCATCACGATCCGGCCGCCGAAGCGGTCGGTCCACGTGCCCAGCGGCAAGCGCATCAGCGCGCCGGTCAGCACGGGCGTCGACGTGAGCAGCCCGAATTCCGTGCTGTTCAGCCCGAGATCGGTGCGCAGTTGCACGCCGAGCACGCCGAACATCATCCACACGACGAAACACACCATGAACGCGAGCGTGCTCGAGGCCAGCACCGACCATGCGCGCAGCGGAACGGCCGGCGTCTCCGCGGCCAGGCGAGCGCTACCTTGTTGAATTGCCATACGCAAAACCTCGTTTCATTGGACGAGCGGGCCGTTCGCGCCGTCGAAGGTCACGCCTTCGACCCGCGCGCCGCCCGCGAGTATCGCCACGTACTGCCGTATCGCCCGCTGCCGCACGCGTTCCGACAGGTACGCGGCGATCTGGCCGGCGGCCTCGTCGAACGGCACCACGTCGCCAGGCACGCGGCGCTCGATGCGCACGATGTGGAAGCCGAAGCGGGTATTGACGAGTTTCGGCAGCACGCCGAGCCCGTCCGTATCGAACAGCGCAGCCTCGAATTCCGGCACGGTGTAGCCGCGCAGGAGCTGCCCGAGGCTGCCGCCGACTTGTGCCGACGGACAATTCGAAGACGCGCGCGCGACCGCTTCGAACGTGTCGGGCGCGGCCACCACGTCGGCGAGCGCACGTTCCGCGCGCTGCCGCAGCGGTGCGAGCGGCACGCGGTCGGTCACCGCGAACAGCACGTGGCTCGCATACACGATGTCGCCGCGGCGAAAACGCGTCGGATGCTGCCCGTAGTAGCGCTCGCAATCGGCGCGATCGGGTTCGGGCACGTGAGTCAGCTCGCGCTCGAGCAACGCATCGACCGCTGCGTCGTCGAGGGGTGTGCTTTCATCGATCAGCCCGAGCGATACCGCGCGCTGACGCAGCAGTTCGCGCACCGCGAGCGCATGCCGTGCCGCGTCGAGCGGATCGGGTGCATCGCCGTGATGCTCGGCCTCGGCCGCAATGGCCGCGTCGTCGATCGCAACGCCGTTGATCGTCAGCGGCGCGGCCGCGACTTCGGAGAGAACGTCGTTCATGTGGCCTCCTCAGCGCTTGCGCACGAGCTGGTACGGGCGGATCAGGTACGCGACCGACGCGATGCCGCTCCAGATGTGCACCATCCGCGTGAACGGCGACACGAGGAAGATCGTGAAGCCCAACAGGATATGCAGCCGGTACGTCAGCGGCACGCCGACCAGCAGGCTTGCGATGTCCGGCCGGAACGTGACGACGCCCTTCACGTAATCGGTGAGCTGCTCGAACATCACGCCGTCCATGTGGCGCGTCGACAGCACGACGGTGCCGAGCCCGAGCGCGAGTTGCACCCACAGCATCAGCACGATCAGGATGTCGGACTGGCGGCTGTTCTTGCGGATGCGCGGGTCGCCGAGGCGGCGCCAGATCAGGATCGTCAGCCCGATGATCGCCGCGACGCCGGCCGCACCGCCCGCCACCATCGCGACGAGCTGGTGCCCGGACGCCGACAGGAACGGCGACACGAGCCAGTGCGGTGCGAGGAAGCCGCCGAAGTGCCCGAGCACGACGACCAGCACGCCCCAGTGGAACAGGTTGCTGCCGAGCCGCAGCATCCCGTGGCGCAGCAGCTGCGACGAATCGCTCTTCCACGTGTACTGCTCGCGGTCGAAGCGGATCAGGCTGCCGACCAGCAGCACCGCAAGACAGATGTACGGGTAGATCCCGAACAGGAACTGATGCAAATAAGCGTTCATGTCTTTCCCCAGTTGAGCCCGCGCTTATGCGCCACAGGCCGGCCGCTTGTCGTGGAACCGCACCGTCTGCTCGGCCGGCGTTGCCGCGCCGACGAAGCGCACTGCCTCGTCCGCATACGACGCGTCGAGCGCGCGGTAGTCGTCGGCACTCGGCCGCTCGCCTGCGATGTCGTCGTCCGCGGCCGCCGGTGCGTCGACCGACGCGAGGCCGGCCATCGGCAGCAGCGCGCCGACAACGAAGCTGTAATGGCTGCCGCGCTGCGCGAGTTGGCTGGCCAACGCGCGCAGGATCTCGCCGGTCTCGCCGAGCAGGTTGCGCGCATCGGTCGCCGGCAGCCGCGACAGGTATTCGAGGAACACGGGCAGGTAGTCGGGCAGCTCGCCCGGATTCAACGTCAACCCGTGCCGCTCGTACATCTGCAGCAGGTCGACCATCGCCTGCCCGCGGTCGCGCGATTCGCCGTGCACGTGCTCGAACAGGTGCAGTGACGTCGCGCGACCGCGATCGAACAGCGCGACGTAGTTCTCCTGCAGCGTCAGCAGGTCACGCTCGCGCACGTAGGCGAAGAAGCGGTCGAGGCCCGCGCGCACCGCCTTCGGCACGCGCGCGCATTCGCGCAGGTGGGCTTCGATCGAGTCGAGCACGTCGACGAGCGCATCGTCGGGATAGTCAAGCAGCGCAGCGAACGCCGCGTAGGTCGGATCGGGTGCGGTGCTCATCGGGACGCCTCGTGGATCGGAATGGTTTTCGTGCCCTTCTTCGGACTGAACAGGCTGCCCTCCGAACGGCCGTCGGAACAGCCGTTGCCGAACGAGAAGCCGCACGACGCGCGCAGGTCGTATGCGTTTTCCGCATACTCGCGGTGCGTCGTCGGGATCACGAAGCGATCCTCGTAGTTCGCGATCGCGAGATAGCGGTACATCTCCTCGACCTGCGCAAGCGACAGACCGACCTGGTCGAGCACGCCGCGCGCGTCGACACCGTCGACGTGGCGCGCGCGCATGAACCCGCGCATCGCGAGCAGCCGTTCGAGCGCGAGCTTCACGGGCGCCTCGTCGCCCGCCGTCAACAGGTTCGCGAGATAGCGCAGCGGAATGCGCAACGATTCGACGTCCGGCAGATAGCCGTTCATCCCGAGCGCGCCGCTGTTGGCGGCCGAGTTGATCGGCGACAGCGGCGGCACGTACCACACCATCGGCAGCGTCCGGTATTCCGGATGCAGCGGGAACGCGATCTTCCAGTCGATCGCCATCTTGTAGGTCGGCGAGCGCCGCGCGGCGTCGAGCCACGCGGCCGGCACGCCGTCGCGCTCGGCCTGCGCGATCACGGCCGGGTCCTCCGGATCGAGGAACAGCGACAGCTGCGCTTCGTACAGGTCCTTTTCGTTCTCCGCGCTCGCGGCTTCACTGATCCTGTCGGCGTCGTACAGCAGCACGCCGAGGTAGCGGATGCGGCCCACGCAGGTTTCCGAACACACCGTCGGCTGGCCGGCCTCGATGCGCGGATAGCAGAAGATGCACTTCTCGGCCTTGCCGCTCTGCCAGTTGTAGTAGATCTTCTTGTACGGGCAGCCCGACACGCACATGCGCCACCCGCGGCACTTGTCCTGGTCGATCAGCACGATGCCGTCTTCCTCCCGCTTGTAGATCGAACCCGACGGGCACGACGCGACGCACGCCGGATTCAGGCAGTGCTCGCAGAGGCGCGGCAGGTACATCATGAAGGTGTTCTCGAACTGCCCGTAGATCTCCTTCTGCACCGACTCGAAGTTGTAGTCCTTCGCGCGCTTCTCGAACTCGCCGCCGAGGATTTCCTCCCAGTTCGGACCCCACTCGATCTTTTCGAGCCGCTGGCCGCTGATCAGCGAGCGCGGCCGCGCGACCGGCATCGCGCGCGTGTTGCCCGCTTCCTGAAGATGGCCGTAGTCGAATGTGAACGGCTCGTAGTAATCGTCGATCTCGGGCAGGTGCGGGTTCGCGAAAATCTGCGCGAGCAGCCGCCACTTGCCGCCCATACGCGGCTCGATCCGGCCGTCCGCACGGCGCTGCCAGCCGCCGCGCCAGCGGTCCTGATTCTCCCAGTCCTTCGGATAGCCGATGCCCGGCTTCGTCTCGACGTTGTTGAACCACGCGTACTCCATCCCTTCGCGGCTGGTCCACACGTTCTTGCAGGTCACCGAGCAGGTATGGCACCCGATGCACTTGTCGAGGTTCAGCACCATCGCGATCTGTGCGCGTACCTTCATGACGTTTCTCCATCCCGTACGGCCTGTGTGGTCGGGTCGACCGCGGCTTCCTCGCCGTCGAGCCAGTCGATCTTGCTCATTCTGCGCACGATCAGGAACTCGTCGCGATTCGAGCCGACCGTGCCGTAATAGTTGAAGCCGTACGACAGCTGCGCGTAGCCGCCGATCATGTGGGTCGGCTTCAGCGCGATGCGCGTGACCGAGTTGTGAATGCCGCCGCGCGTGCCGGTGATCTCGGAGCCCGGCGTGTTCACGATCTTTTCCTGCGCGTGGTACATCATCACCATCCCGGACGGAATCCGCTGGCTCACGACCGCCCGCGCGCACAATGCACCGTTCGAGTTGTAGCACTCGATCCAGTCGTTATCGACCGCGCCGATCGCTTTCGCGTCGTCCTCCGACATCCACACGATCGGGCCGCCGCGCGACAGCGTGAGCATCAGCAGGTTGTCCGTGTACGTGCTGTGGATCCCCCACTTCTGGTGCGGCGTCAGGAAGTTGAGCACGCGCTCGGGGTTGCCGTTCGAGCGCTTGCCGACCATGTGCGCATAGCTGCCCGTGTCGATCGGCGGCTTGTACACGCACAGCGACTCGCCGAACGCGCGCATCCACGCGTGATCCTGGTACAGCTGCTGACGGCCCGTCAGCGTGCGCCACGGCACCAGTTCGTGCACGTTCACGTAACCGGCGTTGTACGACACGTGCTCGGATTCGATCCCGCTCCACGTCGGCGACGAGATGATCTTGCGCGGTTGCGCCTGGATGTCGCGGAAACGGATCTTCTCGTCCGCGCGCGCGGCGGCCAGGTGCGTGTGGTCGATGCCGGTGATGCCAGACAATGCGCGCCACGCCTTCACCGCGACTTCGCCGTTGGTCTCAGGCGCGAGCGCGAGAATCACCTCCGCGGCGTCGAGCGCGGTGTCGATGCGCGGGCGCCCCTGCGTGGCGCCGCCGGCGACCTGGTAATTGAGCTGGCCGAGCAGCTTCACTTCGTCCTTCGTGTCCCAGCCGATGCCCTTGCCCGCGTTGCCGAGCTTGTCCATCAGCGGGCCGAGCGACGTGAAGCGTGCATAGGTATTCGGATAATCGCGCTCGACGGCGATCACCGACGGCATCGTGCGGCCCGGCACCGGCTCGCATTCGCCGCGCTTCCAGTCCTGCACGTCGAACGGCTGCGCGAGTTCGCCCGGCGTATCGTGCGCGATCGGCGCGAGGACGACGTCGCGTTCGACGCCAAGATGCCCGTCGCACAGCTCGGAGAAGCGCTTCGCGATCCCCTTGAAGATTTCCCAGTCGCTCTTCGATTCCCATGCGGGATCGACCGCTGCCGACAGCGGATGGATGAACGGGTGCATGTCGGACGTGTTCATGTCGTCCTTCTCGTACCACGTCGCGGTCGGCAGCACGACGTCCGAGTACATGCAGGTGGTCGACATCCGGAAGTCGAGCGTGACGAGCAGGTCGAGCTTGCCGCGCGGCGCTTCGTCGTGCCACTTCACTTCCTCCGGACGCGCGCCGCCCGTCGCGCCGAGGTCGTCGCCCTGCACGCCGTTGGTCGTGCCGAGCAGGTGCTTCAGGAAATACTCGTGGCCCTTGCCCGACGAACCGAGCAGGTTCGAGCGCCACACGAACAGGTTGCGCGGGAAGTTGTCGGGGGAATCCGGGTCCTCGCACGCCATCCGCAGCATCCCGGCTTTCAGGTGCCGCGCGACCTCGGCGCCGGCCTGCGCGGGGTCGCCGAGACTCGCACCGACCTTCAGCGGATTCACCGCGAGCTGCGGCGCGGACGGCAGCCAGCCCATCCGTTCGGCGCGCACGTTGTAGTCGATCGGCGAACCGTGGAACCGCGTCTTGTCCGCGAGCGGAGACAGCAACGCGCCCGGGTCCATCGTGTCGTAGCGCCACTGATCGGTGTGCGCGTAGAAGAACGACGTCGCGTTCATGTGCCGCGGCGGCCGGTTCCAGTCGAGCGCGAACGCGAGCGCGGTCCAGCCCGTCTGCGGACGCAGCTTCTCCTGGCCCACGTAATGCGACCAGCCTCCGCCCGGCTTGCCGACGCAGCCGCACATGATCAGCATGTTGATGATCGCGCGGTACGACATGTCCATGTGGAACCAGTGATTGATCCCCGCGCCGATGATCACCATCGACTTGCCTTGCGTCTTGTGCGCGTTCTCCGCGAACTGCCGCGCGACCGAAATCACGTCCGCGCGCTTCACGCCCGTGATCGTTTCCTGCCAGGCGGGTGTATACGGAAGATCGTCGTCGTAGCTCGCGGCCACGTCGCGCCCGCCCAGCCCCTGGTCGAGCCCGTAGTTCGCGACGAACAGGTCGTAGACGGTCGCGACCAGCATCTCGCCGTCTCGCGTCGCGACGCGCCGCACGCCGATCCGGCGAGACAGCTCGGAGCCGTGCTGCGTCGAGTTGAAATGCGCGTGCGGCTGGTTGCCGAAGTACGGAAACAGCACGTCGACCACGTCGTCGTGCCCGGCCGTGCAGGACAGCCGTGGTGACAGCGCCGCACCCTTCGACGTCTCGCCTCGCAGGTTCCACTTGCCCTTGTCGCTCGATCCGTCCTTGGCCTGCTGCCCCCAGCGGAAGCCGATCGAGCCCACCGGCACGACGAATTCGCCGGTCGCGTCGTCGATCATCACGGTCTTCCAGTCCGGATGTGCAGCCTCGTCGAGCGCGTCGTCGAAATCGGACGCGCGCACGAGGCGCTCGGGCACGTAGCCGTCGCCGTGCGGCACGAGGCGCACGAGCGCCGGCATGTCGGTATAGCGCTTGCAGTAGTCGATGAAATAGTCGCTCTTGCCTGCGAGGTGGAACTCCTTCAGGATCACGTGACCCATCGCGAGCGCGAGCGCCGCGTCGGTGCCTTGCTTCGGATGCAGCCACAGATCACCGAACTTCGCGCCTTCCGAGTAGTCGGGGAACACCGACACGACCTTCGTGCCGCGATAGCGCGCCTCGACGAGGAAGTGCGCATCGGGCGTGCGGGTCTGCGGGACGTTGGAGCCCCACATCATGATGAACGTCGAGTTGTACCAGTCGGCCGATTCCGGCACGTCGGTCTGCTCGCCCCAGGTCTGCGGCGACGCGGGCGGCAGGTCGCAATACCAGTCGTAGAAGCTCAGGCACACGCCGCCGATCAGCGACAGGTAGCGCGAGCCCGCCGCGTACGACACCATCGACATCGCCGGAATCGGCGAGAAGCCGACGACGCGATCGGGGCCGTGCCGCTCGACCGTGTAAACGTTTGCGGCCGCAACGATCTCATTGACCTCGTCCCAGCTGGCGCGTACGAAACCGCCGAGCCCGCGTCGGCTCTGATACGAGCGCCGCGCGTCGTCGTCCTCGACGATCGAACGCCATGCGTCGACCGGCGCGAGCGTGCGGCGGCGTTCGCGCCACAGCTTCACCAGCGCACTGCGCACCATCGGATGCTTGAGACGGTTCGCGCTATACAGATACCAGGAGTACGAAGCGCCGCGCGAGCAGCCGCGCGGCTCGTGGTTCGGCATGTCGGGGCGCGTGCGGGGGTAGTCGGTCTGCTGCGTTTCCCAGGTGACGATCCCGCCTTTCACATAGACCTTCCAGGAGCACGAACCCGTGCAATTCACCCCATGGGTCGAACGGACGATCTTGTCGTGCTGCCAGCGCAGCCGATAGCCGTCTTCCCATTTGCGGTCCTCGTCCGTGACGGCGCCATGTCCGTCGGAGAATGTTGGCCTTGTGGTGGAGAAATAACGCAATCTATCCAGGAAATGGCTCATGGGGATCTCGTTTTTCCGGTCTTTTCGCAGACCCTGAGTATTTAAGGAGGTGATATTCCGGATGTAAAGGACGATCGGCATTCGGCTCGTGGCGTCCGGTTCCATCCCTTGCGTCCGGATCGAATGAATTCTCTTTCGGATCGACATATCACGACTTGATACAAATCACGATATCGTTGCCCCCGCACGCATCGGTATTAAATGGGGATCGATTCAGGAGCGCTAATGGCATGCCCGGCACCGGACCTTCGCATCACGCGTTCGTCCATCGCGGCCACTCGTAGCCGGAGCGAGGCTCGGGATTCACCTGCACCGTGTGGCGTTGAATCAACCGGTGTTTGCCATCTGGAACCGCCGCGCGGCTCCCGCCTTCACGAAGGACTTCGAAATGGGTTTGACGGGTTGCAGGCCGGCGCTCGATCACACGGTTATGCTCGTGAGCCGCTTTGTCACGACATCACGCGCTTTCGCGGCGCGATGCGATCACGCACGGGTCGCTGCCACGCGCGCGCTAACGGTTGCCGTGTCAGGCCGGATCAATGCGGGTGCGCCACCGAAGGAAAGCTGCGAGGACAGGACTCGACCGCCGCGATGAGGTAAGCAGCGGCGTGCTCGCGCATGCGCGAGTCATTCAATCAAAGCGTGCGCTGCCTGATGCGGAATCGATGAGACGGGAGATGCCGGCCAGGGCGATGCCGGCCGGGCAGGATGACGCGAATGCGCCGGACATGACGGACGGAGAGAGGCGGAAAGACGGACCGGCGGTGCTGCTGCGGTGATTGCCGGTCTTGCATGAAACCGAGGAAGCGCCGCGCGTCACCCCTCGCCCTTCGGCCCCGGGTTGAGCATGACGACAAAGCAGGCCACGCCGACGATCAACGCGACCGCGCCGCCACGCAGCGCGATCGTTTCGTCGAACAGCAGCCCGGTCACCACGGCCATCATCCCCGCGAGCGACACGAACACGGCGATCGCCGCGACGACGATCCGGTATTGACGACGTATCATCGCGCGTCCGCCAGATCAGGCTGCCGCGGCGGAAGCCGGCTCGCCGGCATCGTCGCCGCGAATCAGCAGCACCGGGCACTTCGAGCCACGCACGAAGCGCTCGGCGACGCTCCCGAGCACCACGCGCCGGATGCCGCGCCGCCCGTGCGTGCCGACCACCGCGAGGTCGATCCCGCGCTCCTTGACGTAACGCTGCAGGCGTTCCGCGACGTCCTCGCCAATGCTCTCGGTCTCGACGAGTTCGCCCTCGCCCTTCGCGCCGGCCCGCGCGAGGACCTCTTCGGCTTCACGCAGCACCTTGCGCCCGTCGTCGCGGATTTCCTCGATGAGCGCATGCGGATCGAAACGACCCGCGTACGTAAACAGCACCGACTTGTCGACCACGTACACGACGCTGACGTGCGTGTCGCCCGCCAGTGCCACCTTCATTGCCTCGGCAAGCGCCTGTTTCGACGAAGCGCTGCCGTCGACGGCCACCATGATCTTCTTGTACATGCGAACCTCGCTGGGGTGAGTTGCCGCGCGCGGTCGCGCGTGGCCATGTCCCCATCATCGGCGGACGGCCGGCTGGAAGCTTGACGGCGATCAAAATCCACCCAAAACGCGGCGTGCGGCAAAGCGCCACGCGCAAAAATCGGCGCGCCATCCCCGAGGCTGCGCCGGGCAACCGGGCGGCCATGCCGCCGAAAGCGCTATCATCGACGTTGCGACCTTCGTCCGGCCCTTTTTTTGCCGGCTCACTTTCAACTCGCTCAACCGACATGACAACGACTACCGAACGCGTGGACGGCGCCGCCCAGCATCTCGTCGCCGCCCGCCATGCCGGCGTGCCCGGCCCGCTGCTGCCCGACGCCTTGCGCCCCGAGAGCGTCGATACCGCGCTGGCGATCCAGCATCGCGTCGCCGACCTGCTCGGCGAAACTATCGGCGGATGGAAATGCGCGCTGCCGCCGCCCGACCGCGTGATCGTCGCGCCGATCTTCGCGTCGACGATCCGCGAAGCCGATGTGCCGTATCGCGTCGTCGGCGGCCCGATCGTGCGGATCGAGCCGGAGATTGCGTTCGTGCTCGATCGCGACCTGCCCGCGCGCGCGCAGCCGTACGACGAGAGCGACGTGCGCGGCGCGATCCGCGAAGTGCGCATCGTGCTCGAGGTGCTGGGTTGCCGCTATGCGGAGCCCGCGCGCGCGTCGAAGTTCGAACTGCTCGCCGACGGGCAGTTCAACCAGGGATTGTGCGTGGGCCCCGTCGTGCCCGATGGATTGAACGTGCCGCTCGAGACGCTCGCGCTGTCGTTCGAAGGTGCGCTGAATCGCACGATCGACGGCCGTCATCCGGACGGCGATCCGCTCAAGCCGCTCGTGTGGCTGGTCAATTTCCTCGCATCGCGCGGCGACGGCGCGCGTGCCGGCCAGATCGTAACGACCGGTTCGTATGCGGGCGCGATCGACGTGCCGATCGGCGACGCGCTGACGGTGCGCTTCGGCGAACTCGGCAGCCTGTCGGTGACGCTGACGGCCTGACGGCCGGCGGGGGGAAACGCGGCGCGTATCGTCGTCGGCGCGCAGCGGGGTGTCGGCATCGTCGCGCTGAACGACTCACGCCGGCCGACACCCGTCACATATTCATCGCTCGCCGCCGGCACGTCGCGCCGTTTCCGCGAGCCTGCCGCATGCGCGGCTCGCCGCACGCTACGCCTGCGCCTCCACCTCGGCCAGTCGCGCCGGCAGCTGGTTCACGAGCGCATCAATGGCCGCGCGCACCTTCAGCGGCAGGTGCGACGTATACGGCCACACCGCATGGATCGCATAGGTCACGCCCGGCTGATCCGGCAGCAGCTCGCGCAACGCGCCGCGGCGAATCTCGTCGCGCACCAGCCAGTAAGGCAGCCACGCGACACCGAGCCCCGCGACAGCCGCGTCCAGCACGGCGCGCAAATCGTCGGAGAGCAGACGGGCCGTCGGCTGCAACTCCTCCGTCCGGCCACCGACGACCACTTGCCAGCGATGCACCTGACCGTAACGCGTATAGGCCAGCGCCTTGTGCTGCGTGAGCGCGTCGACGGTCGCGGGTTCACCGCAGCGTGCCAGATACGCCGGTGACGCACAAAAGGCCATCTTGTGCTCGCCGAGCGCACGCGCGACGAGGCCGCTGCTGTCGGGCAGCGCACCGACCCGCACCGCCAGATCGACGCGCTCCTCGACGAGGTCGATCGTCCGGTCGCTGAACGAAAGGTCGAGATCGAGCTCGGGATGGTCGCGCGCCAGCCCGATCAGGATCGGCGCGACGCACAGATGCCCGAACAGCGCCGGCATCGACACGCGCAGCCGCCCCTTCATCTGCCATTTGCCGCTTTCGAGCAGCGCCTCCCCCGCGTGGATCTCCTCCACCGCGCGCAGGCAGTATTCATAGAACAACGCGCCGTCGTCCGTCAGGCTCTGGCTGCGCGTCGTGCGCTGGAACAGCACGACGCCCAGCCGCGCCTCCAGTCGCGCGATGCTCTTGCCGACCGCAGAACGCGTGATGTGCAGCGTCTCGGCGGCCTGCGCAAAGTTGTCGGCTTCCGCCGCGGCAACGAACACGGCGATGCCGTTGAGGTTGTTTCGCATGCAATTGGATCGATAAAGTCTACATTGATGGGAGATCTTATCGCTTTTTGAGACAAAAAGTGGATGATACGATCGGCTCCGTTGTTCATATATGAACGGAGAGATCCCGATGGCCCGCATTCTCGTACTCAAGTCCAGCATCAACCGCGACCAGTCGCAAACCAACGCGCTGATCGACGCATTCCTCGCGCAACGCAAGGCCAGCGGGCACGCGGACGACGTGGTCGTGCGCGATCTCGTCGATCTCGACCTGCCGGTGCTCGACGGCGAACTGTTCCATGCGCTGCGCGGCGCGGAGAATCCGGGCGAGCGTGCGCGGCAGGCGGTCGCGCTGTCCGACGAGCTCGTCGCCGAACTGAAGGGCAGCGACCTGCTGCTGATCGGCGCACCGATGTACAACCTGAACGTGCCGACCCAGCTGAAGAACTGGTTCGACCTGGTGGCACGCGCACGCGTGACGTTCCGCTACACGGACACCTATCCGATGGGGCTCGTCGACGGCGTCGACGCGATCGTGTTCAGTTCGCGCGGCGGCGTGCACGTCGGGCAGCCGACCGACGCCGTCACGCCGTACCTGCGTGCCGTGCTGGGCCTGATGGGCATCCATCAAGTCCGGTTCGTCTACGCGGAAGGGCTCGACATGAAGCCGCACGGCTTCGAAGCGGGGCTGGCGAACGCACGCAAGCAGATCGAAGCGCTCCACGCGTAACGCACGTCGGGCACGGCCCGCGCCACGCGAACGGCGGCTTCGCCGTGGCACACGATGCAGCATGTCGGCACTGCGTGATACCGTTGCACATCGCCCGTCACGCGCGAACCGCGTGCCCCTCCCGTCACTCGCCATGCCGCCGACACCGTTGCCTGCCCTGCTGGACGAAGTCCTGAGCACAGTCGATCGCCGCTACCGGCTGCCGCCGTTCGTGCGCGCATCGTCGCTGACCGATGCCGCGAACCCGGCCGCCATCATCGCCATCGTGATCGAGGAAGCGCGCCGGATGCACACCGACGGCCTCACGCCCGCCCCGGCATTGCAACGCCGGTTCATCGACGCGCTCGCGCGGATGATCGGCGACGCGATGGACGCACGATCCGGCGACCCCGCATTCCAGGCCGCGGTGCTTCGACATGGTGCCCCGGCCGTGCGCGAATACGCATCGCTCGCCTCGCATGCCGAGCAGGATCGGCGCACACTGCGTTCGGCCGTCAACACGATCGCGCATCCGGCCAGGCTCGAACGGCGTGCGCAGGCATGGCAACGCGAGCCGCTCGCACGGCTGCATGCGGCCGCGGCGGGCGCGTCGTGGGACGCTCTCGATGCCACGCTGCGCCACTTGCTCGCGCGACCGGAGACGGCGACCGACACCGCGTTCGAACAGGACATCGCCAAACTGAAGGACAGCGCTGCACTTGCCCGGCTGCAGCGTCTCGACGCATTGTTGCCGGATCCGGACGTCCAGCGGTACCGCACGCTGTGGAGCCGCCAGGGTCCGCTCGAAGGCAGCGCGCTCGCCGTCGCGCAAGGCGTCACGTCGCAACAGCGGGGCGCGGCCGTCGAAGCGCTGGCCGCGCAGGCGCTCGACGCCCTGGCCGCGCAGCTCGATGCGAGCGACGCGCACCGCACGTATCGCGTGGTCACGTCGATGCGCGTGCCGGCCTCGATACCCGGCAAACACGACCGCGCGAAAACCGAGTGGGATGCGGTGCTGCTCGAGCGCGCGCGCGGCGACGATCCGTCGGCCGCGTGGCACGTCCTGTTTCTCGTCGAAGCGAAAGCGTCCGCGGATGCCGCGACCACCGACCTGCCGCGCCTGCTGCGCGGCCTGAGCCTGCTCGCACAAGCCGATCCGGACACTGTCTATACGTTCGACACGCGCGAAGGCGCGGTACGCCTGCACGGTGCGTCGCTGCACGCACTGACGATCGACGACGCGTCACTGCAACGCGAGGTGTTGTACTGCTGCGATGCATCGGCAGACCCTGCGCCGCGCCTGCTGGGGGCCGCAAGCCGGATGCAGTTGCTGTCGGCGCCGGCGAGCCTTGAATACGCGAGCGCGCTGGCGCAGGACGCGGATGCCGATCCGCACGGCCTCGGCGCCGTATGGCAAGCGTTGCTGGAACTGCCGTCATGGCGCGCAGTGCTGCATCAGTACGAATCGCTGCGGCAGGTTCGAGCGTTGATGGTGAGCGTCGACGATCTGATGGCCGCGATCGAAGGCGATGTCGGCGACAGCGCCGCAAACAATGCGTGACGTGTGACGCGCGCGGCGCGACCCGGCTGCACGCGCGTTGCCGCCGACGCACCGGTTCAGCGGCAAGACGACACCGCGCAGACGCAAGTCGACGCGGCGTCCCCGCTCCGCGCAACGCACAGGACACCGAATCAAATCGGCGCCGAGGCGGCCGGCATGACCGGCCAGCGCGGCACAGCCCGCGAAAGCGGGCATGCGCCGATAGCGTTACGACTGGATGAAGGCGAGCAGATCGGCGTTCAGCACGTCCGCATTGACCGTCAGCATCCCGTGCGAATAGCCCGGATACGTCTTCAGCGTGCCGTTCTTCAGCAGCTTGACCGACTTCAGCGCCGAGTCCGCGATCGGCACGATCTGATCGTCTTCGCCGTGCAGCACGAACGTCGGCACCGAGATCGACCGCAGGTCTTCGGTCTGGTCCGTTTCCGAGAACGCCTTGATGCCTTCATAGTGCGCCTTCGCGCTGCCGATCATGCCCTGACGCCACCAGTTCTGGATCACGCCCTGGTGCACCACCGCGCCCGGCCGGTTGAAGCCGTAGAACGGGCCCGACGGCACGTCCAGGAAGAACTGCGCGCGGTTGTCGGCGAGCGCCTTGCGGAAGCCGTCGAAGACCTCGAGCGGCAGGCCTTCCGGGTTCGCGTCCGTCTTCAGCATCAGCGGCGGCACCGCGCTGACCAGCACCGCCTTCGCGACACGTCCGGCCGGCTCGCCGTGGCGGGCCACGTAGCGTGCGACTTCGCCGCCGCCGGTCGAGTGACCGATATGAACCGCGTTGCGCAGGTCGAGCGCTTCGGCCACCGCGAACGCGTCCGCCGCGTAGTGATCCATGTCGTGGCCGTCGGAAACCTGCGCCGACCGGCCGTGGCCGCGGCGATCGTGCGCGACCACGCGATAGCCCTTCTGAACGAAGAACAGCAACTGCGCATCCCAGTCGTCGGAAGACAGCGGCCAGCCATGGTGGAACATGATCGGCTGCGCGTCCTTCGGGCCCCAGTCCTTGTAGAAGATGTCGACGTTGTCCTTCGTGGTGATGTACGGCATGGCTGCAGGCTCCTTTGAGGTAAGTGAACATACGTGCCGGCCGGCCACCCGGGCGGGTGTCGGTGACGAGCTGCGGCGCGGTGGCACACCGCGTCGGTCGACGCAGCACCTCAGTGTTGTAGCGGAAAACCGCGACCGTGTCATGAAGCCAATTACGTCGCGCCGTGCATCGGCACCCTGGTACTCACCGTGTGACGCGTCACGCACGACCGATCGCGCTTCAACCGTCCGTCGACACGGTCACCGCCTCCCATGTGCGAATTTCGTCTTCCAGCGCCGACCATTTGGCGCGCACGAGCCGAAGCGCATCGCTGCCGAGCAACAGATGGGCCGGCGGATGGTCCGCCGCGATGACCGCAAGCATCGCGCGCGCCGCCTTCGCGGGATCGCCCGACTGGCGGCCGTTTTTCTCCTCGCGCGCCTGGCGGATCGGATCGAAGAGCGCGTCGTAATCGGCGATCGAACGCGGCGTTCGCGTCATCGAACGACCAGCCCAGTCGGTACGGAACGAGCCCGGCGCCACGGCAGTCACCGCGATGCCAAACGGCTCGAGCTCCTTGCCGAGCGCCTCCGAAATCCCTTCCAGCGCGAACTTGCTGCCGCAGTAATAGGCAATGCCCGGCATCGTGATGTGGCCGCCCATCGACGTGATGTTCAGGATGCGGCCGCGCCGGCGTTCGCGCATGAACGGCACGACGGCCTTCAACATCGCGACGGCGCCGAATACGTTCACGTCGAACTGTCGGCGCATCTCCGACAGCGGCGACTCCTCCATGATGCCTTCGTGCCCATAACCGGCATTGTTCACCAGCACGTCGACGGGCCCGACGCTCGACTCGATTTCCGCGACGACGCCGTTGATGCGCTCGAAGTCGGTCACGTCGAGCACGCGCCCGATGGCCGCACGCGGGGACAGCGCCTCGAACGCCCGTTTTGCCGCGTCGCTTCTCACGGTGCCGACCACCGTATGACCCGCGGCCAGCGCCGCTTGCGCGAGCGCACGGCCGAAGCCGCTGCTGACGCCGGTGATGAGCATGATGTTGCCGGATGCCATGTGAGCTTCTCCCGAATGTCGATCGAAGCATGCATGCTAGTCTGACGAACTAGGTCGAATAAGCCCGATTCCGCTGAATTTCTTGCCTGAAACTATGAACGCCGCCTCCTCCTCGTCCCGCTCGCCGTCGCTGCCCGCGCGCGGTCGCAAACGCCTGATCGCGTTGCTGCATGCGTTGGCGCCCGACGAAGGCTACAACCTGACCGCGCTACCGAGCGTGCGCATCCTGCGTTCGAACCGCGCGCTATCCCGCACGCCGGTGCTGTACGACCCGGGCATCGTGATCGTGTGCCAGGGCAGCAAGCGCGGCTATTTCGGCGGCGAACGCTATCTGTACGACGAGGACCACTACCTGGCCGTATCGGTGCCCGTGCCGTTCAGCATGGAAACCGACGCAACGGCGGAGCACCCGCTGCTCGCGCTGTATCTGCACCTCGATTTCCCGATGGCCGCCGAACTGGCCGCGCAGATCGATCGCGAGGGAATCGCCGAACCCGTGCAAGCGCCGAAAAGCATGATGTCGACGCCGATGGACGATGCGATGCACGCGACCGTGCTGCGGTTCGTCGAGGCGATGCACCGCCCGCTCGAAGCGGCGGTGCTCGGCCCCGGGTTGCTGCGCGAACTGTATTTCCGCGTGCTCACCAGCGAGCAGGGCGGCGCAATGCGCAGCGCGCTGACGATGCGTGGACCGTTCGGCCGGATCGGCCGTTCGCTGCGCATGATCCATGCCGACTACGCGAAGTCGCTCGACGTGACGCAACTGGCCGGGGAAGCCGGCATGAGCGTGCCGAGCTTCCACAGCCACTTCAAGGCGATCACGCAGGTGTCGCCGATGCAGTACCTGAAGTCGACGCGGCTGCATCAGGCGCGCCTGTTGATGGTGCGCCAGGACCTGACTGCGGAGGCGGCCGGCCATGCGGTCGGTTATGCGAGCGCGTCGCAGTTCAGCCGGGAATTCAAGCGGCTGTTCGGCCTGACGCCCGCGCAGGAGACGAAGCGCATGCGCGCGCAGTTCGCGATTCCGGCGCCATTCGACGATGCGGTGTTCGTGTCGTCGCATTGACTGGCTGAGCCGCGAGCCGCACGTGTGACCTTCGCGGGCCCGATGCCCGGTGCGCGAACCTGGTCGGGACGCGCACGCTCGCCGCGTGCGGCGTCGCGCACCAGACCCGCCAGCGACTTCAGGATGAGCGCGGTCACGCCCAGATGTCCTGCGTCTGGTCCGCCCAGTACCAGGCGCACCCGGGCCGATCCCACATAGTGATCCACCTAACATCATACGATTGCATTATCACATTTATTGTGATTTTATTCTCATCCGTGGTGGCCGCCGTCGATCGTATACGCCCCCCCATTCCAAGGAAGAGACGCAGATGGAGACAATCGCCGTCATCGGCAGCAACATGGTCGATCTCGTAACCTACGTCACGCGCATACCCGCCCGGGGCGAAACGCTCGAGGCGCCGAACTTCGAGCTCGGCTGCGGCGGCAAGGGCGCGAACCAGGCCGTCGCGGCTGCGCGCCTCGGTGCGCGTGTCGTGATGGTCACGAAGGTCGGCGACGACGTGTTCGCCGACAACACGATCCGCAACTTCGAGCGCGAGGGCATCGACACCACGCACGTGCGCAAGGTCGCCGGCGTGCCGAGCGGCGTCGCGCCGATCTTCGTCGAACCCGATTCGAGCAACAGCATCCTGATCGTCAAGGGCGCGAACCGCCACCTGACGCCCGCCGACATCGACGCGGCCGCGCCGCAGCTCGTCGAATGCGCACTGATCGTGCTGCAGCTCGAGATCGAGCTCGACACCGTCTATCACGCGATCGAATTCGGTGCCCGGCACGGCATTCCCGTGCTGCTGAACCCCGCGCCCGCCGTGGCCGATCTTGATTTCGAGCGGATCCGGTCCGTCGAATTCTTCGTGCCGAACGAGACCGAACTCGCGATCGTGTCGGGCATGCCGGTCGATTCGCGCGCGAGCGCCACCCGCGCCGCCGAATCGCTGATCGCGCGCGGGCTCAAGCACGTGCTCGTCACACTCGGCAGCGACGGCTCGCTGCTCGCGTCACGCGACGGCGCGCGGCACGTGCCGGGCGTACGGGTCGATGCGCGCGACACGACGGGCGCCGGCGACGCGTACATCGGCTGCTTCGCGCGCTGCTACGCGGCGAAGCGCGATGCGATCGACGCGATGCGCTACGCGTCGGCCTACGCCGCGCATTCGGTCATGGGCCTCGGCACGCAGAAGTCGTACGCCGACGCCGCGACGTTCGAACGCTTCCTCCGCGACGCCGGCATCTGAACGGCGCCTTCATCGACGAGACAACCGGGAAGGAGACACCCATGGGCCGTACCAGAATCGAACACGCCCCCGACGGCTATTACCTGAACCGCACGCCGCTCTTCGCGTTCACGCTGCTGTGCTGCCTGTTCGCGCTGTGGGGCACCGCCGCGAACCTGAACGACGTGCTGATCGCGCAGTTCAAGAAATCGTTCTTCCTGTCCGACTTCGAATCGGCGTTCGTGCAGTCCGCGTTCTATCTCGGCTACTTCTTTCTCGCGATTCCAGCCGCGACCGTCGTGAAAAAGTTCAGCTACAAGACGACGATCCTCGTCGGCCTGCTGCTGTACACGATCGGTTGCCTGCTGTTCTTCCCGGCCGCGTCGATGGCGAAGTACGGGATGTTCCTCGTCGCGCTGTTCGTGATCGCGGCGGGCCTGTCGTTCCTCGAAACCGCGTCGAACTCGTATTCGACACTGATGGGCCCGCGCGAAACCAGCACGCGGCGGCTGAACATCTCGCAGACGTTCTATCCGTTCGGCGCGATGGCCGGCGTGTACATGGGCAGCTTCCTGATCTTCAAGGAGGGCGATGCGTCGCATGCGCAGCTCGCCGCGATGTCGGCGGCCGAAGCCCACGTCCACCAGCTCGCGATGATCCAGGCCACGCTCGAGCCGTACAAGTGGCTGATCGTCGTGCTCGCGGGCGTGTTCGTCGTGTTTGCGCTCACGCCCTACCCGGCCTGCAAGGGTAACGGCCCCGGCGTGGCCACGCACCGGATCGACGCGCGCGGCACGCTGGCGCGCCTGTTCGGCAACCGGCGCTTCGTCGCGGGGATCGTCGCGCAGTTCCTGTACGTCGGTGCACAAGTGGGCGTCTGGAGCTTCACCATCCGGCTCGCGATGCAGATCGGCGGCCTCACCGAGCGCGGCGCGTCGCACTACCTGCTCGCGACGTTCTTCGCGTTCTTCGTCGGCAAGCTGATCGCGACGCTCGTGATGAAGCGCGTCGGCCCGGCCAAGGTGCTGATCGTCTACGGCATCCTGTGCATCGTGCTGCTCGCGTACACGATCAGCGTGCACAACATCACGGCCGTCTATGCAGCCGTGGGCGTGAGCGTGTTCCTCGGCCCGTGCTGGCCGACGATCTATGGCCTCACGATCGACGGGCTCGGCAAGGACACCGAATACGGCGGCTCGATCCTCGTGATGAGCATCGTCGGCGGCGCGGTCGTACCGCTGATCCAGGGGCTGATCTCCGATCACACGGGCGGCAACATGCAGCTCGCATTCGTCGTGCCGCTCGCGTGCTTCGTCGTGATCGTCTACTACGGCTTCTACTGCCTGCGGCACCAGCCGGCGGCGATGCCCGACGCAGCCGCCGACGGCAACGCGCCCGCGCGCTATGCCGCTGCGCGCAACACGTCAGGAGCCTGACGATGCGAGGCGAGATCGAACTGCGCCGCCATGCTGCATCAGGTCACGAGCGCGATCCCGTGTTCGCGGATCGTCGTTTCGTACCGGCGGCTCAGCTGCCCGTCCGAGATCACGTAGTTGAAGTCGGTCAGCTCGGCGAAATAGGCCGCGCGCACTTCGTCGAACTTCGTGTGGTCGACGAGCAGGAAGCGGTTCTGCGCGCGTTCCATCACTTTCTTCTTCGCGTCGACTTCGTGGAAGTTGAAGCAGGTCACGCCGCAGCGGTCGCTCACGCCGGCCGCGGAGATGAACGCCTTCGACACGCGCACCGTGTCGAGGATGCCCGTCTCGGCCACCGACTCGAACACCATGTTCTTGCGGTGATACACGCCGCCGCACAGGATCACGCTGCAATGCGGTTTCTGCTGCAGCTTCGCGAACACGTTCAGCGAATTGCAGACGGCGGTGAATTCGAGGTCGTCGGGGATGAAGTCGACGATGAACGGCGTGGTCGAGCCGCAGTCGACGAAGATCGTGTCGCCGGTCGTCACGAACTGCGCGGCCAGCTTGCCAATGCGGCGTTTCTCCTCGGTCTGCCGGTTGTTCTCGGCGCTGACGACGTACTCGCCGATGTCGCTGCGCTGCGCGGCGAAGTGGCGCGTCACGTAGCCGCCGATCAGGCTGAGGCCGTGCGGATTGTCCGCGAGGTCGCGGCGGATCGTCATCTCCGACACGCCGAACAGTTCGGCGACTTCCCTCAGATGAATCGCGTTCTGCCCTTGCAGCACGTTCATCAGCGTCTTGATCCGTTCGCCCTTCTTCGTTTCCATGCCAGTATCCTGCGTACCCGTCGCATCCGTCGCGTGTCATGCCGGGCGCGCGGGCCCGGCCGGAATGTCGTATTTGTAACAAACCGATGTGAAAACATCAACTTTACGTGTGCCCTTACCGCACACGATCCGTGGAGTCCTGAAACATGCCGCTTTCCAACGCCCAACTCGCTCAAACCATCGATCACACGCTGCTCGCGCCCGACGCGAGCGACGCACAGATCCGCGAACTCTGCCGCCAGGCGGCCGAGCATCGCTTCTACTCGGTCTGCGTGAATTCGGCGAACGTGCCGCTCGCCGCGCACGAGCTGGCCGACACCGGCGTGCTTGTGTGTGCGGTGGTCGGCTTCCCGCTCGGCGCGGGCCTGTCCGCCGCGAAGGCGTTCGAGGCGTCGGCCGCGATCGCGGCGGGCGCGCGCGAGATCGACATGGTGATCAACCTCGGCGCGCTGAAGAGCGGCCGCGCCGACGACGTGAAGGCCGATATCGACGCCGTGCACCGCGCCTGCGGCACGGTGCCGCTCAAGGTGATTCTTGAAACGGGGTTGCTGACCGACGACGAGAAGGTGCGCGTGTGCGAGATGTGCCGCGACCTCGGCGTCGCGTTCGTGAAGACGTCGACCGGCTTCGGTCACGGCGGCGCGACGCTCGCGGATGTCGCGCTGATGCGCCGCACGGTCGGCCCCGTGCTCGGCGTGAAGGCATCGGGCGGCGTACGCGATCGCGCGACCGCGCTCGCGATGATCGAGGCCGGCGCGACGCGGCTCGGCACGAGCTCGGGGGTTGCGATCGTGACCGATCAGGGGGGCAGCGACGCGGTGTACTGACCGATGGCGGGCCGGCTGCCTGCGCGTCGGCGCGTAACGACGCGCAGGCAGCCGTCGCCGAACAGTTCGGCACGCCCCCCCGAGCAGGCGGTGTGCCGATTGCGATGCCCTGCCCGGTCACCACGCACGACCGATCGCGGCAACCCTCATTGTGTCGGGTCTTTCAACTCGATCAGCAGATCCTTCGCCGCCACCCGTTCGCCCGGCTTCACATGCACGGCCGCGATCTCGCAGTCGCGCTCCGCCGCGATGTGTGTTTCCATCTTCATCGCCTCAAGCGCGATCAGCGTGGTGCCGGCCGCCACGCGCTGGCCCGGCTGCACCGCCACCGTCACGACCGAGCCCGGCATCGGCGCGGCAACATGCATCGGATTCGCCGGATCGGCACGCTGCAGACCATGGCGCTCCTTGCCCGCCTGCACGACGCTCTTCTGCTCGACCAGCGCGGAACGCGACTGGCCGTTCAGCTCGAACAGCACCTTCACGATGCCGTCCTGCGCATCGGCATGCTGGCCCTGCAGCGATACGAGCAGCGTCTTGCCCGGCTCGATGTCGATCGCCACTTCCTCCTGTGGCTGCAGGCCGTACAGGAACGCGGACGTCGGCACGACCGACGTGTCGCTGTACGCGCGAACGTGCGCGTAATAGTCGACCGTCTGTTTCGGATACATCAGATAGGACGCGAGTTGCCGGTCGTCGAGCGGCTGCTCGCACGCGACCTCGGCCTGCTTGCGTGCCGCGTCGAGGTCGACCGGCGGAATCTGGTCGCCGGGACGATACGGCGCCGGCGGCTCGCTCTTGAGCACCTTGCGCGACAGTTCGGCCGGAAAGCCGTCGGGCGGGAAGCCCAGCTCGCCCTTGAACAGCGATACGACCGATTCGGGGAACGCGAGGTCCTTGTCCGGGTTGCGCACGTCGTCCACGCTCAGGTCGTTCGCGACCATCATCAACGCCATGTCGCCGACCACCTTCGACGTCGGCGTGACCTTGACGATGTCGCCGAACAGCCGGTTCACGTCCGCATACGCACGCGACACCTCGGTCCAGCGATGATCGATACCGAGCGAACGCGCCTGCTCGCGCAGGTTCGTGTACTGGCCGCCGGGCATCTCGTGACGGTAAACGTCAGCCGTGCCCGCGCGGATCTCGGATTCGAATGGCGCGTAATACCGGCGCACGCCTTCCCAGTACATCGACGCTCCGTGCAGGCGGTCCTGATCCAGCCCCGGATCGCGTTCGCCGCCGGCCAGCGCCGCCGCGATGCTCGACAGGTTCGGCTGCGACGTGAGCCCGCTCATCGCGTCGAGCGCGCGGTCAACCGCATCGCAGCCCGCACCGACTGCCGCAAGCACCGACGCCGCGGCGATGCCGCTCGTGTCGTGCGTATGGAAATGCACGGGCAGCCCGGTTTCCTCCTTGAGCGCCTTCACGAGCGTCGCGACCGCCTGCGGGCGGCAGATGCCGGCCATGTCCTTGATGCCGAGCACGTGCACGCCGGCCTGGTGCAGTTCGCGCGCGATGCCGACGTAGTACTTGAGGTCGTACTTCGAGCGCGACGTGTCGAACAGATCGCCGGTGTAGCAGATCGCGCCTTCGCACAGCATCCCGCTCTCGCCCACCGCATCGATCGCCACGCGCATGTTGCGCACCCAGTTCAGCGAATCGAACACGCGGAACACGTCGACGCCGGCACTCGCGGCCTGCTGCACGAAGAAGCGCACGACGTTGTCCGCGTAGTTCGTATAGCCGACCGCGTTCGAGCCGCGCAGCAGCATCTGGAACAGGATGTTCGGCACGCGTTCGCGCAGCAGCGCGAGCCGCTCCCACGGGTCTTCCCTCAGGAACCGCAGCGCGACGTCGAACGTCGCGCCGCCCCAGCATTCGAGCGAGAACAGCTGCGACAGCTCGCGCGCATAGAACGGCGCGATCGGCAGCATGTCGGCGGTGCGCATGCGCGTCGCGAACAGCGACTGGTGCGCGTCGCGCATCGTCGTGTCGGTCAGCAGCACCTGCTTCTGGTCGAGCATCCAGCGCGCGAATTTCTCGGGACCAAGCTCACGCAAGCGATCGCGCGTGCCCGCAGGAATCGCCACGGCCGTATCGATCTTCGGCAACACCGGCTTCGGCAACGGCAGTGCCGGCAGCGTGCGGCCGCTCATCTCGGCGTTTCCGTTCACGTTCAGCTCGCCGAGATAGCGCAGCAGCTTCGTCGCACGATCGCCGCGCTTCGCGAATGCGAGCAGCTCCGGCGTCTTGTCGATGAAGCGCGTCGTCACGTCGCCCGCGATGAAGGCCGGGTGATTGATCACGTTCTCGAGGAACTGCAGGTTCGACGTGACGCCGCGAATGCGGAACTCGCGCAGCGCGCGATCCATCCGGTGGATCGATTCGGCGGCCGTCGGCGCCCAGGTCGTCACCTTCACGAGCAGCGAGTCGTAGTACGGCGTGATCACCGCGCCGCCATAGGCGGTGCCGGCGTCGAGGCGCACACCGAAGCCCGCCGCGCTGCGATAGGCCGTGAGCCGCCCGTAGTCGGGCAGGAAGTCGTTCTCCGGATCCTCGGTCGTGATCCGGCATTGCAATGCGTTGCCGTTCAGCGGAATCGCCTGCTGTTCCGGCACGCCTGCCGCACGTGCGACAAGCGCGCCGTCGCCGTCCGTTGCGTCCTCGGCAAGACCAATACGGGCGCCTTCCGTGATGCGAATCTGCGCCTTCACGATGTCGATGCCGGTGATCATCTCGGTCACCGTGTGCTCGACCTGGATGCGCGGGTTCACCTCGATGAAGTAGAACCGGCCGGTGTCGGCATCCATCAGGAATTCGACGGTGCCCGCATGCGTGTAACCGACCGCGCGCATCAGGCGCAGCGCGGATTCGCACAGCGCCTGCCGGCCCGCGTCGTCGAGATATGGCGCCGGTGCGCGTTCGACGACCTTCTGGTTGCGTCGCTGCACCGTGCAGTCGCGCTCGTACAAATGGACGACCGTGCCGTGCAGATCGCCGAGCACCTGCACCTCGACGTGCCGCGCATTGCGCACGAGTTTCTCGACGTACACCTCGTCGTTGCCGAATGCGGCCAGCGCCTCCCGGCGCGCGACAGGCAGCAGGGTTTCGAGGTCCTGAGCGTTTTCCAGTACGCGCATCCCGCGTCCACCGCCGCCCCAGCTCGCCTTCAGCATCAGCGGATAGCCGACCTCCGCGGCCAGCGCCCGGCACGCGTCGAAATCGTCCGGCAGCGGCGCGGTCGCGGGCATCACAGGCACGCCGGCCGCGATCGCCGCATTGCGCGCGGCAACCTTGTTGCCGAGCGTGCGCATCACGTCCGGCGACGGGCCGATCCAGCGGATGCCGGCGTCGATCACGGCCTGCGCGAAGTCCGGGTTCTCGGACAGGAAGCCGTAACCGGGGTGAATCGCGTCGACCTTCGCCTGCCGCGCGACACGCAGGATGTCGTCGATGTCCAGATACGCGGCAAGCGGCTTCTTGCCCTCGCCGATCAGGTAGCTCTCGTCCGCCTTGAAGCGATGCAGCGCGAGCCGGTCTTCCTTCGAATAGACCGCCACCGTACGCATGTTCAGTTCGGCGGCGGCACGCATTACGCGAATCGAGATTTCCGAGCGGTTCGCGATCAGGATGGACTGGATGGGAGTAGGCGTCACGGCGGCCATGGATAGTGAAGAGTTGAATTGAGCTCGCCGACGCGCCGTCCTCCACCCGCCTGCCTCGCTGGGCGGCGTGCGGATTCTCGCGTCGGTCATTCGAGGTTGCATCGTCCCGGCTTTCGCCAGTCGACATGTTCGCCAGATCGCCGGACAGCCGCTATCGACATCGCGACGACGAATAGCATCCAGCCGACCGGCCGGAAATAAGGGACTGGCTCGCCGGCCGGTTCGGTCGCCGGTCTAACCACGGCGAGCCCGTGGCACGACCTGCGCTCGCGGGAGGATCAATCGCGGGGATCGAAAAGCGGCGCGTGATCCATCCAGTCGTAGCCTGGTGTTCCCTTTGCCCACGCCCAGTTGGTATCGTGGCGTCGCTCACCGAACGATTCGCGCGTCATCGCGGATCGACCTGCGTCCGCCTCGCGCTCCGGCGCTACGCGACGTGCGTCGTCGCCGGGTACCGTGCTTTGTTTACCGCTGCCAGTCATTGCATTCACCTTACGATTGAAAAGCGAGTCGCCTCTCGAACTGTCCGCTTCGTTTCGTCAGGAAAGACCCGTCAGGCGAGAGGACATCGAGCATGCCGTCCGGTTAATGCAAAAACCAGGCCATGTCGGATATCGACCAGACGGTGTGGATGTAGGGGGATCGGATGCGAAGCCCGGTCGCGCACGGGCTCAGATATGGAATCGAAGTTTCAATTCTGAAATCTTGCGCGTCGGGACGGATCGGCCGCGCGGATCGATGGGCCACGAGACATCAGTGTTTCTGGTTTCTTGCAAGTCGTTGGCCAAGATCGCACGCGGGTTCGGGCAACCTGCACGGTGCGCTCGCGCGCATCACGGACAGCCATCACCGGATGTTCGTCGACGAGCGGCTGATGCGCGACATCTGCCGCGCGACGCAGGCCGACCGTGCGCTGCTGGCGCTCGACCCCGCCGACGGGGAGCTTCTGGCCGGGCTACTCGCCGAAGCGTTAGCCAATGTGGCGCCCAGCGCCACGCGCACGCAACGCGGCGCGTTCGCGGAGCTGATGATGATTCGGATCGCCGCGGCCGTGCGGCATGCGATCACGTTGCAGCCGAAGGCAGCACGGCAGTTGCTCGCGATGTTCAAGCGGACGTTGCCGCGGAACCTGGCGATGCTCGACGCGCAAGCATGCCGCCCAAAGCAAACGGCCACCCGAAGGCGGCCGCGCGAAGAGGCATCGATGCGCCGCTTACTTGCTGTAGTCGTACACCCCGCGCCCCGTCTTGCGCCCCAGCCGCCCTGCCGACACCATCTCGCGCAGCAGCGGGCACGCACGATACTTCGTGTCGCCGAAGTCCTTCAGGAACACGTCCATCACCGCGAGGCACACGTCGAGCCCGACGAGATCGGCCAACGCAAGCGGCCCGATCGGATGGTTCGCGCCGAGTTTCATCCCCGCGTCGATCTCCTCGGCCGACGCAATGCCTTCGGCCAGCACGAAGAACGCTTCGTTGATCATCGGCACGAGGATCCGGTTCACGACGAAGCCCGGCGCATTGCGCACGCCGATCGGCGACTTGTCGAATCGCTCGGTCAGCGCGCGCACCGCCGATGCGGTCGCGTCGCTCGTCTGCAGCCCGCGGATGATCTCGACGAGCGGCATCAGCGGCACCGGGTTGAAGAAGTGCATGCCGACGAAGCGCGACGGATCGGCGAGCAGCGCCGCGAGCGACGTGATCGAGATCGACGACGTGTTGGTCGCGATGATTGCGTCGGGCCGCGCGACCGACTCGATCTGCTTCAGAATGCGGCTCTTCAGCTCGACATTTTCGGTCGCGGCTTCGATCACGATGTCGACCGCGGCGAGCTTCGCGTAGTCGGTCGACGTCGTAATGCGTGCGAGCGCGGCGTCGCGTGCGGCGGCGTCGAGCTTGTCCTTCGACACGAGCCGCTCGAGGCTGCCCTTCAGTGCGGCGACACCCTTGTCGAGTGCCGCATCGCTGACGTCGATCATCACGACGTTGAGTCCTGCAACGGCGGCGGTCTGCGCAATGCCGTTGCCCATGGTTCCGGCGCCCACGACGCCGACGGTTTCGATGGCCATGACGATTCCTGTGTATTCGGGTGCTGAACGGTCGATTATCAGATGTTCTCGAAGATCGCCGCAATCCCCTGGCCGCCGCCGATACACATCGTCACGAGCGCGTAACGCCCGCCGATGCGCTTCAGCTCGTACAGCGCCTTGACCGTGATCAATGCGCCCGTCGCACCGATCGGGTGACCGAGCGAAATGCCAGAGCCGTTCGGGTTGACCTTGGCCGGATCGAGACCGAGCTCCTGCGTGACCGCGCATGCCTGTGCCGCGAACGCCTCGTTCGCCTCGATCACGTCGAGATCGGTGATCTTCAGGCCGGCGCGCTCGAGCGCCTTCTGCGTGGCCGGCACGGGGCCGATGCCCATGTACGCCGGATCGACACCCGCATGCGCATACGCGACCAGACGCGCGAGCGGCTTCACGCCCTGCGCACGCGCGGCATCCGCGCTCATCATCAGCACCGCGGCAGCGGCATCGTTGATCCCCGACGCGTTACCGGCCGTCACCGTGCCGTCTTCCTTCACGAACACCGGCTTCAGCTTCGTGAAATCGTCCGGGCCTGCGTCGTGACGCACGTGCTCGTCGGTGTCGAACGCGACCTCGCCCTTCTTCGTGCGGATCGAGATCGGCAGGATCTGGTCCTTGAAGCGGCCTTCCGCGATCGCGCGCGCCGCGCGACGATGCGATTCGAGCGCGAGCGCATCCTGTGCGTCGCGCGAAATGCCGTACTTGCGTGCGACGTTCTCGGCCGTCACGCCCATGTGGATCGTCTGGAACGGGTCGTGCAGCGCGCCGAGCATCATGTCGACGAGCTTCGCATCGCCCATGCGCTGGCCGAAGCGCGCGGACGGCACGCTGTACGGCGCGCGGCTCATGTTCTCCGAGCCGCCGCCGATGGCGATGTCGGCGTCGCCGAGCATGATCGTCTGTGCGGCCGACACGATCGCCTGCAGGCCCGAGCCGCACAGGCGGTTTACAGTCAGCGCCGGCGTGTGCTGCGCGACGCCACCGTTGATCGCCGCGACGCGCGCGAGATACATGTCCTTCGGCTCGGTGTTCACGACGTGGCCGAACACGACATGCCCGACCGCGTCACCCGAAACGTTCGCGCGCGACAGCACTTCACTCACGACCTTCGCGCCGAGATCGGTCGGCGAGAAATCCTTCAGGCTCCCGCCGAAAGCGCCGATCGCGGTACGGACACCGCTCACCACCACGACTTCCTTCGCTGCATTGCTCATCGTCTCACTCCGGTTCGTTCGCGCCCGCAGGCGCGGGGATGCGTTTGCGTTACATGTTCGGATAATTCGGCCCGCCACCGCCTTCCGGCGTGACCCACACGATGTTCTGTGTCGGGTCCTTGATGTCGCACGTCTTGCAGTGCACGCAGTTCTGCGCGTTGATCACCAGCCGGTCGCTGCCGTCGTCGTTCTTCACGAACTCGTACACCGCCGCCGGGCAGAAGCGCCCCTCCGGCCCCGCGTAGGTCCGCAGGTTCACGTTCACCGGCACGTTCGCATCCTTCAGCGTCAGGTGTGCCGGCTGGTTTTCCTCGTGGTTCGTGTTCGAGATGAACACCGACGACAGCCGGTCGAACGTCAGCTTGCCATCCGGCTTCGGATATTCGATCGGCGTGCATTGCGAGGCCGGCTTCAGCATCTCGTGATCCGCATGCTTGTGGTGCAGCGTCCACGGCACGTTGCCGCCCATCACCTTCTGCTCGAGCCCGACCATCAGCGTGCCCAGGTACAGGCCCTTCGCCATCCACTGCTTGAAGTTGCGCGCGCGGTACAGCTCCGTATGCAGCCACGACTGCTTGAAGGCGTCCGGATACGCGTTGAGCTCGTCGCTCTGGCGGCCGGCCTGCAGCGCGTCGAACGCGGCGTCCGCCGCCAGCATGCCCGTCTTGATCGCCGCGTGGCTGCCCTTGATCCGCGATGCGTTCAGGAAGCCCGCGTCGTCGCCGATCAGCGCGCCGCCCGGGAACACCGTCTTCGGCAGCGACAGCAGGCCGCCGGCCGTGATCGCCCGCGCGCCGTACGACACGCGCTTGCCGCCTTCCAGGAACGCGCGGATCGACGGGTGCGTCTTGTAGCGCTGGAATTCCTCGAACGGCGACAGGTACGGGTTCGTGTAGCCCAGGCCCACCACGAAGCCGACCACGACCTGGTTGTTGTCCATGTGATACAGGAACGAGCCGCCGTAGGTGTCCGACTTCAACGGCCAGCCGGCCGTGTGGATCACGAGGCCCGGCTTGTGCTTCGCGGGATCGATTTCCCACAGTTCCTTGATGCCGATCCCGTACGCCTGCGGATCAGCGTTCGCGTCGAGCTTGAACTTCGAGATCAGCTGGCGGCCGAGGTGGCCGCGGCAGCCTTCGGCGAACAGCGTGTACTTCGCGTGCAGCTCCATGCCGAGCTGGAAGTTCTCGGTCGGCTCGCCGTCCTTGCCCACGCCCATGTTGCCGGTGGCGACGCCCTTCACCGAGCCGTCGTCGTTATAGAGAATCTCGGCAGCCGGGAAGCCCGGGAAGATCTCGACGCCCAGGGCTTCCGCCTGTTGGCCGAGCCAGCGCGTGACGTTGCCCAGCGAGATCACGTAGTTGCCGTGGTTCTTGAAGTTCTCGGGCAGCGCCCAGTTCGGCGTCGTGATCGCGCTCTTCTCGGACAGGAACAGGAAGCGGTCCTCCGTCACCTCGACGGTCAGCGGCGCGCCCTGTTCCTTCCAGTCGGGGAACAGTTCGGTGATCGCGCGCGGGTCCATCACCGCGCCCGACAGGATGTGCGCGCCGATCTCGGAACCCTTCTCGAGCACGCACACGCCGATCTCGGTGCCTTTCTCGGCGGCCAGCTGCTTGAGCCGGATCGCCGCCGACAGCCCAGCGGGGCCGCCGCCGACGATCACGACGTCGTATTCCATCGATTCGCGCGGGCCGTATTGCGCGAGCAAGTCCTGTGTGGTCAAAATCCTGTCTCCTCCTGCGCCCCGACCGTTACGGTCAGAACTGGTCTTCCGTCAACGCGAGCACGCTCTCGCTACCCTTCGCGCCGACGATCGACGCTTCGAGCCCGCCTGCCTGCACGAGAACGTGTTCCGCGTAGCATTGTGCGATCGCGATCTTCGCATCGAAGAACGCCGTGTCGCTCGCGCGGTTCGCGTGCGCCGCCAGCAGTGCGCGCGCCATCTGCCATCCGCACAGCACCACGCCGGCCAGCTTCAGGTACGGCACGCTGCCCGCGAACACCGCGTTCGGATCCTGCTTCACGTTCGCGACCACGTAGTCGACCACCGTCGACAGCGAGCGCGCGCCTTTCTCGAGCTGCGCCCTCATCGACGCGGCCGCAGCGCCGTCCACCTTGCCGAGCGCCGCGACGGTCTCGCCGATCTCCGCGATCAGCGCCTTCGCCACCGCACCGCCGTCGCGCATCGTCTTGCGGCCGACCAGGTCGTTCGCCTGGATCGCGGTCGTGCCTTCGTAGATCGCGAGGATTCGCGCATCGCGGTAGTACTGCGCGGCGCCGGTTTCCTCGATGAAGCCCATCCCGCCATGCACCTGCACGCCCAGGCTCGCCACGTCGTTCACCATCTCCGTGCTCCAGCCCTTCACGACCGGCACCAGATATTCGTAGATTGCCTGATGACGCGTGCGCGTCGCCTCGTCCGAATGGCGGTGGGCAATGTCGCTGTGCGCGGCTGCCACATAGGCCAGCGCCCGCGCGCCTTCAGTCAGCGCGCGCATCGTGCCGAGCATGCGGCGCACGTCCGGGTGATGGATGATCGTCACCGACTGCTTCGCCGACCCGTCGACCGGGCGGCTCTGCACACGCTCCTTCGCGAATGCCGCGGCCTTCTGGTACGCACGGTCGGCCACGCCGATCCCCTGCATCCCGACGCCGAAGCGCGCCGCGTTCATCATGATGAACATGTATTCGAGGCCGCGATTCTCCTCGCCGACCAGATAGCCGACCGCGCCGCCGTGGTCGCCGTATTGCAGCACCGCGGTCGGGCTCGCCTTGATCCCGAGCTTGTGCTCGATCGACACGCAGTGCACGTCGTTGCGAGCGCCGAGCGAACCGTCTTCGTTGACCAGGAACTTCGGCACGATGAACAGCGAAATGCCCTTCACGCCTTCCGGCGCGTTCGGCGTGCGCGCCAGCACCAGGTGGACGATGTTGTCCGCCATGTCGTGCTCGCCCCACGTGATGAAGATCTTCGTGCCGAACACCTTGTACGTGCCGTCGCCCTGCGGCTCGGCACGCGAGCGCACCAGCGCCAGGTCCGAGCCGGCCTGCGGCTCGGTCAGGTTCATCGTGCCGGTCCATTCGCCCGAGATCAGCTTCGGCACGTAGCGCTGCTTCTGTTCGTCGGTGCCGGCCGTCAGCAGCGCCTCGATCGCGCCGTCGGTGAGCAGCGGGCACAGCGCGAACGACAGGTTCGACGCGTTCAGCATCTCGATGCACGGCGTCGCGATCAGTTTCGGCAGCCCCTGGCCGTCATATTCGGCCGGGTGCTGCAAACCTTGCCAGCCGCCTTCGACGAACTGGCGGAACGCGGCGCCGAAGCCGGGCGTCGCCGTCACGACGCCGTCCTTCCAGCTGCTCGGGTTGCGGTCGCCCTCGACATTCAGCGGCGCCAGCACTTCACCGCAGAATTTCGCGGATTCGTCGAGCACTGCCTGCGCGGTGTCGTAGCCGGCTTCCTCGAAGCCCGGCAACTGCGCGACGGTGTCGATGCCCGCGAGTTCCTTCAGCACGAACAGCATGTCCTTGACAGGGGCGTTATAGCTCATGGTCGATGTTCCAAATCAGGCAGTGAATGAGGCGCGCGGCCCGGGCGGCTGCGGCAAAACCGGCCAGCGCCAGGCGACGTCGTGGCCCATCGTAATGCCGTGCCGGCGGTTTTCCATTGTCATATCCGGCCCACATGGTGACAAAACCGGCCACGCGATGCGCGCGGCGATGGCGGAAACGGGCGTCCAGGTGGCGCGTTCGGATGCCGATTGCGGCACAGACGACGCGCAATCCGCATGCCGGCCGGATGAGTTGGCTGGCGACTCGAATCACCGGCGAAGCCGAAGACCGGGAGTTGATCATGGGAAGTCGCCGACGGCGCCTCGGGATGGACGGAAGTCGCGGCGGGCACATGGCGGCCGGTGCCAAATCGGCCGCCCTTTTTCGCTGTCCGGGCCGGCAGGTTTCTGCGTAGACTTTCGTGTCATCACGCCAAGCGAGCGCGGGAGCAGAAACCAGAATGAGTGTACGCCCGAAAGACATCGCGGATTTCGTCCGGGTCGCCGGCGATCTGTTCGAGTCGGACAAGCTTCCACCCGCCGCGCGCGCATTCGCGCCGCAAGTATTCGCACGGCTGCAGACCCCGTCGGACAACGGAACGCGGCGCTCGGTGCGATACCCCGCATGCGAATGGCTCGACCCGGCGCTCGAGTCGGTCGCGCGCGTCAGCCCGACGTTCGCCACCGTCGCAAGGCTGATCAAGTCGCTCGAACCCGTGATCGGATGGTCGCGTCGCACGTCCGGCAAGGACGGCAGCCCGAACTACATCGACGGGCACGTGAACGGGATGATCTGCGGGCCCGGCGGCGCGGAAAGCCGTGACGACATCCAGCTCGGCTTCTCGTTGATGATGCCCGACGTCAGATATCCGGATCACGGTCACGCACCGGAGGAAGCGTACGTGCTCATGACGGCCGGCGAATTCCGGCAGCGAAACGGCACGTGGTTCGATCCCGGGATCGGCGGCGGGATCCACAATGCGCCTGGCGCACTGCACGCGATGCGCTCCGGCCACGCGCCGTTCCTCGCGATCTGGTGCCTGCTGAATTGATCCGACGATCGACGCGTGATGCCAACGGACTCACCTGCGACAAGCAGCCGGCCATTGACCAGCCGGTCGGTCGGAATCGCCAATGGGGAGCCGGCCATGGGAACCCGCGCAGGAAGCCGGTTATGGGAAGCCCACGCAGTCCCGCCGCGCGGCTGCGCCGCACCGTGGAAGCGGTGATCCGATCGCATCGTCAACATCCATTCGGCCGACGCGATATCGCCCGCGCGTGGATAAAACGCAACAGAACACCGGAAAACGCGTTCGACGCATCTGTGTCCCCGATAGCCTCATCGTTATGCGGCATACTCTATCCGCATTCAGCGAACGGTCGTTCTATTTTTGACACAGACCGTCACGCACTGCACTAAACACGCACATGATTCTGGTACCTTGACGCACCGGCCCGAGCGCTTCGCGATGGCCATCACCGATCTATCACCCATCTTTCATACTATGACATTACAGATTGGGATTCCTCTGGAGACAGCCACTCAGGAACGGCGCGTTGCGTCCGTCCCCGAAGTGGTCGAGAAACTGATCAAGCTGGGTTTTACGGTGGCCGTCCAAAGCGGCGCCGGGGCCGGCGCGAACTTTGACGACGACGCATATCGCGCGGCCGGCGCGAGCATCGCCGCCACCGCCGCCGAGCTCTGGTCCGGCAGCGATATCGTGTTCAAGGTCCGCCCGCCGAGCGCCGACGAAGTGGCGCTGATGCGCGAGGGCGGCGCGCTGATCGGCTTCGTGTGGCCCGCGCAGAACCCCGAGTTGATGCAGCAGCTGGCCGCGAAGCGCGCCACGGTGCTGGCGATCGATTCGCTGCCGCGCACGCTGTCGCGCGCGCAGAAGATGGACGCGCTCACGTCGATGGCCAGCATCAGTGGCTATCGCGCCGTGATCGAGGCCGCGCATGCGTTCGGCCGCTTCCTGAACGGCCAGGTCACGGCAGCCGGCAAGATCCCGCCGGCCAAAGTGTTCATCGCCGGCGCCGGCGTGGCCGGACTGGCCGCGATCGGCACCGCCGCGAGTCTCGGCGCGATCGTGCGCGCGAACGACACGCGCGCCGAGGTGGCCGATCAGGTCAAGTCGCTGGGCGGCGAGTTCGTCAAGGTCGACTACGAAGAGGAAGGCTCGGGCGGCGGCGGCTACGCGAAGGTGATGAGCGAGGGCTTCCAGCAGGCGCAGCGCGCGATGTACGCGCAGCAGGCGAAGGATGCCGACATCATCATCACCACCGCGCTGATCCCCGGCAAGCCGGCGCCGAAGCTCATCACCGCCGAGATGGTGCAGTCGATGAAGCCCGGCAGCGTGATCGTCGACATGGCCGCCGAGCAAGGCGGCAACTGCGAGCTCACCGTGCCCGGCGAGGCGGTCGTGCGCCATGGCGTGACGATCGTTGGCTACACCGATCTCGCGTCGCGCCTGTCGCGGCAGTCGTCGACGCTGTATGCGACGAACCTGCTGCGCGTGATCGAGGAGCTGTGCAAGGCCAAGGACGGCACGATCAACGTCGACTTCGACGACGACGCGATCCGAGGCCTCACCGTGATCAAGGAAGGCAACGTCACCTGGCCGCCGCCGCCGATCAAGCAGGCGGCCGTCGCGCCCAAGCCCCCGGCAGCCGCACCCGCGGCGGCCGCCCCGGCGAAGTCGAAAGGCCACGGCCACAGCGGCGAGCCGATGTCGGCCAAGGCACTCGCGATCGTATTCGCGATCGGCGCGCTGGCATTCCTGCTGGTCGGCCAGTTCGCGCCGGCCAGCTTCCTGTCGCACTTCACGGTATTCGTGCTCGCGTGCTTCGTCGGCTACATGGTGATCTGGAACGTCACGCCGTCGCTGCACACGCCGCTGATGAGCGTGACCAACGCGATCTCGTCGATCATCGCGATCGGCGCGCTCGTGCAGGTCGCGCCGCCGCTGGACGAACTGGCCAGCGCGGGCGACCGCCCGTCCGGGCTGATCATCGGCCTGGCAGTGGGCGCGCTCACGCTCACGGCCGTCAACATGTTCGGCGGCTTCGCGGTCACGCGCCGCATGCTGGCGATGTTCCGCAAATAAGGGGACGACAACAATGACTTCCAACCTGACTACCGTCTCCTATATCGGCGCCGCGATCCTGTTCATCCTGAGCCTCGGCGGCCTCGCGAACCCCGAAACCGCGCGCCGCGGCAACCTGCTCGGCATGATCGGCATGCTGATCGCCGTCCTGGCCACCGTGGCCGGGCCGCGCGTGTCGGCCGCGGGCATTCCGTACGTGATCGCCGCGCTCGTCGTCGGCGGCGCGGTCGGCCTGTACGCCGCGAAGAAAGTGCAGATGACGCAGATGCCGGAACTGGTCGCGCTGATGCACAGCCTGGTCGGCCTCGCGGCCTGCCTGGTCGGCTTCGCGAGCTACATCGACACGTCGCTGCAATTCACCGGCGCGGAGAAGGCCATTCATGAGGTCGAGATTTATGTCGGCATCCTGATCGGTGCCATCACCTTCGCGGGCTCGATCATCGCGTTCGGCAAGCTGTCGGGCAAGATCGGCGGCAAGCCGCTGCTGCTGCCGGCGCGGCACTGGATGAACCTCGCCGCGCTGCTGATCGTGATCTACTACGGCCGCGCGTTCCTGCATGCCGAGACGATCCAGGACGGCATGCTGCCGCTCGTCGTGATGACCGTGATCTCGCTGCTGTTCGGCGTGCACATGGTGATGGCGATCGGCGGCGCGGACATGCCGGTCGTGGTGTCGATGCTCAACAGCTACTCGGGGTGGGCGGCGGCGGCCACCGGCTTCATGCTCGGCAACGACCTGCTGATCGTGATCGGCGCGCTGGTGGGCTCGTCCGGCGCGATCCTGTCGTACATCATGTGCCGCGCGATGAACCGCAACTTCATCAGCGTAATCGCGGGCGGCTTCGGCAGCGGCGCGGGCGCACCGGCGGCAGCAGGCGGCGGCGCCGCACAGCCGGCCGGCGAGGCGGTCGCGGTGAGCGCGGCGGAGACGGCCGAGCTGCTGCGCGAAGCGAAGCGCGTGATCATCGTACCCGGCTATGGGATGGCCGTTGCACAGGCCCAGCACACGGTGTTCGAGCTGACGAAGCTGCTGCGCGAGAAGGGCGTCGACGTGCGTTTCGCGATCCACCCGGTTGCGGGCCGCATGCCGGGTCACATGAACGTGCTGCTGGCGGAAGCGAAGGTGCCGTACGACATCGTGCTGGAGATGGACGAGATCAACGGCGACTTCCCCGAGGCCGACGTGTCGATGGTGATCGGCGCGAACGACATCGTGAACCCGGCCGCGCAGGACGATCCGTCGAGCCCGATCGCCGGCATGCCGGTGCTGGAAGTGTGGAAGGCGAAGACGTCGATCGTGATGAAGCGCAGCATGGCGTCCGGCTATGCGGGCGTCGACAATCCGCTGTTCTACAAGGACAACAACCGCATGTTGTTCGGCGACGCGAAGTCGATGCTCAATGAAATCTTCGGTGCACTGAAAGCCTGAGTACGGCCACGCGCGTGGAGCGGGCAGCAAGCCGCTCCAGCGCCGCGTGGCTTCGATACGCCGACACGCACGCCGAACCGGGCGACGAGCAGTTCCCCACCTGCCCTTTTCCCATTGAGCCGGTTTAGTCAGCGCTTGTGGACAACGGAGTCGAGCACGAAACTGGTCGTCATGTTTTGCACGCCGTCCAGCGCGCTGATCGTTGCCCAGATGTCGCTGATGCGCTCGTGTGTGGCCGCCTCGATCTGCACGAGCAAATCGACCTCGCCGCTGAGGACCGCGCAATCGCGCACCTCGGCGATCCGCTCGAGCGCGGCGAGCACGTCGGCGCCGCGCATCCGGTCCTTGCGATACACCAGCATCACGGCGCGCACCGGCACGACATCGTCGGGCACTGCGAGCCGCACCGTATAGCCGGCAATGATGTTCAGCGCTTCGAGCCGGTCGATCCGGTTCCGGACCGCCTGCCTGGACAGACCAATCCTGTCGGCCAATACCGCGAGCGGAATCCGCGCATCGGCACACAACGCGTCGATTATCTTCTGGTCCAGGCCGTCGATCTTCATTGTCCGAATCCGGTGTACCCGGCGCCGCGCGCATCGACCGCGTCGCGCAATGCCGCGATGTGGCCGGGGCCGATTCCGCAACACCCGCCGACAATCCGTGCGCCCAGCGCAAGCCACTGCTCTGCCCATCCTGCATAGCCGGGCGGATCGATGTCGCCGCGCAGGCCGTCGAGTTCCTCGTTCGCGCGCGCATCGGCGCGCTGAGGCGGAAACGCGTTCGCATACGCGCCGATCACGAGCGACGTTCCCGCTCTCTCGAGCGTGCGCTGCGCCGTCTCGATCGCCGCGCCCATCACTTCCGGCTGGCTGCAGTTGAACAGCAGCGCGGTCGCGCGCGCGGACACGGCGGCGTCGATCGCTTCGTCGAGCGTCTGTCCCGATCGCAATACCGGCGTGGCGCCTGCGTCGACGTCGTCGCGCAGCGTGAACGAGACCCACAGCGGCTTCGGATTCGCATCGAGCGCACGCCGGACCGCGCCGATCTCGTCGGTCAGGCTCTGCGTCTCGGCCAGCCACAGGTCGACATATGGATCGAGCCCATCGACGAGCGTCGCCAGGATCGCATCCGCGCGCGCTGCGTCGAACAGGTCGGGTCGGTAGGAACCGCCGGTCGGCGGAAGCGATCCTGCAACGCGCACGGGCCGCCCCGCGCGGTCTGCCGCTTGCCGCGCGAGTTGCCCGGCAAGTGCCGCGAGCGCGACACCGTCGCGACGGAACCGCTCCTCGCCGATATGGAACGGCACGACCGCATAGCTGTTCGCGGTGATCACGTCGGCACCCGCCGCGATGAATGCGTCGTGCGCGAGGCCGACGTAATGCGGCGCTTCCATCAGTGCGAGCGCCGACCATTCCGGCTGTCTGAACGGCGCGCCCATCCGCGCCAGTTCGCGGCCCATGCCGCCGTCGAGTACCGTGATGTCATGCATAGTCCGTGCTCCGTCGTTGCACTCCGCGCATCTCGTGCGCGAATCGATTCAAAGGCCGGCGCGACGCGCGTGGGGCGTCGATCGAGCGTGCGCGCGGGTCCGTGTCAGATCTGCTCCAATGCCTGCGCGATATCGCTTTTCAGGTCGTCGATGTGCTCGATGCCAACCGAATAGCGGATGAAATTGAGCGGGATGTCGGCAGCGCGCATCTGCTCCGCCGACATCGTGCCCGCCCACATGGACGCCGTATGGATCGCGAGCGAATCGACGCCGCCGAGATTGCCTGCATTCAGCGGCAAGCGCAGCGCCTCGACAAAGCGCTGCGCTTCGCCGTAGCTTCCCCGCACACCGAACGCAACGACGCCGCCGAAACCGCGCATCTGCCGGCATGCGAGCCCATGCTGCGGATGGCTGCGCAGGCCCGGATAGAACACGCGCTCGATCTTCTCGTGCGCTTCGAGGAATTCGGCGAGCGCCTGAGCGTTCGCGTTGATCCGCTCGACGCGCATCGGCAGCGTGCGCAGCCCGCGCAGCAGCAGCCACGCGTCCATCGGCGACAGCACCGCCCCGAGCGTGATGTGCGTATGCCAGATCTGCTCGGCGAGCACGCGGCTCGTGCAGATCACGCCGCCCGTCAGGTCGTGATGGCCGCCCAGATACTTGGTCGCGCTGTGCACGACGATGTCGACACCGAGCCGGTGCGGTTGCTGATTGATCGGCGACGCGAAGGTGTTGTCCGCGAGCGTGAGGATGCCGCGGGCTCTTGCGATTTCGGTCACCGCGGCGATGTCGGTCACGAGCAGCAGCGGATTGACCGGCGACTCGAGCACGATCAGCCGTGTGTTCGGCCGGATCGCGCGATCGAACGCGGACACGTCCGTCTGGTCGACGAACGTCACCTCGACGCCGAACCGGCGCAGCATGTCGTCGAGCAGCTTCGTGGTGCTCATGTAATGACGCGTCTGGCCGACCACATGATCGCCGGCCTTCACGACACTGAGGATCGCGGTCGCGATCGCGCCCATTCCGGACGCCGTGACGAGCGCGGTCTCGGTGCCCTCGAGCTCCGCCATGATCGCCTTCACGCGCTCGTGAACCGGATTGCCGTAGCGGGTGTAGTTGCGCGGATGCTGCGGCACGCTCGACATCTCCGCGAATTCCTCGCTGCCGGCTGCCTTGAATACCGCCGAATAGTGGATCGCCGGCGCGACCGACTTCTCGTCGGTCACGTCGCGGTCCGCGGCGAGCGCCAGCGTTTCAAGCTTGTATCCCATGTCGTCCTCGGATCGTTCGTTGTGTCGCGTTCATGCGGCGCCCGTCAGGCACGCACGCTGCCCAGATGGCGATTCAGCAGACCTTCGACGCGTTTGAGCGCGGTCGAAAGCACAGCCGTGATACCGACGTACACGATGCCGGCCAGCATCAGCGCGTCGGTCGTATAGGTTTCGATGGAGATGCGTCGCGCGACACCGGTCAGGTCGAGCACGGTGATCGTGCTGGCAAGCGCGGTGGACTTCAGCTGCAGCACGATCTCGTTGCCGAGCGTCGGTGCGACGATGCCGATCGCGCGCGGCACGATCACGAACCAGGTGAGCATGAAGCGGCTCATCCCGAACGCGAGCGCGGCTTCCTTCTCGCCGGCGGGGACGCCGGCGATCCCGCCCCGGATGTCTTCCGCCATGTAGGCCGCGAGATTGAGCGTCAGCGCGCACAATGCACACGAGAACGATCCGCCGACCAGCAGCCACAGAGGCGACGCACGCACGATCGAGAACTGCGCGAGCCCGTAATACAGCACGAAGATCTGCACCAGCAGCGGCGTGCCGCGAAACACCGACATGAACAGGCGGCTCGGGGTCGACAACCACCGGCACGCCGACGTGCGCGCGACAGCCAGCGGCACCGCGAGCGCAAACGCAAGCGTGCATGACAGCACCAGCAGCTCGAGCGTGATCCATATGCCGCGCGCGACGTCCGGGCCGGACTGCTCGATGAGGGAAAGAAAGTCGTTGATCATATGGCCCTCTTCAGGCGCGTTTTGCGTAACCGCGGCCCGCGATGCGCTCGAGCCACGCAAACACGGGGTTGGATGCGGCGAGAAAGCCGAAATAGACGATTCCGACCGTCACGTAGAAGACGAACGGCTGCTTGGTGAACTGCGCGGCGATGTTCGCCTTGCGCAACATGTCCTCGAGCCCGACGATCGACACCAGCGACGTGTCCTTCAGCAGGTTCTGCCACATGTTGTTCAGGCTCGGCAGACAGATGCGCCACGCCTGCGGCAGCCGCACGTACCACAGTGTCTGCAGGCGTGTCATCCCGTACGCGCGCGCGGCCTCGATCTGTCCGGCCGGCACCGCGATGAACGCGCCGCGGAACATCTCCGACGAGTAGGCGCCGAACACCACGGCGAGCGCGATCACGCCGGCGGAGAACGGGCTGATGACCAGGGCGCCATCGAATTGCGCGTTGAGCAGATGCGACAGCCCGAAGTAGCAGATCAACAGGATCAGGAACTCGGGAATGCCGCGCAGGAAATTGGTCAGCGCATAGGTCGCATGCCTGAGCCACCCCAGGCTCGACAGTTTTGCCGACGCACCGGCGATGCCGAGCAGCATGCCGACACACAGCGCGGCGACCGCAAGCTCCAGCGTGACGAGCGCGCCAGCCGCGATCTGCGCGCCGTAGTTCATCAAGATGTCCATCGTCATGTCGCTCCGTGTAAGACGCGGATCGCGCAGGCCGCCGTCCGGCGCCCGCGCGGTGCCGATGCGCGGTTATTGCGGCGCGATGCTGAACGGGAAATAGCGCTTGTTGGCCGCGGCGAACGTGCCATCCGCCTGCACCTGCGCGATGCCCTTGTCGAACAGCGCCTTCAACGGCGCGTCGCCCTTGCGTACCGCGATCGCGGTGCCGTCGCCGAAGATCTCCGCATCGGCGATCGGCTTGCCGACGAAGTCGAAGCCCTCCTTCCTGCCGGCCTTCGTCAGCCAGTCGTACGCAACCGTGTTGTCGGCAAACACCGCATCGACGCGCCCGGCCTCGAGATCGAGCCACGCCTCATCGAGCGTCTGATAGACCTTCACGTTGATGCCCGACTTGCTCGCCGGCAGGCGGCGGCGCAGATAGGATTCGTGCGTCGATGCCGTCTGAACGCCGATCGTCTTGCCGCGCAGCGAGGCGGCGTTGTCCGTGATGCCCGAGCCCTGCTTCGCGACGAGCTGCACCGGCGCCGTCGTGAAAATGCGCGTGAAGTCCACCGACTGCTCACGCTCCGGCGTCTTCGACATTTGCGCGAGCACCGCATCGATCTGCTTCGCCTTGAGTGCAGGAATCAGCGCGTCGAAATCCATCGTCACCCACTGGCACTTGACCTTCATCGTGTCGCACATCTTCTTGCCGATGTCGATCTCCATGCCCTGCAGCTTGCCGGATGCATCCTTGTATTCGAACGGCGCGTAATCGGCGAGCGTGCCGACCCGCACGACCTGCTCGGCATGCGCGACCGAACCGAGCAATACCGCGCCCACGCACAGCGACTGAAGCAGCTTTTTCATGATTTCCCCTCCGGTTGACGTTGAATCCGCATCAGATGATGCTGGACAGAAACTTCTGGAAACGCGGCGATTTCTGGCTCGCGAATACCTCGTCGGGACTGCCGTCTTCCTCGATTCGTCCCTGGTGGACGAACACGACGCGGTTCGCGACTTCGCGCGCAAATCCCATCTCGTGTGTGACGACGAGCATCGTGCGTCCCTCGTCCGCCAGCGAGCGCATCACCTTCAATACTTCGCCGACGAGTTCCGGATCGAGCGCCGATGTCGGCTCGTCGAACAGCATCACGTCGGGGTCGGTCGCGAGCGCTCGTGCGATCGCGACGCGCTGCTGCTGGCCGCCCGACAGCTGGTTCGGATAGTGTTCGCACTTGCCGGCGAGCCCGACCCGTTCGAGCATCGCAATCGCCTTGTCGCGGGCGTCGCGCTTCGGCACGCCGAGCACGCGCACCGGCACGAACATCACGTTCTGCAGCACGGTCATGTGCGCCCAGAGGTTGAACTGCTGGAACACCATCGCGAGCTTGCGGCGCACGCGCATCACCTGCCGCGCGTCGGCCGCGACGAGCGCGCCGTCGCGGCCTGCCCGTTTCAGCGCGAGCGTTTCGCCATTCACGCAGATCCGGCCACGGTCGGGCATTTCCAGCAAGTTGATGCACCTGAGGAACGTACTTTTTCCCGACCCGCTGCTGCCGAGGATCGACACGACCTCATGATTCTTCGCGGTCAGCGAGATGCCCTTCAGCACCTCGACACCGCCGAACGACTTGTGAATATCCTCGACCACCAGCGCGTCCGCCGCCGGTTTGCATGCATGAATTGCTGCTGGCATCCTCGACTCCTTCTTCGATACGTTGCTCACACCGCTCCGGTTCGCGCCGCGCCGGCCCGCGAGGGGCCCGCGCTTGCGCATCAGCTCGACAGCCGCCGGTTGCGCCTGAAGCAGACCACCTTCGGCTGCGTCATTTCCGTCATCGCGAATCGAACGCCTTCGCGACCCAGCGACCCATGCTTGAATCCGCCGAACGGCATGCCGTCGAAGCGGTAATCGGACGAATCGTTGATCATCACGCCGCCCGCCTGCAGGCGCTCGGCCGCGCCGAGCGCCACCTCCAGGCGGTTGGTGAACACGCCTGCATGCAGGCAGCTCTCCGACGCGTTGGCCGCGTCGAGCGCCTGCTGCAGGTCGGTGAATTTCTCGATGGTCACGACCGGCGCGAATACCTCGTCGGTCCATACACGCGCGTCGTGCGGCACATCCGCGAGCACCGTCGGTTCATACAGCGCCCCGCGCCGCCGATGGCCGGTCAGCACCGTCGCACCGCCCGCGACCGCTTCGTCGACCCAGCGCGCGATGCGGATCGCCTGCTCCTCGCCGATCATCGGCCCCATGTCGGTCGCATCGTCCAGCGGATCGCCGACGACCATCCTGCCGGTCAGTTCGACGAAATACCGCACGAACGGCTCGTACGCGGCCTCGGCGACGAAGATCCGCTGCGTGCCGATGCAGTTCTGTCCCGCCGCCCAGAACGCGCCCGACACGCACGATTCGGCGGCATCCTTCAGGTCGCAGTCGGCCATGACGATCACCGGCGCATTTCCGCCCAGGTCCATCGCGATCTTCTTGAGCCCCGCATCGCGCGTGATGGCCTCGCCGGTCTGCGGGCCACCGGTAAAGGTCACCATCCGGATCCGCCGGTCGCGCACCAGAGCGGACGCGATATCCGCGCCGCCGTGCACGATCTGCAGCGCGGCGCGCGGCGCACCGGCATCCCACAGAACCTCGACGAGCGCCTGTGCGGACAGCGGTGCGAGCAACGAGGGCTTCAGGATGACCGCATTGCCGGTCGCGATCGCCGGCCCGAGCTTGTGTGCGACGAGGTTCAACGGGTCGTTGAAGGGCGTGATCGCGAGAATCACGCCCAGCGGCTCCAGCGTGTAGTAGCCGCTGCGATCCTCCGAGCCGGGATACCCGTCGAACGGGATCGTCTCGCCGTTGAGTCGTTTCGCTTCCTCGCCCGACAGGCGCAGCGTGTTCACGCAGCGCGCGACTTCCTTGCGGGCCTGCCGCAGCGGCTTGCCCGCTTCGAGCGCGATCGTGCGTGCGAACGTCTCCGCTTGTGCCTCCACGCTCACGGCTGCGCGAAACAGGATGTCGGCCCTCTGGCTGCGCGACATGGTTGCGGCCGCGCGCGCGCCGTCGAGCGCGCGCTCGACGAGGACCGGCGCCGCATCGGCTGGCGACAGACGAACCTGGCCGACGATCGAGCCGTCATACGGCGACCGAACATCGGCTACGGCGGCTGCCGTGCAGTCGCTCATCACCGCATCGCGCGCGCTCATGCCGCCACCTCGTGCGAGGTTGCGCCGATCCTGTCCGCCAGTTCGATCAGGTCGGAGAGGATCGCGAACGCCGTTTCCTCGCGGCCTGCACCCGGCCCGCTGATCGTCACGCCGCCGAGCACGTCGGTGTCGAACGTGATCGCATTCGTCACGCCGCTCGCGGCAAGCAGCGGATGGCCGGCCGGCAGCTTGCGCGGTTCGACGCTCGCGGTAACGGAGCCGTCCGGATGGCGGATGGCGGATCCGATCAACCGCCAGGACGTGCGCTCCGCTGCCGCTGCGCGCACGTCGTGCTCCGTCAGTTCCACGATGCCGCGGCAGGTCACGTCGCCACGCTTGAGGCCGGCATTCCACAGTGCGTTCGCCAGAATGACGACCTTCAGCTGTACGTCCGAACCGTTGACGTCGGCCGCCGGGTTCGCCTCCGCATAGCCGCGCTGCTGCGCATCCCGGATCGCCGCATCGAAGCTCGCGCCGGCCTCGACCTCACCGAGCACGTAATTCGACGTGCCGTTCAGGATGCCGGCGAAGCCGTGGATGTCGCAGCCGCGCAGCGAGGTCGCGAGTTGCCGCAGCACCGGCGTGCCGCTCATCACCGTGCCCTCGTACATCACACAAGCACCCGATTGCGCGGCGATCCGCGCCAGTGCCGGCTGCGCGAGCGCGATCGGCCCCTTGTTGGTCGTGATTACGTGCTTGCCGCATTCGAGCGCGGTACGGCAATGCGACAGCGCGGGCTCACCGGTGTTCGGATCGGTGAAGGTCGCCTCGATGACGACATCCACGTGTTCCGACGCAATCGCCTTCAGCACCGCACCGAGGCTGACGTCCGGCGACACCAGCGTGCCGGGATCGCGACGCAGCGCTTCGGCATCGACGCCCCGTCGAGCGGTTTCGTCGAGGACGTCCAGCGCGATACCGCGAGGATTCGTCGCGATCCCGAGCCGCAGGTCGGCAACCATCGTCACCGATACGTCGAGTCCCGCCGCACCCAGCATCGCACGCTTCTTTTTGAGCAAATCGACCAGTCCCTGATTGACTCCGCCGAAACCGACCAGTGCCAGTTTGAGTTCCATCTTGATCTTCTCCTGTTCATTGACGACACGACACATGTTAGTTATGCGAATCGATTTTCAAATTAGGCGTTTCGCCCGATTCAAGTCATCATCCGTTGCGGTTTGTCATGCGGGACGGACGGATCGCCCGTCCCGCGCGAAACGAGTACGTCAGGTGGCCGGCGGTTCGTCGTCGCCGTCCTTGTCGACCGGCACGAACAGCCCGACCTTGACCGCGCTCAGCACGACATTCGTGTTGATCCGGCGGATCATCGGATTGCTCTGCATGATCCGCGCGGACAGCCGGTCGTACGCCTCGACGTCGTGCGCGGTGATGATCGCGATCAGGTCGACGGAGCCGGTCACGTAGTAGATCTGCTGGATCTCGTCATGCGCCTTCGACCACTCGCGGAACCTGGCGACCGTCTCGTAGTTTTCGCGTTCGATCTCGATTGCCGCGATGAACGTCATCGGCCTGCCGACCGCCGCGCGATCGACCACCGCGATTTCCGCCGAAATGATCTTTTCGGTGCGCATGCGCTTCAGCCGCTTCTGCACGGCCGACGTGGACAGGCCGATTCGTTCGGCAATGGCATCCGCAGTCGCGGTGCAATCGCGCTGGACGATATTCAGGATCTTGCGGTCGAAGGAGTCGAGTGCGTCGGTCATGGCGTGGCCTGCCGGAGAACGGGTGCTTGCGTCAAAGATAGAAAGGGCGGGCCGATCTGAGCCCGACCAGATGCCGGACACGGTCGAACGCGGTAACGAGCGTTTCGCGCCACTGCGCCGCTGGCCCGCAGATACGTACGGGCGCGAAATGGATCGTATCCACGCCCGCAGGAATTCGGAACGGACGCTCGATGCCATCGTCCGATTCGGTCACGAGTGCAGTGCCGTCGACTTCGGTCAGGCTCATCATCAGATGGGCGGGTGCAGTCGTACCAAGCAGGTCGCGCAGAGGCGACGCGTTCGCGCACAACTGTTCGAGCAGCGGCAACTCGTAAGCGCCGGGCCACCAGGTGTCGTGCTCGTCGAGCCACGGGCCGACGCCCGGCATTCCGACCATCTCGAGGACCCGGTCCGCACCGAGATGCGCATAGGCGCGACACCGGCCGGCCCCGTCTGTCGAAGCGCGCGCCAGCCAGCCGCCGGCGCTCGGGACTGGGTTCGTCAACACGACGTTCGCGGGCTTCAGTCGGCCGAGCACTTCAGCCGCGCTTGCAGCGGACCGGTGCCCTTCGCGGGACTGCTGCGCGTGCTCCGGGACGATCCTGCACACCCACTTGGGACCATCCTGCAAGGCGGCGGGGACGTCGCCGGCCCGGACTTGAGCGGTTCGCCTGCGGGCGTGTTCAACGATGACGATTGGCGTGTCCGGCATACAACTCTCTCGTGCTTGCGGGGCCGCGTCGCAGCGATGCTGGCGCGCTTCATGGTTTGGCCGACGATGTTGGGGCTGGAGAAATCATATCGCCTCGATGCGACTAAAAAAATCTCAACCGCATCGAACATCGACGCAAAACGTCGAAAAACACCGCTTGATGGACGTTTCGCATCCAGCCAGACGCCGGCCAGTCCGGCGTCCCTCGCGAACGCCAGAGCCGCAGGTCACTGCGATGCACCGAACAGTTGAATCACGACGCCGCGCAGCCACCGGTTGCCTGCCTCATGGTGATATCGCGCATGCCAATGCTGCCGTACCGCAAACCCGTCGACCGGGATCGGACACGCATGAACCGCCAGATCACTCGCCTGAGCCAGTGTCTGGCCGATATGACGGGGGAGCGTCGTGATCAGGTCGGTCGTCTGGACGATCGCACCCAGACCCAGAAAACCCGGCAACTCCAGCACGACGTCTCGCTCGATGCGCGCCTGCCGCAGCGCCTGTTCGAGGAGTTGCGCCCCGGTTCCCGCGGTGATGGCGACATGTCCTTCGGAACGATACTGCTTGGCCCCGAGGCGGCCGCGAATCCTCGGATGATGCCGGTTGGCCAGACATACCCAGTCCTGGTCGTACAGCTTCTGCTGATAGATGCCGCCACCCAGCCACGGCACATAGCCGATCGCGAGATCGGCTTCGCCGGATTCGAGCGCGCGTTCCGTATTGCCGTCGATCCGTGCGACTTCCAGCCGGACGCCGGGCGCCTGCGCCCGGACATGGGCCAGCAGCCTTGGAAGCAGCGTGATGTGGCTCGCGTCGGTCATGCAGATACGAAAGCGTCGCTGGGCCGTCGCTGGATCGAATGCGATCTCCCATGCGGTGAAGCGCCGAAGCGATTCGAGAATTTCCCGGCATGGCCCGATCAGCGCGTCGGCTTGCGGTGTCGGCGCCATCCCGCCGGGGGTCCGGATGAAGAGCGGATCGTGCAGGTGTTCCCTCAAGTGCCCGAGCCAGATGCTGACCGTCGGCTGGCTCTGGCCCAGTTGCTCGGCGACGCGCGTGACGCTGCGCACGTCGTACAGGAGATCGAAAAGCTGAAGCAGCTTCAGGTCGGGCAGGTCGGCGGGCATCGTGGCGTTATTGTCCGTGGCAATGATGCCATTGTATCCATTGCATTGTCGGCATGAGCGGCGACTCCTATCGTGATGCCATACGTCAAGGAGAAGCCATTGAAAATAGCAATTCTGGGCGCTGGCGCGCTGGGCTGCGCGATCGGCGCCACCCTTACCCAAGGCGGCCACGAGACCTGGCTGATCGACCGCTCGCCTGCACACGTCGATGCGATGCGCCGTGACGGCCTGCGCGTCGACGACGCGGGCGGCACCCGCCACGTACGCGTCCACGCGACGACTCAGGCTGCCGATGTCGGCGTTGCCGACCTGGTGGTGGTGCTGGTCAAGTCGTTCCACACCGACGCGGCCATCCGCGGCGCCCAATCGCTGGTGGGGCCGGATACCACCGTGCTATCGCTGCAGAACGGCCTCGGACACGAGGACATCCTGATCGACGTCGTCGGCCGCGAGCGCGTGCTCGCGGGCAAGACCTACGTCGGCGGCGTGCTGCGCGGCGCGGGCCATATCGAATCCGGCGTGATCGGCAAATACACCTATATCGGCGAACTCGACGGCCGCATCACACCGCGCGTGCAGGCAATCGCCGCCGCATTCGATGCCGCCGGCCTCGCCACGACGATCAGCGACAACATCGTCGGCACGATGTGGGACAAGCTGCTGGTGAATGTCGCGACGGGTGCGCTGACCGGCCTTACCGGCCTCACCTACGGGCAACTTTACGATGAGCCGCTGCTGAAGGCGACGTCGCTTGCAGCCGTGGCCGAGGCGATCTCGGCAGCGCAGGCGGCCGGCGTCAAGCTGTCGATGACCGATCCGGAACAGGCCTGGACGCTCGCCGCCGAGGGGCTCCCCGCGACCTTCAAGACGTCGATGCTGCAAAGCCTCGAGAAGGGCTCGATCACCGAAATCGACTTCATCAACGGTTCGGTCGTGCGCTGGGGGCAGCGCTACGGCGTGCCGACCCCGGTCAATGCAACGCTCGTCGCCTGCATCAAGGGGCTGGAACGCGCGATGGCCGATCGCCAACGGCAGGAGGCCGCCGCATGAATGCCACGAAAGCCTATCTCGAACACGTTGCGATCTGGGTGAAGGACATCCGCTGGCACATCCGCTTCTTCGAGGAAGTGCTCGGCATGACCCTGCGCGAAGTGGACGGCACGCTCGACGCGCCGCGGCAGTACTGGACGCTCGGCGGCCTGCAGTTCATCCACGCGCCGGACCACGATGGCCCGGAAGGCCGGCTCGCGCATCTCGGCGTGATGTGCGAAGACCTGGAAGCCGCGCTGGCCGAGGCACAACGGTTCGGCGTGTCGGAAATGCCGCAAGGGCGGAACTGGCTTCGCCTGCCCGACGGGCTCGCCGTCGAACTGATCCAGGCCCGGCCGGCTTCCTGCGTGGCGCAGGCGCTGGCGATCAACCCGCGCGCGGAGGCATGACCATGACGATCGTCGAGAAATACTGGGACGACGCCCGCGAGGGCGACACGTGCACGAGCCCGAGCTACATCGTGACCAAGGAACGCATTCTCGCGTACGCCGACCTCACCGGCGACCATACGCCCGTCCACGTGGACGAGGAATACGCCAACGCGAGCCATTTCGGGTGCCTCGTCGCGCACGGGCTGTTCGGCCTGTCCATCGCCGACGGCCTGAAGACGCAGAGCGACTATCGCTTTCTGCCGGGCATGTCGCTCGGCTGGAGCTGGGATTTCCTGCTGCCGATCAAGGTCGGCGACGTGCTGCACGTGAAGTTCCGCGTCGGCTCGATGCGGGCCAGCAAGAGTCGCCCGGATTGGGGCATCGTCGTGCTGCCGTCGGAGCTGGTCAATCAGGACGGTCAGGTCGTTCAACGCGGCGAGCATCGCCTGATGGTGCCGCGCCGCCCGGAGGCACTGTAATGCAGGCTCGCCCACTCGAAGGTATTCGCGTCGTCGACTACAGCCACTTCCTTGCCGGTCCGTATGTCGGGCGCTGTCTCGCGGCGCTCGGCGCCGAAGTCATCAAGGTCGAGCGCCCCGGATCGGGCGACGCCGGACGCCAGCACGCGACCGTGCTCGACGACCAGCAAAGCGGCTACTTCCTGCAGCTCAACATGGGCAAGCGCGGCGTGAGCGTCAACATGAAGGACGCGCGCGGCAAGGCGTTCATGCAGCGGCTGTGCGACTCCGCCGACGTGTTCATCGAGAACTATCGGCCGGGTGCACTGGACAAGCTCGGGCTCGGCTATGCGGAATTGTCGGCGCGCAATCCGGGCCTCGTCTACTGTTCGATTTCCGCGTACGGGCACACCGGTCCGGACGCGCATCGCGCAGGCTTCGGGCTGATCGCGGAAGCCAGGAGCGGAATCATGCAGATGGTGGGCACGCCGGGCGAGCGGCCGCCGCTGCTGCGCATCTCGCTCGGCGACATGTACACCGGCATTCATGCGGTCGCGGCGATCAACGCCGCGCTGCTGGGGCGCGTGAAGAGCGGCCGCGGGCAACACATCGACATGGCGCTGTACGACACGCTGGTATCGATGCACGAATATGCGGTGCAGTGCTACACGCTGCAGGGCGTGCTGCCCGAGCAGACCGGGCACGACATGCCGACCTCGACACTCTATGGCGTGTTCCGTGCCGCGGACGGCGATCTCGTCATCGCCGCACAAGTCGACGACGCGTGGAAACGCTTCGCCGGGCTGATCGCGACGCACGGCGGCCCGTCGGACTTCGGCGCCGACACACGGTTTCACGACAGCACCGGGCGCAACGCGCACCGCGCGGAGATTCTGTCGGTGGTCGAGCCGTGGGTGGCCGCGCGTTCCGTCGCGTCGGTGCTCGAACTGCTCGACGGCATCGACGTTCCGTGCGCGAAGGTGCAGCGCATCGACGAGGTATTGAACGATCCGCAGATCCAGGCGAGAGGCATGGTCGTCGAGCAACAGCATCCGCGCTACGGGACGCTGCGCCTGCCCAACCTGCCGTTCCGGTTTTCCGATTGCGATACGACGATTCGCGACGTCGCGCCCGATCTCGGGCAGCACAACGCGGAAGTCGCGCGCTCCCTCGGGTTCGATTCGGCCGAAATCGACGCGATGCAGGCCGACGGCGTCCTCTATTCAAAAGCGAGCCAATGATGACCGACCCATACGCGGTGATCGGCAATCCGATCGGGCACACGAAATCCCCACTGATTCACGGCCTCTTCGCGCAGCAGACGCGTCAGGACATCAGCTATACGCCCATCGAGGGGCCCGTCGAGCCGGCAGGCGCTTTCGCAGCCGCGGTTCGTGCCTTTTTCGAGGGCGGCGGCAAGGGCATCAACGTCACTGCGCCGTTCAAGCTCGACGCGTTCGCGATGTCGGACGAACGCAGCGAGCGGGCGCAGCTCGCGGGCGCCGCCAACGCGCTCAAGTTCGACGGCGGCCGCATCCTGGCCGACAACTTCGACGGCATCGGCCTGGTTCGCGATATCGAAGCGAACCTCAATCTGCCGATGGCCGGCAAGCGTGTCCTGGTGCTCGGTGCGGGCGGCGCGGCACGCGGCGCGCTTTTGCCGTTCCTCGAAGCCGGACCGGCTGAACTGGTCATCGCGAATCGCAACGTCGACAAGGCGCGCGCCCTGGTCGCGCAGGTTGCCGGACGCGGTCCGCTCGTTGCCGGCGGCTACGCGGACCTCGCACGGATGGGGCGTTTCGACCTGGTCGTCAATGCGACGTCGGCGAGCCTGACCGGCGACCTGCCGCCGGTCCCGCCGAGCGTGTTCAGTCCGGCCGGCACCGCCTACGAACTTGCATACGGCAAGCGTCTGACGCCGTTTCTGCGGCTCGCGAAAAACGCAGGCGTACACGGAATTGCGGATGGTGTCGGCATGCTGGTCGAGCAGGCGGCCGAAGCGTTCGCATGGTGGCGCGGCGTACGCCCCGAGACCAGTTCGGTGATCGATCGGCTGGCCGTGCCCTTTGATTGAACACGCGATGGAGTTTCGCATGAAGAAGATCCTGATGCTGCACGGCATCAATCACAACATGTTCGGCAAGCGCGACCCCGCACAGTACGGGACGATCACGCTCGCGCAGATCGATGCGCGGCTGCAAGGGCTGGCGAAGGAACTGGGTGTACAGGTGGAATCGTTCCAGACGAACGGCGAAGGCGCGATGTGCGAGCGCATTCATCGCGCCTTCGAGGAACGCCAGGATGCGGTGCTGATCAACGCCGGGGCATGGACGCATTACAGCTACGGCATTCGCGATGCCCTTGCCATCCTCACGTGCCCGATCGTCGAACTGCACATGTCCAACATTCATGCGCGCGAGCCGTTCCGGCATCACTCCGTCCTGGCCGAGATCGTCAGCGGGCAGATTTGCGGTTTCGGTGTCCAAAGCTATCTGCTGGCGCTGAGGGCCGCGGTCGCGGCGCTCGGCGAGGAATGACCGATTCCCGCATCGGCTGCCGATGCGGGATCGACGCACATGCGCAACCGTTCCGCGGTCGTTCGCCGTGCGTCGTATCGATGGGCCTCGGTCCGGTCACACAACGGAGTCGATACATCGGGCAGTGACGACTCCCCGCATCACCCGCGTTGCCCGGCACACATATCAATATCTGGAGACGACGATGACCACGACCTTGCGGGACGAGCCCAGGGGCAGGCACCAATCGAGAAAAGCCGCCGTCAGCGGCTGGATCGGATCGGTGCTCGAATACTACGATTTCTTCATCTACGCCACGGCATCGGCGCTGATCTTCCCGCAGATATTCTTTCCGCACGGGAGCCCCACGACAGCCATCATCGCGTCGCTGGCCACTTACGGTGTCGGCTACGTGTCGCGCCCGATCGGCGCGTTCGTGCTGGGCCATCTCGGCGACACGCGCGGACGGAAAACCGTCCTGCTTTTCTGCATGTTCCTGATGGGCATCTCGACCGTCGGAGTCGGCCTCCTGCCGACCTATCAGCAAGCCGGGCTGCTCGCGCCGGCATTGCTGGTGACGCTTCGCCTGCTGCAAGGTTTCGCCGTGGCCGGCGAGATTACCGGCGCGAGCTCGATGATCCTGGAACACGCGCCGTTCGGTCGGCGCGGATACTTCGTCAGCTTCACGCTACAGGGCGTGCAGGCCGGGCAAGTGCTGGCCGCCGCCGTGTTCCTGCCGCTCGCCTACTACATGCCCTCCGCGCAATTCGACAGCTGGGGCTGGCGCATTCCGTTCCTGCTGAGTGCGCTGGTCATCGTTGCGGGTTTGATCATTCGTCGCGAGGTCGACGAGTCGCCGGCCTTCGATGAAGCGGTACGCAACCGGTCGCAAGCCGGCTCGCCCGTTGCCGACGCTTTCAAGCACCACTTTCCCGACATGGTGCGCGTTGCCTGCATGTCGATGATGAACGTGATTCCGGTCGTCGCCACCATCTTCGGCGCAGCCTATGCGGTCCAACCAGCGTATGGGATCGGATTCCAGAAAGATGTCTATCTCTGGATCACGGTGGTGGGCAATATCGTTGCGATGATCGTGATTCCGTTCGTCGGCAACCTGTCCGACAAGATCGGACGCCGGCCGCCGATCATCGTCGGCTCGCTGGCGGCCGGCCTGCTCGCGTTCGCCTACCTGTATGCGATCAGCATCCGCAACGTGCCGCTCGCATTCGTGATGTCGATGCTCATGTGGGGTGTGGTGTACCAGGGCTACAACGCGGTATTTCCCGCCTTTTACCCGGAACTCTTCCCGACCCGCACGCGCGTCTCGGCGATGGCAATCGCGCAGAACCTCGGCACCGCGGCCACGGCGATGCTGCCCGCCCTGTTCACGGCAGTCGCGCCGCCTGGAGGGCACCACGTCTGGCTGATCGTCGGCGCGATCGCGTTCGGCATCACCGTGATTGCGTCGCTCGCAGCCGCGAGCGCACGCGAGACCCATCGTGTCCACATGAACGACCTGGGGCGAGCGAACGCTCAACCGGTCGACAAGGCAGAATACGACCGGCTGCGCGTCGACGCGATGGCGCGCCATCGCATCGTGCGCGAACACGTGCCCGGCTCCCTGGGCAGCTAGCCAGCGCTCGACGGGGCGTCGTGTTCGGCGCCCCTTTCGCCGAGCATTTTCAGCTTGCTGCCGCGCCCTCACCGGCAGCGCGAACGTGCGTTGCCGCTGTCTTCATCCGATGCCTGATACCGTGCCGAAAACCGTCATGCCGGACACCACGCGCCCTGCCCGCCTGAACTTCGCGCTCATGTTGCCGCTGCTGCTGGCGGCCCAGCCGGTGGCGACCGACAGTTACCTGCCGGCGCTGCCTGAAATCGCCGCGACGCTGGGGTCCGCCAGCGTCAGCCTCACGGTTTTCGCATTGATATTCGGCATCGGGCAATTGCCGATGGGCAGTCTTTCCGACCGATACGGCCGCCGCCCCGTGTTGCTGAGCGGCCTTGCGCTCTATGCGCTGGCAGCGCTCGCGGCGGCGCTCGCTTCGAGCGCAGCAATGCTGGTAGCCGCTCGCGCGATGCAGGGCTTTGCCATGGCCGCGATCCTGGTATGCGCGCGCGCGACGGTGCGCGACCGGTATTCGGCGGCCGATGGCCCGTACGTGATGGCACGTGGTTTCATGGGAATGGGGATGATGGCGTTCCTCGCGCCGATTCTCGGTGCGTATGTCACGCAGCAGGCAGGATGGCGATGGGTGCTCGCGGGGATGAGCCTGTATGCATTCGGGCTGCTCGTCATGTGCTGGTACGGCTTCGAGGAAAGCTTCACCAGAATCGCTTCGAGCCGGGGCTCGATCCGGGACGTGCGCGAGATATTCGGCAATGCCACGTTCCGGGTATGGGCGCTGCTGGCCGCCTCGACGTACACCGGCATGTTCTGCTTTCTATTGCTGTCTCCCGCAATCTACATCCGGTATCTCGGCCTGTCGCCCCAGCGATATGGCTGGATACCGGCGAGCGGTACGTTCGTCTATGTCCTGAGTACGTATGGCTGCCGCCTGTTGCTGCGACGTCAGAGCATGCTGCGAACGGTACGACAAGGCGCAACCTTGAGCCTCTCCGGCGCAGTGATTCAGGCATTGGGGTGTGCATTGCTTCCCGGCAGCATCTGGCCGCTGCTCCTGGGGCATGGCGTGTATTGCCTCGGCCACGGGATCCATCAGCCATGCGGGCAGGCAGGGGCTGTCAGCAGCCTGCCTCATCTCGCGGGCCGCGCGGTATCGTGGTCCGGCTTCATCATGATGTTCTTCGCTTTCAGCGTGGGACAGACGGCAGCAGCTTTCACCGATGCGCGCTATCAACTGGGCGCGTGGCCAATGGTGGTGCCGATGCTCGTCGTCGGCGTGATGCTGGTCACGATCGCGTTTGCATGGCTGCCGAAAATCACCCACGCGACTTCGGTCGGCAGGCAATCCGGCGCATCGGCGAGTTCATGCAGCTGACCGGGCTGCCAGGCCGACGCGCTCGCCCTGTCCGTCGAATTCGTCGAGCGCGACGCGACGCCGCCCGCTCGTGACGGCGAACGACGCGATGTGGACGATCTTCGCGATGCGCCATTCCCGATACGACAAGCGCAACAGCATGCCGCACGCACGATGACGCGTGACGACGGGGAGCCGTCCATGGGAGCGCGCGAAGGATGCCGGTTATGGGAACGGGATTGAAATCGGGTTTGAAAAACCCGCGCTACGCCCGCCGCCGGTAAGTCCCCGGCGTGCTGCCCGTCCAGTGGCGGAACGCGCGATGGAACGCGCTCGGATCGTCGAAGCCGATATCGGCGCCGATCGCGGCGATCGTGTCGAGCGTATCGGTGAGCCGCTGGATCGCGATGTCGCGGCGCAGTTCATCCTTGAGCGCCTGGAACGTCGTGCCTTCCGAGGCCAGGTGGCGGCTCAGCGTGCGCACCGAACAATGCAGATGCTCGGCCGCCTGGTCGATCACCGGCAGGTCGGGCAGCGCCGCCGACAGGTATTGCCGCACGCGATGGCACACGAGCTGTTCGCTGAACGATTCGAAGATCCAGTCGCCGGGCGCGCGCGCGAGGAACTTGCGCAGGTTGCGCTTGCTCTGCCGGATCGGCGCGTCGAGGTAGTCGGCGCTGAAGCGCATCAGCGTGCGTTCGCAGTCGAACTGCACGGAACCGGTGAAGAAGTACAGGTGCTCGACCGCATGGCGCGGCCGCGGGCACGCGAACTCGATCTTCAGCAGCGGGATCTTCTGCCCGATCAGCCAGGAACACACGCCGTGCACGAGCTTGAGCATCAATTCCTGGCCGAGCGCGCCGATCGGGCCGACGGCCGGGTTCGGCCGCAGCAGCACCTGCGCGACGAGGCCGTCGCGCTTCGATTCGACGAAGAAGTCGTCGAGCAGGATATGGAAGAACTGGCCGAAACGGTGCAGCGCCGTTTCGAGGTTGCGCGCATCGAGCAGGCTCAGGCACAGGTACTTCAGCGTGCCGCCGCGCAGCGGGCGCGAGAAGATGCCGGGCATCTCGTCGTCGAGGTCGATCGCGAGCGTGCGGTACAGCGTCGAGAACTGCTCTTCCGTCACGCGCGCATGCGGCTCGCCGAGCAGCTCGAGCGGGATGCCGGCCCCGCGCAGGTAGCGCTCGACCACGTCGCGCCGCGCGCCGGCGCTCGCCAGAAAACCGTTGACGAGCGAGATCGGCACCGTCGCGCTCGGCGACGGCAGCGCATGCCCGGGCCGGGCGGAAGGTGAGTCTGAACCGGTCATCGCGTCCCCGTCGGTCGAACCGCTCGCATTGTACTTGAGCGACCCGGACCGGGCCTTCGGAGCCTTCGGAGCCTTCGGGGCTTTCGGCGTGCCGGCCCGCGCGCCGACGGGCGCGCGGCGCTTCGGCGCCATCAGTCAGCGCGGCTGAGTTCCCGGCGCAGGATCTTGCCGACCGTCGACTTCGGCAGCCGATCGACCAGGCGGATCAGCTTCGGCACCTTGTAGGCCGCGAGGTTCTCGCGGCAGTGCGCGACGATCTCCGCTTCGGTGACGGCCGCATCCGGCGCAAGCACCACGAACAGCTTGACGGCCTCGCCCGTGCGCTCGTCCGGCACGCCGATGCATGCGCATTCGGCCACGCCCGCCAGCGACGTGGCTGCGGCTTCCACCTCGTTCGGGTACACGTTGAAGCCCGACACGATGATCATGTCCTTCTTGCGGTCGACGATCTTCAGGAAGCCGGCCGCGTCGAACACGCCGATGTCGCCGGTGCGGAAGTAGCCGTCCGCGGTGAACGCCGCCGCGTTCGCTTCCGGCTTCTGCCAGTAGCCGCCCATCACCTGCGGCCCCTGCACGCAGATCTCGCCCGCTTCGCCGATCGCCACCTCGCGATCCTGGTCGTCGAGCAGCTTCACGTCGGTCGACGGCAGCGGCAGGCCCGTCGTGCCCGTGAACGCGTCGATCGACTGCGGGTTGAAGGTGACCACCGGCGACGTTTCCGACAGCCCGTACCCTTCGCGGATGAAGTTGCCCGTCACCGCCTTCCAGCGCGCGGAGATCACGTCGATCACCGCCGCGCCGCCGCCGGCCGACAGCTTCAGCCGCGACCAGTCGACCTCCTTCAACCGCGGATGGCCCACGAGCCCCGCATACAGCGTGTTGACGCCGACGAACACCGACGGCCGCGCCGCCTTCAGCACGTCGATGAAGCCGTCCATGTCGCGCGGGTTCGCGACGAGCCAGTTCTCCGCGCCGATCGCGAAGTAGGACAGGAAGTTCACGGTCAGCGCGAAGATGTGATACAGCGGGATCGCGGTAACGACGACCTCCTCGCCCGGCTGACGCGCGGCAGGCACGATCGCCGCGAACTGCTCGATGTTCGCGACGAGGTTGCGGTGCGACAGCGCGGCACCCTTCGACAGCCCGGTCGTGCCGCCCGTGTACTGCAGCAGCAGCAGATCGGCGCCGCCGAGCGCGACCGGCTCGAAGGCGAGCGATTCGCCGGCGGCGATCGCGTCCGCGAGCGGTATCGAGCCGGGCGGCAGCGCGTCGCACGCGCCGGCCGGCGCATCGACGACACCGAGATCGCCGCGCCCGACGCTCAGCACGGTTCGCATGCGCGTCTTGCCGGCCACGTCGGCGAACGTGCCCATCGATCCGCCGCACACCACGGCCACTTCGACGCCCGCGTCGTTCAGCTGGTGTTCGAGCTCGTGCGCGGTGTAGAACGGGTTCACGTTGACCTGGATCGCGCCGATTCGCGCGAGCGCGACGAACGTCACCGGAAACGCGAGCACGTTGGGCAGCATCACGGCCACGCGGTCGCCCTTGCGCACGCCCACGACCTGCTGCAGGTATGCGGCGAGCGCGGCGGACAGGCGGTCGACGTCGGCGTAGGTCAGCGTGCGGCCGAATGCACGGAACGCGGGGCGATCGGCAAAGCGGCGCATCGCGTCGTCCAGCAGCGCGGTTACGGAAGGATGGCGATCGGCATCGATCTCGGCGGGGATCGAGCCGTACGAGCCGATCCAGTGTCTCTTCGTCATGTCCTGCTCCTCGGGGGACGGCGCCAGGCAGCGCCGTTCGCACGGCGGCCCGCGCACCGGATGCGCATGGGCCGTCGCCTGACCGACGACTATCGCCCGCCAACGGTGCTTTGAAAATGATCCGGGCGGTCGAAAAGATGATCGAAACGGACACGCGGACGCGCGGCGCACCGCCAGCCGCGGCTTGCGCTCGCGCGTCGGTTTGCCGTTGTCGGGCCGTGCAAGCCCATGCGCATCAGGGTGAACCCTATGGCGCGCCCGCGCGTTCCGGCGCAAAATCGCGAACCCGGAACGGTATCGAATCGGACGCAGAACCAGCCATGCCGCGCAGTGCGCTCTTGACCCCGACGGCCGCCGGCGCCGCCCCGCTGCCGGACGCCCCGCTCGCCCACGCGTTGCGCGAGAAGCGCTTCTCGCCGGCCAAGCTGGCCGTGCTGGTCGGTGTCGCCCAGGAACTCGGCCTCGACCCGACCGCCGTGCTCGATGGCACCGGCCTGTCGCCGGACGCCGTCACCGACCCGTTCACGCTCACATCGCAACTGCAGTTCCTGACCGCCGCGCGCAACGCGATCGGCCGCTATGACGGCACCGATCTCGGCGTGCGCGTCGGCCGCCGGCTGCATGCGTCGAGCTACGGAATGTACGGCTACGCGATGCTGTGTTCGGAATCGCTCGCGCATGCGTTCGATTCGGCAGTCAAATATCACCAGCTCGCGAACGGGATGCTCGCGATCCGCTGGGTCGAACAGGGCGACACCGCGTCGTGGCTGTTCCCGGATCCGCATGAAACCGCACTGCCCGAGCCGGACCTGCCCCTCTACCGCTTCCTGATCGACATGCAATTCGCGCTGCACGTGACGATCATCAAGGACGTGATGGGCGCGTGGTGCGTGCCGGCCCGTGCGCAGTTCGCGCAGCCGCGACCGCCGCATGCGGCGCTGCTGTCCGATGCGCTCGAATGCCCGATCGCGTTCGACCAGCCGCACCATGTGTTGAGCTACCCGGCCGCGTGGCTCACGCGCGCGCCGCAGCTCGCGAATCCGATCACCGCCGCGCAGGTGTCGTCGCACTGCGCGCGCCTGCTCGACGAATTGCGCAGCCAGGCGGGCGTCACGCGGCGCGTCTACCATGAACTCACGCGCACGCCCGGGCAGTTTCCGGACATCGACGCGATCGCCGACACCCTGTGCATGACGTCGCGCACATTGCGCCGCAAGCTCGACGCCGAAGGCACGTCGTACAGCGAGTTGCTGACGAGCGTGCGCAAGGCGCTCGCGATCGACTACCTGAGCACCACCACGCTCAGCACCGAGGACATCGCGCTGACGCTCGGCTTCAGCGACGCGGTGGGATTCCGCCACGCGTTCAAGCGCTGGACCGGCACGACGCCGAGCGACGTGCGGCGCAAGCGCGGCGGGTAGACGCTACGCACGAGCGGGCGCGAGCCCGACCGTATCCGTCACATCGGCATCCGTCGGCCATCGTTCGCGCCTAGCTCGCGTTCTGCTGGTCGCAAGTCGCGTGGTTCAAACGCGTCTGCACGATCGTGCCAGACCGGCCCGGGCATCGATACGTAGCGCCTCCTGCCACGCCGCACGCGGCGCCAACTGCGTTGGACGGCCGATGGGCCAGCGTCGGCCGTCCGGCATTCCACGCATGCAGATCGGCGGAAATCGCGACGACGGCGCCGGTCGGTTTCAGCGCGCCTCTCCGGCCGCCGGCTGCGCGACCGTCAGCGCGAACTCGAACACCGCGCCCCTCCCCTCCCGGTCGACGAGCCGGATCCCGCTGCCGTTGAGCGCGAGCATCCGGTGCACGATCAGCAGCCCGAGCCCGCCGCTCGTCGCCGCACCGCCGCTCATCGGCCGTTGCGGCCGCTGGAACAGCCCTTCGCGCCGCGCCGGCGGAATCCCTTCGCCGGTATCCGACACGGTCACCACCACGCGGTCTTCCTGCGGCGTCAGCGCCACTTCGACTTCGCCATGCTGCGGCGTGTGCCGCAATGCATTGTCGAGCAGGTTGGTCAGCACGCGCTCGATCATCCCGAGATCGGCCGACACGACCGGCACGCGCGGCGGGATGCGCGCATGCAGCGTGACGCCGCGCGACTGCGCGGCGAGTTCGAACTTCTCGAATACGTCCTGCACGAGATCGACGAGCGAGAACGGCTCGCGCTCGGCCTGCACGCCGCCCGATTCGAGCCGCGCGAGCTCGAACAGCGCCTGCGCGAGCCGGCCGACCTTCGTGCTCTGCGCGAGCGCGATCGACAGGTAGCGGCGGCGCTCGGACTCCGCGAGCGCGTCGGACTTCAGCGACAGCGTTTCGAGGTAGCCGTGCAGCGACGTCAGCGGCGTGCGCAGGTCGTGCGAGATGTTCGTGATCAGTTCGCGCCGCTGCTGGTCCTGACGCGTCAGCGCGCGCCACTGGTCGCCGATCCGGTCGGCCATCTGCGCGAACGCGGATTCGAGCACCGCGATGTCATCGCCGCGCCGCCCGGGCGGCGAACGTGGCACCGGCGGCTGCGTGTCGGGCGCCGCGTTCGCGTCGAAGCGGCGCATCGCATCGGTCAGCCGGCGCAGCGGGCTCGTGATGAAACTGAACGCGGTCAGGCCTGCAAGCAGGCCGAGCAGCGCGACAACCGCCATCGACCACAGCGTCGTGCGCAGCACGTTGCCGGCGTCGACGCGCGCGGCCAGCCGGTCGTGCGCTTCGCCGAGCAGCACCACGTAGATGTAGCCGGACGGCGGCTGTCCCGCACGCTGCAGCGGCGCGGCGCTGAACACCTTGCGCGCGTCGGGGCTGCGCGGATCGTCGCCGAGGATCGGCAGCGGATCGCCCGCGATGAAGCGCTGCACCGGCGCCAGATCGACGCGGTCGCGCTTCACGTGACCGGGCGGCGCGTCGTCGCCCTGGATGTGCCCCGCGTTGTCGAGCAGGTACACCTCGACGCTCGGATTCACGCCCATCAGCTGGCCGAACAACGAGCGCACGGCGTCCGGGCGCAGCCCGTTCGCGTCCATCAGCGGCGTGCTGCTCGCGATATGCGCGGCGAGATCGCGCGACAGGCCCTGCACGACTTCCTTCTCGCGCATGTCGTTCGCGCGGATCTGCAGCCATGCCGACGCCCCCGAGCACGCGAGCAGCAGGACCGAGAACACGAGCGACAGCCGCTGGGTGAGGGTCAGCTTCATCACGTGTCCCGCTGATCCGGCGCGGCGAGCTTGTAGCCGCGTCCCCACACGGTGAGGATGCGCACGGGTTCGGCCGGATCGGCCTCGATCTTCGCGCGCAACCGGTTGATGTGGGTGTTCACCGTGTGTTCATAGCCTTCGTGCTGGTAGCCCCACACGGCATTGAGCAGGTCCATCCGCGAGAACACCTTGCCCGGATGCCGCGCGAAGAAATACAGCAGGTCGAACTCGCGCGGCGTGAGGTCGATGCGCGCGCCATTGACGGCAGCTTCGCGCGCGATCGGGTCGATCGACAGCCCGGCCACGTCGAGCGTGCCCGCGTCGATCCGCGAATCGCGCGCGAGCGCGTCGACGCGCCGCAGCAACGCCTTGACCCGCGCGACGAGTTCGAGCACCGAGAACGGCTTCGCGAGGTAGTCGTCGGCGCCGAGTTCGAGGCCGAGGATCCGGTGCACCTCACTCGAGCGTGCGCTCGTGATGATGATCGGCGTGTAGCGCGCCATCGCGCGCGCGCGCCGGCAGATTTCCAGGCCGTCGACGCCGGGCAGCATCAGGTCGAGGATCAGTGCGTCCCAGTTGCCCTGTTCGAGCAGGCGCAGCCCTTCCGCGCCGTCCGCGCTGTGAACCACTTCGTAGCGCTCGTCGCGCAGGTGCAGGCTCAGCACGTCGGCGATGTCGGCATCGTCCTCGACGATCAGGATGCGTTTGGGGTGGTCCATGGCGGTCGGCGGCGGCACGTCGTAGTGGTTCCGGAAGTCGAAAGACGGGTTCTGGTCTGCCCAGGGCCGAAAGACCGGCCAGCGAGGGCGAATCGCGGCAGCAACGCCGCGCTGCCGCCATTGTGCAAAATTTTGCAGCGGGAAGGGGTCACATTTCGTTTAAGTTTGGGTAGCGAGCGGGCTGACGGGCAATACCGGCGCGACGCTTCATTCCGGCCCCCAAAAATTCAGACGGCAATCGCCCGGGCTCGAGCACCGCTTCGATCGATCATCACGTCGGCGCAGCCGTTCTTCATTCCGATTCGGAAACCGGCAAGCCGAGCCGCCAACTCAAATTCCTGCGCGCCTGCATCTCGCAACGCGTGTAGAAGAAGTCCGTCAGATAGATGCGCGGACGCACGAGCAACCCGCGCAGAATGGTTCGCTCATGAAGGTCGTAGGCCTGGTCGTCAAGATCGGGACGCTCCGCCCGCAGACGCCGGCCGTCTTCGCGAAACCGGCTGCGGGAAGCGCCGAGCACGGCCAGGTCGATGTCGCAGACGAAACGGGCATCGAGTCCTGCGGCAATACCCGAGTGGGTCGTCGCGAGAATCATCGCGCAAATCTGGTCGCAGGCGCGGATTCGCTCGCCCGCCCGGCGCCGGAACCAGTCCGCGCTGTTCTGCTCGTTGTCCTTCGCGCCGGGCACGAAGATCACGTCATGGAACCAGAGCGCGAGTTCGACGGCGTCCGGTTCGGGAATCGACTCGCGTGCCAGGTCGAACTGGCGCAAGCATCGCCGCACGTGGACGAGCGTGTGGTAATGGCGCACCGGCTCCGCATAGCATCGCGCCAGCATCCGATAGACACCCTCGGCATCTGCCCCGCCGCTGCACGACCACAACGCGACGAACCGCTCCTGCATCCGGCTCACGTTCGCTCCTTGGCCCGGGGCGGGTGCGCATGATCGCCCCATGCCGACATTACCGCGATGCGTTCAGAGAAACTCCCTGCGGATGTCGATACTCGACCGCTGCCCGATGTTTCCGTAGTGATGCGCAAGCCATGCGTCGGCTTCGCGCCGACCGTGGTCATGCAGTTCGCTGAGAAATGCCCAATCCGCGTTGTACTTGCTCGATACGCTCAACGCGCACATGGCGTCGTCGGCGCGAATCGAATGGATCAGCATTTCCTTCATCTCGCCGCGATCGATCGTGCCCTGCTGGATCAGGTCGGTGACGAACGCGATCGCCCGCATCTCGCGCATCAGCGACGAATTGAAACTGATCTCGCTGATGCGATTGAGGATTTCCGCGGCCGTGATCGGCACGCCGCGTCGCACGAGCGGATTGATGTGCACGATCACGACGTCGCGCGTCGCGCAATTGTAGATGAGCGGATAGATGGCCGGATTGCCCATGTAGCCGCCGTCCCAGAAATATTCGCCATCGATCGAGACCGCCTGGAACAGTGTCGGCACGCATGCCGAGGCCAGCACCGCGTCCGCACTGACGTCCTCGCCCGTGAAGATGCGTATCTTTCCCGTCTCGACGTTGGTGGCGCACAGGTACAACCGGATCGGACAGTGCTTGCGCAGTGCGTCGAAATCGACGTGGCTTTCGAGCACTTCGCGCAGCGGATTCAGGTTGTTCGGATTGAACTGATACGGCGAAAAGACGCGCAGCATCATGTCGGCAAACGCATAGAGCGGCGAATGATCGAGCCCGAAGCTGTGGGTGCCCTTCAGCCACGGCACCCAGCGCAGCGGGTTGTAGTGCTCCGCCGATCGCGCGACCGCCTGCCAGAAGTCGTGCAGTGCCTGACGCGCGCCGTCTTCGCCGCCTTGTTGCAGCCCGTACGCGAACACGGTGGCGTTCATCGCGCCGGCACTGGTTGCACTGACACCCTCTATTTCGAGCCTGCCGTCTTCGAGCAGCCGGTCAAGCACGCCCCAGGTGAAGGCGCCGTGCATCCCGCCCCCCTGCAAGGCCAGCGCGATCTGTTTGCGCGGCAGATCGTTGCGGCGTCGTGTGTGCGTAATCGTCATGTCCGTCTCCCCAGTTCTTCGCTATACGGAACAACGGCCGGTCATGGACGGTACGTCGTCACGCGATACGTCGTCGTGCGTCGCAGGCCCATTCATTCTGCGCGCCCGTCCAAGGCATCCAGCAGCGCTTTCGCCTCTCGCAGATCGCACGTGTCGAATCCTTCCGTGAACCAGGCGTACACCTCGGACAGCGCCTGCCTTGCCTCGACAATCTTCCCCTGTCGTTGCAGTAGCCGAGCGAGGTCCGATGCTGCTCGCAATTCCAGCGCTCTGGCACCCTGCCGGCGCGCGCGCGCGATCGCCCGATGAAAACAGTCGACCGCTTCGTCTTCACGTGTGGCGGCAGCCCCCTTCTTGCTCGCCGCGCCGGCCAGATAGATTCCCGTGAGCCGGTACAGCTCGGCCTCGTAGCAATGCTCGCCGGAGTGCTCGACGATCGTCGTCGCCTCTTCCAGCATGTCCAGGGCGGCCCGCTCGTCACCCGCGCGCCAGTAACTGTCGGCGAGCAACGCAAGACAATAAGGCCGCTGATCTTCGCCGCCCGCTGCCCGCTGCGCGTCGAGGCCCAGCCGCATCTGCTCGATGCCGTCCTGGATGTCTCCTTGCGCGCTCATCGCCCAGCCTCGCAGAAGCGTCCCCCAGGCGAGCCAGTACGGCAATCCGTGCTCGGTCGACACGGCAATGACCGCGTCCGCGCGCTCGGCGGCAAGCATCGGCTCCCGCCTCAGTTGATGCAAGTGCGCCGTGTAGGTCAGACTGAACGCCAGAGACGGCCCATAAGAAAGATGCCGTGCGAGCGCAAGTGCTTCAACGCTGCGCTTGAGCGCCTGGTCGGGATACCCCTGAATCCACAAGGTCAGCACGAGGAAACTGAGCGCCCGGATACCGGGATCCACTCCATGTGCGAAGACGTGCGCCTGATGCTGCTCCGGATCGTAGATCGCAAGGGCCCGTTCCAGGTGTATGCGAGCCGTGCCGAAATCGCCCTGCAGAAAAAAGCACGAGCCCAGTGCACTGTGCGCCTCGACGAGGAGACCTGGATCATTCGCATTCCTTGCGGTTACGAGCATCTGCTTGCCGAGATCGGTCGCGAGAGCGTACTCGCCGCGCACCAGGTGGTACATCCGCAATCCCAGCTGCGTCGCAAAGCGCTGCGATGCCTCGCCCGTTCGCTCGCACAATTCGAGCGCACGCGTATAGGTCGTTCCAACCTCCGTCGCGCCATACCCGCGCACGTCCATCAGGACGGGGCCGAGGGAAAGCAGCACCGTCAGTTCCCAATGCGCACGCATGGGTGTGTCCGGCAGGCCCTTCAGCAACGCAAGCGCCGCTCCAAGATGATTCATCGCATCGTGATGGGCGGCATGGCGCAGCGCCTGCTGTGCCGCGCGATGCAGGTATTCGACTGCCTTGGGAATGTTTCCGCTCTGACCGTAGTGGTGCGCAAGTTCGCTGCAGTAATCGGCGATGCGTGTCGGGAACAGCATCTCGATCGCCTGCGCGGTGCGCTCGTGCAGCGTGGTGCGCCGCTCCGTGAGCAACGAGCGTCCGGCCACTTCCTGGGTCAGCGCGTGCTTGAACGAGTAATTGACTTCGGGAAAGGCCGGGCGCTCGAAGATGAACTCCGCTTCTTCCAGGTGGGCGAGCAGACGACGCAGTTCGTCGTCGCGCGCCGGCGCCTCACCGCAAATTTGCCGGATCAGACTGAACGGGAATTCGTGGCCAATCACCGCGAGCGCCTGCAGCAGCTCCTTTTCCTCGATGGGAAGCCGGTCGATACGCGCGGCCAGCACGCCCTGCACGGTGGTGGGAATGTGCAGCGTCGTCGGGGTCTCGACGATGTGATAACGCCCGGCATCGCCGAGCAGCGATTGCTCTTCCACGAGCGTCTGGACCACTTCCTCCATGAAGAACGGGTTGCCCTCCGTCTTCTCCAGAATGAGCTGCTTGAGCGGCACGAGCGTGCGATCCTCGCCGAGCAGCACCGCGAGCAGTCCTTGCGCATCGGACGGGCCAAGCGGTTCGAGCCGGATCCTGCTGCAATGATCCGCGCCGGCCCATGCGGGCTGATATTCGGGCCGGTAGTTCACGAGAAGCAGGATGCGTGCGTCGGGCACGTGGTCGACCAGGTAGGTGAGAAACGCTTCCGTTTCGCGGTCGAGCCATTGCAGATCCTCGAACAGCAAATGGACCGGCTGATTCCAGCTCTCTCGCACGAGAAGCTGCCTGATCGCGTCGAAGGTGCGGTCGCGCCGGATCTGCGGATCCATGTCGACGAGTACCGACCCGCCCTCGCCGATTCCAAGCAGATAGAGGACGTACGGCACGAGGTCCTCGAAACTGCGCTCGAGCGCGAGCGCCTTGCCGATGACCTTCTCCCGGCAGCGCCGCTCGTCGTCCTGCGTCGTGATCTGGAAATAGTTCTTCAGGAGTTCGATGAGCGGTAAATTGGGAAACGCCTTGCCGTGCGAGACCGAGAACGTCTCCAGCACCAGCGCGCCACGTCGCGAGCGCTCCTTGAACTCGTGGAACAGACGAGACTTCCCGACGCCCGCCTCCCCCACGACGCCGACGACGCGCCCGTGCCCCGACCTCATTGCCTCCAGCGCACGGTTCAGATGCTCCATTTCCGTCTCGCGACCGACGAAGCGCGCGAGACCGCGATGTGCCGCCAGTTGCAGGCGCGTGCGCAAAGCGCCCAGGCCAAGCACCTCGAATACGCACAGCGGCGCGGGAATGCCCTTGAGTTGTGTCGCGCCCAGCGCCTTGAACTCGAAATAGCCTTCAGCGAGCTTATGGGTGGACTCGCTGACGAGAATCGACGTGGGCGTGGCGATGCCCTCGATCCGCGACGCGATGTGGATCGTATGCCCGAGCGGATCGTATTCGGTGTGCAGGTCGACGGTGCGGATGGAACGGACGACGACTTCGCCCGTATGAACGCCGACGCGAATCTGCAGAGGAATGCCTTCCTGCAGACGAATGCGGTCGCCATGCTGCCGCATCGCCTGCTGCATGCGCAATGCGGCGAACAGCGCGCGCTGCGCATGGTCTTCGTGGGCGATCGGTGCGCCGAACAACGCGAGGATGCCGTCGCCGAGCGATTTCGCGACGTATCCCTCGTAGTAGTGGACCGCTTCCATCATCAGCTCGACCACGGGGACGATCAGGCGATGCGCCACTTCGGGATCGAGATCGTGGATCAGCGCGGTCGACCCGGCCATGTCGGCGAACAGCGCGGTCACGGTCTTGCGCTCGCCGGCGGGCTCGCCGCGCGCTTCCATGGCCGCGTGTTCGGCACGGATGCGCTCGGCAAGATGATCGGGCGTGTAATGAATCGGGGTGGGTGGCGGTTCGCGGCCCGACGGTCGGGAAAACGACGGCGCGGCGGCGGGCGGTGTCAGCGACGTTCCGCAATGGCTGCAGAAGCGGGCCGCCGGCGCCGCCTCATGCCCGCATTGCGGACACGTGCGGGACAGCACGGCCTGGCATTCCTGGCAGAACCTCGCACCGGGAGGATTCTCGGACCCGCATATTGTGCAGCGCATAAAACCCTCTTCCAGCCAAGGGTCGACCTCGAAACATTATGCGCCACTCCCTGCCGGGAATCAGGGCCGCGAGCGTGATCGTATGTGCCGACAGGGTGAGGGTCAGCACGCGTTCGGCCGTCAGTTCTCGCAGCGCGCGCGACACCGTCATCCGGGCCACACCGCAACGAGCAAAACACGATCAGGTGATCACGCCAACCTGCCAGGGCACGAATTCGTTCTGGCCGTAGCCGTGCAGCTCGCTTTTCGAGCGATTGCCGGACGCGCAGTCGAGCATGTGCTGGAAGATCGCGGCGCCGAGCTGGTCGACACTCGACGTGCCGTCGATCACCCCGCCGCAATCGATATCGATGTCGTCTTCCTGACGCACCCACAGCGCGGTATTCGTTGCAAGTTTCAACGACGGCGCCGGCGCACAGCCGTACGCCGAACCCCGCCCCGTCGTGAAGCAAATCAGGTTCGCGCCCGACGCGACTTGCCCCGTCGCCGACATCGGGTCGTAGCCGGGCGAATCCATGAAAACGAGGCCACGCGCATCGATACGCTGCGCATATTCGTATACGTCGACGAGATTCGTGGTTCCGGCCTTCGCGATCGCGCCGAGCGATTTCTCGAGGATCGTCGTGAGCCCGCCCGCCTTGTTGCCGGCCGACGGATTGTTGTCCAGCGCGGCGCCGTGACGTGCGCAATAGGCTTCCCACCACGCGATGCGCGCGAGCAGCTTTTCGCCGACGTCGCGGCTGACGGCACGCCGGGTGAGCAGATGCTCGGCGCCGTAGATTTCGGGCGTCTCGGAAAGGATCGCCGTACCGCCCTGCCGTACCAGCCGGTCGACGGCCGCCCCCAGCGCGGGATTCGCCGAGATGCCCGAGTAGCCGTCCGAGCCGCCGCACTGCAGCCCCACCACGAGATGCGCCGCCGGCATCGCGACCCGCACCGCACGGTTCGCGTCCGCGAGCATGTCCGTGACCATCGCGATGCCGCGCTCGATCGTCCTGCGCGTGCCGCCGCTCTCCTGGATCGTGAAGTGGTGCAGGCGCGCAGCATCCGCATGCCCGCCTTCGCGCAGCACGTCGCCGATCTGGTTGGTCTCGCAACCGAGACCGATGAACAGCACCGAGTGGAAATTCGGATGCGCGGCGTAGCCCGCCAGCGTGCGCCGAAGGATCGCGATTCCGTCTCCCCGCGAATCGATCCCGCAGCCGAGCCCGTGCGTGAGCGCGATCACGCCGTCGATGTCCGGATAGTCGGCCAGCGCCCGCGGGTTCACCTCTCGCCGGAAATGATCGGCGATCGCACGCGCCACTGTGGCGGAGCAATTGACGCTAGTCAGTATGCCGATGTAGTTGCGCGTCGCGATCCGTCCGTCGTCACGACGAATACCCAGGAAGGTCGCCGGTGTGTCGTCGAGACGCGTCGGACTCGCGGCAGCGCCGAACGCGTGCTCGCGCGCGAACTCGGCCATGCCGAGATTGTGCACGTGCACATGCTGACCGCGCGCGATCGTCTCGCGCGCGACGCCGATGATCTGGTTGTAGCGCCTGACCGGCTCGCCCTTCGCGATGTCGCGCACGGCCACCTTGTGGCCCGGCGGAATCAGGCCGGACACGGCGAGCGCCTCGGACGCGATCAGGTCGCCGGACACGAGCTGGCGCGTCGCGATCACGACATCGTCGTTCGGATGGAGTCGGATCGCAACCGGCCCGGTAGGGAAAAAAGACATGACGGTAATCCTGGACAAGATGGGTGGTTCCGCGCCGACAGGCCGCCTTGCGGCGCCGGCGAACGCTTCAGCGATGCGAACCGGCCTGCACGCCGCCCGTCCCGCTTTCCGCGCCCGCGTGCCCCATGCCGCGCAGCGAGCGCAGCAGCAGCACGCTGACGAAGCACAACGCCGCAACCACCACGAAGCCCGTGCGCGAATCGTGCGACGCCGCATCCGCGAACGCCTTGATCTGCGGCGACACGAAGCCGCCGAGATTGCCGATCGACACGATGAACGCAATGCCGCTCGCCGCGCCCGTCCCGCCGAGATAACGTGTCGGCAGGCACCAGAACACCGGCTGGCACGCAACCAGCCCGGGGATCGCGATGCAGAAGGCGAGCAGCGCCAGCACCGGCGTGTTGATCACGGATATCGATGCGAATGCGAGAATCCCGACCGTCAGCATGCCGGTCGCGACCTGCAGATGGTTGTCGTGGCGATCCGCGAATCGCGTCGCGACGATCATCGCCGCAATCGTGCACAGCCACGGAATCATCAGCAGCAACCCGATCTTTCCATCGATCTGGGTGCCCATCGTCGCGGCGAATTTCGACGGCAGATAGAACGCGAGCGGCGCATTGCCGATCTGGATGCAGAAGTACGCGGCAATGAAGGTCAGCACGCGACGGTCCTTCAGCACGCCGAACACGGCCGCGGACAGGTGCCGCGATTTCGCGCGCTCTTCCGCGTCGAGCGTGTCGCACAATGCGCGCTTCTCGTCGTCGGTCAGCCAGCGCGCGTCTTTCGGCCGGCTCGTCAGGTAGAAGAACGCGATCACGCCAACCACGGTCGCCATTAGCCCCTCGACCAGATACATCCATTGCCAGTTCCGCAGACCGAACATGTCATGCATCTGCAGCAGGAAGCCCGACAGCGGATTGCCGATCAGCATCGCGACGGGCACGCCGAAGTAGAACAGTCCGAGCGCGCGGGCGCGCCCCTTCGCAGGAAACCAGTAGGTCAGGTACAGGATGATGCCGGGAAAGAACCCGGCCTCCGCCGCGCCGAGCAGGAAGCGGATCGTATAGAACTGCGTCGGCGTATGCGCGAACATCATCGACGCCGAGACGAAGCCCCACGTCACCATGATCCGGCTCATCCACACGCGCGCGCCGATGCGATTCATGATGAGATTGCTCGGCACCTCGAACAATGCATAACCAATGAAGAAAATGCCGGCGCCGAATGCGAATGCCGCATCGCTCAAGCCCGTGTCGGCCTGATAGGCGAGCTTCGCGAAGCCGACGTTCGCGCGATCGATGAAGGCGAGCGCGTACATCAGCGTGAGGAACGGCAAGAGCCGGACGGCGGCCTTCCTGACCGCCCTGGCAAGGTGCTGCGATTGCTGCGAATCGTGGTTCATCGTTGTCTCCGATATGGTTCTTGTCGTGATGCCCGTTCGACTACGCTCGCCATTCGGGCCCGTCCGGGTACGCGAATGCATCGAGCGAAGCCGGCTTCATCGTGACGCCGTAACCAGGCGCCTCCTGAGGCATGTAGCGCCCGCGGCGAATCACGATCGGCGCCTCGAAATGCTCGTGAAGATGGTCGACGTATTCGAGCACACGCCGCTCCAGCGAGCGCGACACCGCGATATAGTCGAACATCACGATGTTCTGCGAGTACTGGCACAGGCCAACGCCGCCGCCGTGCGGGCACACCGGCACGCCGAACTTCGCCGCCATCAGCACGACGGCGAGCACTTCGTTGAGCCCGCCGAGCCGCGCGGGATCGAGCTGGCAGAAATCGAGCGCGCCGGCCTGGAAGAACTGCTTGAACATCACGCGGTTGTGCGCATGCTCGCCGGTCGCGACACCGATCGGCCCGATCCGCTGCCGGATCGCCGCATGACCAAGAATGTCGTCCGGGCTGGTGGGCTCCTCGATCCACCACGGATCGAACCGCGCGAGCACCCGCATGTTCGCGATCGCCTCGTCGACGCCCCAGTTCTGGTTCGCGTCCATCATCAGCTTGCGCTCCCAACCGAGTTCTTCGCGCAGGATGCGCGCACGCCGCACGTCCTGCTCGAGATCCGCGCCGACCTTCTGCTTCAGGTGGGTCCATCCGTCGGCCACGGCGGCGCGTGCGAGCGCACGCATCTTCTCCTCCGAATAACCGAGCCAGCCGGCCGCGGTCGTGTAGCCGGGAAAGCCGTGCTCGCGCATCTCCCGCTCGCGCTGCACCTTGCCGGGTGCGGCCCGGCGCAGCAACGCGACGGCCTCGTCGCGCGTCAGCACGTCGTCGATGTACGTGAAGTCGATGCAGTTCACGAGTTGTTCGGGCGGCATGTCGACCAGGAATTTCCAGACCGGCTTGCGCGCCGTTTTCGCCCAGAGATCCCAGATCGCGTTGATCAGCGCGGCCGTCGCGAGATGCACCACGCCCTTCTCCGGGCCGACCCAGCGCAACTGGCAGTCGCCCGCGACCATTTCGTGCCAGTACGCGCCAAAATCGGCCGTGATCTCGTCGAGCGACCGGCCGATCACGAACAGCTTCGCGAGCGCGTGCGCCGCGTCGACACACAGGTCGTTGCCGCGGCCGATCGTAAACGTGAGCCCGTGCCCGCGAAGGCCGTCACCGGCATCGGTGACGAGCGTCACGTAGGTTGCCGAATAGTCGGAGTTGCCGTTCATTGCATCCGAGCCGTCCATGCTCCTGGACGTTGGAAAGCGAATGTCACGTACCAGCACATCGATAATGCGTGTCGTCATCGTTGCGTGTCTCCATTCCATTTCATTTGATTTCACTTCGCTGGATGCCGGCCCGGACGCCCGCTCACCCGAGCGCCGCGATCAGGTACGGCTGCGCGACCGATAGCTTCAGCATGCGCGCCATCTCGACCACCGGGCGCAGGCGCCGTGTCTTCTTCATGTCGTGATTGCCCGCGATATCGGCCAGCCGATGCGCGAGGAACGGGTTCAGGAAGCGTTCGCGCACGTCATCGAGGTAGGCCAGCGCCGCGTCGCGCTCGCCGAGCGCATCGAACACCGGCATCACCTCTTCGCTCCATACCGCCTCGAGCGGTGCGCGGTACGCGGGATCGCCCATCGCCGCGCCCACCGTCATGTCAGGCGAGCCGCCGCGCGTGCGCCATTGTTCGGCGAGTACCGTATGCCCGAGATTGAGCAGCAGCAGCTTCAGGCGCTCGTAGCGTTCGAGATCGTCGGTCACGACGATGTCGGGGTGCTCGCACGGCAGCGTCATCCCCGCCGTGCGCCGCACCGCCCACAACGCATACGGTTCGGCGATCGCGCCGACCGGGTGAATCGGCTCCGACACGATCCGGTCGACGAGCGAGTTGACCCACGCGCAGCCGTCGATCAGGTAATCGACGAAAGCCGCGTCCGCGCGCCAGCCCCGCGCGACGGCAACCACCAGGTCGCGCAGCGTGTCGCCGTTGCGCGCGACGAGTTCGCACGGCAGCAGCGTGACGGGTGCCCCGCCCGCGCGGAAACGCTCGTGCAGCAGCACCGCGAGCTTCGCCGCGAAACCGCGCGGCGCGCGGTGGCCGGCAAGCAGATCGGCCCCGTCGTCGTCGAACGGCGCATAGCCGCTGTCGCCGGTGTTGGACACGATGGCCCGGACCTCGCATGCGACGCGCTCGCGCAACCGCGCCCAGTCGTCCGCCGCATGCAACGCTTCCGTGATCGCCGTGCAGTCGACCTCGCGATCGATCGTCTCGCCGTGCCGCCGGCCGCGAATCCGCACCGGGTAGCGCCCGGTCGCGCGCAACGCATCGATGCGGGCACGGCTTTCCGCGCTCGACGTCGTCTGCACCACGGTGATCGCACCGAGTGCGCGGCTGGCTGCCAGCGCTTCCGACACGAACAGGTCGACGTGCGCCTGGAGGAAGCGGCTGGTGCCGAACTGCAGGATCGGGTTGCCCATCGGTTCGCGCTCCGCGTTCAGCATTCGACGAGTGCCTTGATCACGCCGGCGTCCGGTTCGAGGAGTTCCGCGAACCGGACGGGCAAGTCCGCGAGCGTCAGCGCGTGCGTCTTCAGCGCGTCGGTCGGCACCCGCCCCGCACGCATTGCGTCGAGCACGGTTTCGAAATCGGCCGGCGTCGCGTTGCGGCTCGCGAGCAGCGTCGTCTCGCGCTTGTGGAATTCCGGGTCGGAGAACGAAATGCGGCCCTTCACGAGCGAGATCAGCACGTACTTCCCGCCGTGCGCGACGAAGTCCAGGCCGCGCTCCATTGCGACGAGATTGCCGGTGGCGTCGAACACGACATCGAAGAATTCGCCGTCGGTGAGCGCCGCGAGGCGCTCGACATCGGCGCCGGCCCCGCTCGTGTCGAGCGGCACGGTGGCGTGTGCGCCCAGCGCCGCCGCGCAGACCGCCAGCCGGTCCGCGCGGCCGTCGAGCACGCTGACCTGCGCGCCGCGCAGCATGGCGAAGATCAGCGCGGCCATGCCGATCGGGCCCGCGCCGACAACCAGCACGCGTTGCCCGGCCCGGACCTCGGCACGCGCGACCGCGTGCGCGCCGATCGCGAGGAATTCGATCATCGCGGCCTGGTCGAGCGTGACGCCGTTGGCCGCGAACACGAAGGCCTGCGGAACGGCGAGGTATTCGACCATGCCGCCGTCGGCGTGCACGCCCAGCACCTGGATCCGGGTGCAGCAATTGGTCTTGCCCGCACGGCACGCGACACACGTTCCGCACGACAGATACGGCATCACGTAGACCTGGTCGCCGGCCTTGACGCGTGCGCCCGCCGGCGCCGTCTCGACGACGCCGGCCAGCTCGTGCCCCATCACCCTGGGATAGGCGAGGTACGGCTGGTTGCCGGTGAAGATATGCATGTCGGTGCCGCATACACCAACCCGCTTCACGCGGATCAGGACATCGTCGGGGCCCACGGCCGGCACCGGGCGCTCGGCAACGACCAGACGACCGGGTTCTTCACAAATGACGGTTCTCATCGGTATCTCTGTAATGGGTGAAACAGGACGATGTGGCGCGCGGCACCACCAAATTGGCCTGACCAAACACATGCTATTGGTCTGGCCACCATTGGTCAAGCCAATCGCCGGGAATTTGGGGAAATCCCTAAAAGGCATGGTGACAAAGCGCGCATCGGGTGGCTCGAATACGCTCACCTTGCCGCTTTTTCATTGGGCGCAAAGCGGAATCGGCAAGAACCGACTGGATTGAAAACTTGGTAAGGCCAATTTATCCATCCAGCTCCCTGCGACATCGGAAGGCGCCATCGACTTCGTCTGAATTGGTCAGGCCATTCAAAGTGCAGTAGACTGATCGCTTCGGAACAGACATCCGCGGTATGCGGCAAGGGGGAGCATTGCTGGACCAGTTCAAACAGGTGGATACACGCCGCCTGTATCAGCGCATCGCCGACCAGATTCGTTCGCTCATCGATGCGGGGCGGTTCGCCGACGGAGAACGCCTGCCGCCCGAGCGGGATCTGGCTCAGCAGCTGGGCGTGTCACGCCCGTCGGTTCGAGAGGCGCTCATCGCGCTGGAAATCGAAGGCATCGTCGAAGTCCGGATGGGCTCCGGCGTGTTCGTGTGCCCTCCAGCGAAGGCGTCGAATACCGCGGCGACACCGCTGGGCGAAAACCCGATCGAACTGACAAGCGCCCGCGCCGCACTCGAAGGCAGCGTCGTCGAACTCGCATGCGCACACGCGACGCCCGAACGGCTGGCGCCCGTGCGCCGCGCGGTCGATGCAATGCGGTCCGCCATCGCGGAAGGCCGTTCCCCGCTGCAGCACGATCGAGAATTTCACGTCGCGATTGCAGCGATGACCGGCAATTCGGTGCTGGTCAGGCTGGTGGGCGAACTGTTCGACGGACGCCACAGTCCGATCTCGTCGCGCGTCAGCGCGCGCACCGAAAGCAGGCAGACATGGGCCAAGGCGTTCGACGAACACGAGTCCATTCTTCACGCGCTGGAAAACGGCGAGGTGCTGATGGCCCAGGCGGCCATGCGCACGCATCTCTATGCATCGCAACGACGCTGGCTGGAACAGGAGCGAAACTAACGCTGGCGGGCCGTCCATGAAACGCGTGCGTCCCGCGAACCAAACGGTTCGGCATCCTGCTTGAATGCGGCATTCGCGCGGAAGATCGCCGGGAAACCGGTATCGGGCGCCAGGTTGACGTTGCCGTCGCGGCCCGACGACGGCCTGAAATCGGGCTGCTACGAATCCGCCCCGCCTCCGGCGATCTCGATCGACGTCTCCCAGCGGAAATAGCCGGACACGGCACCATCGCGGTCCAGTACGGCGAAATCGGCCGTACACGTGGTGGCGCCCGCGGCCAGCACATCGCTGCGCCAGTAGTGGTCCGGCATCGGCCGGCACTGTGGATGGAGCAGGTCGTCGTCGGACGGCACCGGTGTCGCGGCATCGCGCACCTCCGGTTCGATCGGCGCGACGATGCCGGCATCCTTCAACGCGAACCGGATGAACAGAACGCTCGCTTCGGCACGCAGCGCCAGCGCCGTTTCGCGCAGGCGGAGCTGGTCGCCCGGCGACAAGCCGGCAAAGAGCCGGCTGTCGTTGCGGCCGAGCGGCCCGGTGTCGCCGGGGCTCACCACGTAGATGTGCCGGCCGTCGATCACGGTCGGCATATCGGCGTTCCGGCTCGCATCGGGATAGGTCGACAGCAGCGTGACGGCATCGACGATCGCAAGCACATCGCAACGAAGACCAGACATGGCACGTCCTCCGGAACGGGAATATGACGCGAGCGACCGCCACGCGGCCGCCCGCCGGCCGAGATCAGTTGTGGATCGAGATGAACGGATCCCACTGATAGCAACCCAGCGACTGGCAGTTGCGGTCGATGATCTGGAAGTAGAAGTGGTAGGTGACGCGGCCTTCCGACAGCGTTTCCGACGACCAGTAGTAGTTGTCCACCTTCTGGCAGGTCGGCGTCGACGGTGAGCTCGGATTCGGAATCGGGATCGATGCGGTGGCCTTGCGCGGCGTCGGCGTCGAAATCAGGTCCTTGCCCTGGTTGGCGATGAAGCCGTAGAAGACCACCTGCTTCTCGAAGCCCAGGGACAAGCTCGTTTCGCGCCATCGGATCAGGTCGCCCACCTGGGCTTTCAGGTCAAGTTCGCCGCCCGCCTGGCCGGAAACGACGTTGTCCTGGTTCGTGACCATGTACACGTGCTTCCAGTCGATCAGCGTCGGGTTTTTCGGATCCCGGCTGGGATTCGGATATTTCTGGAGAATCGTTTCGGTATCGATCGAGACGAGCACATCGGTAACGCGTGACATAGGAACTCCCGTTCAGGTAAATGGGGCTGCCGGTGCGCGGACTGTTCCATACGACTTCCGATCGCCGATCGAATGAAGAATCGCATGAAACCTTGAAAATTCAATTTGCCAACGCGATTTAAATTTACATCGATCAGCAATCCGATAAACCTGTAAACGCTGACAGCTCCCACCTGATTTTATAGAGACCGTTATTTAATAAAACAATATTATCAATTGTCTCAACACTTCATGCAGTCCGCGATAAAGCAAAGTCGACGGGGCAGGCGCGGCCGCAAGGCTGGCGACGCGCAGACCAAGAGGAACACTCCACCGTTTCAGCAGTATTTCTATTAACATCACCCTTTCCTAAAAAAACCTCATTCACTTGATACGCAAATATGTGAATTGAATCCAGAATTCCACACCAAATCAAAACAAAAAGGATCGTGCGCGCAACGCGCATTATTTCGCCCCGCACGCCACCAGACACGATTAATAAAAAAACCGAACCATAACCACTCCCGTTACTCGACATTGTCCGAAACGTCCGTCATCCGGATCATGTGCGGCTTCACCCCCTCATCGTCCGCCGCCTCCTCCTTCGGATGGATCAGTGCTTCGAGCCGCGCCTTCGTCGCGATGAATTCGGGCGTATTGACCTGCGAATAGTCCCGCGGCCGCGCCACCGGCACCTCGATCAGTTCCTGCACGCCGCCCGGGTTCGCCTTGAGCACGAGAATCCGGTCCGCGAGGAAGATCGCCTCGTCGAGATCGTGCGTGATGAACAGGATCGTCACGTCGATATTGCGCCAGATGTCGAGCAGGTGTGTCTGCATCCGCGCACGCGTCTGCGCGTCGAGCGCGCCGAACGGCTCGTCCATCAGCAGGATGCGCGGACGGTTCGCGAGCGCGCGGGCGATCGCCACGCGCTGCTTCATGCCACCCGACAACTGATGCGGATACACGTCGGCGAAACGCGTCAGTCCGACCAGGTCGAGCCACTGCAGCGCCTCGCGCTCGGCTTCGCCGCCGCTGCTGCCATTCATTCGGAGGCCGAACATCACGTTCTTCTTCACGGTGAGCCACGGAAACAGCGTATAGCCCTGGAACACCATCCCGCGATCGGCGCCCGGCCCCTGCACGGGCTTGCCGTCCAGCAGCACCTCGCCGCTCGTCTGCGCCTCGAGCCCCGCCAGGATGCGAATCAGCGTCGACTTGCCGCAGCCGGACGGACCGATCACGCACACGAACTCGCGCCGGTGGGTGCGGAAGCTGATGTCGTCGAGCGCGACGCACTCGCCCTGCGGCGTCGCGAAACGCTTGCCGACATGCCGCACGTCGAGAATCACGTCGCGGGCTTTGAGTCGCGCGAAGCGCTCGCGCACCGCGTCGGATTGAATCAGGTAATCGGGAACGGCTTGCGGATTCTGCATGATGCCCTCTACGGAAATCGGTCGATGGATGCGCGTCGACGGGCGTCACGCCCTCAGCGTGCGGTCCCATGGAAACAGCTTGCGGCCGAGCAGTCCGAGCGCGATGTCGGTGCCGAGGCCGATGATCCCGATCATCAGGATCGCCGCGTATACGTTGTCGAAATGCTGGTAGCGCGCCTGCTGGCTGATGTACCACGTGATGCCCGAGCTCGTGCCGACGAGTTCGGCCACGATCAGGTAGGTCCACGCCCAGCCGAGCAGGATCCGCTGGTCGCGATACAGATCCGGCAGCACACCCGGAATCACGACGTGCGTGAGCAGCTGGAGCTTCTTCGTGCCGAGCGTCATCGCGGCCTCGAACAGCCCGTATTCGAGCTTGCGCGTCGTGTTCGCAATGATCAGCACCTGCTGGAACAGCGTGCCGATCACGATGATCGCGACCTTCGGCGCGTCGTAAATGCCGAGGATCGCGACCATCAGCGCGCCGAATGCCGGCGCCGGCAGATAGCGGAAGAACTCCAGGAACGGCTCCTGCAGCCGCGCGAGCGCGCTGAAAGTGCCACAGACGATGCCGAGCGGCACGCCGATCGCGGACGAGATCACGAAGCCCCAGAAGATGATCCGGATGCTGTGCCAGAGGCTCTCGTGCAGCCACACGCCATCACGCGATGCGGGCGGCGTCGTGAACGCCGTGTAGAACGCTCGGAGCACCTGATGCGGCGCAGGCAGGTACACCGGGTTCGCGCGCACGCCCTCGGGCACGGCCGCGTGCGTCGCACGCGCATGCGCGAGCTCGTCGTCGAACACGTCGCGGTCGATCTGCATGCCGGTCTGGAAATAGTCGACACTTCCCGGATTCGTGATGCGCATTTGCGGATGCCAGACGAACGGCACATAGCTGATCAGACACCAGACGGCGAACGGCAGCAGAAAGGACGCCAGGCCGAGCGTCCATTTGCCGCGCGCCGTCAGCTCGCGTCGAACGGCGAGCCAGCCGGTCGTGTTGCGGGTCGTTGACATGGGAATCTCCGTATCGTTTCGGGTGCCGGTCGCGCGGGTGCCGGAGCAACGCGCGACCGGACGTTCATTGCAACGCGCCGCTGGCGGCCTGAGCGCGGTATGCGCGCCAGCCGCCGAAGCGCGTTATGTCCTGCGCATCGTCGAGGGCCGCGCTTTCACACAGGAATCCCTGCACCCGCGTGCCGTCCGCGAGCGTCAGCGTGCCGATGCCGAGCGGCGCCGCAATCCCGGCGACGAAGCTGCCGTATGCGTCGACGGGCATCTCCCAGATCTCGACCGCGATCGGCGCGCCGCCGTCCGGCACGCGCACGAGGCCAGGCTTGGCGACGCCACCGCAGGCCGCCGCGGACAGCGCATAGAGTCGATAGGCGGCAGCCGTCGTCGTCGCGGCGACGAAGTGCGCGCCCCGCTGCGTGAGCTGCCCATTCAACGGCTCGCCACGCAGATGCGCGCCGACGACGGCCACGCGCACGACAGCGGACGACGCGTCGGAGGCTGATGCCACCGGCGCTGGCGACCCGGCATCCCCGACGGCCGCATCGCCGGCAGCGACGGCGCCGCCGGTCCACGCCTGGGCGAGATCGAGCAGCCGCGCATCGTCGTTTGCGCGGCCGACGAACGTGATCCCGAACGGCAAACCCGCATGCCGCCCGCTTTCGCACGTGCCGGCCGGCACGGCGATCGCCGACAGGTCGAGCAGGTTGACGAAATTCGTGTAGTAGCCGAAGCGCGAGTTGACGCCAATCGGATCGGCTTCGAGCGCGTCGACGGTCGCGGTCGTCGCCGAGGTCGGCATCACGATCGCGTCGAGCCCGTCCCATTCGCGCGCCGCCTCGACGCGCAGCGTCGCGAGCCGGTCGAATGCCGCGAACGCGTCGGCCGCGCTGAAGCGCGACGCGCCGCCGACGATTTCGCGGATCACCGGATGCAGCGCATCGGGCTCCCGCGCGGCGAATGCGCCGATCGCGGCAAGCCGCTCGGCAACCCACGGGCCGTCGTACAGGAGCCGCGCGGCCGCCAGGAACGGGCTGAAATCGATCTCGACGACTTCCGCTCCGGTCGCGCGCAGGCGTTCGAGCGCCGCGCCCCAGGCCGCGCGATACGATTCGTCGCCGAAGAATTCGAGCTGATCGGCGCGCGGTGCGCCGAAGCGCACCTGCGCGAGCGGCCGCGCCGGATGCGCGCGCAGTCCGGCCACGCCCGCCGACGGCTGCCATGCGCGCCCGTAAGGATCGCCCTCGGTCACGCCATGCGCGACGTCGAACACCGCCCGCGCATCGGCCGGCGAGTGCGCGAACACCGACACGCAATCGAGCGACCGGCAGGCCGGCACGACGCCGAGCGTACTCACCACACCGCGGGTCGGCTTGAGCCCGACGAGGCCGTGAAACGCGGCCGGCACGCGCCCGGAACCGGCCGTGTCGGTGCCGAGCGAGAACGTCGCGACGCCGAGTGCGACCGCCACCGCCGACCCGGAACTCGACCCGCCCGACGCATAGCGCGGATCGAGGGCGTTGCGGCACGCGCCGTAAGGCGAGCGCTGTCCCGAGAGCCCGGTCGCGAACTGGTCGAGATTGGTCTTGCCGACCGGAATAGCACCGGCCGCGATCAGCCGCTCGACGACGGGCGCGCTGCGCGCCGGCGTGTACGCATACGCCGGGCAGGCCGCCGTCGTCGGTATGCCGGCGAGGTCGATGTTGTCCTTGATCGCGAACGGCACGCCGTAAAGCGGCAACGACGCGACGTCGCGCCCGGCGAGCGCGTCGGCATACCGCGTCATCTCCGCGCGCGTCAGCGGACGGATCCAGGCATGATGCGGGTCGCCGGCGTCGAAATGCGCGGCGATCGCGTCGACGAGCGCATGCGGCGTCAGGTCGCCCGCCACGTAGCGCGCGCGCAGCGCTGCAATCGAGCGCAGCCCGGGCAGGATGGAACGTTCCGCCGTGCTCATGCGACCTCCTCGGCGGCGCCCGCCTTCATCACCATCAGCCGCTGGCCGGCCACCACCGCCGCGCCCGGCGCACAATCGATCGTCTCGATCGTGCCGTCTTCCGTTGCCGTCACCACCACCTCCATCTTCATCGACTCGACGATCGCGACGACCTGCCCTTCGGTCACGCGCTCGCCCGCCTCGACCAGCACCTTCCACACGCTGCCCGACACGTCCGCGGCAATCGCCCGCTGCGTGTCGTCGAGCGCGCCCGCTGCCCGCGCCGCCTGCGCGTCGCCCTGCTCCGCGTCGCCGACGTATTCCGCGTGCCCGGCCGCCCGCCATCGCTCACGCTCGGCTTCGAACGCGGTTTGCTGCGCGTCCTTGAACGTCGCAATCGAATCCGCCTCGTCGCGCAAAAAGCGGTTGTATGCGCCCAGATCGAACACGGATTCCTCGATCCTCAGCGCCGCGCGGCCCGCGATGAAATCCGCGCGCAGCGCGGTCAGCTCCGCCTCGCTGACTTCGTAAAAGCGGATCTCGTCGAAGAAGCGCAGCAGCCAGGGCTTGCCTGCCTCGAATTCGCGCGTGGTGCGGTGGCGGTTCCACATCTGCACCGTCCGGCCGACGAACTGGTAGCCGCCGGGCCCTTCCATCCCGTACACGCACAGGTACGCGCCGCCGATGCCGACCGCATTCTCCGGCGTCCAGGTGCGCGCGGGGTTGTACTTCGTGGTCACGAGACGGTGCCGCGGATCGATCGGCGTCGCGACCGGCGCACCGAGGTAGACGTCGCCGAGCCCCATCACCAGATAGCGCGCGTCGAACACGATGCGCTTCACGTCGTCGATACTCGCCAGGCCGTTGATGCGCCGGATGAACTCGATATTGCTCGGGCACCACGGCGCATCGGGCCGCACCGACTGCATGTAGCGCTCGATCGCGACGCGCGTCGACGGGTCGTCCCACGACAGCGGCAGATGCACGATGCGGTTCGGCACGCGCATGTCGGCCACGTCGGGCAATTCGCGCTCGGCGGCCTGCAAATGCGCGAGCAGCGTGGCGAGCGGCAGCGTCCGCGCGTCGAACTGCACCTGCAGCGAACGTATCCCCGGCGTCAGGTCGAGCATGCCGGGCAGCCGGTGCGCGTCGAGCCAGCACATCAGCGCGTGCACGCGAAAGCGCAGGTTCAGGTCGAGCACGAGCGGCCCGTATTCGACCAGCACGTTGCGATCGCCCGAGCGCCGGTACACCACGCCGATGCCGCCGCCGGCCGACGGGTCGCGATGCAGCACGCAATCGTCCGGCGCGCCAGCGGATGCCGCAGGCGCGATCGCGATCGAGGCGGTGGCAGGCGCGGGCGACACGCGGGCGCGCACGAACTGCACGGTATCGCCCGGGCGCAACTGCCCGAGCTTCCACAACTCGTCGCGCACGACCGTCACCGGGCACACGAAGCCGCCGAGGCTCGGACCGTCGGGGCCCAGGATCACCGGCATGTCGCCGGTGAAATCGACCGCACCGATCGCATACGCGTTGTCGTGGATGTTCGACGGATGCAGGCCTGCCTCGCCGCCGTCCACGCGTGCCCATTGCGGCTTCGGTCCGATCAGCCGCACGCCGGTGCGGCTGGAGTTGTAGTGGACCGTCCACTGCGTGCCGTAGAGCATCGCGATGTCGTCGGGCGTGAAGAAATCGGGCGCGCCGTGCGGCCCGTCGAGCACGCCGAGCGTCCAGGCATGCGTCAGCGCAGGAACGTCGGCCGCGGCCAGCGTCGCGCCCGCGTCGCCGCGCCCCGCGTCCGCGTGCAGATGCAGCACGTCGCCCTTGCGCAGCGCGCGCCCCGCGTGGCCGCCGAACTGGCCGAGCGTGAAGGTCGCCTTGCTGCCGAGATAGTCGGGCACTTGCAGGCCGCCCTTCACGGCAAGGCACGCGCGCACGCCCGCGCCCATCACGCCGCCGAGCTTCAGCACCGCGCCGGGCCGCGCGCGCAGCACCTGCCAGAACGGCGCGGGCTCGCCATCGAGCGTGGCCGCGAGCGGCGCGCCGCCGAGCACGAACAGCGTCGCCGTGTTGAAGCGCAGCGTCGCGCCGACCATCGTGAATTCCAGCCCCGCCGCGTCGCGCGCGTTGCCGAGCAGCGCGTTCGCGAGATCGAACGCGCGATCGTCCATCGGGCCAGACGGCGGCACGCCGACGCTCCAGTAGCCGACGCGCCCGGGGGCTTGCTGCACGGTGGTCTGCACGCCGCCGTCGAGCACGTCGATCGTGTGCGGCGCGAACGCGAAGCGCGACAGGAATGCCGTCGTCGGCGCGCCGCGCGCGAACGTGTCCGAGCCGACGACGGCGCGCAGGTAGTCGAGGTTGGTCTCGATGCCGTACAGCTCGGTACGCGTGAGCGCGGCCTGCAATGCGGCCAGCGCGTCGCGCCGCGTATCGCCGCGCACGATCAGCTTCGCGAGCAGCGGATCGTAATGCGCGCTGATCTCGGTGCCCGCTTCGATCCAGCCGTCGACGCGCACGTCGTCCGGAAACGCGACGTGCGTGAGCAACCCCGCGCTCGGCTGGAACTGCTTGTGCGGATCCTCCGCATAGAGCCGCACCTGGATGCTCGCGCCGCGCGGCGCGACGGCGAGCGTGTCGAGCGGCGGCAGGTCGCCTTCGGCCTGCAGGATCATCCATTCCACGAGATCGACGCCCGTCACCGCTTCGGTCACGCAATGTTCGACCTGCAGCCGCGTATTCACCTCGAGGAAATAGAACTGCCGCGCGTTCGCGTCGAACACGAATTCGACGGTGCCGGCCGATGCGTAGCCGACCGCGCGGGCGAGCCGCACCGCGCTCGCATGCAGCGCATCGCGCTCGGCGCCGCTCAGGTCCGGCGCGGGCGTTTCCTCGATCACCTTCTGGTTGCGGCGCTGCACGGAGCAGTCGCGTTCGCCGAGCGCGATCGCGCCGCCCAGCCCGTCACCGAAGATCTGCACTTCGATGTGCCGCGCGTGTTCGACGAACTTCTCGAGATAGACCCCCGCATGCGCGAAGTTCGCGTTGCCGAGCCGCACGACGGATTCGAAGGCCGCCTCGAGCTGCGCGGCATCGCGGCAGAGCGACATGCCGATCCCGCCGCCACCGGCGGTGCTTTTCAGCATCACCGGATAACCGATTGCGTCGGCTTCGGCGAGCGCCGTCGCCACATCGTCGAGCAGGCCCGTGCCCGGCAGCAACGCGACGCCCTGCGCGGCGGCGAGCGCGCGCGCGGTGTGCTTGAGGCCGAATGCACGCATGTGATCGCCGCGCGGCCCGATGAAGCGCAGGCCCGCTGCCTCGCATGCATCGGCGAAACCGGCATGCTCGGACAGGAAGCCGTAGCCGGGATGCACGGCCTGCGCGCCGGTCTCGCGTGCGGCAGCGAGGATCGCCGCGACGTTCAGGTAGCTGTCGGCCGCCGGCGCGGGCCCGACACGCACCGCTTCGTCGGCGAGCGCCACGTGACGCGCGTCGCGATCGGCATCCGAATAAATCGCGACCGACGCGATGCCGAGCCGCTTGAGCGTGCGGATCACGCGGCACGCGATTTCGCCGCGGTTCGCGACGAGGACCTTGGCGAACCTCATGTTGCCTCCCGCGAACGAGCGTGAGCGTAGGTGTAGTTCATTGAGCCTCCCAGATCGTGAGGCGCACGGGCGTCGGGTTGTAGCCGTTGCACGGATTGTTGAGTTGCGGGCAGTTCGAGATCAGCACGGTGACGTCCATCTCCGCGCGCATCTCCACGTACTTGCCGGGCGCGGAAATGCCGTCCTCGAACGTGAGCCCGCCGAGCGGCGTCACTGGCACGTTCATGAAGAAGTTGACGTTGCCGACGAGGTCGCGCTTGCCGAGCCGCGTGCCCGCGCCGCACGTGCAGTGCGCAATCGCGTTGAGGAAGCTGTCGCGGCAGTTGTGCATGTAACGCTTGTCGAGCGCATAGCGCACGGTGTTGCTCTCGGCCGCACACGCGCCGCCGAGCGTGTCGTGGCGGCCGCAGGTATCGGCGACGATCGTCACCATCGGGTTACCCCGGCTGGACAGCAGCACGCTGCCCGCGCTCAGGTACAGGTTGCGCTGCGCGCGAATCGTGTCCTGCGCGCTGTAGCGCTCCTCGATGTCGTCGGTGCGATAGAACAACGTGTCGACCGCCTGGTTGCCTTCCAGGTCGAGGATGCGGAAGACCTGTCCGCGTTTCAGGTCGTGCAGCCACGGTTCGCCGGCTTTCAGCGTGGTGTCATGGATCGCGTCGCGCGGGTGGAGACGGCTTTCGATGATCGGCATTGAAGGGCTCCTTACGCGAACAGACGGTCGGTGTTGGCGAAGCCGCGCATGTTCTCCGCGCATGCGCGGCGGCACGGGTCGTCCTCGGGCGCGGCGCCGTCCGCCGGATACGCGCGGTACGCGATCAACTTCACGGGCTTCGGTGCGTAGTCCGCACGCGGATCGAGCGGATGCGGCGCGGTCGAGAACGCCGCCAGCGTGTTCATCTCGAAGCGCAGGTCGAGCGCGCTGCCGGCCGGCGAGTGGCCGGCGACGAAATCGAGCGTGCCGTCGTCGCGCGCGTCGAGCCTGCTGAAGAAGTTGACGTTCGCGGCGAGATCGCGCGCCGACAGCCCGTATTTCGCGAGCTCGAGCACGAGGCTGTCGCGACCGTTGCGGATCATCGCGTTGCGATCGGCCTGGTACGAGGTCGTGCCGTACTTGTGCGCGAACAACCGCGCATCGCCGACACCGCCGAGCGGGTCGTGCCAGCCGAGCGTGTCGGCCGTGATCGACGCGATCACGCGCCCCATGTCCGTATACAGCGCATGGCCGCACGTGAGGTGCGCGGTGTGCTGCGCCTTCAGCGTGTCGGCCATGTTGTAGCGTTCGAGCGGATCTTCCTGGCGATGAAAGACGGCGGACAGGTTCGCGCCGCCGTCGACATCGACGATGCGCAGTGCGAGGCCGCGGCGCAGGATGCCGGACCAGTGGGTTCCTGCGGGGATCAGCGTTTCCCACGCGACGTGTGGCGGTGGCACAAGGACGGGGACGGGGACGGCTTGGGGGCTCGGCGACATGGCGGCTCCGTGGTCGGTTGGACAAAAGGCGTGAGAGGGCGACCGAACGACATCGCGACCTCCCGGGCTTTTATCCCTCCGTGGAGCCTCGCCGTTTCCTCGAATCGAGGCAAAGGCAAGACCGGATTGCTCTCGGACCAGTCATCGCGCGGCGCGAACGCCGCACGACCGGAACCCTAGCGATCCTGAAGATGATGCAAATTGCTTCGCACCTCTCGGGTGTCGATAAAGCGAGTTGCGTGCCAGCCGCCGCGCAATCACGGCACGACGCGGCACGACGGCCCGATGACGCACGGCATGCACGCATCGGCGGCGGCGGCCTGCCCTCGCGGCGGGCGTGCGACGCACCATGCGCACGCGATCGCGCACCGGCGCAGTGCGCATCGCGCACGCGCGCACCGCGCGATCCGCGATGGCATGGGCATTGCTGAACAGGTGCATCCTCACTCGATACCCCACTCTTCATGAACAAGCTCGACCTGCTCCGGCGCGCATTGAGCGCGCTGTTCTCCGCCCGCTTCATCGAACTTCAGCGCACCGTCCGCCGCCGTTGAATCGCGTTGCCGCGCGTCATTGGCACGCTTCTCGCTCGGCATGATGCCGAGAGGTGCGGCGGCGTCGCATCTTAGGGGTGCTAGGGTTCCGGTTCATCGAACGTCTGGTCCGAGAGCAGCCCGGCGCGGGTTCGTCCGATCGCGAGACCGGATGCACGCGCGCTACACGGCGGGACAAAAGCCCGGGAGATTGGCGATGGCAACGGCCGTCGCGCCTCTCCGTGGCCGCTTCTCGTTCCGCATCCGCAGGAACCGGCCACGCGGCCGGACCGTGCACAGGCACGGTCCGAATCGACGATCCCGATCCCGGTCTCCTGGAGAACAACGATGACCCGTCCCGCCCTGGCGTTCCGCCGCCTGCCGTCCCTCCGTTTCTTTCGTTCCATCCGTCACGCATTCGGCGCCGCCGTCGCGGCAGCCGCGCTGCTGGCAGCGCCCGCCGTGCACGCGGCGGCGCCGCTGAAAATCGGCTACAGCGACTGGCCGGGCTGGGTTGCGTTCCAGGTCGCGCTCGACAAGGGCTGGTTCAAGGAAGCCGGCGTCGACGTCGACTTCGAATGGTTCGATTATTCGGCCTCGCTCGACGCGTTTTCCGCCGGCAAGCTCGACGCGGTCGCGGCGACCAACGGCGATGCGCTCGTCACCGGCGCGGCCGGCGCGAAGAACGTCATGATCCTGCTGACCGACTATTCGGCCGGCAACGACATGATCGTCGCGAAGCCGCCGCTGCGCACCGTCGAAGGCCTGAAAGGCAAGAAGGTCGGCGTCGAGCTTGGCCTCGTCGATCACCTGCTGCTCGAAACCGCGCTGCAGAAGCACGGGCTCAAGGACGGCGACGTCACGCTCGTGAATGCGAAGACGAACGAACTCCCGCAGGTGCTCGGTTCGTCGACCGACATCGCCGCGGTGGCCGCATGGCAGCCGAACGCGGGCGAGGCGTTGAAGCGCGCACCCGGCGCACGGGCAATCTTCACGTCGGCGGATGCGCCGGGGCTGATCTACGATGCGATCACGGTCGCGCCGGCGAGCCTCGCCGCGCGTCGGGCCGACTGGGCGAAGGTGGTCAAGGTCTGGTATCGCTGCGTCGCCTATATCAACGACCCGAAGACGCAGGCCGATGCGGTGAAGATCATGTCGGCGCGCGTGGGCCTCACGCCCGCGCAATATCTCCCGCTGCTGAAAGGCACGCACCTGCTCGACGCGGCGGCCGCGAAGCAAGCGTTCCGCAAGGGCGACGGGCTCGACTCGATCTACGGGTCGACCCGCAACGCGAATGCGTTCAACGTGCGCAATGCCGTGTACAAACAATCGCAGGACGTCGACGCGTATATCGATCCGCGCTTCAGCGAGCTGCATTGACCGTCGCGGGCTCGCTTGCAGGCCGAGCCAGGCATGCCGGCGGCTGGTCTGGTTCGGCAACGCGGGATATCCGCGCGTACGCATGACCGATCGAATCAGCGGTACGTGGGCCTGGCATCGCATCAGGTCCGCGTACCGATGCTACTGAAGCGACGCCTGGAGGAGAACGCGCGACGCAAATAAGGCCGGTGGCGGAATTCAGTCCGAACAGGGGGCGTGCGTCCTTGGAGACGACGTCGACGCCCCTTGGACGTGCCTTCCTGCTTCACGCAGCGCGAAACGATACGGCAACCGTGCCATCGAACCGGTTCGTCGTAACGCCGATCGTGGCCGCGACAAGCAACGACTCCGCCATGCGCGGCGCTCATGCGCCGCATGAAAACTTATCGATTGTTGGCAGCGCCGATCGACACCGACAATCCGCTTCATGCCCCTTGCTTGCGGTACGGGCCACTCCCCCTCCCAATCGGCACGTCACGATCCATGAACCATCCAGCCCCCGTCTCCTGCATCGCCGAGGCCCGCGCGGCCACGGCGACACCGTTCCATGCCCGCCCCCGCACCTGCGGCGAAGCGCTCGTCGACCTCCTCGAACGCCAGGGCGTCGAATGCGTGTTCGGCATTCCCGGCGTGCATACCGTCGAGCTGTATCGCGGCCTTGCCGCATCGTCGATCCGTCATGTGACGCCGCGCCACGAACAAGGGGCCGGATTCATGGCCGACGGCTATGCCCGCGTCACGGGCCGGCCGGGGGTTTGCTTCATCATTACCGGGCCGGGGATGACCAATATCGCGACCGCGATGGCACAGGCCTATGCGGATTCGATTCCGATGCTGGTGATCTCGAGCGTCAACGCGCGGCGCGAGCTCGGCAGCGGCGACGGCCGCCTGCACGAGCTGCCGTCGCAGCGCGACGTGTTCGCGGGGCTCACCGCGTTCTCGCACACGCTGCTCGATGCGGCGGACCTGCCGCAGGTCCTCGCGCGCGCATTCGCGGTTTTCGAAAGCGCGCGTCCGCGGCCCGTGCACATCGAGATCCCGCTCGACGTGATCGTGATGCCGGCGCCCGCGCTGCCCGCCGCTCCGCTCGCGCTGCCCGCGCGCCCGGCACCGGACGCGAATGCCCTTGCCGCAGCCGCCGACCTGCTCGCGCACGCTCGCCGGCCGCTGATACTGGCCGGCGGCGGCGCGATCCACGCCGCGGCGGAACTGCGCGAACTCGCCGAACGCCTGCACGCCCCCGTCGCGCTGACGATCAACGCGAAGGGCCTGCTGCCGGCCGGCCACCCGTTGCTGATCGGCTCCACGCAGTCGCTGCCGGCCACTCGCGCGGCAATCGGCGAGGCCGACGTGGTGCTCGCCGTCGGCACCGAACTCGGCGAAACCGATTACGACGTCACGTTCGACGGCGGCTTCGCGATCGACGGCCGGCTGATCCGCATCGACATCGACGCGCAACAGTTGATGCGCAATGCGCGCGCGGAAGTCGCCATCGCCGGCGATTCGCGGTTGGCGCTCGGCGCGCTGTCGACCCGCCTGCATGAACGACCGGCGCCGGCGCCCGAGCCCGGCTGGGGCGCGCCGCGGGTGGCCGCCGTGCGCGCGGCGATCGCGTCCGGCAACGACGGCGCCGCGCGCGCCCAGGCGCTGCTGATCGACACGATCGTCACGGCGCTGCCCGGTGCGATCATCGCCGGCGATTCGACGAGCCCCGTCTATGTCGGCAACTTCACGCACGACGCGCCTGCGCCTCGCAGCTGGTTCAATTCGTCGACCGGCTACGGCACGCTCGGCTACGGGCTGCCCGCCGCGATCGGCGCAAAGCTCGCCGCGCCCGCGCGGCCTGTCGTGTGCCTGATCGGCGACGGCGGCCTGCAGTTCACACTGCCGGAGCTCGCGAGCGCGGTCGGGGCCCGCATGCCGGTGATCGTGATCGTCTGGAACAACCGCGGCTACGGCGAGATCCGCAAATACATGGTCGCGCGCGACATCACGCCGGTCGGCGTCGATCCGTATACGCCCGATTTCCAGGCACTCGCGCGCGGCTTCGGCTGCGCGGCGCACACGGCCGCGACACCCGACGCGTTGACCGACGCGCTGCACGACGCCACGGCACGCACGATTCCGACCGTGATCGAAATCGACGAGGCAACCTGGTTCGATCAGGTGCAGCGATGAGCACGACTCCGGATCTCGCGTTCGAGCCCCCGCTGCACACGCGCCACTTCATCGACGGTACGTGGCGCACCAGCTTCAGCGGCGCGACGCTGCCCGTCGTCGACCCGTCGACGGAAGCGGTCATCGCCAACGTCAGCGCGGGCGGCGAGGCCGACGTCGAGCGTGCCGTTCAGGCTGCGTCGCGCGCGTTTCCCGGCTGGAAACGCACCACGGGCGCCGCGCGCGCAGCCCTGCTCCGCGCGATCGCGCGCGGCGTCGACGCTCGACGCATGCGGCTCGCGACGCTGCAGTCGCTCAACAACGGCAAGCCGTTCGCCGAAGCCGAGATCGACGTCGCGGACGTGATCGCCACCTTCGACTACTACGCGGGCCTTGCGGACGCGCTCGACACCGACGGCGAAACCGAGATCGCCCTGCCGGGCGGCGACCATCGTGCATGGATCCGGCGCGAACCGGCCGGCGTCGCCGCGCTAATCGTGCCATGGAATTTCCCGATGGTGACGACCGCGTGGAAGCTCGCGCCCGCGCTCGCCGCCGGCTGCACCGTCGTGCTGAAGCCGTCCGAAATCACGCCGCTGCCCGAGCTCGAACTCGCCGCGATCATTGCCGAAGCGGGCCTGCCGCCCGGCGTGCTGAACGTCGTGACGGGCACCGGCCACGACGTCGGCGCCCGGCTGTGCGCGCATCCGCTCGTCGCGAAGGTGTCGTTTACCGGCAGCACGGCGGTCGGCGCACAGGTCATGAAGACGGCGGCGGACACGATCAAGGGCGTCGGTCTCGAACTCGGCGGCAAGTCGTCGATTGTCGTGTTCGACGACGCCGACCTCGATCACGCAGTCGAACTGATCGCGGGCGGCGGCCTGTTCAACGCCGGGCAGATGTGTTCGGCGACCTCGCGCGTGCTCGTTGCGGCCCCACTCGCCGACGACCTGATCGCGCGCCTCGCACGACGGATCGATACGACCGTCGTCGGCCCCCCGTTCGCGCCCGGCGTACAGATGGGGCCGCTCACCAACCGCGCCCAATACGAACGCGTGAAGCGCCACATCGCGCAAGGCCAGGCAGACGGCGCGCGGCTCGTGACGGGCGGAGACGCGCTCGCCGGCCCCGGCTACTTCATCCGGCCCGCGCTGTTCGCCGACGTGCCGGACACCTGCCCGTTATGGCGCGACGAGATTTTCGGACCGGTGCTGTGCGTCCGCAGGTTCGACACCGAGGACGACGCGATCGCGGCCGCCAACGATACCGAATACGGGCTCGTCGCCACCGTCGTCACGCGCGACGCGGCGCGCGGCAGGCGGGTCGCCAATGCGCTCGAGGCGGGCGTCGTCTGGATCAACACGCCGCAACTGATCTATCCGCAAACCTCATGGGGCGGCTACAAGCGCAGCAGCCTCGGGCGCGAGCTCGGCCCGTTCGGGTTGGCCGCATTCCAGGAGATCAAGCAGGTCATGACGCCGGCCGGCTGAGGCCGCCGGCCCATGCGTTTATGTCATGCCGCGCATGCGGATATTTCGTTTGTTGCGGAAATTTGACCTCCCTACAGTTCATCCACACCCCGCGCCGCAGTTCGGCGACCGGCATCGGACCACACGGCATCGTTCATAAGGAGACGGCCATGCAACACTTCAAGGCGGGAAGAAGGCAGGTGATCAAAACGCTCGGCACGGCACTCGCCGCATCCGCCATTCCGATGCCGTTCATCAGTACTACGAAGGCACAGTCGAGCCGTTTCGCCGGCAAGACGCTGCGCCTGCTCACATGGTCTGACGATACCGGCGCGGCCGCGCTGCGCAACATCGCGGAAACCTTCAGCAAGCAGACGGGCGCGCGCGTGATCGCCGACCGCGCGGACGGCACGTCGGGGATGGTCGCGAAGGTCAAGGCCGCGGGCGAGCGGCCGACCTACGACGTCATCACGCTCGCGGGCGTCGGCGCGGCCGGCCTCGCCGACGCGGGCCTGCTCGCGAAGCCCGACCTGAACCGGCTGCCGAACCTGAAGGACGTCGCGCCGCAATACCGCACGGGCGCGAACGGCTTCGGCATCGGCTACCTGCTGTGGTCGGACGGGTTGATCTACAACACGGCGACCGTGAAGAGCGCGCCGTCGAGCTACGAGGCGCTGTGGGATCCGAAGTATGCGGGTCGCTTGTTCCTGCCGCCGCCGGAGTGGGCCGAAGCGGTCGACCTCGCGATCATCGCCGCGAAGCTGGCCGGCGGTTCGCAGCAGAACATTGATCCGGGGTTCACGAAGCTCGCGCAGCTCAAGGATCGCGTGATGACCCTCGGTGAAAACCCGAACCAGGTCGCCGACCTGTTCCGCACCGGCTCGCTCGACATCGGCGGTATCTATTCGCCGGCGTTCTTCCCGGATCAGATCCGCAAGCCCGACTACAAGATGGGCGTCACATACGGGATGAAGGAAGGCTTCGCGACGCAACTGATGTTCTCCGTGATCCCGAAGGCGCATCCTGGCGACCTCGACCTGATCCACGCATTCATCAACCATTCGCTCGACGCGGGCGTGCAGGGCCGGATGGCGGCCGACGTGCTCAACGGGCCCGTGAACGCGAAGGCCGTGATTCCCGTGGAAAGCCGCGCGTTCGTGCCGTCGCCGCAGCAGATCGCGGAGAAAGCCGTGCTCCATGACGACAAGGCGCTCGCGATCGTCCAGCCGGCGTGGATCAAGCGCTACACGAGCCTCTTCTCGGCGTAACGACATGGCCTCTCTGTCCTCCCCCCGCGATACGGCGCCGGCCGCCGCCGCTTCGGCCGGTGCCGGGTCGGACGCCGCGCCCGCGCTGCCCGGCGTGCCGCCCTGGCTGCTGCTCGCGCCAATCCTCGCGTTCCTCGCGGTGCTCGCCGCCGCGACGCTCACGGTGTTGCGAATGAGCGTCGGCGTGTCCGGCGACGAATGGCGGACCTTCACGCTGCAGAACTACATTGACCTCGCGGACCCGTACTTCGCGACGTCGCTGTGGCTCACGCTGCGCCTCGCGTTCCAGAGCATGGTGTGCGCGGTGCTGCTCGCGATCCCGGTCGCGCTCGCGATGGCGCGCACCGAATCGCGGCTCGCGCGCCGGCTGCTGCTCGCCGGCGTATTGCTGCCGCTGCTCGTGAACCTGCTGCTGCAAGGCTATGGCTGGCTCGTGATGCTCGGCCCGGCCGGATTGATCAATCGCGCGCTGCTGGCCACCGGCGTAGTCGATCGGCCGCTGCAGCTGCTGTACCGCGAGCACGGGGTGCTGCTCGGACTGATCCAGACCGCGTTCCCGCTCGCGGTGCTGCCGCTGTCGAGCGCGCTGCGCGCGGTGTCACGCGCGTACGACGAAGCCGCCGCGACGCTCGGCGCGAGCCGCTGGCAGACGCTGCGGCACGTGACGCTGCCGCTCGCGATGCCCGGCCTCGTCTCCGGCGCGCTGCTCGTGTTCGCGTACAACGCCAGCGCGTTCGCGGTGCCGCTGCTGCTCGGCGGCCGGCGCGTGCCGATGCTCGCCGTGCTCGTGCACGACCAGGTCGCGCCGCTGCTCAACTGGCCTGCCGCCTCGGCATCCGGCGCCGTGCTGATGGGCGCGACGCTCGTCGTGATGGCGGTGTCGCAGCGCCTCGTGCACGCCCTGCGACGTGCCGACGAGGTGAACCGATGAATGCCCTGCTCCTGCGCGCGCCCATGCCCGGCCGCCTCGGACGCGTGACCGGCGCCCTCGCGACGCTCGTGCTGTTCCTCGCCTCGCTGCCCATCGTGACGATGATCACGATGTCGTTCGGCGCATCGGGCACGCTCGAATTCCCGCCGCGCGAATTCAGCCTGCACTGGTATCGCACCGCTTGGCAGACGTTCGTGTCGTCCGATGCGGGTAGCGCGCAATCGATGGGCGCCGCGCTGACGACGAGCCTCGTCGTCGCGGTCGCGACGATGCTGATCGCGACCGCCGTATCGGTACCCGCGGCTTACGCGCTCTCCCGCTACCGCTTCCGCGGCAAGACGCTCGTCGAGCAGCTCGTCGCATTGCCGATCGTCTATCCGCTCGTGATGCTCGGCCTCGCGCTGCTGATCGTGTTCAACGCGCTGCCGGTCGAACTCGGCATCGTGCGGCTCGTCGTCGCGCACGTGATCCTGACACTGCCGTTCACGGTGAAGAACTGCGCGGCCTCGGTCGCGTCGATCGGCCCCGATTTCGAAGAAGCCGCGTGCCTGATGGGCGCGAGCCCGCGCCGCGCGCTCGTCGACGTCGTGCTGCCGCTGATGCGGCCCGGCATCCTCGCCGGGATGCTGTTCGCCTTCATCGTGTCGTTCAACGAATTCACGGTGACGTTCTTCCTGTACAGCATCGACACGATGACGCTGCCGGTCTGGCTCTACAGCCGCACCGTGTCGTCGCTCGACCCGACCGTGTTCTGCTTCGCCGTGTTCACGGTCGCGATCGACTTCGCGCTGATCTGGATGCTCGAAAAACTCGTCGGCGACAAGGGTGTCGCGCTCTGACGCGCGCACAGCCTCGCCCTCGCCCGTGCAAGGAACCCTCATGAACCAGCTCATCCTCCAGAGCGTGACGAAGCGCTTCCATCAGGCGTATGCGGTCGAACATGTCGACCTGTCGGTGCCAGACGGCAAGCTCGTCTGCTTTCTCGGCCCGTCCGGCTGCGGCAAGACCACGCTGATGCGGATCATCGCCGGTCTCGAAACGCCGACCTCCGGCACCGTGACGTTCGCCGGCCGCGACCTCACGCACGTGCCCGCCAACCGGCGCGACTTCGGCATGGTGTTCCAGTCGCTCGCACTGTTTCCGCACATGACGGTCGCGCAGAACATCGCGTATCCGCTGCGGCTGCGCAAGACGGACAAGGCCGCGCAGGCTCGGCGCGTCGCCGAGCTGCTCGAGCTGATCCAGCTGCCACACATGGCCGACCGGCTCGTCACGCAACTGTCGGGCGGGCAGCGCCAGCGCGTCGCGATTGCGCGCGCAATCGCATCGTCGCCGCGCCTGCTGCTGCTCGACGAACCGTTGTCGGCACTCGACGCGAAGCTGCGCGAGGCGATGCAGGTCGAGATCCGGCTGCTCCAGCAACGGCTCGGCATCACGACGATCATGGTCACGCACGACCAGCGCGAAGCGATGACGATGGCCGACGAGATCGTCGTGATGGAGAAGGGCCGGATCCAGCAGGTCGGCCGGCCGCTCGACATCTATCGCGATCCGGTCAACGAATTCGTCGCGGACTTCATCGGCCTCGGCAATATCCTGCCGGTCGCGTGCGACGGCGACGACGCCATCGTCCTGCCCGGCGGGCAGCGTCTCGCGATCCGGCGCGCGCCGGACACGCCACGCGGGACCGACGCCGTGCGCCTGCTGATTCGTCCCGAGGACGTGTGCGTGCGTCCGGGCCAGCCGGCTGCGGCGCCGAATACGCTCGCCGGCACGATCATGTTCGTGCGCGACGTCGGCGCATCGATCGAAGCGACGATCAACTGCCGCGGCTTCACGCTGACGGCGACGACGACGCCGCGCGAGACGCCCGACCTGCACGTCGGCATGCCGGTTGCCGCCGAACTGCCCGCGCATGCATGCAAGCTGATCGCCGCACGCGGCGCCTGACTTTCCCTTTCCTCCCCAGCGCAGCAACAAGGATCTCACCATGAACGCATCGACCCAAGCCAACCGCCTCGTGCGACGCCTGCTCGCCCGTACCGCCCTCCTCTTCGCCTGCGCCAGCGGCCTTGCCGCCTTCGCGCCGCTCGCGCACGCCGACGCGCTCGACACGATCGCGAAATCGGGTGTCGTCCGCATCGGCGTGTTCGAGGACTACCCGCCGTTCGGTTCGATCGGGCCCGACATGAAGCCGCAAGGCTATGACATCGACATGGCGAACCTGATCGGCAAGGCGCTCGGCGCGAAGGTCGAACTCGTGCAGGTCACCGGCGACAACCGGATGGCGTATCTCGCCGACCGCAAGACCGACATGCTGCTGTCGGTCGGACAGACGCCGGAACGCGCCAAGGTGATCGACTTCTCGAACGCGTATGCGCCGTACTATCTTGCGGTGTTCGGCCCGAAGTCGCTCGCCGTGAAGGGCAACGCCGATCTCGCCGGCAAATCGGTCGCGGTTGCGCGCGGCACGCTCGAGGACCTGAGCGTCAGCAAGGTCGCGCCGCCCAGCGCGACGATCAAGCGCTTCGACGACCCGAACGGCGCGATCGCGGCGTTCCTGTCGGGGCAAGCGCAGTTGCTGGTGGTCGGCAACGACGTTGGCGCCACGATCATCGCGCGCCATCCGTCGATCGATCCCGAACAGAAGTTCTCGCTGTTCAGCTCGCCCGACCACGTCGGCCTGAACAAGAACGAACCGCGTCTGATGCAGAAGGTCAACGACGCGATCGCCGGCGCGAAGAAGAACGGCACGCTGAACACCTTGTCGCAGAAGTGGCTGCACGCGGCACTGCCGACCGATCTGTGATGCGCACCGCCTCCGCCCCGCATTCTCGACCCAAGGCATCGCGATGACCTACGTGTTCGACTTCAGCGATTTCGGCCCCTACGCCGGCATGCTCGCGCGCGGCATCGGCGTGACGCTCGGCCTGACCGCGGCCGCCACCGTGCTGGGCGGCCTGATCGGCACCGCCGGCGCGTGGGCCGCGCTCGCCGGCCCGCGCTGGGCGCGCGCGCTCGTCGCGTCTTACGTCGAGCTGATCCGCAATACGCCGTTCCTGGTGCAGTTGTTCTTCATCTTCTTCGGGCTGCCAGGAATCGGCGTACACATCGACGAAGCGCAGGCGGCCGTGCTCGCGATGACGATCAACCTCGGTGCCTATGCGGTCGAGATCCTGCGCGCCGGGATCGAATCGGTGCCGCACGGACAAGTTCAGGCCGCGCGTGCGCTCGGGCTGCACGGCCGGCAGGTGTTCGGCCACGTCGTGCTGCCGCAGGCGCTCGCGAACGTCTACCCTGCGCTGCTCGGGCAGGTCCTGATCGTGATGCTCGGCTCGGCGGTCGTGTCGCAAATCTCGGTGCCCGACCTGACCTACGCGGCCAACTTCATCCAGTCGCGCAATTTCCGCGCGTTCGAGATCTACATCGTCGTGACAGCGATCTACCTGCTGCTGTCGATCGCACTGCGCATGCTGCTCAATCGCGTCGGCCGCCGGCTGTTCTCCGGCCGCGCGCCGCACGGCGCGGCGGCCGCGCCGCGGCGCACCCGGGTTGCCCGCCTCGCGTGGCGCGCCCGCTCCCCCGAGACCCACTTGCCGACGGAACGTGCGCGATGATCGAATTCACTTTCCAGAATATTGCATGGAACCTGCTGCTCGCCGCGCGCTGGACCGTGTTGCTGTCGCTGATCACGTTCGGTGGCGGCAGCATCGCCGGGTTCGCGCTGCTTGCGATGCGCATCTCGCCCGTGCCAGCACTGCGCCGCTTCGTGATCCTGTACGTCGAACTGTTTCAGGGTACGCCGTTGCTGATGCAACTGTTCCTCGGCTTCTTCGGGTTGCCGCTCGTCGGCATCGACGTGACGCCCTGGGTTGCGGCGTCGGTCGTGCTGACGCTGAACGCAAGCGCCTATCTGGCCGACATCTGGCGCGGCTGCGTCGACGCGGTGCCGCACGGCCAGTGGCACGCGGCGGCGAGCCTCGGCATGACGTGGGTGCAGCGGCTGCGCTACGTGGTGTGGCCGCAGGCGTGGAAGATCGCGCTTGCGCCGACCGTCGGTTTCCTCGTGCAGGCGGTGAAGAGCACCGCGCTCACGTCGATCATCGGGCTGACCGAACTGACCAAGACCGGCAACATCATCACCAACGCGGTATTCAAGCCGTTTCCGATCTACGCGATGGTCGCGCTGCTCTACTTCGCGATCTGCTTCCCGCTGACGTGGTATGCCCGCGCGCTCGAGCAGCGCCATCGCGTCGCGAAGGCGCGCTGAACCGGCGCCGCGCGCGCCTCATTACGATGCAGGTACTTTCATGATTTCCATCAGTAACGTTTCGAAGTGGTACGGCCAGTTTCAGGTCCTCGCCGATTGCACGACCGACGTGAAGAAAGGCGAAGTGGTCGTCGTGTGCGGCCCGTCCGGCTCGGGCAAGTCGACGCTGATCAAGACCGTCAACGGCCTCGAGCCGTTCCAGCACGGCGAGATTCTCGTGAACGGCCAGTCGGTCGGCGACAAGAAGACGAACCTGTCGAAACTGCGCTCGAAGGTCGGGATGGTGTTCCAGCATTTCGAGCTGTTCCCGCACCTGTCGATCACCGAGAACCTGACGCTCGCGCAGGTCAAGGTGCTCGGACGCGGCAAGGACGAAGCGACCGACAAGGGCATGAAGCTGCTCGATCGCGTCGGCCTGAAGGCGCATGCGCACAAGTTTCCGGGCCAGCTGTCGGGTGGCCAGCAGCAGCGGGTCGCGATCGCGCGCGCGCTGTCGATGGACCCGATCGCGATGCTGTTCGACGAACCGACGTCCGCGCTCGATCCCGAGATGATCAACGAGGTGCTCGACGTGATGGTCGAGCTCGCGCAGGAAGGGATGACGATGATGGTCGTCACGCACGAAATGGGCTTCGCGAAGAAGGTCGCCCATCGCGTGATCTTCATGGACCGTGGCGCGATCGTCGAGGACGACCGCAAGGACGATTTCTTCTCGAATCCGAAGTCGGATCGCGCGAAGGACTTCCTCGCGAAAATCCTGCACTGAACGATACCGCGTCGCCGCCCGCTCCACGCCAGTTCTCCCGATGAAACGACTTCCTTCCCTCAACGCGCTGCAGGTCTTCGACGTCGTCGCCCGTCACGGCAGCTTCACGCGCGCCGCCGGGCACCTGTGCCTGACCCAGGGCGCCGTGAGCCGGCAAATTCTCGCGCTCGAAAGCTTCTATCAGTTTCCGCTCTTCAAGCGCACGCCCAAGGGACTGACGCTGACGGCCGAGGGCGAGCTCCTGTTGCCGACGGTGCGCGAGAGCTTCGCGCGCATCGAGGAGGTATCGATGCGTCTTTCGCGCAGGCGCACCGAGCTCGCGCTGAAGGTGCCGACCTGCATGATGCAGTGGATGCTGCCGCGAATCATGCGGTTCCAGGCCGAGCATCCCGAACTTCAGGTGCAGATCACGACCACCTGGGAGCATCACGTCGATTTCCGCATGGAACCGTTCGACGCCGCGGTGATCTACGCCCCCGGCGCCGGTCCCGACATGCACGCGATCCCGTTGTTCGAAGAGCGGCTCACCCCTGTCTGTGCCCCGAGCCTGCTGGACCGGCAACCGCTCGCGAGTCTCGGCGACCTGGTCCGTCATACGCTGCTGCATCCGACTCGCGATCACCGCGACTGGAAACGGTGGCTCGAGCATGCGGGCGCGCCGCACGTCGACTCGACTCGCGGATTGAGCTTCGAGACGCTGGATCTCGCGACACATGCGGCGATCGACGGTTACGGCGTCGCGATCGGCGACAGGACGCTGGTGGACGAGTCCGTGACTGCACACCGGCTCGTGATGCCGTTCGACATCTCGTTGCCGACGGGAATGGGCTATTACTTCGTGTATCCGGGCGGAACCGAACAGCAACAAAAGATCCAGCTGTTTGGCGACTGGATTGCGGACGAACGCGCGTGGAGCTGCGTCAAGCCGCCAGCCCCGCCGACGCGGCCGACGACAACACCGGCACTTCCGGATTGAACCGCGTCATGCAGTTCAGATCGAGCGCGCGAATCTGCTCGGTCATGAAGTCGACGAAGATCCGGATGCGCGTCGGAAGGTGTTGCCGGCTCAGATAGCAGATGTAGTGACCGCGATCCTCCGGCACGTGCTTCGCCAGCGCGACGACGAGTTCGTTCGACGCGAGATGGTCGCGGATCTGGTAGCCCGCCATCTGCGCGATGCCCGATCCGTTCAGCACCGAACGCAACACCAGATCCGCGTCGTTGAACGTGAGGCGCGACGTCGGCAGGTACTTCTGCACGCGGCCGTCCACGTTGAACTCCCATTCGAACAGGCGCCCGCTCGCAAACCGGAAATTGATGCACTCGTGCCGGTCGAGGTCCTCGACGCTCTGCGGGAGACCGTGCCTCGCCACATACGACGGCGCCGCGCAGAGCGCCATCTGCATCGGAATCAGTTGCCGGGCGATGATGCTGGAGTCCTCGATGCGGCCGTTACGGAACGACACGTCGATCCGCTCGGACACCAGATCGACGGGCCGGTCGTCGAGCAGCAGATCGATGATGATGTCCGGATAGGCGTGCGCGAACTTTTCCAGCAGCGGCGCCACGATCTTCCTGCCGAATCCCACTGCCGAGCTGATGCGGATGAGGCCGCGCGGCGGCCCCTGCCGCAATTCCAGCATGTCGTTCATGGCTTCGACGATCTGCGCCACGCCCTGGTGGCAATTCTCGAAGAAGCGCCGGCCCTCGCAAGTCAGCTCGGTCGTGCGCGTGGTCCGCTGGAACAGCCGCGTGCTCAGCTGCGCCTCCAGCTTCTGGACGTTCCGGCTCACGGCCGGCCGCCCGACGCCGAGCAGTTCGGCGGCCTTGGTGAAACTCCCCTCGCTCGCCACGGCAACGAATGCAAGGATGCCTGCATAGCTCGCACCGAAGCTCGCCGACAGTGCATCGGCGCGACTGGCCAGGTCGCGACGCGCGCCGTGTTCCGATGGTTCCGAATGATTCATTTCCGCTGCCCCCACACGTGCTGCTCACACGGATCGACTCGTCGCCGGCATGCGCCGGCGTATCGCATACGTGCGAACGTGAATCAGCTTCTTGCCAGCCACTGGTCGAGACCGATGCGGCCCAGCCGCGCGTCCCCGAGCGGCACCAGCGACGTTTCCTCGACGCGGCCGCCGTAGTAGCGGGCGTCGCGATCGGTCACCACCGCGCGCGTGTCGCCGACCGACTTCAGGTAGCGCGCGACGATCTCCGCGAACGGCGCGCGATCCGGACCCGCGATCTCGATCGTGCCGTTCTGCGGCCCGGCGAGCGCGGCCTGCGCGACGAGTGCCGACACGTCTTCCGCGGCGATCGGCTGGAACAGTCCGTCGCCGATGCGCACGGTGCCGTCAACCGTGCCGAAATCCGCGATGCCGCCGATGAATTCCATGAATTGCGTCGCGCGCACGATCGTGTACGGTACGCCCGCCGCCTCGATCGCCTGCTCCTGCGCGACCTTGGCCGCGAAATAGCCGTTCTCCGGCATCCGGTCGCAGCCGACGATCGACAGCGCGACGTGATGGCGCACGCCCGCGGCCACTTCGGCCTTGCCGAGATTGCGTGCCGACGTGCGGAAGAAGTCCAGGACCGCCTGCGGTTCCCATGACGGTGCGTTCGCCACGTCCACGACCACGTCCGCGTCCGTCAATGCGTCGGTCAGGCCCTCGCCCGTGATGGTATTGACACCGGTGCGCGGCGATGCGGCAACCGCCCGATGGCCCGCTTCCTCGAGCAGCGTGACGACACGCGAGCCGATCAGGCCCGAACCGCCGATGACAACGATCTTCATCGCAAAATCTCCTGACGAATGGATTGCATGTGAATGCGAGGGGACATGACGGGTGCCGGATCCGGTGAAGGCGGTGATGACCGTCGCATCGCGTGGAGCAATTGTGGAAGAATCATGTCCTATCCATCAGTGCCAAGAATCGTCGATCGGACTGGTCCATGCCGTGTCTGTTCCGTTACCCACGAGGCCGTCATGTCTGCGCAATCCTCCATGCTGACCATCGAAATCGACCGGCAGCATCAGTTGCCGATCTATCTGCAGATCTGTGAGCGGTTCAGAACCGCGATCGCCGCGGGCCACCTGCGTCCGGGCGATCGCGTGCCGGCGTTACGCGGTCTGGCGACGCAATTGAACACGGCGCGCGGCACCGTCGAACAGGCTTACACGATCCTGGTCGACGAGGGATATCTGCAAATGCGCGGCGCGGCAGGCACGTTCGTCTCGCCGTCCCTGCCGAAATCGCTGCCGCGGGCGACCCCCGCGCATGACGACGAATCGGCGGCGCACGTCGACAGCGCCGACGTGCTTCAGGTACCGGGCATGTCGCGCGACAGCCCGCCTCCGCGGCGCGCGCAACCGATCGCCGTCGCGATGAGCGGCGAGCCGCGCCCGTTGCAGCCCGGGGTCCCTGCCCTCGACGCCTTTCCGCGCAAGGTCTGGCACCGCCTCGTGTCGCTGCGCGCGCGCAGCGGCGATCGTGCGCTGCTGGGCTACCCGAATCCGGCCGGTTACAGGCCGCTGCGCGAACACATCGCCACCTATCTGGGGCTGTCGCGCGGCGTCACCTGCGTGCCGGAACAGGTGTTCATCACCAGCGGCTACCGCGCCACGCTGGAACTCGTGCTGCGCAGCCTCGCGCGTCCGAACGACCGCGTCTGGTTCGAGGACCCCGGCTATCTGCTCGCACGCAGTTTCCTCTCCGAGACGGGCGTGCACCTCGTCCCGGTGCCGGTGGATGCCGAGGGAATCGACGTCGAGCGCGGCCTGCAGCTGGACGCGCATGCGCGCTTCGCGCTCGTGACGCCGTCGCATCAGAGCCCGCTCGGGCATACGCTGTCGCTGTCCCGCCGCATCGCGCTGCTGGACTGGGCCGAAAAGACGTCCGGGTGGATCGTCGAGGACGACTACGACAGCGAGTTCCGCTATCTGGGCCGCCCGCTGCAGGCGCTGAAGAGTCTCGACCGGCGCGATCGCGTGATCTATTGCAGTACCTTCAGCAAGGCGATGTATCCCGGCTTGCGGCTCGCGTACGCAGTCGTGCCGGAGCGTGCGGTGGAGCGTGTCGAACGCGTGGCCTGCAGCATGAACGCAGGCTCGCCGGCGCTCCTGCAGGCGGCCCTGGCGGATTTCATCGAACAGGGTCACTTCGCCCGGCACCTGAAGCGCATGCGCACGCTGTATGGCGAGCGCCGCACGCTGATCGTGCACGCATTGCGGCAGGCGTTCGGCAAGCGGCTGATCGTCGACCTGCCGCCTGGCGGCATCCAGTTCGCGGTGCGGTTCACGGTTGGGCCCGAGGGGCCGGTCGACGATGTCACCGTCGCCGCGCGCGCCCGCGAAGCCGGGCTCGCGGTCCTGCCGCTGTCGATCTGGTACACGAACAGCCACACGCAGCAAACGCCACGCGGCCTCATCATCGGGTTCGCGAACATCGCCGACGCGGACGAAGCGCAACGTCACGCACGAGCGCTGCGCGCGTGCCTGGGCCGCTGACGCGCGGCGCGCACCAATCGCGTGAGGCCTTGCGTGCCGGCAACCGCTGCCGCCGGGCGCCTGATTGAAATTCGTGCCGCGTTCCCGATTGGTGTCCAACGGGAAACATACAATCGCCCGGAACGGCCATACCGCCATCCCGCGCGCGCCTCTAGCATGGAAGCGTCTTTCTCCCGTAGACGAACCGGGAATCGGGCTGCACCGGAAGATTGCCGCATTCCTCGGACGATCCTCCGTGCCCGTCATTCCTTGACGACGCTACTTGCCCGGGCGTTCCGGCCCCTTCGCAAGACGTTTCGACGATCGAATGACCGAGGTCGAAGCGTGTCGCTGAATTCGAGCACGCATCATGGATGACAACAAGCTGCAAGCCCCGCCGCTTTCCCTCCTCGACAGGTATCGAGGCCGGGATTTTCAACCGCTTTACACCACGACCGTCACCGTGTCCGGCGGCGAGACCGGACACGGCCGCGCATCCGGCGTCGTCCGCTCGGACGACGGAAATCTCGCCGTCGACTTGCGCCTGCCCACCGAGTTTGGCGGGCCCGGCAACGGGACCAATCCGGAGCAGTTGTTCGCGGCCGGCTTCGCCGCGTGCTTCCACGGCGCGCTCAATCTGCTCGAGAAGCGCGCCGATATGGAAACCCCCGATACCGCCGTGGAAGTGCAGGTTTCATTCGGCCGCGATCCCATGGACGGCGGCTATGCGTTGCTCATCGACGTTCGGGTACGGATGCCGGGCGTCGATCGAAACGTCGCGGAAGAAATGGTTCGAACCGCGGAACGCTTGTGCCCATATGCGAAGATGGCCCGGCAAGGCACCGTCAATATCGTGACCGTCGTCGACTGACCCGGCGCCTGTCGCGCCGCGACAGCGCGTCGTCCGCCGACGGCGTTCGTTGCCGCAGCGGCATGCCCCCCGCCGCGCATCTCGCGACGCGCGCGCGGGGGGCGATCGGTCAATCGAACGACGCCTGCGGGTTACCGGCCGCCAGTGCCTCGGCACGATTCGGTGCCGGCGGATAGATCCATTGCGTGTTGATCATCTGCTTGCGCGCCTTTCCTTCGGCATGCGTCAGTTTGATCTGCCGATCCCAGCCTTCCGAGTACACGGCGCCCCAATCGCCCAGGTCGACGCATGTCGCATAGAACGGCTGCCGGTATTCCAGTGTCGGCACGCCGATCAGATCCGCCGCGACGTTGTGCCCGCCGAATTGCCCCATCACGATCGCGTGCTGGCACGACATCAATGCATAGTGCCCGTCATCGTCGCTGCGCGCCCGCGCCACGTCTCCCGCGACGAATACGTGCGGCGCTTCCGCCGCGCGAAGATCCGGTGTGACCTCGACGCGCCCGAGCGGATCCAGGTGCGACGAGACTTGCGACGTCAGCGGGCTCGCAAGCATTCCGCCCGCCCAGATCACGGTCATCGCCTCGATGTGCATGCCCGACGCGGTACGAACGCCGTCGGCCGCGACCGACACGACGCGCGATCCGAGCACGGCCTCGACGCCCAGCGACGCGAATGCTTCGGCGACATACGGCCGAGGATTCGGGCCGAGATCGGGACCGATGTCGTCCTGCGCGCCGATCACGACGACACGCCCTTTCGTCTGCGGGCCGAACCACTCGCGCAAACGCTTGGGCAACTCGGTGGCAACCTCGATACCCGTAAAGCCGCAGCCGACCACCGCGACCGTATTGCGTGCCGGCGATTCCGGCAGTTTCGCGAGCGCCGCGAAGTGGTCGTCGAGCGCGACGGCGTCCTCGATGCGATCGACCGAAAACGCGTGTTCCGCGAGCCCCGGCACCGGCGGCTTGCCCAACCTGCTGCCGCTCGTCAACAACAGCCTGTCATACGCGAGCAGACGTCGCTGGCCGTTGGCGCACGCGACACTGACCGTCTTCTCGCGGACGGAAATCTCCTCGACGCTACCTTCGAGAAACTTCACGCCGACCGCATCGAGCAGCGGCAGCAACGGTGCGGCCATCCGCTGCGGCTCGCTTTCGTACAGCCGCGGCCGGATCTGCAGTTCCGGTTTCGGGGAGATCAACGTGATCTCGACGTCGCCGCTCGTCACACCGGCACCATCCAGCACGCGCGCCGCGCCCAGTGCGCCCCACACGCCGGCAAAACCGGCACCCACTATCAGGATCTTCTGCGACATGATCATTGCCCTCGGTTGATGTCGATGGCGGCAACTCGCCGCGCGAAGTCATCCTAGGTCGACACGGCATTGCGCAGTAGATCCGCAGTCGTGCTCACGATGTTGCCGCTTCGGCACCAATCCATCACACGCCGCACTGATCGATCGCGGGCATGATGTCGACGAACGATCGCACGCGACTCGAACGCCGTCTTCGTCACCCACCTGACTCAACGATGAGGCAAATAAAATGCACATGGGGAAATCGTACAAACTGTCGGAGTTCCTGATCTGGACGCGCTGGAAAATTTACGAGCTGCTCGTTTTCGGTTCCGTTCCGGTTGTCCTGTACAAGTTTTTCTCCGTTACGTGGCTGTCGATCCCCCTGACGATCGTGGTTCTGCTCGGAACTGCGACGTCGTTCATCGTCGGCTTCAAGAACGTCCAAACCTACAACCGCGCAATGGACGCGCTGGACATCTGGACGGATATCCTGAGCACGAGCCGGCGCTGGGGCCAATTCGTCCGCGACTTCGTCACCGATGACGAGATCGCCCGAACACTCGTCGATCGCCACCTGGCGTGGCTGACCGCGCTGCGCTACGACCTGCGCCGCCCGCGCATCTGGGAAAGCACGAACAAACGCTACAACGCAGAGTACCGCCGGTTCTATCGTGTTCCGGAGTGGGAAAAGGACATCAGCGAATTGTTGCCGAAGTACCTCTCCTCGACCGAAACGGAACAGTCGCTCTCCTCGGCTTGCATCGCAACGTTCGTGCTGAGCCTGCAGGGCACTTCGCTCCGGACGCTTCACATGGCCGGGCATCTGAATTCGAACTTTTACATGGAGCTTCAGAAAACCGTCGGCGATTTCATCGATCTCCAGGCAAGATCGGAACGCTTCAAGAACTTTCCCTACCCGCGTCAGTATGCGACCGTCAGCTCCCTGTTCGTCCGGTTTTTCTGCCTGTCGCTTCCGTTCGGTCTTCTGAACGAATTCAACCGGTTGAACGATAGCGTCAGCGGTTTCATGCACGGCAACATGGTCTGGCTGGTCGTGCCGTGCAGCGTCGCCGTTTCCTGGATGTACACCTCGCTCGAGCAGGTTGGCGAAAGCACGGAGAACCCGTTCGAAGGCGGCGCCAACGACGTGCCCATTTCGACGCTGTGCAGCACGATCGAGCGCGATCTGAAAGCGATGCTCGGTGAACATGCGCGCGATCCGTCGAGCCGCACCATCATCGCGCTGTAGCGCGTCACACGTTTTTCGTTTCGCCATCCTCCGTTCGTCGATTGTTGTCGCCGAGACAACATGATGAGGTCCGTCGCGACGCTACTGCCGCACGAGCACATCGCCTACGCTTGGCGATGACGGTGGCCGTGCATGCATGCCCGATCCCCTCCGGGAAACGGACACGACACCGCAAGTGCAACGTGCGACCCGCGCGGCCGTCTGCGCCGCGTCGCGTCGTCGCGCGTCATTGGCCGCGGCAGCCAAGGCTGTTGCCATGGGTGTGACCCAGCACCTCATCAACCGAGGAACGATCCGTGACAGAAGAAGACATCCGCAGCAACGCATTCGCGATGCCCGTGCACAACCCGGCGTATCCGCGTCCGCCCTTCCGCTTCGTCAATCGGGAGTATTTCATCATCTCGTACGAGACGGACATGGACGCCCTCCGGGCCGTCGTCCCGGAACCTCTGACGGTCGACCAGGCCGTCGTCCATTACGAGTTCATCCGGATGCCCGATTCGTCGGGATTCGGTGACTACACCGAAAGCGGTCAGGTGATCTCCGTTCTTGACGAGGACGGCACGCGAGCCAATTTCACGCATGCGATGTACCTCGACGACGAAGGCCCCATCGCCGCCGGACGGGAAATCTGGGGATTTCCCAAGAAACTGGCGTCGCCGCGGCTCTGCGTCGACGGCAAGGACACGCTGCTCGGCACGCTCGACTACGGCACGCAGCGCATCGCCACCGGAACGATGGGTTACAAGTACCGCGCGCTCGACACGGAAGCCGAGCGCCGCAAGCTCGCCGGCACGCCCAACTATCTGCTCAAGGTCATTCCGCACGTCGACGGCACCGCGCGCATCTGCGAACTGGTGCGCTTCTTCCTGCGCGATGTCGACGTGATCGGCGCATGGGAGGGGCCTGCCGCGCTCGAACTGCATCCGCATGCGCTCGCGTCGGTTGCCGACCTGCCGGTTCGCAAGGTGATCGGCGCGCGCCACGTCATCGCACATCTCACACTCGATATCGGCGAAGTGGCCCATGACTACCTCGCCCCCGCCGCGTCGCTGAAGCTCGCGGTCAACCAGTAAACCTCCGGAGGACGTATGGCACTGAATGACAAGGTCGCGCTCGTGACGGGCGCGGCAAGCGGTATCGGCGATCTGTGCGCACGCAAGCTAGCAGCGGACGGCGCCACGGTCGTGATCGCCGATCTGAACCTCGCGGCCGCGCGCAAGGTTGCGGACGATATCGTCGCGAGCGGAGGGAAGGCGTTGGCGATCGCGATGGACGTCACCAGCGAGGAAGCCGTCGATGCGGGCATGGCCGAAACGGTGAACCGGCTGGGCGGAATCGACGTGCTCGTGTCGAACGCCGGCATCCAGATCGTCAACCGGATCGAGGACTACGCATTTTCCGACTGGAAGAAGATGCTGGCCATTCACCTGGACGGTGCATTCCTGACAACGCGTGCCGTCATCAGGCACATGTACGCGTCGAACAAGGGCGGCACGGTGATCTACATGGGCTCGGTGCATTCGCACGAGGCCTCGCCGTTGAAGTCCGCCTACGTGACCGCGAAGCACGGGCTGCTCGGTCTCGCGCGCGTCGTCGCGAAGGAAGGCGGGCCACGCGGCGTACGCGCCAATGTCGTGTGCCCGGGCTTCGTCAGGACGCCGCTGGTCGACAAGCAGATTCCGGAGCAGGCGAAAGCGCTGGGCATCTCCGAACAGCAGGTCGTCAAGGACGTGATGTTGAGAGAGACCGTCGACGGCGAATTCACGTCGGCGGCCGATGTCGCGCACACGGTTGCGTTCCTGGCCGGCTTCGAGTCGAACGCGCTCACCGGACAATCGATCGTCGTCAGCCACGGCTGGTTCATGCAGTAAGGAGAACACCATGTATTCGAGCCAGCGTAACAAGCTGAAGCAGCCCCATCGCATCAAGCTGCCCGCGTATGACGAAATCGGACTCGTGCTGCAGGGTGGCGGCGCACTCGGCTCCTATCAGGCCGGCGTGTATGAAGGCATGGCCGAAGTCGGCGTGGAGCCGACGCGAATCGCCGGCATATCGATCGGCGCGCTGAATACGGCGATTATCGCCGGCAATGCGCCGGCGGACCGCACGGATGCACTCCGCGGCTTCTGGAACACCATCAGTCAGCCGGGCGATCCGCTCGCTCACGTCGGCGCGTGCATGTCGGCGTGGCCCGGGCTTGCCGACGTGGGGCGCAGGTGGTCGAGCGCATGGGCCGCCACGCGAACGCTGATGGAAGGCCAGAACGGATTCTTCTCGCCGCGCACGCACGTGCCTTTCGCCGGATTCGGCGCAAAGCGTCCCGATCAGGTCAGCTACTACGACACGTCGGCGTTGCGTGAAACGCTCCTGCGGTACGCCAACTTCGACCGCATCAACGACGGAAACATTCGCGTTTCCGTCGGAGCGGTCAACGTGCGAACGGGCAATCTCGTCTATTTCGACAATACGAAAATGCGCCTGGCGCCGGAGCATTTCATCGCGTCCGGTGCGCTGCCGCCGGGCTTTCCGGCCGTCGAGATCGATGGCGAGTTCTACTGGGACGGTGGCCTCGTTTCCAATACGCCGCTCACCGAGATCATCCGCGAAAGCCAGCACAAGGACACGCTCGTCTTCCAGCTCGATCTGTGGAGCTCGCGCGGCAAGTTGCCGGGCAACTTCCTCGATGTCAGCGAGCGCACCAAGGACATTCAGTATTCGAGCCGCACGCGCGCGATCACCGCGTTCATGTCGCAGAACCAGAAACATGCGCAGATGATCAAGGCGCTGCTCGAACACATTCCGGAACACGTGCGGCTTGCCCACCCGCTGCTGCGGGAAGCTCAGAAAACGGCGGATGGCAGTGCCGTGAACGTGGTGCACCTGATCTACAAGAACAAGACGTTCGAGGGGCACTACAAGGACTATGAGTTCAGCAAGGACACGATGCGCGAGCATTGGGCGAGCGGTCTCGAGGATATTCGCCGTTCGTTCGGACACCCGGAGTGGTTCGAGATTCCGAGCCGGGAAATCGGCTTCGTCACGCGAGACGTGCACCGCTATCGGCACGACGTGGACGAAGCCGGCAGCCTCGGCAAGCATGCTTCTCCCGCGGAACAACTGCCGCCTGAGAAGGAATCGTCCGTCGCCGGGTAACCCGTATCGACGCCAGCCGCGGGTGAGCCGGGCGGTCGACCGCGTGCCGGCGACGCGTGACCGGCGGCCCGCCTGCTCTGTTCCCGACTCGCGGTACCGCCCTTGCAGGACCGCTTCAGGCGGAGCCATGACCGATCGTCGAGATCGCGCATGCGCCCGCCTCAAGGAGAGCACCATGATGTCGCATGAAATGATCGCGCGGTACGGCACGTTGATCGTATTCCTGAACGTTCTCGGGTCGTCGCTCGGCCTGCCGCTGCCTGCCATTCCGACCTTGGTCACGGTAGGCGCAGGCATCGCGCTCGTGACCCATGTCGCGTCGTCGACGCTCCTGCATTTCTCGACGATACTCGCCGCCGCCGTGGTTGGCGGCCTGCTCGGCGACCTGGTCTGGTACCAGGGTGGAAAACGGTACGGCAAGCGCACGCTTCACACCGTCTGCAAACTGACACCGTCGCGCGACGCGTGCGTCAGGACGACGGAGCGCTTCTTCGGGCGTTGGGGCGTTCGCGTGCTCGTGATCGCGCGGTTCGTACCCGGCCTGTCACTCGTGGCCGTTCCGCTATGCGGCGCGATGGCCGTCAGGTTGCGCGCCTTTATCTTGCATGACTGCGTCGGCATTGCGCTGTGGGCGTCGATCGGTCTGGCCGTCGGCACACTGTTCGCCTCGCAGATCGACGCGGTCTTCGCCCTCGTCACCCGTCTTGGCTGGCATGTGCTCATCGTGATCGGCATCGCACCGGCGTTGTATCTTCCGTATCGCCACTGCCGCCGACGGATGCTGGCAAGCGCCCTCGGGAAAGCGCGGATCAGCGCGGGTGAACTGCATGCGTTGCTCGCGAGCAATCCGCGGCCGGCCGTGATCGATATCCGTTCCGCCGAGCGAAGAATGCTCGATCCGTTCGTCATCCCGGGCGCGGTGATCGGCGATGAACGCAAGCCGCGCCAGATCATGGAGCGCTATGGCACGAACCGGACGCTCGTCATCTATTGTGCGTGCCCGCACGAAACGTCTGCCGTGTCGGTGGCCAGGCAGTTGCGCCTGTCCGGTGTCAAGCTCGCGTTACCGCTCACCGGCGGTATCGATGCATGGCGCGTCGCGGGCTTCGACGTGGAACCGATGGTCGCGATGAACGACGCGGCAATCGCCCCGGAAGAGCGGAAAGCCTTCACGTATTGACGCCGTGGCGCGCCCGCGTTCCCGGGCAGCGCGGTATCGCACCGTTGGCGGCCTGTCGGGCCGCCGATTCGCCTGGCGACGGACAACACCTCCATGGCGCCTCCATCGGCTCACGCAGCGAGTGCCGGACCTCGGCATCGCGACCCACGCTAGCCGGGTTTCACGCCTCTTCTTGGTCATATCGTCGGCGGACCTGACATCCTCTCCCGACCACAGTTGCGCCATGCGGCGACTGCGCCGCTTGTCTCGAACCCGGGGGCCAGACGATCTGTCGATCGCGTAACGGATAAAGCGTTCCTTCCGCCGTTGCGCGCCTGGCGGGCACATTCCCCGACACAGACAGTGAGATCGGCGTAACGGACGTTCGACGTCAGCACGCTTGGTACGCCATCCGGCGCGTTTCCGTGATGACGAAGGCACTGGTTGGCCCCGGACGGCTTGATCAGTTTGACGAAGCGTTTGACGCAAGGTGTGGCCGCTTCCTGCAACGACCCGCCCGGTCCGCCGAATGCGACCGCATGGTGTCCATCATTTTGACGGACACCATGCCGACATCGATCTTCAAGGGTTTGGCGCATCCCGGCTCGGCGGCGTGCGAGCGATCGCCACCGCGCGACGCCAACGGCCTCGTTCAGTGACCGCCTGCCGCGATCCCGCCGCCGCTGCCCTTGCCCGGCCGGGTGAGCCAGACCAGCGGAATGATCACGATGAAGATGATCGACGACAACCAGAAGATGTCGTTCAGCGCGAGCATCGCAGCCTGTGCATTCAGCGTGCGTTCGAAAAACGCCGACGCCTGATCGACGCCGCCGCCGAGCGTCGCCTGGAGCTGCGTGACGGCACTCGTGTAAGCGGGGTTGTTCACGCTCGATTGCTCGGCGAGCCGCGCATGATGCAGGATCGTCCGGTCGTTCCATCCGGTCGCGATCAGCGAGGTGCCGACACCGCCCGCGAACACGCGCACGAAATTCGACAGCCCGGCGGCGGCCGGAATCCGGTCGGGCGCGAGGCCCGACAGAATGATCGCGGTAAGCGGCGTGAAAAAGAGCGCCATCGGAATACCCTGCAACAGGGTCGGCAGCACCAGCGTGTAGGGGTCGACGCCCGTCGTGTAACGCGAGCGCATGAAGAACACGCCCGCGAAACCCACGAAGGCCAGCGTCGCGAGCACCCGCGCGTCGGACTTCGGCATGATCTTCGCCATCAACGGTGCGAGCAGCACGGCGAAGATCCCGAGCGGCGCCGTCACGAGTCCGGCGTCCACCGATCGATAGCCGAGATAGCCCTGAATCCATTGTGGCAGGATCACGAGGTTCGAGAAGAATACCGCGTATGCGACCGAGATCGCGATCGTGCCGCCGCGGAAGTTGCGCACCGCGAACAGGCGAATGTCCACGATCGGGTTGCGCGCCGTGAACTCCCAGATCAGGAAGAACAGGAAGCTGACGGCCGCAATCACGGCAAGCGAGCAGATCACGGGCGAGCTGAACCAGTCCAGATCCTTGCCCTTGTCGAGCATGATCTGCAGCGTCGCGACCCATACGACCAGCGACATCAGGCCGACTTTGTCGATGGGCAGCTTGCGCACCTGCGTCTCACGGTCGCGATAGATCATCCACGTCACGCCGGCCGCGAACAGGCCGACCGGAATGTTGATGTAGAAGATCCACGACCAGCTGTAGCTGTCGGTGATCCAGCCGCCCAGCGCGGGACCGGCGATCGGGCCGACCGTCGCGGTCATCGACCAGAGCGCGAGCGCGGTCGAGCTCTTCTCCTTCGAATACGAACCCAGCAGGATCGCCTGCGAAAGCGGAATCAGCGGCCCCGCGACGGCGCCCTGCAATACGCGCGCGGCGAGCAGCACGAGCAGGTTCGGCGCGATGCCGCACAGCCACGACGAGAACACGAACAGCACGATCGCGGCCACGAACAACCTGATCTGCCCGACGCGCTGCGTGAGCCATCCGGTCAGCGGAATTGCGACGGCATTGGCCGCCGAGAACAGCGTGATCACCCACGTGCCTTCGTCGACGGATACGCCGAGGTTTCCGGAGATGGTCGGAATCGCCACATTGGCGATCGACGAATCGAGCACGTTCATGAACGTCGCGAGCGCGACGGCGAGCGTCGCCAGCACCAGCTTTCCGCCCGTCAGCGGTGGCGGCGCGGGTTGAGTCGAGGAATTCATCTTGCTCACACTCCGAAGGTCGACCGCGCCGGCACATCGTTCCGGCCAGTCGGATGATTGAATCGACCGGAACGCGACTGCAACGCGCATCCGGGTCGACGGTTCAACTCGCGCGCCGCGTCGTGTCGCGCGGGCCCTTTGCATCGCGCGTGGCGGAAGCCGTCGGTTCGCCGCCACGCGCCGTCGTACCCGCACGCCCGATGACGATGTTGCGCGCGATGATCTTCTCGATCTCGGCGTCCGCCTGTGCGCCGTATTCGGCAAACACGTCCGTGCGATATGACGTGTTCGTCGCCGCGCCGAGCTGCGGGCCCGTGTCGTCGCGCGTATCCACGTCGACGTCCATCGACAGTCCGATGCGCAGCGGATGCGCGTCGAGTTCCTTCGGGTCGAGCTGGATGCGCGCGGGCAGTCGCTGAACGATCTTGATCCAGTTACCTGTCGCGTTCTGCGCGGGCAGGCTCGCGAATGCGCTGCCCGTGCCCGCCGAGAAGCCGACCACGCGGCCGTGATACCTGACCTTTCCGCCGTACACGTCGGCCGTCAGCGTGACGGGTTGACCGATGCGCATGTTGCGCAACTGGCTTTCCTTGTAGTTCGCGTCGACCCACACGCCGTCGAGCGGCACGATCGCCATCAATGGCATGCCGGGCGACACGCGCTGGCCGACCTGAACCGAGCGCTTCGCGACATAGCCGGTGACGGGCGCGGGCAGCACGTTGCGCGCGTACGCCAGATACGCGTCGCGTACCTTCGACGCGGCCGCCTGCACGTTCGGGTGCTGATCGATCGTCGTGCGGTCGGTCAATGCGCGGTTGGCCTCCGCCTGTCGACGCGCGGCGTCGAGCGCCGCCCGCGCGGCCGCCACGGTGTCGCGCGCGTGCGCGATGTCCTCGGCCGACACGGCTCCCGTATCGGCGACGGCCACGCGACGACGCAGGTCCTCCTGGGCTCGCACGAGATCGGACTGCTTCTGCGCGACGTTCGCGGCATACAGATCGTCGTTCACGTAGAGACTGCTCACTTGCCGCACGGTCTGACCCAGCGCCGCTTCGGCGTTGCCGAGCGCGACTTTCGCATCGGCGGCGTCAAGCGTGACGACGGGTTCCCCCGCCTTCACGATCTGCGTATCGTCGGCGTTCACGGCAACGACGGTACCCGCCACCTGCGGCGTCAGTTGCACGAGATTGCCGCTGACGTACGCATCGTCGGTGGATTCGTGGTAGCGCGCGAACGTCAGGTAGTACGCGGTGTAGGCAACCGACGCCGCCACGACCGTCACGCCGAGCAGCGCCAGCAGCAGCCGGCGGCGGCGCGTCGCGTCTTCGCTTGCGACATCGTCGCCTCCCGACGGCGACGTATCACGATTCACGCGGGGTGTGTCGACCGGCTTGCGTACCGGGGGATCGATTTCGCTCATTTCAATTCTCCAGGCAGATTCGATGGATCGCCGCTCAGCGCGCGGCGACAGCGGGCACGGCCGATACGCGCGCATCGGCATGTGCCACGGTGCCCGCGCCTGCGAATGACGCGTCGACGAAGCCGCCGCCCAGCGCGGACGCGAGCGCAATCTGACGATCGCGGCGGTCCATGCGCAGATTCGCGACGCGCTGATCGGCGGAAAGTGCGTTGACGTCGGCGTTCAACACGGTCAATTGATTCGTGAGACCGGCCTTGTACTGCACGAGCGCCAGCGCGGCCGCCTTCAGCGCGGCTTGCTGCGCGGTCTGCGCATCGACCAGCTGTGCGTCCGTCGAACGCACGTCGGCGACTTGCGTCGCGACTTCGCTCAGCGCGGTGACGAGCGCCTGGTTATAGGTCGCGACGGCGAGATCGAAGTCCGCATAGCGCCCCTTCAGTTGCGCACGGAGTGCGCCAGCGTCGAAGATCGGCAGGTGGATGGCCGGTCCGACCGACGCGGTGCGGCTCGCTGCCGTCAGGAAACGGCCGAAGCCGAACGCATCGAGTCCTATCGCGGCGCTCAGGTTGATGTCCGGATAGAACTCGGCCTTCGCTTCCTTCACGCCGTGCGCGAGCGCATCGACACGCCATCGGGCAGCTACGATGTCGGGGCGCCGGCTCACGAGATCCGCAGGCAGATTGTCGGGCAGGCGTACCTCGTTGCCGGTGCCGAGCGTCGGGCGCGCGATCCCCAGGCCGCGATCGGGACCGGCGCCAACCAGCGCGGCAATCTGGTAGCGCGCCGCGAGGATCCGGCCGTCGAGCGATTTCAGCAACGCACGGCTGGTCGCGAGATTCGCACGGGCGGTCTCTCGCTCGACCTGCGTATCGAGCCCGGTCGCGATTCGGCCCGCGGCGATGCGATCGATCTGCTCGCGCCGGGCGATCTCCCGCTGCGCGATGTCGTGCAACAGGAACAGGCGTGCAAATTCGTTGTAGGTACGCGCGATCGCGGTCGTGAGCGTCAGCCTGACCGCTTCCGCGTCGGCGCGGCTCGCCTGCAGATCGGACACCGACGCGCGCAGCGCCTCGCGTTTCTTGCCCCAGAGGTCGAGCTCGTACGAAGCGCCCAGGATGCCGCGGTTCTCCGTCTGCCATGACCCGCCGTACGGCGGCGGCACGAGCGCCGTTCCGGAAAACTGCTGGCGCGTGAGCGCGTAGCTGGCGTCGACGCGCGGCATCGTCCCCGCTCGCGCGGATTCGCTGTAGGCCTGCGCGGCCGCCACGCGTGCACGCGCCTGATCGAGCGTCGGGCTGCTGTTGAGTGCCTCGTCGATCAAGGACTTCAACTGGCCGTCACCGAACTGATCGGCCCAATCCGCGGTCGGCCAATGTCCTTGCTCGAACGGCAGGCTCCATTGCGTTGCGTAATGCTGTGGATCGATCATCGCCGCATCGCCGTGAATGCCGGCGTAGTTCGCGCATGCCGACAACGCCGATGCGACGATCACCGGCACGCCGGCTCGGGACACGCGCGATCCATACCGCCACGCGGTTGAAAGCATGGTCGTCGCGCGTCCCTTCACGAGCGCGATCAATGTCCGGATGCCGATCCATGGATTCAGCAAGCCGCGGCGTACCTGCCCGCTGTGACCGACACCGCACACGCACCAGCTGCAGAAGTGCTCGCAGTTGTTCGTCAGGAGCCGATAGTGGTCCTCGCCGAGGCGCGACCAGGCCCGCTCGACGACAGCGATTCCGGTATAGATGGCGTCCGGATCCGCCTGAACACGGATGCCGTTTCCCGCCGCGAAGCGACGCAACGGGATGCATTCCACCGGACACCGCCTCGCGGAACGATCGAAGCCGCCGTAGTGAACAACCAGGCCGTCTCCCACGTAGATGCCGTGATGCACATACCCGTCGCGCTCGCTGACGAGATGCGCGCCAGCGTCGATGTTGGGTTCCGTACGAATCGGTACGTGCGAAAGTGTCGGCCAATCGATATTCAAAGTGTCCATCGCGAGCCTCCGATTACGTAGGTGTGCCGCATGTCGCGTCACCGATGGGTTGCCTGCATGCGCGAACCGAAGGTCGGCCCGCATTCCCGTGCCGTCATACTAGGATCCGCACTCACGCGCAGGTAGACCCGCATCGGAACACTTTCCCGTTCCTCATCGGCACCAATCGGCTGCGTCCCCGCGGTCGTGGAACGCTCGATGCGAGCGACATCCGCCGCTCTCGCCGCATTGGTGCGAAGCGGGAAACACCATGCATCCCTGAACGATCTGGTCCGACGATCCGTCTTTGCCTAGCATGCAAGAGCGCTGGGGCCATCGTTCGGATGACGGTCGTGGGGAACGGCCCGCAGGCAAGCGTTGCACCGTTGCGCCGATTCGCTTCGGGAAACGACGCGCCGCGCCGATCCGCAGGGCTCGGAACACTCGCGCCGATCAATACACGCAACCGGGAGGAATATGGAGAACGAGAGGTTGCAACCTCCGCCGCTGACGCTGCTCGACAAATACCGCGGACGAGAATTCGCGGCGCTCTACACGACCACGGTCACCGTATCCGGCGGCCAGTCCGGTCATGGCCGTGCATCGGGCGTCGCACGATCCGACGACGGCTGTCTCGCCCTCGATCTGCGATTGCCGACCGAACTCGGCGGCCCGGGCGGCGGGACCAACCCCGAACAACTTCTCGCTGCCGGCTACGCCGCGTGCTTTCACGGCGCGCTGAGCCTGCTCGCGCAACGCGACCGGATCGACATCCGGGAAGCGACCGTCGCTGTCGAAGTGACGTTCGGTCGCGATCCGGTCGATGGCGGATATGCGCTGACCGCCAACGTCACCATCCGCATGCCGGGCGTGAACCGGCATGTCGCGGAGCGTCTCGTCCGGGACACGGAGCGCCTGTGCCCCTATTCGAAGATGGCGCGGCAGGGAATCTGCAATGTCGTCGCCGTGTCGACGTGATTGGTGCCGAAGCGGCAACAGAGTGCGCACGTTCCCGGTTCTACCGGCCCGCTGGACCGGCTATTACGATGGTTGACAGGCAGGTCGTGCGATGCATCGCCATGCGCACGGCCACTCGTGCCACTTTCACCAATCAGGAGAACGGATCATGACGCAACGTATCAATTATTTTCAGCAATCGCCGGATCTGACCAGGAAACTCGTCGAACTCGACGGGTTGCTTCAGAAGACGACGATCGAGGTTCCGGTGCGCGAGCTCGTCGAGATTCGCGCGTCGCAGCTCAACGGCTGCGCGTTCTGTGTCGACATGCACATCAAGATGGCGAAGATTCATGGCGAGCGTGAACTGCGCGTGCATCACGTCGCGATCTGGCGCGAGTCGCCGCTGTTTTCGCCGCGCGAGCGCGCCGCGCTCGAATGGACCGAGGCACTGACGCATCTCTCGTCGCATGGCGTACCGGACGATCTCTACGAACGCGTGCGGGCCCATTATTCCGAGAAGGAACTGTCGGATCTCACCGTCCTCGTGGGTGCGATCAACTGCTGGAACCGGCTGAACGTCGCGTTCCGCGTCGTGCCCGGCTCGTTCGACAAGATGTTCGGGCTCGACAAGGCCAACCTGGAGTAACGACATGAAACGCATCGTGTTCGCACTTGCACCGCTTGCGCTGTCGCTGCTGATGCCCGTTCAGCCGGTCGCCGCCGCACCGCAAGCCAAGGTCACGCAACTGACAACGGAACCGTTGCCCGAGTATCCGGGCAAGGAAGTCGAGATGATCATCGTGGATTATCCGCCAGGCAGCGTCGACCCGATCCATCGCCACGACGCACACGCATTCGTCTATGTGCTCGACGGCAGCATCGTAATGGGCCTGAACGGCGGCAAGACGGTCACGCTCCATGCCGGCGACACGTTCCACGAGGGCCCGGAGGACGTGCACACAGTTGGACGAAACGCCAGCAGCACGAAGCCGGCAAAATTCGTCGTGTTCCTGATCAAGAACAAGGGCGCCCCCGTCCTCACGCCAGTGAAATAGCGGGACCGTCGTCGAGGCCCGGCAGCGCCGGGCCCGCCCCGTACGTTCAACCTGCCGGAGGCGCGCTCAGGCGCGCCGGACGAAATTGGGCGACGCCCGAGCGTGGCGTCCGTGTGGCACCCGTTCGGCGTGCCCCGTCTCGACGATCGCCGCCCTCGGTTGATCGCCGGGTATACTCCCCGCCAGTATCCGCATATACTCCCCCCCAGTTTGATGCCAGCGCGTAAGAGCCAACATGCGGCCGGAGCACGGATGCGGGCTCCCGCATCCGTGCGTTGCGATGAAAGGCAGATCGATTCTTCAGCGGATTGCAGCCGTGCATGGCGCGCTCAAAGGGTCGATGATGGAGCCTCGGCGCAAAGACGCACCCGATCTGATGCACGCAGGAAAGTCGATCCGAACCGTCGTTCAACTGAAGCAACGAAGAGGAGCATGAACATGTCCGTCGCCATTCATCCCGCTGTCGATCAAGGCATTCAGAAGGGAGCCGCCGAATTCGCGGGCGGTACGCTGCGCTGCCTGTGCACGCAGGATCCGGTCGAGGTTCGGGTCGACGCCCAGGTCGCGTTCAATCACGCGTGCGGCTGCACGAAGTGCTGGAAACCGGCTGGTGCGCTGTTTGCAGTCGTGGGCGTCGTGCCGCGCGACAAGGTCACCGTGACCGCGCACGGCGAGAAACTGCGGGTCGTGGACGACAAGGCGCTGATCCAGCGCCACGCGTGCACCGCCTGCGGCACGCATCTGTTCGGGCGAATCGAAAATGCCGATCATGCGTTTTACGGCCTGGACTTCATCCATACCGAACTGTCGCAGGATGTCGGCTGGGACGGCCCAGGCTTCGCCGCGTTCGTATCGTCGATCATCGAGAGCGGCACGCCGCCGTCGTTGATGGCGGACGTGCGCGACACGCTGCGCGGCAAGGGACTGGAGCCCTACGATTGCCTGAGCCCGGCGCTGATGGACATTCTGGCAACGCATACGGCCAAGGCCAAGGGGACGTACCGGGAGGCGTGAAGGCGCGGCGCCACGGCCGGCGCGCGGCACGCGTCGTCGTCGCGCCGGTCGTCCGTCGGGTCGGCGATGACGACGAAACCGTGCGCGATCTTCAGTGCAAGTCATGGCGCCGCGAACGGGCGCCATGATCGAACAACCTTCCTGATGCGCCATGCCGCCCTGGCGCTCAGGCGCGACCGCCCCCCTCCACACGCGGGGCGTCGCCGACCATCGTGACGAGAACCAGCGCGGCAATCAGGCCCAAGTGCTCGAAGAAGCTGTTGAGCGCCATGAAATGTTCGACGCCCGAGCGGTTCCAGAAATCGTTCGCCACGACCATCGCGACGAGCGTCAACATGCCGAGGCTGCCGGCGCCGAGCCACGTGAAGCGGCGAAACACCACGCAGAGCGAACCACCGATCTCGACTGCGATCGCGAGCACCGCCCACAGCGCGGCCGGGTGCAGGCCGAAATGCGCCTGCTCGGCCACCGCTTCGTCGAAATGCATCGCCTTGTTGATGCCGCCGATCAGAAACGCGGAGACGAGTGCAAGCCGCACCAGCGCACCGATCCACGGCTGCGCGAGCAGCACGCGGACCCATGCCGGGTTGCCGTAGAAGGTGCGCGTCGACATGTCAGATCGCCCAGCACGAACAGCCGAAAGCGCCCCAGAAGCCCTTCGCGTCGGACGTCGGCAATGCGCTTGCCCATGCACCCGCGTGCGCATGCTGGTGCACGTTGCAGGCATTCGCGCAACCGCACATCGCTGCGGCCGCCGCCCGTTGCAGCGGTGCGCCGTTGCGCTGCGTCGCGCCCCAGCCGCCATAGCCGCCGTACTCGCGCACGGGCGACCAGTCCGGCATCGCGGGCGGAATCGGCACGTCGTGCGACGCGAACGGCCCTGCGCCCCATACGATCTTTCCGCCGACCACGGTCAGCAATGCGGTCGTGCCCGCGATGTCGTCCTCGGCGCACGCGAAGAAATCGCGATCCGGGACCACCAGGTCGGCAAGCTGCCCGACGGCCACACGCCCTTTCTTCCCTTCCTCGTTCGAGAACCACGTCACGTATTCGGTCCACATGCGCAGCGCGGTCTCGCGATCGAGCAGGTTGCGCTGCGGATACATGCGCAGGCCGCCGACCGTCTTGCCCGTCACGAGCCATGCGAGCGACACCCACGGGTTGTACGAGGCAACACGCGTCGCGTCGGTGCCGGCCGAAACCTTGAGCCCCTTGCCGAGCATCTTCGCGACGGGCGGCGTTGCTTCAGCCGCCTGCGCACCGTAGCGCTCGACGAAGTATTCGCCCTGGTACGCCATCCGGTGCTGCACCGCGATGCCCCCGCCCAGCGCCGCAATACGATCCATCGATTTTTCGGTGATCGTCTCCGCGTGATCGAAGAACCAGTTCAGCCCTTCCAGCGGGATGTCCTTGTTGACCTTCTCGAACACGTCGAGCGCGCGGCTGATGGTTTCGTCGTAGGTCGCGTGCATGCGCCACGGCCAGCGGTTCTGCGCGAGCACGCGCACGACGCCTTCGAGATCGTCCTCCATCTGCGCGGGCAGGTCCGGACGCGCGACGCGGAAGTCCTCGAAATCCGCCGCCGAGAACACCAGCATCTCGCCCGCGCCGTTGTTGCGGAAATAGTCGGTGCCGTCGTGATACTTGGTGCTCTTCGTCCAGTTCACGAAGTCTTCCTTCTCGGCGTTCGGCTTCTGCGTGAACAGGTTGTACGCGATCCGGATCGTCATCTCGCCCGCATCGTGCAGCTTGCGGATCACTTCGTAATCGTCGGGGTAGTTCTGCGAACCGCCGCCCGCGTCGATCACGCCGGTCACGCCGAGACGGTTCAGTTCGCGCATGAAATGGCGCGTCGAGTTGTACTGATATTCGAACGGCAGCTTCGGCCCTTTCGCGAGCGTCGCGTAGAGGATCGTCGCGTTCGGGTTCGCGAGCAGCAGGCCCGTCGGGTTGCCCGCGGCATCGCGCAGGATCGTGCCGCCCGGCGGCTCGGGTGTGTCCTTCGTATAGCCGACCACGCGCAGCGCGGCCGCGTTCAGCAGCGCGCGGTCGTACAGGTGCAGGATGAACACCGGCGTATCGGGCGCAGCTGCGTTGAGTTCGTCGATCGTCGGCAGGCGCTTCTCGACGAACTGATGTTCGGTGAAGCCGCCGACCACGCGCACCCATTGCGGCGCAGGCGTGATCGCGACCTGCCGCTTGAGCATGTCCATCGCGACCGCGAGCGAAGGCACGCCGTCCCAGCGCAGCTCCATGTTGTAATTCAGGCCGCCACGAATCACGTGGCAGTGATTGTCGATCAGGCCCGGCAGCACGGCGCGGCCCCCGAGGTCGACGACCTTGGTCGCACGGCCGGCCAGCGGCATGACGTCCGCCTCGTTGCCGACCGCGACGAAGCGGCCCGCGGCGATCGCCACCGCCGTCGCGGTGGGGTTTGCGCGGTCGAGAGTCGTGAACCTTCCGTTGTGAAGGATCAGATCCGGTTGGGACTCGGTTGCGGTCATATACATCACCTCGATTCGGTCAGAAGCCAAAGAGCTGTTTGAGGGTGGGGATGACCTGCACGCCGATCACCATGCCGAGCAGCCCGACCAGGGCAATCAGCGGCGGTGCCGGAGAGCGGACCTTGATTGCGCTGTAAATGACACCGATCAGCAAGCCCGCACCAAGGGAAACCAGATAAGGTTCCATACGATCAATTTCTCGGACAGGTTGGAATGCAGGCCCTAGGTCCTGGCAAACGCCTGGCGGACGGCATCGTGAATCGTCACGTTCCACCGTCCGCGTCGACGCATCGCCGAGGCGGCGCGTCCGGATCGAACACGCCGCTTCGGCATCGACAGTCGCTGACTGTCCGCGCTTACTTCGCCGGCACGGCCGGGATCGACTCGTGCGGCGTCGCGGTGCGCGGCGCGGCCTTGTGGACCATCGTGTACGCGTAGTCGACGCCCATGCCGTACGCACCCGAATGTTCCTTCGCGATCGCCATCACGGCGTCATACGTCTCGCGGTGTGCCCAGTCGCGCTGCCACTCGAGCAGGACCTGCTGCCACGTCACCGGCACCACGCCGGCCTGGATCATCCGTTGCATCGCGAAGTCGTGCGCGTCCTTCGACGTGCCGCCCGATGCATCGGCCACCATGTAGATCTCGTAGTCGCCTTCTAGCATCGCGCAGAGCGCGAACGTCGTATTGCAGACTTCGGTCCACAGGCCCGAGACGACCACCTTCTTGCGACCGTTCGCGGCCAGCGCGTCGCGCACCTTCTGGTCATCCCACGAGTTCATCGACGTGCGTTCGAGCGTCTTCTGGTTCGGGAACACGTCGAGCAGTTCGGGATAGGTGTGACCCGAGAAGCTGTCGCTTTCGACGGTCGTGATCGTGGTCGGGATGTTGAATACCTTCGCGGCCTTCGCGAGCCCGACGACGTTGTTCTTCAGCGCCTGACGATCGATCGACTGCACGCCGAATGCCATCTGCGGCTGCTGGTCGATGAAGATCAGCTGGCTGTTATGGGGGGTGAGTACTTCAAGCTTCGGATTGCTCATGGCGGTCATGTCCTTTGACGCGGAGAAAAATTTGCCTGCCTCGCCGGCAAGCGGGAGGCGCCCAATGCGCTGTGCCGGAAGGTTCGCCTGCCAGCCGTTGTCATTCAACACGCGAATCGATGGTAATGCCACTTAATCAATTCTATTAATAAAATCCCTAAATTCAGGCCTTAAAAGATCTTAAAAACCGCAGAATTCAACGGTCACATCAGAAAAGACCTGCTAGGCTATCGAATGAATTCATGCTCGTCTCCGGATCGGTAGTTATCCGTATTTTTCACACGGTTGTCATTCACTTGTCTCTGAATCATGAAGCCGTACATTTCATCGCTGCTTGCCGGAATGCTCGCCGGCGCTGTCTACTACCTGATCGGCGTGCCGTCGCCTGCTCCGCCCACGATCGCGCTGGCCGGCCTGCTGGGCATTCTTGCCGGCGAACAGATCCTGCCGGTCGCACGCCGGATGCTCGGAGGGATTCATCTGAAAACCGCGTGGAACGAGGCGAAGTGCAGCCAGCACATGTTCGGCGCGCTGCCCGGCGCCCAGGCATCCGATGCCGCCGCGAAGAAACCTCAATAGACACCGTCGTACCCCAAGCTGATCGACCGGATTCGCGCAGGCAGATCGGCACGCCAACCGATCTACCGACGCCGACGGCACGCGGGTACGCAAAAACGCGCAGCACCCGCGAAACGCGGCCCCGGTCGGCACGGCTCCCCCCGTGTGCCGACGCTCCGGAGACGGCACACACCACCAATACCGATCGGACGCCGCAACCGCGAGCGGCAATCCTGCGCGGACAGGATGGTGCCCCGGCTCCGATTCACGGACGAATTGTTCCGAATCGTATTGGACTCGGCGGTGCTTGGCGATAACATGGCAGGCCGACGCCCCCGTGGAATTCATCATGAAGCTGTCATTCGAAGCGCTCGAGGCACTGGACGCGATCGACCGCACCGGCACGTTCGCCGAAGCCGCGGAGCTCCTGCACCGCGTACCGTCCGCGCTGACTTATCTCGTACAAAAGCTCGAAAGCGACCTCGACGTCGCACTGTTCGACCGGAGCGGGCGCCGCGCGAAGCTCACGCACGCGGGTCGCGTAGTCGTCGAAGAGGGCCGCCGGCTGCTGCATGCCGCCGAACAGCTCGAACTCAAGGCGCTGCGTGCCCAGCAAGGCTGGGAAACCGAGGTTCGCATCTGCATCGACGAGATCCTGCCGTTCGAGGCGTTGTGGCCCTACGTGCATGCGTTCTACGAACTCGAGATGAACACGCGGCTGCGCCTGTCCACCGAAGTCCTCGGCGGCACCTGGGATGCGCTGATTTCGCGCCGCGCGGATCTCGTCGTCGGCGCGGCGGGCGAGCCGCCGGAACTGCCGGACATCGTCGCGCGGCCGATCGGCACGATCCGGCATGTGTTCGCCGTCGCCCCGACCCATCCGCTCGCGGCGCTGCCCGAACCGCTGTCGATGGCGTCGGTCGTCGAGCATCGCGGCGCCGTCATCAGCGACACCTCTCGCGAACTGCAGCCACGCTCGGTCGCCGTCGACGCCGGGCAGCCGTATCTCGCGGTCCCCACGCTCGCCGCAAAGCTGGCCGCGCAGTGCGAAGGACTCGCGGTGGGCACACTGCCGGATTGCATCGCGGCACGCGCGATCGCGGAAGGCAAGCTCGTCGCACGCAAGGTGACCGGCATGCGCGACACGACGCATTGCTATATCGCGTGGCGCGGCGACGAGGCCGGACGCGCGTTGCACTGGTGGGTCGAGCAGCTCGCCCACCCCGATCTCGTCGACCGCTTCACCGCGCTCGCCTGATTCCGCCGCCCGTCGGCTGCGCCCGTCGATCGAACGTGTCCCCAAGATCTCCCGCCGCATCAGCCGAACGAATCGTGCAGGCGCTTCATCTCCTTCTCGAGCCATTCGATCAGGTTGAACGACGCGTGCGCCTTCGCGGCCGGCGGGATCATCATCTTTTCCTCGGTCGCGATGTGTTCGGTCAGGGATTCGCACATCAATCGTCCGAGTTCCGGCTTCCTCGCGATCAGCGGCGTCAGGTCGCGGCTGCTCAACTGATAGGCCGTCACCGCGGTCACGGCATAGACACTCGCATGAAGTTGCGTGCCGGCCAGCACGACGGACTGGCCGATCGCGTCGCCGGGCGCCATCCGCCTGACCTCCATGTCGCCCGTCGCGCCCGGCACGAACACCGATGCGACGCCGGACCCGACGATCGTCAGCAGGCGCGTATCGGAATTCGACGCGTAGATCACCTCCCCTTTGTGGAATACGCGAGACGCCAGCGCGTCGGCCAGCACCGCCAGATCCTCGTCACCGAGTTGCCGGAAAAGCTCGACCGCGCGCAGCAGCCGTTGACCGCGCGACACCGGTCGGTGCGCCGCGGCCGTTCCGCCAAGCGGGCGCAACGCGATGTCCGCGGCGGCCAGATGCCGGTGGGCCAGATCGTAGAGCCGGTTACGCACCGCCACCTTTTTTTGCAGCGCGTCGACGTAACAGACGAGTTCGTATTCGACGGAGTTGGTCCTGAATGCCTTGACCACCGCGACTGGCGCGGGGCTGGCCAGCACGTCGAGCGAACTGGAGGCAGCCCGGTCGAGCGCATCGACGACGACGGCCGGCCGCACTTCCGGATCGATCTCGATCGTCAGCGTCACGCCGTGCACGCTCGGCGGTTCGCTCAGGTTGACGATCGTCGCCTTCGCCGCGGTGCTGTTCGGCACGACGACCAGGTTGCCGAGGCTATTGATCATCTTGGTCGCGCGCCAGTTGCTTTCGACGATCCGCCCTTCCAGCTCGCCGATGGCCACCGTATCGCCCAGGCGAAACGGCTGGGTGGTATTCAGGACGAGGCCCGAGAACACGTCGTTCAGCGTGTTCTGGACGGCCAGGCCCAGGATCACGGCCACCGCGCCCGAGGTCGCGACCAGGCCGCTCAGCGGCAGACCCAGGACATATCCCAGCGCAGCCACCGCGGCCGCACCGAACACGGCGCCTGCGGCGATGTCATGAAACAGCCGCTGGTTGCGCCACGCGCGCGGCAGCAGCAGATGGTCGAGCATCAGGCTGAACACCAGCGCGCACTGCAGCCACCACGCGACACCGATCGCCTGGATCGCCAGCCGGTCGAACCGGTCGGGCGACGCCGGCACCGCGAGCGGGCTCACGCCGGTTGCGAACAGCACATAGGTCAGCGCGGCGAACGACGCACAGCGCCAGACCGCTTTCGTCGTCGAACGGCCTGGCCCGAGCAACCGCCATGCAACGAGGTCGGCAACGACGATCGGCGCGCCGTAAGCGACCGTGACCGACAGGTTCAGCATGCCGGAACGGGCCGCGTGCGCGTTGCGCGACGGGCGGGGAATCCGCACGATCGCATGGCGCGCTACCCGATCCGGCGAGCGGCCGCCGGCAACGAATCGTGGCGAGAAAGGTCGGACTGGACAGGTTTCATGCGGTAGTCGTTCGATGACGCGCGAAGTCGCGGCGGCAACGCGAGTGTCGCTGCCGCCCCGCGCTGGCATTCAGTGGCGTCGCGACATCGATGCTGCGGTGCGGCCCGGTCTGCTGCGCGCACGCCTGCGAATCGCCGACGGTCTCCGTACATGCAATGTAGACGCACCGGCCGGCCCGGTCCTGAGTTCAGGCTGAAACGTTCTGAATTCGCCGGCGGCGCGCGCCGTTACGATTCGCGCGGCGGCAACTCGGCCTCGCCCGCTTCGAACCCGAACGCGTGCACTTCGGACCACGCGTCGTGTACGACGTGCGTCGGCCCCGAGGTATGGGCGAGCGCGGCGGCATAGGCGGCCAGCAGGCGCACGCGCGCATTCTCGCGCGCACGTGTCTCGTCCATGTTCCGCATTGCATCGAGCGCCGCGCGCGCCCGTTCGCGACATTCGTCCACCAGCGACAGGTCGAACAGGCATGGGACCGCGACAGCCGCCAGCGCGACGCCGACGTCCGCATCGCCATTCGGCGAAAATGCCCAGTCGAGCGCCGCGCGCAGATTGCCGAGTTCGCGGCGGATCACGTCGAGACGCGATTCGGCCCGCGGCCCGTCGTCGTCGCCGCCGCCGCCGGGCGCACGCCTGAACAACGTATGGAAGTAGTTCGCATGCGCGCGTGCCGCGGCCGCGCATTCGCCGTTGTTCTCGAGCTGCTGCAGCGCATAGGCGCGCGTCGTGGTCAGCAGCCGGTAGCGCGGTGCGCCGTGCGCGCTCTCGAGGCTCAGCAGCGACTTCGAGACGAGGCCGGCGATCGTGTCGAGCAGGTCCGCATCGGCCAACCCCTTCGTTCCGACGATATCCCGCACCGCGTCGATCGAGAAGCTGTCGCGGAACACGCCGAGCCACCGCAACAGCAGGCGCTCCGCGTCCCCGAGCAAGCGGTAGCTCCAGTCGTACATCGCCTGCAGCGTCTGATGACGCGGCAAGGCCGTGCGAAAACCGCCGGTCAGCAACCTGAAATGATCGTCGAGATGCGCGGCCAGCACATCGATGCCGAGCACGGCCGCGCGGGCTGCTGCCAGTTCGATGGCGAGCGGAAGACCGTCGAGACGGCGGCACACCGACGCCATCAGCGCCACGCTGCGTTCGTCGAGCGGAAAGCGGGGATCGGCGGCACGCGCGCGCGCCGAGAACAGTTGCACCGCGCTGGCGCTCAGGGTCTGAGCATCGTCGGCGCCTTCGCCGGGGACATCGAGCGGCGGAATCGGACACAGCCGCTCGCCCTGGATACGCAGCGCCTCGCGGCTGGTCGCGAGGACGCGCAATCCGGCGTCGGATTCGGTCAGTGCGGTCGCGATCTGCGCGGCGGCGTCGAGCAGATGCTCGCAATTGTCGAGCACCAGCAACATCCGGCGGTTCGCCACGCTCGCCAGCACCGCTTCGAGCGTCAGCGATCCGGTCGGCTCCACGATGCCGAACGCACCCGCCAGTGCGTCGGGCACGAATCGCGGACTCGCCACCGTGGCCAGCGACACGAACGCGGCGCCATCCGGAAAGCGCGCCTCGGCCCGCATCGCCGCTTCGAGCGCGACCCGCGTCTTGCCGATGCCGCCCGCACCGACCAGCGTCACGACGCGCGCGGTGTCGAGCGCCGCAAGGACGTCGGCGACGGTCTGCTCGCGGCCGACGAGCGCGGTCGGCGCGGCCGTCAGCCGCGACGTTGCGGGAGGTGCGGGCGCCGCGCCTTCGGCGTGGCCGCCAACCAGCCGATAGCCGCGCCCCGGCACCGTGACGATCAGGTTCCGGTCGTCGGCGAGCGCCTTGCGCAACGCGGCGATATGCACCTGCAGGTTGTTTTCCTCCACGATCGTGTGCGGCCACACGCGCTGCATGATTTCGTCTTTCGATACAAGTGCGCCGTTCGCACGAATCAGGAGTTCGAGAATTTCGAATGCGCGACTGCCGATACGCAGCAGCTTGCCGTTCGAGCGAATTTCACGTCTGTCGAGAAAAACGTGAAGTGTTCCAATCCGGATCATGGGAATTTTTAATCGATTGCATTCATCGATGCCCTGTCAGAAATGACACCGGTCTGACGGCAATGCTACGGCATTTGTCCGGTCAAATGATTCAAATTATCAGAACTCAAACAGCAAATTTTTTGAATAGATGAATGCCGCGATCGCCACGACGACGTGCCCCGCCCCAACTGGCAAGGCACGACGCACCACGGCAACCTGCATTTTCAATGCGTGAAATAGCCGTTTACTCATGAACCTGTTTCGTAGGATAAAACGGCCGATTGACCGAACTTGATTTCGTAGTCTCGTGAATTGAGATGGCGGTTCGGATGGCTCCCGAGAAAAAAGCCGGTAACAACGACGTGCAAGGCGCGGCGAAACCGATTCCAGCCGTGACGGCCGGTCGGATTTTCCGTTCAGAACGATTCAGGCGCCGCTCAGGACATTCAGCGGCGCGACGCGCGACGATGGTTCCACGGCGCCAGCGTCGAGCGACTGCCGTCACGCCGCGAGGAACACGACCATGGGCAACCGTATCGCCGGCATCCGGATTCCCGACGGCCCGATCGCACGGGAGGCCGCCGCGGCCGTGCGCGCCGGCGGGCCGGAACTCCTGTTCCGGCACGCGATGCGCGTGTTCGCGTTCGCGTCGATCATCGGGCTGCGTCGCGGCATCGCATTCGACGCCGAGCTGCTGTACGTCGCGGCGCTGTTCCATGACTTCGGACTGACGGAGCGCTACCGGCATTCGCGCCGGCGCTTCGAGATCGACGGCGCGAATGCCGCGCATGCATTCCTCGGCGGATACGGCGTCGCTGCCGACGACGCGGCTGAGGTGTGGCGTGCAATCGCGCTGCACACGACCTTTGGCATTCACCCGTACATGACGCCGTTGACGGCGCTGCTCGGCGCGGGCATCGAGACGGATCTCTTTGCACGCCATTTCGACGAAGTAAGCCGGTCCGAACGTGACGAGATCCTCAACGCGTGGCCACGCGGCCCGTGTTTCAAGGAACTGTTCCTCGAGGCGCTCGCCGCGGGCACCGCGCATCGCCCCGCGACTGCGTTCGGCAACGTCTGCGCCGACGTGCTCGAGCGGTGCGACCCGGACTATCGCCGGACGAATTTCTGCGGCCTGGTGCTCGGGTCGAAATGGACGGAGTGAGCCGGTCGGCCAGGCTCGCTCCGCCACGTCACGGCAGCAACCGCCGTCGAGTCATGCGCGGGCGAACGCCAGCAGCTCGTCGTTCAATCGTTGCGCGTGCGTCAGATACAACGCATGCGGCCCGCCCTCGTAGACGCTCAGCGTCGCGTGCGGCACGCGCTTCGCCGCGGCGGCGCCCGTGAGCGCGAACGGCACCGTCTGGTCGTCGTCGCCGTGAATCACGAGCGTCGGCACGTCGAACTTGTCGAGATCCGCCCTGAAATCGGTTTCGGAAAACGCGCCGACGCAATCGAGCGTGCCCTTCAAGCCGCCCTGCAGCGCCATGAAGGACGTCCAGTCGAGCGCGGCGCGCGAGATCGTCGAAGCGGCCCGGTTCGAACCGGTGAACAGCGGCCAGAATTGCTCGAAGAATGCCGCGCGGTCGGCCATGATGCCCGCGCGGATACCGTCGAACACGGCCACGTCGACACCGTCCGGATGGTCGTCGCGCCGCGCGACCAGCGGCGTCACCGATCCGATCAGGACGGCCTTCGCGATGTGTCGCGTGCCGTGCCGGCCGATGTAGCGGGCCACTTCGCCGCCGCCCATCGAAAAGCCGACGAGCGTCACGTCGCGCAGCCCGAGCGTCTCGATCAGCGTCGCGAGGTCGTCGGCCAGCGTATCGTAGTCGTAGCCCGTCCACGGCTGGCCGGACCGGCCGAAGCCGCGCCGGTCGTAGGCGATGCAGCGAAAGCCGTTCGACGCGAGATGATGCATCTGGACGTCCCACATGTCCGCATTCAACGGCCAGCCGTGAATGAACACGACCGGTCGCCCTGCTCCCCAGTCCTTGTAGTGAATCGAAACGCCGTCGCGTGTCGTGAACGTGCTCATGCGGATTTCTTCCTCAGCGGTGAAAAAGTGGCGGCCGTCAGCCAGGGCCGACGGACGGATCATGAACGGGACAGCCTGGCGATGAACCGCTCCAGTTCGGACGCGAGGATCACCTCCCGGTAGTTCGCGGGGCGCTTCGCGCCGCGCCACTGCGGCTTGTAGATCGCATCGCCCGTGTGAATCGTGATGCCGGTCAGCGCGCAGCGCCCGAGGGCGCGAGACTTTGCGCTGATCCAGCGCTGCTCGTCGTAGCGGCAGCGCGTCGGGTCGCTCCACGAGATCAACACCGACGAATCGGTCTGCCGCTCGGCGGCGACGATCGCGCACCGGCGGCGCGCGCCGCCGCTCGACGCAGGCGGCGCGTCGTCACGATGGCGACGGCGCGCGGGGTCCGGGTCGCGAAGATGCGACGGCGCGCACCGACTCGCGGCCGGCGACGGGTCGAGCAGCGTCATCACGTGCTCCCAGCGATTGAATTCGTCCATGGCGGCGTACCCAGGCAAGTGGCGAGCGGTCCGGATGTTGCACACCCGCCCGCGTCGCGATCGCCATCCGCCGACGCGGACCGGCACCGACCCGCGACGGGATGACCTGATGCTGACGATAGCGAGCCGCCGCTGAAGAGTCTTTATTCCGGGCTTAAATTTTCTGGCCGGTGCGTTTGCGCGGCATGCGCCGCGACCGGCTTCATGAAAATTCAGCCCGATTTCAGTACATGGCGCATGACCGCGGGATAGGCTCCTGTCGACGTTCGTTCGCTGCCTTCGCGCGCCTGCCGGCCCGCGACCGCGAACGCACGCCGGCTGCCGGCGCGATTGCCGCATGCGGGCAGATCCGAACCATCCATCCAACGCGGCATCGTTCCACCGCACGTTCAAGGAGTTCCCATGCGTCCAGCAGACATCGACGCCGTTCCCTCGGCGCGTCGCCGAGACATGCTGCTTGCCGGCGCGACCGCCGTTGCAGCCGCCGCGCTGCCGGCCGCCGCGGCCGCCGCCCCCAAACACACCGCTTCCGTCCATCAAGGAGCCCATGCGATGAACACGATCACCACCAAAGACGGTACGCAGATTTACTTCAAGGACTGGGGCAGCGGCCGCCCGGTCGTCTTCTCGCACGGCTGGCCGCTGTGCGCCGACGCGTGGGACTCGCAGATGCTGTTCCTCGTGCAGCACGGCTACCGCGTGATCGCGCACGATCGCCGCGGTCACGGCCGCTCGAGCCAGCCGTCGCAAGGCAACGACATGGACACGTATGCCGACGATCTCGCGGCGCTGATGAATGCGCTCGACCTGCGCGAAGCCACGCTCGTCGGCCACTCCACCGGCGGCGGCGAAGTCGCGCACTACATCGGGCGCCACGGCACGAAGCGTGTGTCGAAGGCCGTGCTGATCGGCGCCGTGCCGCCGCAGATGGTGAAATCGGCGTCCAATCCCGGCGGCCTGCCGATGGACGTGTTCGACGGAATCCGCAAGAACGTCGCCGAGAACCGTTCGCAGTTCTACAAGGATCTCGCCGTGCCGTTCTTCGGCTTCAATCGTCCGAATGCCAAGGTGTCGCAGGGCACGATCGACGCGTTCTGGGCGCAGGGCATGATGGGCGGCATCCATGGCCAGTATCTGTGCGTCAAGGAATTCTCCGAGGTCGACTACACCGACGACCTGAAGAAGATCGACGTCCCGACGCTGATCCTGCACGGCGACGACGACCAGATCGTGCCGATCGACGATTCGGCTCGCCTGTCCGCGAAGATCGTGAAGCACGCGGAGCTCAAGGTCATCCCCGGCGGCTCGCACGGGATGTGCGTCGTCGACGCAGACCGGATCAATGCCGAACTGCTCGCGTTTCTGAAAGCGTAAGCGCACGCGTCACCGTACGGCGCGCCCGGCCGCCACGCCGGCGCGTCGTTTGGCACGTTTCAGGATTTTTCAGGTCGTCACGATTCCGTTGCGGCGTGCACGATCGCCAGGATCGTCGATGCGGGATATCCGCCGATCCGGCGTCGGGCGCTTACGGCGCACGCGCCGGCCTGAGCAGCATGCCGATCAGCGCCCCCGCGACCGCGAACGTCATCGCGACACGGAAATTGTCTGCGAGTGCGAGCGTCGTCGCCTGGACGCGGACGGCCCGATCGAGCAACACATAGGCCGCCTGGTCGCCGGTCGCGAAGGTCGCGCCGTGCGACACGAGCGCCGCCGCGCCGGCTCGCAAGCGCTCCAGCGTTTGCGGATCCGACAGCGTGACATGCAGACCGACGAGATTCGAATGGGTAGCCTCCATGATGCGCTGGATCACCGCGATCGACGTCGTGCCGAGTTGCCCGCTCAGCAGGCGCGTCGTCTGCACGACGGCGCCGAACGTCAGCGCGTGCTCGGCCGTCACGTGCTTGCCGAAGAAGAACACGACCGACGTGAGCGCCATCGTCTGACCCAATGCCTGAAGCAGTTGCGACGGGATGAAGTCGGGTTCGGCCCAGACGGGCGTGAGTTGCGCGCCGAGCGCGAACGCGACCGCCACCATCGCAAAGCCGGCCACGATCAGCCGGCGCGGATCGACGCGTTGCAGCAGCCACGCCACGCACGGCGCGAACAGCAGTTGCGGCATCGCGATCCAGCGCAGCGTGTCGCCGATCTGCAGCGGGCGCAGCCCGTAGGTACTCGCGAGAAACGCCGACGGAATGAAGCTCGTGTTGAGCACGGTAAAGCGCACGAGGCCGACGAGCAGGATCAGCAACGCGACGTTGGGCAGCGCGAGGTAGCCGAGATCGAGCCCGGCCCGTCGCGATGCCAGTTCGTGGATCAGGAACGCGGCCACCATCACGATGCCGATGCACAGCAGCGCGACGATCAGCGGCGACTGGAACCAGAACAGCCGCTCGCCCTGATCGAGCGCGACGCACAGGCACGCGAACCCGCCGGCGCCGAGCAGCATGCCGCGCGCGTCGATGCCGGACGCGAGGCGCTTGATCGGCTCGGTGGACAGCGACAGCATCAGGCAGACGATGAACGGCACGGTCAGCAGCGCGTTCTGCCAGAACAGCCAGCGCCAGCTCAGGTGTTCGCTGTACCACCCTTCGAGCGTCGCCGAGAGGTTGAGCGACATCTCGAGGTTCATCGCATACGCGGCGATGCCGAACGGAATCAGCCGTGGCGGCAGCGTGCGGACGACGAACCCGACGGTCAGCGGCACGAACACGCCGGACGCGAAACCGGCCACGCTCTGGAACACGATGAACGTGCCGAAATTCGTGCACAGCGGCAGCACGCTTTCGACGACCAGGAATACCGCGGCACCCGCCAGCAGCACCCGACGCGTGCCGAACACGAAGGCCGCCGCGATCGCGAGCGGCCCGACGAACATCTGCGATGCGATGAACGCGGTGTTGATCCACGCGCCCTCGTCGAAACCGACGCCGAGCGCGCCGCGCACGTCGGCGAGCCCGAGCGACGTGATGCGCGACGTCAAGGTCGAAATGATCGCGCCGAGCAGCACCGCCGCGATCGCGGCGATCGAACGAAACGTCGGTATGTCGGAGGCCGGCGCTGCGGCCGGCGCCGGTGTCGTGCCACCGGGGGCGAACGTGGTGTTCATCGTCGAGCGGCTCCCGCACAAAAGGCTCGCGCAAGCATAGCGCGATGTGACGAATCCCGTCTGTTCCATGGAGTATCCCGATCGTGACCACGAACTCGCCGGACGTGCCGCCCACCTCCCCCGCGCGCTCGCGCAAGTGGCCGGTCGTATTGATCGCCGGATGCGCGCTGCTGCTCGTCGCGCTGCTGGTCTATGAATTCGACGCGCATGACCGCGGCACCGACGACGCGTACGTGACAAGCCACCTGCACGTGATCTCGCCGCGCGTGGCCGGCACGGTCGAGCGCGTGCTGGTGGACGACAACCGGTTCGTGCATGCGGGCGACCCGCTCGTGCGGCTCGATCCGCGCGATTTCGACGTGCGCGTCGCGCTGCAGCGCGCCCGCGTCGCACAAGCGCACTCCGATGCGAGCCGCGCGAAGGCGCTGGTCGAGCAAGCCGACGCGGCGCTCGTGTCGGCACGCGCGGACGCCGAGAAGGCCGAGCTCGACTACGCACGGGCACGCGAACTGACCCGCGAAACCCCGCGCGGATTGTCGCAGCAGGAATTCGATGCCGCGAACTCGGCGCGCAAGTCCGCCCGCGCGCGCATCGACGCGGCCGAAGCGCAGCAGCGCAGCGCGCAGGCCGCGCGGCAGGCCGCCGATGCCGTGTCGACCCAGAACGACGCCGAGTTGCGCGATGCGGAGCTGCAGCGTCAGTACACGACCGTCGTGGCGCCGTCGGACGGCTACGTCGGCAAGAAGACGGTCGAGACCGGCGAGCATGTCGCACCCGGTCAGGCGCTGCTCACGGTCGTCGAACCGCACCCGTGGGTGGTTGCGAACTTCCGCGAAACCCAGCTTCGGCATGTGCGCACCGGCGACGTCGTGCAGTTGCGCTTCGACGCGCTGCCGGACCGGACCTTCAGCGGACACGTCGACAGCCTGTCGCCCGCGACGGGCGGGCAATTCTCGCTGTTGCCGCCCGACAACGCGACCGGCAACTTCACGAAGGTCACGCAGCGGGTGCCCGTCAAGATCCTGCTGGACGGCCCGGCCTCGACCGAGCCGCGTATTCGGCCCGGCCTGTCGGTCATCGTCTCGCTGCAACGCAGCCGCACGCAGCCATGACCCGCCTCGCCGCCCTGCTCGCCGCCGGCCTGCTGAGCGCGTGCACGATCGCGCCGCAGCCGCTCGCTCCCGTCGCGGTCGGCTCCGACCGGTTCCGCCATGCTGATGCGCCTGGCGACCCCGCACCGTCGCTCGTCGAATGGCCCGCATCGTTCGGCGATCCGCCACTCGTCGCGCTCGTCGATGCCGCGCTCGCCGGCAATCAGGACATCCGCGCCGCCGCGGCGCGCGTCGACCAGGCGCAGGCGCTGCTCGGTGTGCGCGAAGCCGCACTGGCGCCAACCGTCGGCGTCGATCCGTCGTTCAGCCGCTCGCGCGTATCCGGCACGGTCGACAACGCATTGCCGAAACGCACGATGCACAACTGGTCGGTGCCGTTCAACGCCAGCTATGAAGTCGATCTGTGGGGGCGCCTGCGTGGCGATGCGGAGATCGGCAGGCAGAACGTGCTGCAGGCCGACGCGGATCGTGCAGCCGTTCGACTACGCGTCGCGACGGATGTCGCGAGCGACTACCTGACGCTCCATTTCGTCGAGCAGGATCTCGCGACGCTCGCCCGCGCGATCGAGCTGCGACGCACCGCGCTCGACGTGATCGCCGCGCGCGTGCGGGCCGGCGCGGCAAGCGATCTCGACGCGCTGCGTGCGGCGGCCGATCTCGATACGGCTCGCGCCGATTTCGCGGACAGCCGGCGGCTGCGCGAAAACCTCGTCGATGCGCTCGCCGTGCTGACCGGTGTCTCGCCGACCGCCTTCGCGGTCGCGCCGACCGCGTCCGCCATGCGCGTGCCGGAAGTGCCGCCCGGTCTGCCGTCCGCGCTGCTCGCGCAACGCCCGGACGTCTATGCGGCGGCGCGCCGCGTCGACGCGGCGTCGCTCGAAATCGGCGTCGCCCGCACCGCGTGGCTTCCGACCTTGACGCTGACCGCCCAGGGCGGATTCGCCAGCCGCGACCTCCACACGTTTCTCGACCGCAACAGTTCCCTGTGGGGCCTCGGCGCGAGCGTGGCCGAAACGGTGTTCGACGGCGGCAAGCGCGAGGCCGCGGTGGCCGCCGCGACGGCCGGCGCGGCACTCGCCGACGCGAACTATCGCGCGACCGCGCTGAGCGCGTTGCGCGAGGTCCAGGATGCGCTCAACGACATCACCGCGCAGAAGGAGCGGATCGTGCGCTACGACAGCGCGGCCCGCGCCACCGAAGCAGCGGCGCGGTTGTCGCTGAACCGTTACGGGCACGGCTACGTCAGTTATCTCGAGGTCATCGACGCGGACCGGGACGCACTGACCGCGCAACGCCAGCTGATTCATAGCCGCCAGGCACTCGCTATCGCGACGGTCGATCTCGTGCGCGCCCTGGGCGGCGGATGGGCGCCGCCTGCAGCGAAACCGGCGAACATCGCGAATCGCGAAGACCGGTTCTGAAAGAACATCAACGCGCCCGCTGCCTCGGTTCAAACGGCCTCACGTATTTTCATATCGTTCTTAAGCTTACCTAACGTTTTTTGCGTTGCCTGGGGCCGGCGTGCCGCATAAATTGGTCATGTCCGAATCCACCAAAGCGAGACGTGTCATGGATCGCCTGAAAACGCTCGAGATACTCAAGACGGTTGCCGAACAAGGCAGCTTCACGAAAGCCGCCGAAGCCCATCGGCTCGGCGTTCCCTGCATCAGCCGCGCGATCCGGTGCCTGGAAACGTCGCTCGGCGTGCTGCTGTTTCACCGCACGACGCGCAAGGTGACGCTGACGCGCGTCGGCGAGGACGTGCTCGAGCAGGCGCGCGCGCTGCTGGAGCAATACGAGCACTTTTCGGATTGCTGTCACGCCAATGCCAGCGAGATGGAAGGCGACATCTCGATCGAGGTGTCGAACCTGTTCGGCGTCGATCGCCTGGTGCCGGCCCTGGCCGATTTCAATCGGCAGCATCCGCTCGTGCGAATCCGGGTCGACTGGGTCGATCACCCGAGCGCGGCCCTGAGCGGCGAAACGGATCTCTCGATCGTCACCGAACGCACGTCGAGCCTGACGTGCATCGAGCGGCGCCTTGGGCGCATCCCGATGGGCCTTTACGCGAGCCCGCGGTATCGCGCAGCAGGTGGGGCAACCGACTCGCCACAGGCGCTCGAACGCATGGATGCGCGCGGCGGCAAACCGGGTAGCGGCTCGGTATGGCCGCTGCGGCACCGGCGTACCGGCGCGAGCGCCGAGATACGGCTGGCCGGCGCGATCCGCTCGAACTGCCTCGATGCGCTGATTCTCGCGACAGCCCGCGGCACCGGCTTCGCGGTGCTTCCGGAGCATCTCGCGCGGCCGCTCGAGCGCGACGGCGCACTCGTTCGCCTGCTGCCCGACTGGCAGGTCGGTGACCTCGACGCATCGCTGCTCTATCACTCGCGCCGGAACCTGCCCGCGCGCATCAGAACGCTCGCCGAACATCTCGTCGCGGCGTTCGACGACAACCCCGATGCCCGGCCGGCAGCGCGACACGACGCGCGCGCCGTCACGCACACCGCGGATGCCGACAGCGAAGTGGCCGCATGAATGCCGTCGTCCGCATCGTCCCGGCCGGGCGCACCGCGTCGAAGCCGGCGCCGTTGCGTCGAACGATCGGCCGTCCCGCTCAGTCGCGCGCGCCGGCCGGGCCCACGCCCAGCGCCTCGGCTTGCCGCACGAGATCCGGCAGCGTGCGGACCTGCATCTTCTTCATGACCTGGGCCCGATGCACCTTCACCGTGATTTCCTGCAGCCCGAGATTCGCTGCGATCTGCTTGTTCATCAGGCCAGCGACCACCAGGCTCATCACTTCTCGTTCGCGTGGCGTCAACGACGCATAGGCCGCGCGCACCGCGTCCAGCGCACGGTCGCGCGCGAGGCGCTCGCCATCGCGGGCCAGTGCGTGACCGACGGCATCGAGCATCGCATCGTCGTCGAACGGCTTCGTCAGGAAGTCGAGCGCGCCGCCTTTCATCGCCTTGACCGTCGTGGCCACGTCGCCGTAACCGGTCATGAACAGGATCGGCACGTTCAGGCCCGCTCGCACCGCTTCCTCCTGAAGGGCCAGCCCGCTCTCGTCGGCGAGACGCACGTCGAGGATCAGGCAACTCGGCACGGCAGGCCGCTCGAACGCAAGAAACGCCCGCGAAGACGCAAACGTCTCGACGCGCCATCCCGCCGAACGCAACAGCGAGCTCAACGCGCGCCGCAGCGTTTCGTCGTCGTCGACCACATAGACGATCGGGGCGGAGTCGCCCCCGCCCCGGTTGCCGATCGACGTCATATCCGGCGTGCTCGCCATTGCATTCCCTGTGTAGGCATCCGCTTCATTATCGAATGATAAACTAAGAAAAGGCCGACCGGAACCGCCGCGCCGCCTGCGGCGCGGCCGGTCGACGGGCCACCGCTCACGCAGGCGGCGCGCCGGATGCGATGTGATCGATCAGGTTGAGCATATCGTCCGATGGAAACGGCTTGCGCAAGAACGCGACCGCGCCTTGCGCAAGCGCGCGACGGACCGACTCGTCGTCGCCGTGCGCCGACATGAAGATGACCGGAAGCGTCGCCTTGCGCTGGACCAGCAGACGCTGGACGTCGAGACCGCTCATCCCCTTCATCTTCAGATCGACCAGCACGCAAGCCGCGTCGTCCAGCGGGCCGGCCGCGAGGAATTCCTCGCCCGACGCGAACGGCAATGCGGTATGGCCAGCCGATTTCAGCAGGCTGGCAAGACTCTTACGGACCGACGCATCGTCATCGATGATGCAAACAATGGCCATGAAATGAGAACCTGAAAATTTTGTCAATCCAGAACATCGCCATGCAGCTTACGCCGCGTCGGACGGCGTTACCGCTGCGCGCCACGCGCGCACAACCCGTGTGTCACGCCCACGACCGTGCCGCCAGCAGCGGTTGCACGGACGTCGCCTGCGCCGGCGGCAGCGTCTCCGCGCGCGCCTCGCCGACGAAGGACGCACACCGGGCATGCAGGCGGCCGGCTTCGCCCGACTCCGCCAGCTTCTCGAGCGCATACGCACGCACGACCTCGAGCAGCGAATAATGCTTCGAGAGTCCGACCGAATGGACGACCAGCAGCGATTTCGATGCAAGGCTGACCAGGCAGTCGAGCACGCGGGCAGCACCCAGTTCGTCGCACGCGGCCAGCGCGCACGCCGCATCGAGCCGGAACGCATCCGGAAATACCGCGAGGCGGCACAGCACGGTGCGCTCCGCATCGTCGAGCAGCCGATAGCTCCATTCGATGGTGGCCCTGAGGTTCTGCTGGCGCGGATGCGCCGTGCGCAGACCGCCGGACAACGACAGGACAGACTTGTCGAGATCGGCTGCCAGCCCCTGGATCCCGAGCAACGCGACGCGGGCCGCGCCGAGCTCGAGCGCGAGCGGCAGGCCGCTCAGGCGGCGGCAGATGGTCGCGATCGCGTCCAGCGTCTTCGCATCCGCGGGGATGTCGGTGCCCATCGCGCGCGCCCGGGCCAGAAACATGCGCACCGCACCGCACGCGACGATCTCGCCGTCGTTCGCGCCGGCCGGCGGCACGGGCAGCGGCCCGACGCGATAAACGCGCTCGCCGGCGACACGCAGCGGTTCGCGGCTGGTCACGACGAGTATCGTGCCGGCATTCGCCTCCGCGATCGCTTCACAGAGGTCCGCCAGTTCGTCGACATGCTGCTCGGCGTTATCGAGCACCAGCATGACGCGCTGCGCGGCGATCGCGCGCACGACGTCGGCCGGCCCGGCGGCCGGGCCGAGCGGCAGGTCGAGCGCGTCCAGCACCGCGGACTCCAGCGTCGCGCCGCCCTGCCAGCCGGCAAGATCGATCCGGACCATCTCGATGCCGCGCACCGCCGACCAGGCCGTCGCCACCTCCAGCGCGAGATGCGTCTTGCCGACGCCGCCGGGGCCGACCAGCGTCACGAGCGCCTCCCGCTCGAGCAGCGCGTGCAGTTCGGCCGCTTCCTGCTCGCGGCCGATCAGCGGACATTTGCGCGGGGCGGTGCCCGCGCGGGCGCCGCGCGCCGGCTCGACCCGGTCCGGCTGACGGTCCGCATAAGCCAGGTCGGCCGGCGGCGCGAGCCGATAGCCGCGGCCCGATTCGGTTCGTATCCACCCGTGCTTGCCGCCGAACAGCTTGCGCAGCGTCGAGACGTGCACCTGGATGTTGTTCTCGACCACGATCGTGTTCGGCCACACCGCTTGCATGATCTCGTCCTTCGACACGAGCCTGCCGGCCGCCTTCACCAGCAGCTCGAGAATCTCGAATGCCCGGGCGCCGATATACCGGGGCTGCCCGTCGACGCAGACTTCGCGGCACTCAAGGGAAACCGTCACCCGCCCGAACGTGTACATGATCCGCACTCGCTTATGCTGCTCCGCACCTTGCGCCGCCTCGCGAGGCGACACCCCCTGTTCGGCCCGCCGGACACGCATCGATGCGTGTCGGGAGGCTTGAACCTATCGTATGGCGTGGCAGGCGCGCCGGCCATTATCTATAGGTTTAGTCGGGTACCGGCCGGCTCGGTCGTCGGGAATGGTGCGCGGGGGGGGCCTGCAGAGTTCGTCGGGCTGATGGACAATGCACGGGCCGCCGCCCGAACGTGCGCAATCCAGCCCGGCCGATTTCGTATGACGCGCCGGTTACACCCTGCTCCACCGAACCTGCCCCTACCGTGAACCAACCCTTGCGCGCCCCGGACGACACGAAGCGAATGGATGCCGACTGGCTGGCGCGCGCCCGCCTGTCGAATGCCGTCCGATCGGGCGACGTGCTGTGGTTCGACCTGACCGACGCAGGAACGGGGCAGGTGTGGTCCGCGTGCCAGACCGGGTGGGAATCCGACCAGCGCTGCCGGCAATTCGAGCACGAATACGCATTGAACGAAGCGCTGGAGCCGGCGTGGGCGCTCATGCCGGTTGCGCTGATCCGCGCCGCGGACGGCCCGGTGCTCGTCTATCCCCGCCCGGACGTGCGCGGCTTCGACACGCTGGCGGACGGGCGGCTGCCGCTCGACGTCTTTCTCGACGCGGCGATCCAGGCCGCGCGCACGCTCGGGGAGCTTCATCGGCGCGGCTGGCTGCATGGCGATCTGCAACCGGCCAGTTTCGTCATCGCACCGGACGGCACGGTGATGCTCCGCTCGTTCGCCCATGCGTGGGACCGTCGGACGGAACGCGCCGTGGCGAGTACGATGCGCACCGATTTCGCGGCCTACGCGGCGCCCGAAGTCTCCGACAGCTCATGCGTCGACGAGCGTTCCGACCTGTATGCGTTCGGTATCACGCTGTTCCGCCTGCTGACGGGCGCGATGCCTTACAAGGCCACGTCGACGTCCGAATGGGTCCACGCGCATGTCGCCATGCAGCCGGCGACGGCCACGACCTTTCGTGACGACCTGCCTGCCGTCCTGAGCGACCTGATCCTGAAACTGATCGCCAAGGAGCCCGCCGATCGCTACCCGTCCTGCGAAACGGTGCAGCACGATCTCGAACGTATCCTGCGTGACTGGCTGGCCGCAGGCCGCGTCGAGCCGTTCGCGCTCGGCGGCAGCGATCCGCTCGCCGGCTTGCGCGCGCCCGATCAGCTGGTCGGCCGCGAAGCCGAATCCCGCCAGCTCGAGGCGGTGCTGGCGGCCGTATCGCGAACCGGCGAAACGGCCATCGTCCTGATCGACGGGCCGGCCGGCGTCGGCAAGACCGCACTGGCGGAGGACTTCATGCGCCATGCGCGAGCGGCGTTGCGCACGGCCTGGTGCACGTCGGCGAAGGTCGACCAATTCCAGCCCGCACGGCCGTACGCGCCCGTGCTGCAGGCATTGCGCGCGCTGTTCGGCAGCGCGCTGGCCAGGCCCGACGACGAAATCGCGGCGATCGCCGCGCGGCTGCGCGAATGTGTGGGGCGTCAGGCCAGCCTGCTGTCCGGCATGTTCCCGGAGATTGCGTGGCTGCTCGATGTCGAGCCCGTCGCGTTCGACCATACCGATGCGATTCCGGAATTTCATCTGTGCCAGATCGTCGTGAATGCCTTCCGTGCGTTCGCGGCGCCGGCCGAACCGCTGGTCATGGCGCTGGACGACATCCAGTGGGCAGACGACGCGACGCTCGCGTTTCTTGCGTCGATCGCGGTCGATCCGCCGGCCAATTTCTGCATCGTGGCCGGTTATCGAAGCGGACCACAACACGATCACACACCGGCGTTCCGCCGCTTCCTGCAACAGCTCGACCCCGTCCGCCTGTCGGCCTTGACGCTGGCGCCGCTCGACGCACCCGACGTCACGCACATGCTGGCCGGCATGCTCGGGGAGGCGCCGGCCCGGCTGTCGGAGCTCGGCGACATCGTTCACCGCAGGACGGGCGGCAATCCGTTCCACATCCAGCACCTGCTGCGCACGCTGATCGACGAGCAGCTCCTCGGCTACGACCCGATGCGGCAAACGTGGCAGTGGCGTGCGTCGGACATCGACGCGCACCACCCGACCGAGAACGTCGTGAGCCTGCTCGCGATCCGGATGCAGCGGTTGCCGCCTGAATCGAGAACGCTGCTGTCGCTGCTGGCCTATATCGGCACCGACGCCGACGACGCGCTGTTGTGCGCCGCAGCCGGCAAGACGTGGGCCGAACTCCGTTTCTGGCTGGACCCCGCGCGCCAGGCGGGGCTCGTGTCGCTCTCCGGCAACCGCTGGCGCTTCGTTCACGACCGCATCCTCGAAGCCGTCCACGCGCTTGCCGGGCGCGCGGAGCGCGCGCAGTCCCACGCCCGGATCGCCGCCGCGATGCTCGGCCGCGCGAACGCGCGGTCGACCGAATCCCTGCTGGAACTCGCCACCCAGATCGAGCAGGCGAAAACCGCGCCGCTCGACGGCGTGCTCGCGCTCGCTTTCGCGGATGCCCTGGTCGCCGCCGCCGAGGCGGCGGCCCCGGCCGCCGCGCGCGATCGCGCGCTGTCGTTTCTCGCGTCCGCGCAAGCGCTGCTCGGTCCTCATGCGTGGTCGCAGCACTACGGTCTCGCGAGCCGGATCGGCATCCTGCGCAGCGGCCTGCTGCTCGCGATCGGCGAAACCGCGCAGGCATCCGACGCGATCGACGAGCTCATGGCGCGTACGCGCACGCCGGCCGATCGTGCCGAGGCGCACCGGCTGAAGGCCGCGCAGCTCACGGTGGAGTCGCGCTACCGGCAGGCCGTCGACGTCGCGCTGGCCGGGCTGGCGCTGCTCGGCGTGGAACTGCCGGCCGAGCCGGCCGAAGCCGATCTCGCGGCAGCCTGCGACGCCGTGCGGGAAGCCCTCGACGGCCGCGCCATCCGCGACCTCGTCGACCTGCCCGTGATGACCGATACGCGCGTCGAAGCCACGATGGCGCTGCTGACCGCACTCGAAGCCGCGATGTTCTATCCGAGCGGCGGGCTGATGTTGCTGCATTTCGCGACGATGGTCCGGCTGACCCTGCGCCACGGCATCACCGCCGCGTCGGTGCAGGGGCTTGCGTGGTACGGCGTCAGCATCGCCGGGCATCACGACGCGTATGAAGACGGCTTCGAATTCGCGAAGGTCGCGCTCGCACTGGTGAATCGCCACGGCTTCGAGCGCTACCGCTCCGCGACGCTGATCGCGCTCGACCAGGTGAGCGTCTGGACTCAACCGCTGTCGTACGCGCTCGACCGCGCGCGCGATGCGAAAGCGGCGGGCAATGCGAGCGCCGAGCTGCGCTGGATGTGCTACAGCTGCAACCATATCGTCAGCGATCTGCTCTCGATGGGCGAAGCACTGCCGGCGATCCGCGACGAGATCGATCCGCTGCTGCAGATCGCACGCGGCGCGCGTTACGACGACATCGTCGATCTCGTGTCCACCCAGTCCGAATTCATCGACGCGCTGCAGCTCGGCTACCATCGGCCGATCGGCACCTGGCGTGCCCGGGCGTCGACGAAGACGCCGATGTCGGTCCTGCAATTCTGGACCGACGTGCTCGCCGGCCAGGCGGCCTTCATTTTCGGCGACGCGGACGCGGCGCGTGCGTCGCTCGAGGCAGCCGCTTCGAGCGCGTGGTCGACGCCCGCGCACATCATGCTGTCCGACTTCCACCTGTTCGGCGTATTGGCCGGCATCGCGAGCGACCGCGGCGCCACGCCGCCCGAGCGGCTGCTCGAACGCCATGCGCCGCAACGCGCCCGCTTCGCCGCGTGGAGCGAACGCAATCCGGCGACGTTCCGCAACAAGCTCGCGCTGATCGATGCCGAATTCGCGCGCGTGCGCGGCGACCATATCGTCGCGATGCAGCAGTACGAGGCGTCGGCCAGCCTCGCGGCGGAACACGGTTTCGTGCACGAACAGGCGCTCGCGCACGAACTGGCCGCGCATCACGCCACGTCGCTCGGGCTCGCCGGTCCCGCGCGCCACCAATTGCGGCTCGCCCACGCGTGCTACCGGCGCTGGGGCGCGACCGGCAAAGCGCAGGCGATGGAAGCGCAGCATCCGTTCCTCGTGATGGACCCGTCGCCGGGCGGCCCTGCCCTGCCCGCGCGCGAAGATCTCGATTTCGCGCTCGCGATGCGCGCGGCCCATTCGCTATCCGAAGAAATCGTGCTGGAGCGCCTGATCCAGACACTGATGCGCAACATGATCGTGTACGCCGGCGCACGCTATGGCCTGCTGCTGCTCGCCCGGCACGACCGGCTGACGATCGAGGCGACCGCGCGCGTCGTCGGCAGCGACGTGATCGTCGATATTGCCCGCGGCGAACCGACCGAGCAGGATGTCCCGCTGTCGATCCTGAACACCGTCGCCCGGACCCGCAAGCCGGTCGTGCTCGCGAACGCGCAGCGCGAAGGCATGCCCGACCACGCCGACAGCCTGCGCGCGCATCCGACGCGCTCGCTGTTCTGCCTGCCGCTGTTGAAGCAGGGTGCGCTGATCGGCGTGCTGTATCTCGAGAATGCGTTGACCAACGGCGTGTTTTCGCCGCGGCGCATCGCGATGCTGGAAGTGCTCGCGCCGCAAGCGGCCAATGCGCTCGAATCCGCCCGGCTCTATGCGGAACTGATCGACGAGAACGCGCGCCGGCTCGAGACCGAGGCCGCGCTGCGGCATGCACGAACGGAGCTCGCACGCACCGCGCACATGACGGTGATGGGCGAGCTGGCCGCATCGATCGCGCACGAGATCAATCAGCCGCTGACGAGCATCGTGTCGAGCGTCGGCGCGTGCATGCGCTGGCTGCGCGGCACGCAGCCCGATCTCGGCGAAGCGCTCGCGAGCCTCGAGGACATTCGTGCATCCGGCGTGCGGGCGGCCGACATCGTCCGCGCGTTGCGATCGCTCGCGCGCCAGGCACCGCCCGCGCTGGCGCCGCTCGCGATCGACGACCTGATTCGCGACATGCTGCACCTCACCGCGACCGAAATCGACGCGAAGCAGGTCGCGCTGTGCGTCGACCTGCATTGCAACGGCATCCGCGTGATGGCCGATCGCACCCAGATCCAGCAGGTGATCCTGAACCTGGTCACCAACGCGCTCGACGCGATGGACGGACTGGCCACAACGTGCGAACTCGAGATCGCGTCGCACGTCGGCGACGGTTACGCGGTCGTCTCCGTCGCCGACCGCGGCGCCGGTATCGATGCCGAGATCGCGAACCGGATCTTCGATCCGTTCTTCACGACGAAATCGCACGGCATGGGGATGGGCCTCGCGATCTGCCGATCGATCGTCGAAGCGCATGGCGGCACGCTCGAAGCCGCGCCGCGCGACGGGAACGGCACCGTACTGACGTTCCGGCTGCCGGTTTCAACGACGCGATGACGACGGGGGCGAGCACGCGGCGGAACCGGCGCCGCGCGGCTCGGGCTCAAGTGCCACTCGGCCGATGCGCGTCTTCGCCGAGGAACCGGTGCACGAACGTCACGGCCATCGCCCCTTCGCCGACCGCCGACGCCACCCGCTTGACCGAACCCGAGCGCACATCGCCCGCCGCGAACGAACCGGGCACACTCGTTTCCAGATAGTAAGGCCGGCGCTCGAGCGGCCACACGCGCTCGAATGCCGGGCAGTCGTACAGGTCGCTGCCGGTCACCAGATAGCCGCCCGGATTGCGGATGATGTTCGTATCCCGGGCCCATTCGGTGTTCGGCGCACCGCCGATGCAGACGAACAGGTGCGTCGCCGGCAGCACTTCGCTTGCACCGTCTTCCGAACGAATCACGATCGCTTCGAGCCGGCCGTCGCCGTGCAGCGCGTCGACGGTCGAGCCGTACCGCACCGTCACGTTCGGCATGCGCTCGATCCGGTCGATCAGGTAGCGCGACAGCGTCGCCGCCAGCGATGCGCCCCGGACGATCATCGTGACTTCGCGCGCGTGCCGCGCGAAGTTCATCGCGGCCTGCCCCGCCGAATTGCCGCCGCCGACGATGAACACGTGCTTGCCTTCGCACATCGGCGCTTCGCTCGACCCCGCGCCGTAGAACAGCCCGGCGTTGAGAAACTTCTGTTCGTCGGGCAGGCCGAGACTGCGGTATTCGATCCCGGTCGCGCAGATGTTCGAGCGCGCGGTCAGGATCGAGCCATCGGCCAGGTCGACGCGAATTTTTCCGTCGACGAACGTCGCGTGCACGCCCTCGCGCATCATCAGCAGTTCGACGCCGAACTTCACCGCCTGCTGGCGCGCGCGCTCGGCCAGCTCGGCGCCCGGAATGCCCTCCGGGAACCCCATGTAATTCTCGATCAGCGAACTCGTGCCCGCCTGCCCGCCGATCGCATCGCGTTCGATCACGACGGCCCGCAGCCCTTCCGACGCCGCGTAGACGGCCGCCGACAGGCCGGCCGGACCGGCGCCGTAAATCGATACGTCGTACTCGATGAAACGCGGCCGGGCGACCCAGCCGAGCTTGGCGGCAATCTCCGGCAGCGTCGGCTGGAAAATGCACGAGCCGTCCGGAAAAATGACGGCCGGCAACCGGATGTCGCGCAGCGGCGCGATGCCCAGCTCGCGCACGCAATCGGTGTCGGACGTCAACTCGCACCATTCGTACTCGACCACGCCGCGCTTCAGGAAGTCGCGGATTGCGTAGGCTTCCTTGCTGTTCGGCAAGCCGATTACCTTGACATGCTGCGACTGAGTCATAAGCGCCTCCCGATGATCGCCATGTCGGATTCCGGCCGGATGTCGCACCGGCCGCACTCGTGACTGTACGTCCTCCCTGCCCTCCGGGCCGACACGCTTAACAAGAATTAAGGTCCGCTCGCGACGCGACCGTCCACAATGAACCGTATCCAACTCCGCTCGCAGCTTCGCGCCGGCCGCGCCGCGAGCGATCTCCGGCGCCGGCATTGGAGCGGAAGATGGCCACGACCTGCACCCATCTCGGTGAAGCACGCATCCTGACCACCGATAAGGACTACTGCGAGGAATGCGTGAAGTCCGGCAGCCGGTGGGTGCATTTGCGCCTGTGCCTGACCTGCGGGCACGTCGGCTGTTGCGACTCGTCGCCGAACCGCCACGCCAGCCGTCATTTCCACGAAACGACTCACCCACTGGCGCGTTCGATCGAGCCCGGCGAGCGCTGGGTCTGGTGCTATGCGGACGACGTCATGGCCGGCGAAATCGCGTCGTAGCGCACCGCGCACCGGCATCCGGCACCGTTTCGGGCCTAGGGTTAACACGATTCGATTGCGGCTTCTTCTCACCGCTTTTTTCGACTAGTATTTATCGAACGATAACTTATCTTTCGATAAACAAGAGGTTCGCCATGCCAGTATCCCGACTCGCGCACTACTCGATCCGCACGCTCGATCTCGAGAAATCGTGCCGCTTCTACGAACGTGTGCTCGGCTTCAAACGCGGCTATCGCCCGCCGTTCGACTTTCCCGGCGCATGGCTCTACAAGGGCGGCGACGAAGCCGATTTCGGCACGGTCCACATCATCGGCGTCGATCCGGCGAACCCCGACGGGCTCGCGGCCTATCTCGGCGCCAAGGATCTGCCCGCAACGGGCACCGGAACCGTCGACCACATCGCGTTCCTCGCGACCGGCGTCGAGGCGATGTGGGACACGCTGCGTGCCGAAAACGTCGCGTGGCGCGACCGCACGGTGCCGGGCCTCGGGCTGCACCAGGTCTTCATCGAGGATCCGTCCGGCGTGACGATCGAGCTCAACTTCCCTGCCGCCGAGGTCGCGGGCCTGGAACTTCCCGCCGCCGCTGCATCGGCCGGCAACTCCCGTGGAGACTGACATGAACAACAGCACTTCGACGAATCGCAAGGCCGCCATCATCGGCGGTTCGCTGGGCGGGCTGTTTGCCGCGAATCTGCTGCTGCGCAACGGCTGGGACGTGGATGTGTTCGAACGCGTGCCCGAGGCGCTCTCGGGCCGCGGCGCCGGCATCGTCACGCACCCGGAACTGTTCGACGTGATGCTCGCCGCGGGCGTGCGCATCGACGCATCGATCGGCGTGAAGGTCGAATCGCGCATCACGCTGGCCGCAGACGGCACCGTGGAGTCGGAACGCAGGCTGCCGCAGACGCTCACCGCGTGGAGCAAGATGTACCACGTGCTGCGCGCCGCGCTGCCCGACCAGCATTACCACTCGGGCGGCGTCGTCACCGATGTCGCGGACGGACCGGATCGCGCATCGGTCACGCTGTCCGACGGCTCGATCGTGCATGCCGATCTCGTGATCGCGGCCGACGGATTCCGCTCCGCGATCCGCGAGAAATTCCTGCCGGATGCGCAATTGCAGTACGCGGGCTACGTCGCCTGGCGCGGGCTGGTCAACGAAGCCGACCTGTCGGACGCGACCCACGCGACGCTGTTCGATAAATTCGCGTTCGGCCTGCCGCCGCACGAGCAGATCCTCGGCTATCCGGTCGCCGGCCAGGGCAACAGCACGAAACCCGGCGAGCGCCGCTACAACTTCGTCTGGTATCGCGCGACTCGCGAAGCGTCCGACCTGCCGAACCTGCTGACCGACGAGACCGGCAAGCTGTGGGCGGGCGGCATTCCACCGACGCTGATCCGGCGCGACGTCCTCGCCGAGCTGGAAGACGCGGCGCACGCGCTGCTTGCGCCGCAGTTCGCCGAGGTCGTGGCGCGCGCGACGCAACCGCTGTTCCAGCCGATCTACGACCTCGAAGTGCCGAACATGGCGTTCGGCCGGATCGCGCTGCTCGGCGACGCCGCGTTCGTCGCGCGGCCGCATTGCGGAATGGGCGTCACGAAAGCCGCCGGCGATGCGCTTGCGCTCGTCACGGCGCTCGCCACGCGCACCGACACGCTCGACGCGCTGTGCGAATACAGCGAAACGCGCACGGCATTCGGTGCCGCGATCGTGCAGCACGCGCGCCACCTCGGCGCCTACATGCAGGCGCAACTGAAGAACGACACCGAACGCGAAATGGCCGAGCGCTATCGCACGCCGGAAGTCGTGATGCGGGAAACCGCCGTTCCGCCGCATTTCTGATCGGGCACGGGCGCGGCGTGCGCGACGCGCGGCGCCCTCTGCCCGTTGCCCGGCCCGGATACCCAAACCAAAAGGAGACACCGTGAACCACCCCATTCCGGCTGCCGCCGGCACCGCGCCCGACCTGGACGCGCCGGCGCAGGCCACGCATCCGCTGCTGCGCGATGCCCGCTTTCGCGATCTCGTCAGGCGCAGAAGGCTGTTCGCCTGGTCGCTGACACTCGTCATGCTCACCCTCTATTTCGCGTTCATCCTGACGCTGGCGTTTTCGCCGACGCTGCTCGGACAGCCGATCGTGCCGGGCCGGCCTACGCCATGGGGCATCCCGATCGGGTTCGGCATCTTCGTCGTCACGTTCGCACTGGTCGCGCTTTACGTGTATCGGGCCAATTCGGCATACGACACGATCGTCGCATCCATTCGTCACGGAGGCGATCAATGAAACGCCTGCTCCTCGCATCGATCTTCTTCGTCGTCGCCGCCGGCGCGGCACCGGCATTCGCGGCCGGCCCCGCGGCGCTTGCGCACGGGCACAATCCGGTCGCGATTGGCATGTTCCTGCTGTTCGTCGCGTCGACGCTTTTCATCACGCGCTGGGCCGCGCGCAAGAACCACAGCGTGGCCGACCACTACGCCGCGGGCGGCAAGATCACCGCGTTCCAGAACGGCTGGGCGATCGCCGGCGACTACATGTCGGCGGCGTCGCTGCTCGGCATCTCCGCGCTGGTGTTCACGAGCGGCTACGACGGCCTGATCTATTCGGTCGGCTTTCTCGCGAGCTGGCCGATCATCCTGTTCCTGATCGCCGAGCCGCTGCGTAACCTCGGCAAGTACACGCTCGCCGACGTCGTGTCCTATCGCCTCCGGCAACGGCCGATCCGCGCGTTCGCGGCCTCGAGCTCGATCGTCATCGTGCTGCTGTATCTCGTGTCGCAGATGGTCGGCGCCGGCAAGCTGGTCGAGCTGCTGTTCGGCCTGAACTACACGGTCGCGGTGCTGTTCGTCGGCGTGCTGATGGTCGTCTACGTGTTCTTCGGCGGGATGCTGGCGACGACCTGGATCCAGATCATCAAGGCCGTGCTGCTGCTCGCCGGTGCGGCCTTCATGGCGATCATGGTGCTGAGCCGTTTCGGCTTCAGCCTCGATGCGCTGTTCGCGCAGGCGATTCTCGTCCATCCGAAACACGCGGCGATCATGCGCCCCGGCGGCCTGGTATCCGATCCGGTCTCGGCCGTGTCGCTCGGCCTCGCGCTGATCTTCGGCACGGCGGGCCTGCCGCACATCCTGATGCGCTTCTTCACGGTCGGCGACGTCAAGGCGGCCCGCAAGAGCATCCTCTATGCGACCGGCATCGTCGGCGCCGGCTACGTGCTGATCATCATCATCGGCTTCGGCACCATCGCGCTCGTGGCGTCGGACCCGCAATACCACGACGCGTCCGGCGCGATCGCGGGCGGCGCGAACATGGTGGCGATCCATCTCGCGCATGCGGTCGGCGGCAACGTGTTCCTCGGTTTCATCTGCGCGGTCGCGTTCTCGACCATTCTGGCCGTGGTCGCCGGACTGACGCTCGCGGGTTCGTCGGCGATCTCGCACGACCTCTATGCGAACGTGCTGCGTCGCGGTCAGGCGTCCGATCGTGAGGAAATGCGCGTGGCCCGCGGGACGACCCTGGTACTCGGCGTGCTCGCGATCCTGCTCGGCATCGCGTTCGAGAAGCAGAACATCGCGTTCATCGTCAGCCTCACGTTCTCGATCGCGGCAAGCTCGAATTTTCCCGTGCTGCTGCTCTCGATCTACTGGCGCGCCCTGACGACGCGCGGCGCGGTGCTGGGCGGCCTGACCGGGCTCGCGACCGCCGTCACGCTGACCGTGCTGAGCCCGACCGTCTGGGTGCAGGTGCTCGGTCATGCGCATGCGGTCTATCCGTACGAATATCCGGCGCTGTTCTCGATGGCGGCGGCGTTCCTCGGCGTCGTCCTGTTCTCCGTGACCGATCGCTCGGCCCGTGCGCAACGAGAGCGCGCGCAGTTCGACACGCAGCTCGTCGCATGCGAAATGGGCACGACGCAACGCGGCTGATCCGCGCGATCCGAAAAATCGATATCCCATAGGAAACCACACGATGAATTGCACCTGCTGCATGTCGCCGGCGCGGCGCCGCCTGCTCGGCGCGTTTGCCGCGCTCGCCGGTACGGCCGTCGCCGGACGCCCCGCATCGGCGGCCGACACCGCGAGCGCACCTGCCGCCGTGCCGCCGCACCGGCCCCGTTCGATCGACATCCACGCGCACTACTACCCGGAGAGCTTTTGCGACCTGGTCGGCGGCGAAGGCAAGCGCTTCGGCGGCGCGTTCACGTGCGACGATGCGTCGTTCACGTTCCGGACGCCCGCCGGCGGCCTCGGGCCGCTGCCGATGAAGTTCATCGACGTCGACGCGCGGCTCAAGGACATGGACGCATCCGGCGTCGACGTCCAGGCGCTGTCGCTCAGCGTGCCGATGGCGTACTGGGGCGACCGGCCGTTCAACGCGAAGCTCGCACGCGACTGGAATTCGGCCGCGTCGCGCGTCTACCAGCGGCACCCGACGCGTTTCGTCGTCCTCGCGACGCTGCCGATGCTGAACGCGACCGATGCGATCGACGAACTCGAGCGCGCGGCGCAGTTGCCGGGCGTGCGCGGCGTGTACATGGGCACCAACATCGACAACCGAGATCTCGACGATCCGCTGTTCGCGCCGGTGTTCGCGCGTATCGAGCAACTGGGCCTGCCCGTGTTCCTGCATCCGCAGCAAACGGTCGGCGGCGCGCGGCTCGGCGATTTCTACCTGAGCAACCTGCTCGGCAATCCGTTCGATACGGCGATCGCGGGCTCGCACCTGATCCTGGGCGGCGTGCTCGACCGCCACCCGACCCTGCACGTCACGCTGCCGCACGCGGGCGGCGCGTTGCCGATCCTCGTCGGGCGCCTCGACGCGGGCTGGACCGCCCGCCCCGAAACGCGCCGGCTCGCGCAAAAGCCCAGCAGCTATCTGCGGCGCTTCAGCTATGACACGGTGTCTCATTCGGGCCCCGTGCTGAACTTCCTGATGGAGAACGTCGGGGTCGACCGGCTCGTGCTCGGCAGCGACTACTGTTTCGACATGGGTTACGAGCAACCGGTCCGCTTTCTCGACCGCCTCGACCTGACGGCGGAACAGCGTTCGATGATCCTCGGCGGCAACGCGGGCAAGCTGCTGAGGATCTAGCGCGAACGTTCCGACCGGCGTTGCGTGGGCGTCGGACGACGCCTGCACGCTCGGCGCAGCCCGTTGCCGGACATGGCATCATCCGGCGAACCGTGAGGACTGGCGTGCGACGCTACGCATCACGAAAGCCGGCCGGCAATGCACGCCGCAATTCGAACACGGGAGTCACGCACGATGAAGATAGTCATTGCAGGCGGTTCGATCGCAGGCCTCGCGGCCGCGCTGACGCTCGATTGCATCGGGCACGACGTCACGGTCTGCGAGCGTTCGCGCACGCCGCTGCGCGGCCAGGGCGGCGGCGTGGCCGTGCTGCGACGCATGATGTCGTTTCTCGAACAGCATGGACGCCATTGCCGCCAGATGATCAGCGTGCCGACGCATCGGCGGCGCTGGATCGATCGCGACGGCATCGTCACGCGCGACGAACCCGAAATGCTGCCGTTCTCGTCGTGGGACGCCGTCTATCGCTCCCTGTGCGAGACGCTGCCGCGCGGGCGCATCCACTACGGCCGCACGGTCACCGGTTTCGACCAGGACGCGGACGGTGTCGACGTGCACGTCGACGACGAACGCATTCGCGCGGACGTGCTGATTGCCGCCGACGGTTCCGGTTCGAACCTGCGCGCGCGTATCTTCCCCGGCTATACGCCATCGTTTGCCGGTTACCTCGCGTGGCGCGGCATCGTCGACGAAGCCGATTTCGACGCCGCCGCGATCGCATCGCTGGTCGAGAACATGACGCTGCACAAGGCGCCGGGCGAGCTGTTCATGGCGTTCCTGATTCCCTCGCTCGACGGCTCGCTCGCGCCGGGCGCGCGCCGCTTCAACTGGCTGTGGTATCGCAACGAAGCCGATCCCGACGCGCTGCGCCGCCACCTGACCGATCGGAACGGCCACGTTCATCACGCGTCCGTGCATCCGGGGCAGCTTGCCGACGACACCATCGCGACGCTGCGGCAACTCGCCGTCGAACGGCTGCCTGCTTCCCTGTCGCAACTGGTGCTCGCGACGCGCGCGCCATTCAACCAGGCGATTGTCGACGCATTGAGCCCCGGCTTCGTCGACGGCCGCGTCGCGCTGATCGGCGACGCGGCCTGCACCGTGCGCCCCCATACGGCGTCCGGCACGTCGAAGGCGGCGAGCGATGCCGTGTCGCTCGCCGAAGCGCTGCCGGCTGACGCGACCGACGTCATCGCGCGCCTCGCGCAATGGTCGACGCGGCGGCGCGAGGAAGTGACGTCGCTGCTCGACAAGGGTCCGCAACTTGCCGCGGCGTTCGGTCTCGGCACGCCGCGCTGACGCATGAATGCAAGCGCCGGAACGGTTCGTGCGCCCGTTCAGAACGTTTCAGCGCAGCTTCAGGAAAAGGCGTCGGCGCCCGCGTAGACTGCCTCCACCAACGAGCGCGCCGGCCACGGCCCGCGCGCGGTCCCCATCCCTGGAGTAACGACATGATCTCCGCCGCGAATCGCTGCCGCCGAGCAGGCCCGTCATGGCCGAATCGATCGGCGATGCCGCACCGCCAGCCGGCGGCGCCGACCGGAACGACCGTCGCGAGCGCACGCACGCCGGGCCGCACATGTGGGTCCGTCCGACTCGGCAACCGGATCTGCGGTACCGCGTGCAATCGTCACGAGAACGCACGCGGCCGACGCGCCGTCCATTGCCCCGCCTGTCGAATGACGCCGGATGAACCGGTCCGCATGGAGCGCGCATGAAGCACAAACGACTCTGGTTCAGTGCGGCAGGCATCGCGATCATCGGCCTGGCGGCCGCGATCGGCATCATGTATCGGCCGTCGATCGCGCCGATCGATCCGCCGGCCCGCGCGTCGTTCGATCCGCAACTGATCAAGGCCGGCGCACGCGTGGTCGCGCTGGGCGACTGCATCGTCTGCCACACCGCGAAGGACGGCAAGCCGTTCGCCGGCGGGCTGCCGCTCGCGACGCCGTTCGGCACGATCTATGCGACCAACATCACGCCGGATGCGGACACCGGCATCGGCCGCTGGTCGCAGGCCGCCTTCGCGCGCGCGCTGCGCAGCGGCATCGCCCGCGACGGCCATCCGCTCTACCCGGCCTTTCCGTACATTCACTTCACGCGGATGTCCGACCAGGACATCGCGGCCGCATACGCGTACCTGATGACACGCGAACCGGTTCAAGCGAAGTCGCCGGCGAACGACCTGATCTTCCCGCTCAACTTCCGGCCGCTGGTCGCGTTCTGGAACATCCTGTTCCTGCGCGAAGGCGCGTACCAGCCGGACCCGTCGCAATCCGCGCAATGGAATCGCGGCAAGCTGCTCGTCGACGGCCTCGGACACTGCGCGTCGTGCCATTCGCCGCTCAACGCGATCGGTGGCGAGGAAGCAGGCAAGGCGTTCGACGGCGGCATCGTCGACGGCTGGGAAGCCCCGCCGCTCAATACGCTCGGCAACGCGGTCCACCCGTGGACGCAAGCGCAACTGGTCACGTACCTGCGCACCGGCCGCGCGAGCGAGCATGGCGCAGCCGCCGGACCGATGCTGCCCGTCACGCGCGATCTCGCGACGGTGCCGGTCGAGGATGTCGAGGCCATCGCGGCCTATATCCTGTCGATCCAGAAGCCGGCCGCCGCACGGCCCGCGACGACCGTCGCCGAACGCCATGCGACGACACCTGCCGGCCAGCGCGGCGCGGTGCTGTTCCAGGCGTCGTGCGCGCAGTGCCACGGGCCGGCATCGCCGATGCAGTCGATCGGCGAGCGGCCGACGCTCGCGTTCAGCACGGCGATCGCCGCCGACACGCCGCGCAACGCGATCCAGATGATGTTCAACGGGATCGGCTGGCATGGCGAGGACACGCTGAACTACATGCCGTCCTACATCGACCAGTACGACGACGCGCAGATCGCGGACCTCGCCGCATACATCCGCGAGACGTACTCCGATCGCCCCGCGTGGAGCGGCATCGACACCCTTGCCGCGAAGCTCAGAAAGGAGGACCGCACGCAATGATCATCCTCACCGTGAATGGCGTGCGGCACACGCTCGACATCGATCCGTCCACGCCGCTGCTTTACGCGCTGCGCAACGACCTGCACCTGCACGGCGCGAAGTTCGGCTGCGGCCTCGGGCAATGCGGCGCGTGCACCGTGATCGTCGACGACAAGCCGATGTTCTCGTGCCTGATCCCGGTGGCCGCGCTCGGCGAGCGCCGCGTCAGGACCATCGAAAGCCTCGGCACCGCCGAGCATCCGGGCAAGCTTCAGCAGGCATTCATCGATCATCAGGCGGCGCAGTGCGGTTATTGCATCGCGGGCATGATCATGCGCGCGCAGGCGCTGCTGGAACGCAACCCGAAACCGACCGAACGCGAGCTGCGCACGCACATGGAACCGAACCTGTGCCGTTGCGGCACCCACATGCGGATCCTGGCGGCCGTGCGCCAGGTCGCCGGGCTGCCGGAGCCGGAACCGTCTGCCGCGCCCGTCATGATCAATAAGGAAATCTGATGAACGCACCCGACGACATCGACGAAGGCCGCCGGCACTTCATGGTTTCCGGTGCGCTCTTCGTCGCGTTCACCCTCGCGCCGGCCGCGCGCGCGCTCGCCGAGGTCGTGATCGCGGACGAAGGCGCCGCCGTCCACGTCGCCAAGGCCACCGAAACGCTGGCCGGCAGCCTGAAGACCAACCCGCTGCTGGACGCGTGGATCAAGATCGCGCCCGACGGCAAGGTCACCGTGTTTACCGGCAAGGTCGAGCTCGGCACCGGCGTGCGCACCGCATTGCTGCAGGTGGCCGCCGAGGAGCTGAACATGAAGCCCTCGCTGATCACGTTCCTGACCGCCGACACCGGCGCGTCGCCCGACGAAGGCCTGACGGCCGGCAGCCACACGATGGCGGACAGCGGCTCCGCGTTGCTGAACGCCGCCGCGCAGGTGCGCGGGCTGCTGGTCGACGGCGCCGCGAAGCAGTTCGGCGTCGATCCGCGCACGCTGACCGTCGCGGATGCCGTCATCAAGGCGCCGGACGGCCGCACGATGCGCTACGCCGACGCGGTGCGTACCGTCGACCTGCACCGCAACGCCACGCCGACGTCGCCGCTGAAACCGCCGGCCACGTTCGCCGTGATCGGCACGTCGCTGCCGCGTGTGGACATTCCGAACAAGGTCACGGGCGGCGTCAGCTACGTGCAGGACATGGACCTGCCCGGCATGCTGCATGCGCGCGTCGTGATGCCGCCGGTGTACGACGCGAAACTGCTGTCGTTCGACGAAGCCGCGATCCTGAAGATGCCCGGTGTCGTGCGGATCGTGCGCAACGGCAGCATGCTCGCGGTCGTCGCGCAGGGCGAATGGCAGGCGGTCGTCGCGCAGCGCGCGCTGTCCGCCGGCTGCCGCTGGTCGCCTGGCCGGGCGCTGCCCGATCGCGCGACGGTCCACGCGGACCTGAAGCGGATCGCGACACAGCGCATCGAGATCGCCAACACGCATGCGCAAGCCGCGCCGGCGACGAAGACGCTCTCCGCCACGTTTTTGAAGAACTATCTGCTGCACGGCTCGATCGGGCCGTCCTGCTCGGTCGCCCATCTCGAGAACGGCACACTGACCGTGTGGACCCACTCACAGGGCGTTTATCCGCTGCGCGACGCGCTCGCCGAGATGCTGTCGATGCCGAAGGCGAACGTGCGCTGCATCCACACCGAGGGCTCCGGCTGCTACGGACACAACGGTGCGGACGACGCGGCCGCGCATGCGGCGCTGATCGCGGCCGCGATGCCCGGCAAGCCGATTCGCGTCCAGTGGATGCGCGAGCAGGAACATACGTGGGACCACTTCACGCCGGCGATGATCACCGAGCTCAGCGCGTCGCTCGACGCGAGCGGCCGCATCGTCGACTGGAACTACGCGCTGTGGAGCAGCTCGCACAACGAGCGCATCGTCAACGCCGGCCGGCTGCTGCCCGCGCGGATGCTCGAACCGCCGTTCGTCTCCGCGCCGTCGACGCCGATGCTGCAGCCCGAGGGCGGCGGCGATCGCAACGCGATCCCGCTGTACGCGCTGCCGAACATGCACATCGTCAACAACTTCTCGCCGACGATGCCGCTGCAGACGTCGGCGATGCGCTCGCTCGGCGCGCACACGAACGTCTGGGCGATCGAAAGCTTCATGGACGAGCTGGCGCACGCCGCCGGCGTCGATCCGGTCGAATTCAGGCTGCGCCACATGCAGGATCACCGCGCGAGCCAGGTGATCCAGCTCGCCGCGACGAAATTCGGCTGGCCGCGGCCGCCGCGTGCACGCAATCGCGGCGTCGGCTTTGCGTTCGGCAAATACAAGAACCTGATGGCCTACGTCGCGATCGCGGTCGAGGTGTCGGTCGTTCCGGAAACCGGCCAGGTGACGCTCGAACGTGCGGAAGCGGCCGTCGACGCCGGCCAGATCGTATCGCCCGACGGCATTCGCAACCAGATCGAGGGTGGCATCATCCAGTCCGCGAGCTGGACGCTGTACGAGGCATTGAAATACGATACGCAACGCGTGCGCAGCTTCGACTGGAGCAGCTATCCGATTCTCCGCTTCGGCGCCGCACCGCAAAGCATCAAGGTGCATCTGATCAATCGTCCGGGCGCACCGTTCCTCGGCGCGGCCGAGGCGTCGATGGGGCCGACCGCGGGCGCGCTGGCCAACGCGATCTTCGACGCGACCGGCCAGCGCCTGCGCGAAATGCCGTTTGCCGGTGAAGGGCTCAGGAAACGCATCGACGCGTAGCGGCATCACACGACCACAACAAATCGCGCCGGCACGAACCGGCGCGGGCAACAAACAGGCTGGAGATTTCTGAACGATGGATACCTTGCTTTCGATGCGCGTGTTTACGCGTATCGTCGAGACGGGCAGCTTCACGCGCGCGTCGGACACGACCGGACTCACGACGCCGCGGGTGTCCGCGCTGCTGAGCACGCTCGAACAGCATCTCGGCTGCCGGCTGCTGAACCGGACGACGCGCCGGATTTCGCTGACCGAGGACGGGCAGGCCTATTACGAACGCTGCGTCGGCGTGCTGCGCGAGATCGACGACATGGAAGCGGCCGTCTCGCAGGCGCGCAACGTGCCGCGCGGCCGGCTGAAAGTGAACCTGCCGCCGGCCATGGCCAAGCAGATCATGGTACCCGCCCTGCCCGAGTTTCTCGCCGCCCATCCGGGCATCTCGATCGAGCTCGGCGTGACGGATCGCCAGATCGATCTCGTCGGCGAGGGTGTCGATTGCGTCGTGCGGATCGGCGCGCTCGACGATTCAGGGTTGGTTGCGAAACGGATCGGCAGCCTGACGACCTGCACGTGCGCGGCCCCCGCGTATCTCGAACGATGCGGCGCACCCGAGACTGTGGACGATCTCGCGCAGCACGTCGCGGTCAGCCACATCTCGGCCGATACGGGCCGCCCGCGGTCCTGGGACTACGTCGTCGACGGCGAAACGCGGATCATCCAGATGTGCGGCACGGTCGCGGTCAACGACGCCGACACCTACATCGCGGCCGGCGTCGCGGGCATCGGCCTGATCAAGACCTCGCTGTACCTGGTCGAGCCGTATCTGCAATCGGGGCGCCTGCGCGAGGTGCTGACCGATTTCAACACGCCGCCCCGGCCGATCTCGATCCTCTATCCGCCGAATCGGCATACGCCCGTCAAGCTCAAGGTCTTCGTCGACTGGCTCGCGGGGCTGTTCGCGCAGATTCCGACGTTGCAGGGCAAGCGCGGTTGAAGCCGGTAGTCGAAACCCGCCGTTGAAACCGATCGTCCGCGCCGCCGCGCGCACCACATGAATCAAGTGAATTAAGACGCGGTTTAGGACTATTCAGTCCGGTCGATCCAGACTGCTCTCATCGGGCTTCGCGATCCGCGACATCCGCGCCGGAGGCCCGTTTCGAGAGGCGCATCATGAAGATCGCGATCGCCGGCGGTTCCATCGGCGGCCTGGCCGCCGCCGTCACGCTGAATGGCATCGGCCACGATGTCGTCGTCCACGAGTGCCGCGACCGGCCGTTGCCCGACCCCGGCGGCGGTCTCGCCGACGCCGGCGTGCGGTTCGCGACCGATCTCGGCCTCGCCGCCCACGCATGAACCCGCCCACGGTCCGCCCCCTTTGCGTGCCGCGCAATGCTCGATTGCGTCCCGGACGTATTCCCTTGTTATCGATCGATCAATAATCTTGACGGCAATGCGGCTGCTTCCGCTTCGCCGCGACGGCAATCGTAACGCCCGCCCGATGAACGGGCACCCGACATCTCTTTTCAAGGAGTCGACCATGTCAGCAGAATCCACCCCGGTTGCGGCCCACGGGCACGCGGCCAAGCTCACGCAGGGCCTCATCCTGCTGTTCGCGTTCAGTTGCGGCGCGATCGTCGCGAACCTGTATTACGCGCAACCGATCACCGAACTCATCGCGCCGAGCCTGCACATGTCCGGCGGAACCGCGAGCCTCATCGTGTCGCTGACGCAGATCGGCTATGCGCTCGGCCTGTTCTTCATCGTGCCGCTCGGCGACCTGCTCGAGAACCGCAAGCTGATGATCGTCACGGCCGTCGTGTCGATCGCGAGCCTCGCGGCGGCCGCGGTCGTCCAGACGCCCGGGCTGTTCCTCGCGATTTCGCTGCTGGTCGGCTTCAGCTCGGTTGCCGTCCAGATTCTGGTGCCGCTCGCCGCGCACCTCGCGCCGGATCATTCGCGCGGCCGGGTGGTCGGCACGATCATGAGCGGGCTGCTGCTCGGCATCCTGCTCGCGCGCCCGCTGTCGAGCGTGGTGGCCGACGCGTTCGGCTGGCGCTTCGTGTTCGCGGCCGCCGCCGTGCTGATGACGCTCGTGACGGCCGTGCTCGCGCTGACGATCCCGTCGCGCCAGCCCGATCATCGCGCGACCTACTTCGAACTGATCGGCTCGCTGCTGCATCTGGTCCGCACGATGCCGGTGCTGCGCCATCGCGCGTTCTACCAGGGCCTGATGTTCGCGTCGTTCAGCCTGTTCTGGACCGCCGTGCCCGTCGAGCTGACGCGTCACTACGGGCTGTCCCAATCGGCCATCGGCCTGTTCGCGCTCGTCGGTGCGATCGGCGCGACGTCGGCGCCGGTCGCGGGCCGCCTCGCGGATGCCGGCCATACCGTGCGGGCAACGCTGATCGCGCTGGTCGCCGGCACGCTGTCGTACGCGGTTGCGCTGATCCACGGCGCCGGCCTGTATGGCCTCGTCGTCACGGGCATCGTGCTCGATTTCGCAGTGCAGATGAACATGGTGCTCGGCCAGCGCGAGATCTACGCGCTGCATGCGGCGAGCCGCAACCGCCTGAACGCGCTGTACATGACGAGCATCTTCGTCGGCGGCGCGGTCGGCTCCGCGCTCGCGAGCCCGCTGTACGAGCATGGCGGCTGGCCGCTCGTCGCCGCCGTCGCCGGCGCGTTCCCGATCATTGCGCTTGCTCACTACCTCGTGATCGGGCGTCCGCACGCCGAACGCCACGCTCAAGCCTGAACCAGCGCCGGCACCGGTTCACGCGCGAATCCCGCCCGGGCCGTTCGCGCGCCGGAACGCTGCCGGCACGTCACCGGCATCCCAACCGAACGTTCCGCAGGGCCCGTCGGACGATACGCGCCGCCGCCCTGCTCCACGCAAAAGGAATCCATCATGTCTTCCCTGCTCAGCCACTACGATCTGCGCGGCCTGCCGCTTCCCAATCGTGTCGTGATGGGCCCGATGACGCGCTCTCGCGCGCCGTCGCGCGGCCAGCCGACCGGACTCATGGCTGAATACTACGCACAGCGCGCGTCCACCGGCCTGATCGTGACCGAAGCGACCAACGTCAGCCCGGCCTCCGCGGCGTTCGAACTGACGCCGGGGCTCGTCACCGACGAGCAGGCGGCCGGCTGGAAGCAGATCACGGACGCGGTCCATGCGAACGGCGGCCGCATCTTCGCGCAGCTGTGGCACGGCGGCCGGGTCAGTTCGCTGACGCTGCTCGGCGGCGATGCGCCGCTGTCGCCGTCCGGCGTCAACGACGATCTCGAGCAGTTGCAGGTGTGGGCGCAATTGCAGAACGGCTATTACACGAAGATTCACGCGACGCCGTCGCGCGCGATGACGACGGACGAAGTCGCCGCGACGGTCGGCGAATTCCGCCAGGCAGCCGTCCGCGCGATGGCAGCCGGCTTCGACGGCGTCGAGATCCACGCGGCCAACGGCTACCTGCCGCACCAGTTCCTGTCGTCGACGCTGAACCGCCGCGACGATCGTTACGGCGGCTCGGTCGCGAACCGCGCGCGCTTCCTCGAGGAAATCGTCGACGCGGTCGGCGGCGTGATGCCGCTGGCCCGCGTGGGCGTGCGCATCTCGCCGTACGCGAAGTACAACAACGTGCGCGACGCCGATCCGGATGCGACGTACGCATACGTCGGCCGCATGCTCGACGAAGCCGGCGTCGCCTATCTGCACGCGGCCGACACCAACGGCTGGAGCGGGGAGCCCGACCTGCCGCGCATCGTCGAGAACACGCGCAAGCACTTCGGCGGCACGCTGATCGTCAACGGCGGCATCGCGCCGGATGCCGCGAATGCGCTGATCGATGCGGGCGACGCCGATCTCGTCGCGTTCGCGCGCGCGTACATCGCCAACCCGGATCTCGTCGAACGCCTCGCGGCGAATGCGCCGCTCGCGACGCCGAAGACGGTCGGCTGGTATGGCGGCGACCGCGCGGGATACGTCGACTACGCGCGTCACGACGTGGCGGGCCGGAACGCCTGAGCCCGCACCGGCGGCAGCCCGGCACGACAATCGCCGGGCGGCCCCGACGGCCGACGAAGCCGGCCGGATCGTCCGGAACAATCCCTTCAGGCGTCTTTCCAGCGCGCGCCCAGCACGCGTCCGCAAAAATTCGGCCGGTGAAAATCCGGATCGGCGCGCTCGAGCACATCCGCGCTCCACGTGCCGAACGTCGTCGCCGGCCGGTGCGCGACCCCGCGTGCGATCGCGTCGAGAAACGCGTCGCCGAACCCGTCGCCGCGCGGATACGCGGCGAGCAGCGCCCGCCGCTCGTCGGCCGAATACGCGTCGAAGTCGGTTGCCATCAGGTCGGTCGCTACGGCGGACGCCAGCGCACGCGCGAGCGGCGACACGCGTGCGGCCACGCCGGGCGTCGTATGCAGTGCGATCGCGCGCCACACGTCGTCGCGCATGTGCTGCGACGTCTGATGGCGCAGCAGGAACGCCTGCGCGGCATCGGCGCTGTCGAGCTCGTAGCGCTCGGTCGAGCGGCCATACGCGGTGCTCAGTCCCATGTTCGCGTACATCGCGGCCACGTACAGCGCATCCGCATCGAGTGTCTCGCCTGCCCGGCGCGCAGCCAGCGACGCGAGGACGAACACCCGGCAAGCGTGATCGGTGATCACCTGCGGTAGCGACGCGCATGCCGCTTCGGCGGCGTCGATCGCCATCGGCGTCCGGGGAATGCGGACGCCGGCGACTTCGTCACCGGCCCGTGCGCAGGTGTGCGCAGAACTCATCTCGTCTCCTTCTGCCCCGCGCCGGGGGCGAATAATCATCCATTCATCGCGCGACACGTGCCAGGGTAGCCGGCCTGCCCGTTGACCGACGCCATCCTAAAACGCGAGACCGGGTTGACCGAATGCTTCGCACTGCTCGACAGCCTCCATCGCTGCCACATGAAGGCGCTGCGCGAAACGACGCCCGCGACCGCGCGCGAAACCGGCGTCCGGGCCATCGCCGGCCGCCGCGCGCGGCTGCGCCGACGCGGCCGGACGACGTTGGCCGATTCCGCCGGCGCCGCCGAATTCGGCCACCGGCGACCACGCGGGGCTGACCGGCAGCGGCGGCGGCGCGAGCGGCGCGAACTCGTCGTCCGCATGCACGACCTTGCCGTCGACGACCGTCAGCACCGACGACAGCGACTTGATCCGCGGTTCGTCGATCGTGAAGTAGTCGTCCGTCAGCACCGCGAAATCCGCATACTGGCCGGGCACCAACGCGCCCTTGCGATCGTCCTCGTTCGAGAACCATGCACTGCCGACCGTGTAGCGGCGCAGCGCTTCCATTCGGCTGAGCCGGTTGCGTTCGGGATAGAGCGCCGTGCCGCCGACGGTGCGCCCGGACACCATCCAGTACAGCGACACGAACGGGTTGTAGCTCGCGATGCGCGTCGCATCGGTGCCCGCGCCGACCGGCAGCCCGGCCGCCAGCATCGCGCGGATCGGCGGCGTGCGCGTGGCCGCTTCCGCGCCGTAGCGCGCAATGAAGTACTCGCCCTGGAACGCCATCCGGTGCTGGACCGTCACGCCGCCGCCGAGCGCGGCGATGCGCGCGATGTTCGCATCCGAAATCGTCTCGCAGTGGTCGAAGAACCAGCGCAGCCCGTCGAACGGCATGTCGCGGTTCACGGCTTCGAGCACGTTCAGGAAGCGGCCGATCGATTCGTCGTAGGTCGCGTGCAGCCGGAACGGCCAGCGATGCCGCACCAGCAGCCGCACCACCGAGGCCAGTTCGGCCTCGAGCACGTCGGGCAGATCGGGGCGCGGTTCGAGAAAATTCCCGAAGTCGGCCGCGGAATACACCAGCAGTTCGCCCGCGCCGTTCATCCGCAGGAACGCGTCGCCGTCGCCGGGCTTCGCCAGCGTCACCCAGCGCGCGTAGTCGTCGAGTTCGCGTCCGGGATGCTGCACGAACAGGCTGTATGCGATGCGCACCGTCAGTTCGCCGCGCTTTGCGAGCGCCAGGATCGCGCCGTAGTCGTCCGGAAAGGCCTGGAAATCGCCGCCGGCGTCGATCGCGCTCGTCACGCCGAGGCGGTTCAGTTCGCGCATGAAGTGCCGCATCGAATTCATCTGGTCGTCGTGACCGAGCTTCGGGCCCTTCTCGAGCGCGGTGTGCAGGACGGCCATGTCCGGTCGCGCGATCAGCATGCCGGTCGGCCTGCCGAGACGATCGCGCTGGATTTCGCCGCCGGGCGGATCGGACGTGTCGCGGCCATAGCCGATCGCGCGCAGCGCGGCCGCGTTCAGCAGCGCGCTGTCGCCCAGGTGCATGATGAACACCGGCGTGTCGGGCGCGATCGCGTTGAGCTCGGCCACCGTCGGCCCGCGCTTCTCCGCGAACTGGAATTCGGTCCAGCCGCCGACGACGCGCACCCACTGCGGCGCCGGCGTGCGCAGCACCTGGCGGCGCAGCATGGCGAGCGCATCGGCCAGCGTCGGCACGCCGTCCCAGCGCAGTTCCAGGTTGAAATTCAGGCCGCCGCGAATCACGTGCAGGTGCGAATCGTTCAGCCCCGGGATCACGGTGCGGCCGTTCAGGTCGATGCGAAGCGTGTCGGCGCGCGCGTGGAGCATCACGTCGGGCCCGCTGCCGGCCGCGAGGATCCGGCCGTCCTTCACCGCGAGCGCGGTCACGAACGACTGCCGGTCGTCCTGCGTCGCGATCTTGCCGTTGTACACGATGAGGTCCGCCGATTCCGCGGGTTCCGTCGCCTTAAGCACCGTCCTGCCTCCTGCTTGCGCCCAAAGCCGGCATACGGCCGCACGCGGCAGGCACCCGGACTGACGATACACGGACCATCCACTCCCCCTTGAACATTGAACGATCGGACCGGCAGGCTGCGGCGCGATGGCGCGGCGGCGTCTTGCGCGGGCCCGGCGCGCCGTTACGCCACCTGCTGCATCGCATCCGCCGCCTCGTGCCGCATGCGCGTACGGGCCGTCGACGGCGTCGTCTCCGGGCGAACAAAGTTCTGCACGCGCGCCAACCGGCGAACATCGAACGCGCGCGATTGCGGATCGAAATGCCCTGTCAGATTGGCCACCAGCGCCGAAGCCTGCGCGGTACGCCCACGCTCGATCAGGTGATCGGCGAGATCGAGCATGCCGCGCAGCGCCCACATGGCTGCCCCTTGCCCGTTCGCGGTATGGATCCCCATCAGCAGATGACGGTGCCCGTCGGCTTCGCAGGCGATCGCGAGGTCCGCATCGGCAGTGCGGGCCTGTTCGAGCATCGCGAGCCCCCGGGCGCGCAACAGTTCGGGCACGAACAGATGCTCGCCGTGCGCGCGGCAGCGCGCGAGCGTCGCGTCGAGCTTCGTGCAGGCCTCGGCCGCGCGGCCCGTGCGCGTCAGTCCCTCCGCGTACGCGACGGTCAGCGGTGCGAGCGCGCGCCGGAATCCGCTCGTTTCGATGCGCTGCAGCGCAGGCTCGAGCCGCGCGAGACCGGCACCGGGGTGCCCGGTCTGCATGTCGAACTGCCCGGCCAGACATTCCGCGTGATTGAGCCAGATGTCGAACCCGTTCGCCTCGGCGGTCGATCGCAGCGTGCCGAGATAGTCGGAAATCACGTCGTGATCGCCATAGCGCAATGCAATCGGCACGGCCGCGGCGCCGAGCACGACGCACAACGCCAGCCCCGCCCCGGCGCGGCGCGCGCATTCGACCGCCTGCGCCGCCAGTCGCATCGCATATTCCGGATCGCCCTGCATCCACACGAGCCGCGTCAGCATCGTCCGGCCGAGCGTCGCGACGTCGATCCCCAGCGCTGCCTCCGCGCACGGCGGTTCGCCGGCCTCGGCCAGCTCGTCCGTCGCCGCCTCCAGCCGCTCGCGCGCCTGCGCGTGCTCGCCGAAGTAATGCAGCGAGGTCGCGACCATCGCGTTCGCCAGCAGCCGCTGCGACCGGTCGCCCCGCCGCTCGGCGGCGCGCTCGAAGCGCGTCGCGTAGCGCAACGATTCGTGGATGTCGGAGCGCGTCAGCATCGTGTTCCACAGCCCGACCAGCGCACGCGCGTCGAATGCCTCGTCGCCGATCCGGCCCGCGAGCGCGAGCGTCCGGTCCCACATCGCGGCGGCCGTATGCGTATCGCCATCGGTATGCAGCAGCGCCGCCGCATAGGCCGCGCGCAAGCGCATCTCGCGCGCCGCGTCGGCGGACGCGGCCCCCCCGGCCTCGATCGCGTCGAGCGCTCGCCGCGCCGGTATCGAACATTCGCGCATCCGCGCCGGCGCCAGCAACGCGAGCGCCAACGCGTCCGCCTCCAGCTCCAGCGCCTGCGGCTCGGCCGCCACAGGCTCGCGCGGTGCCGGCGCACCGGCGGCCGGACGCAGGCTCGCGAGGTCCGCGGCTTGTGCCTGCGTCTGCATCCGTGCTTCCGCCTGCTCGCGCTCGTAGCGCGCATGGCGCTCGGCGATGGCGTCGAATTCGCCCTCGTTGTGCAGCTTTTCGAGCGCATACGCGCGCGTCGATTCCGTCAACCGGTAGCGCGCCTGCGCGCCGTCGAACTCGACGGTCACCAGCGACTTCGCGACCAGTTCGCCGAGCACCGCGATCATCTCGGCGGCCGACATGCCGGGCTCCATCGCAACCTCGCGGGCGGCATCGAACGTAAACGGGCCGATGAAGCACGCCATCCGGCGAAACAGCGACCGCGTGGCCGCATCCAGCAGCACATAGCTCCAGTCGAACGTCGCCCGCAACGTCTGGTGGCGCGGCAGCGCCGAGCGCAGCCCGCCCGTCAGCAGGTTCAGCCTGTCGTCGAGACGGGACGCGACGATCTCGAGCCCGAGCGTCGCGACGCGCGCGGCAGCCAGCTCGATGGCAAGCGGCAGCCCGTCGAGACGCCGGCAGATATCGCCGATCAGCCGGATGCCGGCCGGATCGACCGCGCAGTCGGGCGTGGCGGCACGGATCCGCGCCAGGAACAGCTCGACGGCCGAATAGCGCTCGATCTCGTCGACGGATGCACCGCCGTCCGGCACCGCCAGCGGACTCACGCGAAACACGGCTTCGACCGAGATATGAAGCGGTTCGCGACTCGTCACGAGCACACGCAGCGATGTGGCGCGCGACGTCAGCGTATCGACGAGGTCGGCAACCAGATCGACGACGTGCTCCGCGTTGTCGAGCACAAGCAGGCCTGGCGACGCGGCGAACGCATCGCCGATCCGGTCGATGCCCGACAAGCCGTCCGTCTCGAGTCCCAGTTCCGCGGCAATCGCGAGCAGCACGTCGTCGCGCGTCGCGGCACTCGCCAGCGCCACGAACAGGACGCGCTCGCCGGACCGGCTGCGCAGTTCGTGCGCGACCCGGTCGGCCAGGCTCGTCTTGCCGATGCCGCCCGCACCGACCAGCGTGACGACCGGCGCGCGTTCGATCATGGCGACGATCTGCTCGATCTCGGCCTGACGTCCGACCAGCGGAACCGGACGGGCAGCGACGACGGCGTCCTGCGGCAACGCGGTCGCGCGCGGCGGCGCCTCGTGTGCGACGGCGGGATTCGCGATCAGCAGGTAACCGCGGCCCGGCACCGTCTTGATCAGGTCGCGGTTCGCGCCCAGCGCCTTGCGCAACGTCGCGACATGGACCTGCAGCCGGTTCTCCTCGACGATCAGGCCCGGCCAGACGGCATCCATGATGTCGTCCTTCGACACGACGGAACCGTTGGCGCGATGCAGTACTTCCAGTATGTCAAGCGCGCGTGCGCCGATACGCAACGACGCGCCGTGGCAGCGAATGTCTCGCTGCTCGAAATCCACCGACAACGTCCCGATCTGGATCATGGCCGCCTCCAGGTTCCCCACGATGACCGCCATGTGAACACGGCAGTTCACCGGGGCGGGAGTGCGCACCCGGCCAGCCCTACGGGCCGGGTGCGATATCTCAAAAAGTGGGCCGAGTGTAAACGCCGTATAAATAAAAATCTTGAAGGAAAATGCACTGGCGACCTCCGCATGGGCACGCCCCCGAACCCGCGTCGCGCAAATACAAATGGGGCAACATCGACCGGAATAGCGCCTTCGCGCGCCTGCCGGGCCGGCGCGGCACGAATCGGTTCGCCGCAAGCATTTCGTCAGCCAGCGGACATTTATTCAAGTTATCTTGGGGGCTGCCGGACGCACCGTATAAACTGCGCGTAAAAATGCCCGCGCGCCGTACCCAACCGAAGGATTGTTCCGCCATGCAAGTCCCCCTCGTCGCGCCACCCGCGGCGCCGCCGAAAGACACGCTCGGATGTCTGTCGAGCCTGCTGTCCAAGGATATCGAAAGGTCGGTCGGCGGCCTGAAGCTCCATCGCAAATGCATGCGCGACGAGCAATTCGAGCGCATCGAGATGGCGGCCAGCGATCGCGGTTTCCTGATCGGCGTGTCGCTCAATGGCGGGCACCGGCGCACGATCTACGGCGGGGCCGGCAAATCCGAGCGGCGGTTTCAGCACAACTCGATCTACATTCGCGACTTTTCCCGGAATTTCCGCGCCGACCTGTACGGCAAGTTCGACTTCGTGCTCGTCGAGCTGTCGCACAGCTACCTCGACCGCCTCGGCCGCGAGCACGACGGCACGGAAATCGGCGGGCTGACCTGCGCGCCTGACGTGCAGGACGCGGTGCTGGGCCATCTCGCGCACGCCGTCGCCGACAGCCTCGACGCGCCCGGCGCGCTGAATACGCTGTTCGTCGAGCAGATGGGCCTCGCGATCGGCACGCATCTGGCATGCCGCTACGGCAATACGCGCGCGCGCGACCTGCAGCGCAAGGGCGTACTGTCGCCGGCCAAAGCCGCGCTCGCCAAGGAGCTGCTGATGGAAAAGGCGGATCTCGGCGTGTCGATCGAGGAGGTCGCGAGCGAATGCGACCTGTCGCGCGGCTATTTCATCCGTGCGTTCTCGCGAACGACGGGACGCACGCCGCATCAATGGCTGCTCGAACAGCGCGTGATCCGCGCCCGGCAACTCATCGAGACGACCGACATGACGCTCGCGGAAATCGCGGTCGCCTGCGGCTTCTCGGACCAGAGCCACCTGAACCGCGTGTTCGCGCGGATCGTCGGCCATCCGCCCGGCGCATGGCGGCGCGAACTGTCGCGCTGATTCCGTCACGCGCGATCACTGCTGCCGCGCGCCTTCGCGTCACCGAACCGGTGTCGTGTCGTAATTGACCGGCACCCAGTCATACTGCTCCCCATCCCTGCGCAAATGCCCGAGCCCGGGAAACGCGATGTGCGCGGCACCGACCAGATAACGCTTGTCCGCGACGCGCTTCAGCGTATCGCGCCGGGTGCGGCGCGCCGTGTCGGCATCGCTGTCGTACTGGACGGTCGCGTCCGGATCCTGCAACTGGATCGCCGCGACGTGCACGATGTCGCCCCACGCGAGCAGCCCGGCGTTGCCGCTCTCGATCAGATAGGCCGTATGGCCCGGCGTATGACCGGGCATCGGCACCGCGCGAATGCCCGGGGCGAGCGTCGCTTCGCCGCGAAACGTCTTGAAGCGCCCGGCCGCGACGTACGGCGCGACCGACGCGGCCGCCGCATCGAAAAACGACGCGAGGAACGCCGGCGCCTGTGCCTTGTTGTCCGGATCGAGCCAATAATTCGCCTCGACCTCGTTCACGCGGACGACCGCATTCGGAAAGGTCATCCTGCCGTTCGACACGATGCCGCCGACGTGATCCTTGTGCAGGTGCGTGAGCAACACTTCGTCGATCTGCTCGGGCGCATAGCCTGCCGCACGCAAGTTGGCGAGCAGCTTGCCGCAGCAGTCGCCGTACAGCACGCCGGCGCCGGTATCGACGAGAATCCGCTTCGTTCCCGTATCGACCAGGAACGCATTGATCGACCCCTGTACCGGCGGTTCGAGAAACGCGCGATCGAGATCGCGCCGGATTTCGGCCTTCGACACATCGCGGAAGACCGTATCGATCGGAAACGGATGCGTGCCGTCAGACAGCGCGACGATCTGCAGATCGCCGAGCTTCTGCCGATAGAAGCCGGGGGCCTGGTTTCCGCCGCCCGGCTCTGCGGCGAACGCGACCGATGCGAGGATGCCGAAGCACCACGCGACGAGCAGCATGCCGCCCGCGCGCGTGCGCCAATTCAGGTTCTTCATGTCCGTTTCCCGGTTGCATATCGACGTTGCGACATTGCGCGCCGGCTTGCCGGCCCGGCCGGCGACGTGCGCACGACACCGAGCTTACCGGCCCGGTTCGCAATAATCCTGAGCGGGACATGAATCGTTCTGAAAGCCATGCCTCGGCGGCGCCGGCCAAGATTCAGGCGATCTGGTCGAGCGCGCGCTGCGCGTCAATCAATGCATCGCGAAAGACGGCAGCCGGCTGCGCGCCACTGACGACCGACAGGCCGATGCGCGTCGACGGCACCGAAGCGACGCCTTCACGCACCGCCTCCGCTTCGAGCGCGACCACCGCGTCGAGCCCTTCGCCGGACGCGAGGAACGCACGCACCGTGTCGCCCGGCAAACCGGCGCCCGTCGCAATCTCGACCAGCACGTCCGCGTCGCCGATATCGCGGCCGTCGCGGAAATACGCGGCGAATAGCGCATCGACGAGCGCGACGGCGCTGCCGCGTTGCTGGGCGAACCAGACGAGCCGGTGTGCAAGCCGCGTGTTCGGCGTGCGCGCGATCCGCGCATGATCGAACACGAGGCCCGCCGCGCGGCCGGCTTCGGCCACATGCGCGTCGAGTGCCTGCGAGCGCGCCCAGCTGCCGAACTTCGCGCTCCGGTACGCCTTGCGGTCGATGCCGCCGGCCGGCATCGTCGGGTTCAGTTCGAACGGCACGAACCGGACGCTCACGTTGCCGACCAGGCCTGCTTCGTCGATCGCTTCCGCGAGCCTGTGCTCCGCGATCCAGCACCACGGGCAGATGAGATCGTAGGTCACCGTTACTTCGAGGGGTTTCATCGCACGCTCCTTCCTGTACATTGCCAGTCCTGAAGATAGCGCTTGCGGGCCGGCGATAGAATGCGAACGGCACGCAACGCATCGTTGCGATACGCACAAAGGCACGAAGTCACGAAGTTACAAGGGCGACGACATGGACAAGTTCTCCGCGCTGCGCGCGTTCGTGGAAGTAGCGGAAGCCGGCGGCTTCTCGAGCGCGGGACGACGTCTCGATCTCGCGGCCTCGTCGGTGGTGCGCGCGGTGGATGCGCTCGAGGCGTCGCTCGGCACCGTGCTGCTGAACCGCACGACGCGACAGGTCACGCTGTCCGATGCCGGCTCCGTGTACTACGCACGCGCGAAGCGGCTGCTCGAGGAACTCGCGGAAGCCGACGCACTGGTCGCCGATCGCGGCGACGAGCCGTCCGGGCCGCTGCGCGTGTCGGTGCCGGTCGCGTACGGCATGCGCCGCATCGCGCCGCACGTCGCGGCCTTCCTCGCGCGCTATCCGAAGCTCGATCTCGACCTGCAGCTCACCGACGAACGCGTCGATCTCGTCACCGGCCGGATCGACGTCGCGATCCGGCTCGGCGAAGCGGCCCCATCCGCGGAAGTCGTCGCGCGACAGCTCGGCACGTTCCAGCGCTATGTCGTCGCGAGCCACGACTACCTCGATGCACACGGCACGCCATCGGCGCCGGGCGAGCTGGTCGATCACGGCTGCCTGCGCTTTCATTTCGGCGGCGACCAGCAGGCGTGGACGTTTGCGGATGCGCACGGCACGACGAAAGTGCTCGTCACCGGGCGCCTGAAATCGAACCACAGCGAAGTGTTGCGCGATGCCGTGCTGGACGGCGCCGGCATCGCGCTGCTGCCCGACTGGCTGGTCGATGCCGACGTCCAGTCGGGCCGCTTGCGCAGGCTCTTCGAACAGTACGACGTCATGCCCGATGCGGCGCGCTCGGTCGTCACCGCGCTGTACCTGCCGAATCAGCGCGGCTCGAAGCGCGTCACGGCGTTCATCGATTTCGTCGAGACGCTCGCCGGCGCGCAGCACTGAGCCGCGCGGCACGTCGCGTCACCAGCCGAACTTCGCCTCCACGCCGACATAGTCGGCATTGCGCGCGCCCAGCGCGCGAATCGAATCGGCGAGCTGGAAGTGCACCGCCTCGACCGCCAGCGCCGTGTTCGCATTGACGAGCCAGTCCACGCGGGCCTGCGCGTACATGCCCGTCCACGCGCCGCCCTTGCCGGCCGTGCCGGGCACGGCCTGCATCCCTTGCCCGTAGATCGCGTCGGCCGTCGTCTCGCGCCACTGGAAACCGACCGCGGTCAGCACTGTCACGTTGCCGGCCGGCTTGAACGTCAGCGACGGCTTCACGTGAATCAGGTTGGTGTAGCCCGTATAGCCGGCGAGCGTGAAGTAAGAGCCGTTCGGGAACAGCGGGTTGAAGGTGCCCATGCGTCCGTCGCCGGGATGCTTGTCGCCCGACGCGCCGTCGACCTGGATGCCGATGCGCGGCGTACCCGGCGTCTTCGCGAACGTGTAGCCGCCCAGCGCGCCGAACGCCCACGCACCGATCGTGTCCTGCCCGATGTGCCCGGTCTGCAGCATCGCCTCGGCGTCCCAGTCGAACCCGGAAGACTTGCCGGCGTAGCGCATGTCGAACACGTCGCGCCGCTCGGTGCCGGCCCCGCCCAGATAGCGCGCGTTGTCGCGCGTATAGCGCGACCAGTAGCCCGACAGGTCACCGGGTCCCACATCGTTGCGCTCGACGCGCACGCCGTCGAATCTGAGGTGCCGGTTCGACACGTCGTCGAATACCGCGTCGTTGCGATACTGCACAGGACGCGTCACATAGCCGATCAGCCGCCACTTGCCGATTTCGTAATCGGCCCACAGCGCATCGAACGCCTGGCGCACGTTCGGGCCGTCGCGCACCGACACGAACCGCTGCAAGTCGAACGCCATCTCCTGCCGGCCGATGCGGGTCTTGAACGTGCCGCCGCCGACCTGGTCGACATACGCGACGAACGCCTGCTCGATGTCGAGCTGATCCTTGTCGACCGGGCCGACCGTATCCTTGCCGAACGGCCGCGCATCGACGAACTGGACGAACGCCTGGAAATGTCCGGCATAGCGCAGATCCGCATGCACCGTCGCACGCTGGATCACGTAGTTGTCGTCGTGGGCGGCGCCGAGCCCGAACAGCGGCGCGTTGTTCAGCTCGAAGCGCTCGCGCAGGTTCGCGCCGAGCGACAGGTAGGTCGACGGGTCGGCGCCGAGCGGGATGTACTTCAGCCCGTCGAGCGGCTTGCGCGGAACGCATGGATTGGCGAGCACCGACCAGTCTTCCTGCCAGCGGTTGAACAGCACCGCAGGACGCGTCGCGGTGCACGTCGCGGCGGCGGTCGATGCAGGCGCCGCGGTTTCCTCGGCGCCAGCGGCCGTCCCGGCGTGCGTCGCGACGCCGCCCACCAGCATGGCCGCCGGCAACGCGCCACGCCACGCCCGCTTCATCGACCGCCTCATCGACCGCCGGTCCATCACTTCGACCGCGCGTGAATCTCGGCGACATAGCCGCCCGGGAACTGCACGAGCGCCGCATCGCGCCCGTCCGACGTGAAGGTCGGTACCAGAACGGTCACGCCGGCGGCCTTGGCCTTCTCCAGCGTGGCGGCAAGGTCCGCCACTTCGTAGCCGGTCATTTCGCGCCCGAACGGATAAGGCAGATGGCCGTCGGTGGCGAGCACGGTCATCTTGCCGAAGCCCGACTCGATGCGGATGCGGCGGTACGTGTCGTTCGGCCGGCCGATCTCGATGCCCGGCGCCTTGCGCACGTCGGACACGACCTTGCCGCGCGAGAACGCGACGAAGTCGTGCACCAGCTTGCTCGCGCTTTCCGGCGACACGTACACGCGATTTTCCGGCACGGTCTGCAGCGGATCGTAGTGCGGCGCCTGGGTGTGCCAGTACAGCTGCATGTTCACGCCGCCCGGCCAGCGAATGATCGCGTCGCGGCCGATCGGATCGGGGAACGTGTCGACGACCACGTCCGCGCCATGCGCGCGCGCCGACTTCATCGCGACGTCCATGTCGGTGACGAGGTAGCCGGTGCGCTCCTCGCAGAACGGGTATGGGATCGGCGTCTTGAAGCCGAACACCGAGATCGTGCCGGACGGCGTGAACACGAGCTGCGACATCGTCTGGCTCGGCGTCGGCGTGACCTGGAACACGCCCTGCTGCGACTTCTTGCCGCCGAACGTGGCGACGAAGCTGTCGGTGAAGCGGTCGAAGTCTTCCGGCGCGACGCACACGTGCGTCGTGTCGTATTGCGGACCGACCGAGACGGCCGGCACCTTCGCGGACGAGGTCTCGAGCAGACGCGTCTCGTCCGCATGGGCCGGCGCGGTCGCCAGCAATGCGCCGAGCATGGCCGTCGACGCGGCCGTCATCCGCAATACCTGTCGCAACTTCAGTGCAATCATCGAAATTCTCCTTGAAAGTGGTAAGCGCTGCCGTGCGTCGCGCGCGGATTCAGCGTGATGCCGGCCCGACGTCGGGCCGGCCGGATCGGTAGGCGAGGAAGCACAAGGTCGCGAGCGGCAGCGCCAGCGCCCAGAAGGCGGCGAATACGTACGCCGCGGCCCCCGCGCCCGCACCGAGCGCGAAGGCCGCGACCGGCGGCAGCGTGCGCCGCAGTCGCGCGCGCGCGGCGTCGCGTTCGGCCGGCGCGGCAAGCGGCACGAGCCAGTCGAACGCATCGATCACCGCCTGCGTGACGTTGCCCGTCATCACCGTGTTGGCGACGACCGAGCGGGCCGTCAGCCGGCCGTGCGCGTTCTGGACACCCATTGCCGCGGCGCCGAGCAGACCGCACAGGATCGTGCGCGGCGCATCGGCGTCGGCGATCGGCGACGCCATCACGCCGGCCAGCATGAACCCGGCCAGCAGCACGGCCTGAAGCGCATAGAGCGAACGCGCGCGCGGGCCGTGGCCCAGCGAACGCATCCGGTGATCGAGCACGCGCGCGCCGACGATACCGGCGATGAAGGCCGGAAACGCGAGCCATTTGATCGCGAGCCCTTGCCCGACGCCGGCCAGCCCCGAGCCGATCAGGATGAAGTTGCCGGTGACGTGCGCGGTAAACAGGCCGAACAGCGCGACGAAGCCGAGCGTGTCGACGTAGCCGGCGATCGACGCAAGAAAGACGTCCTCGCCACGCACGTGATCGGGTGCCGCGGCCGCGGTTACCGGCTGCGTCGGCATGCCCCGGCCTCCTGGATGGCGACGGTTGCGCCGGCGCACGCGATGCCTGCGTCCGGCGAGATCAGATCACGCATGTTCCGCTCCGGTTGTGCCGAACGGCCCGGCGGTGCCGACTGGCGTCCGGTCCAAACGGCTGTTCGGAAGCAAGACTAGTTAAGGCGCGTCTTAATGTCATGGCGATGGGCCTGAATTTTCCTGAATTGGCTGCCCGGACGCCCCGACGGACGGCGCGGTCGACGCGACGCGCGGCACGTGCGCAACGGTTCGCGCATCGCGTCGGCAGGCACGCCCCGAGCGGCCCTCGCGGTCCGATCGTGTTATTTTTCGATCGATAGCTTAAGAGCGCACGCGATCAGGAGCCGATGCATGACCGAAAGAAAACGCAGCACGCCAGCCCGAGAGCGCGGGACGGATGCCGACGGCAACGCCGTCACGCCGGGCCGGCGCCTCGCGCCGGAAGCGCGCGAGCGGCAAATCGTCGAGAAGGCGATCGAGCACTTCGCGACGCACGGCTTTTCCGGCAGCACGCGCGAGCTGGCGCGGCAGATCGGCGTCACCCAGCCGCTGCTGTACCGGTACTTTCCGAGCAAGGAAGCGCTGATCGATCGCGTGTACGACGAGGTCTACACGTGGAACCCGGACTGGGAAAAAATGATCGCGGATCGCACGGTCCCGCTGCAGGAGCGGCTGGTCGCGTTCTACCGCGCGTACGCGCAAACCATCCTGCGGCGCGAATGGATCCGCACCTTCATCTTCGCGGGGCTCAGCCGCGAGGGCTTCAACACGCGCTATCTGTCGCGGCTGCGCGAACGCGTGTTCCTGCCGGTGCTGCGCGAACTGCGGCACGAATACGACATCGCCACGCCGGCGACGGAGGCCCAGCGCAACGCTGAAATCGAGCTCGTCTGGAGCCTGCACGCGAGCATCTTCTATTTCGGCGTTCGCAAGTGGGTGTACGGGTTGCCGGTGCCCGACGATCTCGACACCGAAATCGAACGGCTGGTCGACGCGTTTCTCCACGGCACGCCCGCTACGCTCAAGCAGCTCGCGTCCGGCGCGGCCGCGCGGCGACGCCGCCGCGTGTAGCGCGGCCCCGCGCGCCGCCCGACGAATTCAGAACAATTCATCCGGTGTGCCGGTCGCTTCGCCTATCCTCGAAAGGCACTTGCGCCCGCGTCCGGGCGCCTGCGGGCCGAACCGCACTGGGACCGTCACATGACCACCAACACGTCTTCGATCACGCATCACGCCGTCACCGCGAACGATCGGCGCCTGCACTACATCGACGCCGGCAGCGGGCCGGCCACCGGCTACGACAAGCGCAACATGGCGCGCGAAGAACAGCCGGAGCGCGTGAACGCATTGCCTGTCGATTTCCTGAAGCATTGGGAATGGATGATTCGCCGCGCGCGACGAATCATCGCGGGAGCGGAATCATGAGCGACGTTGCGGGCCCCTCGGCGATCGTCATTGGCGGATCGGTGGGCGGACTGTTCACGGCGACCGCGCTGCGCGCGGCCGGATGGCGCGTCAAGGTATTCGAACAGTCGCCCAACGACCTCGACAGCCGCGGCGGCGGCATCGTGCTGCAGCCGCCGATCGAGCGCGCGTTCGCATTCGGCGGCGTGCCGGTGCCGCGCGATGCGGGCGTCGATTCGGTCGACCGGATCTATCTCGACGAGCACGACCGGATCGTGCAGCGCCTTTACATGCCGCAAACGCAGACCGCGTGGAACGTGATCTACACCGCGCTGAAGCGCGCGCTGCCCGCCGGCGTCGTGCACGCTGGCGTATCGTTCGAGCGGTTCGAACAGGACGGCGCGCGCGTGATCGCGCATTTCGCGGACGGGCGCGTCGAGTGTGCCGACCTGCTGGTCGGCGCGGACGGCGGCCGCTCGGCCGTGCGTGCCCAGCTGCTGCCCGACGCGCGGCCCGCGTATGCGGGCTATGTCGCATGGCGCGGGCTCGTCGACGAGCACACGCTTCCCGACTCGGTGCTGCAGGTGCTGCGCGATCGGTTCACGTTCCAGCAAGGCAACGCGCATCTGTTCCTGACCTACCTCGTGCCCGGCCGCGACGGTGCGATCGATCCGGGCAAGCGGCGCGTGAACTGGGTCTGGTACCGGCGGCTCGAGCAGGATCGCGTGCCGTCGCTGTTTCTCGCGCAGGACGGCACGCAGCGCGACGGCTCGCTGCCGCCCGGCGCAATGCGCGACGACAACCGGCTCGAACTCGTGGACACCGGCCGCCGGTTGCTCGCGCCAACGCTCGCCGCGCTCGTCGAGGCGACCCAGGCGCCGTTCGCGCAGGCGATCCTCGATCTCGCGGTCGAGCGCATGGCGTTCGGCCGCGCGGTGCTGCTCGGCGACGCGGCCTGCCTCGTGCGACCGCATACGGCCGCCGGTGTCGCGAAGGCGGCGCAGAACGCGGTTGGTCTCGCCGAAGCGCTGCGCGGCGGCGTGCGCGCATGCGCATTCGACGCCGCGCTGTCGCGCTGGGAGGCCGCCCAGCTCGCGAACAACGCTTCGCTGTCCGAACTCGGCATCTCGCTCGGCACGCGGATCATGGGACGGGCGTGACCGGCGGCAGGCCGGTGTCGAGATGCCGCGTGCCATGTTCGGCCGCGCAAGCTTCGAGCAGACGCAGCCGACTCGTGCGGATCGCCGGCCAGGCGCGGACCCGGCAGGTTCGCGCACCCGCTTACTGCTCCCGGGGCGCGCCGCGCGAAACGCCGCCAGCGAACCGGTTTCGCCACTGCCCGCCGGCGAACGCAACGACGATCAGCGACAGGTAGCCGGCGACGAGAAGATGCCGCCAGCTGTCGAGCGCGGCACGATGGGCCACCAGCGTCGCGTCGGGGGCCGCGACGGCGAGACTGCCCGGCACCACCGCCCGCGTCATCTGCACGAATCCGGCCGCCGACAGCACGGGCAATAGTACGAGCACCCCCAGCAGCACAAACCTCGCGCGATGGAAAAACGCACGCCGGCGCAAATGAAACCACAACCCGAGGCTGCCGTGCACCCACCCCGGCGCGAGCAGCGCGATCTGCAGGCCCTGCGTGCCGCTCGTCAGCAGCGCCACGACGACCCGTGCGTAGTTCGGTTCGAAGCCGTAGAACGACGTCGCGACGCGTGTGCCGACGACGTGGCGGATCAACAGCAGCGGCAGGCTGAGTCCCGCCCAAAGACGCAGCCATTCGGCCGGCGGCAGCGCCCAGTGCCGACGGCCGTAGATGGTGCGGAGCGCCAGCGCGAAATGCAGGCCGGCTGCGCCGTACAGCAGGATCGTCCCGGGCAGGCTTTGCCAGACACCGATCGCCAGGTGCAGGCCGCGCTCGGCAACGTCGACCGACCAGATGCCGAGCGCATGATTGACCATGTGAACGGAAATATAGATCCACAACATGATGCCGGAGCCGAGTTGCAGCCTCCGCGCTATCTTGTGCAGCCCGTCATGCGCGGACGCCGGCTTCCCGGCATCGTGCGCGTGCTGCGCGGGATACGACGCGCGGTCGTGCGACGGCGGGCGCATGTCGACGTGTTCCCGGAAGGATGGTGACGCCGAGGCCTCGTCTGCGTTCGCGGGAACCTCGCGAACGCGCCGCGCTCCGCGCAGGATGTCACGGGTTTGCGTGGGCTTGTCGTTCATCGAAACCTCCCCGTCGAAACGTGCGCTGAGTGATGCTGCCTGATCGGCATACCACCGAGCGGTCCCGTTTATTCCGGCGACGCGCGGCATCCGGCGCATGAAGCGCATCACGCGGCCTCGGGAATAGGCGCCGGGCTCGCCCGGTATACCGGGTGTGAGCACGACGGATGCCGATCGCGATGCATAGGCCCCGCCACAACGACGCCAGCGAAATCAAGGAGGCCCATCGTGTCCAACGTCCTGTCCCACTGGATCCTGATCGGCTGCGACGCATACGACGAGTACGTGTTCGTGCCGTGGCTCAATAAAGCCGTGTATCAGCGCACAGTGACCTTGCAACGCGTTTGCCTCCTATGACGGCGAACCCTCCGGCAGTTTCAACCGACCGGGACCTGACTGCGCCACACCGCCGCCGGACTCATCCCGCCTGCTTGCTGCCGCAGCGAACACCGGGAAGCAGTCGCATACTTGATGCATGGCCGTAGTTGGAGACGCCTCTTGCTCATGGTCACGGCAGAACCCGGCGCAGCCGACTACCGAGCCCTGGCCGGCCGGCGCTTGGCCGGACACCATCCCGTCGACGCGGCCGCCTCCTCCGGCAAACATCACAATTCATTTAACTTTCCGTGAGGACTTCGACACCGGCCGCTGACTACGATGGGCGCATGTTTTCAGGACCTGCTTCCAGGAGCCCATCATGCCCACCCGCAGACATCTGCTGCTGTTCGCCGGCGCCACCGGCCTCGCCACGCTCGCGGCGCTGTCGTCGGCCGGCCGCCGCACATTGGTCAGCCGCGCGTTCGCCGCGTCGACGGCCGCGCCGAAGCTGGCCGCGCCATACGAGGTCACCCTCAGCGACACCGAATGGCATCGCCGGCTCACGCCCGCCCAGTACGCGATCCTGCGCGACGCCGGCACCGAGCGGCCATACAGCAGCCCGCTGAACGACGAGCACCGCCCCGGCACGTTCGCGTGCGCGGGCTGCGGCCTCGCACTGTTCTCGTCGGCCACCAAGTTCGACAGCCACACGGGCTGGCCGAGCTTCTGGAAGCCGCTCGACCACGCTGTCGCGACCGACGCCGACACGTCGTTCGGGATGGTCCGCACCGAGGTGCACTGCCGCCGCTGCGGCGGCCATCTCGGCCACGTGTTCGACGACGGCCCGCCGCCCACCAACCTGCGCTACTGCATGAACGGGCTCGCGCTCGCCTTCCACCCGGCCGCCGCCTGATCCGGCCCCATCCCCGACCGACTGGAGAACGCACCATGCTGCTCATCGTCCTTGCCTATCTCGGCGGCGTGCTCACGATCCTGAGCCCGTGCATCCTGCCCGTGCTGCCGTTCGTGTTCGCGCGCGCCGACCAGCCGTTCGTGCGCACCGGCCTGCCGCTGCTGGCCGGCATGGCGCTCACGTTCGCCGTCGTCGCGACGCTCGCCGCCGTCGGCGGGGGCTGGGTCGCGCAAGCCAACCAGGCCGGCCGGTGGGTTGCCATCGTGCTGCTCGGGGTATTCGGCCTGACGCTGCTGATGCCGCGCCTCGCCGAACACCTGACGCGCCCGCTCGTCGCCGCAGGCAACCGCCTCACCGGCCTCGCGCAGCGCGACGGCCGCCCGGCCGGCCCGCTGTCGTCGCTGCTGCTCGGCGTCGCCACCGGCCTGCTGTGGGCGCCGTGCGCCGGCCCGATCCTCGGGCTCGTGCTGACCGGCGCCGCGCTGCGCGGCGCGAGCGTCGGCACGACGCTGCTGCTCGTTGCGTATGCGGCCGGCGCGGCGACGTCGCTCGGCGTCGCGCTCGTGATCGGCGGCAAGGTGTTCGCCGCGATGAAGCGCTCGCTCGGCGCGGGCGAATGGATCAAGCGCGGGATCGGCGCCGCGCTGCTGGCCGGCGTCGGCGCGATTGCGCTCGGCCTCGATACGGGTGCGCTCGCGCAGTTGTCGACCGTCACGACGGGCGGCCTCGAGACGAAGCTCGTCGACCGGCTCGGCGGGCGCTCGAACGGCGCGCCGGCGGCGATGGACGCGACGGGTTCGCCGGCAAACGGCTCGGCAGACCACACCGCGAACGGTTCGGGCGGCGCGATGATGGCCGCGACGGCCGATGCCGTGCAGTCCGGCGGCGCGATGATGCGCGCGGCGGAGATCGCGCCCGCGCCGCAAGCGCCGGCCGCGCTGCCCGTCGAAGGCACGCTGCCGTCGCTCGACGGCGCCGTGCAGTGGCTGAATTCGCCGCCGCTGACCGCAGCCGGCCTGCGCGGCAAGGTCGTGCTCGTCGACTTCTGGACCTACTCGTGCATCAACTGCCTGCGCACGCTGCCGTACACCACGGCCTGGGCACGCAAGTACGCGCCGTACGGTCTCGTCGTGATCGGCGTGCACGCACCGGAGTTCGCGTTCGAGCGCGACATCGGCAACGTGAAAAAGGCCGTACACGACCTCGGCATCGACTTCCCGGTCGCGATCGACAACCACTACACGATCTGGCGCGCGTTCAGCAACGAATACTGGCCCGCGCACTACTTCGTCGACGCACAGGGACGCGTGCGCCGCCACCACTTCGGCGAAGGCGAATACGCGCAGTCGGAACGCGCGATCCAGTCGCTGCTCGCCGAGGCCGGTCATCCGGAAGCGCTGAACGTGCCGCTCGGGCTCGCCGGCGTTCCCGCGAAAGGCGCGCTCGCGGCGGCCGACAGCGCCGACGTCCGCTCGCCCGAAACCTATGTCGGCTATGCGCGCGCGGACGACTTCACGTCGCCGGGCGGCGTGGTGCGCGACGCGGCACACCGCTACGACGCGCCCGCCCACCCCGACCTGAACGACTGGGGCCTCGCCGGCACCTGGCAGGTCGGCGCCGAGCGCGCGTCGCTCGCCGCGCCGTCCGGCCGGATCGTCTACCGCTTCCATGCGCGCGACCTGCACCTCGTGCTCGGGCCGGGAGCGAACGGCAAGCCGGTGCGCTTTCGCGTGACGCTCGACGGCGCGGCGCCCGGTGCCGCACACGGCACCGACGTCGACGCGCAGGGCTACGGCACGGTCACCGGGCAGCGCCTGTACCAGCTCGTCCGTCAGCCGGGCGCCATCGCCGACCGCACATTCGCGATCGAGTTTCTCGATCCGGGTGTCGATGCGTACGCATTCACGTTCGGTTGAACGCATGCCAGGCCGACACCCGACCGCCGTCTTCCCCAACGCATTCCGAAGGAGCCCACCATGAACCCGACACCCACCCGCGCTTCCACGCCGCGACGGCGCGCAGCGATGCTGCGCCGCATCGGCGCCCTCGCCGTCGCGGCCGCCGCCGTGTTCGGCTACCAGCGCATCGTCAACTCTGCCGAGCCGATGCGCACCGTGCCCGCGCCGACACTCGACGAAACACCCGGCGCATCGCACGACGAGACGGCCGTGCTTGCCGGCGGCTGTTTCTGGGGTGTGCAGGGCGTGTTCGAGCATGTGAAGGGCGTGAAGCAGGTCACGGCCGGTTATGCGGGCGGCGCGTCCGAAACCGCGCACTATGCACTCGTCGGGTCCGGGCTGACGGGGCACGCGGAATCGGTGCGCATCGTCTACGACCCGACGCAGATCACCTACGGCCGGCTGCTGCAGGTGTTCTTCTCGGTCGCGCACGATCCGACCGAACTCAACCGGCAAGGCCCAGACGAAGGGTCGCAATACCGGTCGGCAATCTTCCCGACCACCGCGCAGCAACGCGCGGTCGCGACCGCGTACGTCGCGCAGCTCGGCACCGCGCACGTGTTTCCGGCGCCGGTCGTCACGCGTATCGAGGACTACAAGGGGTTCTACCCGGCCGAGGCCTATCACCAGAACTACCTCGAACTGCATCCCGACGCGCCATACATCGCGTTCAACGACCTGCCGAAGGTCGCCGGGCTGAAACACTACTTCCCGGCGCTGTACCGCGCCGATCCGGTGCTGTGGCGCGATGCCCGCTCGTGACCGGCACGCGGCCGCAGCAGGGCGGCCTCGCATGCCGCGGGTGCCGCCCGCGCCCCGGATTGCGCCGCATCAAACAAACCGCGCCCGCCGTGCCGGTGCAAACCCGCATCGCGTCCGACATGCGGTGCAACTTCGCGTAGACTTCTCCCAAGCCACGCCGCTTGTTGCGGCGTCCGGACCTTCCGTCCAGCCAGGAGGCGTCACGCATGCGCGCAGTGCCTTTGTCTGACAGCAGCACCCTCGAAGAACCGTCCACCGGCGCGGTCGTGCGCGACCTGCGCCGCGTGCCCATCCATCCCGATCACTGGTATCCGCTCGCGTGGTCGCGCGAACTGAAGCGCGGCAAGACGCTCGGCGTGCGCTTCGCCGGCGATCCGATCGTCCTCGTGCGCACCGAATCCGGCGCCGTGTATGCGCTCGAAGATCGTTGCGCGCACCGCCAGGTGCCGCTGCATGCGGGCGTCGTGAGCGGCGAAACGCTGCGCTGCTGCTACCACGGCTGGACCTATGCGTGCGACAGCGGCCGTTGCGTCGACGTGCCCTACCTCGGCCGCGAGCGTTTGCCCAACGGCGTGCGGGCGTACCCGTGCCGCGAGGCGCACGGACTGATCTTCGTGTTCCCCGGCGACGCGACGCTCGCCGACGAACGCCCGTTCCCCGCGCTCGAATCGGCGGACGACCGCGCATTCAAGACGCGCCGCTTCGGCCGCGAGGTCAAGTGCCACTACTCGTTCATGCACGAGAACCTGATGGACATGAACCATCAGTTCCTGCATCGCAAGCAGATGGGGCAGATGCGGGCGCGCGCACTCGGCCGGCGCCGCGGCGACGACTGGGTCGAGGTCGATTACACGTTCGCGCGCATGGAAGGCAAGCAGCCGGTCGGCGAGGCGCTCGTGTTCGGCTCGAGCAAGAAGCCCGGCGACCAGGCCGACAAGAGCGTGATGACGGTTCGCACCGGCTACCCGTACCAGACGCTTCAGATCCGCTCGAGCGAAGGCACGCTCGTGATGGACCTGTGGATCGTCTACGTGCCGCTCGATGCGGAACAGCGTACCAACCGCACGTTCGGACTGCTGTCGATCCACAAGCCCGGCATCCCGTTCGCGCTCGATCTCGCGTGGCCGCTGCTCGTCTGGTTCACCGAGCGGATCTTCCGCGAGGATCGCTGGATCGTCGAGCGCGAGCAGGAAGCGCACGACCGGCAGGGCGCCGACTGGAACCACGAGGTGTTTCCGGTCATCAACGAACTGCGCGACCTGCTGCGCCAGTGCGGCGCGCGCACCGTGATCCCGATCCGGGACGCGCGTGACGGCACGTGATGCGCGCAGCGTGTCCGTTACAGGCTGAATGCGCCAGGCAGCAACGCGCGGGCCGTCGTGACCTCGACGGCCCCTTTCAGGTTGGCCAGGATCACTTCGATGTCGGGCTTGCCGATCTCGATGATCACCTGACGGCACGCGCCGCACGGCGCGATCGGGCCGTCGGTATCGCCGACGACCGCCAGCCGCGTGAAGTCCCCCGGACGATAGCCGGCCGCGATCGCCGCGAACATCGCCGTGCGTTCCGCGCAATTGCACAGTCCGTACGACGCGTTCTCGACGTTGCAGCCGTGAAAAACCGTTCCGTCGCGCGCCTGTAGCGCAGCGCCGACCTTGAAGCGCGAATACGGCGCATACGCGCGTTCGCGCGCCACCTTGGCCTGTTCGATCAGTTCGTCTCGTTCCATCTCGATGGTGCCTCCAGTCGTGTGCGGGGATGCATCGACACGACGCATCCCGGCCGGCACGATACTCCCCCGTCATGTAAGGCGAGCACCGACACCGGCACGTTCCGCCGCGCCGGCATCGGCGCACGGTCAGCCGATCTGCTCGTAAATGGTCGGGTGCGCCTCGCCCGTCTCGCCCAGCACGTAGCTTTGCCGCACCTCGGCCACCGCACGTGCGGCCGCCGCGTCGTCGCGGGCATGCACATAGCCGAGCGGCTGGCCGGCTTCGACACGCTGCCCGATCTCCGCGAGTGCCGTCAGGCCGACACGGTAGTCGATCGCATCCTCCGCGCGCGTGCGGCCGCCGCCGAGCGCGACGACCGCGAGCCCGAGCGCGCGGCAATCGACCCGCTTCACCACTCCGCTCGCGGGCGACGGAACCGGCACGATCACATCCGCCCGCGCAAGATGATGCGCGGGCGCTTCGATCAGGTCCACGGGGCCGCCGAGCGTCGCCACCATTCGCGCAAAGCGTTCCGCCGCCTCGCCCGAGTCGAGCGCCTGCTGCAACATCGTGCGCGCCTGCGCGACGTCGGGCGCCAGCCCGCCGGTGACGAGCAACTGCGCCGACAGCGCCATCGTGACGTCATGCAGGCGCGCCGGTCGCGACTTGCCCGTCAGGTAGTCGATCGCACACGCGACTTCGAGTGCATTGCCCGCGCACGGCGCGAGCGACTGGTTCATGTCGGTCAGGATCGCGGTCGTCTTCATGCCGGCGCCGTTTCCGACGTCGACGATGCTACGTGCCAGCTCGGCCGACTTCTCGGCGGTCGGCATGAACGCGCCGGAGCCGACCTTGACGTCCATCACGAGCCCGTCGAGCCCCGCCGCGAGCTTCTTCGACAGGATCGACGCGGTGATCATCGCGACCGACTCGACGGTCGCCGTCACATCGCGAATCGCATAGATGCGCTTGTCCGCCGGCGCGAGCCGCGCGGTCTGCCCGATGATCGCGACGCCGACGTCACGCACCGTACGACGAAACGTGTCCGTGTCCGGTGTCACGTCGTAGCCGGGGATCGCACTGAGCTTGTCGAGCGTGCCGCCGGTATGGCCGAGCCCGCGCCCCGAGATCATCGGCACATAGCCGCCGCATGCGGCCACCATCGGCCCGAGCATCAGCGACACGACATCGCCGACGCCCCCCGTCGAATGCTTGTCGATCACCGGTCCGCCGAGATCGAGCGCACGCCAGTCGAGCACGTCGCCCGAGTCGCGCTGCGCGATCGTCAGCGCGACGCGCTCATCGGTGCTCAGGTCGTTGAAGTACACCGCCATCGCGAACGCCGCCACCTGGCCCTCGGTCACGCTGCCGTCGGTCACGCCGCGCACGAACGCGGCAATCTCGTCGCGATCGAGCGGCTGCCGGTCGCGCTTGCGGCGAATGAACTCCTGCGGCAGAAACATCGTTGCGTCTCCTTGCTCGCTCAGTGCAGCGAAAAGAACAGGCCGGCAATCGCGGCACTCATCAGGTTCGACAACGTCGCGGCCGTCAGCGCACGCAAGCCATGCCGCGCGACTTCCGAGCGGCGCTCCGGCGCGACCGCGCTGAAGCCGCCCGCGAGAATGGCGATCGACGAGAAGTTCGCGAAGCCGCACAGCGCGAACGACACGATCGCGAGCGTCTTCGGGTCGAGCACCTGCAGGCCGGCCGCCGCGACGTGCGCGCCGCCCTTCAGATACGGCGACAGGTCGCCGTACGCGACGAACTCGTTGAAGATCAGCTTCTCGCCGATGAAGTTGCCGGCCAGCGCCGCGTCGTGCCACGGCACGCCGATGATCCACGCCAGCGGCGCGAACAGGTGGCCGATGATGCCCAGCAGCGTCACCTGCGGAAAGCCCGCGAACGCGGCCACGCCGCCGACGATGAGGTTCATCAGCGCGATGAGCCCCACGAACGCGATCAGCATCGCGCCGACATTGATCGCGATCCGCAGACCCACCGATGCGCCGGACGCCGCCGCCTCGATCACGTTGGCGGCCCGCTTGTCGTCGAAATCGAGCCCGTCGACCACGACACGGCTCGGCTCCACGGTCGGGAACAGCAGCTTGCCGAACAGCAGCCCGCCCGGCACCGCCATGAACGACGCAGCGAGCAGGTACTCCATCTTCACGCCGAGACCGGCGTAGCCGACCAGCACCGAGCCCGCGACCGACGCCATGCCGCTCGCCATCACCGTGAAGATCTCGGCGCCCGTCATGTGCCGCACGAACGGCTTCACGAGTGCGGGCATTTCGCTCTGCCCGAGAAAGATCGTCGCGACGGCCGAGCACGCCTCGATGCGGCTCACGCCGAGCACTTTCGCTAGCCCCGCGCCGAGGATCGCGACGATCCACTTCATCACGCCCACGTAATACAGCACCGCGATCAGCGCGGTGACGAAGATGATCATCGGCAGCACGCGCAGGCCGAACACGAACCCACCGTCGCCGAACAACTGGAACATCCGGGCGTCGACCAGCCCGCCGAACACGAACGCAATGCCGTGATTGCCCATGTCGAGCACGCGATTGACGCCGTTCGCGGCCGCCGCGAGCGCCGCGCGTCCCGACGGCACGAACAGCACCAGCGCGCCGATCGCGAACTGCGTGAGCAGCGCGGCGATCAGGGTCCGGCCGCTCACAGCGCGCCGGTTGTTCGACAGCAGATAGGCCACCAGCAGCAGGAACAGCATGCCCAGGAGACTGCGCAGAATATCCACCTCGTACTCCTTTCTCTCGATGTTTATTTGAATGATCGGCAGGCGGCCCGGCACGCCTGTATAACGCCGTCGGTGGATATTACTCGCCGTCATGCATGACGACAACGCAATCAAAATGGCATGCTCCGTGCGGTCTCGCTTGCGTCGTCTATTTGCTCAGTTCTTCTATGTACCTGGAAATCGGATGGACGTGACGATGCCCGATTCGTCCCATATATTGAGAGAATCGACGGAAGGCCGAGAAGAGGCAGGGCCGGCGCTGCACGTGACCGGCCGCGTAAACGTGCGCGGAGCGTGCCGTTCGAACAGACACACCCCGCGCAACGGACGCAGTACGCCGCTCAGCCCGCGCGTTCAACCGGATGCGGCTCGCGCAGTCGGTTCGCGATGCGCGCGGCCTCGTAGTAGCCGGCCGCGGGTGGCCGCTTCAGATAGCGGCCCGCGCCGCGCACGGCACGCAGCTCGCCGTCGGCCCATGCGAGCGCGCCGCGCGTGATGGTGTGGGTCGCGACGCCCTGCACCGTCATCCCTTCGAATACGTTGAAATCGACCTGCTGGTGATGGGTCTTCACCGAGATCGTCTTCGTCGCGGATGGGTCCCACACGACCAGATCGGCATCGGCGCCGACCTGCACCGCCCCCTTGCGCGGATACAGGTTGAAGATCTGCGCGGCGTTCGTCGACGTGATCCGCACGAATTCATTCGGCGTGATGCGGCCATGATTCACGCCGTGATGCCACAGCACCGACATGCGATCCTCGACGCCGCCGCAGCCGTTCGGGATCTTCGTGAAGTCCTCGCGGCCCATCGCCTTCTGCGACGCGCAGAACACGCAGTGATCGGTCGCCGTCGTATGCAGCTGCCCCGCCTGCAGCCCGCGCCACAGCGCCTCGCGATGCTCCGCCGAGCGGAACGGCGGGCTCATCACGTGCGCGGCCGCACGCGTCCAGTCCGGGTCGCGATACACCGACTCGTCGATCACCAGGTGTCCCGGCAGCACCTCGCCGAACACGCGCAGCCCTTCGCTGCGCGCGCGCGTGATCGCGTCAACCGCGTCCTTCGCCGACACGTGCACGATATACACGGGCACGCCGAGCACCTGCGCGATGCGGATCGCGCGGTTCGCAGCCTCGCCCTCCACCTCCGGCGGTCGCGACAGCGGATGCGCCTCGGGCCCCGTCATCCCGCGCGCGAGCAGCGCCTGCTGCAGCCGGAACACGAGTTCGCCGTTCTCCGCGTGCACCGTCGGCAGCGCGCCGAGTTCGAGCGAACGCGAGAAGCTGTTCACGAGGACCTCGTCATCGGCCATGATCGCGTTCTTGTACGCCATGAAGTGCTTGAAGCTCGACACGCCGTGCTCGCGTACGAGCGTGCCCATGTCGCGGTGCACCGATTCGTCCCACCACGTGACGGCCACGTGGAAGCCGTAGTCGGCCGCGGCCTTCTCGGCCCAGCCGCGCCACTCGTGGAACGCGTCCATCAGCGGCTGCTTCGGGCTCGGGATCACGAAGTCGATGATGCTGGTCGTGCCGCCCGACAACCCGGCGGCCGTGCCCGAATAGAAGTCGTCGCTCGCCGTCGTGCCCATGAACGGCAGTTCCATGTGCGTATGCGGATCGATGCCGCCCGGCATCACGTACTGGTCGTGCGCGTCGACCACCGTCGCGCCGGCCGGCGCGTCGATCGTCTCCGCGATCTGCAAGATCGTGCCACCGTCCTGCGGGTCGGCACACAGTACGTCCGCGCGATAGGTGCGGTCCGCATCGACCACGGTGCCGCCGCGAATCAGGATTGCCATTTGGTTGCCTCCTCGTTGACTGTCGGGTGCCGCATGCGTTCGCGCATCACGCGCTCGCGATCTGCGCGCGCTGTCCGGCACGCCACTTCATCCAGGTACCGTACACGCCGGACGCCAGCACGAGGCCGACGAACCACGCATACGTGTAGAGCGTGTTGAAGAACGCCGGCACGTTCGGGAACGACGCCGGGAACGCGGTGTGCAGGAAGCCGGGCAGGTTCGGCAGCACGCCGATCGCGAGCGCCGCCAGCGCGGCCGGGTTCCAGCCGCGCGCGTAGCTGAAGTCGCCGCGCTCGTCGAACAGCGCGCGCGTATCGAGCCGCGTGCCGCGAATCAGGAAGTAGTCGACCATCAGGATGCCCGCGACCGGCCCGAGCAGCGCCGAATAACCGACGAGCCAGGTGAAGATGTAGCCGTCCGTCGTCGCGAGGATCTTCCACGGCATCATCACGATCGCGAGCGTCGCGGTGATCATCCCACCCGTGCGGTACGAGATCGCCTTCGGCCACAGGCTCGAGAAATCGTAAGCAGGACCGACCAGGTTCGCCGCGAGGTTGCAGCACATCGTGTCGAGCGTGAGGATCACGAGCGCAATGCCGACGCCGATGCCCGTCATCCGGCTCGTCAGGTCGATCGGATCCCAGATCGCGTTGCCGTAGATCACGACGGTGGCCGACGTCACCACGACCGACACCACCGACAGCAGCGCCATCGGCAGCGGCAGCCCGATCGACTGCCCGATCACCTGGTCGCGCTGCGAATGCGCGAAGCGCGTGAAGTCGGGAATATTCAGCGCGAGCGTCGCCCAGAAGCCGACCATCGCGGTCAGGCCCGGCCAGAACGTCGCCCAGAAGAGTCCCGCCTTCTTGCCGCCCGCGACGAACTGCGACGGCGCAGACAGCATCGTGCCGAAGCCGCCCGCCTGCGACGTCGCCCACCACACGAGCGCGATGCACATCACGACCTTGATCGGCGCGGACCAGCTCTCGAGCCAGCGGATCGAATCGGTGCCGTGCCAGATGAAGTACAGCTGCAGCGCCCAGAACACGAGGAAGCACGCAAGCTGCCCGAACGAGATGCCGACGAGCGGCAGCGCGGCGCCGTGCAATGCGTTGCCGGTCAGGATGTTCAGCAGCGTATAGATCGCGCTGCCGCCAAGCCAGGTCTGGATGCCGTACCAGCCGCACGCGACGATCGCGCGCAGCAGCGCGGGCAGCTTCGCGCCCTGCGTGCCGAACGACGCGCGCACGAGCACCGCATACGGAATCCCGTGCTTCGCGCCCGCATGGCCGATCAGCAGCATCGGCACGAGCACGATCAGGTTGCCGAACAACACGGTCAGCACGGCCTGCCACGGCGACATGCCTTCCTGGATCAGTCCGGCCGCAAGCATGTACGACGCGATGTTCATCACCATCCCGACCCACAGCGCCGCGAAGTGATACCAGCGCCACGTGCGCTGTGACGCCGTCGTCGGCGCGAGGTCGTCGTTGTACAGGCTGCCGGCCGGCGCCGCGGCGCTGTCGGGATCGGCGGGAATCGCTGCTGGTTTCATCGGACGCGCTCCACGTAAACGTCAGCGCCGGCATCGTGCGATGCCGGCAGAACAGGACACAAGCAGCAGTGCGGACGATGCCGCGCCGCCGGCCGCCGGTCAGGCCGCCTTCGCATGCTTCGCGGGTTCCGCCGGGCTCGCACCCGCGTCGGCACGCGCCGGGTTGTTCGGATGCGTGGTCCAGTTCGCGTAGTCGCCCGCGTCGACCCGCTCCATCGTGATGCATTGCTCGACCGGACACACATGCATGCAAAGATTGCACCCGACGCACTCCGCGTCCACCACCTCGAAGTGCCGCACGCCGTCCTTCTCGGCCGTGATCGCCTGGTGCGACGTGTCCTCGCACGCGATATGGCACAGCCCGCACTGGATGCAGCGGTCCTGGTCGATACGCGCCTTGATGTCGTACTTCAGGTTCAGATATTTCCAGTCGGTCACGTTCGGCACCGCGCGGCCGCGCACGTCGTCGAGGGTCGCATAGCCCTTCTCGTCCATCCAGTTCGACAGCCCGTCGGCGAGGTCCGACACGATCCGGAATCCGTAATGCATCGCGGCGGTGCACACCTGCACGCTGCCGGCGCCCAGCACCATGAACTCGGCCGCGTCGCGCCACGACGAAATCCCGCCGATGCCGGAGATCGGCAGGTTCGGCGTTTCCGGGTCGCGCGCGATCTCCGCGACCATGTTCAGCGCGATCGGCTTGACCGCCGGGCCGCAGTAGCCGCCGTGCGTGCCCTTGCCGTCGACGGTGGGCATCGGCGCCATCTGGTCGAGGTCCACCGCGACGATCGAGTTGATCGTGTTGATCAGCGACACGCCGTCCGCGCCGCCCTTGTAGGCGGCACGCGAGCCCATCCGGATGTCGCTGATGTTCGGCGTGAGCTTCACGAGGCAGGGCAACTTCGTGCCTTCCTTGACCCAGCGCGTGACCATCTCGACGTATTCCGGCACCTGTCCGACCGCCGCACCCATCCCGCGCTCGCTCATCCCGTGCGGACAGCCGAAGTTCAGCTCGACCGCATCGGCGCCCGTATCCTCGACCAGCGGCAGGATCCATTTCCAGTCGCGCTCGTTGCACGGCACCATCAGCGAGACGATCAGCGCGCGATCGGGCCAGTCGCGCTTCACCTGCGCGATCTCTTTCAGGTTCACGTCGAGCGGCCGGTCGGTGATCAGCTCGATGTTGTTCAGCCCGGCGATCCGCTGGCCGTTCCACTGCACCGCGCCGTAGCGCGAGCTGACGTTGACGACGTGCGGATCGAGCCCGAGCGTCTTCCAGACGACGCCGCCCCAGCCCGCCTCGAACGCGCGATTGACGTTGTACGCCTTGTCGGTCGGCGGCGCGGAGGCCAGCCAGAACGGATTCGGCGAAGTGATGCCTGCGATGGTGCAGCGAAGGTCGGCCATGTTCGGCTCCGTAAGAATGGGGCGTCTATCGTGATTCGCGTGGCGCGCGCAATGCACGCGATGCGCGGGATGCCGTTGCGTATGCCGCGCTCACGCGGCCTTGGCGGCACGCCGCGCGAGCGCCGCGTCGATCGCCGCCGCCGCGCGCTTGCCGTCCTGCACGGCCTGCACCGTGAGGTCGATGCCGTCCGTCGCCGCGCAATCGCCGCCGGCCCACACGTCGGGCAACGCCGTGCGTCCGTCCGCGTCGACCGCGATGCGCGTGCCGTCCGCCGTCAGCAGCGCGGCCGCGACACCGTCCGGCACCAGCGTCTGGCCGATCGCCTTCAGCACCATGTCCGCGTCGACGGTGAAACGCTCGCCCGACGCGGCCTCGAATTCGACACCCGTCACATGCCCATCCGCGCCCGTGATACGCACCGGCTTCGCGTGCGTGACGAGCGTGACGCCGCTCTTTTGCGCGAACTCGCGTTCGGCCCAGGTCGCGCTCATTGCGTCCACGCCGCGCCGGTACACCATCGTCACGCGCTCCGAGCCGAGCTTGCGGCTCTGCACGGACGCGTCGATCGCCGTATTGCCGCCGCCGATCACGACCACGCGCCGCCCGACCGGCACGTTCTCCAGCGCGTCGGCCTGCCGCACCTGCTCGATGAAGTCGACCGCGTCCATGACGCCGCTCAATTCCTCGCCGTCGATCGCGAGCGTGCGCACGCCGCCCAGGCCCATCGCGAGAAACACCGCGTCATGCCGCTCGCGCAATGCGTCGAGCGTCACGTCGCGGCCGAGCGCGACACCCGTCTGCAGCGCGATGCCACCGACCGACAGCAACCAATCGACCTCGCGTTGCGCGAAATCGTCGACCGTCTTGTACGCGGCGATCCCGTATTCGTTCAAGCCGCCCGCCTTCGGCCGCGCGTCGAACAGCGTGACGCGATGCCCGGCGAGCGCGAGCCGGTGCGCGCAAGCGAGCCCGGCCGGCCCCGCGCCGACCACCGAGACATGCCGCCCCGTATCGGGCGCACGCGTAAAGCGCACCGCGCCGCTCGCCATCGCCCAGTCGGTCGCGTGCCGCTGCAGCGCGCCGATCGCGACCGGCTGCGCATCCTGGTGATTGCGCACGCACGCGCCTTCGCACAGGATCTCGGTCGGGCAAACGCGTGCGCACATCCCGCCGAGCGGATTCGCGGACAGGATGTCGGTCGCGGCACCCTTCAGGTTGCCGTTACCGATCTTGCGAATGAAGCTCGGGATGTCGATCTGCGTCGGGCAGGCCTGCACGCACGGCGCGTCGTAGCAGTAGTGGCAGCGGCTGGCGGCGGCCGCGGCGGCAGTCGGATCGAGCAGCGGCGCGATATCTGCGAATTCGCACGAGAGTTGCGTGGACGACAGGCGATGCGCGGCGATATCGCCGGTTGGCTTGGTGGTCATACGCGTTCCTTCGACTGGGTGGAGACAAAGCCGTCCCCGCCGGCTGCGAATGCACAGTCGGGGCGGTCCTGCTTGGGAATGCCACGGTCAGGCGATGAGCGGCCTGCCGGCTGCGCTAGATCCGGTCCGTCATGAAGTCGGCTCGCATGCGCGCGACAGCATCGCGTGCAGCAGCACGTTCGCGCCGGCCTCGATCCATGCGGGCGTCGCGTCCTCGATCTCGTTGTGACTGATGCCGTCGACGCAGGGTACGAACACCATCGACGTCGGCGCAACCTGCGCCAGATAGCACGCGTCATGCCCCGCACCCGACACGATGTCGCGATGTGAGTAGCCGAAGCGATCGGCCGCGCCGCGCACGGCCGCTACGCAGGCCGGATCGAACGCGACGGGCTTGTAGTAGAAAATCTGCTCGAGCGCGGATTCGAGCCCGATCTCGCCCCCGATGCGCGCCACACCTTCGCGCAATGCAGCATCCATCTTCGCGAGCACCGCGTCGTCCGGATGACGGAAATCGACGGTGAAGAACACGCGGCCGGGAATCACGTTGCGCGAGTTCGGGTGAACCTGCATCATGCCGACCGTCGCGCAGCCGAACGGCGCGTGATCGAGGCCGATCCGGTTCACGAGGTCGACCACACGCGATGCGCCGAGCAGTGCGTCGCGGCGGCGCGGCATCGGCGTCGGCCCCGCGTGCGCTTCCTGGCCGGTGAACGTGATCTCGTACCAGCGCTGCCCCTGCGCGTCCGTCACGACGCCGATCGTCTTGCACTCGGCCTCGAGAATCGGCCCCTGCTCGATATGCAGCTCGAACGCCGCATGCAGCTTGCGGCCGCCGCAGGGTACGTCGCCCGCGTAGCCGATGCGCGCGAGTTCCTCGCCGATCGTCTTGCCGTCGACATCCTTGCGCGACAGCCCGTACTCGAGCGGGAACACACCCGCGAACACGCCCGACGCGACCATCGCCGGCGCAAAACGCGAACCTTCCTCGTTGGTCCAGATCACGACCTCGACCGGATGCTCGGTCTCGATGCCGTGATCGTTCAGACTGCGAATCACCTCGAGGCCGCCGAGCACGCCGTAGATGCCGTCGAAGCGGCCGCCCGTCGGCTGCGAATCCGCATGCGAGCCGGTAACGACCGGCGCCGCGTCGGCCACGCGGCCCGCGCGACGCATGAACACATTGCCCATCGTATCGACCGTCACCGTGCAGCCGGCGGCTTTCGCCCAGCCGACGATCAGGTCGCGTCCGGCCTTGTCGAGATCGGTCAGCGCGAGGCGGCACACGCCGCCCTTCGGCGTCGCGCCGATCTTCGCGACTTCCATCAGGCTGTCCCACAACCGCTTGCCGTCGACCTTGATCGACGTGTCGAATGCTGCCCGCTTCACTGTTTCCGATACCGCGTTCATTCGTATCGCTCCTGTGGGGTCGGTCATGTTGTCATTCCGGTTGCCGCCGGTGCACGCATTGCCGCTGTCGGGGCAAGCCCGCACCGGCAAGGTGCAGATGCGCATCGTTCGTGTGATTCGTCCGACCGATCGGCGGATTGCCGGCACTGCATTCCGTCGATCATCAAATCCTGTCCGATTGGACAGGTTTTAGACGATCAAAATGCCCAGCGCAATGTCTTTCTTGCGTGAATCGAGCGAGCGAGAAACGTGCCACCGCATTGCAGCATCACGCGCGCCGATGTGGGCGGGCACGTGCGTTCGATGCGAACCAGCGGCTAGAATGAAGCGCAACGCGGCATGCAAGCCGCGCGAGGGTAACGATGAAACATGACGAAGCGGCCGCCGAAGCCACCGGCGACGACGAAACGAACACGCCCTTGCGGCGACGCAAGGCGCATATCCGCGAGTCCAACGAAGCGCATCTGCTGGCCTGTGCGGAAGCCGTGTTCGCGGAGCGCGGGCTCGACGGCGCGAGCACGGCGATGATCGCCGAACGTGCGGGCCTGCCGAAGGCGAACCTGCATTACTACTTCCCGACGAAGCTTGCGCTGTACCGTCGCGTGCTCGACGACCTGTTCGAGGACTGGCATCGCGCGGCAGGTTCGTTCGAGGCCGGCGACGATCCGGTGGAAGCGATCGGCGGCTACGTGCGCGCGAAGATGGATCTGTCGCGACGGCGCCCGCTCGGCTCGAAAGTGTGGGCCAACGAGATCATCCACGGTGCCGCGCACATGCAGGACATCCTGTCGGAACGCGTGAAGCCCTGGTTCGACACGCGCGTGAAGGTGATCGAGGGCTGGATCGCGCGCGGGCTGCTCGCGCCGATCGATGCACACGCGTTGATGTACCTGATCTGGGCGACGACGCAGCACTATGCGGATTTCGACGCGCAGATCCGGGCGCTGAGCGGCAAGCGTGCGTTCACGCAGAAGGCGTTCGCCGAGAAGACCGAGCAGGTCGTGCAGCTCGTGATTCGTGCGTGCGGGGCGGTGTCGCCGGAGGCGAACGCGTAACGCGATCGCGCGCGCGCCGGAAAGCGAAACGGGCGACGGGCACGATGCCCGCCGCCCGCGTCGCGAGACGGCATGGGTGCCGTCTCGCGCGTGATGCATCAATGCGTTCGCGTTACGCGACCCGCTCGATCGCGATCGCCGTCGCCTCGCCGCCGCCGATGCACAGCGACGCGACGCCGCGCTTCAGGCCGTACGTTTCGAGCGCGGCCAGCAGCGTCACCATCACGCGTGCGCCCGATGCGCCGATCGGATGGCCAAGCGCACACGCGCCGCCATGCACGTTGACCTTGTCGTGCGGCAGGTCGAGATCGCGCATCGCGGCCATCGCGACCACCGCGAAGGCTTCGTTGATCTCGAACAGGTCGACATCGCGCAGGTTCCAGCCGGTCTTCTCCGACAGCTTGCGGATCGCGCCGATCGGTGCCGTCGCGAACAGGCCCGGCTTGTTCGCGTAGGTCGAATGCCCGACGATCACTGCCTTCGGCGCGAGGCCGAGCCGATCCGCTTCCGAGCGACGCATCATCACGAGCGCGGCCGCGCCGTCAGAAATCGACGACGAATTGGCCGCCGTCACCGTGCCGCCTTCGCGGAATGCCGGCTTGAGCGTCGGAATCTTGTCGAGCTTCGCTTTGCCCGGTTGCTCGTCGATCGACACGACGGCTTCCGTCTTGCCGGCCTTCACGGTCACCGGCGCGATCTCCGACACGAAGCGTCCTTCTGCAATCGCACGCTGCGCGCGCGTCAGCGATGCGATCGCGAACGCATCCTGCTCCTCGCGCGTGAACTGATATGCCTGCGCGCAATCCTCCGCGAACGTGCCCATCAGCCGGCCCTTGTCGTACGCGTCCTCGAGCCCGTCGAGGAACATGTGATCGAGCACCTGGCCATGCCCCATGCGCATCCCCGCGCGCGCCTTCGGCAGCAGGTACGGCGCATTCGTCATGCTCTCCATCCCGCCCGCGACGGCCACGTCCGCCGATCCGGCCAGCAGCAGGTCGTGCACGAACATCGCGGCCTTCATCCCGGAGCCGCACATCTTGTTGACCGTGGTCGCGCCCGCCGCCAGCGGCAAGCCCGCCTTCAGCGCGGCCTGCCGCGCCGGTGCCTGACCCTGGCCGGCCGGCAGCACGCAGCCGAACACGATTTCATCGATGCGCTCGGCGGGCACGTTCGCGCGTTCGAGCGCCGCACGAATCGCCGCCGCGCCAAGCTCGCTCGCGCTGGCCGCGGCCAGGTCGCCCTGAAAACCACCCATCGGCGTGCGCGCCGCGCCAACGATTACGATCGGATCCTGTGTCGTCATGATTGCATTCCTCCAGTGTCAGCGCGGTGCCATGCGCAGCGCGCCATCGAGACGGATGACTTCGCCGTTCAGCATCGTATTCTCGGCGACGTGGCGCACCAGCGCCGCAAATTCTTCCGGGCGGCCGAGCCGCGGCGGGAACGGCACGCTCTTGCCGAGCGCGTCCTGCACGTCCTGCGGCATGCCGGCCATCATCGGCGTCGCGAAGATGCCCGGCGCGATCGTCACCACGCGAATGCCGAACCGCGCGAGTTCGCGCGCGATCGGCAGCGTCATGCCCACCACGCCGCTCTTCGATGCCGCATACGCGGCCTGCCCGATCTGTCCGTCGAACGCCGCGACCGACGCGGTGTTGACGATCACGCCGCGTTCGCCTTCCGCGTCGGCGTCCTGCTTCGACATCGCTTCCGCAGCCAGCCGGATCATGTTGAACGTACCGACCAGGTTGATCGACACCGCACGCGCGAAACGGTCGAGCGAATGCGGGCCTTCGCGGCCGACGACCTTCTCGCCCGGCGCGACGCCCGCGCAGTTCACGAGCGCATCGATGCGGCCGAACGCGTCGCGCGCGGCAGCAACGGCGGCCTGCCCGTCGGCTTCTCTCGTCACGTCGGTCTTCACGAAGCGTGCGGACGTACCCAGTTCGTGCGCGAGGCTCGCACCGGCGTCTTCATTGACGTCCAGCAGTACGGCCTTGCCGCCTTCGGCGACCACCATGCGCGCCACCGCTGCGCCGAGGCCCGAACCGGCACCCGTAATCAGAAAAACGCGATCCTTGATGTTCATTCGCAGTCCATAGTCAATATTCAGGATTGAGCGGTCTTCTCGGCTTCCAGCTTGCGCAGCATGAAGCGCTGAATCTTGCCGCTCGGGGTTTTCGGCAGCGCGTCGACGAAGTCGATCGCGCGAGGATAGGCGTGTGCCGACAGCCGCCGCTTCACGTGCTGGCTCAGTTCTTCGGCCAGCGCCGGTGTGCCGTCGAAGTCTTTCGACAGCACGACGAACGCCTTGACGATCTCGGTGCGCTCCGGGTCCGGCACGCCGATCACCGCGGCCTCGCTGACGGCCGGATGCTCGATCAGCGCGCTTTCCACGTCGAACGGACCGATCCGGTAACCGGACGATGTGATCACGTCGTCCGCGCGGCCGATGAAGCTCACGGTGCCGTCCGGCTCGAGTTCGACGTTGTCGCCGGTGCGGTAATAGCCGCCCGCGATCGCCGGCGTGTCTTGCTTCCAGTAACCATCGAACCACAGCAGCGGCGAGCGCGCGATGTCGATCGCGAGGATGCCGGGCTCGCCGGGGCCGAGTTCGCGGCCGGCTTCGTCGAGCACCGCGACGCGATAGCCGGGCATCGCGAAACCCGCCGACCCGGCATGGACGACGTGCTCGAGCCCGTGATGATTGTTCACGACCATCCCGAGTTCGGTCTGGCCGTAGTGGTCGTAGATCGGCGCGCCGAGCGCCGCGTGGAACCAGCGCACGACTTCCGGATTCAGCGGTTCTCCCGCGCTGCTGACAACCCGCAGTTGCCCTTTCAGGCGCGCGGCCGCTTCGGTGCCGGCCGCCATCAGCATCCGGAACGCGGTCGGCGAACCAGCGAGGCTCGTGATACCGAGCCGTTCGATCACGTCGTAGGTACTGTCGACCGTGAAAGCGCCCTCGTACAACGTCGTTGCATGGCCGAGCAGCAGCGGGCCCGTGATCGCGTAATAGAGGCCGTATGCCCAGCCCGGATCGGCGATGTTCCAGAAGCGGTCACTGGCGCGCAGGTCCACCGCGTCGCGCATGTACGCGCCGAACGCGAGCAGCGCGCGCAGCGGCACCGGCACGCCCTTCGGCAAACCCGTCGTGCCCGACGTCGACATCATCATGAACAGGTCGGTGCCCTTGCGCGGGACCGGTTCAAATACGTCGCACTGCGCGTCGAGTGCCGCGCGGAAATCGATGTCGCGCGCCGGCAGCGTGTCGCCCGACTCGCGCACCGTCGCGACCCGCGGGCAATCGACGATCTCGTCGAGCTTCGCGCGATTCGCGATGTTGGTGACGACCAGCCGCGCATCGCTCATGCGCAACCGGTGCTCGATCGCCTTCGGCCCAAACGCGGTGAAGAGCGGCTGATAGACGGCGCCCGCGCGCCACGTGCCGAGGATCGTCGCGACGAGTTCGGGCGTGCGCGGCAACAGGCCGGCAACCACGTCACCCGGCTTCACGCCCTGCTCGACCAGCAGGTTTGCGACCCGCGCCGACAGCGCCTGCATCTGCGCGAACGTGAAGCTGCAGTGCCGGCCGCCGACGTCGATCCAGTCGAGTGCGATCGCATTCGCGTCCGCCGCCGCATGCCGGTCGCAGCATTCGACGCAGGCGTTCAGGCCCTGCTCCAGGTCGCCGTGCAGATATGCGGCGGCGGTCTCGATACGGAAGCCGGCCACGGCGTCGGCGTAAGCCGGCACCACCCGGGTGGTTGCTCCATCACGCATGCGTGTCTCCTGTTCGTTATGTCCGCCGGCGAACCGGGGGTATATCGATGATGGTAGACAGCCGTCACATTGCAATCAATGACAAACAGAATCTAGAATCGTGATCGCTTTTGCCATGTCTGGAGGACATGAAAAAATGGGGCCGCAGATGATCTCGCCGGATTTCGTCGAGGACGCGCTCGAGAGCCTGCGCCGGCAGCGGATTCCGACCGAACCCGTGCTGCGCGTTGCCGGCCTGCCGGCCACCGTGCGCGAGCCCGTCACGCCACAACAGTACGGTCGCCTGTGGCTGGCAATCGCCAACGCGATCGACGACGAATTCTTCGGGCTCGCGGCCCGCCCGATGCGGCGCGGCAGCTTCACGCTGCTGTGCCACGCCGTGCTGCACGCGGGCACGCTCGAGAAGGCGCTGCGGCGTGCGCTGCAGTTCCTGCGCGTGGTGCTCGACGAACCGCGCGGCGAGCTCGCGGTCGCCGACGGCCAGGCGCAGATCGTCCTCACGCAGGCGGGCGCACCGTATTCGGCGTTCGCGTACCGGACGTTCTGGCTGATCCTGCTCGGCGTCGCCTGCTGGCTGATCGGCCGACGCATTCCGCTGCAGCGCATCGATTTCGCGTGCCCGAGCCCCGACCAGCGCAGCGACTACCACCAGTTCTTCGGCGTGCCCGTGCATTTTGACCGCCCGGACAGCCGACTCGCGTTCAACGCCGCGTACCTCGCGCTGCCGACGATCCGCTCCGCGCAGGCGCTGAAACCCTTCCTGCGCGGCGCGCCCGGCAACCTGCTCGTGCGCTATCGGCACGACACCGGCTGGGTGGCGAAGACGCGTGCGCATCTCAAGGCGCAACCGGCCGCCGAGTGGCCGGACTTCGACACGCTGGCCGTGCGCCTCGGCACGACGCCCGCGACGCTGCGGAGACGGTTGCGCAGCGAGGGGCAGAGCTTCGCGTCGATCAAGGACGAACTGCGCGGAGCGCTGGCCCAGTCGCTGCTGCGCGGGCACACGCTCAGCGTCGCGGAAATCGCGGCGGAACTCGGTTTTACGGAGCCCAGCGCGTTTCATCGCGCGTTCCGGAAATGGACCGGGACGAGCCCGGGAGCATTTCGGCGGGATGTCAACGCGGCGCAGGCGGAGCATTGAATTGCGGCGCGGGCGCGCGTCACACTCGGTGCGAGCGCGCAAAAGGGTAACGCTGACGTGCATGACCACTGTGAATTTCAGCAGTCGATCGATCCTTCTATTGCCTCCGCTGAGATCTCGAGAAACAGGCACGCGACGAAAGTCAGAAAGCAGGTGAGTGCGATCGCCGCCGTGCACCATGCGAACGGTCCGGCACCCGCAACCAACTGGCCGGCGGCCGCGATCGCCGTGACGACCGACCAGATGAGCCACGTGAACAGGTGCGGCCGAACGCCGCGCCGGTAGATTGCGCGCGCGTGCGGAATGGCTGCCAGCAAGGACACGGCAGATCCCACGACACCCAGCACTGAAGCGGCACCCTGATCGACAGTCACCATCAATGCGGCCTTGTTCGCATGGGCCGGTCAGTATGTGGTCAGGCAGCGCAACGCGCAACTTGGAGCCGGCATGCGGCGTGGTCGATGCTGCGTCGTGTCGTTGGCGCAGCCGGAGGCGATTGAGCGCCAATAAACTGCAGAGTGATCACGTGCTCGCAGCCGAATCGATTGCGTGGCCGTCGAATGCGCAGGAATCGCCTCTTGAAGCAAAAGAGAACGGTTCTGCCAGAACTTCCTTTGAAGGCCAACAGCCTGAGCAACCGCACGGGCTACGTCGCCGAAGCCGGAGGGATGGTGATCGGGTTCTGAATCCGGCCGTCGGCGGATTCGGATCTCCCGACGCCCGGTTGGCTATTCGTCCATCCGGAGCATGTGGGGCACGGCGTTGCCCGCGCGCTACGGAAGGAGATCCGGACGGAAGCGGCAAGGAAAGGGACCGAAGCTTTGTGCTCGAGGCGGATCACAATGCCGTGCCGTTCTATCTGATGCTCGGGGCCGAAAAAGTCGGTGAAAAAAGAGTCCTGCGTGCTGCCGGGCAGAACCTTTCCGATCCTGTGGATCGTAATCCGATCGATCGGCAATCCGGACACCTCCCTGCACTCGCGCTTTCGCAGCCGAAATGCAAAAACCCCCGCCTTTTGGGCGGGGGTTTTTGGCTTAGGGAGCCTGACGATTACCTACTTTCACACGGGAATCCGCACTATCATCGGCGTAGAGTCGTTTCACGGTCCTGTTCGGGATGGG
>NZ_JAIZRQ010000007.1:0-518573 GCF_020419685.1 Burkholderia sp. AU33545 | reverse complement strand
AGATTATGAACCGTCTTTTTCAGTCAGTCAACAACTTTTTGAACTGCTTCGTTGCGACGACTGGGTTCAACTTCATGTGCGCCGGGGCTCGACAACCGACCCTCCATCGCACCGCTTCCCTTCTTCCTCCGCGCCGCGTTTCCGTTAGCGCGAAAGAGGCGTGATTCTATGCACCCGCCCCGGTCTGCGCAACCCCCTTTGTGAAAATATTTTGAAAAAGCCCCCGTGCGCTGCCGCGCACGGGGGCTTTGGGGGTGGGGCGCTCCACATTACCTCAGCGCGGAGAGTCCGCGACAGATTCAGGGCGAGTCCTTCTTAACTCCTATACCGGTGGGGCGACAACATCCGCTGTTCGAGCACGACCGCATTTGCCTCACGCCGGTCACTCGGCTGCGGATCAAACAAAGGAGGCGCACGCCGTCGAGTATCATGCCGCGATCGACCAACCCTCTCATACCGACGATGGACAGCACCACTCAATCCGGCGACGCCAATCTCCGTGATGAATACGCCGCGCTGCGCGAGCGCGCCGTCATGCTCGAAGAACAGGTCCCACCGCTACTGCAACGCATCTCGGATGTCCTGCCGCGCATCAGCGGCGTGTCCGAATTGGCGGATGAGCATCGTGAACGACTCGTCGGCGCGCGCAACGCAGCGATGGTCTCGATCGAAAACTATCAACAGGCGATCCCGTTCCTGCAAACGGCCGACTCGATCATCGAGCAGCTCGACAAGACGCCCGAGCGCGATGAGGACATCGAGTGGCGCGAATCGCTGCTGCAGCGACTCGACGAGCTGATCGACGTCGCGGTCGTGATGATCGACGATGCGCAAGGCTATTTCGAGCACGCGGCTGCCTGCGATCTCTCCAGCGTGCCGAAGTCCATTCTCGAAGACTGAGCAGCACGGCCGGGAGGCGCACGGCGCATCGACTAAACAGGTTGCGCATGCCACCGGCTTCGCACATGCCGACCGGCTGTCACTGCTCGGCACCTTGACGTCGACGATCAGATACGTCCCCCGCAAAAGCTCTCCTTGCCGTCACGGATTCACGGGTAACAGCCAACCGCGGCCCGTGAGTGACTAGAGCGTTTCGAGCACGATCGTCTCGCCGACGATCGGCACACGGATGTACCCGCCCGCCGCATCGCCATACGCGTGCGCATTTCCGTCGATCACGTATTGCGCGGTCAATGCGCACAACGTCGCGTCCCGCGCGTCGACCGATCGCAGTGTCGACACGTCGATCCCGAGTTTGGTCAGCAATTGCCTGCGCTGGTTGCGTTTCTGCTTCGCCGACGCGATCGCCTTGCCAAGCATCGCGCAGGTAATCGCGTACGGATAAGTCTCGAAGCTCACGCGCCCGCCGGCATAGCGTGCGTCGGTCAGCAGCGAATAGGCGTCGGCCAGCGCACGGTAGACGCGCTCTCCCATGAACATCCAGTCGAAGAAGCCCGACGTGCTGGCCACGGCCTGCTCGCGCGATGGCGTCGGGAAACACGAGATCCGTTCAAGCGCGAGCGCCTGCTCGGCCGCGCGGCGTCCGCTTCCCGTCCACCACAGGCTCGGCGCATCGACGCCGACGGCCACCACGTCATGCTCGATACACAGCGCAGGCAGCGCTTCGGGCGCGATCCGCGCCTCGCGGCAGACGATCGTCGAGCCGCGCAGGATCACGAGATCGCATTGCTTCTTGTCGCCGCCGACGTCGACGCCCGCCACCGCAGGCGATGACCACGCGACGGATCGGGATCGGGCCGCCTGCATGGCTGCGCGTCAGTCCGCCGGCCGCGCGTCGTACGCGGCATCGAAGATTCCTTCCAGGCCGGGATGCACGCCGCGCATCCGGTCGACGACCGACTTCGCCCAGTCGAAGTACGCCTGCTTGCGCTCGAGCGGCCAGTCCGCGGGCGGATGCCGCGTGATGTCGCGCAGGTTGCAGATCTTGTCGGCCAGCTTCACGAGCTTCGCGCGCCGGCTGATGTTCGCCGCATGCTCGACCTGAAGGCGCTTGCGCTCGTCCTTCGGCAACGACTTGTCGTCGGTGACTTCCATCACGATGTCCGCGACGTCCTTGCCGAACAGCCGCAGCAGTTCCTGCTCGGTTGTCTCCGTATCCTCGATCGTGTCGTGCAACACGGCCGCGACGATCACGCGCTCGTCCTCGATGCCGGCTTCGTTGGCCAGCACATCGGCCAGCGCGATCGGATGGTTGATGTACGGCGATGCCTCATCATCCTTGCGCCGCTGATTGCGATGCTTGTCCGCCGCGAATGCGATGGCAGCTACCAGCTTGTTCATATTGATCCCTCGTATGGCCGGACTGCGGCCGGCAGAACCGGTCACGTCCGTTTCGGAACCGCACATACTACCTGCACGCGATGACCATTCCCAAGTATCGGGACCATCGGGCCGCCCCGTGTCATGCGCCGACTACCTCGCGCTGCAGCGCGACCACGTTGACCTGCGCGCCGAACACGTCCCGCACGAGCGGCAGCAGGTGATCGTGGTGCGTCAGGAACAGCACCTGGGTTCGCGTCGACAGATCGCGCAGCGCCTCGAGCCCCGCCTTCGCACGCGCATCGTCGAAGTTGATGAACAGATCGTCGGCAACGAACGGCAGAGCGGTCCGGCTGGCGAGCTGCAGTTCGAGCGCCGCGATCCGCAGCGCGAAGAACAACTGGTCGCGCGTGCCTTCGCTCAGGCCGGCCACCTCGACCGACGTGCCCTTCGTGCGCCGCGCGTACAGCGCGGGCGGCGTCCGTTCGGTGTCGACGGTCAACCGCGAAAATTCGCCGAGCGTGAGCCCCGCGAAAATCTCGCCCGCCCGGCGCAGCATCGGCCCCTGCTTCTGGTCGCGATAGCGATCGGTCGCCCACTTCAGCAGACGGCTCGCCGTCGCTGCTTCCAGATACTGTTCAGCCGCATCGCCCATTGCGGCGAGCGCTTCCTGCCGCTTCGCCTCTGCCACGGCTGCGTTCGCCTGGCCGTCGATCGCACCGAATGCCTGCTGGGCGACGACCTGTTGCTGCGCGAGCGTATTCAGGCGGCTGCCGACGTCGCCGAGCGACTGCTTCACTGCTTCGAGATGCGCGGGCACGTCTGCGATGTCCTGTTCCGCGACCTCGGCCTCGACGGCCGCCTGGGACAACCCGTCGCCATCGCGCACCAGCGCCTCCTTCGCGGCATCGACAGCCTGCCGAAGCTGGCGCTGCCGATCCGATCGCTCGGCCAGCGGCAGCGCCGCATCGATCGACGCAACGCCGGCCAGTTGCAGCAACGGCTGAATGCGTGCATCCGCACCCGCCACCGCGGCGGCCGCATCGGCGACCTTGCCGTCGGCCTGCCGCACCGCCTCGTCGGCACGATCGATCGCGCGCGCGGTTTCCCGTGCGGCCGCCACGCGCATCGTCAACCGGCGCGCAACGTCCAGCCAGTCGCCGCTCGCCTGCCATGCTGGCTCCAGCGCATCAGCGAGCCGCCGTGCGCCGGCCTCGAGCGCGGCCAGCTCAGCACGGATCGCGGCCATCCGGTTGCGCGGCGCATCGGCGCCGGCCAGTTCGGCCGTCACCGCATTCGCGAGCCCGAGCGCCCCTTCCGCTGCGGCCAGCGTCACCGCATTCGCTGACAGCTTCGCGTCGGCGAGCGCATCGCGCCATTGCGCTTGCCACGCATCGTAGGCCGCCTGGGCCTGGCCGGCGCGTGAACGGGCCGTCGCGCAGCCGCGTTCGGCTTCGCGCGCGCGGTCCTCCAGGCTGTCCTTCTGCGCGAGCGTCTTTTCAGCCGATTGCACGAACGTCTCGGCGATCGCGATGAGCGCCGCCAGCCCGTCGGCGTCGCTGCCGCGCGAAACCAGGCGCAGCGCCGTACGCAACGTAGCCTCCGCGCCGGCCCGTACTTCGCGGATCGCCTCGAATTCGCGGCGCTGGCGGTCAAGCTCGAGTTGCGCGGCAAACACCACGTCGCGCTTCGCGAGCCAGTCGCTCATCGCTGCCAGCGGCATGCCCGGCACGCCGGCCGTCGTCGCGAGGTCGGACCATGCGTCGCGGTGCGCGGCCAGCTCGCGCTCGCGCTCGTCGACTGCCGCCTGCCGGCGCGTCAATACCGCGCGGGCGGACTCGACCTGCTGACGCAGCGATTGCAACGTCGCCGCCGCTTGCGTGGCACCGAGCTGCGCATCGACCAGTTCGTCGGCGAGGCGTATCGCATCGTCGACGGCCGGCGCACCCGTTGCGAGATCGACCGCGCCGCTGCGGATATCGCCCCACGCATCGTCGCGGCGTGCGCGCGCCGCCAGCACCTCGGCGGTCGTGACGACCTTGTGAGTCTCGGCGAAATGCTTCTCCTGCAATTCGAGCCGCTCGAGTTCCTCCTGCGCGCCGTCCCGCGCATCGCGTGCGGCAGCCGCCGCGCTCGCGCGCTCGCTTGCTTCGTTGAGCAGCGCGCCGAGCCGCGCCGCCGACGGCACATCGAGCACCCGCAGCGCGTCGACCGGCTTGCGCCACTGGCCGAGCGCATCGAGCGCATCGGCGAGCGCGCGCTCTGCGGCGGCAATGTCGCGTTCGAGCGCCTGTTCGCGCTGGCCGCTGCTGCGAAAGCCCTGCGCGTCGGCAAGCGCCGCTCGAAGCACTTCCGGCACATCGACCGTCGACAGACGCGCCAGTTGTTCCTGCGCCTGCGCGAGTTCCTGCGTGCGTTCGTCGAGCGATTCGCGCGCGCCGGCCAGCGCCTGATGCAGCGCGCCGTGATCGCGCAACAGGTTCGCGACCGTCTTCAGCGACAGCGCGCTCGGCAGTGCCGCGCGCAGTGACGCCTCGTCGGTCGGCCAGCCGAGCTGAGCCGCGGCGGAACCGGCAGCGGACAGATGCCGCTCGACGTCCGCGCCGAGCAACAGCAGATCCTGTGCGTGATTCATGCAGGCGCCGCGCAACCGGTCGAGTGCTTCGATGTCGCCTTCGAGAGCCAGCGCGTCGGCATCCGGATCGATCGCGTCGCGCGCCTGCCGTTTCGCGAGCAGGTCCGCGCGGCGCTCCTCGAGCACCTTCTGTTCGGCCGCGAGATCGCCTTGCGCTTTCAGCAGGTCTGCGTACGCGGTCGGCGGCAATTCGACGACGGCGCCCAGTTCGGCAAGCGCCGCTTCCGTGATCGTCAATTCCTTCAGGTACGGCGCCAGCCGCCGCACGCGCTCGAGCTTCGAGCGCAGCGCTTCAAGCTGGCGCTGCTCCGCGCGCGCCTGTTCGATCTCCTGCTCGACCGCATCGCGCGCTTCCTTGCGATCGACCCAGTCGCGCGTGCGCACCTGGACTGCCTTCAGTTCGCCGACTGCTTCGTTGAACAATGCCTCGGCCTGCGCGAATGCGCTGCCGCTGCGTCGCGGCGCCCACAGCTCGCCCGCTCGCGCGTCGAGCTCCTCGCGCACAGGCCCGAGCGTGCCGACGCCCGCCGCCGATTCGAACAGCACCTGGCCGAGTTTGTCGGAGGCATCGAGTATGCTCCGGCCGCCGTCGACGAGCCGACCGTGGTCGAGCCCGAACATCTGCTCGAAGAATTCGCGCGTCGCGCCGTCGACGATGGCGTTCAGATAGTCGTCCGGCAGCTTGTCGTCGGCGGGTGTGCGCAGCGGGCTGCGCCCGCGGGCGCGATGAAATGCGAGCGCGCCCGTGCCGCTCTCCAGCACGCCGCCGAGCCGGAGTTCGGGCGTCGCATGCAGGAAGTCGAGCGGCGTCTGCAGCTTCATCCCGAACAGCAGTTCCGACACGGCCGTTCGGATCGTCGACTTGCCGGCCTCGTTCGGCCCCACGATCACGTGGAAATCCTGGCCGGCCGACGGAAAGCGCAGCGTCTCGTCGGTGAACTTGCCGTATTTGATCAGATCGAGCTGGCTGATGCGCATCGCTTATTCCCCCCTCGCCAGCCGCGCGAGCAACGCGGGCCCGACCTGCTCGACCAGCGCCGTGAGTTCGCCGGCGCGCGCTATCGTCAGCAGCGGCACCTCCTCCTTCACGTCGCTGCGCACCTTGCCGATGAACGGCTTCAGGTCGCGCTCAAGCAGCGCGAGGAAATCCGGATCGTGCGCGGCATCGGCCAGGATCTGCTTGAGATCCTCCAGCGCCTCGAGTTGCTCGCTCTCGCCCTGCGGTTGCTCGGGCGCGGATGTCGCGAGCCGAACCTTCTCCAGCCACAGCCGTTCGTTGCCGATGATGCCGATCTGGTTCAGCACCTCCGCGCGCAGTTGCGGGGCGCGCCCGAAAAAGAGGCCGTGCGCGGGCGTACGCCCCGTGACCGTCACGCGCACCGCGCGCGGCACATGGCCATCGACGTTCAGCAGCGCCTCCAGCGACTGGCCGATCTTTCTCGACAAGTCGGCGACCGTGAGGCAGTCGGACGCGTCGACCGACACGGCTTCCCAGCGCAATACGTCGAGATACAGACGTTCGATGTGCGTGCGCCCCTGCTCGATCGTCACGAGCACCGCGCCGCGGCGGCCCGTCTCGCGGATATGGCGACCCTGCAGGTTGCCGGGAAACACGACGGTCGACGGCCCCGACCATTGCTGGAACTCGTGCACGTGGCCGAGCGCCCAGTAGTCGTAGCCCTTCGCGTGCAGTTCCGCCAGCGAGCACGGCGCATAGTTCGCATGCGCCGCATAGCCTTCGAGCGCGGTGTGCAGCACGCCGATGTTGTAGTAACCCGGCACCGGGTCCGGATAGCCGATCGCGAGATTGTCGACGACAGCCTTGTCCTTGAAGCTCTGCCCGTGCAACGCAACGTCGAATTCCGGTAGCCGGTGGGTTTCCGGCTTGCGGTGGCCGAACACGGTGACGTTGTCGGGCAACGTGAGCTTCTTCGTCATCTCGCTTTCGGCATCGTGATTGCCGCCGAGCACGAATGCGCGAATCCCGGCCTTGCGCAGGCGGCCCATTTGCTGGCCGAAGAAAATGCCGGTGTTGTGGTCCTTCCAGTCGCCGTCGTACAAGTCGCCGGCGATCACGAGGAACGCAATTTCCTCTTCGATCGCACGATCCACGAGCTGCCGCAGCGCCTCGCGCGACGCGTTGCGCAACTGCGCGGCCGGCGCGTCGGGATACGCGCTCAGGCCGTGCAACGGACTGTCAAGGTGAATGTCTGCCGCGTGGATGAACTTCACGAAGATTCCTCTGTTTCATGACGAAGGGGCGATGTCGACCGGCATCGTGCGCGATCGAACGCCGGGCACGGCCGCCCGCCGCCAGCGGGTCGGGATGGTACCTGAAAGCGGGCACCGCGCAGACCACGGCCCAGCATCCCGACGACGGCGAAGTTCGTCGGCGTCACTCGCCGCGCGTCACGGGCGGCAGTGCAAAGCCGTTGTCGTTGTTCGGGGCGGAGTCGCGTTGCGACGCAGCGCTTCCTCGGCGCTTTCCTTCCGCGCAAACAATGCGACGCCGATCACACCGGCGTTCGCCGTCTCGCCGTGCTTCGAATTCGTGATGCCTCGGCATGTTACCGGACCATGCCGGGAGCCCCGGTGACCGGGAGCCCCACTATTTAAGCATGGCGTGCAGGCAATGGGCAGAGAGTATACGGACCGCGTGTTTCGGTCCGCGGCACACGCTTCCTGTCACGATGCACGGCGCATCAATAAAAAAAGCCCGGCCCGCATCGAAGCGGGCCGGGCCTGTGCGGGACGCAGGTTGCTTACAGCGCGCCGCCTTGCGCCGACGCCGAACCCTTCAAGCCGACCGATGCGCCGCCCTGCACCGAGTTCGCCGCGCCTTCGAGCGCTTCGCCAGCCTTCGCCTTCGCGCCGCCGGCGACATCGCCCGCCGTCGACACCGCGCCTTGCGCATGGTTCTTCGCCGAGCTCGCGACGTGCTTCACGTGCGACTTCGCCGCGTGCGTGGCCGATACCGCCGCGTCCTTCGCCGAACCGGCGGCCGAGCCGACTGCCTGCGTCGCGCCACCGACAGCGTTACCGGCCGCCGAGCCGACGCCGCCAACCGTCTTGCCCACGCCGTTCAGCGCACCGCCGACGACGTTGCCTGCGCCCGAACCCGAGCCCGCGGCATTCGCGCCGGCACCTGCCTGCACGCCCACGCCGCCGCCGAGCAGCGGCGTCTGGACTTGGGCGCCAACGCCGGCGGAACCCTCAGCGCCCGTCTGGGCCGTTTGTGCGAAAGCCGCCGATGCGATTGCCGTCAGCGCGGCGCCAAGCAGAATCGTGCGAATCTTGTTCATGGTCATTCTCCCCAAAGACGTTGTTGCTGCGGGCCGCGTTCCGCGGCTGGTCGCATGCCTCACCGCGACGTGCGGCAGGTGGAGCTAATGTAGCGGCGCCGCCGCCCAAAACCGTCGAATTGCGGGGACTGTTACTTCCGTTGCAAATGCTGACGATTGACTCACACTGTTTGACAATCATCGGAACCGGCTCGTGATTGGCGCCGTCCGATCGCATGCTTCGGTGCGCCGGGCACAACGCACCGGCTAGCAGGGAAAGCGACCATTCCTGCAGGCATCCCAAAGGCTTGCTTGACGACGCCGGCGGTTACCCCGCCGGTCTCCCGTGCCAATCCGCACGACACCTTTTTGACACCATCGTCCGGGCCGGCATGCGGGCTCCGCATGCGTGGCCGTGCGTACGGATTCGGTATCGGGACTTCAGACACGGTGGGCGAAACTGGCGATGCGAACCAGCCGATCGCCTGAGTGATGGCCGACGCGCGACAGGGTTACACCGTCGCCGCTCACTGTCGCGCCGACTTCGACGTACGTGCGTGAAAAGGATCTCGAGGCGGCACCCCGGATCACCCCTGTGGGCTCGACGAGGCTCGGACCCGCCAGGTCGCGGCAGTCCCGTGTGCATTGCCGCCGCCATGCGAGGAGGCGAATGCCGTGCGCGATCGCGCATCATCCGACGCCTGCGTCGGATCGAGCTCGCGCAGCACACTCGCACGGCCGCCGTCGTCGCTCGGCAATTCCGGCTGCCCGCGCGCAAAGGCCGGCATGGCCGTCGCCGCGAGCAGCGCGGCGACCACCATCCGGGAACGGAGCTTCGTCGCGTTCCCCTGCTTCATTGCGCGCTCGCGGTCGATACGGTCGTTGCCGCGGCGGCCATGCCGGTGCGCTGGTCACCGTGCGCGATCGCGTAGAGCTCGCGGTTGCGTGCGACCGTCGCCGCGCTCGGCGGATAGTCGGAGTTCGACGTGGGCACGGTGCCGTCGCGTTGTGCCTGAACGAGATCGGCGATTACCTCGGCACGGGTCACGCCGGACGACGAAGTTTGTGCGAAGGCGGCGACCGGCGTTCCGACGACGACGGCGAGCAGCGCGGCTGCGATCAGTTTGCGATTCATGATGAAACTCCCGAGAACGGTTCAATGAAGACGCATCGTCGATGCGCCGCCGGCGTGACCGCAATCGCGATTCGCCGCCTGACACGTCCATTCTGGCGATCGACCCGCACCCCACGCTGACCGGCAGATGACAACTTTGAAATCCGTCGCCCACGCACGGATAACGGTTTCGTAATGTTCAGGTCAGCAACGGGTCAACGCCGCGCCAGCAGACTGCATGCTCACCGCATCGAATGCGGCACCCATGCCCTGCTTCGAGGAAAAAAATCATGTGGATCGTCCGGCTGGCGTTGCGCAGGCCCTATACATTCGTCGTACTCGCACTGCTGATCTTCATCGCGGGGCCGCTCGCGATCCTGCGCATGCCGACCGACATCTTCCCGAACATCGACATTCCGGTCGTCAGCATCGTCTGGTCATACAACGGCTTTTCCGCCGAGGACATGGCCAAGCGAATCACGTCCAACTACGAGCGCGCACTGACGTCGGACGTCGACGACATCGAGCACATCGAATCGCAGTCGCTGAACGGGGTGTCGGTCGTGAAGATCTTCTTCCACCCTGGCGCGGACATCAATCGCGCGATCGCGGAAGCCGCGAGCAATTCCGCGTCGATCCTGCGGATCCTGCCGCCCGGCACGCTGCCGCCGAACATCATCACGTACAACGCGTCGACGGTGCCGATCCTGCAGCTCGGACTGTCGAGCAACACGCTTGCCGAACAGCAACTGTACGACCTCGGCAACAGCTTCATCCGCACGCAGCTCGCGACGGTGCAAGGCGCGGCGGTACCGCTGCCGTTCGGCGGCAAGATTCGCCAGATCGTCGTCGATCTCGACACGCGCGCGCTGCAGGCGAAGGGGCTCGCGCCGATCGACGTGGTGAACGCGATCAACGCGCAGAACCTGATCCTGCCGGGCGGCACCGCGAAGATCGGCACGCGCGAGTACAACGTGCAGATGAACGGCAGCACACAGACGGTCGCCGCGCTGAACAACCTGCCCGTCAAGACGATCGACGGCAACGTGGTCTATGTGCACGACGTCGCGCACGTTCGCGACGGCTACGCACCGCAGACCAACATCGTGCGCGTCGACGGCAAGCGCGCGGCGCTGCTGACCGTCGAGAAGACCGGCAGCGCGTCGACACTGACGATCATCGACCAGGTCAAGGCGATGCTGCCGAAGATCGCGGCCGGCATGCCGAAAGCGCTGCACATCTCCGCGCTCGGCGATCAGTCGGTGTTCGTGAAGTCGGCGGTGCAGGGCGTCGTGCGCGAAGCGCTGATCGCCGCCTGCCTGACCGCGCTGATGATCCTGTTGTTCCTCGGCAGCTGGCGCGCGACGTTGATCATCGCCGTATCGATTCCGCTCGCCGTGCTCACATCGCTGCTCGCGCTGGGCGCGCTCGGTCAGACCATCAACATCATGACGCTCGGTGGGCTCGCGCTCGCGGTCGGGATACTCGTCGACGACGCGACCGTCGCGATCGAGAACATCGCGCACCATCTCGAACGCGGCGCGCCGCTGGAAGACGCCATTCTGACCGGCTCGGGCGAAATTGCCGTGCCGACCTTCGTATCGACGCTGTCGATCTGCATCGTGTTCGTGCCGATGTTCATGCTCACGGGCGTCGCGCGCTACCTGTTCGTGCCGTTGGCCGAAGCGGTAATCTTCGCGATGGTCGCGTCGTATTTCTTCTCGCGTACGCTGGTGCCGACGCTCGCCATGGTCCTGATGCGCGCAAAGGGACAAGGCCGCCCGCCGCGTGGCATATTCGCGCGCATCGCACGATTCCAGGCCGCGTTCGAACGTCGCTTCGAGGCGGTCCGGCTGCGCTATCGCGCGCTGCTGTCGGCAGCAATCTCGAATCGCCGCCGTTTCGCGGCCGCGTTTCTTCTTGCGTGCGCCGCATCGACCGGCCTGTTCGCATTCGCCGGCCAGGACTTCTTCCCGTCGGTCGACACGGGCGAGATCCGTCTGCATCTGCGCGCACCGACCGGCACGCGGATCGAGGAAACCGCGCGCCTCACCGACGAAGTCGAAGCGCGCATCCGTACCGTGATTCCGGCGAACCAGCTGGCCGGCATGCTCGACAACATCGGCGTGCCGGTGAGCGGGATCAACCTCACGTACGACTCGTCCGACCCGATCGGCACCGAAGATGCGGACGTGAACATCACGCTGAAGCCGAACCATGCGCCGACGGCGGCGTATGTCGCGAAGCTGCGCAACCTGCTGGCCCAATCGTTCCCGGGCGTAACGTTCGCATTCCTGCCGGCCGACATCGTCAGCCAGATTCTCAATTTCGGACTGCCCGCGCCGGTCGACATCCAGATCGTCGGCAACAAGCTGGACCAGAACCGCGCGGTGGCGAACGCGCTGCTTGCGAAGCTGCGCGGCGTGCGCGGCCTCGTCGATACGCGCATCCAGCAGCCGGGCGACGAGCCGGCGATCAACGTCGACGTGGACCGCACGAAGGCGATTCAGGCCGGCCTCGAACAACGCGACGTCGCGCAGAACTTGCTGATCGCGCTGTCGGGCAGTTCGCAGACGACGCCGAACTTCTGGCTCGATCCGCGCAACGGCGTCAGCTACCCGTTGATCGTGCAGGCGCCGCAGTATTCGGTCGATTCGCTGCAGGCGCTGGCGAACATACCGCTGCCTGCGGGTACCGCGCGCCCGCCGCAGACGCCCGCCGGCGGTCCGGCCGCAGGCGCGCCCGCACAGAACCTGCTCGGCGCAATGGGTGCGTTCTCCCGCGCGACGCAGCAGGCCGTGGTGTCGCACTACAACGTGCAGCCCGTGCTCGACATCTTCGCGTCGGTGCAGGGACGCGATCTGGGCGGCGTCACGGCCGACGTGACGAAGCTCGTCGACGATGCGCGCGCCCAACTGCCGCCCGGTTCGTCGATCGTGCTGCGCGGCCAGGTGCAGGCGATGCACGAATCGTTTACCGGACTGCTCGGCGGCCTCGCGATCGCGATCGCGCTCGTCTACTTGCTGATGGTCGTCAACTTCCAGTCGTGGCTCGACCCGCTCGTGATCGTTGGCGGCCTGCCCGCGTCGCTGGCGGGCATCGCGTGGATGCTGTTCGTCACGCGCACCACGCTGTCGGTGCCCGCGCTGACCGGCACGATCCTGTGCATCGGCATCGCGACCGCGAACAGCATCCTCGTCGTCAACGCGGCGCGCGAGCTGATCGCAAGCGGCGCACCACCGTGGCAGGCCGCGCTCGAGGCCGGATTCAGCCGCTTCCGTCCGGTCGTGATGACCGCGCTCGCGATGCTGATCGGCATGCTGCCGATGGCGCTCGGCCTCGGCGACGGCGGCGAACAAAATGCCCCGCTTGGCCGCGCGGTGATCGGCGGGCTGGCGTTCGGCACGCTGTCGACACTGCTGTTCGTACCCGTGCTGTTCGGCTTCATCCACGCGTGGCTCGACCGACGCCGCGAAGCCGCCGCCGCCCGCCGCGTGCAGGACATGCCGGTGGTGCGCTGATCAAGAACGCATCCCGATTCCCTACGACTCGCCCGACATCGAACTCATCATGAACGACACGACCGAACCGCTGACCCCGCCGCCGGTTGCCGAACTGGCAACGATGCCGCCTGCCACGCGCGGCGCAACGCCAGAAACGCCGCCGTCCCGGCGCGGCCGCAAGCTGGCCGTCCCGCTTGCCGCGATTGCCGTCGCCGCCACGCTGCTCGCGATCGGCATCGTGCCGCGCATCGCCGCGCGCGCCGCGCAGCGCCACCAGGTGGCGGCGCAGCAGGCGCTGCCGGTGACCGTGATCCAGCCCGGCGCCGCGCCGGCCGACCAGACGCTCACGCTGCCGGGTGCCGTGACGCCGTATGCGGAAGCGTCGATCTACGCGCGTACCAGCGGCTACATCGCCCACTGGAGCGCGGACATCGGCACGCATGTGAAGGCCGGGCAAACGCTCGCGCAGATCACCGCGCCCGACCTCGACGCGCAGCTGCGCCAGGCACGCGCGGACGCGGCGACCGCGCAAGCGAACTACGACTATGCGAAATCGACCGCGCAGCGCTGGCAGGACATGCTGAAGACGCAATCGGTGTCGCAGCAGGACACCGACACGAAGGTGGCCGACATGAACGCGAAGCGCGCGATGCTCTCATCCGCGCAGGCCAATACCGCCCATCTGAACGAACTCGTATCGTTCGAATCGGTGAGCGCGCCATTCGACGGCGTGATTACCGCGCGCAACGTCGACGTCGGCACGCTCGTGACGGCGGGCGGCACGCCGGGCAGCCCCGGACTGTCGGGCGAACTGTTCCATCTGGAGCAGACCGACACGCTGCGCGTGTTCGTCGACGTGCCGCAGGACAGCGCGGCCGGCATCTCCACCGGCACGGCCGTCTACCTGACCACGCAGCAGTATCCGGGGCGGCGCTTCGCCGCGCACGTCGCCCGCAGCGCGGGCGCGATCGACCCGGTCACGCGCACGCTGCGCGTCGAGATCGACGTCGACAATCGCGATGGCGCGTTGCTGCCCGGCGCGTATGCGCAGGCGCACCTGCTCGTGCCGAGCGCGGCGCCGGCGTTCGAGCTGCCGGTCAGTGCACTGCTGTACCGGCCGAACGGCGTGACGGTTGCAACGGTCGACGCGAATGGACGCACGGCGCTGAAGACCGTGCAGATCGGACGCGATTTCGGCACGCATGTCGAGATCGTCGCCGGGCTCGGCGCGACCGATCGCGTGATCGACAACCCGGGCGATTCGATCGCAAGCGGCGAAACCGTGAAGATCGTGTCGGTCGAGCACAGCGCGGTGCCGGCCGCTTCGCCGGCAGCGCAACCGGCCACGGCAAGCGGTGTGCCGTCAGCGCCACGCGCGGCGACGTCCATGCCCGCCTCCGCGCCGGTTGCGCGTACCTCGAACGCCCGCACCTGACCCGCCATGCCTACCTGTGAGATTCCCGCCATGCGCCTTCCTCACCCACTCCCGTTCGCCCGCCGCGTCGTCGCGCTCGGCGTTGTCACCGCGTTGGCCGCTTGCTCGACGCTGCCGCCCTATTCGCCGCCGACCGTCGCGGTGCCCACGCACTATGCCGGCGCGCCGGCCGCGCAACCGGGCTGGCAAATCGCGGCGCCGGCCGATGCCGCGTCGCGCGGCGCGTGGTGGACGGTGTTCAACGACGCGGATCTGGACGCGCTCGAAGCGCGCGTCGACGTGTCGAACCAGACCGTCAAGAAAGCCGTTGCCGACCTCGAGCAAGCGCGCGCGACGGTCGACTACCAGCATGCGGGGTTTCTGCCGACAGTCACGGCGGGCGTGGCGCAAAGCCGTTCACGCATATCGCGGAACAAGCTGGGTTCGTCGCTCGCCGGCAAGACGACACCCGACCATCAGGTCGGCGTGGCGGCAAGCTGGGAACCCGACGTGTTCGGCCGCGTGCGCGATGCGGTGGCAGGTGCGCAGGCGAATGCGGACGCAAGTGCGGCCGATCTGCAAGCCGTCAAACTGTCGGTCACGGCCGAACTCGCGACCGACTATTTCGCGCTGCGTTCGCTCGACACGCAAAAGCAGCTGCTCGACGACACGGTGCGGGCCTATGCGGATGCGCTGAAGCTGCTGCAACAGCAGTTCGCAGCCGGCGCGATCGATGCGTCCGCCGTCGCACAAGCCGAAACGCAACTCGAAGCGACGCGCACGCAGGATACCGACATCGACGCGTCGCGTGCGCAGCTCCAGCATGCGATCGCAACGCTCGTCGGCGAAAACGCATCGACGTTCGCATTGCCGGCGCGCGTTCAAGCGTTCGACGTGCCTGCCGTTCCGGCCGGCGTGCCGTCGCAACTGCTCGAACGACGGCCGGACATCGCAGCTGCCGAGCGCCGCGTCGCGGCCGCGAACGCGCAGATCGGCGAAGCGCGCGCCGCGTTCTTCCCCGATCTCGTGCTGTCGGCGAGCGCGGGGCTCGAAAGCGGGTTCTTCGCGCCGTGGCTGACCGCGCCAAGCCTGTTCTGGTCGCTCGGCCCGCAACTCGTCGGCACGCTGTTCGACGGCGGCCGGCGCAGCGCGACGCTGCGCGGCGCGCACGCGCAGTACGATGGCGAGGTCGCCGACTATCGGCAGACCGTGCTGGGCGCATTCCAGCAGGTGGAGGATCAATTGTCCGCGCTCGATGCGCTCGCGGCCGAGGCCGCCAGTCAGCAGCGCGCGACCGACGCGGCCGACCTGTCGCTGCGGCTGACGACGAATCGCTTCAATGCCGGCGCCGTCAGCTATCTGGACGTGGTGACCGCGCAGACGATCGCGCTGACAAATCGGCGCCAGGCCGACGAGATCGCCGCGCGCCGGATGGAAGCGTCGGTCGGATTGCTGAAGGCGCTGGGCGGCGGCTGGCACGCGGGCGCGGATATCGCCGCTCGCGCCGCCGGATCGGGCACGACGATCAAGACGCAGGGTTCCTGACGAAGATGAGGATGAACCGCGTGCCCGCCGCGTCGCTTTCGACGCGCGCGGTGCCGCCGTGCAGCTCCATCACCGAGCGCACGATCGCGAGCCCGAGACCGGCCGTGCCGCCCGGCACGCCGCCGCTGCGCGCGGGGTCGCCGCGCACGAATCGGTCGAAGATGCGCGGCAGCAGCGCGGGATCGATCGGCTCGCCCGGATTCTCGACGACGACGCGTACCGTGTCCGCCGTTTCGTCGACGCTCAGCGCAATGACGCCGCCCGCAGGCGTATAGCGCAGCGCATTCGCGAGCAGGTTGCCGACCGCGCGGCGAAACAGTTCGACATCGGCTGTCAGCTGGCCGTGCCCTTCGACGCGCAGCGTCGAACCCGCTTCATCGGCGAGCCCTTCGAAGTATTCGGCGATGCGCGTCAACTCGTCATGCACGTCAAACGCGCGCTGCCGCGTCACGAAGGTAGGGTGTTCGGCGCGCGCGAGAAACAGCACGTTCTCGATCATGCGTGCGAGACGGTCGTATTCCTCGAGATTCGATTCGAGCAGCGCCTGGTATTCGCCGGGCGAACGCGGCCGCGCAAGTGCCACTTCGGTCGCGCCGCGCATGTTGTTCAGCGGCGTGCGCAGGTCGTGCGCGAGATCGGCGCTGAATTGTGACAAATGTCCGAAAGCTTGCTGCAGGCGGCCGAGCATCGCGTTCTGCGCATCGACGAGCGCACGCAGTTCGCGCGGCGCACGCGCGGCGTCGAGCCGCGCGTCGAGCTTGTCGACGGTGATCCGGCCGGTGTTCGCGACGATCTCGCGCAGCGGTGCGAGCGCCGTGCGGATCAGCCAGTAGCTGAGCAGCATTGCGCACAGCGCGCCCAGCCCGCCGGCGAGCTTCAGCTTGTCGCGATAGCCGTCGAGCAGTTCGGCGCGATCGCTCATGTCGCGCGCGATCGCGATGCGGATCTGCGTACCGTCGCGCAGCATTGCGCCGGTCAGGACACCGCGCACGGGCGTGCCGCCGCCGGCGCGCCATGTCGCGATGCGGTCGACGGTGATCCGTTCGGCCGCCGGCACCGGCGTCGCGTGGGGCGGAAACAGTTCGGCATCGGGCAACGCAGGCGGTACGGGCGACGCCATGCCCGACGCAGGCGGGGGCAGATCCTCGCGCTCGGTCCGCCTGACGTTGTGCCGCGCGAGCACATTGCCCCGATCGTCGACCACGGCCATCGAGAGTGCCGCGTTCCCGAGCACCTGGCTCGTCAGCCGGTCCGCGTGCGCGCGCACGGCGTCGAGCGAATCGAGTTCACCCGCGAGCCGGCGCGTGTGCCGTGCGGCAAGCACGATGTCCAGATCGTCCTGCGTCTTCACTTGCCGGTCGAGGCCGGTATACACGTACGTGCCGACGAGCGCGAAGACCGCGAGCATCGTCGCGCCGAACGCGAGCGCGAGCGTCGCGCCAAGCGATCGACCGAGCGTCATGCACCGTCCTTCGGTTCGAGCACGTAGCCTACGCCGCGCACCGTGTGGATCAGCTTGACCGGAAACGCATCGTCGATCTTCGCGCGCAGTCGCCGGATGGCGACTTCGACGACGTTGGTGTCGCTATCGAAGTTCATGTCCCAGACATACGACGCGATCTGCGTGCGGCTCAGCACTTCGCCTTGTCGACGCGCGAGCAACTGCAGCAGCGAGAACTCGCGTGGCGTCAGGTCGATCCGCACCGTGCCGCGCTTCACGCGGCGGCGTACGACGTCGATTTCCAGGTCGCCGACCACAATGCGCTCGGTCTCGCGTGGTGGGCCGCGGCGAGCAAGCGTGCGGATGCGCGCGAGCAGTTCGACGAATGCGAACGGCTTCACGAGGTAATCGTCGGCGCCCAGTTCGAGACCGTGCACGCGGTCCTGCACATCGTCGCGCGCGGTCAGGAACAGCACCGGCGTGGTATGGGTATCGCGCAGGCGCTTGAGCACGCCCCACCCGTCGAGCACGGGCAGCATCACGTCGAGCACGATCACGTCGTAGTTCTCTTCCTGCGCGAGCATCAGCCCTTCCGCGCCGTCCTTTGCGAGATCGATGCTGAAGCCGGATTCCTCGAGCCCTTTCTTCAAGTACGCGGCCGTCTTCGGTTCGTCTTCGACTATCAGGATGCGCATGCTCGGCTCCATCGCATTCGGTTGGAATATGCGGCGATGTTACCGGTAAACCGGCGGGCGAAAGGCTTCGCCGACCAGCGGGACAGCTCGATTACGAAAATGTAATCCGAGGGTCAGCGCGTTGACTGTCGCAGCATTGTGCACGTCATGACGACGCGTCGGCGATTTGCCATACCGCGGCCTGCGCCGCACGTTCGCTTCCTGCGTAAAGGGCTGCTGGTGGGATGGCGGTCGATCTCGGCGGGTGCGCCTGCGGCGGCGCTACCGTTTCCCGCGGCACGCTGCGGCGACGCAATGAACGACATGTTCCTGCGGCTCGTCGTGCGCGACGCGCCCTATTCGCTCTTGTTCGACTGGACCAGCCGCAGAATCCGGCTGTCGTACGGCGACTGCATGACTTCCGCGACGCGGACGTCGGATGCGGCCGGGTGCAGCGGATTCAACAGGAAGTTGTGCGCGTGCGGCACGACGACGCTCGGTACGCGCAGCAGTGCGCTCGGCTGCGTGTGCAGCCACTCGGTGCCGGCGCTGCGGGTCCAGTCGACGTTCTCCCGCCAGTCGGCCGGCGCATCGCCTTCCGCGATCTCGGCAACGTCCACCGATTCGGACACCTCGACACGCAGCAACTGGTATGCGCTCGGCAATTGCGCAACGGTGGCCATTTCGAAGTGGACGAGCGTCTCGAGCAGCGCGAGCGCCGGATGCTCGGCGAGATAGACGACGGGCTGCCCGGCAAAATGCCAGCGCCCGCCGGCCCGCAAGCCGCCGATGCCTTTCAGATCGGCGTAATTGCTGATGCGCCACAGCGTCGTCAAGCGAAATACCCCTCGTCGATCTGCGTGAGCGCCTCTTCGACGAGTCGGGCGCCGTGCTCGGTGCTCGACATGTCGAGCGAGGTGCGGCCGCCGAAGCGCTGGAGCCCGGTGCGCAGCCACGCCATTGCCTTGTCCTGGTCGCCGAACGTGGCCGTCGCTTGCGCGACGATGCGTGCAAGCCGGATCGCCTTGTCGGATTCCTCCGGCGACAGGCGCTCGTGCGCCTGGCGACGATGGCTCAACGTGCGCCGCGGGATGATGAAGGCGAGTTCATCCGACTTCAGGCCGCGCTCCGACAGGCGATCGATTACCGCGACGTCGACGCGCGCGCTCGCCAGCTCGGCGAGATCGGCGCCCGAGCGCACGCGAATCGCGAGCAGTTGCTCGAGTATCGTGAATTCGGCCTGGCGCGGGTGCGCGACGCCCGAAGGGTGAAACGCGATCGTGCTCATGATTCTTCTCCGGCAATTTGCCCAATCATTATAGGCGTTTTGCCGAAGGCGGGCGGATTCTTGTCGTCAGGGGTTCACCGGGCGTCGGATCGGGCTTTCGGCACCCGATTCCAGCCCCATTACCCGTTGCCCGAATGGCGCGAATCGACGATTCCCTGCGGAAGCCAAGGCGGTGAAATTCAGGATATGAAGGCCTGCATCGACGTCATGTGGTTGTCACGTAACAACTTTTCTAAGGAATAGTGATCGGCAGGCGCGACGTGCGCGGCCCATGGCGCCCTCCCCCCCACGCCCTGCCCGGCGCCGATGCCGATCAGCCGCCCCATGCCGACGATCGGATCACGCTGCAGAAATTTCCTGCATGGAAATGCGGATCCTTGTCGGCCAGCACATCGGCCTTCACGTTGCCGAACGTCGTGTCCGGCTTGTGCCGGATGCCGTCGTAGAACGCCTGGATGATGTCTTCCTTGAAATGCGGCGTGCGCGGATGTGCGCGGACGACGGCATCTCGTTCGACGTCGCTGTACTCCGGATATGCGAGGCCCAGCACGTCCATCTCGACCCCTGCGGTGACGAGCGCGACGACCGGATGCATATGCTTCGGAATGCCTGGCGTAGTGTGCAGCGCGATCGCAGCCCATACGACCTCGATGTCCTGCTGCGAAATGCCCTTGCTCTTCAGAAAATCGCGGGCGGCATTGGCGCCGTCCACTTCGAATCGTTCGCACGCGCTGCTGTGCCGATGCGTGAGCCCCATGTCATGAAACATGCAGCCGCAATAGAGCAGTTCGGGATCGTAGCGGAGCCCACGGTGCTGCCCCGCAAGCGCGGCGAAGTAGTAGACGCGGCTGGAATGGTGAAACAGCAACTCGGACTCGGTATCCCGTACGAGTTCGGTGATCTCGCGAGCGAGTTGGCTATCGGGAACGGTGATGCCGGCGACGTTCACAGTCATGATCGACCTCCATTGAAGACAGCACCCATTCTCCGGAGGCCCGGGTTTGGCATCAATCGGCGTGTTACGACGAATTCTGCCATTTCGCACGATCGACGGCCATCGCGGCCGCAACCCGCGAAGTGCGCCGATGCTCCCTCGTCGCCTCGCGTTGCGCGTCTATACTGCTACGCGTCACGTTCGACACATCGATACAACACTCAACCGAACATGCCGAAGGTCGTGGGAATTTTCGCGGTACCGGGCGTACAACTGCTCGACGTTTCCGCGCCGCTCGACGTATTCGCCCAGGCTAACGCCGAATGCGGCAAGCCGTTCTATACGCTGCGGATCATCGCGAGCGAGTCCGGGCCGATCCGCGCGTCATCGGGCGCGCAATTGCTGGCCGACTGGATCGCTCCCGACATTCCCGATCGCCTCGACACGCTGCTCGTCGCCGGTGCGCCGGGTGCCGCCGCGGTCGCGCTGAGAACCGACGTCCTCGCGTGGCTGCGCTCGGCCGCCGTGCAAAGCAAGCGGTATGGCTCGATCTGCACCGGCGCGTTCATCCTCGCGGCGACCGGCCTGCTGAAAGGACGACGCCTGACGACGCACTGGGCCGCCGCCGACGCGCTCGCCGATGCGTATCCGTCGCTCACGGTCGAAGCGGACGCGCTGTATGTACGCGACGGCAAGCTGCGCACCGGAGCGGGCGTCACGGCCGGGCTCGATCTCGCGCTCGCGCTGGTCGAGGAAGATCTCGGCCGGAAAATCGCACGGCGCGTCGCCGCGCAACTGGTCATGTTCTTCAAGCGCCCGGGCGGACAGCTCCAGTTCAGCCGCAGCGGCGAGGCACGGCCGGCCGGGCGCTCCGTGCTGCAGGAAGTCCAGCGCTGGATCGCCAGCCATCCTGAACTCGAACACTCGGTGGCGGCACTCGCGAAGCATGCGGGCATGAGCCCGCGCCACTTCGCGCGGCTCTTTCGCGCGGAGGTCGGCATGACGCCGGCTGCGTGGGTCGAAGCGACCCGAATCTCCGCTGCCCGGCAACTGCTCGAAAACGGACATGACACGCCGAAGCAGGTCGCCGCAAAATGCGGCTTCGCGAATGTCGATACGCTCAGACGGTCGTTCGCGAGGCACGTCGGGGTCACGCCCGCGGAATACCGGAAACGACAGTCGGTCGTCGAGGAGTGAGTGACGCGGTACGCACGACGATGCGGCCGCTAATACTCACGTCGATGTGCGAGAAGGCGGAGTCGGCCCGGATTGCACAGCGAGGGGCGAACACACCCCCTTGTTCGCGACCAATGCTTCGTTATCCGACTTAATTGATCTTTCCATCGGCCGAAGTCGGCGTGCGGTTGCAATACACCTTTATCCCGGATCGCGCCAGCTCCTGGTTCGGCGCCCCCAATCACACTCATCGAATGCGCGCCGGCACACCCATAATCATCAGACAAAATCCCGCTTTCCCCGCGAATCGTTTACCCAGTTGCAATAATTATTCGCTGGAACGCCTATTTCCGACCGGTATCGCGATCGCTACGATGCAATCAACCGCTGAACGCAACAAGCGAAGCGCGAAATCTACGAAAACCGGAGGTCACCATGAAGTCGTTCATCTACGCAGTTGCCGCTGCCGCCGCCCTTACCGCATCCGTTGGCGCATTCGCCCAGTCGAACTCGTCGGGCGAACTGACGCGCGCCCAGGTCCGCGCAGAACTCGTGCAGCTCGAGCAAGCCGGTTACAAGCCGGAAGTGTCCGACGCCCACTATCCGAATGCGCTGCAAACCGCGCAGGCCCGCGTGACGAACAGCGACGCAACGGGTTACGGCGCGCAAGCCGCTGCCGGCGTGCGTGCCGGCCGCGTGATCGCGGTCAAGCAAACCGCTCGAGACTCGGTCTATTTCGGTCAGTAAGACCGACGTACGCAGCGCGTACCTCGATACGCGCGCTGTCGACGCAACACCCCGCTCCCGTTCATCGGGGCGGGGTGTTGTGTATTCCGTGGCTCCGACTTGCGCGCTCCACGACGCACGATCGATGCGCAGCGTGGATCGGTTGCAGCCCCGAACCGTTCACGCAGACGGCTGGCGTTTGCGCATAGAATGGCCGCGTGGTCGGCGCCGGCCTAAGCGAACGCGAGCGAAGCCTCGAGTCACCCGGGCATACCTCACTCGCTGGCCGACCCGATGCCGCACTCATCGCATTTTTCGAAAAGGAGCGGTTTCATGTCTCAAACATCCGGTTCCATGATCACGTTTCGCCGCCCCGACGGCCAGGAACTGCAGGGCTACCTCGCGACGCCGGAAAAGACCGAAGGCGCACCCGCGGTCGTCGTCATCCAGGAGTGGTGGGGCCTGAACGACCAGATCTGCGGCGTTGCCGATCGCCTCGCGCGCTGCGGCTACTTCGCGCTCGTGCCCGACCTGTATCGCGGCAAGTCGACGGTCGAGGAGGAAGAAGCGCACCACCTGATGACCGGCCTCGATTTCGGCGACGCCGCGTCGCAGGACATTCCCGGCGCAGTGCAATACCTGAAGACGCGCGCGTCGCGCGTGGCGGTCACCGGCTTCTGCATGGGCGGCGCTCTCACTCTGCTGTCGCTGCAGTTCGCCGATGTCGATGCCGGCGTCACGTGGTACGGCTTCCCTCCGCTTGACTACCTCGATCCGTCGAAGATCAAGGTGCCGCTGATGGGTCACTGGGGTACCCAGGATGCGTTCTTCGCGATCGACCAGGTCGATGCGCTGGAGAAGAAGCTGACCGACGCGAAGGTCGGTATCGAATTCCACCGCTATCTCGCCCATCACGCGTTCGCGAACGAAACGGCCGTCGGCCCCGGCCGCATCGGCGGCACGCAGTTCGATCCGGTGTGGTCGCAGATCGCGTGGGACCGCACGCTGACGTTCTTCGGGCGCACGCTCTGGGGCCAGCAGCAGTAATACCGCAGCAGGCACCTGCCGCTGACGGGTAACGATCCTCATGAAGCGAAACGCCACGGACTTGCAGCCGTGGCGTTGTCGTTTATGGGATGAATTTCTTATGCGACCGTCTCGCGCATCACGGGTTCGACACCGAAGCACGCACGACGAAATGCGAGTGGCACGGCCGGCTCCGGACTGGGGTTCTCATAAACGCGCGAGTCGATCGACGCATCCAATCGAAGACGTCATGCCGCAGTGCCGTCATCATCAAGTTCGGTATGCAAAATATCCCGCACGGCTGAACGTCGATTCACGGACGACGTTGCAAGTGCCGAGTCATTCGACCCGAAACTCGTTGTTCGCCTCCGCTCACGACTCGCAGGAACCGCGCAGCGCGGCCTCGTCGGCGGCCAGCATTTCGGGCACGCATTCCCGCAGGAAATCGACGAACGTCCGGATCTTCGCGTCGAGGTACTGGCGCGACGCATACAGCGTGTAGACCGTCAGCTTCTGCAGCCGGTACTCGGGCAACACGCGAACCAGCGCGCCGTTCGCCAGGGCGGGCACCGCACTCGACATCGGCAATGAGCCGATCCCGAGGCCGGCGCGCAGCGCGGCGCCGAGCGCATCGGCGATGTTCACCTGGAAGTCCGGCAGCGGCAGCTCGAATGTCTCGCGACCGTCGGGGCCGTCGAGGTGCCAGCGGTCGCGTGGAAAGATCGGCGTGACGATCTGCAGGCACGAATGCGCTTCGAGATCGCGCACGGTGCGCGGCGTGCCGCGCTCCTTCAGGTACGCGGGCGACGCGCACAGCACGCTGTGAACATCGCCGAGACGCTGCGACACCAGGCCCGAGTCGGGCAGCTCCGTCGCGCTCAACTGCAGCGACACGTCGTAACCTTCGTCGATGATGTCGGGCACGTGCTGCGACAGCGTAAGTTCGACCGCCACCGACGGATAGCGCTGCCGGTATCGCACCACCGCGGGCACCACGTAGGCCTGGCCGAAACTTGTGGTCGCGTGCACATGCAGGCGCCCCGACGGCTTCGCCTGCGCGTCGGCCGCCTCGGCTTCCGCTTCGTCGATATAGCCGAGGATGCGCTGGCAGCGGTCGAGATAGCGCTGTCCGGCGTCGGTCAATGCGATGCGGCGCGTGCTCCGGTTGAGCAGACGCGTGCGCAGATGCGTTTCGAGTTGCGCGACCGAACGAGAAGCATAGGCGGTGGTGATGTCCAGGCGCTGGGCCGCGCTCGTGAAGCTGCCCTCCTCCGCCACCCGGACGAAAATGCGCATCATCTGTAACGTGTCCATCGACATGTCCCCGGGATTGAAATCGCTTCGCGGCGGCGCCCGCCCCGGCACAGCCCGGTCTGGCGCGAATTGTGCGGAACAGTACCGCAGCGGTGCAGGCGTGTCCAGTTTGCCGTGCGCCGCTCCGGCGGGCCCTCGCTCACGCGACAACCGCTGCCGGCATCGGATCGATGCAGGCCGCACGGCGGCGGCCTGCCGCGCACGCATTGCACGTGCGCGTCGCGCTCAGCCCTGCTCGAAGGGGTTGCTCAGCACGATCGTGTCGTCGCGCTCGGCGCCGGTCGTGATCATCGATACGGGCGCACCTGCGACCGCCTCGACGCGCGCGATGAAATTCTGCGCGGCACGCGGCAACGCCGCACACTCGCGCACGCCCTTCACGGTGCCGTCCCACCCGGCGAACGTTTCGTAGACGGGCGTTGCGCGCGCCTGCGCATCGAGGCTCGCGGGCAGATGGTCGACGCGTGCGCCATCGAGCTCGTAGCCGACGCACAGCTCGATCGACGCGAAGCCGTCGAGTACGTCGAGCTTGGTGAGCGCGAGCGAATCGATACCCGAAATCCGGACGGCCTGCCGCAACTGCGCGGCATCGAGCCATCCGCAGCGGCGCGGCCGGCCGGTGTTGACGCCGAACTCCTGCCCGCGCGCGCGCAGCGTTTCGCCGGTGGCGTCGGTCAGTTCGGTGAGGAACGGGCCGCCGCCGACGCGCGTCGCGTACGCCTTGGTTACGCCCAGCACGTGGCCGAGTTTCGACGCGCCGAGCCCTGTGCCGGCCGCCGCGGCCGATGCAACGGTGCCGGACGACGTCACGAACGGATAGGTGCCCCAGTCGATGTCGAGCATCACGGCCTGCGAGCCCTCGAACAAGATGCGTTCGCCGCGGTCGTTCGCGTCGTTGAGGTCGGCCCACACGGGACGCGCGAACGGGAGGATCTTCGGCGCGATGTCGACCAGCGTTGCCAGCATCGCGTCGCGCGAGCACGGCTCGAGCCCCAGGCCGCGGAACCATGCATTGTGGTGATCGACCAGCACGTCGAGCTTGTCGGCAAGCCGGCCCGGCTCGGCCAGATCCGCGACCCGCAGCCCGCGGCGCCCAACCTTGTCCTCGTAAGCTGGCCCGATCCCGCGCAGCGTGGTGCCGATGGGTTCGCGACGCAGACGCTCCTGCGCCTGGTCGATCGCACGGTGAATCGGCAGGACCAGCGTGGCGTTCTCCGCGATCGACAGATTGTCCGGCGTCACCGACAGCCCGAGTTGGGCCATCCGCCCGATCTCGTCCAGCAGCGCCTCCGGATCGAGCGCCACGCCGTTGCCGATCACGCCGCGCTTGCCACGCACAATCCCGCTCGGCAGCAGCGCGAGCTTGTAGGTCTTGTTGCCGACGACCAGCGTATGGCCCGCGTTGTGGCCGCCGTTGTAGCGTGCGACGAGATCGGCCTGCGCCGCCAGCCAGTCCACGACGCGCCCCTTGCCTTCGTCGCCCCATTGGGCGCCCACCACCACCACGTTCGGCATGCTCCATACTCCATGTGAGAAATCCAGACATCCGTTTCGGCCGCATCGGCCGTTCGTGTGCCATATTGGCGGACTAGGATCACCCGATCAAACGATTAAATCTGAGCAGTCGTGTGAGTAAATTTCACACGAAACGATGCATGGCCCGACGACTCCCTCCATTGAATTCGCTGCGCGCCTTCGAAGCCGCGGCCCGCCTCGGCAGTTTCACGCTCGCCGCCGACGAGCTGTGCGTGACGCATGGCGCGATCAGCCGGCATGTTCAGCAACTCGAGGCATGGCTTGGCCGACCGCTGTTCGAGCGGCACAACCGGCGCGTCGAACTGACCGACGCCGGTCGCGTATACCTTGCCGAGGTCGGTGCATCGTTCGACCGGATCGCGCTCGCCACCGCGCAGCATTTCGGCCAGGGGCAGCAGCGCGTGCTGCGCGTCAGCGCGCCCGCGACGTTTTCGCTGCGCTGGCTCGTGCCCAAGCTGTCGTCGTTCCAGGTAGCGCATCCGGCCATCGAGGTGCGGCTGTCAACGTCGAACGAGCCGATCGAGAAGTTGCGTGACAAGGTCGACCTGATCGTCCGCGGCGGCCCGCAAGCGATCGACGGATATGTTGCCGAGGAGTTTCTGTCCGAAATCCGGCTGCCCGTATGCGCGCCGAAGCTGCTCGAGGGCCGGCCGTTGCGTACGCCGGCTGATCTCGCCGGCTTCACGCTGCTGCACGCGGCGACGTACCCCGGTATGTGGCCCGAGTGGCTCGCGGCGGCCGGGCACGCGAATCTGGTGCCGCGGCATTCGCTCACGCTGGAGCATTTCTATCTGACGCTGCAGGGCGCGCTCGACGGCCTCGGTGTCGCAATGGGGCCGATCGCGCTCGTCGCGGACGACATCGCCGAAGGCCGGCTGGTGCGGCCGTTCAGCGAACCGGCACTGCCGCCGTGGCGCTATTTCACTTACGTGGCGACTGCGCGCGCGGAAGACGAAGCCGTGCGGGCCTTCAAGGACTGGTTAAAAGCGACTGGGAACGCGACGGCGGAAGCGCGGCGCTGACCAAGTCGATATGTCGGCGACCAGTCGTTGCGCCACGCGCACCGTCTCAATTGGTGCGGGTTTCGTGTGCCTTTGTGCGGAGCCGTATTGCTCGTGCATGATCGTTTTTCGTCTCGTGATTCATCCAGCGATCTGTTGTATTCCGTAGGATTCCTCTGAGACTGAACAAGCAGAATGGCGCGTGTCGTTCACGGAGAGCAGGAAGATTCAACGCATCGAGATGGCAGACATCTCACCGAGAAACGAAGGATACCGAATCAATTGACTCGGATGTCACACCTGCACGATGACCGGTCGCGCATCGCGTTTCAGCAGCATAAACGACAAACCCCGGTTCGCACCGGGGTTTGTCTCGTGAGGGGAACGCTTATTGGCTTGCGCCAGCGGCTTCGCCCGCCTTCTTCTCAGCGTTCTGCAGATTCTGCGGATAGTTCGGATCGTTGGCCGCCGGCTTGTAACCAGCGTCTTCGAGTTTCTTCAGCTCGGCGTTGTTCTTCGCGCGCGCTGCCTTGTGTTCGGCTTTGCGTTTTGCCCGAGCTGCCTTGCGTGCTTCACGCTTCGCGGCTTTCGCATCCGATGCGGCGGATGCGGCCGGTGCGCTGGCGTCGGTCTGCGCGAACACCGGAGCGGCCGAGCCGAAGAGGAACGCTGCTGCTGTAGCAGCCAGCGTCAGTTTTTTGATCTGGATTCGCATCGCTGAACTCTCTTTTCTGATTGATCACGGAGTGAAAGCACATCGAGATACCGCCCCTGCCCCTGGTCGGTCTTCATGTCGCGGTCAGGGCCTTTGCATCATAACCGCGTTGCAAAAAATGTGGCGCCATCATGCGTGCATTCTTGGGGATACACGTATGGGAGACGTCGTATCGTCACGTGTCCCGCGCCCGCCCGATCCGCGTTTTGCAGGGGCCACGACGACGCATCGCGCTCGGGAATCACTCAGCATGCACGACCGCGGCAACCGCGTGGCGAAGCGGATCGTTCCACCGATACGGTGCAGATTGCCGATGAGGATGAGATCGATTTCGGTGATGCATGCACTCGCACGACGCCGACTGTTTCACCTGTGGAATCTGCTGCTCGTGCAATGCGATCGTCGCCCCATGAGCGGGATAGACGACGAAATCGCGAACCTGTGCGCCATGTTGTGACTCGCTCCCGCGCGAACGACGGTTCCTCCCATAAACGACCACGATTCATTCTGCACCGAGCCTGTCGCATTCCCCCGCATGTCGCACGCATGGCTACCTGTTCGATTCTATTCGTCGCCAGATGTGGGAGATGACGTTTGCAGGTAGAGGCGACCTTCGCCGCGCAAGGTGAACTCTTCGATCGGCATTCGTTCACGATTGCGCACGAGCATCACGCGAGCGGTCGCCTGTGCGAATGCGTGGCGCTTGGCATCGTACCGACGTCACGAAGCGTCTCGAGCTTGTGCGGCAAGGACGGCGACACGTCCAGCGCGTGGCGCATTCATCACAGCTTTTCCATTGTGCGGCCGCATCTGGTGCGGAGGCGTCGCGCGCACGGTTTGTTAATCCGACGGACACCTTGTAGGTGAGCTTTTACAGGACGGGGCAACTTCCAGCGGTGAGAATTTTCGGGAGTCGAGTGCGGATCCGATGAGGATGAGCCATGTTGATGACGCCAGCCTCACGTTCGAGGCAGTTGCCAGGATCGTCGTGATCAAGCGGCCGCGGTCAGCGTCTCGATCGGCACAGCGATGCGATTCTGGTCGCGTCGATCGGAACGCTGTACCAAATCCGATACTGACCAAAAGGTAGAAAACCGCGATGAAGAATGAGCGGGTCGAGAGCCAGCCAATTTCGTCTGTGCACGCGCCATCGACTGGAAAGTGACAGGCAGATCAACACGTGACAGCCGAAGACTTTTCCGCGGAAGCCCCGGCGCTGACGCAAAAAAAACGGCCTGAGAATGAATTCCGGCGATTTTTCACCGCCGTGACGGAAACTCGCGGTGCTTCTGTGTCGAGCGGGGCTGCCGTCGTCTGCGGGTAATCCCTGACGGAAAACGGACCGCTGCCTGCATTTTTCAATCCCATAGGTGGGAACCTATGTCCCGAAAACACCAATTCCCTCCCATAAGTTTCTACGTTTGAGCATTTGTTAGTAGGTACTCACCTTCATTGGAAGCCTTGTCAGGCCTGGAACGCTTGCAAAATGAGGCAGATATCGAGGGATCCACAGGCCTTGCGTCAGGATTGCTGTGCTTGTCGAGCCTCACTGGTTCGCTTGGGTAGCGGTTTATGGGGGTTGTTTTTCTGCACAGGCGCACGTGTGTTTACATCTTTGATAAACAACGTTTACATCTTTAACTACTTTTAGACGGCTCACAGCCTTGTCTGGTAAGGGTTTGACAGGGGTTCGGTACCCATTTATGGGGGCACAGGCGGAAGAATATGGGGTTTCAGGTCTGTGGATTTGGGGAATCGGGTACCGCGCTGTGGGAAATGGGGGTTGTGGATATGGGGCACGCGTAGCCAGCTATGGGAATCGGGCCCAAAAACGCCTCAGGTAGCTATCTATGGGGGAATCTATAGGTACCCGTTTATGGTGCCCTCTTGCTTGTTCGTCTACGGTGCCGTGCACAGCATTTCATATTGGGTTGCCGGTTATGGGATGGATTCCAGGTAGTCGTTTATGGGTGGCGGCGCGGACAGAATGATCTCATTCTGCTTGTTCCTGAGGAACTGGGGTCCCATAAACAGGATCAGGCCTGCGGATAGGTCACCATCTGTGGGGAAATCTTAAGGTAGTCATTTATGGGAGGTATTTCCGCCTGCCTGCCACAGATGAAGATAAAACGCCAAGCTGGCGGATCTTGATAGGTACCTATCCATGGGACGTGCTAAAGGTAGCGCTTTATGGGAGATCGCAGACCGTGTTGCAGGGCACCACGAATCGGGTCCGCACATCCAGTTCCACCGGATTATTTCCCATGAATGGGTACCTTCAGTAGGGCAAGTCCCGTGCCGGATTCTGGCGACAGCCAACACAGGTAGCAGGTTTTGGGAGCTGTTTTTGGTGGAAAGGTATATGGATATGGGCTTTCGCACAAATCGTGAAAATGGAATTTTTCATTTTGAGACAATGCTTTATCGACGATAGTGAAAGTGATACTGGAGATTAAGGCGTTGCTCGATGGCTCGAAAAGGTATAAAGTCCGCCATCAACACGGTCACCTTCTCCGGACATCACGATGCCGCGCAAGCCCGCAATCAAAGGCTCCGACAAGCAGGTTTCGCTATTTCAGACGCCCGAGCCCCCCGATCTGCTGCGCAAGGCGGTCCAGGCAATTCATATCGCTCCGAAGTCCGGAAAGATCGGTCTGCAGCAGCGCAAGATGTTCAGCTCGCTGATCAAGAACGCCCTTCGTCAGGAAGCGTTCGAGCCCGGCCGGACGAGCTTTTCGATCTCGATCGCCGCGCTGTCGCACGAGAGCGGGTTGAACAGCAACAACACGAAGTATGTGAAGGACACGGTCAACTCGCTGATCAGTACCGTCGTCAACTGGGACTACCTTGCCGCCGACCGCTCGACGGTGTGGAAGGCGTCAGGCCTGCTCGCCGGCGCCGAGCTCGAGCAATCTGTGCTGAAGTACAGCTTCTCCGACCAGATTCGCAGCGAGCTGCTCAATCCGGAAATCTACGCGCTCATCGATATGCGGATCGCGCGCGAGTTTCGGCGCTCGCACTCGCTTGCCCTTTGGGAAAACACGGTGCGCTACGAGGGGATCGGCATCACGGCAAAAATTCCACTGCCGAAATTCCGTGATCTCATTCTCGGTCAGGACAAGGCGTCGCAGTCTTATAAGGAGTACAAGCTCTTCAAGAGCAAGGTCCTGGTGCCGTGCATTCAGGAGGTGAACGAAGTTTCCGACCACACGCTCGAGCTGATCGAACACAAGTCAGGTCGCAGCGTGGAGGCCGTCCAGTTCAAGGTGACGCGCAAGCAGAGCGCGGATACGGTCGAGGAAGGCGACGTCAAGAACGAAGCACTCGTCGACGAGGTCGCCAAGTTCGGCATCCCGCGTTCGGAAGCGCGTCGGTTGATTACGCAGTACGGTGTGCAGCGCATCAAGGCGGCGATCGCCTATACGCTCAATCGGACTACGAAAAAGAATGCAGCGCCGGTCGACAACGTGGCCGCGTATTTCCGCAAGGCGCTGACGCACGGCTATACGCTGGCCGACGGACAGGGGACCGAGACGGCCGCGCCGGCAAAGGAATCCGGGCAGAGCAAGCAGGAACAGATTCGCGACAAGTACCTGGCCGCGAAGGTCGACGAAGCCGGCGCGTATTTCCGCGAGCTGGAGATCGACGACCAGACCAAGCTGATCGAGCGCTACAACGAAACGGTGGCCGGGTCGAAGGATCTCACGCTGTCGCCGAAGAAGAAGGCGAGCAAGCTGGCGCAAACCAGCTTCTTCCGGTGGCTGGCGCTCGACACCTGGGGCGAACCCACCTCAGACGATTTGCTGGAATTCCTGCTGAAAAGCAGCCTCGCGACCAACTGATCAAGGCCTCGCAGCCTGGCATGCACCGTGCACCGGACTTCATCCGACGCGCGGTGCCATGCAGGTGCGAGGCCTTTGCTTTTGGGCGCCTTCTTTTACTTTTGCGCGGCTACCGCCAGTTCGGCGACGTATGCATCGATCACGGTCTTTAGCCGGTCGGCGAGCGCTTCCTGATGGGACGCATCGACTCCCTTCAGTTGCAGATCCAGACGCCCGTCCGGATAGGTTTTCAGCTGACCGATCGCGCGTGATTCGAGCGCGAAATCGTGTCGAACGCTGTAACGCGTGCGCCCCGTCTTCTTGTTGCCGTCGCTCTGTGCACGCAGGAAATTCTCGAGGTCGCGCACCGACTTTTTACGGTCGATCACCGCCGTGAGCAGGCGGTCGGCAGCGGGTTCGCCTAGGCGCTCGAAAATCAGTTTCAGGAAGTACGCGGCCTGCAACCCGACCACATCGTTCGCGCTGGCCATCCGTTCGAGCAGCGTGTTCGGCAGTGCGTTCAGCGATAGTGTCTTGCTGATCGATGCCTTGTCCTTGCCGATCTTCTCCGCGAGCGTGTTCTGGTCGGGGAAGACCTTTTCGTCGAGGAGACGCTTCCATGCGACTGCATCGTCGAAGATGGTCTGGCGTTCGTGGTCGTGGTTGGCGCGATACGCGATCGTGTACAGCTGCTCGGGTGTGTGGTCCGTGCGAAACGTCGCGTTGATCGTTTCGTCGCCGTTGATGCTCGTCGCGCGCAAGCGGCGTTGCCCGTCGATCACGACGAGCTTGCCGGGAAACTCCGGGAGACGCGTGACCTTGATCGGCTCGATCTGTCCTTCCCGCTTCAACGTCAAAGCGAGCTCGTGCAGGCTCGACTCGGAATAGAACACGCGCGGGTTGAACGGGTTCGGGATGCAGTCCTTGACCGCTACCTTCTGCGGCGCGCCCAGGTCGAGCGCGTCGGAGGCGGCGGTCGGGGCGACGGAGGGGGCGGCTTCGGCGGCGGGATTCGACGCGGGCGTCGGCTCCGGCAGGCGCGTTTCCAGCGCCGCGTTTTCCTGTGCGAGCCCACGCAGCAAGCCGGCTGCGAGATGCAGGTTGCCGGTCGGCTTCTTCTCTTTCGATGTGTCCTTAGCCATGAGCGGCTCCGGTAGCGCGCGTCGACGCGATGTATTGGGCCATTTCGGTGACCAGTCTCTCGATTTCCGCGCGGGCTTCCTTCAGCCCCTTCAGGTATCGATTGTGATGATGGATTGTGGTGCCGAGGGCGAACGTCTGCCGGTAGACCTCGCGCTGCGCGATCTGGCTGTCGAGCAGATGCTCCCCTATTTCTTCAGCCCTTAGAATTTTTAGAATTTCTTCTCGCATTTTAGTTTTTCCATTGACGCTATTCAGCATCAATGCGGAAGACAAATTCGGGTTACGAACGGCACGCATCGATTCGATCATGCGAATCATCGCGACGGTGCTATACAGGTCGGCCGGCGACGGAGACAGCGGCACGAGGCAGAAATCGGCGACCTCGAGCACGGACGCGATGCGTGGGTCTTCGAGGTTGCCCGGGCAGTCGACGACGATCACATCGAAATTCGCATCCTGCTTCTTGATCTCGCCGCCGATGCCCCGGCCGGCGGGGGCCAACGACAGAACCGTCATCGGGAGCGTATTTTCACCGCTCGTCACCCATCTCACTGATGTGCCTTGAGGGTCGGCATCGATCAAGGCGACCTTGTTGCCACCTGCCTCGAAGGCAGCAGCGATATTGACGGAGATGGTGGTCTTTCCAGTACCACCTTTTTGATTACTGACGGCGATCTTGAAAGCCATTAAATTCCCTCCTAGGAGTTTTTCGTAATATATGCATTTATTGTTGGAAAGTCCAGAAAGTGCTATATGAAAAGGGAAATTTTCTTATAGATGTTGTTGTCACGTGACAAGTACGTCAAATGGCAAGCAAGTATTTGTGATTTGAAAGTGGGTGAAAAATAAAAATAGATGGCATTGCATTCGAGACGGAAGGTGCTGATGAAGTACTGAGGACTTCAGTGCTGGTAGCGAAAAGAGGTCACAGTGCCGATTCCCGAATGTGTCTCGCGACCGGTGAGAATTCTGCCGTAGTTTGGCATTCAGCTTGTGGCCCTCGGCGGCGTCGGGATGCAAAGTTGTCACGTGACAAGTCGAATTTGGCTGGCCCGGATCTCAAATGGTGCTCGACGGCAGGCATGCCGATGCGACGCGCGCCGATAATTCCGGTGCTTTTTTCCTCGCTCCTCATTACGGCGGTCTGTGTTCAGATATGACGGCTGGTGCTGGTGCTGGTGCTGGTGCTGGTGCTGGTGCTGGTGCTGGTGCTGGTGCTGGCGACTGCTGCGTGTTGTTACGTGACAACCCGGCAAGGCGTTGCTTCTGGACACATATCGTCAGCCTCGGCGCACCCACTGTAGAAGTCGCGGGCGTGAAGAAGTTCATGGGATATATGGGTTGGTCGTGTTCGATTGGACCAGGTCACTGACGCGAAAGCGATCGGGTTGTTGTCACGTGACAACCGTTGCGGATGGGCGCCGAAAGGATCGCCCGACATCGACGCGGCATCGTCAGTGACAAAGTGCGAGGAGGTGATTGGCTAGCCGGGGATAAGTGAGTGATCTATGTTGGCCGAGCAAATTGATGTCATCTCTAGACACGCCCGAGCGGGCATGCTCTCAGCGTCCGATGGAACACTAATTCCAGCGAGTGATATGGCCCTAATAAATGGGCTGACCTGCATCTACAGGTGACGACGATGAGACAGGGGAGGGGTACGGCAGAGTCTTATTGTGTGGGCCGTCGATCGGACGATCGAGAGCATCGGCGGCGTCTCACATTCTTGATGCGCTTTTGGGGCGCGAATTCCTGCGCGTCGCCGAGGGGAAATGGCGGAAATCAGCAGGGCGTGAAACAATTCTTCTAAATGGGTGTCTGTGCGGAAACCCTTGCCTAGCAATGGGTTGCGCTACTTTCTTCATGTTGTTTCACGCAAAATGAGCATCGACGGCGGTTGAAATGGGGGCGCATGAATCCGGGGCGCGCTATTGGGTCTAGATAATGACGGCTGAAGCAATGACGTATCAATTGAAACGTGTTTTGTGATAAATGATACGTTTCGCGTATGGACGCGCAGTTCGATCGATCTGCGGGGAATTAAGACATCGCGCGGAACAGGCCAGCAGGGGATTCAATAGGTGTAATGAGTTCGTCATCGCTAGTTGTCACGTGACAACGCGCGGCGCCGTCGGCGCCGGATTGCAAACCTGTACGTGACGGGAGAAACCGAAGCGGGCGCCTCGTCCCAACGGCGGCGCTGAGCTAAGACGGATTCTACAGACGGCCTCGGAAGGCAGATTCCGATGGGCTTGGCCTGTATCTATCACTGTGGAGATGGAGCGGGAATTTGCAGACTTTGCGTCAAGAAGGTGAAGCGCATCGCCACAATTGGTTCCACCGTGTATATCTCGGCCTTCGCCGGGTATCTGCTGTCGGGGCGATTGATCATCGTCGCCGACGATCGACCAAAGAGTCCGTTGCCAAGCCGTATATCACCAGGAAAATTCACCGCCGCGGCGTTCTCGTCCAGAAACCGCCGCGGCCAGCGAACCTACTTCGTCGCCTGCCATACGCACAGCTGCTGCCACCAGCGCGTCTTCGTTGCTAGAGTCTTTGCTGGCTCATCGACCGTTCGCCACCAACGTTCGCCGCGATGCGGCGCATTCAGATCGAGTCGCTCGCCCATCCTGGGTGTCGACAACTCGACCCCGCGTACCATGGCCAACGCGGTGACGCGCTCAAACGGCTCTTGCCAACGGTGCATCGCGAGATCGAACGTGCCGTTGTGAATCGGCATCAGCGTGCGACCGCGCAGGTCGATGTGCGCTTGCACGGTTTCTTCCGGTTGCATGTGCACGTAGGGCCATTGTGGGTCGTATGCCCCGGTCTCGAGCAGCGTCACGTCGAAGGGCCCAAGCCGTTCGCCGATAGTCCGGAAACCGTCGAAGTAGCCGGTGTCGCCGCTGAAGAACACCCGCAAATCGTCGTCGACGATGACCCAAGACGCCCACAGCGTGCTGTTGCCGTCAAACAGGCTGCGTCCGGAGAAGTGCTGTGCCGGTGTCGCGGTCAGCGTCAGACCATCGACGTCGACACTTTGCCACCAGTCGATCTGGCGTACCTTTTTCGCGTCGATACCCCATTCGATCAGCCGGTCGCCGACGCCCAACGTCGTAACGAACACGCCAGTGGTGGCTGCAAGTGCGAGCACCGTTTCACGGTCGAGGTGATCGTAGTGATCATGCGACAGGAGCACGCCACGCAACGGCGGGAGGTCCACGAGCGCGATCGGCGGCGCATGAAAGCGCTTGGGGCCGATGCGCCGGAACGGCGATGCGCGTTCGGCAAATACAGGATCGGTCAACCAGAATTCGCCGCGCAGTTTCAACAGCAGTGTTGAATGCCCTAGCCGATACAGGCTGCGGTCGGGGGCCGCGCCGAGTTGTTCTCGAGTCAGTGAATCGATGGGCAATGCGCCTGTCGGAACCGTGTTGCGTGGCTTGTTGATCAGCATGTTCCATGCGATGCCAAGTGTTTTGCCGAAGCCTTCGGCCGGTGCCGGTGCAACGTTGCTGAAGCGTTCGCCGTTGTGCTGCGGCGACTCGCCGGACAGTGTGCGGCCACGCCTGGCGGCGGCGAAACCCAGTACGCGATGAAGAAATACGAGAGGCGAAGCCATGTCGATTCGTCCGGAAAATAAAGTACACCGAGCAGTGTAGTTTATCCCTGGGAAAAGTAAACTCAGGGGTGTAAAATTTTTTGAATGAATACGAGCATTTCTCCTCAACGGCTGACCGACCGAAAGCGTGCGGCAATACTCGCCGCGGCGATCGAGGAATTCCTTGCGGCTGGCTATGACGGGACCAGCATGGATCGCATCGCAGCGCGCGCGGACGTGTCGAAGCGCACCGTCTACAACCATTTCCCGGGCAAGGAAGCATTGTTCGCGGCGATCCTGCATCAGCTGTGGGACGCGACGCTGAGCGCCGGCGCGCCGGCCTACTGCGCCGACGTCCCACTGCGCGATCAACTGCTCGCGCTGCTGGGCCGCAAGTTGCGGTTGCTGAATGACGAAGCATTTCTTGCACTTGCCCGCGTCGCGATCGGTGCGGCTATCCATTCGCCGGAACGCGCGCGCGACATGGTCGAACGCATGGGCGAGCGCGAAGAAGACGTGACGGTCTGGATTCGTGCAGCCGCGGCGGCTGGCCGGTTGTCGGTGACCGATGCCGTTTTCGCCGCGCATCAACTGCACGGGATCGTGAAAGCGTTCGCGTTCTGGCCGCAAGTGACGATGGGCCAGCCGCCGCTCGGCGCGCAGGAACAACAGAAGGTCGCGGAAACGGCTGCCGACATGTTTCTTGCGTACTACTCGCGCGCAGACCACGCCGGTGTGTAAGGTACCGGGCGGGATTGACCGCGCGTCGTGCGAAGCGCGAAGCGGAACAATTGCGTCGATATACGCAAGGCGAGCCTCATCCTCTGCGTCGAGGAAAGCGCCATTCGACAACCAGCGGACGCAGGCACTGATACGGACGTCGACGTAGCCGGATTGAGCCGTACCGGCGCGTGCGGCAGGCGCAAATGAAACCGAATGTGAGCGAAAACCGATGAAGACGCTGTTGATCGTCTATCACACGATGACCGGAGGCACGCAGCAGATGGCCGAAGCGGCTGCGGATGCCGCGCGCGAGCAATCCGGCGTCGACGTCAGATTGCAGCGTGCGGATGCGACCAGCGCGGACGACGTACTCGCCGCCGACGCTTATCTGTTCGCTACGCCGGAAAATCTCGCCGCGATGTCCGGGCTGATGAAGGACTTCTTCGATCGCTGTTACTACCCTGCGCTCGATCGCGTGAACGGCCGCCCCTATGCGGCGATGATCTGTGCTGGCAGCGACGGTCAGAACGCGCTGCGTCAGATCGACCGGATCGCGACCGGATGGCGGCTCAGGAATGTGATGCCGGGCCTGATCGTTTGCACCCATGCGCAAACGCCGGAGCGGATCCTCGCGCCGAAGACGATTGGCAGCGAGGATCTCGCGCGCTGCGCGGAGGTCGGCGCGGGGCTCGCTGCGGGCCTTGCACTCGGCGTGTTCTGATTGCCGGCGATCAAGCCAGCCGAAGCGGAGCCGCGGCCGCGCGCAACGACTGGAGCGCGACGCCTGTCGTGCATTGCCCGATTGCAGCGAATGCCGGCGACGCGCAATTTTCGCGAGACACCGCTCGTGCGAATTGCATCCTCGTTTGCGGCAGCGGCACCATGGAATGTCGATGCCCTAGTTGGCCTTTGTCGACACTGGCGGCTGATGGTATTCGGGCCACAGGCTTTTCACGAGATCGCGTGAAGCGCCATACGCATGGCAACTGTCGAGCCAACCCATACTGCTCACTTTCCGATGCCGTCGTACGCTCGACGATCGATGCGGGCGCAACTAATAGCGTGGCGGCAGAGATCGATGCACACTCGCCACGCCGCACGGATCGTATGCGAAAGCCCGGTCTTCCGGACGATGCGAGTCGGCAGAATTTGGCGTCTTCGCTATCCGTACCATCGCTCGCAATTTCGGACTGTGGAGTAACCGATGCGTCGCGTGACCGGCGCACTGAAGCCGAGAGTACCGGAAACGACACTACGTAACGCGAGTGTCGATCTACCGAGAAAACGCCGCCATAATGCGCAACACGACCGCGCGGACGCATTCTCGTTCCCCCGGATCCGTCAAATGCGAACCGGTGAGTCAACCGGCGGCCGCGGGTACCGGTATACTTCCACTCCTGCCTTTGTCCGGCATCGTGGCCGGGTGCCTGAAACAGTGGTGGTGGCGATGCGGCCCCGCAATGATCCGCGTCGGTGGCAGACGCGCCGCAGGCGATGCGGCGAACGCCGATGTGCGGAATGGCTGCACGAACCACACCTTATATTCCTGGTGGATTGAATTTATGGGTTTTGAACAACTTGCCGAATTGCGGGCGCAGCTCGCAGCAAAGGCCAAGCAGGAGCGCAACGCGAAGCGACCGGCTACGCAACCGGACGCAGGCGCGAAGCCGAAATCCGGCGACCGGCCAGCTCGGGGGGCCAAATCGGGTGCCGGGGCGAAAGCGTCGTCCGGCGCGAAGCCCGCTTCGGCGAAGCCGGCGACGCCGGTCGATCCGGTCATCGTTGCGATCGGCAAACTGCAGCGCCGGTTCCCGCGCGCGTTCCCGAAGAATCCGGCTCCGAAGGTGCCGCTGAAGGTCGGTATCTGGGACGACCTCGCTCGCGAGGCGCAAGCCGTCGGCCTGAGCGAGGCCGAGCTGCGCGAGGCGATGTCCACGTGGTGCCGCGGCAATCGTTACTGGTCGTGTCTCGTCGAAGACGCGGTGCGGGTCGATCTGCAAGGTAACGAAGCGGGGCGCGTGACGCACGACGACGCGGCGCGTGCGCGCCGGCTGAAGTCGCGCCGTCCGGGCAACAAGGGTGGCGCGCAAGCGGCGAAGGGCGCACCGCAGCAGCCGAAGGTGGAAGCGCAGGCCGCCGCCGCGCCGCAGCAGGCGACCGCGGAAGCACCGGAAGACGCAGCACCGCAGCCCGAGCAGCAAACGGCCGCGAGCGAGTAACGCGCGATGTGTCGCCGCGCGACCGCGCGGTGACGGCCTGCCTGCGCCGCGCATGCAGCGCATCACATGACAGACCGACCTGTCCTCTGGGGCAGGTCGGGACTGCCGCCGCTGGCGGCACAGCCAGTCAGCCTCAACCAATCCTCATCGAACTGCCAAGTGACCCGACGACGAAAGCGTGTCAGCGGACGCCGTGTGCGCAAGCTATCTGTCACACATGGCAAGCATGGCGAGGCGACGGGATATCGATCAGGGGTGGTGTGCATGATGAATACGCGGTGGCGCCGCAACCCGGCGAACGTTGCGTAGACGGCCGACGCGTGTGTCATCGTGTTGGTGACCCACGCCCATCCACTCGTGTTTCATCACAATAATTCGTTTTCCTAATGTAAATGGATTCCAGGTGAAAACCGGATTCGCCCCTACGCGAATTTCCCACACGTGAGCCGCTGTCAAACGTGAAGTGCGGCCGTATTCGACAGACCACGGGGTGATGTCCGGACGCACCGCACGGTCGCCCGTCCGTCAGTTGGCGACCCGTGACACACGCGCGATAATCTCCCCAGCGCGAATCGTCGGGCCGACACGTTACCGGCAACGCATGACGCGACAGATACATCAAAGCCAGCGCAACTCGCCCGACATTCCCCGAAATTGAATGGCACCTGGCGAACCGTACGCGCCACTGCATCACACGAAGCTTGCCGATTCCATACGCACAACGCTCCACGCAAAGACCGCATCATGAACCCGAGACATTCCGCGATCCTCGTCGCACTCACCGCCGCCGCGCTGTTCGGCGCCGCGACGCCGCTAGCCAAGGCACTGATCGGCGCGATGTCGCCGTTCATGGTCGCCGGCCTGTTCTATCTCGGCAGCGGGATCGGTCTCGGCGTCGGGATCCTGCTGCGCGGGTTGCACCGCCGCCGCGCGCCGGCCGAGAACGCCGCGCCGCTGCAACGCTCGGATCTGCCGTGGCTCGCCGGCGCGATCGCGGCCGGCGGCGTCGCGGGCCCGGCGCTGCTGATGCTCGGGCTGTCGAGCACACCGGCTGCGACGAGTGCGTTGTTGCTCAATCTCGAAGGCGTGCTGACGGCGGTCATCGCGTGGGTCGTGTTTCGCGAGAACGTGGATCTTCAGGTGTTTCTCGGCATGGTAGCGATCGTCGCCGGCGGCACGCTGCTGTCGTGGGGCCCGGGGCGCGCGGGCGTGCCGATTGGCGCGTTGCTGATTGCCGGCGCATGCCTGTGCTGGGCGATCGACAACAACCTGACCCGCAAGGTCGCCGCGAACGATGCGATGGTCATCGCGTGCGCGAAAGGCCTGGTCGCCGGCCCCGTGAACATCGGTATCGCGCTCGCGACCGGCGCGGCGCTGCCCGCCATTCCGGCCGCGGCCGCCGCGATGCTGACCGGCCTCGGCGGCTACGGGATCAGTCTCGTGTTGTTCGTCGTGGCGCTGCGCCATCTCGGCAGCGCGCGCACGGGTGCGTATTTTTCGGTGGCGCCGCTGTTCGGCGTCGTGCTGTCGTTGGTGATCTGGCCGGCTCTGCCGTCCGTCACGTTCTGGATCGCGGCCGCGCTGATGGCGCTCGGCATCTGGCTGCACGTGCGTGAACGGCACGAACACGAGCACGCGCATGAACGACTCGAGCATACGCACAGGCATCGGCACGACGAACATCATCAGCACACGCACGATTTTCCGTACGATGGCGATGCACCGCACACGCATCCGCACGTGCACCTGCCGATCACGCACAGTCACGCGCATTTCCCGGACATTCACCACCGCCATCGGCACTGATTTGCGCGGCAAAGGAGAATGACGCGCGCTGCGTGCAATGCGCATCGCAAAGGTACCAGTTTATGGGGACGTTATTGGGTGCCCGCGGCGCCGCGTCGGCGTTGCTCGATGCGGCCGGCCGGTCGCGACTCAGTCTTCCGTCTGAATCAATCGGATCAACGAGCCGTCCGGGTCGATCAACGCGCCGACGGTACCGCCCCATGCTTCGCGCTTCGGTCGATGCGCGCGTGGCCAGCCGGTCGTCTGCTCCGGAATGCCGGCGGCGAGTACCTCGTCGAAAAACGCACCGACCTCAGCGAGCCGGAAACAGCAACTGAACCAGCTCATGGCCGGATCGAGACCGGGATGCGGGAAGAACTCCAGCAGCAGATCGCCGCGTCTGAGGATCATCCAGCCATCGTCGCGCCAGGTTTCGACGAACCCGAGCTTCGCGTAGAACAGCGACGTGGCTTCGAAATCGCGCGACGGCAGATTGGGACTCGCAAAGTCGGTCAAGGCTGTTTCTCCAATGAGCGTTGCGGTCGAACGAACCCGTGGGAAAACGCGCGGACGGATGGCGCGCATCATCGGTCAAACGATGCGCACCGGCAAGCCGCGCAGGCCGCGGTCGCGATTATCGTCCCGGGGGAAAGCAGAATTCGAAATCCTCGCAGCCCGGGCATCCGGGCGCGGCCCCGGGCTGGAGGCCAAGCAATGCGGCCACTTCCTGGGCGAGGAATTTCTTCCAGCGCAGCTGCGCGACATTGCGTGCGGCAAGCGCGGGGAAATAGCGATCGAGCATCGCGGTGACCGCGTCGCGTCCGTCGAGACCAAGATCGCGCCACAGGTGATCGGGGCGCAGGCACGCATGCGCGACGATTGCAGCGACGCAGTCGGCATCGTCGTGCGCGGCGGCGGGATGCGCATCCCGCATCAGCAGCGCGTGCAGCGTCGCGACGAACCGCGCGTGCACGGCCGGCAGCGGTGCGATGGTGAGCACCGGCACGAACGCGGCCGCATCGGTGGAATTCAGGTGCGGAAACTGGCGCTCAAGCAGGCCGCTCAACCGGGCGGGAGACAGGCCGAGCAGCGCGAGCTCATTGCGGCATGCACGTGCCGCAATGAGCTCACCGAACAGACTTGCATCCGGGGAATCGGCGTCGGCCGCGCCGGACAGCAGCGCTTGCAATATGCGCCGATGCGCATGCTCGAGCGCAGACGTCATCGTATGCGCCTGCACGCCGGCCGCGCGTTGCGCGCCCCCCGGGCGCGGCGAATGGCGGGACGTCGTTGCACGATCGACCGGGCGATCACTCGACCCCGACGATCACGCTCGACGCCTTGAAGAGCGCGGACGCGGCCTTGCCGCTTGCGAGGCCGAGACGATCGATGCTGTCGTTGGTGACGATCGCGACGATCTCCGCACCACCTGCGGCCTTGATCACGACTTCCGAATTGACCGCGCCCTTCGCGATCGACGACACGGTGCCCGCGACACAGTTTCGCGCCGACACCTTGCTGCTGTCGACGTCGACCATCACGATCACCGACGATGCCTTGACGAGCGCGAAGGCCTTCGCGCCGGCCGCGAGACCGAGCGATGCTACGCTTCCGTGCGTGATCACGGCGACGATGTCGAGGCCGTCCTCGGTACGCAGCGTGATTTCGTCGTTGACGGCACCGGGCTTGACGGCGCTGATCTGGCCGGCGAATTGATTGCGGGCGCTGGTGCGCATGATGACTCTCCGGGAAAGGGCCGCCCGGCGGGCGGCGAGCGAATGGCGGAAACCGCGGACGAGTTTACCGGCAATGCAGGTGAAGCGCGACGCCGGCATCGGCATACTGGACATGCGAAACCGCGCACGATGCTGCGCGACAACAGGCATTTCGTGTACGCCGTGCCGCCCCGCGCGCGCTCACTTTACAGCGGCCGACGCGGCAGCCGGCGCGCCCGCCGCCGAGGTCTGCTGCGCCGCAGCGGCCGTTCCATTGCCTTCCCATCCGCCGCCGAGCGCGAGGAACAACTTCACCTGGTCGGCGGCGACCTGGCCTTCGGCTGCGGCGACCTGCGCACGCACGCTCGTCAGCGTGCGCGTCGCATCGAGATCCGAAATGAACGACTCGCGGCCGGCGGTATACAGCCGGTGCGTTTCGTCAGCGGAACTGCGCGCCGATTCGTAGGCCGTGCGCAGCGCATCGGTGCGTTGCACGTCGGCCGCATAGGCCGCGAGGCTCGACTGCGTTTCGCGCAGCGCGTTCAGCACGACACCGTCGAAGTGCGCGAGCGCGCCGCCGGTCGCCGCTTCCGCTTCGCGCACGCGCGCGCGCTGGCCGTTGACCGGGAACGACCAGCTGATCAGCGGTCCGAACGACCAGCGATTCGTGGTGGAAGAGAACAGGTCGGCGGCGACGCCGACCGAACCGGCGGACGCGCCGATGCTGATCGACGGATACAGCGCGGCGGTCGCGACGCCGATCCGCGCGGTCGAGGCGGCGAGCTGACGCTCGGCTTCGCGAACGTCGGGACGGCGGCGCAGCAACGCGGCACCGTCACCGATCGGAATCGGCTGGCGCAGCTTCGGCAGGCGCTCGCATTCGGCGACCGCCTTCGGCAGGTCGGCGGGCGAACGCGCGAGCAGCGCGGCGAGCTGGTATTGCGCGATCTTGCGGCGCCCTTCGAAGCGCGGGATGTCGGCCGCGAGCGTGCGCAGCTGCGTGACGCCGCGCGTGACGTCGGTCTGGTTGCCGCGTCCCGCATCGCGCAGGCGCTGCGACAGCTTCACGCGCTGCTGCTGCAACGCGAGCGACTGCTTCGCGATCGCGAGTTCGTCGCCGGCGGAGCACGATTCGACGTACGCACGCACGACGTCCGCGACGACGGTGATGCGCGCGAGGTCGGCGGCCGCTTGCACGGCTTCGCTGTCCGCGCGCGCGGCCTCGACGCCGCGCCGCAGCTTGCCGAACAGATCGAGCTCGTATGACACGCTGATGCCGACCGCGCCTTCGTTCACGACCGGCAGCTTGTTTTCGAGCAGATATTGCTCGGCCGATTCCTGCGCACGCTGCACGGCTGCTTCCGCGCTGCCGGAGAAGCCGCCTTGCTCGTTCGCGACTTCCAGCGCTGCGCGCGAACGCGCGAGGTTGGCCGCGGCGACGCGCAGGTCGGTGTTCGATTTCAGCGCACTGCGCACGAGTTCATCGAGCACGGGATCGTCGTACAGCTGCCACCAGTTGCCGGGCACCGCATCGCGCGACACGAGCGTGCCGTTCGCGTCGTCGAGCGCGTGGTTCGCGAGCGGCGCATTCACGTATGCCTGCTGCGGCAGTTTATAGTCGGGGCCGACGGATTTGCACGCGCCGAGTGCGAGCGCGAGCGGCGCGAGTGCCGCCGCGAGGCGCAAGCCGTGCCGCTTCATTGCGATGCTCCCGTCGCGCTGACGGCCGCGTGTGCGGATGCCGCAGGCGGCACGGCTGCCGCGGAGGCGCCGGCAGCCGGCTTCGCATTGTCGTCGCGGCGCGTGTGGGTGCGCACCGCGACGGTCGCGGTGCGACCGGCGATCATCCGGAAGTCGTCTGGCACCTCGTCGAGCACGACGCGCACCGGCACGCGCTGCGCGAGCCGCACCCAGCTGAATGCGGGGTTCACGTTCGGCAGCAGGTTCGCGCCTTGCGTGCGGTCGCGATCCTCGATCGCGGCGACGATGCTCTGTACATGGCCACGCAGCGGATGCGGCTCGCCCATCACGACAATGTCGACCGGCTGGCCGATTCGGATGCCGCGCAGCTTGGTTTCCTCGAAGTAGCCGTCAACGCGGAACGAGTTGCGGTCGACAACAGACAGCACCGCGCGGCCGGCCGGCACGTATTCGCCGACGCGCGGCGCGCGGTCGTTCAGGTAGCCGTCGACGGGGCTCACGATCGTCGTGCGCTGCAGATTGAGCTTCGCGGTGTCGAGCGACACCTGTGCATCGGCGGCGGCGGCTTCGCCCTGCTCGACGCGCGTGCGGCTTTCCTCGACCTGCTCGCTGGCGACCAGGTTGCCGAGCTGCAGGTTGCGCGCATATTCGCGCTTTGCCTGAGCGAGCGTCGCACGGCGTTGCGCGAGCGTCGCTTCGGCCAGCCGCTCCGCGAGCGTGTAGCGGGCCTGGTCGATCACGAACAGCACCTGGCCGCGCTTCACCTCCTGGTTGTCGGCGACCTGCACCGCGGTGATGAGCCCCGACACGTCGGGCGCGACCTGGATCACGTCGGCACGCACGTGGCCATCGCGTGTCCACGGCGAGAACATGTAGTAGTTGATGATCCGCCACAGTACGAGGGCGGCCACGACGACGACGATCAGGGTGAGCAGGATCTGCCCTGCCGAGAGCCAGGTTTTTTTCATGGTTAGCTAGCCACGAGATGGTGAGACACGATGACGACCGCGGCAAGCACGAACACGTAGATGCCGAGGTCGAAGATCGAACGGTGCCAGACGAGGCGGTAAAAGCCGACGCGTTCGAGCAGCGCGCGCACGACGATGTTGATCAGATAGGCAATCAGCATCAGCACGAGCGGAGCCGGCACGAATACGCCGAAGATGTCGATTTCGCCGATCATGGTCGCGGTCGGAAAGACAGGTTGGAAAGCGGGATCATGCGCGCGCTCCGTCCGGTGCGGCATGCGGCGGCTGCGCGGACGCGGCCGGGTACAGCGACAGGCGCAGGCCGACGAGCGCGTGCAGCGTATCGCGCAGCCGGCGGTGTGTCGCGGGCGTGGGCGCCGTTGCGGGAGCGTCGTGCGTCGTGCCGTCGCCCGCCGATGCGGCCGACGAGCCGGGCAGGTTGCGGCCGGCCACGCGCTGCAGCGCGTCGTCGATCAAGGCGAGCAGCGCCGGCGGTGCAGGCTGTCGCGCATTCGCCGCCGCGCAGCGCGCGTAGTGATCGGTGACGCCGGCCAGCACGCGGTCGATCGCCTCGGGCACGTCGCCTGTCAGCTTTCGGCGCGAGCGGCGCAGGTCGAGCGCGTTCAGCGCGATGCGCAGGTCGCGGAAGCTCTCGATCGACGGATGGCGGTGGTCGTCCGACGCACCGAGGCGCGGCAGCAGCTGTGTGACGCGATCGAGCATGCGCGATGCGTGGTTGCGCTGGTCGTCGAGCGGCTGCGTCGACGCGGAGCGCGCGACGTCTTCCCAGCCCGAACGCAGCAGGCGCCGCACCGCGAGCTCCGCGCCGAACGGACGCGTCGCGCGCGTCCACACGTACGCGAACAGCAGCCCGGCGACGCCCGCGAGGTTGCTGTTCAGGAACACGAAGAAATCGGCATCGTACGCGCTCTGGATGCTGATGAAGGTGGCGGTGTTCACCGCGACGAGCATCGTCACCATGTTGAACTGCGGGCGCGGCAGCAGCGTGCCGATCAGGATGAACGGCCCCGCGAACATCAGCACGAGCATCGGGAAGTCGTGCACGTGCGGCAGCACGACGAACAGGTACAACCCGGCGAACACGACGCTCGCGGCCGTCGACAGAAAGAACTTGAACACCAGCGGCGCAGGTTCGTCTAGCGCGGCGAAGAAGCTGCACGACACGGCCACGAGCGTGACGGCCGCGGCACCGTCGTGCCAGCCTGACGAGATCCAAAGCGAGCATGCGAACACGATCGCGAGCACGACGGTGAGCGTCGAGAACAGCATCATCCCGCGATCGAAGAAGCGCTCGGTGCCGCCGAGCCGCCAGTGTCGGTAACGCGGCTGCCAGACACCCGACTCATTCGCGATCAGCGCGCGCAGCGAGCGGCAGTCCTGCCAGATGTCGATGACCTGATGCAGCCGCCACAGCGCGTTCGACAGCAGCGCACCGTCCCAGCTCGCGAGCGCGCTGTCGGACGGCTGCAGCGACGCGATGCGCTCGCGCAGATTGTCCGCGACCGGATCGTGGGCCACATCGCCGTCGGTGCCGACCTTCACGGCCGGCAACGGCGCGTCGAACCACTTTGCCGCGTCGGCGAGCAGCGCGTCGAGTGCCGGTGGTCGCACGTGCAGGTCGCGCATCAGCGCGATCAGCGGATCGGCGAGCGAGGACATCAGCGGCAGGAACAGCTGCATGCGGCCCGCGAGCGCTTGCGCACGAGCGAGCACGCGCGGGTGCGCATGGTCGTAGCTCAGCTGGCTCAAGAGGAATTCGAGGCCGGTGATGGTCGCGGCGAGGCGTTGCCTGCATGCCGACAGCGCCTTGCCCGCGATGTGCCCCGACAGCGTCTCGCGGCCGTAGAACGCGGCGTCCTTGAACCATGCGTCGGTGCGCTCGATCAGCGTGGGCGCGAGCCGGTTCGGGAACACGGCGCTGCCGACCACGCTCGCGCACACGATGCCGAGCACGATTTCCTCGGTCCGCGCGATCGCGACGTCGAAGATCGTCGACGGATCGGTCACTGTCGGCAGCGCGACCAGCGGCATCGTATAGCCGGCGAGCATGAACACGTAGCTGCGCGCAGTGCGGTCGGAGATCGCGAGGTAGAGCAGCGTGCCGCACCACGTCGCGACGATGATGCTGAACAGGAACGGCGTCTCGACGAACGGCGGCACGAACAGGATCGCGGCGGCCGCGCCGAGCGCGGTGCCGAGCGCGCGATACAGCGCCTTCGAGCGCGTGGCGCCGACGAACGGGTTCGACACGATGTAGACGCTCGCCATTGCCCAGTAAGGGCGCGGCAGCTGGAAATACAGGCCGAGGTACAACGCCAGCATCGACGCGGCGAACGTCTTGCCCGAGAACAGCCAGTCGCGAAGGCTCGGATAGGTCATGACGCGGAATCGGCGGGGTGAGACGGACGCGATGCCGGATGCTGCGCATCGGCCGCGTTGAACGCATTCAGCACGCGCAGCGTCGCTTCGAGATCGGCACGCGTGACACCCTTGAGCACCTGGGCGCGCAGCATGCGCAGGTCTTCCTCCATCTTCGCGGTGACCGCGCGGCCGGCAGCCGTCAGCGAGATCGTCTTCGCGCGGCGGTCGTGCGGATCCTCGTCGCGGCGAGCGAGGCCGGCCGCGCACAGCTGGTCGAGCAGGCGCACGAGCGACGGCCCCTCGATACCGACATGTTCGGCGAGCGTGCCCTGGCGCACGCCTTCGCCGAGGCGGCCGGCAATCAGCAACGGCGTCGCGCACGCTTCGGACACGTTGTACGCCGTCAACACGGTGTCGCTCGTGCGGCGCCATTTGCGCGCGGTGAGCACCAGCAGGCTGCTGACGGCGAGGCGGAGGTCGTGCAGGTTGGTCATGGGCGAGATGATAGGGGCAAAAACATTCGATAGCAAACTATCGTTTGTGTCATCCGCATGTCATGCCGCACGCCGGGGCGCCGATCTGCAACGAGCAATTTAGGCGGTCGATCCGGGCATGGTCAAGTTGTCAGATTGCAAGCGTGCGGCGGATTCTTATGCATCGCCTGCAATCCGGCTCGAACGTTGCGATCGTACGTGGCGGGTTGGCTGTCGGCTCAGGGTTGTAGGGACGTTGTAAGCCCGATGCGAACCTGGATGACCGCGCAACGGCCACGCCGACCGACCGGATCGCGCCACGCGCGCCGCACCTCCTGGTTCCGCACACGATTGCACTCTTTCTGAGCGACCATCTGGAAGCAACGACGGAGACATCGAGATGGGACGGACCGAGGTATCGGCGCGCTGGCACGACACGATCGGCACGGTGCACGGCATCGAGTCGAAATACAAGCGGCTCGTGTGTATATCTCGCATGAGGGCGTGCGCGCGTTGGCTCGCGCAGCCCTCGACCGCTGTTTAGCGCACGTGCGGCAACAACGCGCGCAGCCAGCATGCGACCGCCACCGCGCCGCCATCCGGCGTGCCGATCGCGCGTTCGCCGAGATAGCTCGCACGCCCCGCGCGCGGCGTCATGCCGGCCGTTCGTTGCGCGCCGTGTTCCGCCGCCTCGATGGCTTGCGCCAATGCGCCAGCTGGGTCGCGATCATGATCGAGCGCGCGATCGAACGCGTCGGCGGCCGGCACCAGCGCATCGAGCATCGTCCGATCGCCGGCACGTGCGCCGCCCAGTTCGGAGATCGCATCCACCGCGCTGCGCAATGCCGCAGCCCAGTCGCGTGCCGACGGTGCGGCGGTATCCGCGGCATCGGCGAGCCGCCGCGACGCGCGCAGCAGCGCGGTCGCATAGAACGGCCCCGAGCTGCCCGCAATCGCGCGGCGCAACGCGGTGCCCAGCGCCGCGAGCGTGCCGGCCGGCGTGCCGTATGCGGCTTCCGGCAACGCGAGGATCGCCTGCGCGGCGCGATGCATGCTCGCGCCGAGATCGCCGTCGCCGGCGGCCGTGTCGAGTTCCGTCAGCGTGGCTTCGTTGTCGATCAACGCTTGCGCGATCGCGTGCAGCGCCGGCTGCAGCCGCGCCGCCCACGCGTGGCCGGCCGCATCGAGCTGCGGCAGCGGCTGGTCGGGCGCGGCAGCCGCGGCCACCCGGATCTGCGCGTTGACGGCGCCGCCGCCGGGCCATGCGCGCGCGTGCGTCGGCGCGTCGAGCAGGGCCACGCGTTCGTCGTTCAGCCGCAGCAGCGAGATCGAGCAACCGGGCATGTTCAGCGCCGACAGGAACGTGCCGCCCCATGCCCGCGCGACGGTGATGCCGCGCCGGCTCAGGTTGTCGTACGCGGCGCGCAGCACGATCGCCAGTTCCATGTCCGGCGTCGCGCCGAGACCGTTGACGAGCAGCGCGACGCGTTCGCCGCGATCGAGCACGAGGTCGGCGACGATGCTCGACAGCAGCGTCTCGACCAACGCGTCGGCCGCCTGTGGCGCGGTGCGTTCGACGCCTTTCTCGCCGTGGATGCCGAGGCCGAGTTCGATCTCGTGATCGGCGAGGCTGAATCCCGACTTGTCGGCGCCGGGGATCGTGCAGCCGTCGAGCGCGACGCCCATCGTGCCGAGTTCGGCCGCCGCGTCGCGCGCGATTGCCGCGACGCGGGCAAGCGGCAACCCGCGCGCGGCGGCCGCGCCGGCCAGCTTGTGGATCAGCACGGTGCCCGCGATTCCGCGTCGCTGCCCGCGCTCGACGCGGCCGCGCAGCGACACGTCGTCGGCGACGATCACGGTCTCCACCGGAATGCCCTCGGCGCGCGCGAGTTCGGCGGCCAGCCCGAAATTGAGGCGATCGCCAGTGTAGTTCTTCACGACGAGCAGCGCGCCGCTCGGGCCGGCGCACGTGCGGATCGCGGCGAGCACGGCGTCGGTCGGGGGCGACGTAAACACTTCGCCGCAGACCGCCGCGCTCAGCATCCCTTCGCCGACATAGCCGCCGTGCGCGGGCTCGTGACCGCTACCGCCGCCGGACACGATCGCGACGCGGCGCTGCGACGGCTCGGGCAGCGGCTGGCGCACGAGCACTTGCTCGTCGCCGAGGATCGCGACATGCGGCGATTGCCGCGCGATGCCTTCGAGCATTTCGCGCACGACAGCGGACGGGTGGTTCACGAGCTTTTTCATGGCAACGGGTTCCTGACGGTGGGCCGAGGCCCGGCGGCACGCATGCGGTGCCGTCGGTTTTCGTACTGTGAATGGTAGGCGCCGCGCCGAATGCGGCGTGCCGCGGCCGGCGTTACGTAACATCGAAGCATTCGTAGCACGAATGTAACGAAAACAGAGCCGCTCATGGGCCAGAAATGTATCGATCGTGATCGCGGGCAGGCGCTTGCACGGGCGCGCGGATGCTGGCGTGGCGGCGGGACGACCCGTTCGATTGGCGCCAATGGCATGGAAAATGCTGTTTCTCCTCCGGTCCTCAATCGAACATTCCATCGCCCGGACCGCGAGGAGACCACCATGTATCGAACCCGCATTGTCACGTCCACGGCGTTGCTCGCCGCCGCCGGCATGCTGGCCGCCTGTGGCGGCACCGACGTCGCCGCGCCGTCGAGCGCGGCCGCGAGCACCGGCGGCGCAACCATCGGCGGCAATACGCCCGGCAGCAACACCCCCGACGGGGGTTGGGGCACCAGCGGCGCCCCCGGCACGCGCGGCGTCGTGAGTACCGCGGGCGCGCTCGCGGCCGGCGTCGGCTCGACCGTCAGCGCGATGTCGTTACCGGTACTCGGGAATACCGTGACGCGCAGCGCAGGCGACACGATCTCGAGCGTCAGCACGATTTCGCGCGCCGCGGCCGATGCGCTCAGCGACGGGCTCGGCAAGATCGGTTCGACGCCCAACCCGGTCGGTACGACGGTCGCCGGCCTCGGCGACGTCGTCGGCGCAACGGCGAATCCGGTTGCGGGCCTCGCGCAGACCGTCCGCGCGCTCGGCTCGGGGCCGCTGGCGCCGCTCGCGCCGGTGACGACACCCGTCGGCGCGGTGCTCGACACCGTGGCCGGAGGACTCGGCGCGGCGGGCAACACGGTCGGCGCGACGCTGGCATCGGGTGCCGTGCAGCAGGTCACGCAGCCGCTCAGTTCGGCCGTCACACCGCTGGTCATCACGGCCGGTCAGGCGACGCAACAGATCGGCGCGACCACGGGCCTCGGGCAGCCGGTGGCCGGCTTGCTCGGGCAGGTCGGCAGCGCGCTGGCGACGACGGGCTCGCGGATGGGATCCGTTTCGTCACAGCCAGCCGTCGGCTCGGTGGGGGCGCTCGTCGGCGCGATCGGCAATACCGTCACGAACGCGGGGGGACTCGTGAACTACAACGGTCCGAACGGCGTCGCGCCGATTCCCGGGCTGATCGTGAGTCTTGCGGGCGCTTCCGTCGCCACCGTGCAGAACGGCCCGTCGAACGGTTCGAGCCCGTCCGGCCCGCTCGGCGGCTTGCTGTCGGGGCTCGGCTCGACGCCGCTCGGGTCGCTGACCGGTGCGCTCGGCGGCACGAACGGTGCCGGCGCGGCGAGCCCGCTGGCGCCGGTGACGAATCTCGTGTCGACGGTCACCGGCACGCTCGGTGGCGCGGCGGGCGGAGCGGGTTCCTCGGCGAATCCGCTCGCCCCCGTTACATCGTTGCTCGGCGGCGTGACGGGCGGCGTCGGGAAATAGTGGCGTACCGCACGGCGAGCGGCTGGACCACGCGCTGCTCGCCGTTGCGGAGGCGAGTCGCGCATCGGCTTCGCCAGCTCATGCCGGCGATGAATTGCGACGTGCCGAAGCGTCCGCCGCCCGCATTGCTGACTCGCGGCACCGCATGCAGCCGCGCGATCGCGCTTACTTGACCGCCGCGATCACCTTCGCGCGAATCAGCCGCGCACGCAACACGTTCCGGCTGATGCCGAGCAGTCGCGCGGCCTGGATCTGGTTGCGGTGACTGAAATCGAACGCGACCCGCATCACGGTATCCTCGATGCGTTCGAACAGGTTCTCGTGCGCCTCGTCGAACAGCGCGCACAGTGCCAGTTCGAGCGCATCCTGAGCGGGCACGCGACCTACCGCTTCCCGCACGCCGGCAGCCACGGCCGGCACGCATGACGACGACAGGTTCAGGTCGGTGTCCTGCAGCGCATCGTGGCGGCTCACCAGCAGCGCGTGATGGATCACGTTCTCCAGTTCGCGGATATTGCCGGGCCACGAATGTGCTTCGAGCCGGCGCGCCGCGCGCGGGTCGATGCTGCGCGGCCCATGGCCGAGGCGGCTGCGGTATTCATCGAAGAAGTGGCGCGCGAGCGGCAGGATGTCGCCCGGCCGTTCGCGCAACCTCGGCACGTCGAGCCGCACGACGTTGAGCCGGTAGAACAGGTCGCCGCGAAACCGTCCGTCCATCACCGCCTGCTGCAGGTCGACGTTGGTCGCGGCCACCACGCGCACGTCGATCGAAATGCCCGTGCGCGAGCCGAGCCGCACGATCTCGCGCTCCTGCAGCACGCGCAGCAGCTTGACCTGCATCGACAGCGGCAGGTCGCCGATTTCGTCGAGAAACAGCGTGCCGCCGTTCGCGGCTTCGAACCAGCCGGGCTTCGCGCCGACCGCGCCCGTGAATGCGCCTTTCTCATGACCGAACAGTTCGCTGTCGACGAGCGTGTCGGACAGCGAGCCGCAGTTCACGGCGACGAACGGGCCGCCGCAACGATGACTGCCGTCGTGCACCTGGCGCGCGATCAACTCCTTGCCGGTGCCGGTCTCGCCGACGATCAGCACGTTTGCGTCGCTCGGCGCGACGAGCCGCACGCGTTCGAGCAGCGCGAGCGAACGCGGGTCGACGAACACGGGCGCGCGGGCGCGGGCCCGCACATGGTGCGTGGAGCGCTCGAGAACGGGCGCGCCGCGCGATTCGTCCGGCTGCGCTGTGACGACACGAAGATTGACAGGACGCGGCGTTGCAAACAGGGAGGTCATGGCGATGAAGGCGTGAGTCGATCGAACGGTTCGAACCAGCGTCGACTGGCGCCGCGGTCCGGTTGCTGCCTGATCATCAGAGTGTTCAGTGTTCTGGGCCGGACGGGAAACATCGATTTCTGATAACGAAAGCCGGATTGCTGTGCAGGATGAAACGGTGTCCGATCGCAGCGATCTGACGAACGGAGGGCGCGAAACTGCTGATTGAGCAGCAGCGCATCAGCAACGCTGTTTCCGTCGGTTCATCGCGCTGTGGAATATCGATGCGATGCGATTGGTGAAACGCTTTCCATGGCTGGCTATTTGTCCGCGTAAGCCTTACCCGATGGGCGATTGAATAAAACTTCGCGATGCAGATGATCTCCACGATCGCGCGTCCGTCGAGAATGGCACGCTCCTTGCGAACCCCACACCGTATCGGCGCGGCAACGCGCGGCTCGACAACGGGAACGCATGGCATGAGCAACACCCTCGACGTGGTCGCCCTGTCGGGCGGCCTGCAACGTCCGTCACGCACGCTGCCGATCGGCCTGTATGTAGCCGAAAGCGATTTCGACCACTACGAATTCGCGAACCCCGCATTGCGCGCACGCATCGCGCTCGCGATGGAGCGTGCGGTGCCGCAACTGTGTCCGAGAACGCTTGCCGCCGCGGCCGCGTAGCCCGTCTTTCGTTTCCCCCTTCGATCAGGACCTCTCATGAGCATTCACAAATCTCCGGCCGACGGCGTCAAATTCGCGTACTGGGTGCCGAACGTCAGCGGCGGACTCGTCGTCAGCACGATCGAGCAGCGTACCGACTGGAGCCTCGAATACAACCAGAAGCTCGCGCGCACGGCCGAGGCGGCCGGCTTCGACTACGCGTTGAGCCAGATCCGCTTCACGGCCGGCTATGGCGCCGAACACCAGCACGAGTCGGTCTCGTTCAGCCAGGCGCTGCTGCACGCGACCACCAAACTGAAGGTGCTCGCGGCGATCCTGCCGGGGCCCTGGCATCCGGCCGTGGTCGCAAAGCAGCTCGCGACGATCGACCACATTTCGAACGGACGCATCGCGATCAACGTCGTCAGCGGCTGGTTCAAGGGTGAATTCACCGCGATCGGCGAGCCGTGGCTCGAGCACGACGAACGCTATCGGCGCTCGAAGGAGTTCATTCAGGCGCTGAAGGGCATCTGGACGCAGGACAATTTCACGTTCAAGGGCGACTTCTACCGCTTCAACGATTACACGCTGAGCCCGAAGCCCGTGCAGAAACCGCACCCGGAGATTTTCCAGGGCGGCAGTTCGCGTGCGGCGCGCGACAACGCGGCCAGCGTGTCGGACTGGTATTTCACGAACGGCAATACGCCGGAGAACCTGAAGGCGCAGATCGACGACATCCGCGCGAAGGCGGCCGCGAACAACCACCGCGTGCGGATCGGCGTCAACGCGTTCGTGATCGCGCGCGACACCGAGGAAGAGGCGCGCGCCGTGCTCGACGACATCGTCCGCCATGCACACGTCGAGGCCGTGCATGCGTTTGGCGATGCGGCGAAGGAGGCCGGCAAGGCGTCACCGGAAGGCGAGGGCAACTGGGCGAAATCCACGTTCGAGGATCTCGTGCAGTACAACGACGGTTTCCGCACGAACCTGATCGGCACGCCGCAACAGATCGCCGAGCGGATCGTCGCGCTGAAGGCGATCGGCGTCGATCTCGTGCTCGCCGGGTTCCTGCATTTCATCGAGGAAGTCGAGTACTTCGGCCAGCGCGTGCTGCCGCTCGTGCGCGAACTCGAGGCGCAGCGGCAGGCAGTCGCCGCGTGATGAAGGCGGTCAAGCGGGCCGCACCGGACGATCGAAGGGTGCGCCGGCGGCGGCCATCGTGAGCGTACCCGGTTTGACGTTTCGGATATCGAAACAGGAGGTCGGCGGCTGCCTGCACGGCGTCGTCAACCGATTCAAGGGCTTTGCCGGAAATTTCATGTCGACGGAAATCATCGAAGAAAACACGCAATCGCAAGCGGGCGCTACGTCCGTTCCCGTCATCGGCTCCGACGCCGAAGCGATCGACGTCGCACACCAGGTCGCGGCGCGACTGGCGGAGCACGCCGCGCTGCGCGACCGCGAGCGGAAACTGCCGTTCGACGAGATCGACCTGTTCTCGTCGAGCGGCCTGTGGGGCATCACCGTCCCGCGTGAATACGGCGGCGCGGAGGTGTCGAGCGTGACGCTCGCCGAAGTGATCGCGATCGTGTCGCAGGCGGACCCGTCGGTCGGCCAGATCCCGCAGAACCACTACTGCCTGATCGAGGACATCCGCCTCGAAGGCAGCGACGCGCAGAAGCGCTTCTTCTTCGATCTCGTTCTGAAGGGTACGCGCTACGGCAATGCGTTTTCCGAGGCCGGCGGCAAGAATGTGCTCGATATCCAGACGCGCGTGCGCCGCGACGGCGACGCGTTCGTGCTGAACGGCCGCAAGTTCTATTCGACCGGCACGCTGTTCGCGCACTGGATTCCGGTGCTTGCGCTCGACGAGTCGGACCAGGCGGTGCTCGCGTTCGTGCGGCAGGGCGCGCCGGGGCTGACCGTGGTGGACGACTGGAGCGGCTTCGGGCAACGCACGACCGCGAGCGGCACGGTGATCGTCGAGAATGTGCGTGTGAGCGCGTTCGAGATCTTCCACACGCAGCGTTCGTACGACCGCCCGACCTTCGCGGGCCCGTTTGCGCAGATCACGACCGCCGCGATCGACCTCGGCATCGCGCGCGCCGCGCTACAGGACACGATCGCGTTCGTGCGGCAGCATGCGCGCCCGTGGATCGACAGCGGCGTCGAACGCGCGAGCGAGGACCCGCTGACGGTCGCGCAGATCGGCGATATCGCGTACCGCGTGCATGCGGCCGAAGCGCTGCTCGCGCGCTCGGGGCGCTTCGTCGACGCGGCGAAGCGCGAGCCGGGTGAGGAGGCGGTCGCGCAGGCCGCTATCGCGGTCGGCGAGGCGAAGATCGCGACGACCGAAGTGTCGCTGCTTGCCGCGAGCAAGCTGTTCGAACTCGGCGGCAGCAAATCGACGCTGGCGAAATACAACTTCGACCGCCACTGGCGCAACGCGCGCGTGCACACACTGCACGACCCGGTGCGCTGGAAGTACCACGCGATCGGCAACTACTACCTCAACGGCGTGAAGCCTGCGCGCCATTCCTGGAATTGACGGGCGGCCGCCGACGCCGACGCGGCGCACGCCGCACCGGTTCATCCCTGACGAGGCAAATCGATGAGTTATCCAGCGACATCCGCGCAGGCGCTGCCTGCGCAAGACGCCGCGCCGCAGGCGGGCGGCCTGCGGCGCAACTACCTGAGCCTGCCCGAACTGATCGCGCAGTCGATCGGTCTCGTCGGCGTGTCGGGCGGGATCGGCGTGCTGATCCCTGCCGTATTCGCGACGGCCGGTAACGGCACGTGGCTTGCATACGTGTTCGCCATCGTCGCGCTGCTGTTCTCGTCGTGGAGCATCGCGGTGTTCGCGCGGGATTCGGCGTCGCCGGGCGCGCTGTACGCATACGTGTCGGCCGGCATTGGACCGATCTGGGGCGCCATCTGCGGCTGGTCGCTGCTGATCGCCTATGCGGTGGCAGCAGCAGGCATCCTGCAGGGAACGATCAACACGTTTCTCGTGTTCGGCCGCGAAACGGGGCTGCTCGGCAGCGCGACGCCGGTCGGCACGGTGCTGGGCCTCACGATCGTGACCGCGTTCGCCGCGTGGTATATCGCGTTTCGCGACATCCGGCTTTCAACGCGCTTCACGCTGCTCGTCGAACTCGCGACGTTGCTACTGATCGCCGGCGTCGTGATCGCGACGATCGCGTTCGGCACGCATCCGGTCGATCGCGCACAGCTCACGCTCGAAGGCGTGAAGCCAACGCAGCTTCAGCTCGGGATGGTGCTCGCGTTCTTCAGCTTCACGGGTTTCGAGAGCGCGACCGTGCTCGGCGCCGAGGCGCGCGATCCGTTTCGCGCGATTCCGCGCGCGGTGCTGATCAGCGTGGTCGGACCCGCGATCCTGTTCGTGATCGGCGCATACGGAATGGTGAGCGCGTTCCACGGCCAGACGCCGCCGCTCGACCGCGTTGACGGCCCGCTCGCGTTGCTGGCGCATCGACTGGGCGCCGGGTGGATCGGCGTGCTGATCGACGCGGGGGTGGCGTTGAGCTTCTTCGCGGCGTTCTTCTCGTCGATCAATGCGGCGGCGCGGATCGTCTACACGTTCGGGCGGCAGGGTGTGCTGCATGCGTCGACCGGGCGTGCGCACGCGACGAATGCGACGCCGCACGTCGCAGTCGCGTTGATTGCGGCGCTGGCGCTGGCGACCGCGCTGGTGTTGACGGCGCGAGGCACGGCGCTGCTCGATTCGTACGGCTATCTCAGCTCGATCGCGACGTATGGCTGGCTGCTCGCCTACGTGCTGGTCGCGATCGGCGCGCCGCTTTATCTGCATCGGCAGCGCAAGCTTCGCGCGCGGCACGTGGCGATCAGCGTCGTTGCGGTCGTGCTGCTCGCGATTCCGCTCGCCGGCAGCGTGTATCCGGTGCCGGAAGGCGTCTACGCATGGCTGCCTTATGTGTTCGTCGCGCTGCTGGCGATCGGGCTCGGGTGGTTTCTGGTGCTGCGCGTCCGGTTTCCGGAACGGTTGCGCGAGCTGGAAGCCGAACTGCTGACGAAGTGAATGCGCTGCATCGACGGCGCGTTCAAAGCTTGATGTGCGTGACGGCCGGCAGTGTGGCGCCTGCTGGCCGATTTCATTTCAGACATACTCGCGGCCATTACGCCACACCCGCCATCTTCGATGCGTCGACAACCATCTGCACACCGAGGCCGCCGAGGATAAGACCCATCGCCCAGCGCTGCGCGAGCAGCAGCATCGGGCGCCCGTGCAGGAACTTCGCGATGCTGCTCGAGCAGATCGCCACCAGCCCGTTTGCCGACGCGAACGCGGCGATCAGCAGTGAACCGAGAAATAGCGACTGGCCGAACACACTACCTTGCCGGTAGTCGATGAATTGCGGCAGCAGCGACACGAACAGCATCGCGAGCTTCGGATTCAGCACGCTGGTCGTCGCGCCCATCGCCAGCAGCCGCAGCGGCTGCTCGTTCGGCAGTGTCCGCACCTCGAACGGCGAACGGCCGCCGGGCCTGACCGCCTGCCAAGCGAGGTACAGCAGGTAGGCCGCACCGATCGCGCCCAGCACGCTGCCCGCATAAGGCACGCTCATGAACAGCGTCGTGATGCCGAACGCCGCGCCGAACATGTAGATCAGGTAACCGATCATCACGCCGGCCAGCGAAATGAGCCCGGCCGCGCGCCCTTGCGCGATCGAGCGCGACATCACGTAGACCATGTTCGGCCCCGGCGTGACCGCGAGCATGCCGCCGATGGCGAGAAATCCGTAGAGCGATCCGGACGTATGCATGTTTTCCGCTTCCTGCAACGAGTGCTGACGGGATTCATTGTCCGACCGTGGAGGTGAACAGTAAAACGGGATAAACTGAATCGATTGATCAGATTTTCTGAATAAAATGAAGAAGCTCGACCTCGATGTGCTGGCGATGGTGGTGGCAGTTGCGGAATCCGGATCGTTCGCGCAGGGCGCGCAGGCCGTGCATCGGTCGCCGTCGGCGGTGAGCATGCAGATCAAGGCGCTGGAAGATGCGCTCGGCAAGCCGCTCTTCATCCGCGATACGCGCAACGTGACGGCCACCGACGACGGCAGGACGCTCGCCGAATACGGGCGCCGGATGCTGGCGATGCGCGACGAGGCGTGGGCGTCGGTGGTGCGCCCGGAGATCCGCGGCCGCGTGACGATCGGCGTGCCCGACGACTACATTTCGTCGCTGCTGCCGCAGGTGCTCGGCAAATTCGCCGCGATGCACCCGCGCGTGGAAGTGCGCGTGATCGGCCAGCCGAGCAGCGCACTCGTGCCGATGCTGAAGGACAACACGGTCGACCTCGCGTGTCTCACGCGGATCAAGGGCGTGACCGGCGAGCTGATCCGGATGGAGCCGATCGTCTGGACCGGGTCGCCGAAACGGAACGTCTGGGAAGAGCGGCCGCTGCCGGTGGCCTTTTTCACGCACGGCGGCAGCATGGCGCGCGATCACGCGATCAAGGCGCTGAACCGGCAGCACATCCCGTTCCGGATGTCGTATGAAAGCCCGAGCTACCTCGGGCTGCTCAGCATGGTCGAGGCCGGGCTCGCCGTCGCGCCGCTGGCGCGTTGCTGCATTCCCGATCATCTCGTTCAGCTTTCGGAGGCCCACGGGCTGCCGCCGCTGGGGGAGCTCGAGGTCGTGCTGGCGCGCAGTGCGCAGTCCGCGCGTGCGCCGTGCGACTACCTCGCCGAGCAGATTCTCGACGAATGGCGCGCGTGACCGGCGATCATCGGATCGCGGCCTGACCCGCGGTGTTTCAGCACGACTTCAGCAACCATTCGCGGAACGCGACGAGCGACGGCAGCGTTTCGTTCCCCGGCGGATAGACGAGGTAATAGCTGCGCTGGCTGGTAATCGCGTCGCCTATCGACACGAGCTCGTTGCGGCTCAGTTCGTCTTCCACCAGCACCTTCGGCACCAGCCCGATCCCCATCCCGGCCCGCACGGCCTGGATCAGGTGCGACGTCAGCTCGAAGCTCGGGCCGATACGCATCTGGCGATGGTCGAGCCGATAGTGCGAGAACCATTCGGCCCACGCCTGCTGGTTGCTCGTTACACCCAGCAGCGTCTGCTGCGCAGCCCAGGCAGGCGTGCGTGCTTCGGCCTTGCGGCGCCTGCCCGCGTCAGGGCTCGCGATCGCGATCAGGAACTCGTTGTACAGCCGATGCGCGTGCAGGCCGGGCCAGTCGTCCGCGCCGACGGTGATGGCTGCGTCGAGGTCGTCGTTGAGGAAATCGATCGCACCGATCCGCGAATGAAGGTGCACGGTCACGCCCGGATGCGCGGCGTAGAAGTCGTGCAGGTGCGGCAGCAGCCATTTCGATCCGAACGTCGGCAACGTCGCGAGCCGCAGCGTCCCGGCGCCGGCCTGGTGGGACATCGCCTGCAGCGTCGCGCCGCGGATGCGCCCCAGTGCGCCGCTCAGCTCGACGAAGTAGCGGCGCCCGACTTCGGTCAGCTTCACGGAACGGCCCTCGCGCCGGAACAGCGGCACGCCGAGTTGATCCTCGAGCGTCTGGACCTGCCGGCTGATCGCGCTCTGGCTCAGCGACAGTTCCTCGGCTGCACGCGTGTAGTTTTCGTGCCGCGCGGCTGCCTCGAACACGAGCAGCAGCGACATCGATGGGGTGAGGCGACGGTAATTCATGAGTTTTATGCAATATTCGCCGGATGAGAATTCGTTTGTTTCTCGCGGAATTTACAAAGATACTGGAATTCCCGGCCGCGTGGAAACTTGCTCAAAACTCATGTTTCAGAGCACGCGAGCACACCGGTTCGTCCACCTTGCGCTTTTATCCCATGTCGATCGCCCCGTTGCCCCGTCCCGCCAGCCCGCCCGCGAACGCGTACCGTGACTTTCTCGCCGCCCTCCAGGCGGCCGGATTCGCCGGGGAAATCCGCGCGGACCATGCGAACCGGACGGTTCAGGCCACCGACAACTCGATCTACCAGCGCCTGCCGCAAGCGGTGATCTGTCCCGCGCATGCGGACGACGTCCGGCTGGTGGCCCGGCTGCTCGCCGAGCCCGCGCACCGCGACGTCGCGGTGGCGGCGCGCGGCGGCGGCACGGGCACCAACGGGCAGTCGCTGACCGACGGTGTGGTCGTGGATCTGTCGCGCAACATGAACCGGATTCTGGAAATCAACGCGGACGAGCGCTGGGTGCGCGTGCAGGCGGGCGTCGTCAAGGACCAGCTCAACGCCGCGCTGAAGCCGCATGGCCTCTTTTTCGCGCCCGAGCTGTCGACGTCGAACCGTGCGACGGTCGGCGGGATGATCAACACCGACGCGAGCGGGCAGGGCAGCTGCACGTACGGCAAGACACGCGACCACGTGCTCGCGCTCGACTTCGTGCTGATGGGCGGCGAGCACTTGCACAGCGACGCGCTCGCGGACGACGAACTGGAGCGCCGCTGCGCGCGGCAGGACCGCATCGGCAAGGTCTATCGCACCGCGCGCCGCATCAGCGACGACAAGGCCGCGCTGATCGAAGCGAAGTTTCCGAAGCTCAATCGCTGCCTGACCGGCTATGACCTCGCGCACCTGCGCGAACCGGACGGCCGCTTCAACCTGAACAGCGTGCTGTGCGGCGCCGAAGGCTCGCTCGGCTTCGTCGTCGAGGCGAAGCTGAACGTGCTGCCGATCCCGAAGTATTCGGTGCTGGTCAACGTGCGCTACGCCGGCTTCATGGACGCGCTGCGCGATGCGCGTGCGCTGCTCGAACTCAAGCCGCTGTCGATCGAGACGGTCGACTCGAAGGTGCTGATGCTCGCGATGAAGGATTTCGTGTGGAGCAGCGTGGCCGAGTATTTTCCGCAGGACGACGCGCGTCCGACGCTCGGCATCAACCTGATCGAATTCAGCGGCGACGATGCCGACGACGTCGATGCGCGCGTGCGTGCATTCGTCGAGCATTTGCGCACCGACACGAGCGTCGAGCGGCTGGGGCACACGCTCGCGACTGGCGACGACGCGGTGAAGCGCGTGTACGCGATGCGCAAACGCGCGGTCGGCCTGCTCGGCAATGTGCAGGGCGAGGCGCGTCCGCAACCGTTCGTCGAGGACACGGCGGTGCCGCCCGAGAATCTCGCCGCGTATATCGCCGAATTCCGCGCGCTGCTCGACGGCCACGGGCTGCAGTACGGGATGTTCGGTCACGTCGACGCGGGCGTGCTGCACGTGCGCCCGGCGCTGGACATGAAGGACCCGCGGCAGGCCGCGCTGGTGCGGCCGGTGTCGGACGCGGTGGCCGAACTCACGCGGCGGCACGGTGGCCTGTTATGGGGCGAACACGGCAAGGGCGTGCGCTCCGAATATGCGCCGGCGTTCTTCGGCGAGCTGTATCCGTCGCTGCAGCAGCTGAAGGCCGCGTTCGATCCGCACAACCAGTTCAACCCGGGCAAGATCGCGACGCCGCCGGACAACACGCTGCGGCTGCTGAAGATCGACGAAGTGCCGACGCGCGGCGACCATGACCGGCAGATCGACGAGCGCGTGTGGCAGAGCTACGGCACGGCGATGCACTGCAACGGCAACGGCGCGTGCTACAACTTCGATCCGGACGACGCGATGTGCCCGTCGTGGAAGGTGACGCGCGAACGCGTGCAGTCGCCGAAGGGGCGCGCGTCGTTGATGCGCGAATGGTTGCGTCTGCAAGGACAGGCCGGCATCGACGTCGTCGCGGCGGCGCGTGCGCGGCAGCCGTTCATGCGTGGCCGCGTTGCCCGCTGGCGCAACAGCCGCGCCGCGCGCAGCGGGGAAGCCGACTTCTCGCACGAGGTGTACGACGCGATGGCCGGCTGTCTCGCGTGCAAGTCGTGTGCGGGGCAGTGCCCGGTCAAGGTCAACGTACCCGAGTTTCGCTCGCGTTTTCTCGAGCTGTATCACCAGCGCTACCTGCGGCCGCTGCGCGACTACCTGATCGGCTCGCTCGAATTCACGATGCCGTGGATGGCGCGCGTGCCCGCGCTGTACAACGGCCTGATGCGCGCCGGCTGGGTGCGCATGCTGCTCGAGCGGCACCTCGGTATGGTCGACAGCCCGCTCCTGAGCCGCTTCGACCTCGCGGCCGTGATCCGGCAGTGGAACGTGCGGCCGGCCGATCCGCGGGCGCTCGCCGCGCTGAGCGATGCGCAGCGCGCGCGCAGCGTCGTGATCGTGCAGGACACGTTCACGCGCTATTTCGATACCGAGCAACTGGCGACGCTGATCGAGCTGGCGGCGCGCGTCGGCTTCCAGGTGTGGCTCGCGCCGCTCGCGCCGAACGGCAAGGCGCTGCACGTGCAGGGCTTCCTTCGCGCGTTCGAGCAGGCGGCGATTCGCAACGCGACCCAACTGGCCGCGCTCGCGCGCTCAGGCGTCGCGCTGGTCGGCCTCGATCCGGCGATGACGCTCACGTATCGGCAGGAATACCTGAAGGTGACGGGGCTTGCCGACGTGCCGAAGGTTGCGCTGCCGCAGGAGTGGCTGCTGCACGCGCTGCCGGAGTCAGCGGCGGGCGCGGGTTCGGACAGCGTATCGGCACCGTATCGGCTGCTGCCGCATTGCACCGAGAAGACCAACGCGCCGGACAGCGGCAAGCAGTGGGCACAGGTGTTCGCGCGTCGCGGGCTGCGCCTGGCGGTTCAGGCGGCCGGCTGCTGCGGGATGTCGGGGACCTACGGGCACGAGGCGCGCAACCTGCAGACGTCGCAGGCGATCTATGCGCAATCGTGGGCCGCGCATGTCGATGCGCCGGAAGAGGAGGGCGAAGCGCTGGCGACCGGGTATTCGTGCCGCAGCCAGGTGAAGCGCATGTCCGCGCGGCAGGTGCGTCATCCGCTGCAGGCGCTGCTCGATCACGTGCGTGCGGCGGGGTAACGGGCGGGCCGCGCGTGTGGCGCGGCAGCAGGCGTGAAGGTATCGGGCGCGCGCCGGATCGAACGACACGTGCGATGCCGCGACTGACGCACGTCCCGGCTCACGAGCCGGCTTTCGCGGTCTTCCGCACGCGCGGCTTGCGCGCTGCCGGAAACGCACCGACGCCGCGCGGCCGTTTAGGCTCGATACCCGTTTTACCGATGACGTGCCGGAAATCGATCTCGTGCGCGGCGAGCGCACCGATCAGGGTCGCGATGACCGCGAGGTGGGAAGGGACGGTGCCCTTGCTCGAATAGTTCGTGATGGAACTTTCGTTCATCCGGATCAGGCGGGCGAATTCCCGAGCCGTCAACTGCGCTTTCTTCAACTCCTGTTGAAATTCCGCATACGCCATTGCACACATGTCGCTTCATCTCCGCAAAACTTGAATCGGCACCGCACGGCGCCGGCGCCGACGGATGGCGTTCCCGTCGTGCCGGCGTCGCGGGGCGTTACATCTTCACCTGGTCGAGGAAGGTCTTCTTGCCGCTCTTGTAGCCGTAGATCGAGATGATTCCGTGCGTCAGGTCGCCCTTCGCGTCGAACGTCGTCGTGCCGATCACGCCTTCATACTTCGTCGACGGCATCGCCGCGAGGATCTTCGCCGGGTCCGTCGAGTTCGCGCGCTTCATCGCGTCAACCGCGATGTAGACCGCGTCGTACGCGAACGGCGCATCGAACTTGATACCCTGGTTGAAGCGCTTCTGATACTTGGCGAGGAACGTCGCGCCGCCCGGCATCTTCTCGAGCGCGGCGCCGGCCTGCGAGCACAGCACGTTGTCTGCCGCAGGGCCGGCCAGTTCGGCGAGCGAGTCGGTGCACACGCCGTCGCCGGACAGGATCTTCGCTCGCAGGCCGAGCTGCTTCGCCTGCTTCGCGAGCGGGCCGCCGGTGGCGTCCATGCCGCCGTACATGATCGCGTCCGGGTTCTCGCCCTTGACCTTCGTCAGAATCGCGCGGAAGTCGACCGCCTTGTCGTTGGTCGCGTCGTGCGACAGCACCTTCAGGCCGAGCGCTTTCGCCTTCTTCTCGAACTCGTTTGCGAGACCCTGGCCATAGGCGGTCGAATCGTCGATCACCGCCACGCTCTTCACGCCCTTCGACTGCGCGTAGCTCGCGAGCGCCGGGCCCTGCTGCGCGTCGGTCGCGACGACGCGGTAGGTCGTCTTGAAGCCTTGCTGCGTGTAGGTGGGGTTCGTGGCCGACGGCGAGATCTGCACGATGCCCGCGTCGCTGTAGATCTTCGACGCCGGGATCGACGTGCCCGAGTTCAGGTGGCCGATGACGGCGACGACCTTGTCGTCGACGAGCTTCTGCGCGACCTGGGTGGCCTGGCGCGGGTCGGCCGCGTCATCCTGTGCGTCGAGCTGCAGCGTGACCTTCTTGCCACCGATCGTCAGCCCCTTCGCGTTGATTTCCTCGACCGCGAGGCGCGCGCCGTTCTCGTTGTCCTTGCCGAGGTGCGAGATGCCGCCCGTCGTCGGTTCCACGCTGCCGATCTTCACGACCTGGTCGGCCATCGCGCCCGACGCGGCCGCGAACGCGGCGGCGGCCAGTGCGACGGTGATCAGGGGTTTGCAGCGCATGCCGACAGTGCTTCGTTCCATCTGCCATCTCCGAATTGAATGTCTTTCTATTGACGTCTCGACCGGCCGGCTGCGGGCCGGGGCGATCGGACGAGTCTCCGTACCCATCATGGGCTTCGCTCGCATGCCGCCCGGGCGAGCGACTGCCCCGCGCCTGACGCCATGCAATTCGTATGAATATATCCGAAGCCGATTTTGCGCGCTGCGGCGAATCGCGTAGTGGGGCGGCGCGACACGGTTCGGCGCGCGGACTGCCAGGGTGCCGGATGCCGGAAATCGTGCGCCGCAGCGAGCCAAGGGCTGCGATTCGCTGTCGATGGCCTTACGACGGTATCCATTATTCGGCCGGTCGCAGGGGCGAAGCCATGGACACTGATGTGCGGTCAGTCGGGAACTGTTCGGTCGATTTGTCTGCACAGTTTGGACGCTCGCCATCGCGCAGCCGGGTTCATGGAAAAGCTTTCTCGAGTGCAACTAACGGTCAAGCCTACCGGCGTCGACGAATTGGCGCAGGCCGACGGCCCGGACGTAGCACTCGGTTTCGCAGATGCCGGAGTTCGCCTGGGCCTGCCCGCTTCCGGCTCGACGGACAGGTGAGGTTACGCGTTGCGATCGCGACCCTGCGACCGCCCGCGCAAGGCGACCACGATCACGCCTGCAATCGCCAGCAGGCCGCCGCATACCGTCTCGATGCCGGGCCGCTCGCCCGTCAGCATCATCGACAGAGCTGTCGCCACCGCTGGCGTAAGATAGAGAAAGTTGGCGGCGCGCGCCGCACCGAAGTAGCCGAGTGCGAAGGTCCAGGTCGCGTAACCGAGTGCCGCGGGAAATACGCCGAGGATCAATACCGCCAGCGTCGTGTCGTGCGACGCGCCACCGAGCGAGTCGAGCGCGCCGGGCAACCAGGGCGTGAGCAGCAGCGCACCGGCCAGCAGCGTGTACGCGGCGCAGGGCAGCGCACCGTATACGGGAATCAGCCGCCGCTGCAACACGAAATAGCTCGCCGAACACAGGGCCGCACCGAGAATCAGCGTGCTCCCCGAGCCGAGCACAAGCCCGCCCGGCTGCCCGTGCGCAATTACGCCGATGCCGGCGAGGCTGACCAGCGAACCGAGCCATCCCCACCGATTGAATCGTTCGCCGAGAAACATCGCGGCAAGCAGCGCGGTGAAGATCGGCAGCGTGTTCACGATGAAACTCGCCGCGCCGGCCGATACGGTCTGCTCGCCGGTATTGAGCAGTGCGTTATAGAGTGCGATGCCGAGGAAACCGCAGGCCAGGAAGCGCAACGCATCGCGTTTCGTGGGCCTTGGAGGCCGTCGCCACGCAAGCCACGCGATCACGAGCAACGCGGCGGTAGCAAAGCGCGCCGCCGCGAGTTGCAGGGGCGCCAGGCCGTGCAGGCCGATCCGGATGAACGGGAATGCGGAGGCCCACGACATGATCGTGAACGCGACCGCGCCTGCCGCGACGAGCGGTTGTCGCGCGCCGCGCGACGACGGTGAGGAAAGGGTATTCATGCGGCAATGGTGCGATGTCGCGAGATGTTAAGCTAGCGCACAGATCAACATTCAGATATGACCATGACTCACAGCTCGGTTCGGCGGCGAGCCGCGAGTCCGGCGCGCGCACGTCAGGTGACGGATGCGCTGCCGCTTGCAGCGCCGGCACCTGGCCCGCGGCCGCCGCTCGCCAGCCTGGAGACCGTGTGTACGGTTGCGCGTCAGGGTTCGTTCCTGGCGGCCGCAGACGTCTCCGGCGTGACGCACGGTGCGATCAGCCGGCGGGTGGCCGCCGTGGAAAACTGGCTGGGCATGGCACTGTTCGAACGTCATGCACGCGGCGTGCGCCTGACGCCGGACGGGCAGCGCTTCGTCGGGCGGATCGAACAGGCGTTTGCGATCATCGACAGCGCGGCCGATCAGTGGCGCTCGCCGCGCACACCGCGACTGGTCAGGATGAGTGTGGTGCCGGCATTCGCGCAGCTCTGGCTGCTCGAGCGGCAGCAGGCGCTCGAGAGCGAGGCACCCGCGTTGCGCATCGAACTCGGCATCGAGCTTCGCAACGTCGATATCGCCGGCGGCGAAGCGGATCTGTCGATCCGGTATGGGCGCGGCAACTGGCGTCAGCTCGAAACCCGCGCGTTCATGCCGGAACGGCTTTATCCGGTCGCGCATCCGCGGCTCGCCGCGCAACTGGCAAAGACGCGCCGCCGGCGCGGCGATGCCGCGCTGCTCGAGATGCCGCTGCTGCACGATTCCGACGTGACCGGATGGCGCACCTGGTTCGAGTCGCTGGGCATTCCGTTCAAGCCGCGGGTGCTGGATCGCCGTTTCGAGGATTACAACCTGGTGCTGGCGGCAGCCGAAGCCGGGCTCGGCGTGGCGCTGGCGCGAACGCCGCTCGCGGACGCATATCTGAAGCGCAGCGCGCTCGTTCGGGTGAGCCGTCGTGAGGTCGATTCGCCGCTCCGTTATCACTTCGTGCATGCGAAGGGGGAGAATCGGCCGGAGGTGCTCGCGTTGATGGAGCGGATGCGGGCGGCGCTGGGGGAACAGAGTTAGGTTGTGTGGGCGTGGGGGCCTGCTTCGGCGGCGCGCCCGAGGCCTGTGCGTGGATACATACAGATGGGCCGCGGGATCGTCGACAATGCGACCGCGGAAAATGATGAGGTTGGAGAGATGAACGTAAATCGAGTAATTTTGCAGTCGTTCGGATGCACCGGAGGTACACGATGAACAGACCAGACAAGTCGTCGAAAGCGCGTGCTGCGCTCGATCAGTTGTTCTCGGGCATTGCGCCGGCGGATGCGAAGAGCGCGTCACGCCCGGGCAATCCGTTCGATGCGGCGGGGGACGATGTGTCTACCGACGCCGACGGCCGGGTGGAAGTGACGCTATCGACCAGAATCCAGTTGCGCGGCTATCCGGGTGCGGACGCGTTCATGAAGCGCATGGCCGAAGCGTGGGGCCTCGAGTGGGGGACGTACGATAGCGTTCAGGCCATCGCGAAGCTGCCTGCCGGATGGCGATCGCGCCGGCTTCCGGAAGTTACGCAGATCGTCGACGGACACGACGTGCTGCGCGCGGAGAGCAGCCTGCAGGGCGGCGAGATGTCGTATCTGAAAGTGAACCCGCGGTACTACATCGACGCCCGCAAGGGGTTCGGCTGGGGCAAGTCATCGAAGGCGTCCGACGATCCCGATCTCGATGGCCCCGACTGGAACTGCTTCGTGATCGATCGGGAAAAGTCCATCGAAGTGCACGAATTGACGACCTCGTCGTTGAAGGCCGAGATGGACAATGCCCGCGCGACGTTGCTGAAATGGCTTGACGAGAACTATCCCAAGCATCGCGATCCGTTTGCGTACTGGACGGACTGCGAAGGGGCGTCGTAACGTTGCGTGGCGGCCCGGGTCGGTATCGCACGCACGCGTTGCCCGATCGTAGTCGCAGCGGATGGGCCGCACGCCGCGGCGATACATCAGCCGGTCGCCATGGGGGCGCCAATTGAAACGAATCAGTCCGGTCCCGATTCTCTGGGCGGCGTTTGGCGCGGCGGTCGGGTCGACCGTCATCGAGCTGCTGCTCTGGTCGATCGCCGGCGATGATGCCATCCGGAACCTGTTTCGCGACGCGCGCCTGACTGCAGCCATCGTGTTGGGGCGCAGCGTGCTCGGAACGTCCACCGGCTTCGACCCGATCGTCATGGGTGTCGCGACACTCGTGCATGCCGCGCTCTCGCTTGCCTATGCGGCCGTGCTGGCGATGGTGGTGCGGAACATGTCGCTCGGGGCGGCGCTTCTCGCAGGCGGCGTGTTCGGACTCATCCTGTACGGCGTCAACCTTCACGCCTTCACGGCGATCTTTCCGTGGTTCATCGCGGTTCGCGGCGCGATCACGCTGGTGGCCCATCTGGTATTCGGGGTCACGGCAGCGGCTGTCTACCACGTCGTCAAACGCCCGGTTTGATGCTCACCGCGGCAACGATTGCCGACGGTTCCCGCTTCCTTCATTCGCATCCCGACCCCTGGAATAACCGGGCGTGCTGCTTCGTTTTGCTGTCAGGAGACCCGATACGAAGCGGCGGCCCGTTACCGCCGCGCGATGAATCTTGCGCAAGCAAACCGGCGTGCCGGGCGCCGCCAGTGACACCGGTGGTGGTGTGGTCGGGGGCAACAATGCGGGAGCCGATCATGTGCACCATGTTTCGATTCGGAATAGGCATCGTCTGTCTTTTCCTTTCCGCGCCTGTCCTTGCGCAAATGGACGACGAATTGCCGGACTACGGCACAAACTGCCGCGCGGTCGTCGCGCACGCGAACATCGACGGCACGGAACAGCAAATCGTGGGACGGGCGTGCCTGCAACGCGATGGCACATGGCAGATCGTGCAAAGCGACGACGGCAGCGTGCTGTGGTACCCGGCGGCGGCCTATCCGTATCCCGACCCGTGGTACTGGGGGCCGCCGCTTTTCATCGGCGCGGGCGTGAGCTTCATCTTCGTCGATCGGTTCCGTCATTTCCACCACTTCGATCACTTCAACCGGATGGATCATCGCCACTTCGGCATGCCGATGGGGTCGGGCTTTCACCGCGGCCCGTTCATCGGCGGCGGGGGCCACGGGTTCGGCGGCATGCATTCATTCGGTGGCATGAGCGGGAGTGGCGGATTGCGGCGGCATTAGGCCGGCGTTTCGACTTACGGCAACCGCGTCGCCCGGTTTGAACGCCAGGTCGATCTGAACGTCTCGAGTGGGAACGCGACAGCGTAAACGGCGCAGGCGCGCACCATGGTGCGCGCCTGCGTGGTTCGCGCGATGCGACGTCGCGATCAGAACTTGTGGCGAATCCCGACGACCGCCAGTTCTTGCGTATCGGCGCCGGAGTTCACGCCGTACGAGCCGACCGACGCGGCGGCCTTCACGGTCGCACCGCTCGCGTTGAGCGTATTGCCGCTCGCCTTCTGATAGCCGAACAGCGCATACAGGTCGGTGCGCTTCGACAGCGCGTAGTCCGCGCCGAGGTTCACCTGGTTGTAGTGCGCGGAAGCCGGGCCCGTCAGCGACGTGTAGTTGTAGCCGACGCCCGCGCGCAGCGCCGGCGAGAACTGCCAGTTGAAGAACGCCGAGCCGTTGTTGAACTTCGCGTTCTGCGTGAAGGCCGACAGCGTGTCCGCGCCGTACTGCGTGTTCGAATACGCGAGGCCGAAGGTCGCCGGCCCGGCCACGTACTGGCCGGCCACGCGCACGATCTGGATCGACTTCGCGCTCGAGAAACCCTGGTTGATCACGGTGTTGAACAGCGTGTCCGAGCTGCTCGACCACGTGCGCACGCCATTCGCGACCGTCGAGCCGCCGTTCGCGTAGAAGAAGCCGGCGCCGAGCGACAGCGGGCCGTTCGCGTAGCTCGCGCCGAAGCTGTACGTGCGGCCGTTGCCGGTGGCGCCCGCGACGCCGCCGAAGCCGTACAGCGCCTCAAACTGGAAGCCCGAGATCAGCGGGCTCGTGTACTTCACCGAGTTGCTGACGCGCAAGCTGTTGTCGTAGTTGTCGAGGTCGCCCGGCGTCGAGAATACGCCGCCGAAGTAGTTGTCCTGCGTGAGGCCCTGCACGAGATCGACGACCGGATCGTACTGGCGGCCGAGCGTCACGGTGCCGTACGTGCTGCTCGCGAGGCCGACGACGGCCTTGCGGCCGAATTCGCGCTGGCCCTGGCCGAGCGCGCCGGTGCCGATGTTGAAGCCGTTCTCGAGCTGGAACAGTGCGGACAGGCCGCTGCCGAGATCCTCGATGCCGCGCAGCCCCCAGCGGCTACCCGACAGGTTGCCGCTGCTGAACTTGATGAGGCTCGACGCGTTGCCGCCGCTCGCGTTCTGCGCGTTGTGCACGTATGCGATGCCCGCGTCGGCGATGCCGTAAAGCGTGACGCTGCTTTGCGCGTGCGCGCCTCCGGCGCAGAGCGCAGCCGGCAGCGCGAACAGTGCGAATGAGCGGATTCGTTTCATGGTCGGATTCCCCCGTTGGTCGATTTGTCTGACGAGTCGGTGAACGATACGGACAGCGCACCGTCAAGGGAACCAACAAATTTTCGAATCGTTATGAGGCGGCGCGAAGATGGATGCGCGCGCAACGAGCCGGCGCCCGGCGCGCGGGGAACCTACGCGTCGTGCCGTCGCGACGCGTTTCTCAGCACGAGCGTCATCAGTTGCCTGCGCGAGTCGACGCCGAGCTTTGCGAATGCGCGTTTCGCATACGTATCGATGGTGGACGTCTTGAGACCCATCGTCTGCGCGATCGCGGCCGACGTCATGCCCTGGATGAACGACGCGCACACATGCATCTCGCGTGCGGTCAACCGTTCCTGCCATTCCGGTAGCCATTGCGCGACGAGGTCGAGATCGAGCGCGTCGCGTTGCCCTTCGTCGGCGGAGATTGCGCCGAGCAGGCGTTTGTGGGTGGACGCCATCGGCAGTACGACCTGCGACAGATGTTTCAGCAGGCTCAGCTCCTTCAGCGAAAACGGCGGCAGCCGCCGCGAACGCGCGATCGAGATCGAGTAGCGCGTGCCGCCCGTCACGCCCGCGATCACGCATTCGTCGTGAATATCGCCGGCATCGAAGAACAGATGCCGGAGTTCGCTCGCGACGCGCTGCGACGATACCTGCAGCAACTGCACGTCGCTTTCCGTTTCGATCGCCGCGTACGTGGCGTCGTCGCTCGCATAGCTGCGGTAGTAGTGGCGCATCACCTGCGCGACCAGCTCGGGCTCGCGGCCGAAGCTGCCGATCCAGCCGACGCTGCGCCGGCCCGACGATGCACTGCGTTCGTAGTCGAGATGCACGGCGTCGAAGTCGACGTAGCGCACGAGGGTGTCGTAGACGGCGCGCATGAATTGCGTCGTCCCGACGGCTTGCGCGATGTCGCCGAGCGTTTCCGTCACGAATGCGACGTGGCTCAGCGGGAGATCGGGGGCGGGAAGCGCAGCGCTCATGGCGTCGTGTTTCGAAGATTTCAGGTGGCGCTACAGGTATCACGAACAATTTCGACTGGCTACGCGGGAATCTACCCAAACGGCCCTGATCGACGTCGCCGTTTGTCCCGGTTTTCGGGACTGACGGTGCGGGCCGCGATCTCTACATTGACCCTTGTGCTGAACACCGCTTGACGGCGTTGACGCGAGTCCGGACCGGACCGGGCGCAACGGCCGATCGCCATCACAAGGAGAATCCCCATGCGTATCCGTATTCGCCGTCGTCCGGCCGTCCGCGCCGCGCTCGCCACCTCGGCGGGGCTCGCCCTCGCGGCCAGCCTGTCTGCTCACGCGGGCGAGTCCAACCTGAACGTGTACAACTGGTCGGAGTACGTCGCGAAGGATACGGTACCGAACTTCGAGAAGCAGACGGGCATCAAGGTCCGCTACGACAGCTACGACAGCGACGATACGCTGCAGACCAAGCTGCTCGCGGGCAGCTCGGGCTACGACATCGTCGTGCCGACATCGAACTATCTCGCGCAGCAGATTCAGGCCGGCGTGTATCAGAAACTCGACAAGTCGAAGCTGCCGAATCTCGCGAACCTCGACCCGGCGCTGATGAAGATGATGGCGAAGGCCGACCCGGGCAACCAGTACGGCGTGCCCTGGGCGTGGGGCACGACGGGCATCGGCTACAACGTCGAGGCGGTCCGCAAGCGGCTCGGCGACACCGCGCCGACCGACAGTTGGGCGTTGCTGTTCGACCCGGTGAACGCCGCGAAGCTGAAAGGCTGCGGCATCTCGCTGCTCGATGCGCCGGACGCCGCATTCGCGGCGGCGCTGCAGTACATCGGCAAGGATCCGGAGAGCAAGAACCCGGCCGACTACCAGGCGGCCTACGACGTGCTGAAGAAGATCCGCCCGTACGTGACGCAGTTCAGCTCGGCCGGCTACGCGGACGATCTCGCGAACAACGACGTATGCGTCGTGCTCGGCTGGTCGGGCGACGTCAGCATCGCGCGGCGGCGCACGCAGGACGCGAAGCGGTCGTACGAAATCCGCTACGTGAATCCGAAAGAAGGCGGCCTGCTGTGGTTCGACGTGATGGCGATTCCGAAGGATGCGCCGCACCCGGAAGCCGCGCTGAAGTGGATCAACTATATCGAGGATCCGAAGACCAACGCGGCAATCACGAACGAGATCTTCTATCCGAGCGCGAACAAGGCCGCGCGCGCGTTCGTGACGCCCGCGATCGCACAGGATTCGAACGTCTACCTGCCTGACGGCACGCTCGCGAAGACGTCGCTTGCGATGCCGCGAAGCGGCGACATCGCGCGGATGCAGAACCGTTTGTGGCTGCAGCTGAAGTCGGGCGGTTGAGGGCGACGACGATGATCCAGCTACTCGCGGATGCGCCGGCCGCGGCCGGCGCGCGCCACGATGCCTTCGTGCGCATCGAAAACGTCGTGAAGAAATTCGGCGACAGCACGGCCGTCGACAACGTGAACCTGACGATCGCAAAAAACGAATTGTTCGCACTGCTCGGCAGCTCGGGATGCGGCAAGTCGACGCTGCTGCGCATGCTCGCCGGGCTGGAAACGGCCACCTCCGGCAAGATCTTCGTCGACGGCGAGGACCTCGCGTCGCTGCCGCCGTACCGCCGGCCGGTGAACATGATGTTCCAGTCGTACGCGCTCTTTCCGCACATGTCGGTCGAGTCGAACGTCGCGTTCGGCCTGAAGCAGGAAGGTACGCCGAAGAACGAAATCAAGGAACGCGTGGCCGACGCGCTTGCGCTCGTGCAGATGAGCAAGTACGCGAAGCGCAAGCCGCATCAACTGTCGGGCGGCCAGCAGCAGCGCGTCGCGCTCGCCCGCTCGCTGGTGAAGCGCCCGAAGCTGCTGCTGCTCGACGAGCCGATGTCCGCGCTCGACAAGAAGATCCGCCAGAAGACCCAGCTCGAACTGGTGAACATCATCGAGAAGGTCGACGTGACCTGCGTGATGGTCACGCACGATCAGGAAGAAGCGATGACGATGGCGAGCCGCCTCGCGGTGATGAGCGAAGGCAAGATCGTGCAGATCGGCTCGCCCGGCGAAGTGTACGAATTCCCGAACAGCCGCTTCTCGGCCGAATTCATCGGCTCGACGAACCTGTTCGAGGGGCGCGTGGTCGAGGACGAACCCGATCACATCTTCGTCGAGAGCGACGACCTCGAGGCACGCATGTACGTGAGCCACGGCGTGACCGGCCCGCTCGGCATGCCGGTCGGCATCTCGGTGCGCCCGGAACGCGTGCACGTGTCCCGCGAAAAGCCCGGCTCGCATCACAACTGGGCGCGCGGCGTCGTGACCGACATCGCGTACATGGGCGCGTACTCGCTGTACCACGTGCGCCTGCCGAGCGGCAAGACGGTGGTGTCGAACCTGTCGAGCTCGCACCTGATGCACGACAGCGCGCCGGCGTGGAACGACGACGTGTTCGTGTCGTGGTCGCCGGCCAGCGGCGTCGTGCTGACGCAATGAGGGCGACATGATGAGAACTTCCGCTTCCACTCCTTCCGCGCCGGTGCCGACCGGTGCGACCGCTACGACTCAGGCCGCCAAACGCCGCAGCCGCTTCGCCGCCCTGTCGCGCTTCCTGCCGTCGGGCCGCAACGTGGCGATCGGCGTGCCGTTCGTGTGGCTCACGATCTTCTTCGCGCTGCCGTTCGTGCTGGTGTTCAAGATCAGCTTCGCCGACCAGATGCTCGGCATTCCGCCGTACACCGCGCTCGCGCGGCTGGAGGCCGGCACGGTGCAGGTCGCGCTGTCGCTGAAGCATTACGCGCTGCTGCTGCAGGACGACCTGTACCTGAAAACCTACGTCAGCTCGCTGAAGATGGCCGCCGCGTCGACGCTGATGTGCCTGCTGGCCGGCTATCCGATCGCGTATTGCATCGCACGCTCGGCGCCGGCCCGCCGCAACCTGCTGATGATGGCCGTGATGCTGCCGTTCTGGACGTCGTTCCTGATCCGCGTGTATGCGTGGGTCGGGATCATGAAGGACGACGGGCTGCTGAATCGCACGCTGGCGGGACTCGGCGTGATCGCGACGCCGCTGCGCCTATATCACACCGACGCGGGCGTCTACATCGGCATGGTCTATTCGTATCTCCCGTTCATGGTGATGCCGCTGTACGCGCACCTCGTGAAGATGGACCTCACGCTGCTGGAGGCCGCCAACGATCTCGGCGCGACGCCGTGGTCCGCGTTCTGGCGCATCACGTTGCCGCTGTCGAAGAACGGCATCGTCGCGGGCAGCCTGCTCGTGTTCATCCCGGCAGTGGGTGAGTACGTGATTCCCGAACTGCTCGGCGGCGCGAACACGCTGATGCTCGGCCGCGTGATGTGGGACGAGTTCTTCAACAACATGGACTGGCCGATGGCGTCCGCCGTGACGGTGACGATGGTGCTGCTGCTGCTCGTGCCGATGGCGCTGCTCCATTACAGCCAGACCGAAGCGGAGGCGCAGAAATGACGCGCGCGAATCGCATCCTGTCCGCGTGCGTGCTGGGCGTGGGCTTCCTGTTCCTGTACGTGCCGATCGTCAGTCTCGTCGTCTATTCGTTCAACGAGTCGAAGTTGGTGACGGTGTGGTCGGGCTTCTCGCTGAAGTGGTACGGCGCGCTGCTACACGACGGCGAACTGCTCGCGGCCGCGTGGCTGTCGCTGAAGATCGCGTTGCTGACGGCCACTGCGTCGGTCGCGATCGGCACGTGGGCCGGCTTCGTGCTGGCCCGCATGGGGCGCTTTCGCGGCTTCACGCTCTACGCGGCGATGATCAACGCGCCGCTGGTGATTCCCGAAGTGATCCAGGGCATCTCGTTGCTGCTGCTGTTCGTCGCGATGCAGCAGACCTTCGGCTGGCCGGCCGGGCGCGGCTGGCTGACGATCTGGATCGGCCACGTGATGCTGTGCCTGTCGTTCGTCGCGGTGATCGTGCAGTCGCGTGTGAAGGAGCTCGACCGCTCGATCGAGGAAGCCGCGCTCGACCTCGGCGCGAGGCCGTGGAAAGTGTTCTTCGTGATTACGCTGCCGCTGATCGCGCAGGCGCTGGTGTCAGGCTGGCTGCTCGCGTTCACGGTGTCGATCGACGACGTGATCCTGTCCGCGTTCCTGTCGGGCCCCGGTTCGACGACGCTGCCGCTCGTCGTGTTCTCGCGCGTGCGGCTCGGTCTGAATCCGGAAATGAATGCGCTCGCAACGGTGTTCATCTCGGTCGTGACGATCGGCGTCGTCGTCGTGAACCGCGCGATGCTGGCCCGCGAGCGGCGGCAGGCGCGCGATGCGCGTGCGTGGCATGCGGCGTCCACGCCGGATGCACCTGCGTCACCGGCTGCTTCGGCGCCTTCGCGCCCGTCGGCCGCGCACCCCCGGCACGCCCCCGCACCGCATCCCGTGAAGTGAAGAACGACCAGGAGACTTTCCATGAAGAAGAAGTATCTGTGCGCGCTGATCGCAGGTGCGCTGCCGGGGCTCGCCCTTGCGAACTCGAGCGCCGATCAGATCAGGGCACTGCAGCAGCAGCTCGCCGTGCTGCAGCGGCAGATGAGCGCGATGCAATCGCAACTCGCCGCGAAACCGGGGGCCGTGCCGGCTGCATCCAACGCAGCGCCAGTGGCGACCGGCGCGGCCGCCGCCGACGCGTCGGCGCCCGGGTACGGGCAGGCGCCGGCCGTGCTGACCAACGACGACGTGACGGAAATCCGCCAGCAGGTCGCGAACCAGCAACTGAAGGTCGACTCGCTGACCGACGCGGCGCGCACGGGCCCGATTGCAGGGCTCTCGGTGACCGGCTACATCGACCCGACCTACGTGTACAACCGCGGCGCCGGCACGTCGTCGTTCCAGTTCGCGAACCATGAGAACGCATATACGTACTACAACAGCACGTTCGGCGACGTATTCCTCGACATCAAGAAGACATTTGGCGTTGGCCCGACCGCGCCGTCCGCGGAAATCACATTGATGCCGAACCGCGGCGCGGGCCTGGCGATGATGACTGGCAGCGGCGCGGGCGGGCTCGACATCGTGAACACGGCGGTCGTCACGGTGCCGCTGTCGGGCACGACGGCGTTCGTCGGCGGCCTCGTGCTCGGCTTCGGCGGCTACGAGTACCAGCAGTCGAACCAGATGCTCACGCTCACGCACAATCTGCTGTACGATTTCTCCGACCCCGGTTCGTCGATCGGCGCGGGCATCAACTACCAGAGCGCGGACGGCCACTGGGCGTGGAAGTTCTTCGTCGGCAACGAGCAGTTCCGCAGCGCGGGCGCGGTTACGCAGACGGGCGTCAACGCGCTCGGCGACCCGATTACGACGAGCAACAAGGTGCCGACCTTCACCGCGCGCGTCGACTACATGCACGGCAGCGCGCTCGATATCGGCGGCTCGATCAACATCGGCCGCCAGACGCTGCCGAGCGCGATCGATCCGGCGACCGGCAACGTGCGTTACGGCGTCGGCGGCAACGCGCCGAGCGCGTACGGCGCGTTCTTCTTCGGCGAAGCCGACGCAACCTACACGCTCGCCGACGCGCAGTACAACGCTGAGATCGACTATGGCCAGCAGCAGCACGGTGCGTTCAACGGCGGGCTTGCGCAGTGGTTCGGGCTGTCGCTGCTCGCGCACCGCAAGTTCAACGCGCCGGTGATCGGCCGGATGGGCGCGACGCTGCGCTATGACCTGCTCGTGAACCGGAAGAACGGCGGCGGCGGTTCGTCGATCGGCCTGAACGGCAACGGGATGGATCCGAACAACGGCTTCGGCATCGACGCGGACTGCCTTGCGCTGTCGAAGACGAACGGCGGCGTCGGCTTCGAGTGCAAGGGCGCGACGCGGCAGGCCGCCGCGTTCGACCTGCTGTTCTACCCGACCCAGCAGGTGACGGTGAAGGTCGAATACCGGCACGACTGGGCGAGCAACAAGGTCTTCCTGCGTCACGACGGGTCGTATGCGAAGTCGAACGACCTGCTCGCGACCCAACTCATCTACGCATTCTGACGCGACGCCATTCGCGAGTCTCACTCATGCTCAAGTTCAAAAACCAGCAACATGTTCAGTCGTACTATGCAGCGACGGTCAACAGCCGTGTGCACCATCCGCAGCTCGACGGGGGCGTGACCGCCGACGTCTGCGTGATCGGTGGCGGGCTCACCGGCCTGTCCGCGGCGCTCGATCTCGCCGAACGCGGCCATTCGGTCGTGCTCGTCGAGGCGTCGAAGATCGGCTGGGGCGCGAGCGGGCGCAACGGCGGCCAGTTGATTGCCGGGTACGCGTGCGACATCGATACGTTCTCGGCGTACCTGCCGGACGACGACGTGCGGCGCGTGTGGGCGATGGGGCTGGAGTCGGTCGATATCGTCAGGCAGCGGGTCGAGCGGCACGGCATCGATTGCGACCTGACGTTCGGCTACCTGATTGCCGCGAACAAGCCGCGCCATCTCGATGCGCTGCGCAAATGGCGCGATACCGCGGCAAGCCGCTTCGACTATCGCGGCTACGAAATCGTCGAGCGTGCCGACATGCAGCACTTCGTCGCCTCGGACCGTTACGTCGGCGGCCTGCGTCACGACGGCAGCGGCCACCTGCACCCGCTGAACTACACCCTCGGCCTCGCGCGGGCGGCACGCGAGGCCGGCGTGACGATCCACGAGGACACGCCCGTGCTCGCGCTCGAGCGTGCCGCGCCGTACCACCGCGTCAGGTGCGCGCACGGGCACGTGGACGCCCGCTACGTCGTGCTGGCGGGCAATGCATACCTCGGGCAGCTAGCGCCGGCGCTCGCGCGCAAGATCATTCCGGTGGCGACTTACGTGATCGCGACGGAGCCGCTCGGCGACACGCGCGCGGCCGAGACGATGCCGGCCGACGCGGCGGTCTGCGACTGCAATTCGGCGCTCGACTATTTCCGGCTAACGCGCGACCGCCGGCTGCTGTGGGGCGGCAAGGCCAGCAGCTCGACGAACACGCCGCGCGACCTCGCGGCCGCGATGCGGCGCGACATGCTGAAGACGTTTCCGCAGCTTGCCGACGTGCGGGTCGACTATGCGTGGGGTGGCCTGATCGACGCGACGATGAGTCGCGCGCCGCATTTCGGCCGGCTCGAGCCGACCGTGTATTTCGCGCAGGGCTTCTCCGGGCATGGCGTCAACGTGACCGGCCTCGCTGGGCGGCTGATCGCGGAAGCGATCGACGCCCAGTCTGCGCGCTTCGACCTGTTCGGGCGGATTCGCCATCGCGACTTCCCGGGCGGACAACTGCTGCGTACACCGATGCTGGCGCTCGCGATGGCGTGGCACCGCGCGATGGACCTGCTCTGACCCGCGTGGGCCGCCTCGTCCGGCCGCGCGGCACCGCAACATTTCGAACTACTCATGCCCTGGAGGCAAACATGACCAACATCACGAATCTCGTCGACCTGATGCGGGCGCCGGCGAAGCTCACGCAGAGCCGCGTGCCGAGCGGGCTGCTGCTCGACGGCAACCCGATGCAGACGCTGTCGCATCACTACATCAGCCCGTGCGGACAGTTCAGTTGCGGAATCTGGGAATGCACGCCCGGCCGCTGGACGATCGACTACGACGAATCGGAGTATTGCGAAATGCTGAGCGGCGTCGCGATCGTGCGCGATGCGGACGGCCGCGAGCGCGTGCTGCGCGCCGGCGACCGGTTCGTGATCCCGCCGGGTTTTCGCGGCACGTGGGAAGTCGTCGAAACGTGCCGCAAGGTCTATGCGTCGCATTCACCGCAGGCCGACCAGCCGCGCGCGTAATGCGCGGCCGGCTTGCGACAACTATCGAGATCAACGAGGAGCAACCCATGACTCAGGAATTGTGGCGTCTCAGTGCGGCCGAGATGGCCGCGCATGTCGCACGGCGCGACGTGTCGGCGACGGAACTCACGCGCAGCTGCCTGCAGCGGCTTGAACAGGTGAACCCCGTCATCAACGCGATCGTCGACGTCATGGCCGACAGCGCGTTGCAGGCGGCATCCGATGCCGATGCAGCGATTGCGCGCGGCGCGCCGCTCGGCCCGCTGCACGGTGTGCCGGTGACCGTGAAGATCAACGTCGACACGGCCGGATGCGCGACGACCAACGGCGTGCGCGCGTTTTCGGACCTGGTCGCGCAGGAGGACAGCCCGGTGACCGCGAACCTGCGCAAGGCCGGCGCGATCGTGATCGGGCGTAGCAACGCACCGGCGTTTTCGTATCGCTGGTTTACCGACAACGAATTGCACGGCCGCACGTCGAACCCGTGGAATCCGGCGCTGACGCCGGGCGGTTCGAGCGGCGGCGCGGCCGCGGCGGTGGCCGCCGGCATCGGCGCGATCGCGCACGGCAACGACCTGGGCGGTTCGATCCGGTACCCGGCGTATGCGTGCGGTGTCGCCGGGCTGCGGCCGAGCACCGGGCGCGTTCCCGCGTACAACCCGACGCAGTCGAAGGACCGCACGCTCGCGGTGCAGCTCGCATCCGTGCAGGGGCCGCTCGCGCGCACGGTCGGCGACCTGCGTCTTGCGCTCGACGCGATGGCGGCCGGCGACGCACGCGACGCATGGTGGATGCCGGTCGCGCCGGTCGCGCGCGAGGCCGCGTTCCCTGCACGCGTGGCCGTGTGCACGGCGCTGCCGGGCGTGCCGTCCGATCCGGTGGTCGTCGACGCGATGCGGCAGGCCGCGCGTTGGCTCGAGGACGCCGGCTGCATCGTCGAGGAAGCGGAACCGCCGCGGATCGCCGAAGCGTGCGAACTGTGGCTCGACCTCGTGACCAACGAAGCGCGCAGCGGGCTTGGCGACGTGATCATGCAGCACGGCGACGCGGCGATCCGCACCGCGTTCGCGAGCCAGCGCAATCTCGCGGCGCCGCTGGATCTCGCCGGCTACATGAACGGCCTCGCGCGTCGCACCGCGCTGCTGCGCGACTGGCAGCAGTTCTTTACGCGCTATCCGCTGCTGCTGATGCCCGTGTCGTGCGCGCAGCCGTTCGAGATCGACGCCGACCAGCGTGGTGACGACGCGATGCGCGAGATCATCGGCCGGCAGGGGCCACTGCTTGCGACCGCGCTGCTCGGGCTGCCGGGGCTGTCGGTGCCGACCGGCATTCGCGACGGCGTGCCGACCGGCGTGCAGCTCGTCGCCGGACGCTTCCAGGAGGCGCTGTGTCTTGCCGCGGGCGAGGCGATCGAGGCGCGCGCGGGGATCTTCACGCCGATCGATCCGGTCACCGGTTCGTGATGCACGACTTTTCATGGGAGTACGAATGAATCAACGGACATACGAAGACTGGCAGGCCCGCGCGGCCGTGTTGCGGATCGAAGGGCGCGCGTTCATCGACGGCAAAGCGCGTGACGCGCACGCCGGCGCGACCTTCGCCTGCGTGAGCCCGATCGATGGCCGCGTGCTCGGGCACGTGGCCGATTGCGGCGGCGACGATGTCGACGCAGCGGTCGCGGCTGCGCGCCGCGCGTTCGACGCGCGGGTCTGGGCCGGCATGAACCCGCGCGTCCGGAAAGCCGTTTTGCAGCGCTGGACCGCGCTGATGCGCGAGCATCTCGACGAACTCGCGCTGCTCGAGACGCTCGACACCGGCAAGCCGATCGCCGACACCACAGCGATCGACGTGCCGGCCGCCGCGCATTGCGTCGAGTGGTATGCGGAAGCGATCGACAAGGTCGGCGGCGAGGTCGTGCCGGCGGACCATCATCTCGTCGGGCTCGTCACGCGCGAGCCGATCGGCGTCGTCGCGGCGGTCGTGCCGTGGAATTTCCCGCTGCTGATGGCCGCGTGGAAGTTCGCGCCGGCGCTCGCGGCGGGCAACAGCGTGGTGCTGAAGCCGTCGGAGAAATCGCCGTTGACCGCGATCCGCGTCGCGCAGCTCGCATGCGACGCGGGCGTGCCGCCCGGCGTGTTCAGCGTCGTGCCGGGCGGCGCGGAGCCGGGCAGGGCGCTCGCGCTGCATCGCGATGTCGATTGCATCGCATTTACCGGGTCGACGCGCACGGGCCAGCAGATCATGGCGTGCGCCGCGCAGTCGAACCTGAAGCGCGTATGGCTCGAACTGGGCGGCAAGTCGCCGAACATCGTGCTTCCCGATTGCCCCGATCTCGACCGCGCCGCGCAGGCCGCTGCCGACGCGATCTTCTTCAACATGGGCGAAGTGTGTACGGCCGGCTCGCGTTTGCTCGTGCATCGCGACATCAAGGATGTATTCGTCGCGAAACTGGTCGAAGCATCGCGGCGTTTCGCGCCCGGGCATCCGCTCGATCCCTCGGTGACGATGGGCGCGATCGTCGACGGCATCCAGCTCGAACGCGTGCTCGGCTATATCGAGGCGGGGCGCAGCGAAGGCAGGCTCGTCACGGGCGGTACACGTGTGAAGGAGGAGACGGGCGGCTTCTACGTCGAGCCGACGGTCTTCGAGGTGAAGCCCGATGCGAAGATTGCGCGCGAGGAAATCTTCGGGCCCGTGCTGTCGGTGATCGTGTTCGACGACGTCGACGAGGCCATTCGCATTGCCAACGACACCGAGTACGGGCTGGCCGCGGCCGTGTGGTCGGCCGACCTCGCGACTGCGCACCGGCTTGCGCGGCGCCTGCGGGCGGGCACCGTGTGGGTCAACTGCTACGGCGACGGCAGCGACGACATGAACTTCCCGTTCGGCGGCTACAAGCAGTCGGGCAACGGTCGCGACAAGTCGCTGCATGCGCTCGACAAGTACACCGAGCTGAAATCGACGATCGTGCGGTTGTAGTGTCGGGTGCGGCGCGTGGCCCCGGCAACGAGGCCGCGCGTTGCACGTATCGTGGAGCGGCTTACTGCTCCGCGCCTTCCGCCTCCGCCGTTTCGCCGAGAAACCCGCCGCTCTGGTGCGCCCACAGCGCCGCATAGATACCGCCAGCCTGAAGCAGTTGCTGGTGCGTGCCTTCCTCGACGATGCGCCCTTCGTCGAGCACGATCAGCCGGTCCATCGCCGCGATCGTCGACAGCCGGTGTGCAATCGCGATCACCGTCTTGCCGCTCATCAGGCCGTCGAGGCTGCGCTGGATCGCGATCTCGACTTCGGAGTCGAGCGCGCTGGTCGCTTCGTCGAGCACGAGGATCGGCGCGTCCTTGAGCATCACGCGCGCGATCGCGACGCGCTGCCGCTGGCCGCCCGACAGCTTCACGCCGCGCTCGCCGACCTCGACGTCATAGCCGCTGCGCCCGTGCCGGTCGCGCAGCCGTTCGATGAAGTCGGACGCTTCCGCGCGCACGGCCGCGTCGTGCATCTCGCGCTCGGTCGCGTCGGGGCGACCATACAGGATGTTTTCGCGCATCGTCCGGTGCAGCAGTGACGTATCCTGAGTGACCATCCCGATCGCCGCGCGCAGGCTGTCCTGCGTCACGTGCGCGATGTCCTGCCCGTCGATCCGGATCGCGCCGCCGTCCACGTCGTAGAAGCGCAGCAGCAGGTTCACGAGCGTCGACTTGCCGGCGCCCGAGCGGCCGATCAGGCCGATCCGCTCGCCCGGCCGGATCGTCAGGTTCAGCCCGTCGAACACCGCGCGCTCGTTGTCCTCGTGCGCGAAGCGCACGTTGTCGAACACGATGCCGCCGCGTTGGACGACGAGCGCCTTCGCGTCGGGTGCGTCGACCACGTTGCGCGCCTTCGTCAGCGTGTTGATGCCGTCCTGGATCATGCCGACGTTCTCGAACAGCTCGGTCATCTCCCACATGATCCAGTGCGAATAGCTCGACAGGCGCAGCGCCATCGCGATCACCGCTGCGACCACGCCCGCGCTCGCCTCGCCGTGCAGCCACAGATACAGCGCGAGACCGGTCGAGCCGACCAGCAGCAGCGTCGACAGCAGGTGATTGACGATCTCGAACGCGCTGACGAGCCGCATCTGCGCGTCGCCGGTCGCCTTGAACGCCTCCATCGCTCGGCGCGCGTGGTCAGCTTCCCGCCGCGTGTGCGAGAACAGCTTCACGGTCGTGATGTTCGAATACGCATCGGTGATGCGGCCCGTCATCAACGCGCGTGCGTCGGCCTGCCGGCTGCCGACGGCACCCAGGCGCGGCACGAAATACGCGCAGGCCGCGCCGTAGCCGAGCGCCCACAGCGCGAGCGGAATCATCAGCCGCCAGTCGAAGCTCGCCGCGAGCGCGAGGATGCCGATCAGGTACGCTGCGACGCCGATCACGACGTCGACCGACATGAACAGCGCATCGCGCACGGCAAGCGCGGTCTGCATGATCTTGGTCGTCACGCGGCCGGCGAACTCGTTCGCATAGAACGACAGGCTCTGGTCGAGCATCAGCCGGTGAAACAGCCAGCGCAGCCGCATCGGGAAGTTGATCGCGAGCACCTGGTGCTTGACCATCGTATGCAGCGCGATCAGCAATGCGCTGCTGGCAAGGATCGCCGCGAAGCCAGCGAGCGTGCCGAAGTGTCGGCCGCCGAATTCCGCCGGTGTCGCGGACGACAGCCAGTCGACCACGCGCCCCATCATCGCGAACAGCGCGGCTTCGTACGCGGCCAGCGCGGCCGAAGTCAGCGCGATCAGCAGGATCCAGCCCCGCGCGCCTTTCGTGCACGCCCAGACGAACGAGAAGAATCCCCTCGGCGGCGTGACGGGATCTTCGAGCGGGAAAGTCGGCAGGCGCCGTTCGAACCACGAATACATCAACTGTTCTCCTTATTCGGTCCGGCGAAGTGGACGGACCCGTGATGCAGGTGCCGGATGCGACGAGATATCGGGGGGGCGCTGGCGCGCACATTCGACCAACCGACGATTGCGTCGTGGTCGCGTCGCCTGGCTGCGAGTGTCGCATTGATTCGATTGGGCCGCAGGCCGGTTGTAAGCAGCCGCGGCTGGGCGGGGCGGGTGTGACCGCGCCCGGGGTTTCGAGGCCTTACCCTTCCACCTCATAAAAAGTCCTTGACTATCTATCTATGAGTAGATAAAGTTCGATCCATGGAAACGAAACCGACCGTCCGCGAACAGATTCTCGACCACGCGATCACGCTGATGATGCTGCGCGGTTACAACGGCTTCAGCTATCGAGACCTGTCCGACCTGGTGGGCGTGAAGACGTCGAGCATCCACTACTACTTCCCGTCGAAGGACGACCTCGTGCTGGAAGCGGTGGCGGCGTACAGCGACGAAGTCCTCGCGGCCATGCGGGCGATCGATCCGGCGTTGCCGGCCGACGTGAAGCTGAGCCTGTACACGAAACTGTTCGGCCGGACGCTCGGCGACGGCAACCAGATTTGCCTGTGCGGGATGCTCGCGGCCGACATCGAATCGTTGCCGGAGAACGTGCGGCAGGCCGTGCAGGCGTTTTTCAAGGCCAACGAGAACTGGCTTGCGGAATTGCTGGCGCAGGGCGCGAAGGAACGCACGCTGCAGTTCAGCGGCAAGCCCGAAACGGCGGCGCGCACGTTGTACGCGGCGTTCCAGGGCAGCGTGCTGGCCAGTCGGCTGTTTCACACCAGGGCGCGTCTCGAGGATGTCGAGGCCGTCTGGAAAGTCCGGTCCTGACGGGCGGGGCGAGCAGTGAGGCGGTTCGCCGCCTTTTGTCGGGTTTTGCTGTCTATCTTTTGGTAGATAGATTATCGGAGCAGGTGGATCGACCGCCTGCATTTTTTGGGGATGTTTATCTATCTATGAGTAGATAAACAAACGTGATGCCGGTGGCAAGGCTTTCGGTACGCGGTCCCCGGGTTGGAAGGCTGTTTCACTCACTGGTTGAAAAGGAGTCTGTCATGTCGATCGAAAAAGTGCTGTACCGCGCCCATGCAAAAGCCACCGGCGGCCGCGACGGCCGTGCCACGGTGCCCGAAAGCGGCCTGGACCTGAAGCTGACCACACCGCGCGAACTCGGCGGCGCGGGCGGCGCAGGCGCGAATCCCGAGCAACTGTTCGCGGCCGGCTATAGCGCGTGCTTCATCGGCGCGATGAAGTTCGTTGCGGCCCGCGACAAGATCGCGATCCCCGCGGACGCCGCCATCGAAGGCAGCGTTGGTATCGGCGCGATCCCGAACGGCTTCGGCATCGAAGTCGAACTGAAGATTTCGTTGCCGGGCCTCGATCGCGAGACCGCGCAAACGCTGATCGACCGCGCGCACATCGTCTGCCCGTACTCGAACGCGACGCGCGGCAACATCGATGTCACGCTCACGCTCGCCTGATCAATCGCACTACGAACCGTTTATCGTCATTCATCGGGTTGAACCCAGGAGTTTCATCATGAAGATCGTCAAGCCGCTGCTGGTCGCCGCCGCTGTTGCAGCCACGTTGTCCATCGCGTCCACCGCATTTGCCGCCGGCGCCGAAGCCGCTCGGCCCGATGTGGCGACGAGCGGGTTCCTCGCCGCGCTGAACGGCCAGAAGGGCCCCGGACTCGAAACATTGAGCCCCGCGAAGGCACGCCAGGTGCTCGTCGACGCGCAGAACGGCGCGAAGGTCGACCTGTCAGGCGTCGACGTGTCGAACCGCACGATCGAGCAGGACGGATTGTCGGTGCCGATCACGATCGTTCGCCCGCAGGGCGCGACGGGCACGCTGCCGGTGTTCATGTTCTTCCACGGCGGCGGCTGGATTCTCGGCGACTTCCCGACGCATGAACGCCTCGTGCGCGATCTCGTCGTGCAATCGGGCGCCGTCGCGGTGTTCGTGAACTACACGCCGTCGCCGGAAGCGCATTACCCGGTCGCAATCAACCAGGCGTATGCGGCGACGAAGTGGGTGGCCGCGCACGGCGCGGAGATCGGTGTCGACGGTAGCCGCCTCGCGGTGGTCGGCAACAGCGTCGGCGGGAACATGGCGGCCGTGGTGTCGCTGATGGCGAAGGACAAGGGCGGCCCCGCGATCCGCTTCCAGGGCCTGATGTGGCCCGTCACGGACCACAACTTCAATACGGGCTCGTACAACGCGTATCAGCAGGGTCACTTCCTGACGCGGCCGATGATGAAGTGGTTCTGGGACGCCTACACGAGGAACGAAGCGCAACGCAACGACATCTACGCGTCGCCGCTGCGCGCGAGCACCGCGCAGTTGAAGGGCCTGCCGCCCGCGCTGATCCAGGTCGCGCAGTTCGACGTGCTGCGCGACGAAGGCGAAGCGTACGGTCGCAAGCTCGATGCGGCCGGTGTCGATGCGACGACCACGCGTTACGACGGCACGATCCATGATTTCGGTCTGTTGAACGCGCTGGCCGCGGATGCCCCGACGAAGGCCGCGACGAAGGCGCTCGCGAATGAAATCGCGACGCGGCTGAAGTAACGCGGCGAGTGGCATTCGAATGCGTTCGAATGCGAACGACGAAACGGCGGGCTCATGCCCGCCGTTTCTGCATGCGGCCGACGGGCGCGGTGAAAGGCGGCACCACGGGCGTCCGGACCGGCGCTATCGCTCCTTCGTCTTGCCCGGTTCCTCCCGATCTCTTGCCTGATCCAACCAGATTGAAACGGTCGAAGCGGGATCGTGCGATCGCACCGTCGCGGCTGGTTGCGAGCATTGTTGATACGATCGCGCGTATCGTCCACGTCGGCGCGGCACGCCGCCGGCAAATCGGTCGCGCGGCCGCCCGGTATCGCGACCACCTTCGGGAGAGCGGTTCATGCTGCAGGCGTTCGCGGTCTTGCTGACCTTCCAGTGTCTCGGGGAAGGGGTGTCCTATCTGTTCGGCCTGCCGGTGCCGGGCCCGGTGATCGGCATGTTGCTGCTGTTCGGCTTCGTGATGCTGCGCCCGCAGGTCGCCGACGCGATCGAGCCGACCGCGCTCGAGCTGCTGCGCCATCTGTCGCTGCTGTTCGTGCCGGCCGGCGTCGGCATCATGGTGTCGGCCGATCGCGTGCGCGGCGACGCGGTTGCGGTCGTCGTCGCGCTGGCGGTGAGCACGACGCTCGCGATCGCGGTGACGGCGCTCGTCACGCGTGCGCTGCTGCGGCGCCAGCGCCGCACGGGCGGTACCGCGGAGGGCACGCAATGACGGCCTTCCCGAAACTCGGCGCGATCTGGGTGTATCTCGCCGCGAGCCCGCTGCTGGGCCTGACCATCACGCTGGTCGCGTATCTGTTCGCACAGGCCGTCTATGCACGCGCGCGCTTCAACCCGCTCGCGAACCCGGTGCTGATCGCGGTCGCGCTGATCGTCGTGCTGCTGACGATCACGCACACGCCGTATCCGACGTATTTCGAGGGCGCGCAGTTCGTCCACTTCCTGCTCGGCCCGGCGACCGTTGCGCTGGCGCTGCCGCTGTATCGCCAGTGGGCGAAGTTGCGGCGCAGCGCGGTGCCGCTGCTCGTCGGGCTGCTGGCGGGCTCGCTGACCGCGATCGTGTCGGCGGTCGGCATCGCCGCGCTGTTTGGCGCGTCGCACCAGACGATCGCGTCGCTTGCGCCGAAATCCGCGACCACGCCGATCGCGATGGCCGTCGCGCAGGAAATCGGCGGGATTCCGTCGCTGACCGCCGTGCTGGTGATCTCGACCGGAATTTTCGGCGCCGTGTGCGCCCGTGCGATCCTGAACGCGCTGCGCATCGAGGAGCCGGCGGTGCGTGGTTTCGCGCTCGGCGTCGCGTCGCACGGGATCGGCACCGCGCGCGCGTTCCAGGTCAGCGAGGAGGCCGGCGCGTTCGCGGGCCTCGGGATGGGGCTGAACGGCGTGCTGACCGCATTCGTCGTGCCGATCCTGCTGCCGGTGCTGTCGCGCTGGATCTGAGCGGCGGCGGGTGCTGGCCGCGCGCGATGCTATCGGTTTCCCTGATGGCACGTGCGCCGCGCCGTCTGGCCGGGCGCCTGCCGCGCATGTATCGTTGCCGTTATCAGGAGAATTCAGGAACCGGCACGGACATTTGCGCAGCGATCGGCTAACGTTGCATCGGCGCCGTGGTCGCACGCCGACGTCCGTCGTGTGCGTGCCGGCGTTCGACCCACAACCAACAATCGACAAGGAGATCCGGCCATGACGAAGTCTCGCGTGGTTTCGGTGGCAGTGGCAGTAACGGCGTCGTTCGGTCTGCTGTTGACCGCCGCGCCGGCGGCATACGCGCAGGATCCGGCGTCCGCACCGACGCAGAAGCAGCTCGACAAGGCGCAGAAGAAGGCAGCCCGCAAGGCGGCCCGCGCGCGCCACGCGAAGGACCTGAAGGCGATCGGCACGGGCACCGGCTACCGGCTGACCAACGATCAGAGCAACTATCCGCAGAACGCGGTCGAGAAGGCGCCCGCGACGAAGGCGGCGCCCGCTGCTCCCGCCGCGCCGGCATCGGGCCAGTAACGGCCGGCGTTCGCGCGACGGAAAACGGCGCCGGGTCGACCGGCGCCGTTCGTTTTCGTGCGCGCCGTGGTCCCGGGGTTTTCCGGGACGGACGGCACCCGCGTTACGACGCGAGCTTCGCGGCGAGTTCCGCGACGTGCTTGCCCTGGTAGCGCGCGATGTCGAGTTCGTTCGCGCTCGGCTGACGGCTGCCGTCCGCGCCCGCGAGCGTGGTCGCGCCGTACGGCGTGCCGCCCGTGATTTCGTTCATGTTGACGAGCCCGCTGCACGCATAGGGCACGCCCACGATCACCATCCCGTGGTGCAGGAGCGTCGTGTGGAACGACGTGATGGTCGTTTCCTGGCCGCCGTGCTGCGTGCCGGTCGATGCGAACACGCTGCCGATCTTGCCGACGAGCGCACCCTTCATCCACAGGCCGCCGGTCTGGTCGAGGAACGTGCGCATCTGGCCGGCCATGTTGCCGAAGCGGGTCGGCGTGCCGAAGATGATCGCGTCGTAGCCCGCGAGTTCGTCCACGGTGGCGACGGGCGCGGCCTGGTCGACCTTGACGCCGATCGCCTTCGCCTGGTCGACGGGAATGGTTTCAGGCACGCGCTTGAGCGTGACCTCGACGCCGGGCACCGATTTCGCGCCTTCCGCGACGTGCTGCGCCATCGTTTCGATGTGCCCGTAGGACGAGTAGTAGAGAACGAGTACCTTGGCCATGTTGCGAATCTCCGATTAAGAAGGCCCCGCGTTCAGCGGGGCCCGATGTTCCGAACGGGCGTCATGCCCACTCGGCCGTCACTTCGACCGGACGCAGGTCGAATACCAGCACTTCGGCATCCTTGCCGTCCGCGAACGTCAGCACCTGCTCGTCGCGGATACGCGCGCCGTCGCCTTCGCCGAGCGTCACGCCGTTGACCGTCACGCTGCCGCGTGCGACATGCACGTAGGCGAAGCGGTCCGGTGCGAGTTCGAGCGTCGCGCGTTCGTCACCATCGAACAGGCCCGCGTAGATCCGCGTGTCCTGGCGGATCTTCAGCGAACCGCCGTTACCGTCGGGCGACACGATCGGCGTGAGCTTGCCGCGCTTGTCCTCTGCCGCGACGTTCGTCTGCTGATAGCGCGGCTCGGCACCTTTCTCGGCCGGCCCGACCCAGATCTGCAGGAAGTGGACGGGCGTCTCGTGCGAGTGGTTGAACTCGCTGTGACGCACGCCGGTACCCGCGCTCATCAGCTGGACGTCGCCCGGCACGATCACCGACCCGGTGCCCATCGAATCCTTGTGCTCCAGCGCGCCTTCGAGCACGTACGACAGGATTTCCATGTCGCGGTGCGGGTGCGTGCCGAAGCCGCGGCCCGGCGCGACGCGGTCGTCGTTGATCACCAGCAGGTCGGAGAAGCCGACTTGCTTCGGGTCGTAGTAATTCGCGAAAGAAAACGTGTGACGGGAGCTGAGCCAGCCATGTTCGGCACGGCCACGTTGGTTTGCTGCACGAGTCTCGATCATGATTTTTTCCTGGATGTCGCCGGACCTCGGAAGTGGGGCCGGCCGTTCGTTGAGATGAATCTTAGGTCAATCGATTTGACAAATAAATGGCTGTAGAGATAATGACTGTCACTTTGGAGTGGACAATATGGAACTCAACGACCTGAGGATCTTCGTTGCGACTGTCGATGCGGGCAGCTTCACGGCGGCGGCCGATCAACTCATGCTGTCCAAGCAGTTCGTGAGCCGGCGCACGATGGCGCTCGAGGCAGCGCTCGGCGTGCGCTTGCTGCATCGCAATACGCGCAATCTCGCGGTCACGGAATCGGGGCAGGAGTTCTATGCGCGCGCGCAGCGGATCCTCGCCGAGGTCGCCGACGCCGAGCAGGCGATGTCGGTGCGCAGCACCGAGTTGCACGGCTCGCTGAAGATCAGCGCGCCGCTGTCGTTCGGGATCACGCACGTGTCGCCGCTGATCGCCGAATTCCTGTCCGCGCATCCGGCCGTGCGGCTCAACGTCGACCTGACCGACCGGCGGGTCGACCTGATCGGTGAGGGTTTCGATCTCGTGCTGCGGATCGGCACGCTCGAGGATTCGACGCTGATCGCGCGCCCGCTCGGCGCGTGGGAGATGATCGCGTGCGCGAGCCCCGCTTACCTGAAGCGGCAGGGCACGCCCGCGACGCCGGCCGACCTCGCCGGCCACACGTGCCTGATGTATGGGCGCGAGCGGCGCGTCGGCTGGGAATTCCGGGTCGACGGCGCGGCGCGCACGTTCGACGTGCAGGGGCCGCTCGTCGCGAACAACGGCGAAGTCGTGCGCGACGCGGCGATCGCGGGGCTCGGCATCGCGCTGCTGCCGCATTTCATCGTCGGCGCGGCGCTCGACAGCGGCGCGCTCGTGCCGGTGCTCGACGCGTATGCGCCGTCGCCGATCACGCTGAACGCGGTGTTTCCACAACACCGGGAAGGGTTCGTCACGCTGCGCACGTTCATCGGGTTTCTGGCGGAGCGGTTGGGCGCGCGGAGGTAGCGGGCGCGGTGTGCGTCGGATGGCGTTTTTTTTGACCCGACGAAGGAGACGTTGCGCGCGCGGTGGAAGTCGCGACGGCTTTCGTCGAGCGGCATGGCGTGAGCTCGTCGGCGGCAGGCATGCGGGCCCGTGCGTCGAGCGCGCCGATGGTCTCGTTTCGGCGCTCGCGTGCCGGTGTCGGACGGTTTTCCATTCGCTCGCGCGCGGCGCCGCGCGACGATTGATCGGCGGCGCGCATTCGCGTTAGGCTTCGCCGGGGGCGACGGCCGGCAGTGCATGCCGGGCCGGGTGTTTTTACCGCGAATCGCATCGAGCACGTAGCTTCTACTCACCGCCATTCACGACGAGTCCAGTCCAATGACAATGAAGAATCGATCGAATGCTCGCGCGGGCGAGCGAGGGCAAGCCACGCTTCACCCGCGGCATGCGCGGCGCGCGAATCTGCGATCCGTCATGATGTTTGCAGTGCTCACGATCTCGCCGATGGCCGCGCATGCGGCCGGCTTCGATTGCGCGAAAGCCGCTTCGCCGACCGAGAAGGCCATCTGTGCGGACGCCGGGCTGTCGTCGCTCGACGGCGAACTGGCGGCGGCGTGGAAGAAGGCGCTCGCGAAAGGCGGCGATACGGCCACGCTGAAGGCCGCGCAGCTCAAATGGCTCAAGCAGCGCGATCGCTGCGGCACCGATACACCGTGCCTCGGCGACCGCTATCGCGAGCGGCTCGCGAGCCTGAACGGCACACCGCTTGCCCCCGATCGGTGGCAGCAGACGTGGTATCGCGACAGCGCGAACCCGTCGTTCGGCGGCGTGCTGACGTTCACCGGCACGGCACCGCGTCTTCACTTCGAATTGAGCGGCAACAACGGCGCGAATACCGGCAGTCTCAGCGGCGATATCGAACTGCACGGCGACAGCGGCACGTTTCGCCAGGATCGATGCCGGCTCGATTTCAGCCGCAAGGGCGGGCGCGTGCAGGTCGCGCAGCAGGGCGGCGATGCCGATTGCGGCGCCGGTGCGGGCGTCGTGTATTCGGGCGACTACGTGACGGCGTCGAAGGCGCAGGCGAGTCAGGCGCCGGATCTCGTGACCCTGAAGGTGCTGGCCGATGCGCGGGAGAACGCGATCGCACACAAGCTGCTCGGCGCCGATTATCAGACGCTCGTCGACACGGTCAATTCCAGCGCGGACGAACAGGATCTCGACGGCCTGAATGCCGGCGTGAAGTCGTACTGGGTACGCGGCATCGCGACGACGAACGCCGCGATCGTGATGCGCCGGGGCACCGATCTGTGGATCGGTCTGCTCGTGTTCGATGCGCAAGACAAGGTGCGGATGCGCTATTACACCAGCGTGCCGGCGTGGAAAAAGACCGTGCCGAAGACCATTCGCGCATGGCACGACAATCTCGACAAGACGCTGCCGGTCGATTTGATGTGATCCGGCAGCCTGGCGCGCCGGCCGATGTGCCCGGCCGCAATAATGTGTTTGTTGCGTGACAATTGTCCACTACATAGCGACAGCCAATCTTGTTTCGGCGGATTGATGATTTCCGGTGAGACAGTAGACTGCACCCGTGCTTCGCCAGAACCGCACCGCAGCGCGCCATGACGGCGCGACCGGACGGATTCTTCGGCAGCGGGCCGGCCGGCCCGCAGTTCGATCGTGCGAGGCGGGTTCGTTGCCGATCCGTGGGTTCGCCGTTGCGGCGGCCATCGGCACCGAATGCGTCAAACCGTCAATTCAAGGTGATTGCTATGCGTTACGTTTCGCTGGAGTCGAAGAAGGACGAGCTGCTGCTGGCGGCTCGCGTGCTGATGATGATCCTGTTCGTGCTGTTCGGCTGGCAGAAGCTGAACGGCTTCTCGGGCACGGTCGCGTACATGGCATCGACGGGCGCACCGTCGCCCGAGCTGTCGGCGGTGATCGCGGTGGCGGTCGAGCTGGTCGGCGGCGCGCTGATCGCGGTCGGGTTCTATACGCGTCCGCTCGCGCTGGTGTTCGCGGTCTATACGCTCGCGACCGCGTTGATCGGGCATCGCTACTGGGCGCTGCAGGGCATGGACCAATACCTCGCGATGATCAACTTCTACAAGAACATCAGCATCATCGGCGGGCTGCTGTTGCTCGCGGTGAGCGGGCCGGGGCGCTATTCGTTCGACCGGAAGTAAGCGGGCGCGAGACTTCGTGCCGCACGACGGGCCCGGTGCGCGCAATCGCGCACCGGGCCTTGTTTTCATCGATCGCACGTCGTCGACGTGCGATCGAAATCGACATCGGCTGCATGTTCTCGTATAGATTGGGGGCCCTCATCCCCTTTCATCGTTGGCTACCGTGTCGCATCCGACCATCCTCCTCATCGGCGCGTCCGGCCTGCTCGGCCGCGCGGTTGCCGCATCGCTGTCCCGCGAATCGTCGCTGACGCTGATCGGAACGATCCGCAATCCGGACACCGCGGGCGCACGGCGGCTCGCTTTGCCGCCGGAAAACGTCGTCCGGCTCGACGCGCTCGATCAGCCGGCGCTCGAACACCTCTTTGCAACCCGTCGCCCGGCCGCGGTGATCATCTGTGCTGCCGAACGTCGCCCGGACGTCTGTGAACGCGACCCCGCGGCCGCGCGTGCGATCAACGTCGACGCACCGGCCCGCATCGGCGCGCTCGCCGCGCGCTACGGTGCGTGGACGCTCGGCATCTCCACCGACTACGTATTTGACGGCAAGGCTGCGCCGTACCGCGAAGACGCCGCGCCGAACCCGTTGAACATCTACGGCCGTACCAAGCTGGAAGGCGAGGCCGCATTGCTCGCCGCATCGCCGCTTGCCTGCGTGCTGCGGCTGCCGTTGCTCTACGGCCCGATTGTCGACTGGCGCGAGTCGGCCGTCACGAGCCTCGTGCCGGCGATCGTCGCGTCCGCGCGACCGGGCGCGGACGCAGTCGGGATGGACGCATGGGCGATCCGCTATCCGACCTACACGCCCGACGTCGCGGCGGTCATCCGCGACCTGACGCTGCGCCACCTCGCGGGCTCGCCCGTCACGGGCATCCGTCATTGGTCGGGCGAGGAGCCGATGACGAAGTACGACATCGCGCAGCGGATCGCGGCCGAGCTCGGCGTCGACGCGGCGCTCGCGCCGATCGACACGCCGGCCGATGCGACGCCGCGTCCGTACGATTGCCACCTGGATGCATCGCGCGTGCGCGCACTCGGGATCGATCATGCGACGCCGTTCGCGACAGGGCTGCAAGCCGTGCTGCGCGACGCGCCGCGGCTGCCGTAAGCGCGTCGGGTTGCATGGTGTGGCGTCGCACCGCGATGCCGCGACGCTTAGCAGCGGCCGCTCATCGCCGGTGCAAGGCAAGACACGCCACCGCTCGACATTCCCGTTTGGCGGGAAGCGTCGGGGCCGCGTGGCGGTGCGTCCGCTTCGCCGATGCCCTGACGCATTCGAAAAATCACGAGAGCAAGAGAGGGCCCATCGTGACGTGTCTTCGTCTCGGATGCGATCGCGCGCGCGACCTCGCGCGTGCCCGTTCCGGGCGAGGCCGACAGCTTTCTTGCCGCGTCACCCGGAGAAGTGGAACGTTACGTCATCCATATCGATGTCGACACGTTCCATGCGTTGCGACTCGACGAGCACGGATTTTCCGCAGCCGGATTCACAAGACTGCGAACCGCGTGCGACCGTCTTCGGTCCGCGCCGACAATGCAACCCGGGCGACGATGCTGAATGACATGGCCGACGTCGGTGTGTCGCCGATCGCGTTCAGCGAACCGATCGCGCGGCGGGTACCCGTGTCTCGCGCTCGACTGGCTGTCCGACCGCTAGCGAGTCGATGCGCGCGGCAGCGACTCGCCGCTGCATCCACTACACGCGCGCGTGCAGCTTCGGCACGCAAACCGTCGCACCGGCGTCGACGCTCGCCGGCTGGCGCCGGCAAGTGTGCGCCGGACCGCAAAAGTCCTCGAACATGACGGATGCGCACTGCTATCATTCGCGCCATGCCGCGCCTGTGCCCGGGTGCGGCGCCAGGTGGCGAGGAGGTCGCCACCGATGGCTCGCCGCGCGCTTGGACGCGGCGCGTCATGTGTTGCGTGCCGATCCCGTGCGGATTTCGACGACGGCGTGGCGTTCGGCACACTTCGAAAGTCTTACAGGTCCAGGCCAACGAGTCACATATCGCAACACCGATTGACGGAACTTCGTGATAGGTTCGGCCATCGGAGGTTTTTTGAATAAAAACATGCCCAAAGAGGATGAATACATGACCCAGGCTCTGCGGGATCTCGAAGCACAACTTCGGGACCTGAACATCAAGCTGTCGGAAGCCAAGCAGAAGGAGAAGCAAGCCGCGCTCGCGGCATTCAAGGAGCAGGTCGAGTTGTTGGGCATCTCGCAGCAGGAAGTGCTGAGCGCCCTCGGCTACATCGTCCAGCGAAAACGCAAGGCGCCAGCCAAGTATTACGATCCGACGACCGGCCGTTCGTGGTCGGGCCGTGGCCCGCGACCCAAATGGCTCGAAGGCAAGGATATCGATACGCTGCTCGTCGATCGCGAAGCCAAGACCTGGTGGCCCGGCGACGATCAGGGCTGAGGCTGTACCGCACCGGCACCGCTCCGGTGTCGTTCGACCCGCGCCGGAGGCGACGTCGGCCTCGCAACACCCGCTTCATCGCGTTCTTTTGGTGTCCCGCCTGACTGCGGGATCGCTGGCTTCAATATCTTTCAGATTCATTTCATGCGCTGCCTGCTTCCATTCCCGGAAGCGGGCGGCGCGGCGCTTTCCGCGTGCGCGTCCGGCGCCCGTCATGCGCGGGAACAGGCTTTAGAATGTCGCCCGGACATTTCCGGCAGGACACCATGGCAGCAAACATGAAATCTTCGGCGCTTGGCGATCCGGCGGCGCCGCGCGACGAGCAGGTCGGGGCGTACGCGTGGAAGGCGCTGGCCGGTTCGGCGATCGGCTATGCGATGGACGGCTTCGACCTGCTGATCCTCGGCTTCATGCTGCCGGCGATCACGGCGGCATTGCAGCTGACGCCCGGGCAGGGCGGCGCGCTCGTCACGTGGACGCTGATCGGCGCCGTCGCGGGCGGCATTCTGTTCGGTACCCTGAGCGATCGTTACGGCCGCGTGCGCGTACTGACCTGGACGATCATGCTGTTCGCGGTCTTCACCGGCCTGTGCGCGTTCGCTCAGGGTTTCCGGGATCTGCTCGTGTATCGGACCATCGCGGGCATCGGTCTCGGCGGCGAGTTCGGAATCGGCATGGCGCTCGCGGCCGAAGCGTGGCCGGCCAGCAAGCGGGCACGCGTCTCGTGCTACGTCGCGCTCGGCTGGCAGGCCGGCGTGCTGCTCGCCGCGCTGCTGACGCCGATGCTGCTGCTCCATGTCGGCTGGCGCGGGATGTTCGTGGTCGGCGTGCTGCCCGCGCTACTCGCGTGGATGCTGCGCAACCGGCTGCACGAGCCGGAAGTCTTCGTGCAGCGCGCGACGCGGCCGCGCGCCAACGCGTTCCGGATGCTCGTTGCCGACGCCCGCACCGCGCGCACGAGTCTCGGCATCGTGATCCTGTGCTCGGTCCAGAACTTCGGCTACTACGGGATCATGATCTGGCTGCCGACCTTTCTGTCGAAGCAGATGGGCTTCTCGCTGACGAAGTCGGGGTTATGGACGGCGGCGACCGTCGTCGGGATGATGATCGGCGTCTGGGTGTTCGGGCAGCTCGCCGATCGCATCGGCCGCAAGCCGACGTTCCTGCTGTACCAGCTCGGTTCGGTCGTGACGGTCATCGTATACGCGCGGCTGTCGGACCCGACGGCGATGCTGTGGGCCGGCGCGCTGATGGGGATGTTCGTCAACGGGATGGTCGGCGGCTACGGCACGCTGATGTCCGAAGGCTATCCGACCGCCGCGCGCGCGACCGCGCAGAACGTGCTGTGGAACCTCGGCCGCGCGGTCGGCGGCTTCGGGCCGGTGGCGGTTGGCGCGCTGGCCGCGCACTACTCGTACCAGACGGCGATCGCGCTGCTCGCCGGCCTCTACGTGCTCGACATGGTCGCGACGCTGTTCCTGATCCCGGAACTCAAGGGCGTCGAACTCGAATGATGCTGCGCGGCGCGCGCCGGGTTTCGCGACCCGGCGCCACGGCACGGTTCAATTCAATTTCATCACCGGAATTCACGATGCAACGCAACAACCGAACGATCGGCGTGATGGGCTCGGGCAAGGAACCATGGCTCGCGTTTTCCGAGCCGCTCGGCGCATGGCTCGCGCAGGCCGGCTTCAACCTGCTGACGGGCGGCGGCCAGGGCGTGATGCTGGCGGTCGCGCGCGCATTCGTCGGCGTGCCCGGGCGGGCCGGCCGGTCGATCGGCATCGTGCCGACGCAGCCCGATCCGCACGCGGGCTTCGTGCCGCTCGACGGCTATCCGCATCCGTTCGTCGAGATCCCGATCCTCACGCCGCTGCCGCGCCGCGAACCGGGCGCCGATCCGCACACCATCAACCGGAACTACGTGAACGTGCTGAGCAGCGACCTGATCGTCGCGCTGCCCGGCGGGCACGGGACGGCCGAGGAGATCGCGCTCGCGCAGCGCTGGCGCAAGCCACTCATCTGCCTCGGGCCGGAAGGCGAGTTTCGGGAACGCGCCGCGGTCGCGACGTGCACGTCGTCGCTCGACGACGTGATCCGGTTCATCGACGCAACGTTCGCGGCGGCGTTGCCGCATGCGGAGCGGGCGCAGGGATAGTGGCCGTGGCTGTCCCGCCGTTGTCTGACGCGAGCTGCCCCGTCAGCGCCCGGTCTTCAGTTGCGCCCACAACCGGTTCTGGAGCCGGCGAATCTCGGGCCGCATCGGCTTGAGCACCGTCATCTTGCTCAGTACCTCGTCGGCCGGATAGACCGGCGGATCGTGTGCGATCGCGGGCTTCACGGAGGATGTCTCCGGATTTTCCCTAGTCATTCGAGTGCCGATGGGTTCGGTCGGCGAATATGAGCGCACGGGGCATGCGTGACATGCGCCGGTCGGAATGCCGCTGAAGTGATGAGAATATTCGACAGATTGCCGGGCGGCATTTGCCGCATGCGCGGCTCTCGAGCGAAGTCGCGAATATCGGCCGCGACGTGAAGAAATGCGTGTGCAGTCATCAAGCGACCCGGATCCCCAGATTCTCGATCAGCATCGCGGCCTGGTCATACGAGATGGTCGCGCCGCGCAGCACGCCCGACGCGAGCAGCTTCGGCGTGCCGCCGAGCTCCACGTCGCGCAGGTCGGCTCCATCGAACCGTACGTCGTTCAGATGCGCGTTGCGCAGGCTGCCGCCTTCGAACACGGCGTCGCGAAAGTCCGTGCCGGCGAGATCGGCATCCGAGAAGTCGAGCGCCACGAGCCGCGTCTTCCGGAATGAGAAACGTCGCAGGCTCGCGCCGACCAGCAGCGTGTTCGAGAATTCGATGCCGAGCGGCTTGCATTCCTCGAAGTCGGCGCCGGTGAGCCTGCATTCGTCGAAGCGTGCGGAGCCGAGCTTGCTGCGGCGCCAGCTCGTGTTGTTGAGATCGCAGGACCGAAACTGCGCGTCCTCGAGATCGGCCGACGCGAAGCTCGCCTGGCGCGCACGGCAGCGAATCCACGCGGTCTGCGCGAGCGTCGCGCCGACGAACGACGCTTCCGCGAGCGCGCAGCGCTCGAACCGCACGCCGCGCAAATCGAGCCGCGACAGGTCCGCGCCTTCGAGGTCGCAGTCTTCGAGACGAATCGGCGCGGGCGAGCCTTCGACGAGAAGCAGCAGGTCGGCGCGATCGAGTGTTCGGCCGGAGACGGAAGCTCCGCAAGTCGTCATGGGGAAATCCAGTGTGAGTTGAAAGGTTCGTGGCCGGTATCGGATGGCATCGACCGGGTTGCGCGACATCGCGCGCGCTGCCGTTCAGCGCGCCGCCTTCATCCTGGCCGCGGCCGGCTTGCCGACCGGCTCGCGCCGGGACGTCCACAGGATGCGCATCTGCGCGCGCATTGCCTGCTCGTCCGCCGGAATCAGGGAGTACGCCAGCGCGATGCGGCTGATCAGCGCGATGACGTCGTCAAGTGCGGGCACCTGCGCGCCGTGCAGGGCAGCGTATTCGCGGTACGGCTGTTCCAGCACGCGTTGCCACATCGGCGCGACGTTCTCGACGATGTAGCCGAACACTTCCGTCGAGACGCTCGTGGCGAGATAGTTGTGGTGAAAGCCGCCGTGATGACGATCGCGGTAGCGCACCGCGAAGCACACGCTTTCCTCGCAATAGGCCTCGAAGTCGTGCTCGAAGCCGGTGAGCGCGCGCTGCATCTCGTCGAAGAAAGCGGCATTCTCGACGCCGATCACGCCCTGGATCAGTTCCTTCTTCGTGCTGAAATAGCGGTACAGCGTGCGTCGAGAAATGTTCGCACGACGTGCGACGTCGTCGATCGACAGACGGTCGATCCCGTACTCGATCATCGCGTCGAGCGTCGCGCGCAGGATTGCATTTCGCCCGTCGTTGACACTGTCCATCCTGCTGGCGTCGCCCCAGCGCAGTTGCCGATCCATCCTTTTCCTCGATGCCGTGCGTTGCGCGGCGTGTGCCGGTGTGCCGACCGAATGCGTCGGTTTGGAATTCTCGCACACTTTGTCACAAATTAATTATTCTGTGACATAGCGTTGGGCGCATCAACCCGCCCGGCGCGTTCTTGAGCGGCGGGCGCGAGACGCCGGATTCGCGCGCTTTCGTGCATCATGCGGTTGCATCGACCCGTCGAGCAGCAGGGCCGTGCGAATCATTGCGTCCGCAACCGATCCGGAGAACCGACCGCCATGCATTCGAATCTCTTTCGTCTTCGTCGCGCCCGCCTGCTCGCCGCGCTGACGCTCGTCACCACTGCCGTCGCCGCGCACGCGGCCGACTGGATCGTGTCCGGCAACGACGGCAAGTATCAGCGCGTCGAAGGGCGCGACACCTATCTCGTGTCGCCGCCCGCCGACACGCTGACGCTGCTCGACGCGAGCGTATTTCCGCCGAAGGTCGCGTTGCAGGTCGATGTCGAGAACGGCATCCAGGGGCCGCCGCAGGCCGTCGCGATCGCGCCGGGCGCAAAGCTCGCGCTGGTCGGCGCGCCGACGCGCTACGACATGAACGCGAAGCAGCTCGTGTACGACACGTTCCTGCAGGTCGTGGACCTCGATGCGTCGCCGCCGGCGATCACGCGTATCGAACTCGGCACGCACCCGCAGGGGATCGTGATCGACCGATCGGGCCGGCTCGCTCTGGTGGCGAACCTCGACGGCAGCGTGTCGATCCTGCGGATCGACGGGACGCTGGTGACGCTCGACGGCAACTTGAAGATCGGCAAGAAGCGGCTCGCGGGGATCAGCTTCACGCACGATGGCAAGCATGCGCTCGTGTCGCTGCGCGACGAGCAGGGCGTCGCGGTGCTGAACGTCGACGACGGCAAGGTGACCGACAGCGGCACACGACTGAGCACGGGCGTCGCGCCCTATACGATCGACGTGTCGAGCGACAATCGCTGGGCCGTCGTCAGCAACGTCGGCCTTGCGGGGCTGCCGGGCTACACGGGCACGCTCGCGGGCGATGCGGATTCGGTCGCGCTGATCGACGTGTCGCGCACGCCGTTCCGCACGGTCCAGTACCTGACGGTGCCGTCGCTGCCGGAGGGCGTCGCGATCTCGCCGAACGGGAAGTGGATCGCCGTGCAGGCGATGGACGGCTCGAACCTGACGGCCGACAACCCGGGCCGCCGCAAGCTCGGCAAGGTGGTGCTGTTCGAGATCCGCGACGGTCGTGCGGTGCTGACGAGTGAAGTGCCGGGCGGCGAAGCCGCGCAGGGCATCGTGTTTACCGCCGATAGCCGGCACGTGATCGTGCAGTTCAACGTCGAGCGCCAGCTCGCGCTGTATGCGGTCGAAGGCGGCAAGCTGCGCGATACGGGCAAGCGCATTGCGCTGTCGGGCGGGCCGTCGTCGTTGAGGACGTTGCCGCGGTGATGTGTTGAAGCGTTGACGGGCTGGTCGATGCGCGCATCGAGCCGGGCCGGGATGCGGGGCTGCGCACGCAGCCCGACGCTGCGGCGCTGGCGACGGTCAGCCGCCTTCCGCAAGCCGGACGGCTCGCGCCGCTACGCGTCGCGCAGCGCCAGCCGATCGCGCCCGCGGGTCATTGACCGAGCAACGCCGGCAGGTTGCCTTCATGAAGATGAACGCCCACGTGGACGGTCTTGAACCACGAACACGCATACAGCTTGCCTCCGCACATCCGCCATTTCCTGCAGAAAGACAGATCCTCCGACAGCGAGCGACCGTCGGGTTCCCTCAGGAATTCGAAATGCTCGTACATGGTGGTCGAATTCGGCGACAGGTTTTGATAGCTCGGCGGGAACTGGACCTTCGTCTCGGGAAAAGCTTGCGCCATCTTCTCGAACACGCCGCGCGCGATCATCATCAGACCGGCGCCGCCCGAGTGGATTTCGGAAACCGAATCGAGCTGGATCCGGGGCGCTGCACCGTCCACCGCATACACGGTCTGGCTGTAATCGGAGCTGAACAAGGCGAGCCGTTCGGGCGGTGCCGACGGATCCGAGCGCGCGGCCTCGGCGACCGCCGGCCAGTTGATGCTCTTGGACGGATACAGCCCGAGCATCACGTCGTGCTGCTGTTCGAACATCCGGATCACGTCGCTGCCGCGAAAGCCGATGTCCGCATCGATGAACATCATGTGCGACAGGCCGCTATGCAGGAAACGCTCGATCGCGACGTTTCGTTGCTGATGCAACAATGCGGTGCCGCTCACGTAGAAGTATTCGAACGCGAGGCCGGCACTCAGGCACGCACGCTGAAGCTCCAGCAACCCGTTCACGTAGGGCAGATAGCACATGCCACCGTAAGCGGGCGTGGCGACGAAAATGCCTTGTTTCATGGTCGGATGGCGGTCGTGGGTGATTGCCGTGTTCGCACTGCGCGAGGATGACGATTCCGACCAGCATCTTACGCTGCGTCACGGCCCGCCGGTCGGCATTTTTCAGCGCAGCGGCAAATCGCGTCACTGCACGCGCCGTCGCCGTTACGGACGCAACAGGTCGAATCCGCCGAATACGACAACGCCGCTAAGCGCAATCATCGCGACCGAATGCTGGCCGAAATAGAGAATCGCGGCAGCGAGCCACGTGGTCAGGCAGAAGGCGCCGATGCGGGCCATCGTGAGTTCCTCGAAATGCGTGATGAAGGGCGTGCGTGCCGGAGTCGGCGCGTCGTCATGTCGATGCGGGCGCGGGGCTCGCGCATCGACGGCGCCGGAGGGCATCGCGTATCGGGCGCGACCGGGCGGGCGCCGACGCGGGGTAGCCCGCGAGGCCTTGCCGGAAGCAGCCGGTGTGCTGCGGCAGCAGGCCAGCGGGCGATTTTACCAGCGTCGACGGTCGGCTAATCTGGCCCCTTCGCGACAATCGACCGTACGCGCTTCGCAACCGCCGCTTCAAGGCACTTCGGAGGTCGGGGCTAAAGTTTTATCTGACGAATACCGTAAACAAGTTGCAAGGTATTCCCTGTTCAACCAACCCGAGTTGCACACTCATTACGGACCGACACGATGCAGATCGATCTTTCTTCCGCCGCTCAGACTTCGCTTGCCACCGGTCAGGCGACTGCCAACCCGTCCGGCACCGGTGCCGCGCCGACGGCGACTTCCACCGCGTCGTCGTCGACGGGCAGTGCCGCGCCGGCCGGCGGCGCGGGGCAGACGCCGGGCGCGTCGGGATCCTCGGCCGCGGATCCCGCAGTCACGCAGCTCAAGCAACTCATCGAGCGCTTGCAGAAACAGCTTGCGCAAGTGCAGCAGCAAATGGCGGCCGCCGCGCAGCGCGCGAAGAACGATCCGGCCGCGGCGATCGAGCAGCAGACGCTGAGCGCGGAAGCCAGCACGATTTCCGCCGCGCTGTCGACGGCGATCGCGCAGCTCGCGCAGGCGATCCAGAAGTCGGGCGGCTCGACTTCCGGCGGGCTGGTGTCGACGCAGGCCTGACGGCACGGCGCCGCATCGTCCCGCCGCGCGCGCACGCGTCGCGGCACGCTACCCCGCGCATTACAATCCGAAGCTCGTCTCCCTCGAAAGGACGGCAGAACGATGAATGCGGAATTCACCGACGACGATCTCGTCCGCTTCGACGCGCAAGGCGGCACGCCGCTGCCGGCGGCCGACACCGAAGGATGGCTGGACCACGACGGCGCGCGCATCTGGCACGCGTCGTTCGGCCATGGCGCGCCGGTCGTGCTGCTGCACGGCGGCCTCGGTCACGGCGGCAACTGGGGTAACCAGGTGCCGGCATTGCTCGCGGCCGGCTACCGCGCGATCGTGATCGACAGCCGCGGCCACGGCCGCAGCACGCGCGACGATCGCCCTTATTCCTACGAACGCATGGCCTCCGACGTGCTCGCGGTGCTCGATGCGCTGCGCATCGGGCGCGCACGCTTCGTCGGCTGGAGCGACGGCGCGTGCGTGTCGCTCGTGCTGGCTGCCCGCGCGCCGGAGCGTGCGGCGGGCGTGTTCTTCTTTGCGTGCAACATGGATCCGGGCGGCACAAAGGAGATGGTGCCGGGCCCGCTGATCGACCGCTGCTTCGCGCGGCACCGCAAGGACTACGTGCGGCTGTCCGCGACGCCGGGCGAGTTCGATGCGTTCGTCGCGGCCGTCAGCGAAATGATGCGCACGCAACCGGATTACAGCGCGGCAGACCTCGCGGCGATCGCCGTACCGGTCGCGATCGTGCAGGGCGAGCACGACGAATTCATCCGCCCCGACCATGCGGCGTATCTCGCACACACGATTCCGGGCGCGACGCTGACGATCCTGCCGGACGTGAGCCACTTCGCGCCGCTGCAGCGGCCGGCGCGCTTCAACGCCGCGATGGTGGCATTTCTCGACCGGTTGCCGGACTGATGTCCGCATGGCCGGTTCACGCGCCGCATAAGATTTTCTTTAGGCTCGTGCAAAATTTCATCGATTGTTCGCAGGCAGCCGGCGGGGGATAGTCCTGCTCGACAGGCCGGCTGCCCACGGTCCTCGCGCGGCGCGGCCTGACCTGTTGTTCACGCAACCAACATAAAATCGAAGGAACCGCAATCATGCGATTCAACGCGATCCGCATCGCCGCGACCCTGTTCGTCGCCGCGTGCGCCGCTGCCATGGCTGGCCGCGCGGCCGCTGCCACGCAGGACGAAATTCACGACACCGTGACCCGCCACGTCGCGCCGCTGATGAAGCAGTTTGCCATTCCCGGCATGGCGATCGGCGTCGTCGTCGACGGCAAGCCTTATGTGTTCGACTACGGCGTGATGTCGACGCAAACCGGCAAGCCGGTGACCGGCGACACGCTGTTCGAGATCGGCTCCGTCAGCAAGACGCTGACCGCGACGCTTGCGGCGAACGCACAGGAAGGCGGCGAGCTGTCGCTCTCGGACCCGGCCGGCAAGTACCTCCCCGCGCTGCAGGGCAAGCCGTTCGGCGTCGTCACGCTGCTCAATCTCGGCACGCATACGCCCGGCGGAATGCCGCTGCAGGTGCCGGATAGCATCCGCGACGACGCGGACCTGATGCGTTATCTCGACGCGTGGCGGCCTGCATACGCGCCGGGCACGCGTCGCACGTACTCGAACGTCGCGATCGGGATGCTCGGTTTTCTCACCGCGAAGGCGATGCATGAAGACTTCACAGTGCTGATGGAACAGCGGCTGTTCCCCGCGCTCGGGATGACGCATACCTACATCGACGTGCCCGCCGCACGCCAGGCCGATTATGCGCAGGGTTATACGCAGGACGGCAAGCCGATCCGGATGACCGGCGGCATGCTGTGGCAGCCTGCGTACGGCGTCAGGACGACGGCGGCCGATCTGCTGCGCTTCGTGCAGGCGAACATGGGGCTCGTCGAAACGTCGCCGCGGCTGCAGCGCGCGCTCGAACGCACGCATACCGGCTATTTCCGTGCGGGCCCGTTCACGCAGGACCTGATCTGGGAACAGTATCCGTATCCGGTCGCGTTGCCGACGCTGCTCGCGGGGAATGCGCCGCCGATGCTCCACAACGCGACACCCGCGACCGAACTCGAGCCGCCGCTCGCGCCGCGCGCGGACACGTGGATCAACAAGACGGGGTCGACCAACGGCTTCAGCGCCTATGTCGCGTTCGTTCCCGCGAAGCGGATCGCGATCGTGATGCTTGCGAACCGCAGCTTCCCGATCGAGGATCGCGTGAAGACCGCGTACCGGATCGTCGAGTCGCTGCACGGCAAGCCGTAACCTGAGTCGCGTCCGCCCGCGTGGTCCGGCAACTGGACCGGACGAGTGCGCGAACCGCCGGCAGGCAAGGGCATGCGCGGCCGGCGCCGCTGAGTGGGTTCGGTCGCCGCACAGCGCGCCGAGACCCGCGCTTCCTCTCACGCCCGTCCTTGCGACGATCGCCTTGATCTTGCTGCGCATGGTGCCAATGCGCACGCCGTGCGTGCCGCTGCCGATGTCGGTCGTGATGGCCATTTCCGCACGCATGAGCGTGCCTTGGATATCCCCATTCCCAGATTGCCGCACGCGCCGCATCGCGCGGATGCGGTGCGATCGATTCAAGCAGTCATCCTCAATATTGTGGATGCCGTCGCGAGGCGGAGCATCTACGATCGTCAACGGAGGATCGCAGTGCGGATGCAACCGACGCGGCACAACGGCGACGTTTCGAAGGCCGCGCGGCAATGATCCGATGATATGAACTAAATCGTTGCGCGGATCGGCGGTGTTCTGACACAGAGCGCGCGTACCGTGACGGGAAGCGAGTACGACGTGTTCCCCGAAAAGACCATGCGGCGACGCGGCGATGACGACAGGCCAGGGCAGTGTTGCGGGGGGTATCGATCAGATGCTCACGAGAGACTATGTGGAGCGCGAGCTTTCTCATATCGAGAGAATGGTCGCGCTGCTGGAAAGCGATGCCGATAGCGGCGATGCGGCGATGCCGTGTGCGATGCGTGTGAGTCGTCCGAGTTACTGGCGCGGGCGGATCGAAGCGCTGCTGGCGATCCCCGGCATGCCGCGCCATGTGACGGAACTCGCCAATGGCCTGCTCGCGAAGATCGACGGGATGGAGTCGCGCCTGGCAACGGTGAAACCCTGACCGAGCGGGTGCACGCCACGGATGGCGTGAAGCGCATCCGGACTTTATCTATTATCGAGATAGTCCATATTCCGGATATCGCGTTGCGGGATAGCGCGTGCCGCCGCCAAACTTGCGCAAAATCAATTCCACCCGGAGACATTCATGCGTACGCAAGTCGGCATCATCGGCGCGGGGCCCGCGGGCCTGCTCCTTTCCCATCTTCTTCATCTGCGCGGCATCGAGTCGGTCGTCCTGGAGTCGCGCAGTCGCGAACAGATCGAGTCCACCATTCGCGCCGGCGTGCTCGAACAGGGCACGATGGACGTGCTGACCGAAGCCGGTGTCGGCGACCGGATGAAAGCGGAAGGCGCGCTGCATCACGGCTTCGAACTCGCGTTCGAAGGCAAGCGCCGCCGCATCGATCTCACCGAACTGACCGGCAAGGCGATTACCGTCTACGCGCAGCACGAGGTGCTCAAGGATCTCGTGGCCGCGCGTGTCGCGGCCGGCGGTGCGCTGTACTTCAACGTATCCGGGACGACGATTTCCGGCATCGAGACCGATGCACCGTCGATCCGCTTCGTGCACGACGGTGTCGAACAGACGCTCGACTGCGATTTCGTGATCGGCTGCGACGGCTCGCAGGGCGTGTCGCGCACGATGATCCCAGCCGAATTGCGGCAGGACTACGAACGGGTCTTTCCGTTTGGCTGGTTCGGCATTCTCGTCGAAGCGCCGCCGTCGTCGGACGAACTGATCTATGCGCGCCACGAGCGCGGCTTCGCGCTCGTGAGCACGCGTTCGCCGAACGTGCAGCGCATGTATTTCCAGTGTGACCCGAAGGATTCGGTCGACAACTGGTCCGACGATCGTATCTGGGCGGAGATGCATGCGCGTGTCGATTCCGCCGACGGCCAGCGGGTCGTGGAAGGCCGGATCTTCCAGAAGAACATCGTCGGCATGCGCAGCTTCGTGTCGACGACGATGCAGCATGGCCGGCTGTTCCTCGCCGGCGATGCCGCGCATATCGTGCCGCCGACCGGCGCGAAGGGCCTTAATCTCGCGGTGTCCGACGTGCGCATCCTGACGTCCGCGTTGCAGGCGTTCTATGACGAAGACCGCACCGACCTACTCGACGCATACAGCGAAACCGCGCTGCGCCGGATCTGGCGCGCCGAACACTTCTCGTACTGGATGACGCGCATGATGCATCGTCTCGACGACGCGTCGCCGTTCGAGCAGCGTTTGCAGGTCGCGGAGCTCGAGCACGTGACGACGTCGCGCCCGGCGGCGATGGCGATGGCGGAAAACTACGTCGGCGCCGTCGCGGTCTGACGTGCCGCTAGCGGGTCGGCTGTTCCGGTCGCGACACCCCGGCGTCGCGACCGGCTCCACCGGCTGAATCGGGCCGGTTCAAGACTGGCCGGGCATCAGCTCGCGATGGGCCGATTCCCTGAATTCGCCCGGTGTCTGGCTGGTCTGCTTGCGGAAATAGCGGCTGAAGTACGCGCTGTCCGCAAAGCCCATCTCGTGCGCAATCTGCTTTACGCTCAGATTCGAATAAACCAGCTCGCGTTGCGCTTCCCGGATCAGATGCGCGTTGACGACCGCCGTCGTCGAAATCCCCAGCTCCTCGCGGCAGACGCGCGCAAGCTGCGCGGCCGTCACGCCGAGCCGCTCCGCATAGAATTCCACCGGTCGATGCTCGCGAAAATGCGCGTCGATCAGCTCGCGAAAACGTCGCAGTAACGTCCCGCGCCGGTCGATGCCGGCATGCGACGGCGCTGCCGCGAGATCGCTCAAGCGCGCGACATGCACGACCAGCGCGACGAGCAGCGCCATCCCGGCCGCGCCGCGGCCGCGTGACGTGCTGCGGAATTCCTGTTCGAGCAACGCGAACAGCGGCATCAGCATCGACACGCTCGCGTCCGGCCCCTTGACCGGAATCATCGCCGCACGTTGCAGGGTCGACAGCGCACCCGGCGCGACCGTCTTGACCAGCTTTTCCAGCGCGTGCTGCACGACCGTGACCACGAGGCCGTCGATTTGCGGCGAGAACTCGAAAGCATGGACCGTCTGCGCGGGCAGCAGCACGAGGCACGGCGGCGCGAACGTGTGCTTCCCGCTCTCGATCACGACATGCCCGTGCCCGCCGCGGATGTACAAAATCTGCAATAGCGCATCGTGGCGGTGCGCGGCGATATGCCAGTCGTTCGGCCGGCTGCGCTCCGGTATCCATTCGAAGTTGAACGCGTCGTACCAAGGCGGACGAGCCGATTCGCCATACAGATCGTAGTTAGGGATTCTCCTCATGCCGCGCGGCCTCCTGTGTACAAATTGTCCTGTTGCTTGCGGCGTTTGTCCAGTTTTCGCGCGATGCGCGCTTCTATACTTTTCGCATCGACGTAGCGCTTGCAACTGACGCATCGCGCGACGTTCCGGCAGCGTATGCCGGATCGATCCGGACATTTCAAGCTTATTTACAGAGGAAACCTAATGATATCGCAAGCAGACACCCGACAGGCGGACTGGCTTCGTCTCGACGGGCAGGTGTGTGTCGTGACGGGGGCGGCGGGCGGCATCGGTACATCGATTGTCGAAGCGCTCGTGGCAGCCGGTGCGCGGGTCGCGTTGCTCGACCGTGACGCGGACAGGACGATCGCCGTCGCGGAGCGGTTGCGGACGGCAGGCGGCGATGTCGTCGCGATCGGATGTGACATTGGCGACGCGGCGAGCGTGAGCCAGGCCGCGGAACGCGTCGAGCGCGATTTCGGTCCCGTCGACGTACTTGTGAACAACGCCGGCCTGTTGCGTGCCGGCGGCATCGAGACGATCAGCCTGGACGCATGGAACGCGATGCTGCAGGTCAATCTCACCGGCTACATGCTCTGCTCGCAGGCGTTCGGCCGCGCGATGCTGGCACGCGGCTCGGGCTCGATGGTGCATGTCGCGTCCATCGCGGCGCGCTACCCGCAGACGCATAGCGGTGCGTACAGCGCGAGCAAGGCAGCGGTCGCGATGCTCGCGCGGCAGCTGGCGGCGGAGTGGGGGCCGCGCGGCATCCGCAGCAATACGGTGTGCCCGGGGATGATCCGCACGCCGCTGTCCGAAGCGTTCTATCAGAGCGGCGACATCGAGGCGCGACGCAGCGCGATGACCGCGAGCCGGCGCATCGGCCGCCCCGACGACATCGCGAACGTCGTCGCCTTTCTCGCGAGCCCGCGCGCCGCGTATGTGAACGGGGCGGAACTGGTGGTTGACGGTGGACTCGACGCGATGCTGATGGATCTCGTTCCGCGGCCTGGCTATGAGGCCGGTGCCGGCGCAAGGTAGTTCAACGACATTGCCGCGCGTGATGCAGACACGCCGCGTTCAGCGGCGTGGCGGCGCGGCTGTTCCATCCATGGAGGAAGACATGATGAACGATCGGCATCGTTCGAAGCACGTCACGTGCGATCTGCTCGTGATCGGATCGGGAGCGGGCGGCCTGTCCACCGCGATTACCGCGCGCAAGGCCGGCCTCGACGTGATCGTCGTCGAGAAGGACGCGTGCTTCGGCGGCACGACCGCGTTTTCCGGCGGCGTGCTGTGGATCCCCGGCAATCGCCACGCGAGTGCAAACGACGTGCGCGATACGCGCGAGGCGGCACGCACGTATTTGCGCGGCGAAACGGGCGCGTTCCGTGACGACGCGGCAATCGAGGCCTTTCTCGAGCACGGCCCGCGCATGCTCGAATTCTTCGAGCGCGAAACGGACGTGAAATTCGTCCCGACGCTGTATCCCGACTATCACCCGGACCAGCCAGGCGGAGTCGACATCGGCCGCTCGGTCGTCGCCGCGCCGTACGACGCGCGGCGGCTCAGGCAGGATCTCGAGCGCCTGCGTCCGCCGTTGAAGACGATCACGTTTATCGGGATGATGTTCAATTCGTCGAATGCGGATCTGAAGCATTTCTTCAACGCAACGCGCTCGCTCAAGTCCGCGTGGTACGTGACGAAGCGGCTCGCCGCGCATCTGAAGGATCTCGCGCTGTACCGGCGCGGCGTGCAGATCACGAGCGGCAACGCGCTCGCTGCACGACTCGCGAAGTCGGCGCTGGACCTCGGGATCCCGATCCTGACGAACACGCCCGCACGTGAACTGGTGACCGACGGAGGCCGCATCGCCGGCGCGACGGTCGGGGCGGATGGCGAGACGTATCGCATTACCGCGCGCCGTGCGGTTGTGCTGGCGAGCGGCGGCTTCTCGCACGACGTCGCGCGAATCGCGCGTGCGTATCCACACGTTGCGCGCGGCGGCGTGCATGTGTCGCCCGTGCCGGCCGGCAACACCGGCGACGGCGCGAAGCTGGCCGAGCAGGCCGGCGGCCGCGTGGAGATTCGCTATCCGCAACCGGCCGCATGGATGCCCGTTTCGCGCGTGCCGCTCGGCGATGGCCGTTTCGGGGTGTTTCCGCATCTGCTCGATCGCTACAAGCCGGGTGTCATCGGCGTGACCCGTCGCGGCACGCGTTTCGCGAACGAATCGAATTCCTACCACGACGTCGGTGCGGCGATGATCGCCGCATGTCGCGACGAGACAGAGACGGCGATGTGGCTCGTGTGCGATCGCGCGACGATCCGCAAATACGGGCTCGGCTTTGCGAAGCCCGCACCGGTGCCGCTCGGGCCGCTGCTGCGCAACGGCTATCTCGTGCAGGGCCGTACGTTGGCGGAACTCGCGCAGCGGGCCGGTATCGATGCAGCGAATCTGGAGGAAACCGTGCGGCGCTACAACCGCGACGCCGCGCGTGGCGAGGATCCCGGATTCGGCCGCGGCACGACGTCGTTCAACCGCTATCTCGGCGACGCGGACCATCGTCCGAATCCGTGCGTGGCGCCGCTCGGCGACGGGCCGTATTACGCGCTGAAGGTCGTGATGGGCGATCTCGGCACCTTCGACGGAATTCGCACCAACGCGGTCGGGCAGGTGCTGGCCGCCGACGACCAGCCGATCGCCGGCCTGTACGCGGTCGGCAACGATCGCGCCAGCATCATGGGCGGAAACTACCCGGGTGCAGGGATCACGCTCGGTCCGATCATGACGTTCGGCTATCTGAGCGCGCGCCATATTGCGGGGCTCGTCGACCTGACCGGCCTCACCGAACCGACACCGGGCGCTGCCGTGGCGCATCCCGCCGACGCGCGCGCGACCGCGTGAACCCGGAGCACACCATGACTACCGCGAAAGCATTCATCGACCATCGCATCTATACGATCCGCCCGCGCGGCATGGCGGAATTCATCGAGATCTTCGACCGACTCGCGATGCCGATCCAGGTGAAGTATCTCGGCCCACCCGTCGGCTTCTACATGAGCGACATCGGCGCTTTGAACCAGGTTGTCCACCTGTGGGGCTACGACAGCATCGCCGATTACGACGCGCGGCGCACCGCGCGCGATGCCGATCCGGACTGGCCCGCGTACCTGCAGGCGTCCGGCCATCTGATCGTCGCGCAGGAGAGCCGCATCATCCGCCGCGTCGAGTTCCCGAGCCTCGCGTACCTGACGCGCTGAGCCCATGACGACGACACCCCGATACGACATGGACGCCATTCGCATGGAGAGAGTGGCAATGATGACGAGCTGCGCGGACGGCATTGGCGCCGGGGATTCGCCGCCTGGCTGACCTGTGCACGTCACCCGGACGCCGGGCCTGCAACGAAACATGAACATGGAGATGTCCGCGTGTGTGCGGCGTATCAGCGCCGTCTTGCACCGGATCGAAGGAGACACACGATGAAAACCCAACCGCGTACGCTCGACGTGCAGTCGTTCATCGACGCCGAGCGCTTTTCCCCCTGCCAGTGGCTGATCCTGATCCTGTGCTTTCTGGTCGTGGCCGCCGACGGCTACGACACGGCCGCGATCGGCTTTATCGCGCCGGCGCTGACCCACGACTGGGGCATCGCGCGCAGCGCGCTCGGTCCGGTGATGAGCGCAGCGCTCGCCGGGCTCGGCATCGGCGCACTCGCCGCCGGCCCCTGCGCGGACCGGCTCGGCCGCAAGACCGTGCTCGTGCTGTCGGTTGCGTGCTTCGGCGCGTGGAGCATGGTGTCCGCGCACGCGCAGTCGATCGAGGCGCTGACCGCCTTTCGCTTCCTGACCGGGCTCGGCCTCGGCGCGGCGATGCCGAACGCCGTCACGCTGATGGCGGAATATGCGCCGGGCCGGATCCGCGGCGTGGCCGTCAACGCGATGTTCTGCGGCTTCTCGTGCGGGCTCGCGGTAGGCGGCATCACGTCGGCATGGCTGATTCCGCACTTCGGCTGGCAAAGCGTGCTGACCGCGGGCGGCATCGGGCCGATCGCGCTGGCGGTCGCGCTCGTGATGTTGTTGCCCGAGTCGGCGCAGTATCTCGCGGCACGACCCGGCACGCATGCGCGCATCGCGCGCATCCTCGCACGGATCGCACCGAACGAGCGCTTCGACGACCGTGCGTTCGTGGCCGCCGGCGCGCGCCCGCAGGCCGGCGGGGCGTCCGCGCTCGCGCAGGTGCTGTCCGCGCAGTTTCGTTCGCGGACGCTGATGCTGTGGGCGGCCTACTTCATGGGGCTGCTGATCTATTACCTGCTGACCAACTGGATGCCGACGCTGCTTCGCGATGCGGGCTTCAGCGCCGAAGGCGGCGCGCTGATGACGTCGCTGTTCCCGCTGGGCGGCGTGCTCGGCAACCTCGGTGTCGGGTGGCTGATGGATCGCTTCAATCCGAACCGGACGATCGTGATTGCGTATGTCGTCGCAGCGCTGCTGGTGCTCGTGGCGAGCCGCACGATCGGGCATGCCGCGTGGCTCGGCACGCTGATCTTCCTGTGCGGCACCGTGGTGACGAGCGCCGTGACGTCGATGTCGGCCTATGCGGCGAGCCTGTATCCGACGCGTTGCCGCGCGACGGGCGTGGCCTGGATGCTCGGCATCGGACGGATTGGCGGCGTGGCCGGCGCGTTCGCCGGCGCGATGCTGATGGGGTTCGGCTGGCGCTTCGGCGATGTGTTCAGCCTGCTTGCGGTACCGGCGCTCGTCGCGGCCGGTGCGTTGCACGCGATCGGCCGCTGCCGCACGGAACTCACGGAACAGGAGCGCGCGAGCGGCGCGGCCGTGCAGCAACACTGATGCGGCGGATGCCTGCCGAGCGTGTGCGGGCGTGCTGCTTCAGGGCGGGGCGTAGACAAGAAAAAAGCCACGGAGCGATCCGTGGCTTTCCCTTTCCATCACGCAGCCGTGTCATGGCCGCATATTGCACTGCATCGTGCGAGCGCGCTTACGCGATGCTCTTCGACCAGTTCGCGTACCAGTTGCGGAACAGCGTGTACTGCGCTTCCGCGTAGTTGCGTTGCGCGTCGCTCAGTGCATCGGTTTCGTTGAAGTGCAGCGTGTATTCCTTGTCGCCGTTCAACACCATCAGGTGCTTGTAGAACAGGACCAGGTCGCAGCCTTCGTCGAACGAGGACAGCACGGCCAGCGCCGCTTCCAGTTCCTTCGCACGTACGCGTGCCACCGCATCGCCTTGCGCAGCCTTCTTGCACAGGTCGACGAGTTGCAGCACTTCGCGCGGCAGCGCGTTGCCGATGCCGGTGATCGCGCCCGCGGCACCGCAGTTCACGAAGCCGTGGAACACTTGCGTGTCGACGCCGGCCATCAGCGTCACGCTGTCGTCCTGCGACGTGATGTTCTCGGCTGCGTAACGCATGTCGGCCGCACCGCCGAATTCCTTGAAGCCGATCAGGTTCGGGTGCTGGCGACGCAGTTCGAAGAACAGGTCGGCACGGGTCGCGAAGCCGTAGTACGGGCTGTTGTAGATCACGGCCGGCAGGTTCGGCGCGGCGTTCAGGATCGCGGCGAAGTGAGCCTTCTGTGCGGCCGGCGATGCGCCGCGCGACAGCACGCGCGGGATCACCATCAGGCCGTGCGCGCCAACCTTCGCGGCATGCGCGGCGTGCGACACGGCTTCCTTCGAGTTCACCGCGCCGGTGCCGACGATCGTCGGGACGCCGGCTTCGACCAGGCGCGCGACACCTTCCTGGCGCTGCGCTTCAGTCAGCAGCGGCCAGTCGCCCATCGAGCCGCAGTACACCACCGCGCGCATGCCGAGTGCCACCAGTTCCTTGCCCTTCTTTACCAGCGCGTCGAAATCCGGCTGACGGTCAGCGGTGCACGGCGTCATCAGGGCCGGAATGGTGCCGGTAAAAATGTTGTCGCTCATCTCGTTTCCTCACATTCAGATAGGGTCAACTGCCATTGCTGGCACAACCTGGGCGGTACGCTCGCTCGCCGTCTCGTCGGTGCTTCACGTGATCCGGACGGCGGCTGGCCACCTCTTGCGTGCCTCGGTGCCGAAACGTTGCCTCCGGTTTCGCCCGAAAGTCAGCCATCGACGAGTGCATTCTAGCCAGTCCGCATATTTTATACAATATAAAATAAAAAGGGCATGACACAGGCCTTGGTTTCGGGGCATCGGCGACGGCGGCGAACCGCGCTACGGCGGCCTCCGGCGAGGATGTCGGGCGATCCCGGCGAAGGCGGCGCGATGCGCGTCCCGGCTCCACCACCTGATGCCCGCGAATCCCGACCAGCGTTGCGCAAGCCCGTTCCCGTCGCGCTTTCATCTGACCGAAATCCGTTCCCCCGCAGGCTCCCGGAACGGCCGGCGGCGGCTCGCCGACGTGTCGCATTTCCGCCGAAAGCATTTTTGAGATTGCTTGGATTGTGTATTGGATATTGTATAAAATCTTTCGGCGCGCTTACCCGCGAACCGGCCCGTCAAGGGAAATGGAAGACAACGAGAGGAGATACGGAGATGACAAGTCAGGTCGGCGAGGCAGTCTCGCCTGGTGGTGCGACGGCCGTGCAGGACACGGCGTCGAAACGGGAATTGAAGCGGGTCGTCGCGGCGTCGATGGTCGGATCGGTGGCGGAGTGGTACGAGTTCTTCCTGTATGGAACGGCCTCGGCGCTGGTGTTCGGCACGCACTTCTTCAAGAAGACGGGCAACCCGATCGACGGCTTGCTCGCGGCGTTCGCGCTGTATGCGGTGGGGTTCGCCGCGCGCCCGATCGGCGGGCTGGTGTTCGGCTACTACGGCGACAAGTTCGGCCGCAAGTATCTGCTACAGGTCAGCCTGATCGTGGTCGGCATCACGACTTTCCTGATGGGCTGCCTGCCGACCTTCGATGCGATCGGCTACTGGGCGCCGGTGCTGCTGGTGTCGCTGCGCCTGATCCAGGGCTTCGCGTTCGGCGGCGAGTGGGGCGGCGCGATCCTGCTGGTCAGCGAGCACAGCCCGGACAACCGCCGCGGCTACTGGGCCAGCTGGCCGCAAGCCGGCGTGCCGGCCGGCAACCTGGTCGCGACCATTATCCTGCTGGTGCTGTCGAGCTCGCTGTCCGAGGCCGACTTCCTTGCGTGGGGCTGGCGCGCGGCGTTCTGGTTCTCGGCGGTGGTCGTGCTGATCGGTTTCTGGATTCGCCGCAAGGTCGACGATGCGCCGATCTTCAAGGAAGCGCAGGCGCGCCGCGCGCAGAAGCAGGAAAGGCAGCTCGGCGTGGGCCACGTGCTGAAGTACCACTGGCGGCAGGTGCTGATCGGCATCGGCGCGCGTTTTGCCGAGAACATCCTGTACTACATGGTCGTCACGTTCTCGCTGACCTATCTGAAGCTGGTCGTCGGCTTCGATACCACGCGGATCCTGAAGCTGATGTTCGCCGCCAACGCGATCCACTTCTTCTTCATCCCGCTGATGGGGCTCATGTCGGACATCGTCGGCCGCAAGCCCGTATACCTGACCGGCGCGGTGCTGACCGCGGGCTGGGGCTTCGTCGCGTTCCCGATGATGGACACCGGCAACGACTGGATCATCATGGCCGCGATCGTGCTCGGCCTGTTCATCGAATCGATGACCTACTCGCCGTACTCGGCGCTGATGACCGAGATGTTCCCGACCAACGTGCGCTATACCGCGCTGTCGCTGTGTTACCAGGTCGCGCCGCTGATGGCCGGCTCGCTCGCGCCGTTGATCGGGCTGTCGTTGCTCGAGCGCTATCACTCGTCGACGCCGATCGCACTGTATCTGGTCGCGGCGGCGGCGATCTCGATCGTTTGCGTGGGCCTCGCGAAGGAAACGCGCGGCAAGTCGCTGCGCGACGTCGATGCCGAGGCGAGCCGGCGCACCCACGCGTGACGTATGCGACCGAAGCCCGGTCGAACGCACCGAAGCCACCCGCTAGGGTGGCTTTTTTTCGGTTCAGCGCGGATTTCCCGGGGAGAGCGGGGAAGACGGTCGGTGGTCTTATACGAATTGCCTGGCGATCTTGACTATCGCGGCCGCGTTCAGGGATTGCACCGGTCTCCTACGGATCGCGAGCGCGCAGCCGCGACCCGCGCCAGAGCGGCGACGCTCCTGCTCGACATGTCGCGTCCGCGCGAAGCCTCGCCGCCGCAGGGCGATGATCCTTGACAGCCGGCGAGACTCAGGCTGCTGCCGCCTGATGAATCGCGTCGTGCCGCTCACCACCCAGGATATCGACCAGATCGGTCAACATCCGCCCCAATTCACCCGTCATCAGCGTGACGTCCGAGTCGAAGCGTTCGTCGTCGTTCTGCGCGGTGGGATCCGTCGCTTCCTTGATCACGTCGAGCGGCGTGACGCGCTTGATCGTCAGCGACGGTGTCAGCACGAAGGAGATTCGGTCATCCCAGGTCATGGCGAGGCGCATGCATTGTTTGCCGGCCTCGATGTGCCGGCGCATGTCGTTCGCTTCCAGCGCGTGGCCGACGTATCGCACCGTGGCACCGCCTTCGCCGCTCGAGCGCAACTCGGCGTCCTGGTCCACGGTGAACCCGCCCGGCGCGTCGCCGGACAGCAGCCAATCCGTCATCGCGGCGACCGGCGAAAGCGCCACTTGAACGCCGGCGAGCGGCAATTGATCGATCGACTTGACGAGCAGGCCGCGGACGTCGTCGGCAAGAGCCTGTGCAGCCGCATCGATGACGAGCCAGCCGTTCACCGTATCGATCCACACGCGGGTATCGCGGCGAATGGTGAACGCGCGCGGCAGCAGTTCGTCGGTCACCTGCTCCTTGAGTTCGCGCAGCTGTTTTCGCCCGACCTTGAAGCCCTGCTGCTCCTCGACTTCAAGCGCTCGGGCCTTGGTCACCTGATTGACGACCGAGGCAGGGAGCAGCTTCTTTTCGGCACGAAACATCAGCAGCATCTGCCGATTGATCGAATACACAAGCGCGCCGTCGTCACGCGGCGACGCCCATCCGAAGCGCTGCATCTCGACGCTGGTGCCCGGCTGAAACGCGTGGGGCGCCAGCCATTCTTCCATCTGATCGGGGGTAACGGCCCACGGTGCCGGAAGACGATGAAGCTGAAGATTCTTGAACCACATAGGCGTGCGGGCAAAGCGCATCATTCTATATGACGGTGAAGTTTACCGGCCATAAGCAGCCGTTAGATCACAACAACAGCAAGACATCTCGCAGGCGCCTCGCGTCCAAAAGCAGACGGCCACGCATTCCTCGACCGGTCGCTATTTTTTTCGTTTGACGCCGGGTTTCTGCGCGCCTGCGCCTTCGCGAAGCGCATTCGCGACGATGACGAACGCAGGGGTGGGCTGCCGACGGCTTGGGTAGTACAGATGGAAACCCGAAAATGACGGGCACCAGTCCGAGAGAACCTGCACAAGCTCTCCGCTTTCAAGCTGCGATGACACGCGCTGCTCCGGCACGAAGGCGAGTCCGACGCCCGCAAGCGTGGCTTTCACTGCCATCGTTGCCGTATTAAATACAAGCTGTCCCTCAACGCGTACGTTCAGCTGACGTTCGCCCTTCCTGAATTCCCATGCGTAAATGCCGCCGGCCGTTGGCAGGCGAATGTTGATGCAGTTGTGCCCTGTCAGGTCCTGTGGCGTCTTCGGTTTCGGGTGCTTCTCGAAATACCCCGGCGTGCCGACAACGACCATTCGCACATCGGGACCGATGCGGACGGCGACCATATCCTTGGCAACCTGCTCGCCAAGGCGCACACCTGCATCGAGCCGCTGTTCGACGATGTCGGTCAGTCCGTTGTCGATAACGATTTCGATCGTTATTTCCGGGTAATCGGGCAGAAGTCGCTCGATTACCGGCCATAACAGCGATTCCGCTGCGTGCTCTCCGGCTGCGATGCGTACGACGCCCGCTGGCCTGTCGCGCAAAGCGCTTAGTGCGCTCAGCTCAGCTTCTATCTCATCCAGGCGGGGACCGACCGACTGGATCAACCGTTCACCGGCTAGGGTCGGCGAGATCTTGCGCGTGGTCCTGGTGAGAAGCCGTAGCCCCAGCCGCGCCTCCAGATTGCGCACAGTCTGACTGAGGGCCGACTGCGAAACGTCTAGCTTCGCGGCGGCTTTTGTGAAGCTGCCCTCTCGCGCGACAGCCAGGAATGCGGTGATATCGGAAAGATCTGAGCGCGCCATTTATAAGCCTGCCTTCTAGCTTCATGCGGATTGTAGCGCTTATTCGCATCGACCCACGCTGCTACATTGGGCGGCAAGACAATATCTGGAAGGAATTCTCATGCAGATCAGAAAATGCGGATCGCAACCGTCCGTGAAGGGGCCGGCAGAATACTTCACGGGAACTGTCAGGATCGATGCACCATTCGCCGGTGACAGTCCGTCCAACATCGGAGGCGCTACCGTTACGTTCGAGCCCGGCGCGCGAACCGCATGGCATACACATCCACTCGGTCAAACGCTGCTCGTGACTGCTGGTGTCGGCTGGGTTCAGCGCGCCGATGGCCCGGTCGAAACAATTCGGCCGGGCGACATCGTGTGGATAGCTCCCGGTGAAAAGCACTGGCACGGCGCGACGGCATCAACGGCGATGACGCATATCGCGATCGCCGAATCTCAAAACGGTAGTCCCGTCACCTGGATGGAAAAGGTCGACGACGAGCAATACGAAGGCGATCCAGCCCCGTTGGAAAGTTGAGGAGTTGGACTGATGAAGACACGTACTCTCGGACAAAGCGGACTCGAAGTGTCCGCAATCGGTCTGGGTTGCATGGGTCTGAGCAACGGCTACGGCCCTGCGGCCGTTAAGGCCGACGCGATCAAACTGATCCAGAGGGCCTTCGAACGAGGCGTGACGTTCTTCGATACGGCCGAAGCGTATGGTCAAGGTGCGAATGAAGAATTGTTAGGCGAGGCGCTGCAACCGTTCAGAGACGAGGTCGTTATTGCGACAAAGTTTGGTTTCGAGAACGGTGACGCCAGCAAGGGGCAGGACAGTCGGCCGGAGCGCATTCGCGAAGTAGCGGACGCGGCGCTCAAACGGCTGCGCACAGATCGTATCGATCTCTTCTATCAACACCGCGTCGATCCGAACGTTCCGATGGAAGACGTCGCGGGCGCTGTCAAAGATCTGATCCAGCAAGGGAAGATCAAGCATTTCGGCATGTCAGAGGCGGGCGCGCAATCGATCCGCCGCGCGCATGCCGTGCAGCCTGTCGCCGCGCTGCAAAGCGAATATTCGCTGTGGTGGCGCGAGCCGGAAAAAGAGATCCTGCCGTTGCTCGAAGAACTCGGCATTGGCCTCGTGCCGTTCAGCCCGCTCGGCAAGGGGTTTCTGACGGGGGCGATCGACGCGACCACCAGCTTCGATAAATCGGACTTCCGTAATGTCGTGCCCCGTTTTTCGGAAGAAAACCGCAAGGCTAATCAGGGCCTGGTCGACGTGCTGAAGAAAATCTCATCGGGGCTGAAAGCGACGCCGGCACAGGTCGCGCTTGCCTGGCTGCTCGCAAAGAAGCCATGGATCGTACCGATTCCGGGCACGACGAAGCTGCATCGCTTGGAAGAGAATGTCGGCGCGGCTGACATCGCATTGACGGTAGATGACCTCAGTGACATTGAGTCGGCTCTCTCGGCCATCCCCGTGCAGGGCGACCGTTACCCGGCGCATATGCAGGCGCGGGTCGGCAAATAACCCGCTGCGCGATCGCGGGACTTGTGCGGAGAGAATCATCATGTCGGAAAACATTGCAGGAAAAGTCATCGTCATCACCGGTGCAAGCAGCGGCCTCGGCGAAGCAGCCGCTCGCCGCCTCGCGGCAGACGGCGCAAAGCTGGTGCTCGGTGCACGCCGCATCGATCGCCTGAGAGCATTGACCGCCGAACTCAAGCTTCCCGAGGCAGCGGCAATTGAAACGGATGTCACCGACGCCGAGCAGGTAAAGGCGCTGGTCGATGGCTCTGTAAGGGCGCACGGGCGCGTCGACGTCATCATCAACAATGCCGGTCTGATGCCGCACTCGCCTCTGGAGCGCGGAAAGATCGAGGATTGGGACCGCATGATCGACGTCAATATCAAGGGCGTGCTGTATGGCGTCGCCGCTGTGCTCCCCCATATGACGCGCCAGAAGAGCGGTCATATCATCAACGTGTCGTCAGTAGCGGGCCATAAGGTTGGGAAAAACAATGCCGTTTACTGCGCCACGAAGACGGCGGTGCGGGTGCTGTCTGAAGGACTGCGCCAGGAGGTGAAGCCCTACAACATCCGCACGACGGTCATTTCGCCGGGCGCGGTGCAGTCGGAACTGCCGCAGAGCATCACCGAGGCGGATGTCGCGGCGGGGATCGCCGACTTCTACGAGCAGTTCGATATCCCGGCCGACAGCTTTGCCCGCATGGTCGCATTTGCGATCCGGCAGCCCGAGGACGTAGACGTGAACGAAATCCTGTTCCGGCCCACGGCTCAGGAATTGTGAAGCGCCAGGAATTGCCTCAATGAAAAAAATACTCGTTCTCGGAGCCAATGGTGGTCTGGCGCGCAACACGAACCGCGTTCTGCTCGAACGCGAGGGCGTTTCGCTGACGCTCTACCTACGGAACGCGAAGCGGCTGGAAAATCCGGATCCGGACCGGGTGACCATCATCGAAGGTGATGTTCTCGACACGGCCGCGTTGCGAAGCGTCATGCAGGGCCAGCACGTGGTCTATGCGAACCTTTCTGGGGACATGGCCCGGCAGGCGCGGAGCATCATTGACGCCATGCACGCGGTCGGCCTGAAACGGCTGATCTTCATCAGTTCGATGGGAATTTACGGCGAAGTGCCGGGCGAAAAATATCGGAGCATTCTCGATCCTTACCGGGATTCAGCCGCGCTGATCGAGGCGTCCGATCTCGACTACACAATCCTGCGGCCAGGATGGTTCACGCGGGGGCCGGAATGTCCGTACGTCATTACGCAGAAGGGTGAGCCGTTCCAGGGCCACGATATTTCACTCGATAGCCTCTCAGGGCTGATAGTGAAAATCGCGACCACACCTGGCCTTTACGTTCGAAACTCCATCGGCGTCAGTGATCTCTGAGCTGGTAAGAAGGACATCATGCAAAAAGTCATCGTTGTGATTGGCCCTGGGTCGATCGGGCAGGCGATCGTGCGACGCGTTGGCGCTGGCAAGCATCTGCTGCTAGCTGATCTCCGGCAGGAAAATGCTGACGCAGCGGCGAAGACATTGAGCGAAGCCGGGTTCGACGTGACCACGACAACAGTCGATATTTCGTCGCGGGCGTCTATCGAAGCCCTCGTCGCGACCGCTACGTCGATCGGAGAGATTCACGGTCTGATCCATGCAGCGGGAGTCTCGCCATCGCAAGCGTCACCGGAGACGATCCTGAAGGTCGATCTCTACGGCACGGCAGTCATTCTTGAGGAATTCGGCAAGGTCATAGCGGAAGGCGGTTCGGGAGTTGTCATCGCATCGCAGTCGGGACACCGGCTGCCGCCGCTATCGACAGCCGACAACGAGGCGCTCGCTACGACGTCTGTGGAAGACTTGCTGAAGCTGCCCTTGCTTCAGCCCGACAAGGTGAACGACTCTCTCCACGCCTATCAGTTATCGAAGCGCGGCAATGCATTGCGGGTGATGTTCGAGGCCGTTCGTTGGGGCAAGCGCGGCGCGCGCGTCAATACGATAAGCCCCGGCATCATCATCACGCCGCTCGCGAAGGACGAACTGTCCGGTCCGCGTGGTGAAGGGTATCGTCGCATGATTGACGGCTGCCCGGCAAAGCGTGCTGGCACCCCCGATGAAGTCGCCAATGTCGCGGCACTTCTAATGGGACCGGACGGCTGCTTCATTACCGGCAGCGATGTCCTGATGGACGGAGGCGTTACAGCTTCGTACTGGTTCGGGCCACTGGCTGCAAATTAGCCCTGAATGGCGCTTCTTACCTCGGAACCGATCATTGCGCGGTCACTACGCACAATGGCAGTTTGGGGTCGGCAGCGATCAGTTGCTCTTGACCGCAACCGGCCACGAGCGACCGATCGATTCCATGTTTGCTCGGACGCCCAGACGTCGGCTTCGCCGACTAAACGGTCATTCCCGTCAACGACGATGCGTTGACACATGTGCGGGGCATAAGCCTGAGACGCCGATACGGCCGTTGAACAAGCGCGAGGGCGCACGGGCCAAACGTCGGCGTCGGGCGGCGCGTTGCACCGTCCTGATTCGCGGCACCTGTCGCGATGCGACCCGTGCGATCATGTGCCATGACCAACATGAGAGATGGAATGACGACTACGTTCGACGAGGCGACAACGGCGGCGATCGCCGCGTTTGCCCAATTGGATTTCTACACGGCTGTGCAAGCGATGCGCGCCGAAGCCGATTACGACCGCGAACGAGACCAGTGGATCTCGCGCTATATCGACGAGCATGGCGGCGGCGCGGACGATGCAGAATACGACGCCCTGCACGCGCAGGCCCAGGCTACCCCGGAATACGCGCAGTTCATCGATGCGGTTCGCCGGGAAATCCTGGAATACTTCGGCGTGACCGACGATCAGCTGGACAACATGGTCCTGCTGCGCGATGACGACAGCGATGAGCTTTGGGCGGAAGTCAACCGGCAGCGGGGCGCGCTGGGAACCGGTGAAGTGCGCGGAGATCTCTGACCATTGCTTGCCATTGGGGTCCCAAGTCGTGCTGGGTGCGGGACTAGAGTGGGCTCGGTCAGGTGGTGCGCCCGGCCTTCAGTTGCTGCAATCGATACCTGCCCTCGGAAGTGCAACGCTCGACTAGCAGCAATGGCGTGGCAAGCGACATACGCAGGCGGCAGAACGCAGGGCGCGACAGCGTGAAGCCCCGTGCGGCGGCGGCTCGACGGCGCGGGCGCTCTGCTAATATTGTAGAAAATATGCAATATCCGCCGCCGCGCCGACATCTGCCTGACCGCCTTCCCCCAGTCCGAACATGAACGAGAAACGCCCTCCTCTTGTCTACGCCACGCGCGCCGAAGCCGCGGCGAACGAATTGCGCCGCCGTATCCTGACAGGGGAGTATGTCGACGGCTATCAGCTTCGCCAGGATGCGCTGGCGACCGAGCTCGGCATCAGCCGGATTCCGCTGAGGGAAGCGCTCGTGCAGCTCGAGAGCGAGGGGCTCGTCAAGATCCTGCCTCACAAGGGGGCGATCGTCTCGGAACTGTCCCCGGAAGACATCACCGAACTGTTCGAACTGCGCGCGCTGCTGGAACCCGTGCTGCTGAAGAAGTCGATTGCGAAGCTGACCGCCGAGGATTTCGCGCGGCTCGATGCGATCCTCGAGGAATACAGCGAAGTGCTGCATGCGAGCCAGTCCGGGCGCTGGGGCGAACTGAACACCGAGCTGCATCAGGTGTTGCTGTCGCGGGCCGACCAGCCGAAGACGGCGGCGATCGTCGCGTCGCTGCTGCAGCAGACCGACCGCTACACGCGCGTGCAGTTGTCGCTGTCCGAGGCCGCGCGTGACGTGGCCGAATCCGAACACGCCGAACTGGTCGCGTTGTGCCGCAAGGGCGATGCGCGCACGGCGGCATCGCTGCTCAAGCGGCATATCGAGCATGCGGGCGGCGAGCTGAACGCGTTCCTGCGGGATCGACGCCTCGGTCGTTGAGAGCGCGTCCGGCCAGGACGCTGCGAACACCGCGTTGCGGCAGATTCCGGTGCCGAGGCGTCGCATGTGAGGCGCGGCCCGTCCGGGCATCGCGGCAACCGGCCTGCATGCGTGTCGTTCGCCTATCCGCCGCCAATACCCTGCAGCACCTTGCCCGTTCCGCCGCACACCGTGCATGGCTGTCCTTCGACCATGCCCGTGCCGCGGCACACGCCGCACAGGTCCTCGCCCACGCCCGGCGCATCGGGTGGCCCTTCGTCGCCCGGATTCAGCGGCGTGTCCTGATTCGGACCGGCCGACGTTCTGGTCGTCTGCATCGCACACCTCCATTCGCATTTCCGATGTCGCCGCAAGCACGCATCGCGCGTGCCCGCGGCGTGTACACGCGCGCAGGCGCCGGCCCGCATGCCGGAAGCGCGCAACGACGGGCGCGGGCCCGATGACGCTATTCCCGCGTGACGGCGGGGAATAGCGTCATCGCATCATCATTACAACGGCGGCGCCCACGTCGAGCCGAATGAGTTTGACTGGTCCGATGCCGGAGGAAGTCGACGAACTCGACCACGTTGGCCGGACGCATATTGCGCGTTGCCTCGCCGTTCACGACGACGGTTCGCGGTCGACGCTCAAACCGGCAGGTTCACGTTGTGCAGCGTGAGGTTCACGGCCGATTGATCGTCCTGGCTTGGCGTCGTGCGGCTGCGGGCGCGAAGTAGTCAGTCATCCTATAACGCATGAAATAGAAGCGAAAGCCGGCGTCCGGTCTCGCGAAAGCGATTCAACATCGTGCCGATTCAAATGCAGACCTGTTTCCGGAAAACGTTTTGCAGGTAGTCCACCGAGTTGAGACGATTTTTTCCCATCTCCCGCCGCAAGCCCGCTACAGAGCCCGTTATAGGGTATGCACCAAGTGAGTTAAACGATTAACCGACGTACATTCGCTCCGACACGTCATACAACGTATGACTGCGAATCCGCGAAGGCCGTGCATCGATGCATGCGGAGGCCGACCGGATCGCCGCCAAACAACGAGCAACCAGCAAGGAGACTGACGATGAAGCACCGATTCACCCGCTCCCGTACCGCACTGGCCGTCGCGCTGATGGCCGGCTTCGCGGTGTCCGCGCAGGCCCGCGTGTTCCGCTCGGCGGACGTGCACGGCGACAGCTTCCCGACCAACATGGCGGTCAAGTACATGGGCGACGAGCTGTCGAAGCTGACGGGCGGCAAGGACTCGATCAAGGTGTTCGGCAACAGTGCGCTTGGCTCCGAGAAGGACACGGTCGACCAGGTGCGGATCGGCGCGATCGACATGGCGCGCGTGAACGGCGCGTCGTTCAACGAGATCGTGCCGGAGTCGCTGATCCCGTCGTTCCCGTTCCTGTTCCGCGACGTCGACCATTTCCGCAAGGCGATGTACGGCCCGGCCGGCCAGAAGATCCTCGACGCGTTCGCGGCGAAGGGGATGATCGCGCTGACGTTCTACGAGAGCGGCGCGCGCTCGATCTACGCGAAGCGCCCGGTGCGCACGCCCGCCGACATGAAGGGGCTGAAGGTGCGCGTGCAACCGTCCGACCTGATGGTCGACGAGATCAGGGCGATGGGCGGCACGCCGACGCCGATGCCGTTCGCCGAGGTCTACACGGGCCTGAAGACGGGCCTCGTCGACGCGGCGGAAAACAACCTGCCGTCGTACGAGGAAACCAAGCACTTCGAGGTGGCGCCCGACTACTCTGAGACGCAGCACGCGATGACGCCGGAAGTGCTGGTGTTCTCGAAGAAGATCTGGGACACGCTGTCGCCGCAGGAGCAGGCCGCGATCAGGAAGGCCGCGGCCGATTCGGTGCCGTACTACCAGAAGCTGTGGACCGCGCGCGAGGCATCGGCGCAGCAGACGGTGACGAAGGGCGGCGCGAAGATCCTGCCCGCCGCGCAGATCGATCGCGCGGCATTCGTGAAGGCGATGCAGCCGCTGTGGACCAAGTACGAGAAGACGCCGCAGATGAAGCAGATCGTCGACGAGATCGAGGCAACCAAGTGACCCGTCGCACTTCGCTGAATGGCGCGGCGGCCGCGGGCTCGCCGGATGCGGCCGTCGCGGACGGTGCGGCACCGTGCCGGCCGCGCGCGGCGGCGCCGCTCCTGCGTTGCGTGAACGACCTGCTGTTCCGCGCGCTGGCCGTGGTCGCGTCGCTGTGTCTCGCGGCGCTCACGGTGCTGGTGTTCTACGCGGTCGTGATGCGTTACGTGTTCGAGAACGCGCCCGATTTCGTCGAGCCGATCGCGTTGCTTCTGGTGATCGTGATCGCGATGTTCGGTGCGGCGATGAAGGTGCGCGACGGCGGCCACATCGGCCTCGACTCGCTCGTGAGGCGCCTGTCGCCGGGCGCGCGCACCGTGGTGATCGCGATCCAGCACCTGAGCCTGATCGCGTTCGCGATCGCGATCATGGTCGGCTGCGGCAGCATGGCTGCCGAGACGATGGGCGACCGCATTCCGATCATCGGGCTCCCCGAGGGCGTGCGCTACCTGATCACGATTCCCGCGGCGATCGCCATCATCCTCTTCTCGCTCGAGCACCTGCTCGCGCTTCGTCGTTCTTCGTCGGGCCAATAACGCCATGGAACTCGCGATCCTGTCCGTCAGTTTTCTGATTTTCCTCGTGCTCGGCGTGCCCGTTTCGTTCGCGCTCGGGATTGCCTGCGTGCTGACCTATATGGTCGAAGGGCTCCCGATCGCGACCGCGATGCAGTCGATGATCTCGGGAATGAACGCGTTCTCGTTCCTCGCGGTGCCGTTTTTCATCTTCTCCGGCGAGCTGATGCTGCACGGCGGCATCGCGGACCGGATCCTGCGTTTCGCGCAGGCAACCGTCGGCCACTTCCGGGGCGGTCTCGGGATGGCCAACGTCGTCGCGTGCACGCTGTTCGGCGGCGTGTCGGGCTCGCCGACCGCCGATACGTCCGCGATGGGCGGCGTGGTGATTCCGCTGATGAAGCGCGAAGGCTACAGCGCGGCCTACGCGGTCAACGTGACGACCCACGCCTCGCTCGCCGGCGCGCTGATGCCGACGTCGACCAACATGATCATCTACGCGTTCGCCGCACAGGGGATCACGGGAATGCTGCACGGCCAGCAGGTGAGCGGCGTGTCGATCGGCGACCTGCTGTTTTCCGGCCTCCTGCCGGTGCTGTGGGTGATGGGCTTCGTGCTCGCCGCCGCGTACTGGCAAGCCGTGCGTCACGGCTATCCGCGCCGTGAAGACGGTTCGTCCGCGCTGCCGGCGTTCCCGGGCTGGTATGCGGTGCTGCGCAGCTTCGTAGGCGCGGTGCCGGGCCTGATGGTGATCGCGATCATCCTCGTGTGCGTCGCGAAGGGAATCGCCACCGCAACCGAAGCGGCCGCGATCGCCGTCGTGTATTCGCTCGTGCTGACCGCGATCGTGTACCGCACGCTGACTGTCGAGAAACTGCGCCGCGCGCTGTCGCATGCGGCGCGCACGACGGGCGTCGTGCTGCTGCTGATCGCCGTGTCCAACATGCTGCGCTTCCAGATGTCGTACCTGGAGATTCCGGATGCGATCGAAGGGCTGCTGAAGCAGTCGACCGCAGCGCCCTGGCTGATGCTGCTGTACATCAACATCATTCAGGTGTTCCTCGGCACGTTCGTCGACATGGCCGCGCACATCCTGATCACGACGCCACTGTTCCTGCCGATCGCGATGGCGTGCGGCGTCGGGCCGGTGCAGTTCGGGATCATGCTGCTGCTGAACTGCTCGCTCGGTCTCGTTCACCCGCCGATCGGCTCGGTGCAGTTCGTCGGCTGCGCGATCGGCAACGTGTCGATCGGCGAGACGACGAAGATGGCGTGGCCGTATTACCTCGCGATCTTCAGTGCGATCAACATCGTCACGTACATGCCGTTCTTCTCCACCTGGCTGCCGAGCCTCATCAGCGGGCACGCAGTGTTCTGATCGTGCGTTTCGCCCGTCGCGGCACCGGACGACCGAGGTTGTCCGGTGCCGCGAACACGTTAACGGTCGCTTCACGCATGGCACATTCACATCAACATGAAGACAGCATGGCGGGCCATCGCGGCCGCCGCGTTCGCGCTGGCCGCACCGCTCACGCACGCAGCGACTTAAGGGTATGTCTCGAACGGCGACAGCCTCGACATTCCGGTGTCCGGCGTCGTCCCGGTCGCACGGCGGAAGTGCACGACGCCATGCGTCGCGGGACGCGCGACGGCAGTCACACGCAGCGCGGGCAAGCTGTGCGATGATTCGCCGCTTCGCGTTCGTCGCAGAACGCCGCGGATCGCGGCGCCCGTTTCCGGGCCGCCGCCGATCGCATTGACATCCGGAGACCACATGCCCGCACACATCGTTCATGGCAGCACCCTGCATTACCAGGATCACGGCACCGGATTTCCGGTGCTGCTCGGACACAGCTACCTGTGGGATTCGGCGATGTGGGCGCCGCAGATCGACGCGCTGGCGAGCCGCTATCGCGTGATCGTGCCGGACCTGTGGGGGCATGGTGCGTCGGGCCCGCTGCCCGACGGCACCGAGACGCTCGACGACCTCGCCGCGCACGCGAGCGCATTGCTCGATGCGCTGGAGATCGAGCAGTGCGCGGTCGTGGGGCTGAGCGTCGGCGGGATGTGGGGCGCGCGGCTCGCGTTGCGCGAACCGCAGCGCGTGCGCTCGCTCGTGCTGATGGATGCGTCGCTGGAGTCCGAACCCGACGCGACGCGGCTGCGCTACTTCGGGATGCTCGACGCGATCGCCGCCGCCGGTTGTATTGCGCCGCCGTTGCTGGATGCGATCGTGCCGCTGTTCTTCCGGCCGGACGTGAACCTTGCCGACCCGGTGCCGACCGCGTTTCGCGCCGCGCTCGCGAACCTTCCGGCCGACCGGCTGCGGCAGTCGATCGTCCCGCTCGGTCGACTGATCTTCGGGCGGCCGGATACGCTCGTCGCGCTCGCTGAACTGGATGCCGAGCGCACGCTGCTGATGTGCGGCGCGGGCGACATGGCGCGGCCGCCGTCGGAGACGGTGAAGATGGCGGGCGTGATCGGTTGCCGCCATGCGCTGGTGCCGGACGCCGGCCACATCTCGAACCTGGAGAATCCCGCGTTCGTCACGCGGACGCTGCTCGACTGGTTCGACGAACATCAGCTCGCGGCGGGCTGACAGTCAGATGCGCGGCGCCCGCGAGGGGGGCCGCGCGGCGTCGAATGACGACGCAACGGCTTGCATCACTGCATGACTGGATTACGCGCGTTCGCCGACCGGCGCGAACTTGCGGTCGTGCACGCGCCCCTCGTCAACGCCGCGGCGAATCAGGTCCTGCGCTTCCGCGCGGCTCGCGACACACGGCGCGGAGCCGGGCAGCGGCCGCCGTGCGGTTTCGCGCAGCGCGAGCACCGACACGATGCCGATGAACGACGCGCCCATCAGGTAGTAGGCCGGCATCATCAGGTCGCCGGTGCGATCGACGAGCCATGCGGTGACGAGCGGCGTCGTGCCGCCGAACAGCGACACCGACACGTTGAAGCCGATCGCGAGCGCGCCGTAGCGGATCCGCGTCGGGAACAGCGCGGGCAGCGCGGACGGCATCACCCCGGTGAAGGTCGACAGCAGCGTACCGTAGATCATCATTCCGCCGAACACCGACAGCATCCCGCCGGAGCGGATCAGCAGCAGCGCGGGCACCGACAGCGCGAGCAGGCCGACGCAGCCGAACATCATCACCGGCTTGCGGCCGAGCCGGTCCGACAGATGCCCGGCGTAAAGCGTCATCGGCATCATCAGCACCATCACGAGCAGCACCATGAACAGGCCGTGCGTTTCGTTGAAGTGCAGCGTCGCCGACAGGTAGTTGGGCAGATACGACAGCGCCATGTAGTCGGTCACGTTGAAGATCAGCACGAGGCCGACGCACTGGAGCAGCGGCTTCCACTGTTCGACGAGCAGCGTGCCGAACGACTGTTTCGGGCGCGATCGTTCGTCCGCTTCGCGTGCTTCGGCTTCCTTCTTGAACGCGGGCGTCTCCTCGAGCTTGATCCGGATGTACAGGCCGACGAGGCCCAACGGACCGGCGATGAAAAACGGCACACGCCAGCCCCACGACAGCAGGGCTTCCTGCGAGAGCGTCGCCGTCAGTATCGCGACGGTGGCCGCGCCGAGCGTGTAGCCGATCAGCGTGCCGAACTCGAGGAAGCTGCCCATGAAGCCGCGGCGCTTGTCGGTCGAGAACTCGGCGATGAAGGTGGCGGCGCCGCCGTATTCGCCGCCGGTCGAGAAGCCCTGCACGAGGCGGGCGACGAGCAGCAGTATCGGCGCCATGATGCCGATCGACGCGTAGCTGGGGATCAGGCCGATCGCGAAGGTGCCGACGGCCATCATGATCATGGTGGCGGCGAGCACGCGCTGACGGCCGATGCGGTCGCCGAGCGGGCCGAACACCATGCCGCCGAGCGGACGCACGAGGAACGCGGCCGCGAACGTGCCGAAGGTCGCGAGCAACTGCGCGGACGGGCTGCTGGACGGGAAGAACACCTTGCCGAGCGTGACGGCGATATAGCTGTAGACGCCGAAGTCGAACCATTCCATCGCATTGCCGAACGCCATGGCGCCGACCGCTCGCTTCAGGACGGCGGGGTCGACGATCGTGATGTCGTCCAGCTTGAGGGACTTGCGCGAAGACCGGGCTTTCGCGGGGTGCGCTTGCGATGAACTCAAAGAACGCTCCTGGAGGAGCCTTCGGCTGGCCGAGCGGATGCGGAACCGTCGGGGACGAAGGCGGTTGTCTCGGGATCGCCGTGATGTCGGTGATGCGGCGCGCATCATGCGACATCCGGCAGGTGTGTGCTGGTGTGAAGCAGTGTAGAGAAACGGGAAACGCGGACTATCGGTCATGCGCCCGGAAACCGGTCGAAAACGACACGGATGGCGCAGCCGGGCAACTCCGCGTATCAGCAGGTTCGGCGCGCGGCGGTCCGGGCCGCGCCGATGGCGGTCTATACCGGACGCTGATCTTGCGGTGTGCGTGGATGCCGCACGTGGCGGATCGCGCGGGCGTGAGATGGGCGATACGTCGGGCACGGATTCGTGCGCGATGGAGATCGCGCCGAATCCGAACGCGTCGTGGCGTACCGAAATCGGCGCGAGATGATTCGGACTGCGAATGCATGGCGGTGGCGATTCGGCACGGAAACCGCCACCTGCGCATCAGAACATGTGGCGGATTCCGACGTTCGCGCCGACGGTCGTGCCGGTGACCGCATAAAGCGCGTTGTTGATCCCAAGCCCGGTGTTCATCGCACCGTGGTTGTTGACCATCGCGACCTGCGCGTACAGCGCGGTTGCCTTCGACAGGCTGTAGGTCGTGCCGACGGCCGCGAGCAGCGAGTGATTGGCCGTGTCGTTGCGATCGCTGGTGAACCAGACACCGCCGTTCAGGTCGACGGCCGGCGTCGCCTGGTAATCGAGGCCGCCGCCATACACGTTGTTGCTGAACGATCCGCCGACCTTGTAGCTTGTGAACGACGCCTTCGCGGTGACGGGGCCGAAGCGGTATGCGGCGCCGATCGTGCGCCCGACGAACGCGACGGTGCTCGGCGTCGGCGTCGGGTTGGTGCCGTCGTTGCCGTCGTAGAACGCGGCGTCGATCATGAAGCCCTCATGTTCGTACTTGAGGCTCGCCGAATACTGGCGGCCGGCCTGGAAGTCGCCGGCCTTGCCGCCGAATGCGAACATCGCGCTGCCGGTGAGGCCGGCGATCGTCGGGCTGGTGTACGACACGGCGTTCGGGTTGAACAGGCCCGTCACCAGCACGTTGTCGACGTAGTTGATCAGCCCGCTGCCGAAGTGCGAGAAGCTGCGCGGATCCGAATCGAAGATCGCGAGCAGGAACGGCGAGTACTGCACGCCGGCCTTGACCGTGCCGAAGCCGCCGTCGAGCCCGACCCACGCCTGGCGGCCGAAGAAGTTGCCGTTCGAATGGGCGAACGCGCCGTTGGTGACGGCAAAGCCGCTTTCGAGCTGGAATTTCGCCTTGAGTCCGCCGCCGAGATCCTCGGTGCCGATCATCCCGAACGTCGTCGGCGTCATGCCGGTGTCGGTCATCGCGAACTGATGGCCGGCGTTCGCGCCGGTGGCGGCGTCGAGCGTCTTGCTCGTGTACAGCACCGCGGCGTCGAGGTTGCCATACAGCGTTACGCTGCTCTGTGCGAAGGCGCTGCTGCTGACCATCGCGCCTGCCAGCGCGGCGCAACCGATCACGATTCTGTTTTTCATTGGGTGTCTCCAGTGTTGTTGTACGTCGATGCATCGAACGGGGAATGCGACGGACCGCCGCGAAGCGGTGTCCGGCGCGCGGGCCGCATACGCACGATGGGGCGCGGCGGAACGCACGTGCGTGGCCGGGTGTCGGCCGCATGCGACGCGTTCATGGCGGGGATGGCCGCCCGAACGCGCGTGCGTCGAAGAGATTGGGTAAGGCCGGCGGATGCCGGCCCCGTCATTCAGAGCGACTGGCCGAGCTGCTCGAGGATCGCGGGGTTCTCGAGCGTGGACGTGTCCTGCGTGATCGCCTCGCCCTTCGCGAGCGAGCGCAGCAGGCGCCGCATGATCTTGCCCGAGCGCGTCTTCGGCAGGTTGTCGCCGAAGCGGATGTCCTTCGGCTTCGCGATCGGCCCGATCTGCTTGCCGACCCAGTCGCGCAGCGTCTTCGCGAGCGCCGCCGCTTCCTCGCCTTCCGGACGCGAACGCTTCAGCACCACGAACGCGACCACCGCCTCGCCCGTCGTGTCGTCCGGGCGGCCGACCACCGCCGCTTCCGCAACCAGCTCGTGCGAAACCAGCGCCGACTCGATCTCCATCGTGCCGAGCCGGTGGCCCGACACGTTCAGCACGTCGTCGATGCGGCCCATGATCGTGAAGTAGCCGGTGTCCTTGTCGCGCACCGTGCCGTCGCCGGCCAGATAGAGCGTGCCGCCGAGTTCCTCGGGGTAATAGCTCTTCTTGAAGCGCTCCGGGTCGCCCCAGATCGTGCGGATCATCGAGGGCCACGGACGCTTGACGACGAGAATGCCGCCTTGCCCGTTCGGCACGTCCTGGCCGGTTTCATCGACCACCGCGGCCATGATGCCCGGCAGCGGCAGCGTGCATGACCCCGGCACCGTCGGCGTCGCGCCCGGCAGCGGCGTGATCATGTGGCCGCCGGTTTCGGTCTGCCACCACGTGTCGACGATCGGGCAGCGCTCCTGGCCGACGTGCTTGTGGTACCACATCCACGCTTCCGGATTGATCGGTTCGCCGACCGTGCCGATGATGCGCAGGCTCGACAGGTCGTAACTCTTCGGATGAACCTTGTCGTCGGCCTCGGCGGCCTTGATCAGCGAGCGGATCGCGGTCGGCGCGGTGTAGAACACCGTGACCTTGTGATCGTTGATCATCTTCCAGAAGCGGCCGGCGTCCGGCCAGGTCGGCACGCCTTCGAACACGACCTGCGTGCCGCCGCACGCGAGCGGGCCGTAGGTGATGTACGTGTGGCCCGTGACCCAGCCGATGTCGGCCGTGCACCAGAACACGTCGGTCGGTTTCCAGTCGAAGGTCCACTTCATCGTCTGCGCGGCCCACAGCAGGTAGCCGCCGGTGCTGTGCTGCACGCCCTTCGGCTTGCCGGTCGAGCCCGACGTATAGAGGATGAACAGCGGATGCTCGGCGCCGACCCATTCCGGTGCGCACGTGTCGGGCTCGCTGTCGGCGATCTCGTGCATCCACAGGTCGCGCCCGGCGTGCCAGTCGATCTTGCCGCCGGTGCGGCGATAGACGATCACGCTCTTGACTGCTTCGCAGCCGCCCATCGCGAGCGCCTCGTCGGCGATGCTCTTGAGCGGCAGCGTCTTGCCGCCGCGCGCCTGCTCGTCGGCGGTGATGAGCGCGACCGCGCCGACGTCGACGAGCCGCTCGTTCAGCGATTTCGCGGAGAAGCCGCCGAACACGACCGAGTGCGTGGCCCCGATGCGCGCGCAGGCCTGCATCGCGACAATGCCCTCGATCGACATCGGAATATAGATGACGACGCGATCGCCCTTGCCGATTCCGCGTTTCTTCAGCGCATTTGCGAAGCGCGATACACGTGCCAGCAGATCGGCGTAGGTGACGCGCGTGACGGTGCCGTCGTCGGCCTCGAAGATCACCGCGACGCGCTCGCCGTTGCCGGCCTCGACGTGACGGTCGAGGCAGTTGTACGACGCGTTCAGCTCACCGTCGTCGAACCACTTGTAGAACGGCGCATTGCTCTCGTCGAGCACCCTGGTGAACGGCTTGTGCCAGCTGAGGCCCTCGCGCGCGAGACGCGCCCAGAAGCCCTCGTAATCCTGCTCGGCCTCGGCGGCAAGCGCCTGGTAGGCCGGCATGCCGGAAATGGTCGCGCGCTCGCGCGTGTCGGCGGGCGGTTCGAAGATTCGGCGCTCCTGAAGAATCGATACGAGGGCGGTCAAGATGGTCTCCATGCAAATCGTTGGGTATGGTCTGACTCTCGAAACGCAACTTGCATGCCAATCGTGCGGGTGTTCGGCCTGAACGACGTACATGCGCGTCGGCGAGCGGCTTTCGTCGATCGATCTGCACTGCAAATCAATGAACGACAGAACGATCGGCGATCTCGTCGGCCTGCATGTTGCGTCGAAATGCAGCAGCGGGTGTTGCAGACGTCAACACGACGCACGGCGTGTGCACCGTGGGATTGACGTCACGCTATGCGATGAACGACCGCAGCACGCCGAGCGCGTCGGACGCGCGAAGGCGCGTGAGTGCCGACGCCTCGATCTGCCGCACGCGTTCGGCGGACAGGTTCATCTGGCGGCCGATGTCGCGTAGCGAGCAGCCTTCGTCCGCGTGCAGCCCGTAGCGCAGCCGGAGCACCATCGCCTCGCGCGGCGGCAACCGGTCGATCGCGGCAGCGATCGTGTTGCGCAACTGGGTGGCGCCGGCGGCGTCCTCGGGCGACGGCGACGACAGGTCCGGCGCGACGTCGGCGAACGTCATGTCGCCTTCCGGCGAAACCGGCAGGTCCGCGGACACGGGTTCCTTCACGATCGCAAGCAGATCGCGCACCTTGTCGACCGGCTCGCCCATGTGGACGGCAAGTTCGGCCGGCGTCGCGGCCGTGCCCGCGCGTTGCCGATGCTCGCGCGCGAGCCGCGTGAGCTTGTTCAGCGCGTCGACCGTATGCGTCGGCACGCGGATCGTGCGGCCGAGGTCGGCGAGCGCATGCGTGATCGCCTGCCGGATCCACCAGGTCGCGTACGTCGAGAACCGGAAGCCGCGCCGGTAGTCGTAGCGCTCGATGGCCTTCAACAGGCCGATGTTGCCTTCCTGGATCAGGTCCGCGAACGGCAGGCCGCGATCGGGATAGCGCTTCGCGATCGACACGACGAGCCGCAGGTTCGCGTCGAACAAGCCCGTTTTCGCCGGTTGCATCGCGCGTTCGATCGCACCGAGCCGGGCATCGAGCGACGCGGTCGCGCCGGGCGGCAGTTCCGACGCCGGGGCATCGCGCACGATCGCGACGCGTGCGTCGATGAACTCGGCCGCACGTCGCGTCAGCGTCGGCCCGCAGGCCGGATGCGCGGCAATGCACGACGCGAGCCAGCCGGCGTGATCGTCGTGGTCCGTCTGCGCGAACGACGGCGGAACGCCCACGTCGGCCAACAACCGCGCCAGCCGGCCCCGCAGCGAGCGGTGCCGGCGTGCGCGGCTGCGCAACGGTTCGCTCATCCGTTCGAGTGCGCGGGCGGACAGGCACAACGTGCCGAGCAGCGCCGCGGCGTCGCGTACGTGCATGCGATACGCGGCAGACGGGGGGCCGCCCGAGGCCAGCGCGGCCCGAATGCCGTCCGCGAATGCGTCGATGCGGGCGAGCCGTGTCAGTACCGCGTCGCGCCAGGCTGAATCCTCCGATGGCGCCTCGTCGTCGCGCCCGGGCTCACCGACGCAGGCGGGCGAAGTGCCTGCATCGGCGTTATTGGACGGTCGAGCGTCGCGCGGGTCGTCGGCGAGAAAGATCACATAGGTCGATGCGGCGGCTCGGCCTTCGGCGATCTCGGTACGAATCGACACGAGCGCGTCGAGTGCATCGGGGTCGCCGCACAGCACCGCGACCGACGCCGCGCGGCCGCGCTCGATGCGCTGCGCGTATGCGAATTCCTCATCGCGCGTGAGGAGTGGCGTCGTGCCCATCTCGCGCAGGTACAGCCGGACCGGATCGGTCGTGCGCGGCGCGAGCAGGTCGGCCGCGGCGAGCGTGCCGTCGCCGTCGGCCCATGCGCGCGCGGGCGGGGCCGGCCGGAAGTAACGGTCGAGCGTCCAGCCGCTCGCGGTATCGGCGCGCTCGGACACCGCGATGCCGAGTTCGGCGAGCACGGCGGCGGCCGCATCGATACCGCTTTCGCTCGCATCGTCGTCGGGCAGCGCGTCGATGATGTCGCCGCGCGTGACGAAGCCGCGCGACAGGCCGGCCGCGATCAGTGCGTGCAGATGCGCGACGGCATGCGCCGGCGCGCCGTCGTCGATGCCAGCCGCGGGCGCCGGTGCATGCCGCGCCGGCAGCCCGTCGCGCGAAGCGTCACGCCCGCTTCGCATACACGTTGCACCAGCCGTCCGCCGCGACCAGCTTGCCGGCGAACATCGGGCACGTGCCGGCGGTATCTGCCGCTTCGCCCTTGTAGAAGCGGCAATTTGCACAACGCTGGCCGGCCTGGTATTTCGGGAACTGCGCGGCGTCGACGCTGGACGCATGCGCGCGATAGCCGAGCGTCTTCGCGGCGGGGTCGTTCTCGTCGACGAGCGGCGGCGCCGCGCATGCCGTGCGTGCGGCGGCGAGCGTCGCGCACAGGCCGATGGCGTTGATGATGAAGGTTCTGCGGGAGGTCGGGTACGTCACGGTCGTTTCCTGTTGAAGATGAAATCGTGGGGAAGGGAGCGGCTTGCATTGCGTGGCGAAGCCGCTTGCCCGGTATTACTGGCTCGCGTCCTTGTGCGCGGCGGGACCGGCGACGAGCGGCGCGGTCGACGCATGTGCGGTATCGGCCGTCAGCTTGTCCTTGCTGGCGGCATAGCCGTTCGACGCGAGCAGGAAGGCCATCAGGTCCGCGTATTCGTCGTCCTTCAGCTTGCCCGGCTGGTCCGCCGGCATGTTGGTCGCCATGTAGCCGAACACGCCGCCGATCGTCAGGTGCGAATGCGACAACGGCGCGAACGACGGGCCGCTCAACGCGGGCGCGGTGTTGCCTTCGAGATCGGCGCCGTGGCACTTGGCGCACGCATTGCCGTAGATTTCCTTGCCGTGGGCGACCTGGGCCGCGTCAAAGGACGGCGCGGCGTCACCGGTGGTCGCGCCGACGCGGATGAAGCCGCCGCCGGCGCTCACGTTGCGCGCGCGCAGCAGGTTGCCGGGCGCGCGGCCTGCGCTCGCCGTCGCGCCGTCGAGGAAACGCGACGGCATGCGCGACTCGTGCGCTTCGAGCGCGCTGCCGGGCAGCGCCCACTTGCGGGTCAGCGCGGCGAGCCGGCCGTTGTTCTTCATTTGCGTGAGTGCTGCGTCGATACGTTGCTGCAACTCTGCCGAGCGCGGCGCGAACGCAAACGTGAGCTGCCATTCCGCATACGGAGAAGACGTCGCGCCGATGCGGAACGCCTGTTTCGGATGCGCGGCCTGATACGCGACGACTGCCGGATACCAGACGATCGCGCGATGCGCGCGGCCGCGCGCGACCGCGTCGACCGTTTGCTCGGACGTGTTCTCGAGATCGAAGCGCGCATTCTTCTGCTGAACCGCGATCAATTGCGCAGGGCTCGCGTAGGTCGCCGCGACGATTTCGCGGCCGGTGGCCGGCGCGCCGGCATCGCGGCGCGTGACGCTCACGTAGCCCGAGCGCAGGTAGCCTTGCGAGAACAGCAGTTTCGTATCGGATGCGTCGGCGATGGCCGAGCGCGGAAAGCCTGCGAGCACGTCGCAGTCGTGTTCGAGGATGCCGGCGAGCTCATGTGCGGATACGCCGTCGTCGTCGTTGCCGCCCGCGTCGTGCCCGGAGAAGTTCGCGGCGATGCCGGCCGTGCGGAACGCCTCGCGGGCGACGGCCTTGTCGAGCGCGGCCGTCGGCGTGCCCGGCAGCGAGCAGACGCGCACCGCCGTCGCGGCCGTGGAGAGCGCCGGTGTCAGCGCCGTGCCTGCCGCGAGCGCACAGGCCACGGCGAGGCGGGAAAGTCGGATGTTCATGATCGTACGCTCGGTTGAAAACGGGAAAGGGAGGGGCGCCCGCGCCAGCGGCGCGGGCGCAATACGGTTGGCCGGATGCCGATCAGCCGCGGTCGAGGGCGAACACGTACAGCGTGCCGCCGCGCGGCACGTCGTCCGCCGCCTTGGCCATCGGGCCGCCCCAGATCGGATTCGCGCCGCCGTAGCCGGCGAGTACCGCTACGTACTCCTTGCCGTCGACTTCGAAGACGGACGGCTGCGCGATGATCCCGCTCGCGAGCTTCGGGCTCTCCCACAGCACCTTGCCGGTGGCGACGTCGAACGCGTACAGGTGACCGTCGAGCGAGCCGCTGAACGCGAGGCCGCTTGCGGTCGTCGCGACGCCGCCGTTCCACGGCAGCTTGCTCCAGTGGCTCCACACCTTCTTGCCGGTGTTCACGTCGATCGCCTGGAGTTCGCCGTACCCTTCGCTGCCCGGCTCGGGCTTGATCTCGAAGCCTTCGCCGAGATACGGCAGCCCTTCCATGTAGTTGACCGACTTGCCCGACAGGCTCATGCACGCATGCAGCGCCGGCACGATCGCGAGATGGCGCACGGGGTCGTACGACACCGACCACCAGTTCTTGCCGCCAAGGAAGCTCGGGCACGTGTCGATCGTCGTGCCGACCTTCGGATACTTCGCGGGATCCTGGATCGGCGCGCCGTCTTCCGTGTAGCCGGTGACCGACGTCGCCTTCACGAACGGCTCCGCATAGATCAGCTTGCCGGTGTCGCGATCGATCGCATGGAAGTAGCCGTTGCGGTCCGCGTGGATGATCGCGTCGCGCTCCTTGCCCTTGTACTTGATCGTCGCGAGCACGGGTGTGTTGACGCCGTCATAGTCCCAGGTGTCGTGCTTCGTGTACTGGTAGTGCCATTTGAGGTCGCCGTTCTTCGGATCCAGCGCGAGCAGCGAATCGGAGTACAGGTTGTCGCCCGGGCGCAAGTCCGCGAGCCACGGCCCCGGGTTGCCGACGCCCCAGTACAGCGTGCGCGTCGTCGCATCGTAAGTGCCGGTCAACCAGGCCGGTGCGCCGCCGTGCGCCTGCATGCCGTCGGGCCAGGTGTCACCGTGCTTCTCGCCCTGGCCGGGAATCGTGAAGCGTTTCCACAGCAGCGTGCCGTCGTTCGGGCTGAGCGCCGCGATGAAGCCGCGTGCACCGTATTCGCCGCCCGAGCTGCCGACGACGATCGCGCCGTCGAGCGCGAGCGGTGCGAGCGAGAACGCGTAGCCGAGCCCCGGCTCGAACATCTGCTTCTTCCACACGAGCGCGCCGGTCTGCGCGTCGAGCGCGGCCACCTCGCCGCTCAGCATCGCGACGTAGACGTTCTTGCCGTAGAGCGCGACACCGCGGTTCACGACGTCGCAGCAGGCCGTCTTGAACGATTCCGCGCCGAGTTTCGGTTCGTATTTCCACAGTTGCGCGCCGGTGGCCGCGTCGAACGCGTACACGTTGTCCTTCGGCGTGGTCACGAACAGGTAGCGGCCGTTGACGATCGGCGTGGCTTCGAAACCCTGCTTCAGCTCGGCCGGAAACTTGTAGCTCCACGCCTGCGTGAGCTGCTTCACGTTCGACGCGTCGATCTGCTTGAGCGGCGAATGCGCCTGGCCGTTGTACGTGCGGTAGTAGGTGAGCCAGCCCGGATCGCGTTGCGCATCCGTGAGCCGCTGATACGTGACGGCCGGATAATCCGCGGCAGCGTCCACCAGGCCGGGATTCAAGGCGATCGCGGCCGCCGCCGCGATTCCGATGGTTGCCAGTCGGCTCGTCGAAGCCGAGAGTTTTTTCATGGTTGTCTCCAGAGTCATTGTGGTCGCACCGCGGCCAACACATGGCCGGGCCGGCAGGGTGGGGATCCGGGTCCAGTGCGCAGCCAGTCACGCAAATCGCATGCCATTGAGGCGCGCGCCCTGTCGCGCAAGGCGGAGCGGCCGGTTGTGCGCACCGCGGCGACGTGCACGGCGTGGCGCGGATGATCCGCGTGTGTTGCGTTCGGGGACAGCCGCGGGTGGAGTGTTGCGAAACATGACAGTGCGGTGCGCGGCCAAAGGCGTCACCTCGTTGATCCAAATTGACACAGGCGCAACAGGGGTGGCTCGAACTGCAACAGGTGCGCGGTTGCATATCGATGCGTGTCGGCTTCGATCGGCTGCCGGCAGGGCGTTGCACGCATCGGCATGCTTCTTGCCGTTCGACACGGCAATGATTCCGCGCAGCGAGAGACCGCCATGCATGTCCCGATTTCGTCCGATGCCGCTCGCAGGTGCGAACGCCGCCGCGTGGTCGCACGCGCACATGGCATCGCGCCTGCCACCCCGTATGTGGCGACGACGATCGGCATGCTGCAGCCCGCACGCGCCCGCGAACCGCTGCGAGCCGTCGCGCTGACGGTATTTGCCGCCCATGCGGCCATCATGGCCGCGCTGTGGCACGCATGGGTGCCCGATGGACGGACGACGCTGCCTCGCGCACTCGCCGTCGAGGTGGACGCGAGCGAATCCGCGCGGGTTGCAGAATCTGGCGTGCATCGTCGGGTGGATGTCGCGACACAGGTTCCCCCCGCGCGTATGCCGTCGCATTCGAGCCGAGAAACAGCGGTACATCGAGCGGCTCGGCCGAGTGTGGCCGCAACGCGTCAGGCCGATCTTGCCGGTCCTTCGCGCAAGCTCGCGGCCGCAACCGCCGCAGTGCCGCCGGACGGTGAACGTCGGCGAACCATGCCGGAGCAGGAACCGGCTCAGCCTGCCGCCGCACATGCCGCTGCGGATGCCGCGACGGTGCCCGCGCCGCGTGCGACGCCGGTCGCGCAGTCCTCGGCCGCACCCGAACCGGTCACCGCACCGCGCTTCGCGGCGGCCTACCTGCGCAACCCTGGGACGAGCGTCAGCTTGTACGCGGACCAAAACGAGTCGTTCGGCACAGTGGCCGGCGTCATCGCGTCGATCGGACGTGCGCGTGTCTCGCATGTCGCGATCGCGACGGCGGATGGCGATGCGGGTACGGCGCGATGAAGCGATCGACGTCAGCTGGGACGATCGGCGATATAACGGTATGGACAACGATATAACAAAGCTAAGACAAGAAAAGAGGAGACGTGGAGATGAAGGAAACGGATGGGGCGAAGCGCCGCTTCGTCGCCCGGCGCGCGGGCGTCACGCTGTGCTTCGGCGGCATGCTCGGCGGCTGGCTGACGCCGGCGTGGGCGCAGGTCGAACGGGCCGGTAACGTCGATGCGCCGACGCTCGCGCCGATCGTCGTCGTCGGCACGACACCGCTGCTCGGGATCGGCACGCCGCTGTCGCGCGTGCCGGCCAACGTGCAGACCATTCGTGGCGAGGACATCATGCGTCAGCACGGCAGCGTACTGACCGACTACTTCGAGAAGAACGTGTCGAGCGTCGACATCAACGAGGCGCAGGGCAACCCGTACCAGACGGACGTGAACTACCGCGGCTTCACGGCGTCCCCGATCGTCGGCACGCCGCAGGGTCTGTCGGTATTCGTCGACGGGGTGCGCGTGAACGAGCCGTTCGGCGACGTCGTGAACTGGGATCTCCTCCCGCAGGCGGCGATCGACACGATGCAGTTGATTCCCGGTTCGAATCCGACCTACGGGCTCAACACGCTCGGCGGCGCGCTCGCGATCACGACGAAGAACGGCCGGACGAACCCGGGCGGCGCCGCACAGGTGTCGGTGGGCTCGTGGGGACGCAAGACCGCGCAGATCGAGCAGGGCGGGCGCATCGGCGGCAACCTCGACTACTACGTGACGGGCAACGTCGCGAACGACAACGGCTGGGCCGATCACAATGCGAGCCGAGTGCGGCAGGGATTCGGCAAGCTGCGCTACACCGACGCCGATACGACGCTGTCGATCTCGGCCGGCGGCGCGGACAATGCGCTGCAAGGCTCGCAGACGATTCCGCGCTCGTTTCTCGACAATCGCGCACAGGCCTATACGTATCCCGACCTGAATCGCAACAGCGCCGCGTACGTCACCGTGTCGGGCGACCATTCGTTCAACGACCACGTGCAGCTCAGCGGCAACATCTATTACCGGCATTACCGCAACACCAACACCAGCAGCAACGTGAACGACGACTTCGGCAGCGTCGACGGCGGCGGCGCTGCCGACACTGTGCAGGCGGCCAACGATCGCTCGGTGATCACGACCGACAGCTACGGCGCGAACCTGCAACTGACGCTGCTCGGCAAGCTCGCGGGCATGGACAACCAGTTCATCGTGGGCGCATCCGCCGATCTCGCGAACTCGGGCTTCGAGCAGTCGTCTCAGGATGCAATGTTCACGGATACGCGTGCGACGGTCGGCATCGGCGACTTCACGCGGAAGACGCGCGCGAAGACGCGCAACGCCAACTACGGCGTCTACTTCGACGACACGCTGGCGCTGACGCGTCAATGGTCGCTGACGCTGGCCGGGCGCTACAACTGGTCGCGGGCGGCGATCGAGGACGCGAGCGGCCTGCAGCCGTTGCTCACCGCGCGTCATACGTTTTCGCGGTTCAACCCGGCCGTCGGCGTCACGTGGAATCCGGTGCCCGGCTTCACCGCATATGTGACGTACAACGAAGGAATGCGCTCGCCGACCGCGATCGAGCTCGCATGCGCCGATCCGGCCGCGCCGTGCTCGTTGCCGAACGACTTTCTCGCAGACCCGGCGCTGAAGCCCGTGATCGCGAAGACGATCGAGTTCGGCGCGCGCGGCCGGTTCGACCCGGCGACGATGTGGAGCGCGGCCGTCTACAGCACGACGCTCGACGACGACATCCAGTTCATCAGCAGCAACGGTGGCGCGAGCACGCTCGGCTATTTCCAGAACGTCGGCAAGACGCGCCGGCAAGGCTTCGAGCTTGCGGGCCATACGCGGCTAGGGCCGGTCGGGATCGGCGTCAGCTACAGCTATGTCGACGCCACCTACCGCTCGACGTGGACTGAAAGCAGCGCGAGCAATTCGAGCGCCAATGCGCAAGGCAACATCGTCGTTCGCTCCGGCGACCGCATTCCCGGGATTCCGTCGAGCACCGTGAAGCTGCGGCTCGACTATGCGGCGACGCCGAAGTGGAACGTCGGCACCAACATCACGTATCGCAGCGGCGTGTTCGCGCGTGGCGACGAGAATAACCAGGACGTGAACGGCAAGGTGCCCGGCTATGTCCTGATCGACCTCGATACGACCTGGCAGGTGACGAAGCACCTGCAGCTGTTCGCGTTGATCACCAACCTGCTCGACAAGCGCTACGCGAGCTTCGGGATAATCGGCCGGAACGTCTTCGCTGGTCCGAATCACTCGTTCGACGGGATCAACCCCGTCAACGAGCAGTTCGTCGGGCCGGGCGCGCCGCGCGGCGCGTGGGTCGGCGCCCGCTATGCGTGTGACTGAACGGGCGGCTCGGCGTGTTGCGGTGCGTCTGCTGCCGTGACGTCGAGCACCTTGCGTACCGCGCGAGCGACGCCACGCGCGAGCGCGTCGTCGCTCGCGAGATGCCCGGCCGGCACGCGTTCGACGACGGCCGCCGGCACCGCGCGGGAGAGCCGATCGACGTTGTCGACCGGGCACACGCGGTCGCGCGTGCCGTGCACGGCATGCAACCGCACGCCGGCTTGAGCGGCCTGCCGCGCCAGCGCCAGCAACTGGCGCTCACCGAGCCAGCAGTTGCGTTGCAGGTAGTGCGCCTGGATCCGGTATTTGTCGATCAGCCCGGCGACGGCGGGTCGCGTCGGCCGCGTGGCGCGCGCCGGTCGCCCGGTCAGGATCGCATCCTCATACGCGTTCCATGCGAGCGCGACCGCGCGTTGCCGCGCCGCGCCGGCGCCCGGCTGGAGACGCCGCGCGCAGCATGCGATCAGGCGATCGGCGCGCGCGGTGCCGGCGGCGGCCATCAGGCGCTGCCAGGCCCGCGGCGCCCGTGCGCGCGAGCCGACGAACAGGCCGCGCACTTCGCGCGACGACGTCAGAAACAACCCGCGCAGCACGACGCTCGTCACGCGGGATGGATGTCGCCCCGCGTAGGCGAGCGCAAGCGCCGCGCCCCACGACCCGCCGACGACGCACCAGCGTGCGATGCCGAGGCGTGCACGCAGCGCGTCGAGATCGCCGATCAGACGCATCGTGTTGTTGTGACGCAGGCCGCCGCGCGGCGTCGACGCGCCTGCGCCGCGCTGGTCGACGAGCACGACGCGCATGCGCGTCAGGTCGAACAGGCCGAGTACCGCCGGTCGGCTCCCGCTGCCGGGCCCGCCGTGCAGCACGACGACCGGATCGCCGTGCGGGTTGCCGGCTTCGGTCCATGCGATCCGGCATGCGTCGCGGGACAGGGCAGGTCGGGGCGTGGAAGCGGAGCGGAGCGGTCGCTGCGTCATGTCGTGTCGGAAAGAGGGTAACGGGTCAACGCCGTAACGGGCGGATACGATGAAACCCGAGAACAGGTTGGGGCTTGACCCACGTCAAAGCCAGAATCGCGCCAGCGACCACGATCGGGATCGACCGGGTAGCGGCGGCGGGTGGAATCGCGATATTACGTCCCCGGCGCGTCGCACCGGCTGCACCGCATGCGATTGAGGTTGCTTTCATTTTCATTTCGTTTTGCGCCGGGCGACGATGCGCGGCGCCCGACGCAAGCGCTGCCGACAGCGTGGCCCGAAGTTTGCTTGATCCAGCACAAAGTCCGGCACCGACCGGAAGGATCCCCGGAGGAGACAATGCGCGATGACGTTCATCCGACGGCCAACGCACGGGCAACGCATGCGCCCGGCTGGCCGACGCCGACGATCCAGAAGTCCCATGAGCGGTCCGAGACGTTCGGCCTGCAGGCGTCGGCACGTCCCGACTACGACCTGCTGTCCGGCACCGCGCTGGCGCTCAAGCGCGAGCAGAACCGCGTGCTGTGCGTGCATGCGATGCCCGTGATGGAGACGCTGCACGAGCAGATCGTCAATACGCAGAGCATGATCGTGCTGACCGATGCGGAAGGGCTGATCCTGCATTCGATCGGCGACGACGACTTCTTGCGGCGCGCGGAACGGGTCGCGCTGCGCCCCGGCGCGAACTGGGCGGAGAGCCGGCAGGGCACCAACGCGATCGGCACCGCGCTCGCGGAGCTATGCCCGATGGTCGTGCACGGCGACCAGCACTTCCTGGCCGCGAATCATTTCCTGACCTGCTCGAGCGTGCCGATCCTCGACCCGTACGGCGACGCGATCGGCGTGCTCGACGTGACGGGCGATCATCGCAGCTATCACCAGCACACGATGGCGCTCGCGAAGATGTCGGTTCAGATGATCGAGAACCACCTGTTCACGACGACGTTCCAGGAGACGCTGCAGGTGTCGTTTCACGGCCGCCCCGAATTCCTTGGAACGCTGATGGAGGGGATCGTCGCGTTCACCGCGGACGGCCGCTTCCTGTCGGCCAATCGCAGCGCGCAGTTCCAGCTCGGGATGCCGCTCGCCGCATTGCGCGCGCATACGCTCGCGTCGCTGTTCGACGTGACGAGCGCGCAGCTGATCGACCGGATGCGCGCGAGCACCGAGCCGCATGTGTCGCTGAACCTCGGCAACGGCGCGGTGGTCTGCGCGCGCGTGCAGTTCCGGCGCGCGTTGCGGGCCGAGGGCAGCCGGCCCGCCGAAGTGCACGACGTCGCCGCGCCGGCCGCGCGGCCGCCTGCCGCGCAGTGCGCGGCGAGCCTGTCGCGGCTCAGCTATCTCGACACCGGCGATCCGCAGGTGGCGGCGGTGATCGCGAAGGTCCGCAAGGTGATCGGCAAGGACATTCCGGTGCTGATCACCGGAGAGACGGGGACCGGCAAGGAGCTGCTCGCGCAGGCGATCCACAACGACTCGCCGCGCCGCGACGGGCCGTTCGTCGCCGTCAACTGCGCGTCGATTCCGGAGACGCTGATCGAATCCGAGCTGTTCGGCTACGAGGAGGGGGCGTTTACCGGCGCGCGCCGCAAGGGCGCGACCGGCAAGCTGCTGCAGGCCAACGGCGGCACGCTGTTTCTCGACGAAATCGGCGACATGCCCTATCCGCTGCAGGTGCGGCTGCTGCGCGTGCTGCAGGAGCGCATCGTCAATCCGCTCGGGTCGACGAAGGCGATCGGCGTAGACATCGCGATCATCTGCGCGACGCACCGCGACCTGCGCGACATGATCGCGCAGAACCGCTTTCGCGAGGACCTGTACTACCGGCTCAACGGGCTCGTCGTGCGCCTGCCGCCGCTGCGCGACCGCACGGACCTCGCGGTGGTCGTGCAGAAGATGCTGCAGCGGGAAACGCTGTCGGGGCCGGGGCGCCGCCCCTTGAGCGTTGCGCCCGACGTGATGGCGCTGTTCGAGCGCTGCGCCTGGCCGGGTAACTTCCGGCAGCTCGCGAACCTGCTGCGCACGGCGGCCGCGATGGTCGACGACGACTGCGAGATTCGCTGCGAACACTTGCCGGACGATTTCTTCGACGACGTGCGGCACGACAACGGCCCGGCGGCACAGGAGGCCTGTACGCCTTCGCCGCTCGCATCGGAAGCACCCGCGTTCGCGACCGCGGCCGGCGATGCACGGCTGCAGGACGTGGCCGCCTCCGCTATCGCGGCCGCGCTCGCGCGTCACGGCGGCAACGTATCCGCCGCCGCACGTGCGCTCGGCGTGTCGCGTAACACGATCTACCGCAAGATGCCGGCCGCCGGACCGGATGCGCTGGAGCCGGACGAACCCTGACGCAAGCCGCGACTGTCACACCGGTGTGTCAGGTTGCAACACCCGGTGTTCAAGGATTCAACACTTGCTCAACCGGCCGCGCGTGGCATGAACCGTCGCTCGACGGTTTCTGAAATATTATCGTCGGCAAATCGTAAGAATGACGGTGCCGTGACCACCCGGCGGCTGCCGCATGCCTTCGCACGCCGTTGCGCAACGCAAGTGCCGCCCCGGCACGCTCCTTGCTGAATGGGTATCGGCCGCTCGATCGATGCGGTTTTTTCGACTCACCAACTCAACAAGGAGACACATCATGCAATGGACCACCCCGGCTTATACCGACCTGCGTTTCGGTTTCGAAATCACGATGTACATCGCCAACCGCTGATCGACGCGCGCAGTGCCGCCCGCATCGACGGACACGATGCGGGCGGCGCCGGGAGCACACGCAGATGAAGATCAAGATACTCGGCTCGGGCGCCGGCGGCGGACTGCCGCAATGGAACTGCAACTGCGGCAACTGCCGTCGTGCGCGGGCCGGCACTGACGGCATCGTGCCGCGCACGCAATCGTCGATCGCGGTCAGCGGCGACGGTGTCGACTGGGTGCTGGTGAACGCGTCGCCGGACATCCTCGCACAGCTGCGCGCCACCCCCGACCTGCAGCCGGCTCGCGCGATTCGCGACAGCGCGATCGTTGCCGTCGTGCTGTGCGACGCGCAGATCGACCATGTGACGGGCCTGCTGATGCTGCGCGAACGCACGTCGCCGCTGCCGCTGTATGCGAGCGCGCCGGTGCTCGACGACCTGTCGACCGGGCTGCCGCTCGTGCCGCTGCTCGGCCACTACTGCGGCGTCGACGTCCACACGATCGAGCCAGGCGAACCGTTCGCGATACCGGGCGCCGGTGGCATCCGCTTCACCGCCGTGCCGGTCGACAGCAAGCCGCCGCCTTATTCGCCGCGCCGGGAGGCGAGCGTGCCGGGCGACAACATCGCACTCCTGATCGAAGACACGACGAGCGGCCGGCAGGCTTTCTACGCGCCGGGGCTCGCCGACGTCGACGACGGCGTGCGCGCCGCGATGCGCGACGCCGACCTCGTGCTGGTGGATGGCACATTCTGGACCGGCACGGAGATGATCGACCTCGGCCTGTCGTCGAAGCACGCGGCCGACATGGGGCATCTCGCGCAGTGCGGCGATGCGGCGAGACCGGGCATGATCGACCGCCTTCGGCTGTTGCCGGCGCACACGCGCAAGGTCCTCACCCACATCAACAACACGAATCCGATTCTCGACCCCGGCTCCGGCGCGCGCGCGCAATTGCGCGAGCACGGCATCGAGGTCGCCCACGACGGCATGCAATTCGAGGTCTGACCATGAACGCACCGATTCCGGCCGCGGCGCTGCACGCGACACCCTGGAGTGCGCAGGAGTTCGAGGCGCGCCTGCGCGCGCTCGAATCGCGCTATCACATCCACCACCCATTCAACCGCCGCCTGAATACCGGTGCGTGCTCAGCGTCGCAGATTCGCGGCTGGGTCGCGAACCGCTTCTACTACCAGGTCAGCATTCCGCTGAAGGACGCGGCGATCCTGTCCAATTGCCCGGACCGCGACACGCGCCGGCTGTGGGTCGAGCGGATTCTCGATCACGACGGTCACGGCGGTCAGGAAGGCGGGATCGAGGCATGGGCGCGGCTCGGCGAGGCGGTCGGCATCGAGCGCGAGGCGTTGTGGTCGCTCGCGCACGTATTGCCCGGCGTGCGGTTCGCGGTGGATGCCTACGTCAATTTCGCGCGGCACGCGCCGTGGCAGGAGGCCGTGTGCTCGTCGCTGACCGAGATGTTCGCGCCGCAGATCCACCTCGACCGGCTCGCGGGCTGGCCGTCCCACTATCCGTGGATCGAGGCGGACGGGCTGCAGTATTTCCGCAGCCGCGTGCCGCTCGCGCAACGCGACGTCGAACACGGGCTCGCGGTGACGCTGAGCCATTTCACGACACCGGACGCGCAACGGCGCGCGCTCGACATCCTGTCGTTCAAGCTGGATGTGCTGTGGTCGATTCTCGATGCGATTGAAAAGGCGTATCCCGCATGAACTCCAACGACGCCGTCAGCGGCGTGCCGCTGCGCCCCTCGCTGAGGGGCATGTACCGCCTGCAGTGGGAGGCGGCCCAGGATGCGTACGTGCTCCTGTATCCGGAAGGCATGGTCCGGCTCAACCCGAGCGCGGGCGAGATCCTCGCGCGCTGCGACGGCACGCGCGAGCTCGACGACATCATCGACGAACTCGAGCGGCTGTTCAGCACGTCGGACCTTGCGTCGGACGTCTATCGCTTCCTCGATCATGCGCGACTGCGCGGCTGGCTCGACTGACATGGACATGACCCCTCCTCCGAACCGGCCGTCCGCGCCGTTGTGGCTGCTCGCCGAGCTCACGTACCGCTGCCCGCTGCACTGTGCGTTCTGCTACAACCCGGTCGATTTCGCGACACACGGCGCGGAGCTCGATACCGACGCATGGCGCACGGTGATCAGCGACGCGCGCGCGCTCGGCGCCGCGCAGATCGGCTTTTCCGGCGGCGAACCGCTGCAGCGCGACGACCTGGAGGTGCTGGTCGAGCATGCGCGGTCGCTGGGTTTTTATACCAACCTGATCACGTCGGGCGTGGGCCTGAATGCCGCGCGCATCGACCGGCTCAAGGCGGCCGGGCTCGATCATATCCAGCTGTCGCTGCAGGATTCGACGCGCGAGCTGAACGACTTCCTGACCAGCACGCGCACCTTCGACCTCAAGCGCGGCGTCGGGCGGCTGATCAAGTCGCACGGCTATCCGATGGTGTTGAACTGCGTGCTGCATCGCTACAACCTGCCGCACGTCGGCCAGATCATCGAGATGGCGCTCGACCTTGGCGCGGATTTTCTCGAACTCGCGAATACGCAGTACTACGGCTGGGCGATGCTGAATCGCGACCAGCTGATGCCGACCGCCGAACAGCTGCGCGAAGCGGAGGAAACGGTCAACCGCTACCGCAAGCTCGTCGGCGAACGGTGCAAGATACTGTTCGTCGTGCCCGACTACTTCGAGCAGCGGCCGAAGGCTTGCATGAACGGCTGGGGCTCGGTATTCCTCGGCGTCGCACCGGACGGGACCGCGCTGCCGTGCCATGCGGCGCGCGGGTTGCCCGGCCTCGAGCTGCCGAACGTGCGCGACCGGTCGCTGAAGGACATCTGGTATGAAAGCGACGCGTTCAACGCGTTTCGCGGTGACGGCTGGATGCGCGACCCGTGCCGCACCTGTGACGAGCGCCATGCGGATCATGGCGGGTGCCGCTGCCAGGCATACATGCTGGCAGGCGACCCCGCGCAGGCCGATCCGGTCTGCGCGAAGTCCGAGCATCACGGCCGGGTCGAACAGGCCGTGCAGTTCGCGCGGAGGGGAGGGCGGCAGGACGAGCGTCCGCTGATCTTTCGCAGTGCTGCGAATTCTGTCGGGCGTTGAGCAGCGCGTGCCGCTGTATCGGGCACGTCACTTTCTCGACTTCCTGGACGATTGACGCGCCGCCTGCCCGAGCAACGCAGCGAACGCCGCTTCGTCCACGCGCAGCCCGCGCGGCGAGTGGCGCACCTCCAGCGCCGCGAGCATCCCGGCTTCGAACGCATCGAGCACCGCCGGGTGGATGTAGCATCGTCGGCACACGGCCGGCGTGTTGCGCAATATGTCGGCGACGGCCCGCACCGTTTCGACGATCTGCTTGCGCGCCTGCGTGACGTCCTCATGCGGGATGCGCCGCAGCAATGCCAGCGCCTGAACACTGCCCGCCCATGTCCGGTAATCCTTCGCGGTGAACTCCGCGCCTGCTGCTTCGCGCAGATACTCGTTCACGTCGGACGAGCCGATCGAATGACGTGTGCCGTCGTCGTCCACATACTGGAACAGCTCGTGCCCGGGCAACTCCGCGCAGCGTCGCACGATCCGGCCGACGCTCGGGTCGTCCACGGTCACGTCGTGCTCGATGCCGCTCTTGCCCGTGAAGCGCAGGCGAACCTGTCCCGGGCGGATCGACACGTGGCGCTTGCGCAGCGTCGTCAGCCCGTACGACGCGTTCTGGCGTGCATATTCGGCGTTGCCGATCCGCGCGAGCGTCGTGTCGAGCAGCCGCACGATCGTCGCGACGATCTTGTCGCGCGGCATCCCGGGCAGTGCCAGATCACGCGCGACGCGCGTGCGGATGCGCGGCAGCGCGCGGGCGAAGGCCGCCATCCGCGCGTACTTGTTCGCGTCGCGCGTCTCGCGCCACTGCGGGTGATAGCGATACTGCTTGCGCCCGCGCGAATCACGCCCCGTCGCCTGCAAATGGCCGCGCGGGTCCATGCAGATCCAGACATCGGTATACGCCGGCGGAATTGCTAGCGCATCGATGCGGGCGATTTCGTCGGCGTCGCGGATCCGGACGCCGTCCTGCGTGTAGTACGCGAAGCCGTGGCGCAACCGCCGGCGCGTATAGCCGGGATGCCGGTCGTCGACATGGCGCAGCGGCGCGGCAAGACGAGCGACGGTTTCGGTGCCGGGGCCGCTTCGGGACGTACGTTTCTTCATGTCGCAAGCCGCCAGCGAAGCGGCGTATCCATGTGCGGCGATCGGGGTTCACGCGCGGCGGACATCGTTGCTCTCCTTGTTGTCGGAGCGGCTGTCGCGGGGCGCGAACAGCGCTTGCCAGTGCGACAGCAAGATCCGTGCGCCGCCGCGATACGCTGCCCCGCCCACGTCGAAACGGTGGGGGCAGGCGACGATCCGGTGCTAGGTGTTTATACGTATGCCGATACCGATATCGCTTCAATCCAATATTTCATTGGAAGGTTATCGGACTTGTTTCTAGACTGATCCGGGGCGTACATACCGGGCCGGCCGCATGCGCCGGCCGGCACCGCCCCGAACCGCACCCGCGCCACGCAGAACCACAACAGCACGGCATCGCGCCAGGCAGGCGCCGCGGCATACAACGACATCATCGGAGACGGACCATGACATTCATCAGGAAGCTGACGGCCGGTGCGCTCGTCGCCGCGGCGACGGTATTCGCTTCGGGTGCGCACGCGCAGCAAAAGCCGATCACGCTCGGGTTCTCGCAGGTCGGCGCGGAAAGCGCGTGGCGCACCGCCAACACCGTGTCGGTGAAGAGCGCGGCGAAGGACGCCGGCATCAACCTGAAATTCTCGGACGCGCAGCAGAAGCAGGAGAACCAGATCCGTGCGATCCGCTCGTTCATCGCGCAGAAGGTCGACGTGATCGCGTTCTCGCCGGTCGTCGAGTCGGGCTGGGAGCCGGTGCTGACCGAAGCGAAGGCGGCCCATATTCCGGTGATCCTGACCGATCGTGGCGTCGACGTGAAGGATCCGTCGTTGTACGTGACGATGATCGGCTCCGACTTCCTCGAGGAAGGGCGGCGCGCCGGCCACTGGATGGAAGAGCGCTTCAAGAACGATGCGGGCCCGATCAATATCGTCGAGCTGCAGGGCACGGTCGGCTCCGCACCGGCCAACGATCGCCGCGCGGGCCTGCTCGAAGTGATCAAGAACAATCCGAAGTTCAAGGTGATCGCATCGCAAAGCGGCGACTTCACGCTCGCCGGCGGCAAGCAGGTGATGGAAGCGTTCGCGAAGACCTACGGCAAGCAGATCAACGTCGTCTACGCGCACAACGACGACATGGCGCTCGGCGCGATTCAGGCGATGGAAGAGGCCGGCATCAAGCCCGGCAAGGACGTGAGCGTCGTATCGTTCGATGCGACCAAGGGCGGCTTCCAGGCGATGGTGGCCGGCAAGATCAACGTCGACGTCGAATGCAGCCCGCTGCTCGGGCCGCAGCTGATGACCGCGGTGAAGGACGTGGTCGCCGGCAAGCAGCTGCCGAAGCGCATCGTCACGAACGAGACGGTGTTCCCGATGAGCGTCGCGGCGCAGGTGCTGCCGACCCGCAAGTACTGAGTCCCGGCGGACGCGGGCGGCGGCGCGGCTGCCGCCGTCAGCCTTCCGCCTCGAATCGAGGGCGATCCATGACGAATCCGCCGGTGGTCGAGATGATCGGCATCGACAAGGCGTTCCCGGGCGTGAACGCGCTGCAGCGCGTGAACTTCCGGTTGTTTCCGGGCGAAATTCATGCGCTGATGGGCCAGAACGGCGCGGGCAAGTCGACGCTGATCAACGTGCTGACCGGCGTGCACGCGCACGACGCGGGCGAGATTCGCGTCGGTGACGCACCGGTGCGGTTCGCCGCGCCGCGCGAGGCCGAGGCGGCCGGAATCCAGACGCTGTACCAGGAAGTGAACCTGTGCGCGAACCTGTCGGTCGCCGAGAACATCTTCGCGGGCCGGCAGCCGATGCGGCGCGGGGCGATCGACTGGAAGACGATCCATGCACGCTCGCGCGATGCGCTCGCCGAGCTCGACCTGTCACTCGACGTCACGCGCTCGCTCGACGCGTATCCGATCGCGGTGCAGCAGATGGTCGCGATCGCGCGGGCCGTGTCGGTCGATGCGCGCGTGCTGATTCTCGACGAACCGACGTCGAGTCTCGACGACGGAGAGGTCGCTCGGCTCTTCGACGTGCTGCGCCGACTGAAGGCGTCGGGGATGGCGATCCTGTTCGTCACGCACTTTCTCGAACAGACCTATGCGGTGTCCGACCGGATCACCGTGATGCGCAACGGCGAGCGCGAAGGCGAGTACCTCGCGCGCGACCTGCCGGTCGATATGCTCGTCGCGAAAATGACCGGCCGCGAACCGATGTCCGGCAAGCTGCAGGCAGGCGCGGCGGCCGTGCAGCGGGATGCCGATGCGGCCGCGCCATTCCTCTCGATGCAGCAGGCAGGCCGGCGCGGGATGATGAGCCCGCTCGATCTCGACGTGCGGCCCGGCGAGATCGTCGGGCTGGCCGGGCTGCTCGGCTCGGGGCGCACGGAAACCGCGCGGCTCGCGTTCGCGGCCGAGCGCACCGACACCGGCGCGATCGAGATCGACGGCGCACGCAAGCGGCTCGCGTCGCCGCACGATGCCGTGCGCAACGGGATCGCGTATTGCCCTGAGGATCGCAAGAAGGAGGGGATCGTCGCGGCGTTGTCGATCCGCGAGAACATCGTCCTCGCGCTGCAAGCTCGGCGCGGCTGGTGGCGGCTGATCGGCCGCGCGCGCCAGCGCGAACTCGCCGAGGCGTACATCGCGAAGCTCGGCATCAAGGCGCGCGACGCGGAGCAGCCGATCGGGCTGCTGTCCGGCGGCAACCAGCAGAAGGTGCTGCTCGCGCGTTGGCTCGCGACGGAGCCGAAGCTGCTGATCCTCGACGAGCCGACGCGCGGCATCGACGTCGCCGCGAAATTCGACATCATGGAGCGCGTGCTCGCGCTGTGTGCGCAGGGGCTCGCGATCCTGTTCATCTCATCGGAGATCAGCGAAGTGGTGCGCGTGAGCCACCGCATCGCGGTGCTGCGCGATCGCCGCAAGGTCGCCGAACTGACCGGTGCCGAGGCGTCGGAAGAACACGTGTATCAACTGATCGCGGGAGGCCGGTCATGATCCGGTTACGCACGTTGCTTCGCCATCCGCTCGTATGGCCGATGCTGACGCTCGCACTGCTGTTCGCGCTCGACGTCGCGCATCGGCCCGGCTTCCTGTCGATCGCGGTGCTCGACGGCCACTTGTTCGGCGCACCGATCGACATCCTGAATCGCGCGGCACCGCTCGTGATCGTGTCCCTCGGCATGACGCTCGTGATCGCGACGCGCGGGATCGACATCTCGGTCGGCGCGATCGTCGCGATCGCCGGCGCGGCCGCGGCGATCGTGCTCGACGGCGATCCGGCGCGGGTCGGCCCGGCGCTGGCGGCTGCGCTATGCGTGGGGTTGCTCGCAGGGGCATGGAACGGTGTGCTCGTCGCGTTCGTCGGGATGCAGCCGATCATCGCGACGCTGATCCTGATGGTCGCCGGACGCGGTATCGCGCAGTTGCTGACGGGCGGACAGATCATCCCGATCGGCGCGCCGGGCTACCTCGAACTCGGCGGCGGCTATCTCGCGGCCGTGCCGTGTTCGGTCTGGATCGCGATCGCGACGATCGCGGCGACCGCGCTGCTGGTGAACCGCACGGCGCTCGGCCTGTTCATCCGCGCGATCGGCGTGAACCCGGTCGCGACGCGGCTCGTGGGCTTGCGCGCGGGGGCGGTCGTGTTTGGCGTATATCTGTTCGCCGGCGTCATGTCGGCGCTCGCCGGCATCCTCGCCAGCTCGAACGTGCGCAGCGCCGACGGCAACAACGCGGGGCTGCTGCTCGAACTCGACGCGATCCTCGCGGTGACGCTCGGCGGCACGTCGCTGCTCGGCGGCCGCTTCAGCCTCGCGGGTTCCGTGCTTGGCGCGCTGATCATCCAGACGCTCACCTACACGACTTATTCGATCGGCGTGCCACCGGAGGCGACGCTCGTCGTGAAGGCGCTCGTCGTGATCGTCGTGACGCTGATTCAGTCGGACGCGGCGCGCGGGCTGGTGATCCAGCGTGCGTCGCGGCTGCTGTCTTCCACCCGCTCGCGCGCCACCACCGGAGCCACGCCGCGATGAAACGATTCTTCGCATCGCTTACCGACCCGCGCACGTTGCCGATCGTCGTGACGATCGTGCTGTTTGCCGCACTGTTCGGCTTCGGATCCGTGATGTACACGGGCTTCTTCTCGATGCAGGTGCTGACCGGGCTGCTCGTCGACAACGCGTTCCTGCTGATCGTCGCGATCGGGATGACGTTCGTGATCGTGTCGGGCGGTATCGACCTGTCGGTCGGCTCTGTCGTTGCGTTGACAACGATCTTCTGCGCGGTCGGCGCCGAGCGATTGCACTGGCCCGTCTGGGCGATCGTGCCGCTGGTGCTCGTGTTCGGCGCGCTGTACGGCGCGGCGATGGGTGCGCTGATTCATTACTTCAGGTTGCAGCCGTTCATCGTCACGCTTGCCGGAATGTTTCTCGCGCGCGGCGCATGTTTTCTCATCACGACGCAGTCGATCACGATCAACGAGCCGACCTTCCATGCGCTCGCGGGCATCAGCGTGCCGGTCGGTGGCGGGACGCTGAGCGCCGGTGCGCTGATTGCGCTCGCGACGCTGGCCGCCGCGATCTACGTTGCACATTTCACGCGCTTCGGCCGTAACGTGTATGCGGTCGGTGGCAACGAGCGATCGGCGCTGCTGATGGGGCTGCCGGTCGCGCGCACGAAGGTCGGCGTGTATGCGCTGAGTGGCTTCTGTTCGGCGCTCGGTGGCGTGGTGTTCACGCTGTACGTGCTGTCCGGCTACGGGCTGCAGGCGCAGGGGATGGAGCTCGACGCGATCGCTGCGACCGTGATCGGCGGCACGCTGCTCACCGGCGGGGTGGGGTACGTGATCGGGTCGGTGTTCGGCGTCGGCATCCTCGGCACGATCCAGGTGCTCATCACGTTCGACGGCACGCTGAGTTCGTGGTGGACGCGGATCGTGATCGGCGCGCTGCTGTGCGTGTTCTGTCTGCTGCAGCGGGTCATCGAGCGGCACGCTGCGCGGCGGCGTAGCGGCGGGACGGGGCTCGATCCGAAACGGCGGAAGCGGGAAGTCGCGCAGGCCGGGTCAGCGGCGCCGGGTGACGATGCGGCGCTGGTGTCGACGATGCGGCGGTTGTGGCGGTTCACACCGTCGGCGGCGCGCCGGTGACGGGTACGCAGGTCCGGCCATATCCCTATCCGGTTCGGCGTTGAACGACGCATCGGCGATGCCGACAGGTCTTGGCGACTCGGCCGGCCGCTCGATCGCGTGCAGGTCCAGCGCATCGAGCGGATCCCGTGCCGCCGCGGGGCCGAGGTGGCTGATCACGCGGGCGTAGTTCCGCGAATCTGCCTCATCGCATGCCGCCACTGGCGATGATGTGTTCGCCAGTCAACCACTTTGCGTCGTCGGAGGCGAGGAAAACCGCGATCGACGCCACGTCGTCCGGTCTGCCCACACGCCCGAGCGGCGTCTGGCTGACCGCCGAACTCTCGAACTCCGATCCGATCACCCCGGCGGTCTGTGCACCTTCGGTCACGATCACGCCCGGATTGATCGTGTTCACGCGAATCTTCCGCGGCCCGAGTTCGCGGGCGAGTGCGCCGGTGATGGAATCGACCGCGCCTTTCGTGCCGCTATATACGGCGGTCGTGGCGGGCGTGAGCGTCGAAACGACCGAACTGACATTGATGATGCTGGCACCCTCGCCAAGGTGCTGGACCGCGGCCTGTGTGGTGAGCAGAACACCGAGCACGTTGACGTCGAACTGCCTGCGGTATTGCGCTTCCGTAAATGCGTCGATCGGCGCGAACTCGTAGACGCCGGAGTTGTTCACGAGGATGTCGAGGTGGCCGTATGTTTCGATCGCCGCGTCGACGATGCTCTTCGCGTCGGCGGCATTCGACACGTCGCCGCCCACGGAAATCGCCGTGCCTCCGGCCGTTGTGATGGCTGACACAACGGCGTCCGCGCCGGTCTTGCTGCTCGCATAGTTCACGACAACCGATGCGCCCTCTGCCGCAAGCGCCTTCGCGATGGCCGCGCCGATCCCTTTCGACGCGCCGGTGACGACCGCCACTTTCCCTGCAAGCTTGCTCATGATTTTTACCTCGGTGTGAATGAAGCCGCTGATAGAAACCGACGTCGCGTCGCGCACGATGCAATCGGCAATGTTTTCTGCCACCTCGGACTGATGCGCCGTCGCGAAATCGGGGCGCCGATCGCACGATGCTGGGCGAATCGACGCGTAGTCGTGCAGGACTTCTGCTTTAGCCCGGCCACGGCGAGTTACGGATAACTGAACAAAAATTTCCGCGATGGAAATGCGGCTCCTTGTCGGCGATCACGTCCGCTTTCACGTTGCCGAATGTGGTCTCCGGCTTGTGTTTGATGCCATCGTAGAAGGCTTGAATGATCTCCTCCTTGAAGTGTGGCGGGCGCGGATGCGCATGCGTCACTGCTTCGCGTTCCTCGTGGGAAAAATCGTGGTAAGAGAGGCCGAGCACGTCCATCTCGACACCGGCCGTCACCAGCGCGACGATCGGGTGCATATGGCGCGGAATGCCGGGCGTGGTATGCAGCGCAATGGCCGTCCAGACGAGATCGATGTCGGCCGCATCGATGCCCCGGCCGGAGAGAAATTCGCGCGCCGCATTGGCCCCATCGACTTCAAATCGTTCGGTGGCGCTGCTGTACGCACCGGCAAGGCCTACGTCATGGAACATGGCGCCCGCGTACAAGAGTTCCCGATCGAATTTCAGGCCGCGGCGCGCGCCTTCCAGCGCCCCGAACAAATACACGCGGCTCGAGTGATGAAAGAGCAGCGGGCTAGACGTGTCGCGCACGAACTCGGTAATTTCCCGTGCAAGTTGACTATCGGGTACGGCGACATCCTGAATGACCTGCGACATGACGGTTCTCCATCGAGATGTGATCGGACGCTGGCGTCGTGGCGGACGCCGCACGCGAATGGCCGGCTACTTCGTCGCAGTCGTCGCCCCGATTCTTGCCAAGGCCTCGCGAACGCCCGCGCCGTACTCAGGGTCGGCCTTCGCGCAATTGAGGATGTGGCGTTCCTGGATATGCGCCTGAACGGAGCCCATCTGGCGAGCGGTGTTATCGAACAGCAATTGCTGCTGCGTCCGACTCATCAGACGAAACAGATTTCCGGGCTGCGCGAAGTGATCGACGTCCACGCGGTGGTCCCAATGTGCGGCCTCGCCTTCGATCCGCAGCGGCGGCTCGTGAAGATCGGGCCGGACTTCCCACTCGCCGGAACTGTTCGGGTAGTAAGACGGTGTGCCGCCGAGGTTGTCGTCGGTGCGCATGGCGCCGTCGCGGTGGTAGCTATGGAAGGGGCACTTCGGCGCATTGACGGGAATGTGATTGAAGTTCACGCCCAGCCGATAACGTTGCGTGTCGCCATAAGAGAAGAGACGCGCCTGCAGCATCTTGTCCGGCGAAAAGCCGATGCCGGGCACGACGTTCGCGGGCGAGAAGGCCGCCTGCTCGACCTCGGCGAAATAATTGCCCGGATTGCGGTTCAATTCGAGTACGCCTACCTCGATCAACGGGAAATCGCTTTTCGGCCAGACCTTGGTCAGGTCGAACGGGTTGAACGGCAGAGACCTGGCCTCGTCGTCGTTCATCACCTGAATGAAGAGTGTCCAGCGCGGGAAGTCGCCGCGTTCGATGCTTTCGTAAAGATCGCGGCCATGCGTTTCGCGGTCCTTGCCCACGAGCTGCTCGGCTTCGCCGTCAGTCAGATTCGAGATGCCTTGCTGCGTACGGAAGTGGAACTTCACCCACGTTCGCCGATTGTCGGCATCGACAAGGCTGAACGTATGACTGCCGAATCCATGCATGTGCCGATAGCTGCGCGGTATGCCCCTGTCGCTCATGACGATCGTGACCTGGTGAAGCGCCTCCGGCAGGAGCGTCCAGAAGTCCCAATTGCTGTTTGCGCTGCGCAGTCCCGTGCGCGGGTCGCGCTTGATCGCGTGGTTGAGGTCGGGAAAACGCAGCGGATCACGGAAAAAGAACACGGGCGTGTTGTTGCCCACGATGTCCCAGTTCCCTTCTTCCGTATAGAACTTCACCGCGAAGCCCCGGATATCGCGCTCGGCATCCGCGGCGCCGCGCTCGCCGGCGACTGTTGAAAAGCGCATGAATACCGGCGTTGCCTTGCCGATTTCCGAAAAGAGTTTCGCCTTCGTGTAGCGCGTGACGTCGTGCGTTACCGTAAATACCCCGTGCGCCCCCGATCCTTTGGCGTGCATGCGTCGTTCTGGAATGACCTCGCGGTCGAAGTGCGCGAGTTTCTCGATCAGCCAGATATCCTGCAGCAGCGCGGGACCGCGCGGGCCGGCCGTTTCGATGTTCAGATTGTCGGCGACGGGTGCACCCGTCGCGTGATCAAGACGCACAGACGTATCGCGATTTTTCATGCCTCGACTCCAGGAGGGTTGGGCGGACCGGCGCAGCGCCACTCCGTTCCGGGCTGGCGGCCGCGCGAGGCTTTATGGGCAAATCAACGTGCAATTTCGGCAGGAGCGGCGAAAAGAAATGGCCGGACTGCGATGGCCACCCGTTCAATGGGTGACGAGCTGCCGAGGCATCGACGAGTCGATGTGAGAGAAGCGTACCTGTTGGGTGCCCGCGTGATCTTGTATAAAACAACGATTCGATGGACGAATCGCGGGCGACCGTCGAACACCGGGGACAGTGGTTGAATTCGAATCAGGGAGCGGGGGGCGTAGCGTGTCGACGCATATCGAGCGAGTACCCGCGTGCCGACAACGACGTTTGCATATATCTGGTGCTATCGGTTCCGCTGCGCCCACTCTTTTGGCCCGCACCCTTCGAAACGCGAGAACACGCGCGAAAAATGACTTTGGTCGAAAAATCCGCAGTCCGATGCGATGCTGGCCAGGTTCGCATCGGTTTCCCGCAGCAGCGATTTTGCGCGCTCGATACGGCGCTTGAGTAGCCACTGATGGGGTGTGCTGCCGGTGGAGTGCTTGAAGGCTTCGCCGAAGTAGCTGGTGGAGAGATTACATTCGCGCGCGAGATCGGCAATCGACGGATTTTCGTGCAGGTGGGACGCGAAATAATCCTCGATGCGCCGCATCTGCCACGGAGCCAGTCCGGAGCGGCGTGGACGGAGCGCCGGAGCGGCTCGGCCATATCGTGTGACGACGTGTTCGCAAAATGCCAGGGCGAGGTAATCGATGAACAGCGCACTCGTCAGGTTGGGCTGCTGCAGGACTGCCTGCAGCGTATGCGAAAGACTGAACAGCACCGGGTCGCTGGCGCCGAGATGCGGCTGCACGAGTCCACCTATGCGCCGGCGCCGCTTTTGATCGGTGAATTCCTCGATCGCGCCTTGGGCCAGATAGAGCCGCATGGTATCGAACGGCATGTCGAGACGGCGCGTCGGGCTCGAGCGCAGGTCGAGCAGATAGCAACTGCCGGGACTGCACGATGCGGAAGCGTCGAGGTTGCCGCTTGAATAACGGAGGCCGGGATCGGGGCCCAGTATCAGCGGCATCTGAAAGACAAAGGCCTCCTCCGGTTGCGGCGTGAGCGAGCGCCCCGGTTGAGGCCGGGGGTTGGTTAACCGTGTGAACGAGATCGGTTGCCCCTGGGAGAAAACGCCGGCCCGCACCGTGGGTGCATCGCGCAGTAGAAACCGTTTGGCGAGGGTGTCGTCTGCAACGGGTTGCCCGAACTCGACAGAATCCTTATCGTTCATTCATCGCGCCCTGGAGTGCGCCCGTACGAGCGTTGTGTGCCTTTGCCCGACGGCGGGTTCAAACGAAATCAGACCCAAATTTAGCCCAATTCGATGTCGGTCGCGCGGTGGGGGACGTGCCGCGCGAGACGGTGTCCGATTGCGGGCGCGACGCGCACGGCAATGGTGCGGTTCGCGCTTGCGCGAACCCGGAATGCGCACGGGCTTCGTTGCGCGCGCCAATGCAGGGCGGCTACGTCAGCGCGACGTCAACGACGTCTGCCCAACGTGCGATGCCGGATCCCAGCCGCCGCCGAGCGCCTTGAACGTCGAGATCGCTGCACGTGCGGATTCCGTCTGTGCTTGTGCACGCGCGTCGGCGGCCTGGAGCAGGGTCTCGTTGGCGTGCAATACGTCGATGAAACTCGCTGCACCGCTGCGGTACGCGGTCATCGAGGCATCCTTGGCGCGGGAAAACGACGACTCGGCGTTCGACAGCGTGGCAGCCTGCGCCTCTCGATTCACCAATGCCGAGAGCGAGTTCTCGACGTCCTCGGAGGCGCGGAGGACGGCCTGCCGATACGCCGCTAGCGCCTGCGCGTCGGCGCCTTTCGCCGCGTCGACATCGGCGCCGATGCGCGCGAAATCGAACAGGCGCCAGCGCAGCCCAACGAGGCCGGCCGCCTGGTTGGCGCCGCCCGAGAACAACGTACCGGCAGCGGCGGAGGTCGCGCTGCCGAGGAAGGCATTCAGCGAGACCGTTGGGTAGTACTCGCCGATCGCAGCGCCAATGCGCGCATTGGCGGCGGCGAGGTGACGTTCGGCCGCGATCAGATCGGGACGTCTTTGCAGCAGATCGGCTGGCGTGCCCATTTCCGCGAGCGACGGCGCAACGGGGATCACGGATGGCGGGCTCAGCTCTGCCCGGTGCGTGCCGGGAAAGGTGCCGAGCATCACATCGAGGGCGTTCGACGCTGCATCGAGCGCCGCGAGGAGGACGGGCACGCCGGCCTGAACCTGGTCGAGCGCACCTTGCGCCTGCTGAACCTGATAGTCGGCCGCCGCACCCTTCGAATACAGGAGTTTCACGTCTGCGAGAAGCGCCTGCTGCGTCTGCACCTGCCGGGTCGCGATATCCAGACGGGCCTGGAGCCCCCGGATCGTGACGTAGATATCCGCGGTCTGGGCCGCGACGGCAAGTCGGGTGGCGACCGCGGCCGCCTGCGTCGCCGAGTAATCGGCGAGCGCGGCTTCACGCCGACGGCGCAGACCACCAAAAATGTCGATCTCCCAACCGGCCTCCAGATTGGTTTCGTACTCGGTGCCCCAGCGCTCGTAACCCGGCGTGGCATTGAGCAATTGCCCCAACGGCGTGTCGACGGACTGATAGGCGCGTGCGGCCGACGCGGAAATCGAGGCCGACGGGAGGAGCGCCGCGTTGGCCGTGCCGAGGCGCGCGCGCGCCTGAGTGATCTGCGCGACGGCCTGGGCCAGATCCAGGTTCTGGTCCAGCGCCAGCGAAACGTAATGCGTGAGCAGCGGGTCGTTGAAGCTTTCCCACCATGCGGACAGATCGGCAACCGGAGCCTTTGCCGCGCGGGCGGGCGGCTGGGTCATATAGTGCTGCGCCAGCGGCGCATCCGGACGGTGGTAGTCGGGACCCACGGCGCACGCCGAAAGGGCGGCGACGCTAGCCAGGAGAACAAGGGGACGGTGCAAGGGCATGATCATCTCGGGAGCGGCAACGGGAGAGCGGATGGTGTGACCAATATACAATATGGTCACAAGTTGTCAACTGACGAGTGAGGGACTAAGCTTGAGGCATGAACAAACCGACTCCCTCCGCCTCCCCATCCCGTGGCCCCTCGGACCACGAAGTTCGCGCCCAGATCGTCGACGCCGCAACGGAATACTTCAGCCGCTACGGCTACGAAAAGACCACCGTTTCCGACCTCGCGAAGGAAATCGGGTTTTCAAAAGCCTATATTTACAAATTCTTCGACTCCAAACAGGCGATCGGTCAAGTCATCTGCGCTAATCGCCTCGCCGCGATGATCGCCGCAGTCAGAGAAAACATCGGCGGCGCGCACAGTGCGACTGAAAAATTTCGCTGCATGTTCAAGACCTTACTTGCATCTGGAAGCCAGCTCTTCTTCCAGGATCGCAAGCTCTACGATATTGCCGCCGTGTCAGCCGCATCGCCCTGGCCATCCGTCCAGGGTTATGAGGACGAGATCCGCCAACTCATCACCGATATCCTGCGGCTCGGACGCGAAACCGGCGAATTCGAACGCAAGACGCCGCAAGACGAGGCGGTGAACGCGATCTTTCTGGTGATGAAGCCTTATTTCAATCCCCTGCTGCTCCAGTACAACCTCGAGGGTGCGGAAGAGGCGACGGCCCACCTTGCGAGCCTGGTACTCAGAAGTCTTGCTCCGTGAACCCTCTCGTGACTATTGACTGAATTGGTCACGGGTATCAGAATGAGTGCTCCTGTTCTTTGCGAGAGGGGACCTCATGTTCCGGCGCCATCATTTTGTCTATACATTGGGCGTGGCTTCGCTCGCGCTCGCGGCATGCGGCGAGCATCCGGCTGCTGATCCGCGTACCGAGGCGCCGCTTGTGCGTACAAGCGCCGTTCACGGCGCGGCGGGGGCGAGCCGTTCGTTTTCGGGCGTCGTGGGCGCTCGCGTTCAGAGCGATCTCGGTTTCCGGGTCCAGGGCAAGGTCATCGAGCGCCTGGTCGACGCGGGCCAAACGGTCAAGCGCGGCCAGCCCCTGATGCGCATCGATCCGATCGATCTGGGACTGCAGGCCCGTGCGCAGCAGAAACTCGTGGATGCTGCGCAGGCGCGCGCGACGCAGACCGCCGCCGACGAGGCGCGGTATCGGGATCTCGTCGCAGCAGGCGCGGTCTCAGCGTCGACCTATGACCAGCTCAAGGCGGCCGCGGACTCCGCCAAGGCCCAGCTCGTCGCCGCGCAGGCGCAGGCAGTGCTCGCCAACAACGCTTCCGGATACGCCGTCGTCATGGCGGACGCCGACGGCGTCGTGGTCGAGACGCTGGCGGAGCCGGGCCAGGTAGTCGCGCCCGGACAAATCGTCGTGCGGCTCGCGCATGCCGGCCCCCGCGAGGCCGTCGTCCAGCTTCCCGAGACGCTGCGCCCCGCATCCGGCTCGATTGCCGAAGCAACGCTTTACGGCGCGGACCAGAAGCCTGTTCCCGCCGTCCTGCGCCAGCTTTCCGACTCCGCCGATCGACTGACACGGACCTACGAGGCGAGGTACGTCCTCGAGGGCGCGTTGTCGAATGCACCGCTCGGTGCGACCGTGACCCTCGATCTCGCCGGCGATGCCCGCCAGGCACCTGCCGCCATGGTGGTACCGGTCGGCGCCGTGTTCGATTCGGGCTCGGGCACCGGAGTCTGGACCGTCGATCGATCCCAGTCTCGGGTGACCTGGCGCAAGGTGCGTGTCACCGCATTGAGCGACGACAGTGCGACGGTGACAGGCGATCTTCGCGAAGGCGACCAGGTCGTCGCGCTCGGTGCCCAGTTGTTGCACGACGGAGAGCGCGTGCGTCTCGCCAACGACAAGATGGTCGCCGCATCCGTCTCCGCGCAAGGAGCGACCCAATGAGCGGCTTCAATTTATCGGCTCTTGCGGTGCGGGAGCGCTCGGTCACGCTGTTTCTGATCGTCCTGATCTCGATCGCCGGCGTGATTGCCTTCCTGAAGCTGGGGCGGGCCGAAGATCCGCCATTTACCGTCAAGTCGATGACGGTCATTACGGCATGGCCCGGCGCGACCGCGCAGGAAATGCAGGACCAGGTGGCCGAGCCGCTCGAAAAGCGCATGCAGGAACTGCGCTGGTACGACCGGACCGAGACCTATACGCGGCCGGGGCTGGCCTTCACCACTGTGACCTTGCTCGACAGTACGCCGCCCGCGGACGTGCCCGAGGAGTTCTATCAGGCGCGCAAGAAGCTGCATGATGAAGCGGGCAACCTGCCACCCGGCGTGATCGGCCCGCTCGTCAATGATGAGTACTCCGACGTAACGTTCGCGCTGTTCGCGCTCAAGGCGAAAGGCGAGCCGCAACGATCGCTGGTGCGCGACGCCGAGGGATTGCGCCAGCGGCTCCTTCATGTGCCGGGCGTCAAGAAGGTGAACATCATCGGCGAGCAGGCGGAACGGATCTATGTCTCGTTTTCGCACGACCGGCTCGCGACGCTCGGCGTGACGCCTCAGGAGATCTTTGCCGCGTTGAACAGCCAGAACGTTCTGACGCCGGCCGGTTCGATCGATACGGCGGGAGCGCAGGTCTTCATTCGTATCGAAGGCGCCTTCGACAAGCTGCAGACCATTCGCGACACGCCGATCGTCGTTCAGGGCCGCACGCTGAAGCTCTCCGACGTGGCGACCGTCGAACGCGGTTACGAAGACCCGGCCACTTTCCAGATTCGCAACAACGGCGAGCCGGCGTTGCTCCTCGGCGTCGTGATGCGGGACGGCTGGAACGGGCTCAACCTCGGCAAGGCGCTCGACGCGGAAGTCGCAACGATCAATGCCGGGATGCCGCTGGGCATGAGCCTCACGAAGGTGACCGACCAGGCCGTCAATATCCATTCGGCCGTCGACGAATTCATGGTCAAGTTCTTTGTCGCGCTGCTCGTGGTGATGGTCGTGAGCTTCGCGAGCATGGGATGGCGTGTCGGCATCGTCGTGTCGGCGGCGGTGCCGCTGACTCTCGCGGGCGTCTTCGTCGTGATGGCCACCACGGGCAAAAGCTTCGACCGCATCACGCTCGGTTCGCTGATTCTCGCGCTGGGCCTGCTCGTCGACGACGCGATCATCGCCATCGAAATGATGGTCGTGAAAATGGAGGAGGGCTATAACCGCGTCCAGGCGTCGGCTTACGCCTGGAGCCACACCGCCGCGCCGATGCTGTCGGGCACGCTGGTCACGGCTGTCGGCTTCATGCCGAATGGCTTCGCGCGCTCGACGGCTGGCGAATACACGAGCAACATGTTCTGGATCGTCGGCATCGCATTGATCACCTCGTGGGTCGTGGCCGTCGTCTTCACACCGTACCTCGGCGTCAAGCTGTTGCCCGATATTGCCGTGGTTGAAGGCGGTCACGGTGCCATCTACAACACGCCGAACTACCAGCGTTTTCGCGCGTTCCTGGGACGTGTGATCCGGCGAAAGTGGTTAGTCGCGGGGCTCGTGGTGGGCTTGTTCGTGATCGCCGTGATGGGCATGGGGCTGGTGAAAAAGCAGTTTTTCCCGACCTCAGATCGCCCTGAAGTGCTCGTGGAAGTGCAAATGCCGTATGGCACATCGATCGAACAAACCTCTGCGGCGACGGAGAGGGTCGAGGCGTGGCTCGCGAAGCAGTCGGAAGCGAAGATCGTGACGTCGTACATCGGACAGGGGGCGCCGCGCTTCTATCTGGCGATGTCGCCGGAATTGCCCGATTCGTCTTTCGCGAAGATGGTGATCCGCACGAATGACGAGAAGCAGCGTGAGGCGCTCAAATTCCGTCTGCGCAAAGCCATCGCCGAAGGGCTGGTGCCCGGGGCGCAGGTTCGCGTCACCCAACTGGTGTTCGGCCCTTACTCGCCTTACCCCGTTGCGTTCAGAGTCATGGGCCCGGACGCCCGGACGCTGCGCACCATCGCCGCGCAGGTCGAACGGACCATGAATGGCAACCCGATGATGCGAACGGTGAACGCCGACTGGGGCCCGCGAGTGCCCACGGTGCATTTCACGCTCGATCAAAATCGGCTTGGTGCGTTTGGGTTGACGTCGAGTTCCGTCGCGCAGCAACTGCAATTCCTGCTGACAGGCATTCCCGTCACGCACGTGCGCGAGGACATTCGCTCGGTGGAACTCGTCGCGAGATCGGCGGGCGAGATACGGCTCGATCCGCAGCGTATCGACGGATTTACGCTGATCGGCTCGGCGGGGCAGCGCGTACCGCTCTCGCAGATCGGCAAGGTCGACATTCGCATGGAAGATCCGATTCTTCGCCGTCGCGATCGCACGCCGACGATCACAGTGCGCGGCGATATTGCGGAAGGACTGCAGCCGCCCGATGTGTCGACGGCAATGCTCGCGCAACTCCAGCCGATTATTGCGAAGTTGCCCGACGGTTATCGGATCGAGGAAGCCGGTTCCATCGAGGAAGCCGACAAGGCCACGAAGGCGCTCGCGCCGCTGTTTCCCATCATGATTGCGCTGACGCTGCTCATCATCATTTTCCAGACGCGCTCGATTGCCGCGACCATGATGGTGTTCGCGACGAGTCCGCTGGGTCTGATTGGCGTCGTGCCGACACTTCTGCTGTTCAACCAGCCCTTCGGGATCAATGCGCTGGTGGGGTTCATCGCTCTCTCGGGCATTCTAATGCGCAACACGCTCATTCTGATCGGCCAGATCGAGCAGAACGCGCACGCAGGCATGACGCCCTTCGACGCGGTGGTGGAAGCCACGATCCAGCGGTCCAGGCCCGTGATTCTGACCGCGCTCGCAGCGATGCTGGCCTTCATTCCGTTGACGCATTCCGTGTTCTGGGGCACGTTGGCTTATACGCTGATTGGCGGGACTTTTGCCGGAACGATTCTGACGCTGGTGTTTCTGCCCGCGATGTATTCGATCTGGTTCAAGATCCGACCAGGGGCAGTGGAAAGCCATTCCGCGCTCGAACCCAACGCCAGCGCGATTATGTAGACATGTTCGCACCCGGGCGATGCGGGTTTCGCCCGGGACCTCTGTCGATGTGGACTGGCAATGAGCCGTTTGGTCCCGAAATGGAAGTCGTGCGGTGAATACAGGTCAGTTTTCTGAAGTCATTTAGACGACTGCAGGTCTGACCGGAAATTCAAATCGACGTTCGGCTGAAGTTACTCAAAGATTACTGTCAGGCGCGGGCGATGTCGCTCCCCGATGAGCGGCCGTTCGTCCCACTTCTCCCCAATGACAGCTTCCGAGGTGGAGCGGACGTGTAAATGTCCGTCGGAGCGCGATGGCGAATGGCCGGTCATGGCCGAGGCCGTGTAGAAACGCGTTCGGTCACCTAGGCTGAAGCAATCCGTTCTGATGAGAGGCTTCAGACTTTGTCCGACCTCGATGGCCAGCCGCCTGTGCCGCAGTGACAGGCCCTCCGCACGATACAACCCGTAGACGCGCTTGCAATTGTCTCGCCAGCCTTCCCGTTGCAGGATCATGTGAACGCGCCGATACCCGTAGTGCACGCGCATAGCGGTGATCTCCTTGATACGCACGAGCAGCGCCGATGAATCACGCGCAACCGACTGATACCGATACAGCGAGCGAGACATGCTAAACAACGCGCAGCTCTTGGTCAGATTCGTTCGATTGCGATCACGCAATTTATCGACAACGCTCGCCTTGCAAAGCCGGCGCGGACCACACATTTTTTGCGAGTAGGTCCATGGCCTTGTCCCGGCTCTGATCCTTCACGAGCCGCTTCAGCTTCGCGTTCTCCTCTTCGAGCTCGCGCAAGCGGCGCAACTCAGAAGGCCCCAACCCTCCGAATTTCTTCTTCCAGTTGTAGAAAGTCGCCTCGCTGATTCCGAGCTTGCGACAGATCTCTTCGTCAAGCTGCCGTTCTGAACGACGTGCGCACGCGCTTCGCCGACGCATCCGCTACGTAGGAAGACAGGCCTCGTGCCGCGTCGAGCGGTCGAGCGTGACACCACCCGTTGACAACACAACGAACCGTTCGGGGTTTGCGTCCCGTTCGGCTTTTCATGGCGCCGGAGCAATTTGGAGGAAAGGGATGTCGGGCTATCGCGAATTGAAGGCGCAAGCCGATGAACTGATGAAACGTGCCGAGGAAGCGCGACAGGCTGAACTCGAGACCGTGCTGCAGGAGGTCCGTACCCGTGTCGCCGAATATGGGTTGACCCCGAGACAGATATTCGGCCGTCAGGGCAGTGCCACAAGGGCGGCGCGAAAAACGGCTGCCGTCGCGCCGAAGTACCGCGATCCGAACACCGGAGCGACGTGGTCCGGCCGGGGACGCGAGCCGGCATGGATCAAGGGGAAGCGCCGCGAGCGCTTCCTGATCGAACGCCAGGAGGGTTGAACGCGACATTGCGCGATGCCCATAAAATGGAGGCGTCCGCCGACCCGTGCTTCGCCAGGACCCTGGCGACGAGCGGGCCGGCTTACCCGCGACCTCCAAGGCCACTATGGAAATCAAATGGATCGAGGATTTCCTCGCGCTCGCGCAATACCAGAGCTTTTCCCGCGCGGCTGAATTTCGCAACGTCACGCAGTCGGGCTTCAGCCGCCGCATCCAGTCGCTCGAACAGTGGATCGGCTCCGAGCTGATCGACCGCAGCAGCTTTCCGCCGGTGCTGACGCCGGCAGGGCGCCTGTTCCGCGAAACGGCCGAGGACGTCATCAGCCGCCTGTACGATACCCGCGCGATCATCCGCACCGAGCAGCGGATCGCCGGCAAGAGCCTGCAGATCGCCGCGGGCCACACGATCGCGCTGAGTTTCCTGCCGGCCTGGCTCAAGGCGCTCGCCCCGCATTTCGGCGAAGTGCGGGCGCGTGTCATTCCGACGAACGTCCACGACTCGATCCTGATGCTCGTCAACGGCAACTGCGAGCTGATGTTTGCGTATCACCATCCCGAGCTGCCGCTCCATCTCGACCCGGCGAAGTACGAGCACCTGACAGTGGGCCTCGACACGCTGATGCCGGCGTGCCGGCCGAACCGTCGATCGGCGCCCGCGTTTCGCCTGCCCGGAACGAAGCAGAATCCGCTGCCGCTGATTACCTACACGGAAACCAGCTACTTCGGCCGCTGTCTCGCGCTGCTGCTCGGCCGCGCACCGGATGCGCCGGCCTTGCAGCTGCATTACGAATCGGACATGGCCGAAGTGCTCAAGAAGCTCGTGATGGAAGGCGAGGGCGTTGCGTGGCTGCCCCGGAGCGCGATCGCCGCCGAACTGGCGGCCGGCGACCTCGTGCCGGCCGGCCCGGCGGCGTGGAACCTGGAAGTCGAGCTGCGCGTGTATCGCGACGTGTCCAATCGCAGCGAATTCCTGGACTCCCTCTGGCAGCATCTGCGCGCGGCGCCTGCCCGGCTCGGCTGAACCAGGGTTTTCCCGCGTTATGCGACGCTCGCATACCGCCATGTTGCACTGGCATCACGATTTTTTCGGCCGTTCCTACCATTCGTTCCAACGGCACATGCGACGCGTGACCTGCGTCGCGCGGCCTTCTTCGCAGCGCGCTCGCCGCCTTCCGGCGGCCGAGTGCCACCCAAGGACGAATGGACATGAAAAATCGCCTCACCTTAAGCATCGCAGTCGGCATGATCCTCGGTGTCATCGCCGGTTATGCGTGCCACGCCAACATCACCGACCCGGCCACGCTCAAGATGATCGCCGGCTACTTCTCGATCGTCACCGACATCTTCCTGCGCCTGATCAAGATGATCATCGCGCCGCTGGTGTTCGTGACGCTCGTGTCCGGCCTGGCCGGCATGGACAGCGGCGAGGACGTCGGCCGCATCGGCCTGCGCTCGATCGGCTGGTTCATCTGCGCGTCGCTGATTTCGTTGATTCTCGGCCTCGTGATGGCCAATGCGCTGCAGCCGGGCGCCGGTCTCAACCTCACGGAGACCGCCGGCGAGGTCAACACCGGACTGAACACCGCCGCGCTGAACGCCCGGGACGTGATCACGCATGCGTTCCCGACCAGCCTGCTCGATGCGATGGCGCGCAACGACATCCTGCAGATCCTGGTGTTCTCGGTCTTTCTCGGCGTTGCGCTGAGCGCGTTGAAGCGTGACCAGCGCGTCGGCGCCGTGATCCAGGCGATCGACGGGATGGTGCCGGTGATGCTGCGCCTGACGAACTACGTGATGCGCGCGGCACCGCTCGGCGTGTTCGGTGCGATCGCGTCGTCGGTCACGCTGCGCGGGCTCGACGTGATCTACACGTACGGGAAGCTGATCGGCGCGTTCTATCTCGGCTTGCTGGTGCTCTGGGCGATCCTGATCGGCGTCGGCTACGTGTTTCTCGGGCGGGGCGTCTGGCGCCTGCTGAAGGTCGTGCGCGAGCCCGCGCTGATCGCCTTCTCGACCGCCAGCAGCGAGGCCGCCTATCCGCGCCTGACCGAGCAGCTCGAGCAGTTCGGCGTCGACAAGAAGGTGGTGGGCTTCACGCTGCCGCTGGGTTACGCGTTCAACCTCGACGGATCGATGATGTATCAGGCGTTCGCGGCCATCTTCATCGCGCAGGCGTTCGGCGTGCACATGCCGCTGTCGGAGCAGGTGTTCATGCTGCTGGTGCTGATGTTGAGCAGCAAGGGCATGGCGAGCGTGCCGCGCGGCTCGGTGGTCGTGGTCGCGGCGGTCGCGCCGATGTTCCATCTGCCGGTGGCCGGCGTCGCGATGGTGCTCGCGATCGACCAGATCCTCGACATGGGCCGCACGATGACGAACGTGATCGGCAACAGCGTGGCGACGGCGGTGATCGCGAAGTGGGAGAGCCGGCGCGCGGCGCAGTCGCAGGGTGCCGTATTCGACCAGCCGGAGCTGAACGCATGATGTGCACGGATAGCGTGAATGCCCGGCGGAAATTCGGCGTGGTCGGCGGCCTGGGGCCGCTGGGCAGTGCCGACGTGTTCTTCAAGATGGTGAAGGCGACGCCGGCGTCGTCCGACGAGGAACACGCCGAGATGATCTTCGAGCAATACCCGTTCAAGGGCTCGGGGTCGGGCAGCGCGGCGACCATCGAGCGCAAGCTGTACGTGTTCGACATGATCCGGCAGTTCGAGAAGCGCGGCGTGACGACGGTCGTGCTGCCATGTTTCCTGAGCCACACGTTCATCGACGAATTGAAGGCGAATACGCGCCTGCCGATCGTGGACATCGTCGAAGCCGTTCGCTACCACGTGCGGCGCAAGTACCCGGACGCGACGCGCATTGGCGTGCTGGCTTCCGACTACGTGCGGGACAAGCGACTCATCGAGACGTATTTCCCGTCACCGCAGTTCGACGTCGTTCACCCGCGGACGCATGACGGGATCGATCTCGTGACGGAAGCCATCTACGGTGCCGATGGCATCAAGCGCGGCAATCTGTGCGGCCGGCCGGTCGAACTGCTGCGCCGCGCATGCGAGGACCTGATCGATCAGGGCGTGCAGGTGATCGTCCCCGGCCTGACCGAGATCGCGCTGGTCGCGGGCGAAATCGGCCCGCTGCGCGTACCGGTCGTGGATTCGAACCTCGCATATGCGCAGTACGCGGTGACCGGGCACGCCGGCTCACGCGCGGCGCCGTTCAAGGTTGGCGTGGTCGGCGGCGTCGGGCCGGCCGCGACGGTCGATTTCCTGGACAAGATCGTGCGCAACACGCCGGCGTCCCGTGATCAGGAACACATCAAGCTGCTGGTCGAACAGAACCCGCAGATTCCCGACCGGACCGAGAACCTGATCGGCACCGGCGCGGACCCGACGATCTCGTTGTACGCGACCTGCAAGAAGCTCGAGGACGGCGATGCCGACGTCATCGCGATTCCGTGCAACACCGCGCATGCGTTCGTCGAGCGGATCCAGCCGTACCTCGGCATTCCGATCGTCAACATGCTGACCGTCACGGTCGCCTACCTGCGCGACACCTATCCGGTGCTGCGGGAGGTCGGGGTGCTCGCGACGTCCGGCACGATCGAAAGCGGGGTCTACCGGAAGGCGCTGGAGTCGCAAGGGCTTCGGCAAGTCGCGCCGGGGCCGGCATTGCAGGCGCGCGTGATGGCAGCGATCTACGGGAAGCGGGGCGTCAAGGCCGGCTTCACGTCCGGACAGTGCGAGGAAGATATCGGGGCGGCCATCGAGGCGATGATTGCCGAGGGCGTGAGCGTAATCGTGCTCGGCTGTACGGAACTGCCGCTCCTGCTTCCTGGCGGTGAATATGTTGCGCGGAACGGGAGGCGCGCGACGCTCGTCGATCCAACCGATGTACTGGCCCGCACGTGTATTGCGTATGCGATGGCGGGCGGCGGGTGAGCCGCGGTTTGCCCCGGGAGCAGACGTCGACGGCGCACGCCGCTCGGCCTGCCCGTGGAAAACTGTATGAATATACAGTATAGTATCCGTCGAACTCGAGCGGCGCGGGCATGACCCGTGCGGCACGTGCGCCGCGCGTGCGGGCATCCGCCGCAGCGTTCCGGCACCGTGAATTCCGGCTAACTCATCCAGACGGGCAGGCAAATTGTCATCCAGCAATCTGATCCGCATTCGCGGAGCACGTCAGCACAACCTCAAGAACCTCGATCTCGACCTGCGCACCGGCGAAATGACAGTCGTCACCGGCCCGTCGGGCTCCGGCAAGTCGAGCCTCGTGTTCGACACGCTGTACGCGGAAGGCCAGCGGCGCTACGTCGAAACCTTCAGCGCGTATGCGCGGCAGTTCCTCGACCGGATGGACCGCCCGCAGGTCGAGCGCGTCGACGGCGTGCCGCCCGCGATCGCGATCGACCAGACCAACCCGGTCCGCAGCTCGCGCTCGACCGTCGGCACGATGACCGAGCTCAACGATCACCTGAAGCTGCTGTACGCGCGCGCGGCCGAGCTGTTCGACCGCCAGACCGCGCGGCAGGTGCGGCATGACACGCCCGAGACGATCTACGCGGAACTCGTCGAGCGCACGCGCGCCGACGACCCGCGTGTCGTCGTCACGTTCCCGGTCGAGCTGCCGGAAAGCGCGTCCGAAGAAGAAGTCACGCAGTGGCTGTCCGCGAGCGGCTACACGCGCGTGCAGGCGCAGCGTGAAGTCGCGTCGCCCACGGGCCCGCGCAAGCTGCTCGACGTGGTGGCCGACCGCTTCCGCGTGCAGCAGGCCGACAAGGTGCGCGTGGTCGAGGCGATCGAGGCGTCGCTCAAGCGCGGCGGCGGCCGCGTGAACGTCTACGTGCTCGTGCCGGAAGCGGAAAACGCGCTCGCCGAGCCGCAGGTGTGGCGTTTCTCCACCGGGCTGCACGACCCTGACAGCGACCTGCGCTACGCGGAGCCGCAGGCGGCGCTGTTCTCGTTCAACTCGGCCTACGGCGCATGCGAGACCTGCCGCGGCTTCGGGCGCGTGATCGGCGTCGATCTCGGCCTCGTGATCCCCGACGCGCGCAAGACGCTGCGCGGCGGCGCGATCAAGCCGATGCAGACGCCCGCCTGGAAGGAGTGCCAGGACGACCTGATGCGCTACGCGGCGAAGGCGGACATCCGCCGCGACACGCCGTGGTCCGACCTGGCCGACGCCGAGCGCGACTGGGTGATCAACGGCTCGCCGGACTGGAACGGCAAGTGGCAGAGCCAGTGGTACGGCGTGAAACGCTTCTTCGGCTATCTCGAATCGAAAGCGTACAAGATGCATATCCGCGTGCTGCTGTCGAAGTACCGCAGCTACACGCCGTGCGAGGTCTGCGGCGGCGCGCGCCTGAAGACGGAATCGCTGCAGTGGCGGCTCGGCTCGAAGGCGAACGCCGATGCGGTGCTGGCGCCCGCGAATCGCTTCATGCCGCGCGGCGTCGACTGGACGCGCACGCAGCTCGAGGCGCTGCCGGGCCTGACGGTGCATGACCTGATGCTGCTGCCGATCGAGCGCATTCGCCGCTTCTTCGACGAGATCACGCTGCCGAGCGCGCTGCTCGACGATGCATTGAAGCTGCTGCTCGCCGAGGTGCGCACGCGCCTCAAATACCTGTGCGACGTGGGGCTCGGCTACCTGACGCTCGACCGGCAGAGCCGCACGCTGTCCGGCGGCGAGGTGCAGCGGATCAACCTGACCACGGCGCTCGGTACGTCGCTGACAAAAACGCTGTTCGTGCTCGACGAGCCGAGCATCGGCCTGCATCCGCGCGACCTCACGCGGATCGTCGAGGCGATGCAGCGGCTGCGCGACGCGGGCAATACGCTGGTCGTCGTCGAGCACGATCCGTCGGTGATGCTCGCGGCAGACCGGCTGATCGACATGGGTCCGGGCCCCGGCGAGCGCGGCGGCACGATCGTCTACGACGGCACGCCGGGCGACATCCGTTCCGCGCACACGCTGACGGGCGAGTATCTCGGCGGCCGCAAGCACGTCGCGCATGCGTCGAACTGGGCGCGCCGCCCGGTGGACGCGAACACGCCGCGCATCGTGCTCGAAGGCGCGACCGAGCACAACCTGCGCGACGTGACGGTCGAGATTCCGCTGCAGCGGCTCGTGTGCGTGACGGGCGTGTCGGGTTCCGGCAAGTCGACGCTGCTGCAGGACGTGCTTTATCCGGCGATGGCGCGCCATCACGGCAAGGCGACCGAGTCGCCCGGTGCGTTCCGCAATCTCACGGGCGCCGACCAGGTCGGCGACGTCGTGTTCGTCGATCAATCGCCGATCGGCAAGACCACGCGCTCGAACCCGGCCAGCTACGTCGGCGCGTTCGACGAGATCCGCAAGCTGTTCGCGAAGGCGCCGCTCGCGCTGCAACGCGGCTACGGCGCCGGTACGTTCAGCTTCAACTCGGGCGACGGTCGTTGCCCGACCTGCGGCGGATCGGGCTTCGAGCACATCGAGATGCAGTTCCTGAGCGACGTCTATCTGCGCTGCCCGGATTGCGACGGCAGCCGCTACCGCGCCGAGATTCTCGAAGTGCGCATCGAGCGCGACGGCCGCGCGCTGAACATCGCCGACGTGCTCGACCTGACCGTCAGCGAAGCGGCCGCGTTCTTCGCGGCCGATGCCGAGGTGCTGCGTGTGCTGCAGCCGATCGTCGACGTTGGCCTCGAATACGTGAAGCTCGGCCAGCCGGTGCCGACGTTGTCGGGCGGCGAAGCGCAGCGGCTGAAGCTGGCCGGCTTCCTCGCCGAATCGGCGGCCGCCGCGGGCGGGCGCCGGGTCGCGAGCGAGGAGGCGCGCGTCGCGCGCGCGAAGCTGTTCATGTTTGACGAGCCGACCACCGGGCTGCACTTCGACGACATCGCGAAGCTGATGCAGGCGTTCGGCAAGCTGCTCGCTGCCGGACATTCGCTGATCGTGATCGAGCACAACCTCGACGTGATCCGCGCGGCCGACTGGCTGATCGATCTCGGGCCGGAAGGCGGCGACGGCGGCGGCCTCGTGCTGTGCGCGGGCACGCCCGACGACGTGAAGGCGTGCGCGCAATCGCATACCGGCGTCGCGCTGCTGCAGTACGACCGCGCGATGGACGGCGAAACCGCGCTCGCCGACGAAGGCGTGCCGCTGCAGGCCGTGCTGAACGCCGCCCGCGAGCGACGCGCGATCGAGGGCGAGGACGTCGTGCGGATCGTCAACGCGCGCGAGCACAACCTGAAGGCACTCGACGTCGACATCCCGCACGGCAAGTTCAACGTTATCACCGGCGTGTCGGGGTCCGGCAAGTCGACGCTCGCGTTCGACATCCTGTTCCACGAAGGCCAGCGCCGCTACCTCGAATCGCTGAACGCGTATGCACGCTCGATCGTGCAGCCGGCCGGGCGGCCTGAAGTCGATGCGGTGTACGGCATTCCGCCGACGGTGGCGATCGAGCAGCGGCTGTCGCGTGGCGGCCGCAAGAGCACGGTCGCGACCACGTCCGAAGTCTGGCACTTCCTGCGGCTGCTGTACGTGAAGCTCGGCCTGCAGCATTGCATCCACGACGGCACGCCCGTCACGTCGCAAACCGTCGAATCGATCGCCGCGCAGCTGCTGCGCGACCATCGCGGCGAGCACGTCGGGCTGCTCGCGCCGCTCGTCGTCAACCGCAAGGGCGTCTATACCGATCTCGCGAAGTGGGCGAAGGCGCGCGGCAGCACGCATCTGCGCGTGGACGGCGAGTTCGTGACGGTCGATCCGTGGCCGAAGCTCGATCGCTTCCGCGAGCACACGATCGAATTGCCGGTGGCCGACATCGTCGTGTCGCCGGACGACGAGGCCGAGTTGCGGCGCGTGCTCGACGAGACGCTCGAGCTCGGCAAGGGCGTGATGCACCTGCTCGCGCCGCTCGACGGGCTGCACCAGGCGATGCAGAACGATCATTCGACCGCGCGCGTCGGCGAGATCAAGGTGCTGTCGGTCAAGCGCGCGTGCCCGGTGTGCGGCACGAGCTACCCGGAACTCGATCCGCGGATGTTCTCGTACAACAGCAAGCACGGCTGGTGCACGACCTGCGTCGGCACCGGGGTCACGCTCACGCGCGAACAGCGCGCGGCATACGACGATACCGTGCTCGCCGGGGACGATCGCGGCCGCGAGCAGACTTTGCCGTCGGACGAGCAGGAACCGGAAGGCGTCGGCAACGAGCCGTGTCCGGATTGCGGCGGCACGCGCCTGAATCCGTCCGCGCGCGCGGTCAAGTTCGACGCGCATCCGATCGTCGAGGTCGCGCAGTGGACGGTGTCCGATACGCGCCGCTGGATCGACGCGCTGGAACTGACCGGCCGCGACGCGCAGATCGCGCGCGACATCGTCAGCGAGATCGGCAGCCGCCTCGCGTTTCTCGAGGAAGTCGGGCTCGGCTACCTGAGCCTCGATCGCGCGGCGCCGAGCCTGTCGGGCGGCGAAGCGCAGCGCATCCGGCTCGCGGCGCAGCTCGGCAGCAACCTGCAGGGCGTGTGCTATGTGCTCGACGAGCCGACGATCGGCCTGCATCCGCGCGACAACCAGATCCTGCTGGACGCGCTGCGCAAGCTCGGCGACAAGGGCAACACGCTCGTCGTCGTCGAGCATGACGAGGACACGATTCGCCGCGCCGATCACATCATCGACGTGGGCCCGGGCGCCGGCAAGCGCGGCGGCACGCTGGTCGCCGAAGGGGCGGTCGCCGATCTGGCCGCACAGCACGATTCGGTCACGGGCCGCCTGCTCGCGCACCCGATGACGCACCCGCTGCAACCGCGCCGTGCGGTGAGCCTCGCGGGCAAGAAGGGCGCACCGGCGGTGCCGGAGGGCTGGCTGACCGTGCACGGCGCGACGCTGCACAACTTGCACGACGTCACGGTCGGGATTCCGCTCGCGCGGCTCGTCGCGGTGACGGGCGTCAGCGGTTCGGGCAAGTCGACGCTCGCGCGCGATGTGCTGATGACGAACCTGCTCGATGCGGTCGGCCGCTCGGTGCTGTCGTCGCCGGCCACGCGGCGCGCGCGCAAGGCCGCGCAGCAGGATGCGCCGGCTACCAACCGCCGCTCGAGCGTGCTCGCACGCAGCGCGCCGCGGCCGTCGCTGAACGTCACGCATGCGTGGCAAGGCTGCGAGTCGCTGAGCGGCTGGGAGCAGATCGACCGCGTGCTCGAAGTCGACCAGACGCCGATCGGCAAGACGCCGCGCTCGTGCCCGGCCACCTACATCGGCGTGTGGGACACGATCCGCAAGCTGTTCGCCGATACGCTGGAAGCGCGCGCGCGCGGCTACACGGCGTCGCGTTTCTCGTTCAACACCGGCGACGGGCGGTGCCCGGCTTGCGAAGGGCAAGGCGTGCGCACGATCGGGATGAGCTTCCTGCCCGACGTGAAGGTGCCGTGCGACGTGTGCCACGGGCAGCGCTTCAATCCGGAGACGCTCGCGGTCACGTGGCGCGGCCGGAACATCGGCGACGTGCTGACGATGGAAATCGACGAAGCGGTGGAGTTCTTCGCGCCGATTTCGAACATCGCGCATCCGCTGCAGCTGATGAAGGACGTCGGCCTTGGCTATCTGACGCTCGGCCAGCCGTCGCCGACGCTGTCCGGCGGCGAGGCGCAGCGGATCAAGCTCGTCACGGAGCTCACGAAGGTGCGCGACGACATCACGCGGCGCGGCCAGAAAGCGCCGCATACGCTGTACGTGCTCGACGAGCCGACGGTTGGTCTGCATATGGCCGACGTCGCGAAACTGATCCGTGTGCTGCACCGGCTGGTCGACGGAGGGCATAGCGTCGTCGTGATCGAGCACGACCTCGACGTGATCGCGGAAGCCGACTGGATCATCGATCTCGGCCCGGAAGGCGGCGTGGGCGGCGGCACGATCGTCGCGGCGGCGCCGCCGGAAGGGCTCGCGCAGGTGAAGGCGAGCCATACCGGGCAGGCGCTCAAGCCCGTGCTGGCGCGAACGGCGACGGAAGACGATGAGACGGCGCGGCAGGGAGAAGCGCGGGTCGGTTGAACGCGGTGCATCATGTGAGCGGCCCCGGTGTCTGATCAGGCACCGGGGCCGCTTTTACGTTCGTCCGTGCGGTCAGCCGCGCAATCTCATTCACCCTTGACGCCGATCGTCTCGATGATGGTCTCGAGTTGCGGGCTCATCGGCAGGTTGAGGCTCATGCCCGACGGAAGCGGACGCAGGAACCAGCGCTTGTACTGACGCGTGATCTCGCCGTCGACGGCCAGTTCCTCGAACGTGCTCTTCACGACCTGCGCCAGCTGCGGATCGTCCTTGCGGAACATGATTCCGTACGGGTCGTATGACAGGAAATCGCCAACCACGTCGTACTGGCCACCCTTGCCCGCATTCTCGGCAATCAGGCCGTACAGCAGCACGTCGTCCGTCGCGAACGCATCGGCCTGACCATTCGCGACGAGCGCGAAGCCCTGCGCGTGGTCCGGCACCACCTGCAGCTGGATCCCGAGCCTGAACCGCGCGTCCAGGTCGCGCAGCGCCTTCTCGTTGGTCGTGCCGGCCGTCACCGCGACCTTCTTGCCCGCGAGATCGCGGAACGAGCGAATCGGCGAGCCTCGCTTCACCATCACCTTCGTGCCGGCCACGAAGATGATCGGCGAGAACGCCACGCGCTTCTGGCGCTCCAGGTTGCTCGTCGTGGAGCCGCATTCCAGATCGACCGTGCCGTTGACCACCGCGTCGATGCGGTTGTCGGAAGTGACCGGCACCCAGCGGATCGTCAGGCTCCTGTTGACCGCATCCTCGATCGACGACACGAGCGCCTTGCAGAGCTCGATCGAATAACCGATCGGCTGTTTGCGCGCATTCAGGTACGAGAACGGGATCGACGCGTCGCGATAGCCGAGCGCGATCGTGCCGCTGCTGCGCACCTTCGCGAGCGTGCCGGTCAGTTGGGCCGGCGCGAACGGCTCGACGCGCGGCGTCGGGGACGGCGCATCTTCCGCGTGCGCGGCTGCGCCCGCGGCAAGCAGGCCTGCGAGCGCGAGCGCACGCCAGAATCGCTGCATCTTCATCGTCGGGCCTCCGTCAGACATCCGCCGGATGCGCGATCGTCCCTTCCTGCTCCGCGTCGATGCGCGCCAGGTTGGCCTCGGCTTCCGCCTCGGACATGAGCTGGCCTTCCCACTTCGCGACCACGGCGCTGGCGATCGAGTTGCCGACCGCGTTGGTGGCCGAGCGGCCCATGTCGAGGAACGTGTCGACGCCGAGGATCAGCAGCAGCCCGGCTTCCGGAAGCCCGAACTGGTGCAGCGTGGCGGCGATCACGACGAGCGATGCGCGCGGCACGCCGGCCATCCCCTTCGACGTCAGCATCAGGACCAGCAGCATCGTGATCTGCGTGCCGAGCGACAGGTGGATGTTGTACGCCTGCGCGATGAACAGCGCCGCGAAGGTACAGTACATCATCGAGCCGTCGAGATTGAACGAATAGCCCATCGGCATCACGAAGCTCGAAATTTTGCGGCGCACGCCGAACCGGTCGAGCGCATCGAGGATCTTCGGATACGCGGCTTCGGAGCTGGCGGTCGCGAACGACAGCATGAACGCTTCCCTGATCAGCACCAGCAGCTTGAAGACGCGGCGGCCGAGGAACAGCAGCCCCGCACACACGAGCAATGTCCAGAGCAGGAACAGGCTGACGTAGAAGTCGCCCATGAACACCGCGAACTTCAGCAACACCGACAGCCCGTTGACGGCGACGGTCGCGGCCATCGCGGCCAGCACCGCGAGCGGCGCGAGCTTCATCACGTAGCCGGTGATCTTGAGCATCACGTGCGACAGCTGGTCGATCGCGGCCACGAGGATCTTGCCGCGTTCGCCGAGCGCCGCGAGTGCCACGCCGAAGAACATCGAGAACACGACGATCTGCAGGATCTCGTTGTTGCTCATCGCCTCGGCGAACGATCTCGGCACCATGTGGCCGACGAAATCCTTGAGCGTGAACTTGGAGGTCGCGAGATTCGCCGATGCGCCGATGTCCGGCAGCGGCAGGCCGAGGTTGTCGCCGGGGCGAAGCAGGTTCGCCATGAACAGCCCGAGCAGCAGCGAGATCAGCGACGCGGTGACGAACCAGCCGATGGATTTCGCGAATACGCGCCCGACCGATGCCGCGTCGCCCATGTGCGCGATGCCGACGACCAGCGTGGAGAACACCAGCGGCCCGATCACCATCTTGATCAGGCGCAGGAACACATCGGAGATGAGCGAGATGTATCCGGCGATCTCGGCGGTGGCCTTTTTGTCAGGAAAGCTCATGAAGATCATGTAGCCGATCAGGATGCCTGCCACCATCGCGATCAGGATCCAGACGGCTGCAGCATTTTTTTTCTGCATCGTGAGCCTCCCATGCACCGGTTCCGCAACCGGGGATGGAAGGACGATACAGGACGCGAACGACGATGAACAGTGCAACCGGGGGCGGGTTTGCGCTAGCGCCGCGTCGCGACCGATTGCCTCCCCGAAGATTGCACCGGTGGCGCTGCGATGCCAGGGGCCGGCGCAACCCGGTATCGGATTTGTGCGGAGCAGCACGCCGCCGGTTCGATGGTCGTTGAATCCCGACGGCGGTCTCGCCGTGGGGCACGCGCGCCGCGCCGGCATCCGGCTGCGGGAGATGGGCCTCGCGGCACACATCGAGTCGCCGTGCGGGTGAGCGCCGCCACTCATGCAGCGCACAACATTCGGAAGCAGACAGGTGCAACGCAGCGCAGCAGTGCCCGTGGCGGAATTTTTCCCGGCGCTGAAAGGCGCGCGGCGCAATTGGTTCGGGCTATGCCCGGCAGAGCCGATCGACACTTGTCACCTGGCCTGGCGGGTTTCCGCGTGTAATGGCCTGCGAAGCCGCATGAGGCGGGCCGCGCATGACAAAGAGCGATCTTGCCGTCATCGGGACGGATGCGGGTCGCTCATGGTGACGCCGCATACGTTCGTTGCCGGTCCACCGGAGCCGGTTCATTCATCAGTTCGACAACCCAGTCGATAAACACACGCAGTTTTGCGCTGACGTGACGGTTCGGTGGATACGCGATGTATAGCGGCATTGGATCGAGTTGCCAGTCCTCGAACAGCGTGACGAGTTCACCCCGTGCCACAGGGGTTTTCGACATATAGCGTGGCAGCCACATGATGCCGAGGCCCGCCACACCGGCCGCGAGATAGGCATTGCCGTCGTCTACGGCAAGTGCGTAACGGCCTTGCACCTTGACCGTCTCGTCGCCGCGATGCATGTCGAGCGGATAGAGTCGGCCAGCGCGCCCCCATGAGAACCCGACGATGCGGTGATGCGAGTTGTCGAGTTCCGCGGGATGCGAAGGCGTGCCCGCCAACGCGAGATATCCGGGCGACGCGAAGACACCGAGTGAAAGATCGGCCACCCGTCGGGCGACCATCGATTGATCGGTCGGCTCGCCACCGCGCACGACGCAATCCACGTTCTCTCCGATGATATCGACGGTGCGGTCGCTCACGCCCATGTCGAGCTGGATGTCGGGATAGCGGGCGAGGAATGCCGGCAGCGCCGGGATCAGGATCAGGCGCGCGAACGGGCTCGGCACGTCCACGCGCAGGCGGCCGCGCGGCGCAGCCGATGCGCTCGACAGGCTCGTCTCGGCGTCGTCCATATCGGCGAGCAGCCGGATCACGCGCTCGTAATACGCGACGCCGTCAGGCGTGACGTTGATTCTGCGCGTCGTCCGGTTCAGGAGCCGGACACGCAAGCGCGCCTCGAGCTGCTGGACCAGCTGCGTGACCGTGGTCTTGCTCATGCGCAGCGTTTCGGCCGCCTTCGTGAAGCTGCCTGACTCGACTACCCGGACGAAAGCGCGCATCGCGTCGAAGCGATCCATGCGTGTCTGCCTCGCGATTGAATTGTTTGCATTTTACAAATAGTCATGGACAGGGTTGGCGGTTTATCGCGTGTGCGTCGGTGCGTAAAGTGAGGCGATCGAAACCAATGATCGTCAATGGAGGTGAAGATGGGCAAGCGCGATGTGGTGTTTCCGCCGGGACGTCAGGCGCTGTATGAGCGCAACAGATACGCTCCGGCCGTACGGGCGGGCGGCTTGCTGTTCGTATCCGGGCAGGTCGGCAGTCGCGAGGACGGAACGCCCGAGCCGGATCTGCAGGAACAGGTGCGGCTCGCGTTTCGCAATCTGAATGCGATCCTGCACGAAGCGGGTTGCTCGTTCGACGATGTGGTCGACGTCACGGTGTTCATGGTCGATCCGCAATCGACGTTCGAGCGCATCTGGCAGGTCGTGCCTGAATTCTGGGGCGACGCGCCGCATCCGACGCTCACCGCGGTTGGTGTGACATGGCTTTACGGCTTCGACTTCGAGATCAAGGTCGTTGCGAAACTTCGGATCGACAGCTGACGCTTCAGTCGGGCGACTATGAGGCGATGGTCGGGACCGCGCTGGCGTTCAGCCGGATTGCCAGGTCGTGCAAACGATCATGTTGGGGAAATTCGGTGGATCTGGTCGGAAGCGACGTCGGCCCTCGCATGTGCGAGCACGGCGTTTCGACATGACGCTGCAATCGCGGTCACGTGATCGATTCGGTTCGATGACTGATCGCCTGCAGAAATGGAAAGCCTGCAAAGCAAAGTTGGCTTGCGAGGCCGATCGCGCCGGGCACAGACCAGAAGCCGGCAAAGTACTCGAGCACCGTCCTTCTGAACAGGAGCCCGTTAATGCACAACTCCGCAAGCATCAATATGGCGAGGGCGATTGCGCCCATCAGCAACGCCTCGTTGGTATCTGTCAGCATGTCGTGCTTTTTCGCGCTCCAGTGCGACAGGTACCAACTTGCGGCAAGCATGAATGGCGCTTCGAGCGATACGGCCGCCGTCTCTCCCAGGAGCTGCACAAGCAGCAGGACGCGAATCGCTCCGAAGGCGAAGCCGATCACAAAAACGGTCAATGCATAAACGCAGCCCGCTTCGGCGCAGGTTGCCCACCTGGGGCTACGATGCGAGCAGCGCGTCACGGCGTTTCACGTGTTTGACGGGGAGGGACGCTAGCAAGTGTACAGATCGGTGTGCCCGAAGCCCTGCGAGTAATCGAGCACCGAAATGACTGTCGGAATCACGCGAAATATCCGGACTTCGTCAGGAGACGGCATTGGCATTGGCGGCGCTTGCATATCCGGATACTTCAGTGGAAGCATGCGCAAGACCTTCTCTGCTTCGGCACGATCCGTCACGGGTCGTGCGTGCGCCGCCATCGACAAACCTGTAATCGCCATCAGATCTGACGTGTCGTGATCGATCGTGAGCGATACCCGGTCGTCTCGGGCCAGATTGGCCGCCTTCTGGCTTTCCAGTCCGCAAAGGAAGTAAAGCGTCAGTCCCTGGCTCACGTACCCGACGGTGGTCGCCTGGGGCCAGCCGTCCGGCCGCAGCGTGGCGATCGTCATGATTCGATGCTGATCCAGCAGTGACAGGATCTTTTGCTTGATCTGCTCGTCCATGGATCACCTTCCCCTTCGTGAAATCCGATCCTGTACCACCGGGTCATTCGGCGCTTGATGCAAATCAAATTCCGAACACGACGATGCACACAGTCGTCAGTGAATGCGGAAAATCGCGGCACGCGCGCAGCGGCGGAAGGCCGGATTGGTGTGCGAAAGAAGCCGGGGTTTGAAGTGCGTGAATGGCCGTTTCGGACAGAGGCGAGTGGCCGGAGCGGATCGCGGACGATCAATGGTCCGCACCATGGCGTCCCGTCGCCGACAATCCGTGCGTCGGCGCTACCTCAGCGGCCACTCCGCCTCGCAAGCCGGTTCGTTACCCGCCACACCGCCCTCAATCGAAATAAGGCTGCAGCACCCCCTCGATCCAGTCCATGAACGCCCGGACGCGCGGCGACAGATTGCGTCGATGCGCCACGACGAGCGACGCCGCGAGGGGTTCGGGACGCAGATCGGGCAGCACCTCGACCAGCGCGCCGCTTTCGATGTGATTCGCGACCCCGGAATACCCGGCCTGGATCAACCCGATGCCCGCAAGCCCGGCTGCGTGATAGGTCTGCACGTTGTTGACCTGCATCGCGCTCGGCAATGCAAGCGTCGCATAGCCGTCGCCGCTCGGATATTCCCACCCTGGATGCCGGTCGCCGAGTGTCAGCGCGTAGTGGACCATGCGGTGTCCCTGATCGAGGAGATCGTCGAGCGTTTGCGGCACACCATATCGCGCCAGATAGCCGGGACTCGCCGCATTGATCATGCGCAGGCGGCCCAACGGTCGGGCAATCAGCGTCTCGTCCACGATCGGCCCCAGCCGGATCACGCAATCGAATCCTTCCTGGACGAGATCGACACGTCGATCGGTGCTCGAAAGTTCCAGTTCCAGCTCCGGATGCATCGCCATCAGTTGCGGCAGCGCGGGAACCACGACACTGCGCGCGAGCTCGGTGGGCATGTCGACGCGCAATCGTCCGCGCAGGCGCGTGCCATTGCCGGAAAACATCGACTGCAGCTCCTGTACTTCGGCCAGCAGGTCCCGTGCGCGCGCGTGAAAGGCGCGTCCGTCTTCGGTCAGTTGCACGCTCCGCGTCGTCCGATGCAGGAGCGCGACGCCCATGTCGCGCTCTAGCGCGCGGATCACCATCGACACACGTCCTTTCTGGATGCCCAGGCTTTCGGCTGCGCGCGTGAAGCTCGTCATCTCGGCGACACGGGCGAAGATCAAGAGCGCATCGAGGTTTTGCATTGTTCACCCTGGGAGTAACAGAACGTTCAATCGGTCGTCATTTATAACTCAATTTCGACTCAGTAAAGTGCTGTCCGATGTCGTCCCCCGACGACCACCTGAACGAAAGGGCGCAACCATGACACAGCACATCTCTCCGGTTAAAACGATCGTCGTCTATCACTCCGGCTACGGGCATACCGAACGCATGGCGACGGCTGTCGCCGAGGGCGCCGGCGGCGTTCTCGTCGGAATCGACGCCGATGGCAACATCGCACAGGACGCGTGGGACGCGCTTGCCGGCGCGGACGCGATCCTGTTCGGCTCGCCGACCTACATGGGCGGTCCCAGCTGGCAGTTCAAGAAGTTCGCCGATGCATCGTCGAAGGCCTGGTTCGAAGGCGCATGGCGCAACAAGATCTTCGGCGGCTTTACCAACAGCGCAAGCATCAACGGCGACAAGCTCAATACGCTCGAATACTTCGTTCTGCTTGCCGGGCAGCACGGCGGCATCTGGGTGAGCATGGACATCAAGCCGGCGAACCTGAAGGCGTCGATGCGTGACGACCTGAACCGCATGGGTTCCTATATCGCGCCGATGGCGCAGACGCCAGCCGATGCGTCGCCCGATGAAATGTCGGCAGGGGACCTCGAGACGGCTCGCCGCTATGGCGCGCGGGTCGCAACGATCGCCGCACAATTCCGGGCAGGACACGCTCGCATCAGCTGAAATCCGGTGTGCGGGGCGCCCGGAACGGGCGCCGCTGCACTCTTTCCCGCCGATCTCGAAGGAAACGGCCATGAAATACAAGCAACTGGGCCGCACCGGCCTGTACGTCTCCGAGCTGTGTCTCGGCACGATGACGCTGGGCGGCAATGCCGATGCCGGCATGTGGGCTGCGATCGGCGCGGTCGGCCAGAACGATGCGACCCGACTGATCTCCCGCGCACTGGACGAGGGAATCAACTTCATCGATACCGCCGACATTTACTCCTTCGGTGAATCCGAACGACTCGTCGGACAGGCACTTCGGGACCTGGGCGTCGCACGCAGCGACATCGTGCTGGCGACGAAGACCGCGGGCGTGATGGGCACGAAGCCCAACGATCAGGGCGCGTCGCGCGGCCACATCATGGATTCCGTGCAGCGAAGCCTGGAACGGCTGCAGGTGGACCATATCGACCTCTACCAGATCCACGCGAACGATCCCGTGACACCGATCGACGAGACGCTGCGGGCGCTCGACGATCTGACGCGTCAGGGGCTGGTTCGCCATGTCGGCGTCTCGAACTGGCGCGCCGGAAAGATCGGCAAGGCGCTCGGGCTCAGCGCAGCGCTCCATGCGACGCGCTTCGAGACGCTGCAGGCGTACTATTCGATCGCCGGACGCGACGTGGAGCGCGAGCTGGTGCCGCTCGCGATCGATGAACAGATGTCGCTCCTCGTCTGGTCGCCGCTCGCCGGCGGACTGCTTTCGGGGAAGTTCGGCCCTGGGGCGCCGACCGCAGACGGTTCGCGACGCAGCCATTTCGATTTTCCGCCGGTCGATCTCGAGCGCGCCTGGCCATGCATTGCAGCGATGCGCGCGATCGCGGACGCGCGAGGCGTGTCGGTCGCCCGGATCGCGCTCGCGTGGCTGCTCGGCAAGACGCATGTCACGAGCGTCATCGTCGGCGCGAAACGCGTCGAACAGCTCGAAGACAATCTCGGCGCGGTCGACGTCGTCCTGACGGAGACCGAGCTTGCGCATCTCGATGCCGTGAGCGCGTTGCCTCCCGACTATCCCGGCTGGATGATCGATCGTCAGGCGGCTGGCAGGCTGCCGCGGCCTTTCGCGCGTGCCGTGTCGAAATAGGGCGGCCGACGGCGATCCTTGCCATACTCGAAGGAATCGCCCGACGCTGAACGCGGCCCCGCACCGGGCATCCGTGCACCGCGATCATCGCGGCAACCGCTAGAATTGCGGTTTTAGCCCGGAACACGTCCATGTCTTTTGCTTCGCTAGGCCTGATCGATCCCTTGCTGCGTAATCTGCAGGGCCTCAATTACCAGACACCCACGCCGGTGCAGGCCAAGGCGATTCCCGCTGTGCTCGGCGGCAAGGACGTCATGGCTGCGGCACAGACCGGCACCGGCAAGACGGCGGGTTTCGCGCTGCCGCTGCTGCAACGGCTGGTTCAGCACGGGCCGGCGGTGTCCAGCAACCGTGCGCGCGTTCTGGTGCTGGTGCCCACGCGCGAACTGGCTGAACAGGTGCACCAGAGTTTCGTGGAGTACGGCAAGGGCCTCGACTTGCGGTTTCTGGCCGCCTATGGCGGCGTGAGCATCAATCCGCAGATGATGAAGTTGCGCAAGGGCGTGGATGTGCTCGTCGCCACGCCGGGCCGTCTGCTGGACCTCAATCGCCAGAACGCCGTGCAATTCGATCAAGTCCAGACGCTGGTGCTCGATGAAGCCGACCGCATGCTGGATCTGGGCTTCGCACGCGAACTCAACGCCGTGTTTGCCGCGTTGCCCGTGCAGCGCCAGACGCTGCTGTTCTCCGCGACGTTTACCGACGACATCCGCGCGATGGCGGCGAGCATTCTGCGCAGTCCGGTCGATATCAGCGTCAGCCCGCCCAATGTAACGGCCAGCAAGATCAAGCAGTGGGTGGTGCCGGTGGACAAGCGGAACAAGCCTGACCTCTTCATGCACCTGGTGGCCGAGAACAACTGGGACCACGCGCTGGTGTTCGTCAAGACCCGCAATGGCGTGGATTATCTGGCGGCCATGCTGAACGATGCGGGTTATGCGGTCGACACCATTCATGGCGACAAGCCGCAACCTGCGCGCCTGCGTGCGCTCGAGCGCTTCAAGACGGGCGAAGTGCAGATGCTCGTCGCGACCGATGTGGCCGCGCGCGGGCTGGATATCGACGACCTGCCGCTCGTGATCAACGTCGATCTGCCGATCGTCGCGCAAGACTACGTGCACCGTATCGGCCGCACCGGTCGCGCGGGTGCAAGCGGCGTGGCGGTGTCGCTCGTGTGTGCCGATGAAGCACCGCAACTGGCCGCGATCGAAGCGCTGATCCGGCAGACACTGCGCCGTGAGGAAGAGCCGGGTTTCGAAGCCGAACACCGCGTGCCGGAAACCAGCGCGACGGGGCAGATCATCAAGAAACCCAAAAAGCCGAAGAAGCCCAAGGTGCCGCAAGCGGGGGTGGGCGCAATGCCGGTGGCTGGCAAGAAGCCGCGACCGAAAGGTGGAGAAGGCAAGCGCAAGCCCTCGGGGCAGCGCGCCGCGGCTGCGGGCAAGGGGGCGAGCCTGTCGAGCGGTAGCCCGTTCAGCGTGCAAAAGCCGCGCGGCAAACCCGCCGGCAAGACGGCGGCGGGCTCGCGGAAGCCGGCTGGCAAGCCCGTGGGTGGTCGCGGTACGCGCTGATGCTGACGGTGGGGCGAGCCACGCTGGCCGCATTTCTACCTGTCGCCGTCTCGTGGGTTGCCCCAGAACAAGACGACGATTACACAGAACAACAATGCGCCCACCAAAACAAAATTCATGCTGCACCTTGCCTGAAGTGGACGGAATGGTTCGATCTCGGGCGGCCCGTCTGATGAAAGCCCAGTGGCCCGCTTTTAGTTAACGGGCAATGGCGCGGTTGGTCTACGTCAAGCAGCGTAGTTTTTTGATGCACGTCAGACAAATTCGGGAGCCGGGCGCCCCGTCCGAATGCATTTCCCTTGGAGACTGCGCCGGTGTCGTCTTCGCGCTTCGGCATCTTGCAGTAGTACGGGACGTCATGCGCCATCCGGAACGGCGGTCTCAGAGAATGGCAAGGAGCCGCAGCTGATGCTCGGTCTCGGTTCCTGTTATCAGTGTGTAGAACCGTGCCTCCCGACGTTCGAGCACTGAGAGATTCTGTGCGTCGGAAAACATGTTCCATTCGTCACCGTCGATACGCTCGAGTTTTCCATGAGTCCGTGCAAAAGCAAGCAACAACCGACTTGCTTCGCGTCGGATAACGATGCGTTCCATATTCAACACATAGGGGCGCCAGCCGCCCAGAAGAACGACGTAGTGAGGTATAGCGCTTTGGTTGATTGTCATCGCCGGCGTTGCCTTTTTCTCGAGATGGCGTCAGCTGATCGGAGCCCGTCGGCCATGTGCTTCGCGTTCGCGCGTTGACATGCCCGTCTTCAACCGAACTGTGAAGTCAGCCATCCTTCCGCCCATTTGGTTGCGTACGCAACTGCATCATCGCGATGCTCGAAAGCAGCCATATCCCCGCTAGCGTGCACCTCTCGCTCCGCTCCGTCCACAAGTATCGTGATAATCCGCACGTGTGCCACGTACTGCCGATCGGCCCTGCGTGGTGTCGGATCGATTCGGAACCGAGTCGAATCGAAGAGCATAAGTGCCCCCACATTCATGGTTGTCGCGAGTTGTGCTGTCGAGGGCACAGCGCGAAAGAGAGCCAGCCGCAATGAAAAATCATCCGACCCTCGACAATCGAGCTTGCCATGAACGCTTCGTTTCGCTGGCTTGCTGCTGCCCGATGCTTATCCTCATGCTTTTGCGGTTACTGCCAGACATGCTTCCGAAGGTATCGGATGCACGTCAGTCGCAGGCTCAACCGATTCGCGAGCGCGCCTCGCGGGCGGGCTGTCGAGTCGCCTTCCACGTCAGGAAGCCGTTCCGAGCGCGCGGAGTCGTCCATGGAGCCGGCGGACTTCACTATCTGGAGAGTGGCGTGACCTGTCCAGACACGATCGCGCCACGCGCATTTCGCGCGATGGACGTCAAGCCTTGCCTGCAGTGATTCGACGAGCTAGAAAGGCGACAGCCACTCACGAGTTTTCCTTTGGGTGACGAGTTGCAGGGCAATGCGTCATGACCGGTCAGGAAGATGCGGCTGGCGCACTCACATCCGAACGCATGGAAGTTCGGCAGTAGCGTCACCCCGTCCTTCTTCCGATCGAAATCTGCGTCGCGTTTCGTCAGCGTGAAAAACGGAGGGACGTTGGCCGGCAGGCCGAACACGATGTTCCCCTAGTACATTTTCCGAGGCGGTAACATGCGCTTCGCCCGTAGGCGCTGCCGTGCGACGGCGCTGGCCTTCTTTCGCTTGCGTTCTGTCGTGGGCTTTTCGTAGCTGGTTCGACTGCGCAACTCGCGAATCAACCCTATTTTCTCGATGCTGCGACGGAATCGCCGCAGCGCGACGTCGATCGGTTCGTTGACTTTCAATGTTACGGTCGTCACGGATGTCCTGTTTGTGAGTGTTCGAATGAAAAATTGACGGATCGTGCCATGACGACGCTCGGACTCGACATTCCGAATGTCCGGCGCCAATCGAAAGAGCACGTACCGCTATGTACATCTGCACGCTTGCCGACGACACAGCGCCGCACGCGAGATTCCGGCGAGCGAGATCGTGTCGGTCCACGCGATCTCGTGCCGTCTGTTCAATTCGAGCAGTGTGCGTCGGCGATCATTTCGTTATCCTGGTCGATGCAGATCGCATCGACATGGCGAGCTGCCTCAACCTGCGTTTGAAAGGAACGCGTGTGTTTCGCGATTGTCGTCGATGATGGTCTCGGCATAGCGTAGCGATGCGCGACGTGCGTCACCGGCGGTATCGAACGGCGCATTGTCGCGAAGCCTGAAAGTCTGGCTTTGCGTCATCGTGTCGGTGGCATCGCGAAGACAAATCCTGACTGCCGCATCGAAGCCGGCATCATGGCTGTGCGGGGCGCCACTCGTCGCCGGAACATGCTGGTAAATCAGTGGATGAATTTCGAATCCACGGTAGAAATGTGTGCTCATGACATGCTCCTGACGTTCGGCCACAGCGAATGCTGCGGCCGAACTCGTCCGGCCGATCGCCGTCCATCGTAGGGCGGGCCGACGGGTTGAAGAGGATAACGTTGCAGCGCGGAGGCGGGGCGGTGCCGCAAGCGGGAAGCGGTGGAGGGGGAGCGCTCGGAGGGCGGGTGATCGCTCGGATGAGCCCATCATACGCGCATCGTTTGTCGGGCGTTCAACTGATTCCGTATTGCATCCAACAGCGCACGATGGTGATGCCACAGGCGTGTGATGTCGGGCTGCGAAGCCAGCTTCGCTTCACGCCGAAACCGCATTTCACGACCGCAGCGGCTGCTTGTGCAGCGGCGATCTCGATTGCTATCGCGGAGACGTCGTGCGCTTCTTTTGATGCGATTTCGCGACTGAAGACTGTTTGGGCGGCACCCAGTTCAACGCCGTGCCGAGCCTCGGCAACATCGCTGGTTGTTTGGCGCGTGGAGGCGCCTTGCGCGACCTGATGTGCATGGTTTTCCGATCGCGTCTGAACACGCGCATTGTGACGGGCATTGGGTTGCACGCAGATCCAGTGTCTCGATGCGAAACGGACGGCCCGGTCGGGCCTGCATCGAAACGTGTCGTGTCCGCGACGGAGGTGCGTGATGCAAAGGAGCGACGACAGTGACGCGCCGCTCCGTGAGCGAGGCTGTGAGGGCTTAAGAAGGTTACAGCGGGGTGATGTTCGCTGCTTGCAGGCCTTTGGGGCCGGTCTTGGTCTCGTAGCTGACTTTCTGTCCTTCGGCAAGACTCTTGAAACCATCGCCACGAATCTCGGAGAAGTGAGCGAACAGATCGTCACCACCACTGTCGGGCGTGATGAAGCCAAAACCCTTGCTATCGTTGAACCACTTGACGGTACCGGTATCCATGTTAGATCTCCTGAGAATGAACGAGCGTATGCGCCAACGATGGGCGCCGAAAATAATCAAGGAGGGAAAGGACAACGAGTACCGCGGGCCGCGGTCAATGATGGGCAGCAATCGCGCTTCTTGAATACTTCATCGCCGACAGTACGCGCCGTCAGGAAGGGTGTCAAGCGCTTTCGGTCGAGGGGATGAACATGGCCCTTGTCCGTTTCTGGTTGATTTCGAGCCGGATTGAGCGTTGCCGGTCGAGTCGAGGCACAAGCGCGGCACACATTTTTGCGAAGACGGATTTGCCTCGAATGGACGACGCGCGCGGCCTGGATAGCGGAATCGTGATTTGCACCATCCACTGCGGCCGTCTTTTTGCTGCGACCTGCGGTGCGCCACGCCAAGCGGGGCAACATCGTCTCGACCGTCGAACTGACTGGCTGACGAAACAGTTACAAGATACCTGTTGACCTGGGTGCTACCCGGCGGTTAGTGTGTCGTCCGAAGTTCAAGAAGTTCGATTGCTGTTCATCAATTGCTCGTCCCTCAACGGTATCGTTGTCCTCCCCCTCCTTGACGCTTCGCGCCCTCTTTAGCAGGGCAGATATTCGTATTTCTCTCTCAAGGATTATTCATGGATACCGGTACGGTCGAGTGGTTCAACCGATAGCAACGGCTTTGGCTTCATCCCCCCCGACGAGGTCGGCGACGACCTGCACGTTCAGCCTCCCCAGGCTGGAGCAGCGGGCTTCAAGACTCCGGCTGGAAATAGGACGGCGCGTTTCGGAACGAAGCAAGACCGACAGGGTCTGCTAGCGCCGAACATCAAGCCTCCGTGAGGTCTGGAGCTCCGGCTTCCCGTGAGGGACGCCGTGTCGCAGCGACATGCACGCGAAGCTTTGCCCCTCCCCAGTTGGAGCGAGCGCTCCTGCTGCATCGATGCTCGTTGCGCAGCGTGCCGAACGCCATACACCTCGTTGCACAATTCTCCCTGGCTGCAACGCCTTTTTGTCACTTCCCGCTTGCTTTGGATTCGGCGCGAAATGACTTTGAATCAGTGCGCCCGTGCGCGTCTCGCGCGGAACGCACCTACTCGAACATCACTAAAACTAAAATGCACGACAAACAAGTTCATCTATACAACGGCTATGCGGTTCAACCTTCGGCGCATCGCTTGCCCGATGGAACCTTTTCATCCAATCTGCTGCTCGACCGCACCGGTTGCGCGCGTACAGAAGGCCGCTACCAGTTCTACTCGCTCGATTACTTCGCGAGTGAAGAGCAGGCGCTTCTGCATTCGGCACGCTGGGCACGCAACTGGGTCGATACACGCGGTTGATCCCCGCATGAGGAACCGGTGCTGGTCAGGATGGTGTGGGCGGTTTGATTCGCGATCGAGCCGCTTGCTTTTCAGCGACCGATAGACCGCTACGCAGCGGTAACGGTCGAGCTGCCGGTCGTCTCGATGTCATCCTGAGGACCGCAAAATTTCGCGAACGGATCGGGCAGTGTTGCCGTTTGTCGCGTTCGTCGACGAGCGCTTATTCAGGCGGCATTCGCTCGTGATCGTCAAGTCGCGGGTGTGGCATGTTGGCGCCGCTAAGGCACCATCATCGAGGATGCTTCATTTCCTCGGATTCCACCGCGGCGATTCGCTCTTCGCTTGCGGAAACAGAGTCCATGGCATCGTCGATCGATGCCAATGCATACTCGCAGGCCAGTTTCGTTTCTTCGACCGCAGGCTCTGGCTCCTCGTCTTCGCTGGGCGGAGGGGAAAGCATGTCTTCAAGCATCATCGCAAGTTCAGGGGTGTCCCATTCCTCGCCTCTTTGTTCCTTCTTCTTTATATAGTGTCGGATTTCCGCGTCCTGATCCGGCGAGAGTGGAAGGTGTCGAAACGTGTTGCTCGGGTTGGCGTCGATCATGATATTGCTCCGAAGGTTCAGCGATGACGGTGACGGAACAGTTTGCTATTTGCCGCAGCGCGCATCCTGAATTCGCTCGAGGCGGGAAAAAAGCTCGTCAACCTGGAGCGTGAGGACCCTGTTTTGGCCGGATTGCGTGCGGAGCTTGCCGAGCCTGACTCTCCAATACGCAGGATCACTTACAGACGATTTGTTGACGAACGCATGTTGTGCGTGCTCGAGCAGTCCGATCGCTCGCCTGATATGGACCAATTCGCGTTCCGCTTCACAGTACCAGCTCATGTTTGCCGCCGTTGATTATGAATTGCATCTTGTTTTTCTGTCCTGCAGGAACTCTCGAGTTCACTCAAAAGGCGGTGCAGGAGCCGATTCCGGGCTGTGCGGCTGTCGCACGGCTCGACGGTGTGGTGAGAGGGGAAAATGTGGTGCGCAAGCAAAGGCACGACACCATCTGGAGCGGGCGAGCAGTCGATCTGCAAACGGGGCTCGGATGAGTCCATCATACGCGCATCGCCGGTCGGACAACCGCTTTATTTCGGCTGCGACGAAGCACGCTTGTCCGATGTCGCCGTTGCACGCCGGCGCGCGAATCTCGAGGGCGCGGCGGAATAGGGCGAAGGCCGTCGAGCGACCATGCCGGAAGCTCGCGAGGAATTGAATTTTGCGCCATATGACGTGATAACGCTCTTCGAGAGGAGGCACGCAGAGGGAAACGCAATCGCGGATCCGGATCATGCGTGTGCCGAGTTCGATGGCGGATAGCCGCTGTCATGTGCGGGCAGCGATCCGCTGGCAAACCCGGTGATCGCGATACGCGCGAGGGCACCGTCAGTCGCTCCAGTTCGAAAAAAATCGGGGCGTCCTGCGTTGCCGGTTCCCGTGTATAGTGGGCTTCCCCGTGTGGAGTGACCAACATGCCGACCTATCCGTTTCTTCTCTACAAGGGGTACGAACTTCATCCTCTTGTCTTCCCCCGCACGTTCGATCGCTTTGACAGGCATTCCCGTTACGCCGAAGGGTATGACATTGCGGTACGAATATGTCGTCCGGCCTCGATCGAAAGCTCACCTGCCAGCCGCGTTTTCAGGCTGAACCAGCCCGATACTTTCTCCGATTTTGGCGTGGCGAGGCGCGCCGCCCGGCAGCAGGGAAAGGACATCATCGACGGGAAAGTGAGCGGGGCTTCAGTCGTCGACTTGTGAAAGTGCGACGTGCATTCAGGGCGAGCCCTCTCCTGCGCATGTTCGCGAGCGCCCGGTGAGCTGTTATCGATGTGCTTCCTGGAATGATTTCGCGGACGGTTGCCCGATCGCGTGACAGCAGTCGGGCGTCGTCAACGAAAGAACAGTTCCCGCATGCCAAATGTGTGATGCGCTTCGGCCGCCATGAGCACCATGAGCACCAGCAGGCACAGCGGCGGTATCAGGATCGCGTACACCAGCGCCAGCCGCTCCCACATCATGTGCATGAAGATCGATACGATCAGCCCGGCCTTGGCGATCATCAGCACGACGATCAGCACCCATCGCAACAGGCCCTGCACGTGGAAGTAATCCACGAGATACGACAACGTGCTCAGGACGAACAGCAGGCCCCAGATCTTCAGGTAGATGCCGATCGGGTGCTGCTGGCCGTGCGCGGCGTCGGGTCGATCGGCGGGATTGGTGTGGTCCATGATCTGCCTCACCACAAATAGAACAGCGCGAAGATGAACACCCACACCAGGTCGACGAAGTGCCAGTACAGGCCGGCGATCTCGACGATCTGGAAGTTGCCGTGCTCGGTGAACCCCGGCTGCAGGATCTTGCGCGCGATCAGCAGCAGGTAGACCACCCCGCAGGTCACGTGAAAGCCGTGGAATCCGGTGATCATGAAGAAGCAGGCGCCGAACTGCGTGGCGCCCAGCGGGTTGCCCCACGGGCGAATACCTTCATGGACGATCAGCTTGGTCCATTCGAAGGCCTGCATCGACACGAAGGTCACGCCGAGCAGCGCGGTCGCGAGCAACAGTGCGGCGGCGCGCCTCGCATTGCGCCGGTAGCCGAAATTGACTGCCATCGCCATGGTGCCGCTGCTGGTGATCAGCGTGAACGTCATGATGGCGATCAGCAGCAACGGCACGTCGACGCCCGCCACGGTGAGCCCGAACACCTTGGACGTGTCGGGCCACGGCGCCGTGGTCGACATGCGCACCGTCATGTAGCCGATCAGGAAGCTGCTGAAGACGAAGGTGTCCGACAGCAGGAAGATCCACATCATCGCCTTGCCCCACGGCACCTTGAAGGCTTCGCGGTCGGCCGACCAATCCGTGACGATGCCGCGCCAGCCGTCAGGGCCGGCGTCGGCGGGTGGTGGGGCAGCGGATTCGGGCGGCAGCGTGGGCGAGGTCATGGCGCGGCTCCGTATAGCGGCCCGCAGATGGCGGCGACAATCGCGGGGGTGAGCCACCACATCGCCGCCAGCAGCACGAGCCAGACGGCCAGCAGGAAATGCCAGTAGAGGGCGCACAGGGAAATGGCGCGTTGAGCCCGGAACGGGTCCATATGCCGGCGTTGCGCGATCGTCACGGCCCAGGCCGCCAGCCCGCCGAGCACGTGCAATCCGTGCAGGCCGGTGAGCAGGTAGAGGAAGCTGTTGGAAGGATTGGCGATGAGGGTCTGCCCGGCCGCCGACATCATGCGCCACGCGGTCAGTTGCCCGATCACGAACACGGCGGCCAGCACGCCGCCGCACACCAGCCACGCCACGCGGTGCACGTTCAACTGCCTGGCACGCTGCATGGCCACGCTTGCCAGCGCGAGCGCGCCGGTGTTCCACCACAGCAGCGCGGGATGCGGGATCGGCTGCCAGTCGGGCTCGCGCATGCGCATGCCGTAAGCGAGCAGCAGCAGTGAAAACAATGCCGTTGCCACGGCCATGAACACGATCAGGCCGATGCGGCTCGCATTCGGCACGACGGGCGGCGACGTGTCGGGAACGAAGGTGCGCGGCAGCGTGGTCATTTGCGTGCCTCGCCGGGTTGAAGCGTCGGGGGGGCCGGTTCCGGTTCCGGTGCCGTCGCGGGCGGCTGGTTTTGCGGGACGAAGTCTTCCGTTTGTCCCGGCGGGCTGTATTCGTACGCCCAACGGTAGACGACGGGTTGCGCGGCGCCCCAGTTGCCGTGCGTCGGCGGCGTTTGCGGCGTTTGCCATTCCAGCGTGGTGGCCCGCCAGGGGTTGCCGTCGGCACGCTTGCCGCGCACGAGGCTCCACGCCAGGTTGTACAGGAACAGCAACTGCGCCACCGCCACGATCAGCGCGACGACGGTGATGAAGGTGTTGAGCGTCTGAGCCGAGTGCGGAATGAAGCTGTAACCCTCGTACGCGTAATACCGCCGAGGCATGCCGAGGATGCCGAGATAGTGCATCGGGAAGTAGATCGCGTAGGTGCCGACGAAGGTGGCCCAGAAGTGCGCGCGCCCGAGCGTGTCGTCGAGCATGCGGCCCGTCACCTTCGGATACCAGTGGTAGATACCGCCGAACACCACCAGGATCGGCGACACGGCCATCACCATATGGAAGTGCGCCACCACGAAGTACGTGTTCGACAGCGGAATGTCCACGCTCACGTTGCCGAGATAGAGCCCGGTCAGCCCGCCCAGCACGAAGGTGCTGATGAAGCCGATGGCAAACAGCATCGGCACGGTCAGGTGGATATCGCCACGCCACAGCGTCAGCACCCAGTTGTAGACCTTGAGGGCGGTCGGGATGGCGATGATGAGCGTGGTGGTGGCGAAGAAGAAGCCGAAGTACGGATCCATGCCGGCGATGAACATGTGGTGCGCCCAGACCACGAAGCTCAGTGCGCCGATGATGACGATGGCCCATACCATCATCCGGTAGCCGAAGATGCTCTTGCGCGCATGGGTGCTGATGAGGTCCGACGCGATGCCGAAGGCCGGCAGCGCGACGATGTAGACCTCCGGATGCCCGAAGAACCAGAACAGGTGCTGGAACAGCAGCGGGCTGCCGCCGGCATGCTTGAGCGATTGCCCCATCGACACCACGGCCGGTATGAAGAAACTGGTGCCGAGCGTTCGATCGAGCAGCATCATCACCGCCGACACGAACAGCGCAGGAAACGCGAGCAGCGCCATGATGGTTGCAATGAAGATGCCCCACACCGTGAGCGGCATGCGCATGAGCGTCATGCCGCGGGTGCGGGCCTGCAGCGTGGTGGTCACGTAATTCAGGCCGCCCATGGTTGCCGCGACGATGAAGATCGCGAGCGATACGAGCATCAGCACGATGCCCCATTCGACGCCCGGCGTGCCGGGCAGGATGGCCTGGGGCGGATAGAGCGTCCAGCCCGCGCCGGTCGGCCCGCCCGGCACGAAGAAGCTCGCCACCAGCACCAGCACGGCCAGCAGGTAGACCCAGTAGCTCAGCATGTTGAGAAACGGGAACACCATGTCGCGCGCGCCCAGCATCAGCGGGATCAGGTAGTTGCCGAAGCCGCCCAGGAACAGCGCGGTCAGCAGGTAGATCACCATGATCATCCCGTGCATGGTGACGAACTGGTAGTAGTGGTTGGCGTCGATGAAGCTGAACTTGCCGGGAAAGCCGAGCTGCAACCGCATCAGGTCCGACAGGACGAGGCCGACCAGACCGATGGCGATGGCCGTCAGCGAATACTGCACGGCGATGACCTTGTGGTCCTGGCTCCAGACATAGCGGGTCCAGAAGCTTTTCGGGACGTGATCGATGTGCGCGTAGGGCATTGCGTCTGCTCCGCTAGGGCTGGCGGTTGGCCGCGGTGCTGGCGGCCGGGCCGCCTTGCGATTCGATGTAGGTCACGAGCGCGGTCAGCTCCTGCTCGCTCAGGTCGAAATGCGGCATGATCGGTGCGTACCCCTTCACGACGCGGGCCGTCGGGTTGCGGATGAACGCGCGCAGATAGGCTTCGTCCACCTTCGCGGTGCTGCCGTCGGCCATCGTTTCGGTCTTGCCGTACAGGCCCTTCCAGGTCGGGCCCACGCGCGGACTGCCGTCCACGGTATGGCACGCGAAACAGCCCTTGGCTGCCGCGAGCGCCTTGCCCTGGTCGGCGAGCGCCTGGGCGCTGCCGCCTGCTGTGGCGGCAGCGGCCTGCACGCCGGCCTGCTGCCGCTGCGCGAAGGTGGTCTGCTGCGCCAGCCATCGCGAGAACGATGCTTCGTCTTCCACCACCACCACGCCGCGCATGTTCGAGTGCCCGATGCCGCACAGCTGCGCGCACAGGATGTCGTAACGTCCCGCCTTGGTCGGTGTGAACCAGAAGGTCGTCACCATGCCGGGCACCATGTTCATGCGCGCACGGAACGGCGGCACATAGAAGTCGTGCAGTACGTCGAGCGACCGTGTCAGAACCTGGATCGGCCGGTTCAGCGGGAGGTGGACCTCGGGCGTCTCGATCAGGTAGTTGTCGCGGCCGTTGGGGTCGGCGGGGTTCAGGCCGAACGGGTTGTCGTTGCTGACGTAGCGCGCGTCCGTCGTGCCCAGCTTGCCGCCGGTGCCGGCGAAGCGGAAGCGCCATTGCCATTGCCGGCCGAGCACTTCCATCTGCAGGACGTTGCGTGGCGGCCGGATGTAGTCCGCGTAGACGAAGAGACCGGGTGCCAGCAACGCCGCCACGCCGACGGCGGTCAGGCCGATCAGCCACCATTCCAGCCGCCGGTTGTGCGGCTCGTAGGCCGCGCGATGCCCGCCGCGGTGGCGGTAGCGGATCAGTGCGATCGCGATGAACAGGTTGATCGCGATGAAGAATGCGCCGGTGATGACGAGCGTGATCGTCAGCATGTCGTCCATGCGCACCCAGTTCGACGCGATCGGCGTGATCCACCAGGGACTGGCAAAGTGAAACCCCACCGCCAATGCGATGATCACGATCAGGGCAATCGCAAGCGCCATGGGCCGCCTCGCCGCGCCTCACTCGCCGGAGCCGCCAACCCGCGCTCCTGGCACCGTCGTGCCGCCTTGCCGGATTTCGTATTACATTTTGCCGGCAGTCCACCCAGACCGATTCGCCAAGCGTCGTCGGCGGCTCTAAAGAAAAGGTAGTCCGCGCCTTTGCATCGTGCAAGGCAGCGCAAGGGGGGAAGCACGCTCCCATACCCGGATGCATCGCACGACAGACGATGCCGCCCGCCGCGACGACGAGCAAAACGGCCGCCTTCTGCATGGATTGTCGAGGCGGCCGTCTCGCGCGGCGCGACGAACCGGCGTGTCAGTGCATCGCGTTCTGTTTGCGCCGTTCGAGCATGCCGTAGACAACGGCGGTCACCACACCGAACAGCAGGTTGGCCAACAAGGGTCCGGATCCCCGCTCCGAGATGAACCACGGGAACACGGCGGTCATCACGTAGAAGTTCCATACGTACGCGACGATCCCGAAAGCCAGGCCGATGACGGCCTCCATGCCGACGCTCGAATCGAAGCGGAACGGGGCCATGATCGCGGCGAGGATCATCCCCATGATGGCGCCGAGCACATAGTGCAGCAGCAGCGCCATTCCCACGATGCTGAAGCTGAACACCGACATCTGTTCGAGCGCACCGCGGCCCATCACCATTGCCGCGATCTTGTGGGTCGGTTGCCACGGGCTTTCATCGAGCACCATGGTCGACCAGAAGAATTCGAGCACGATCACCAGGGCGCCACCCGCAAGACCGGCTACGGCAGCGGCGAGCCAGTCCGGCATGCGCCGTTGCCAATGGTGTGATTGAATGTGCAGTTCCATAGAACCTCCTTGCTGAAGGATCAACCTCAGCACTCAGGCAGGCCGGTTTTCGGGTGTCAGGGGAAAACCGGTGACGTGGGTTCGCCGCCTTCCAGATCCGCATTCGGAAAATGTCGCGCGATCATCTGCTCGATTTCCTGCTCTCGCAATGCCGGCACGTCGGCCATGATCAGGATCTGGCCTTCCTTGATCGCTTCACGAAACCGCTCGAGTCGCGCGTTCGGCTCGGCGATGCCGATCATCCCGGCCGTCCACGCGCCGAAGCCCGCTCCCACCATCGTCAATGCGACGACGGCGCCGCCCGCGATCACGAGCTCTGCAGGGGGGTATACGAGCGCGACGAGACCGATGAGCGCGCCCGTCGCGCCGCCGAGTGCGACACCACGCTCGAGCGCATGCACGACATCGCTGCTCTGCAGCAAAGACGCTTCGGGTAACTCATCAAGCGTGACACTGTGATCGGCGAGGACGTGGATATGGCGCCAGATAATGCGCGCGCGGAGCAAGTCATCCACGACCGCCTTGGCCATCCGCGTGTCGGGTACGAGGAAATAGAGGCGCCTCATGTCGGCCCCCTTTTTCAGTCTGGAGTACGTTCTATTTTATGTCACCATCGGCAGCGTGGTACCTGTGCGCGCGTACGTGGTTACACGCGATCACGCTTCAGTGCAGTCGGTCATCGTGCGAGTGCGCTGTAGATGGAGCGAACAACACATCAGCGGAAATCCACACTGAACCCATTTTCTCGAACCCTTCGCGCGTCGGCTCGCTGCTGCCGCCTGACCGCGAACATTGAATGTCCGTCGCGGCCGGTACGCCGGTAACCAGGCCCGCGTGACGCCAGGGTTCACCGCCGCGCCATCCGCGTCGCGCGCCCCCGGCGCGACTTCCTCAAGCGCCTGCTGCCGCGTTTCGACACGCGGCAGCCCGATCGCGACGCACGGGACGCCGAGCGTCGCGCGCTTCGATATGACGATGAAGGGCGCGTTTCGCTCAGCGCGGAAAGGCCCGGTCAGACCGCACCGGTGACGTGCAACGTGTGAGTCTTTTCATCGGCATAGCCGAGTTCGCGCGGCACGGCATCGGTATGCTGGCCGAGCGCCGGCACCGGATCCATGCGTGGCTCATCGCTCGGTGCGAAACCGGGCGGCAACAGGGCAGGGATCTCGCCAGCAGGCGTATCAACGCGGGTCCAGCAATGTGCGCGGCGAGCTGTTCGTGCGTCCAGACGCCGTGCATGTCGTTCATTCGCGCGTTCGCGATGCCGGCTTGCTCGAGCCGTCGATCACGTCGGCGGCCGTCAGCGTCGAGAACGCGCGGACGATGACGGCCGCGAGTTCGTCACGATTCGGGGCGCGGCGGCTGTTCGACCCGAAGCGCTCGTCGGCCGCCAACTCGGGCATGCGGATCACGGTCTCGCAAAAGCGCTTCCATTCGCGCTCGTTCTGCAGCCCGAGCAGCACGGTCTTCCCGTCGCCGGCCGTGAACGGACCGTACGGAAAGATCGTCGCGTGCGATGCGCCGGCTTGCCGCGGCGGTGGCTATCCGTCGACCGCGTAGTAGGGCGGATAGCTCATCCACTCGACCATGCTTTCGAGCATCGATACATCGATGTGCCGGCCGCGTCCGGTGCGGCTGCGTTCGATGAGCGCGGCGAGGATGTTCGTGAACGCATACATGCCCGCCGCGATGGCGGCGGCGAGCAGCTTCGCCATGTTCGCCTGCGCGCCGCATGGCTCACGCGCGTCGAACCGGCGCTCGGCCTCGAAGCGCATCAGGCTCGCGGCCTCAACCGAAGCATGGCGCAGCAGCGTGCCCATGTTGTACACCTGGCCGTGACACGCGCCGGAATTGCCGCCCGCGCGGTTGATTTCCTCCATGATCGCTGATGCCTCGGTCAGGCCGAGGCCCGAGCCGCCGTATTCCTGCGGAATCAGTGCGGCGAGCCAGCCAGCTTTCGTCAGCGTGCCGACGAACGCTTCGGGATAGCCGCGTTCCGCGTCGATCTTGCGGAAATATTCGGCGGGAAACTCGCCACACATGTCGCGAGCGGCTTCGCGAATGTCCTGGGACGCGTCGGCATGATTCATGTTTCGGATCCCGTAATGTCAGGCGAGGATCGCGCTCGAGGACGTGGTCGGCGAGGCGGCCGCACACGCTGAAGGTGTTGCCGAGGAAAGTCGGCCGTGCCGCGCGATAGGCGTATTCGACGATCGTCGCGCCGGACAGCGCGCGCGTCACGAGTTCGAGCAGCAGCGTCGCGATCAGTGGGCCGTGCACGGCGAGGTCCGGATAGCCTTCGACGTCGCGCACGTAGGTGCGGTCGTAGTGAATGCGATGCCCGTTGAAGGTCAGCGCGTAATAGTGGAACAGCATGACTTCATCCGGCGTGATGTCGCGCTGCCATTGCGCATCGTCGGGTGCGGCCTTCGGCTGAGGCGCGGCCGGGCCGCGATAGACGATGTCGTGTTCCTCGCGGATCGCGATTTCGCCCGCGGATTCGATCAAGTGCTCGACAGTGACGAAGCCGAGCGTGCCGCGGCAAACGATCGTCGAGCTGATCGGCGAACTGGTCGCGAGTGGCGCGTGGACGGGCATCACGTTGCGCGAGGGCGAATCCGCGCCGTCGTGACGGGCGGGATGCGCGGGACGCGCGGGCTCAGTCCGCGAGCCAGTGCGCGGACGGCCAGTCGCCGCGTTCGGCTGCCGCGGATGCGGCGTGCGATGTCCTGCCGCGTGAACGATACGCATTCACCAATGCCGCGATCGGTCTTTCGTTCGTCATGCTGATTGCGGACGGAACGATGAACATGCATGAAATGACACATTCGCCATTGCGCCCGAGCATGCCCGCGTCGATCGGCTCGCCCTCGCACCGGCGGCCGGCCGGTCGCGCGCAGACATCGCCCGTCGGCAGGTTGTACGAAGCTCGATATTGAAACTACACTGATTATCGGCCGGCGCCGAGACACGCGGCTCATCCATTCAACACGCATCACAGTACTAATTAAACGCGTGCCGACAATCGCCATAGAGGATGCTTGCCTTGTTCCTCAACATCCAGCGGGGGAAGTGGCGATGAAATTCGGGGTTGCGCGTCATCCGTCAACGGTTTGCTAGCCGAACGGCGCGCGCATGAGCACGACCGCAGGCATTCACGCGACGTCACTCGGGCTGCACGGCTCGAGCCCGGCGATCGCCGACCTGCGCCGCTATCTGGCGAAGGTCGCGCAGACCGATACGACGGTGCTCGTGACCGGTGAAACCGGCACTGGCAAGGAGCGTGTCGCCACCGCCGTCCACCGCCTCAGCACCCGGACCGACAAGCCGTTCATCGCGGTGAACTGCGCCGCGGTGCCCGACAGCCTGTTCGAGTCCGAGATGTTCGGTCACGAGCGCGGCGCCTTCACCAGCGCCCAGAACGCGTTTCCCGGCCGCTTCGTCGAGGCCGACGGCGGCACGCTGTTCCTCGACGAAATCAGCGAGATGCCGCCCGCCGTTCAGGCCAAGCTGCTGCGCCTGCTCGAGGACCGCACGGTGACGCCGGTTGGCTCGCTGCGCCGGCGCCCGGTCGATGTCCGGATCGTGGCCGCCAGCAACGAAAGTCTGGAGGACCTGGTCGCGGAACGCCGTTTCCGCGCCGACCTGTTCTATCGGTTGAACGTCGCGCGCATCGAGATACCGCCGCTGCGGGAGCGGCCGGAGGACATCGCGTCGATCGTCGATCACTTCGTCGCCGAACATAACGAGCGGCGCGCGATGCGGGTGGGGCGGCCCGATCCGGCGCTGCTCGAGTGCATGCGGCACTACCGGTGGCCGGGCAACGTGCGTGAGCTGCGCAACCTGGTCGAGGCGTTGTTCGTCGATGCGCCGGAAGGGCGTCCGTTCGGGCTGGGCGACCTGCCGCCGGCATTCCGCCGCCTCTTCCTGCAGGACTTTTCGGCCGGTGAGCACGAGCGCGAGCGACTGGTCTCGGTACTGCGCCAGACCAACTGGAACAAGATGGAAGCGGCGCGCCAGATGAACTGGTCGCGCATGACGCTGTACCGCAAGCTGGCCAAGTACAACCTGGACGCCGGCAACACTGCCTCGGTGTGACAGCCGGGCTGTCACATGGTACAGCCCCGCAGCTTTCGCGAATCCCGCTCCGGTCGGGAAATTTCACGGCAAATCATGCGCTTGCGTCAGCGCACACGCGTTGGCCCGCTCCTTGCGAAGCAACACGGACAGACCGCCCGTCGCCATGCAAGGAGGCCGTCGTGCACGTCATCGAGCCACTCCAGGACGCCCCGCCGGAACCGGCGCAGCCGGCCGGCCCGCCACGGCCGCTGCTCGCCAGCTATGCAAACTATTTCGAGGTCGGGCACAACGCGTTCGAGTTCCTGATCGATGCCGGACAGGTCGAGCCGCAGACCGGCAACGTCCAGTTGATGAGCCGCGTCGCGGTCAGCCCGGTGCACGCCAAGCTGCTCGCGCAACTGCTGGCGAGCGCGATCGCCCAGTTCGAGGCGGCCCACCACGCAATCCCCGACATCGGCGAACCGGAAACGGATCTGGCGATTCTTCCCCCGCAGGAATTCGAGCGGCGCGCGATCGATGCGCGCAGCAAGCCGATGCTCGGCGGCCGTCGCGACGAGCCCGATCAAAACCAGAGCTGAGGACACGACATGGCAGCGCAACTCCATCCCAACCGCATGGTCCTGACCGACCGTTTCCCGATGCTGGGCTTCACGATTCGCGTCGGCCACGCGCCGTGCGTCGCGGAACTGGTGATCGCCACCGATCCCGCGCTGTTCACGCGCAAGGACGGGCGCACCTCGTCGACGTTCTACACCAGCCGCGAGGACGGCCTGCTGGCGATCCCGCGCGGCGAAGCGGTGTTCATGGTGCCGCCGGCGGTGCTGGCTCGCTTCGTGGGCGCTAACCGCCTGTGGTTCGGTCTCGCCACCGCCGCGTCGCCCGATGCCGACGCGTGGACGATCGACGTGTTGCCGAATGCCGACAGCCCTTACGTGTCGCTGTCGGGGCTCAGCGATCGCGGGTTGCGCAGGGTCCGCGTGTTTCCGACGCGCGGTGGCGCCGCCGTCAGGAGTCCGATGTTGAACTGGGCGGGCGACGGCAGCCGGCCGGGCGCGACCGCCGTACCGGCGCCTGCCGCGCCGGGAGCCGTCTCCGCCGCGCCGCAGCCGGCCGTCGAACCCGTTGCGCCGCATCATGATGTTCACTACGACGACGGCTTCGGTCCGCTTCCGCCGCTGAATGCCGCAACGCCTGTCGCGGCGAAGCCCCCCGCAACGGCACCGGTGCCGGCCGCGCACCCGGCGTCCGCCGCCGCGCCGGCGCCCGTCTCGCAGGGGATGAGCGACGATGTCGAATTCCGCATCGCTGGCGAGCGACGCAGTTTCACCTGGCCGCGGCCGCGCAAGCTATCGACCGTCGAGCGGGCCGCGCTGCGCGCGATCCTGAGCGCGAATCCGGCCACCGCGTCGCTGATGCTGCTGTTGCCGGTCGCGATGCGCAACGGCCTGTCGGTGTCGATCGGCGCGGGCGCGGGCGCCGGGATGGAATCCGGGGCCGAGGGCGCGGTCGGCGTCATCTTCGACGCCAATGGCGACGACATCGGCGTGTTCGTGTCGGGCGAGCTCGACTTTGGCTACATCGTGTCGGCGAGCCTCACCGGCCAGATCAGCCTGCTGCGCGGTCATATCGACGATTTCTCGGGCACCGGCACGACCGCCGGCGTGATGGTCGGCGAAAGCGCGGCTGGCGGCATTTCGGCGCTGTTCAACGCCCGCGGCGAATTCGTCGGCGTCACGCTGTCGGCCGGCGTCAGCGTCGGCAGCCCGGTGAGTATCTTCGTCGGTGTTTCGCGCGCCGCGGCGGGCACGATTGCCACCTCGTCGTCGCTCGCGTGGTCGCACGCCCTGAGCGACGACCCGGAGGCCTACGGCATCGATGCGCCGCCGTACAGCGACGACGATGCGGCCGCCGAGCCGCCCGCGACGGCCAGCGCGCTCGCGCTGGGCGCGCGCGAGAACAGCCTCGTCACGCGCACCGCGGCCAGCCCGAATTTCGACGAGGGGCGCGGCAGCAAGACGATCGACCGCATCATCATCCACATCGCCGACGTACCCACCGTCCAGCGGGTGGTGAATACCTTCACTAATGCCGCGTCCAAGGTGAGTTCGCATTATCTGGTCGGGCAGGAGGGCGAAGTCGTCCAGTTCGTCTCCGAGGCCGACACGGCGTGGCACTGCAAGGGCTCGAACCAGCGCAGCATCGGCATCGAACACATTGCGGTGAAGCGCGGCGGCGCCGACTACCCGCGTCGCAACGGCACCGTCCAGCATTTCGACGCGCTGGCGCCGACCCAGATCCAGTACGAAACCTCGGCCGCGCTGGTCGCGTCGCTATGCGACAAGTATCAACTGCCGATCAATCGCACGACGATCATGGGCCATCGCGAGGCCGACACCTCGACCGGCCATACCGCCTGCCCCGACGGCAACTGGGACTGGGACTACTTCATGCGGCTGGTCAACAGCCGCACCTGCCAGCCGCAAGCGGCCGGCCAGGCTCTGTGGCTCGCCGCCCGCGGCCTCGGCGACGACATTCCGCTCGATCCCGGCGTCGGCGGCCTGTCGATCGGCACCGATGCACTGGAGATCGGCGACATCATTCTCAGCACCACCGGCAATCCCGGCTCCGGCGTCATTCGTGCCGGCTCCGGCGCCGAGGTCAGCCACGCGATGCTCTACGTCGGCCAGGGCGGGCAGGTGATCGAGGCGATTCCCGGCGGGGTCCAGCTGCGCCCGCTCGCGGATGCGCTGGCCGATGCGCGCCTCGCGGTCGCGTTTCGGGTGCCGGGCCTGACCGATACGCAGCAGCGGCAGGTCGCCGATGCCGCCGCGCGCTACCTCGATCGCGGTTTCAACTACGTCGGGCTGGTCCGCTGCGGGAGCTATCTGATCGACCGCCGCGCGTGCGACCTGCTGTCGGGCGACGCGGCGGAGCGCTGCCGCCGCTTCGTCGGCCGCATCGAACTCGGAGACGGCGCCGACACCGACAACTTCTTCTGCTCGCAATTGGTCGCCCAGTCCTTCCAGGACGCAGGCAGGCCGATCGTCACCGTGCCGCCTCACTGGGTGCCGCCGGGCGATCTCGCCAGCCTGTCGACCGGCACGATGGCTCCTGGAACGCTCGCATACGTCGGCCACCTGAAGGCGCCGATCCCGAGCCGCGGCTTCTTCGGCGTGAGTCAGGCGCTGGCGGTCGCGCCGGGCGCCGCGCGCGCGCTGGGGGCCGACGACTGGACGGTCAACTGGGACGACGTGCAGATGACCCCGCAGCCCACCGACATGGGGTGCTGGGCGACGGCCGCATCGATGGTGCTCGGCTGGCGCGACAACCAAAGCGTCGATCCGGCGCTGCTGGCGCGCTGCATCAGCCTCGAGCGCCAGATGCGGGACGGCCTGGCGCCGGCCGAGGTCGCGGGGTTCGCCGGTGCGTCGACCCTCACGGTCGAGCCCAACGCGTGCTTCGCGCCCGAAGGCTTTCGGCGGCTGCTGGAGGCGAACGGGCCGATCTGGGTCGCCGAAGTCGTGCGTGCGCCGGTCAACTTCTTCCATGCGGTGGTGGTGACGGGCATGTATCGCAGCGGCGACGCGTATTTCGTGCGGATCACCGATCCGCTGGACCGCGTGGTCGGCACGCCGGGCCATCCCGGCGCGCGGACCCTGCCGCCGACCCATGCGACCGGCAGCCGCTACATCATGACCTACGAGGATTTCGTGTCCGAATACGAGGCGGCGGCCGGCATCGGCGTAATCCAGCTCATGCATTCGGGCGGCACGTTCGGCCACACGATCAATCGCGGCAGCGCGGCGGGCGCAGGCTACGCGCTCGGCATCGAGCCGCCGGCCGCGGGCGGCGAATTCGGCTTCGGCGTGACCCTGACCCGGCGTACCGAGAGCCGCGACGGGCGCAGCTACGATCTCGCGCAGCTGGCGGGGCTGGTCCAGCCCGCCAATGCGCTGGCGGGTGGCGCGGGGCAGCCGCGCGTGCAGGGCCAGCGCATCACGCTCGACGACTGGCCGTACATCGACGGGCCGAGCGGCCGCACGTCGGCGCCGGTGTCGATCGACTGGGCGTGGCAGGACGGAGCGGTCGGCGACGTGACGATTGCCGCGGACCAGGGGCAGATGCTCGACGGCTGGACCGCGTTCGTGCGCGCCGATATCGGCCGCGGTACGGGAACCCCCGAGCGGGCGAGTGTCAAGCTGCGCATCACCACCACGTTCCGGCATGCCGGCGAGGAGGATCAGGTCGGGGTGACGGAGGTGGCGCTGAACGGCGACGGCCGCTACCAGACCGTGCACGGCGCCGACGGCGCGCCGCCGCTTCCGGCAAGCGGCACGCAGCCCGCGCCGCGCGAACCGCAACCTGCCTGACCCTCGAGGGACACGCGCGATGACCCGCCTCATCCCCCCTCCGCCACCACGCGGCGCGGTAACGCCCGCGGTGGCACTTGCTCGCGACGCGTTCGGTCGCGAGATCGTCGACGGCTCCGGATCGAGCGACCCGGGCAGGCAGGACGGCGCGCTGCCGCAAGCGGCGCCGGCCGGCGGCGGGGTGTCCGGCGCCCCGGGCGCGTCGGCGCCGCCCAAGGAGAAGGCGACGGACGCCATCGGCCGGCGTGCGGCGGCGCTGGCCGATGCGATCGACTTTCCGACCTTCGTCGCGAGCCTGGTGCATGGCACGTACGATGCGATCGTCGACAGCTCGATCAAGCAAGTGGAGAGTTTCGCCGACCTGGTCGGCGCGGTGGCCAAGCCGCTGGACCAGTTCACGCAGGAGAACGTGACCGACGGACAGGCGCGCGCGTGGCTGGTCGAGCAATATCCGCACGACGTGACGCTGGTGCAGGACGGCGGCGAATACCGCCTCGCGCCGGTAGCCCGGCCAGGCGACGACGACACGACCCCCGCGCCCGCGTGGCTCACCGATTTCGGTGCGGCCGACGGCGCGTTCGACACCCAGACGCTCGAATCGGTGGTGCTGCCCCGCGCCCGCGAGCGCGTCGCGCAGCATCGGCTGTCGACGCTGTCGACGATGGTGCTGCTGGGCATGCAGCGGGTCGTGGTCAAGGACGGCACGATCGCGGCCAGTCTCAATTTCCAGGCCAAGGCGCGCGACCGGGCCGCCGTGCAGTATGCGACGTCGAACGACCCGTCGTCGGGACAGACGACCTGGGGCGGACGCGGAACGTCGGGCGATGTCGTCACCACGGTCTCGACCGTTGCGGTCAATGCGCAGACCGACACCGATCTCAAGGCGACACTGACCGGGAAGGTGAGCATCAATTTCGCATCGGAGACGCTGCCGCTCGACCGTTTCGTCGACGAGGCGTCGCGCAATCTGCTGGAGCGCCACAGCCGGCCCGCGGCGCGGATCGCGCCGCCGGCGGCAACGGGCGCCCAGCCCGCAGCACCGGTCGCAGCGCCCGCTTCGGTCGCGACGCATGCGCCTGCGGCGGTACCGGCGGTGCCAGCGGTGCCCGCCTCGTCCACCGCGCCGGTGACCCCGGCGGCCCCGGCTGCACCCGTATCCGCCCGGGGAGAACCGACATGATTTCGCCGCGGCCGCTGGGCGAGACGCTGGGCGCGTTCGCCGACGTTGCCGAACAGCTGGGCGCGAGCGCGGCGCAGGGGTTGCGGGTGCGCTCGGTGGCCATGGAGCTGCCGCTCGACCTTCGCGTCGCGCGGGGCACCGACGGCATCGAGCTGGTCGGCGACCTGCCGCAGTTCCTGACCCGCACGGCCTTCGATCCGGAGCCGGCGCGGCTCGCGATCGTCCTCGAAGCCGTGCCGGTCGACGGAGCGGGGCAATGAACAGCAACGCCAGCCTGCGCCTCGAGGATTTCATCCAGGCCGTGCAGAGCCAGCTCGACAACGCGCAGGCGGCGATGGCGATCAAGGCACGCAACCTCAACCTGCCGCTGACCTTCGCGATCAAGGACGTCAACCTCGACTTGCGTGCCCATGTCGAATTCGTCGAAAGCGAGGTTTGGATTCGCCCCGCCGGCCCGGGCGACACCGACAGCAGCACGTTCCATCTCGTCTTCACGACCATCACGCGGCCGGCGATCGAGGAGAACGCGATCGCGCTTTCCGAGGACAGCAAGGACCAGCCGCTCGACGCGCTGGGCGACGAGCTCTCGGCCGAGGACCGCAAACGGCTGGAATGGGCCGGCGTGCGCACGGTCCGGCAATTTCGGCAGGCCGAGCAGCGCGACATGGTGCATGCGATCGGTCGCGTCACCAACCTGTCCGTGGACCGGCTGCGCCGGGCGCTCGACCGGGCGTCCGCGCCGAGTGTCGAGCGGGTCGAGCCCGTGGCGCCCGCCACCGATGCGCAGCCCGATGCGTCGCCGCTGCTGCGCGTGATCGGGCGCAACCTCGTCAACGGCACGCACGCGCCGCTGGTGCGGATCGGCAATCGCCCGGTCGCGGTGCTGCAATCGACGGACGACGAGCTGCTGCTCGCGCCCGGTCGTGACCAGTGGGCCGGCGAACTCGCCGTCTCGCCGACGAGCCGGCATGCGGCCGCGCTGGCGTTCGACCTGAGCGCATTCGCGCCGCCGCCGGCGCCCGCGGCCAGGCCCATGACGCTGGCCGCCGTTCCCGGTCAGGAGGAGGCGCGGCCATGACGATCCATGCACTCGGCACGCCCTGGGCATCGCCCGGCGAGCGTCAGTTCAGCCTGCCGACCAGCCTGCTCGTCAAGCTGGCGCTCGGCGAAGCGCCCGAGCACGTGCCGTCGATCCGCGACGTGACGCGCGGCGCGCTGGCCGCCGCGCAATGCATCGACGGCGGCCCGGTCGACCGCATCGTGGTCGCGTTCGCCGGGCGCTTTCTCGCGGTGCGCCCGTTCAGCGCGGCAGCCGGGCGCTGGGTGCCCGGGCACGCGCACCTCGGATACGACGCGATCGAACAGATGACCGGCATGGCCCGCACGCTGCTGTTGCGCGTGCCGGCCGGCACGCCGATCGGCGAGCTGTGCGACTCGCTCGCCCAGCTCGCGACCGTGGAAAGCGTGACGCCCAACTACGTGGCGACGGTCCCGATGGACGCGCCCGGCCGCTTGGCACCCGTGCCGCCGGCCGCGCGGTTTGCGCAGGATGCGCGCGCGCTGGTGCGCATGGCCGAGGCGCACGCGATCGAGCCGGGCGACAGCGGCGTCACGGTCGGTCTCATCGACAGCGGCATCGCTCGCCAGCATCCCGAATTCGCCCATGCATTTCGCGCGGGCGCCGATACGGTGCGGCTGGAGCCCGGCGATCTGTCGCCGGGCGTGCAACTGCTGAGCGGTCACGGTCATCGCGGCGATTTTCCCGAGGACCGCTTCGTCGGTCACGGCATGGGCTGCGCGGGCATCATCGCCGCGGAGGGCGTGGCGATGCCGCGCGGGCTCGGCGGCGACTGCCGCATCCTGCCGATGCGCGCGCTGGCGGCAGCCCGCTTGCCGGGCAAGGTGCATGCGATCGGGCTCGGCGCGATCGCCGACCTCGATCGCGCGCTCAAGCTCGCGGTCGACCTCGGCGCGAAGATCATCAACATGAGCTTCGGCACCGACGATGCGACGATCGCCGCCAACCGCCCGAAACCGCATGCCGACACGGTCGCGTATGCCGCCGCGCGCGGCTGCATCCTCGTTGCCGCGAGCGGCAACAACGGCAGCGTGACCCGCTACTGGCCCGCCGCCTACCCGCAGGTGATCGCGGTTGGCGCCGTGGGCGACGACGGACGGCCGACCCCGTTCTCGACGCGCGGCCCGCACGTCGCGCTATGCGCACCGGGCGAACGGGTGCTGACGAGCGCCATCGAGGCTTATCAGCTTGCGACCGGCACCAGTTTCGCCGCGCCGTTCGTCGCGGGGGCCGCCGCGCTGCTCGTCGCTTACGCGCAGCGCCGCGCCTATCCGCTCGACGGCGCGACGGTGCGCGATCTGCTCGTTGCCACCGCGCGCCCGTTCGCGCCCGGCGCGGCCGACGGGTGCGGCGCCGGCATTCTCGACGCGGCGGCGGCGCTGCAGGGGCTGTCCGGCCGTATCGACGCGTATGAAGCGGCGGGCGACGACGGTTGCACGGGCAAGGAGGGCCGTGCCGACGACGGCTGACTTGCGCACCGGATCCCGTTCACTCCCCCGAACCGACCGGATTTCAAGGAGAAGTTAAATGTTTCATGTCAACAATCAAGTCCGCTTCCTCGACCTCGTCGACCTCGAGACCCGGGCACGCGACGGGCTGGTCGATATCGTCAACCGGCTCGAGTCGCTGAAGCGGCCGCCGGTCGCCGCCGAGCGGGAGCAGCTCGCGCTGTGCAAGGCCATCCTCGCGGTCGTCTACGACACGAAGCCGTCCGACGGCGTTCCGGAGGTGTGCGATCCGCTGTTCGTCTCCACCCGCGAACTGCTGGCCAGCAAGTCGCTGGTCAACCCGCCATTGCTCTCCGAGATCAACGGCCAGCTGGTGTTCGGCACGGGCGACGCGAGCGGTGCCAATGGCGCGAACGGTGCGGACCCCGAGCCCGCGTCGATCACGCTCGTCGCGCTGGTGCTGGGCATCCTCTCGGTGGACGGAGCCACGCCGCCGCCCGTGAAAGTCGACGGCGGCAAGACCGTGCCGGACGACGACAACGTGCTGATGAACACCTTCACCCGCCAGTTTTTCGCGGCGGTGGGCGAGGCCAATTCGTATGGCGCGCTGGCGCAGCGGGTGCTGGCGCTGCTGTGCATCGAGGGCGATCCCGACGGCCGCGGCGGCGAGCAGCCGGGGGTGGTCACCACCGAATTCGCGCGCGTGATGCGCGGCCTGCAGGCGCGCAAGATCCAGGTCGACGAGCCGCAGTTGCGTCGCCGCATCAACGAGGAGCTGAACACCGTCCAGAACATCGGCGGCGAGGACGCGATCGCCGATCTCGGCATCGACCTGCCGAACCTCGAGGATCTGGAGGACGCGAACATCGTCGCCGACAACGTGCGCGTGATGGGCCCGATGATCGTTGCCGCGATGTTCGACGAGCTCAAGGTGTTCCAGGTGGTCGACCGCATCGTCGAGCAGTTCCAGCACGGCACGCTGCCGATCGGTCCGGGCAATGCGGGCAAGCTGCTCTATCGCTACTGGCGCGAAACGCCGAACCGCATCTCCGAGCAGGAGCGCAAGAACTTCGCGGCCATCACGCTCGGCGTGCCCGGCGGCGATCCGAATACTGCCGGCAACCGCGAATTCAACGATTTGTGGATCCGTTTCGTGTCGTCGGTTTCGTCGTTCGTGCGCCAGACCGAAGTCGACTCGTTGCTGCGTGCGAGCGTGCCGAACCCGATCAACCACCAGCAGGTGCGCAAGGCCGCCCGCGATCTCGCCGGCAACCTGTCGTTGCATGGCTACGGCATGGCGCATTACGCCGCGCGCGAGATCCAGTCGCAGGTCAAGTTCATGATCGACCTGCTGCAAGACCCCGAGATCCGCGGCTGCTACGGCGCCAAGGACATGTGGCAGGTGATCGACCAGGTCGCGACCTACGATCTGGGCGGCGCGCGCACCAGCTCGCGCTATCGCACGCTGGCGACCTGCGGCACGATCATCACCGCGTGGCTGGCCAACAACGTCGATCGCGTCAACAAGGCGACCGGCCCGCTGCTCAGCATCGACCAGATCGCCAACCCCGACGTCTCGTCGAACCACAAGTCGACCGTCGACCCGACCGACTACGACCTGGTCAACGCGTGCGAGCTGTGGCTGGCCGATACCGCGACCACCGATACGCAGATCGAGCAGTTCTCGCAGCCGCGCGAGGCGCCGCAGATGACGTCGAAGCCCGTGCCGATCCCGGCGATGGCGCGCGAGATGCTGGACGGTGTCGGTGATATCGGCGCCGGCATCGGCCTGGGTGCGGGCGTGCCGGTGAAGGCGGGCTACGGCGTCGGCACGCATAACGGGGCGAGCTACTACTCGAACCGTCCGCACTAAACCGGCGTTGCGTGCGCTGCGCCATTCCCGAACCCTGCCGGAGCCGAGCCATGCCCATGACCACATCCCGCGAACCGGTCGTCGCCCGGGTCGAACGACGCCTGAGAAGCGCCGCGCGAAGCCTTGGCACCGCCGATCCATTCGCGCCGTCGCGCGACCTGTTCCTGCGCACGTTCGGCGACGACGCCGACGATCTGCGGTTCCGCGACAACGCCCTGATGCCGATGGCGGTACCGTTCGAGCCCAGCTTCTCGGAAAGCCAGCCGGGCAAGCTGCGCTTCACGATCGAGCCGTTGCCGCCGGAGGCGTCTGCGATCGACCGGCGCGACGAGTCGACCCGCGAAATGCGCAAGCTGATCCGGGACTTCATCGGCCGCGAAGCGCTGCACTGGTTCGACCAGGCGAGCGAGCCGTTCCGGGGCTTCGCGCGGCCGGGCGGCAACCTCGATTACGGCGCGTTCTTCGGCTCCAGCTACGACCGCGACGGGCTCTATGCGTCCAAGGTGTACTACGAGCTGCCCGGCGACGCCGGCACGATCGAGAACCTGCCCCGCGACCTGGCCGGCATCGTCCAGGCCGCGCTGCGGATGGTGCCCGGGCTCAAGCCGCTCTTTACCACGATGGCGGCCCAGCGCGATCTCGGCGGCCAGCGGCTCACGTTCGCGTGCACCCGGGCGCTGCGGCTCGCCGATCTGCAGCCGGTCATGGATGCACTCGGCATCGGCCATCGGCTTCCCGGCATCATGCAGCTTCTGGGGCTGGTGCTCGGCGGGCGGTTCGACCTGCCGCCGCATGGTGCGTTGCTCGCGTTCGGGCTCGGGCCGGACGGGCCGGATTTCGAGCTCTACGTGCTGCTCTCGGCGATCCCCGACGTGCCGCCGGCGTTCCTCAGCCTGCTGACGATGGGGCTCGCCGAGCGTCCGCGCGGGCTGCAGGCGCTCGAGCGATGGATGGGCGCGTTCACGCCGGAGGATGCGCATTGGCCGGGCCGCTTCTCGATCATCAGCCTGCGCACGGACGCGGTCTGCCCGGCACGGGTAAGTCTCTACCTGCGCCCGGTCGAGTTCGAACTGCCTGTGGACGCGCCTGCCCAGGCCAACTGAATCGCTTCGTCACGCGTTTCCCGCGAGGTCGCCATGTTCCCGCAAGCTGCCCGTCTCACGCCGATCGCGCCACCGCCTCGAGCCGCTGCGGCCGCACCGCGCCATACGCCGCCGGTGCCGGCCGACGAAGTGCGCCACGGCGTCGCGCAGATGCTGACCCGGTCGCAGGCATACAACGCGATGCCCGACGCCGATCGCCGCGACATCGCGCGCAACACCGCGTTGATCGCCGACTATCTGGCCCGGCCGGAAGGGTTTGCCGGCCATGAAATCCCGGGCGGGCTGGGCACCGCCACGGCGCGCGCGCTCGACGACAACACGGATCATTCGGCGCACGAGCAGGATTTCAATGTCCACAACAAGGCAGTCGAGGACATCGGCAAGTCCAAGTTCACCGCGTCGGCCGCGCGCGAGGGCGCTGCGGTCGCCGGCGAGCTGCTGAACCAGGTCAAGTTTCCGACATTCGTCGCCAGCCTGATCAGCGGCGTGTTCCAGTCGATCACGCACAGCTCGATCGAGCAGATGAAGGCCTATCAGGAAATGATCGCGCAGGTGGCGAAATCGCTCGGCCAGTTCGCCGACGAACATGTGACCGAGAACCAGGCGCGCGATCATATGGTCGGCCAGTTTCCCGACCTGTTCGAGATCGGCATGGACGACAGCGGCGATACGCCGAGCCCGCGCGTGCAGGTGCGCGACGGAGTCGACCCCGACGAGGCGTCGAAGACCGTGCGTGCCCGCCTGCAGATGGGCGACGGCGATACCTTCGACCTGTCGGACGAGGCCTCCGAGCTGGCCATCGTCAACCGCTTCAAGATGCAGCTCGCCAAGCAGCGCCAGCAGATGCTGGCGTCGATCGTGCTGATGGGCATCAACCGCATCGTCGTCACCGACGGCAAGATCTCGGCGAAGATCATCTACGACGTGCGCGCGCAGGACACGCTCACCAAGCAGCGCAGCGCCACCGCCGTCGACCTCGCCCGCGACAAGGACGGCAACGTCCAGTCGACCTACGCGGGCAAGGGCACCTACGATCGCGGCGGCAAGTACGACTCCAGCAACGACAAGGACAACGGCCGCCAGTACAGCGCCGACTACTACGCGAAGGGCGACTACGAATACGAGAACAAGCCGATCATCACCGCGTCGACTGCCGCGTCCGAAACCAGCAACGCGGCGATGCAGACCAAGATCCAGATGTCCGGCGCGGTCGACGTCAATTTCAAGAGCGACTACCTGCCGCTCGACAAGATGGCGACGCCGCAGATGATCGCCACCATCACCGGCAACGCGACGCCGGCCGATCCCAACGTGCTGCCCGGTCCGAAAACGCCGCCGGCCGCGGCCGCACCCGCTGCGACTTCAGCACCGGCCGCAGCGGCAGCTTCGGCGCCGGCGCCGGCCAAGGGAAACTGAGCCATGCGCCCGCCCGCTTCTCCCGACGCGCTTCACCCGGTGCGGCCGCCCACGAGCGCCGCCGCGTTCGACGCGACGCGGCCCGAGGTACGCCGCCTGCTGACCGCGATTCCGTCGTTCCTCGACCTGCCCGACGACGAGCGCCGCCGCATCGCCGCGGATACGGTGCGCGTGCTCGCTTACCTGGCCGATCCGAACGGCGTGCATGCCGAGATCGCGGAGCGCGAGGCGAACGGCGAACTGCCGCCCACCGGGCTCGCGCACCCCGTCGCACCGCCGCAGCCGGCGCTGGCCGCCGCGACGCTGGCAGACGATCCCGTCACCGCGACCAAGCGCCAGCTCGCGCAGGATCCCGGCTTCGCCGGCAAGGACTTCCAGGCCGGCGCGGTGAAGCAGGGCGTCGAGCAGTTCGGCCAGATGGTGCAGAAGGTCGATTTCCCGAAGTTCGTAGGAGGGCTGATCAAGAATGTGTTCCAGGCGATCGTGGAAAGCTCGATCGAGCAGATGCGTGCGTATGGCGAGCTGATTGCCAATGTCGCCAAGACCACCGCCCAGTTCATGAGCGACAACATCAGCGAGGGCGCCGGCCGCGACTATCTTGCCGATTCGTTCCCGGACGTGCTGTCGGTGCAGGCGCAGGACGGCGCCGACGCGTTCGACGCGGACAGCGCCGGTGCGGCTGCGGCGGCGGCTCCGACGCGGCTGGTGGCGCAGGGCGACAACGCGCAGCAGCGGCTTGCCGAGATCAGCCGGAACTACAACCTCGATCCGCCGGTGACGGACTTGTCGGACGACAAATCCGAGCTGCGCCTCGTCACCGCGGCGCGCCTGCAGATGGCGAAGCAGCGCCAGCAGCTGCTGTCGTCGATGGTCATGCTCGGCATCAATCGCATCGTCGTCACCGACGGGTCGATCAACGCCAAGGTGGTATTCGACATGCGCGCGAGCGATACCGCGAAACGCACCTACACAGCGTCGATGCACGACCGCGAAAGCCAGAAATACAAGGAATCGCTCAACGCCCATTACGGAAGCTGGTATACGCCGTATTCCGCCGACGCCGCCTTCGAGGGGCAGCAGGAACATGTGGCCACCGTCGGGTCGGCGCTCGACGACACGAGCGAATCGAAGGCCGAGGTGAAAGCGAAGCTCTCGGGCGAGGTGCGCGTCAACTTCAAGAGCGACTACCTGCCGCTCGACAAGATGGCGACGCCCGAGATGATGTCGGTGATCCAGGGCAACTCGACGCCGTACAACCCCAACAAACCGGCCCCCGCCGCCGGTTTGCCCGCCGGGCAGCACTGAATCATGGCGCGCATGCTCATCGTCCCGCCGGCGGATGCCGGACTCGCGGCGGCCATCCGGTCGGGGGAGCGGCTCGTCGAGCGTGCGACCGCGTACGGCCTCGCGTTCGCACTCGACGAACTCGGCGACATCGCGATCCCCGATCCCGTTGCAGCACGCGTCGACAAGGCGCAGTTGCGGGCGCTCGCGTCGCTCTATCTGGCGGCCGACCTCGAGTCCGCGGGTGTGATCCCCGCGGTCGAGGCGCTCGCGGGCCTGTCCGCGAGCGGTGCCGTCGGCGTCGATCTCGGAGGCGCGGAGCCGCTGGTCGTCAACTGGTGGTGCCACCGCGCCGAAAAGCTGGCGGCCGGCGAACGCGCTGCGTTTTATTCGCGGTTGTTCGGGACTGCGTACGGCCCGGCCGCGGCGGATGCCGAGCGCAATGTTCCGTTCGAGGAGTGCATGCTCGAGCTTTGCGAGGCGCTCTACAAGCTCGACGAGACGCCGGGCGCCGACCCGCGCGGGGATCTCGGGCAGCAGGCGCGGGTCCGCAACGCCGCCCGCTCCCTCGCGCAGAACCTCGGCGCCGCCTGTACCGGCGTGACCGCGTTCATGGCCGGCGAGATCGTCGGCATGCTCAGGGACGCGTTCGCGATCCTCGGCCATGCCGACCTGCGTCAAGGCTTCGCCGCGCGCGACATCTGGGGCGTGGTCGCCGGCATCGACCGGCTCGCGCGCCAGCCGTCGCGTTCGCCCGCCGCCTATGTGCGGCGCGGCAAAGCGGGGATGACCGTGATCGCGTGGCTGGCGGACGTCGCGGACGTGCTGGGCGCCGCGTCGCCGCTGCTGAGCACGGACAATCCGGTGATCGCCTCGGCCGCCGACTGGATCGAGGCGACGCTCAGTCTTGGCGAGAAACCCGACGGCCCGGCGCGTTCCGTCCCGGACGATGGCCGCGCCGTGCCGCAGGCGTCGCGCCCGGCCGCGCCGGGAAACCCGTGGGCGGCACTCGGATCCTGACATGAAACCACGCTGCTCAGGCCGTCGCGCTACGGGCGGCGCAATCCGGGTACCGACGGCGGCGGACGTGCCGCCGCCATCCCGGCCGCATGCCACGCGGCGGAGCAGTTGAGATGGCGGCAAGCGCACATCTTGCGCGTTCGCCGGTGCCGCGGCCCGACGTTCGACACCATGTCCGCGACCTGCTGTCCGCGCAGCAGGGCTTCGGCGCGCTCGATCCGGCCATGCGCCGCGATCTTGCGTCCGGACTGGCACGGATCGGCTCGTTCGCGCTCGACCACCACGAACTCGCGGCGCGCCCCCGCACGGCACTGGCCGTTGCGCAGAACGCGGGCGCGGAGTATTCGGGCACCGCCATCGACCGGATGGCCGGCACGACCCGGGCAGTGCTCAACGCGGTGTCGTTCCCGCGCTTCGTGACCGAGCTGATCACGGGCGTCTTCAAGGCGATGAACGATTCGAACCAGCAGCAGCTGACCGCGTTCGTCGACCTGATCCGCAATGTCGCGCAGACCACCGAAGGCTTCGCGGACAGCAACGTCGGCATCGCCGGCGCGCGGCAGTGGCTGGCCGAGCATTTCCCCACCGCCTACGAGGTCACCGGCGACGACGAGGCCGCGGACGATGCGGACGAACTGGCAGGCCTGCCACCGGACGAGCGCCGCCAGCGCCAGCAGGAACTGCAGGCCGAGCGCGATGCCGCGACGCGGCTGGCGTTGCGCCCGGGCGCGACCCCGCCCGCCGAAGCCGCGCTGCGCAGTGCGCTGGGATTGGGGCCGGGCGATGCGGTTTCGGCCTCCGATCCCGAGCGCCTGGTGCCGCTTGCCCAGCAGGTGCTGGCCCGCAACCGCCAGCAATTGCTCGCAACAATGGTGCAGATGGGGTTGCAGCGTATCGTCATCGAGAGCGGACGGCTCAACGCCGCGATGAATTTTCATATCGACGCGAGCAGCGCCGCCGCCAACGACCGTGGCTCGCAATTCGACACGCGCAACACGGTGGGGGTGAGCGGGGGCGCCCGCTTCGGGCCGTGGGGCGCGGAGGCCAATGTGCAGAGCACGATCGGCTACGTGTCGACCGACCGAACCCAGACGACCGAGAGTTCGCATGCCGACGTCAACTTGAGCAGCGGCGTCGAACTGGTGTTTCGTACCGACTACGTACCGTTGAACCGGCTGGCGGGCGTGGGCGACATCGAACGCATCCGTGTCAACACGATCAATCCGGATGCCGAAGCGGCGCGTCTGTCCGCCGATCGCACCGCCCAGCGCAGCGCCGAACAGGCCGACACGGCCGCGCGCCGGACCTCGCTGGACGGCGGGCTGCGCGCGCCGCCGCCCGTCGGTCCTGCGGCTTCGGGTTCCGCGGCGTCGGGTTCGGCAGGAGGCGCGCACGCGAGCCAGCCGGGCTCGTCGGCCTCTTCAGCCTCTTCAGCCTCGTCGCCGAATTCGGCGTCTGCTCCTGCTACCGCTCCCGCGCCGACGCCGCCGGCCGGGTCGGGCGCCGCAGCGTCCTCGTCGCCCGCGCAGCCCACGATGGCCTCACCTCGATCGCCTGCCGGCACAACGGCGGCGGGACACCGCGCAGCGTGATGAACGTGCGCGCCGGCGGCCGTTGGCGACACACCGTGCCGCGCCGGATCCCGTCGATGACGACGTTCAGCCGCGCGAGCGACGTGTCGAGCACGAAGTGGCGCTGGGGGCGACTGCCAGCGCCGATCTGACGCGCCGGCATCGTGACGATGACTTCACGTGTGCGTCGATCAGGCACGCGGTGCGACCGACGCACCGACGATTCCATGCCGCCGCAGCGAATCCGCGACGAAGCCCGACGCCTTCATCTCCTCGACGAACGTGCCGAGCAACGCGGCGGCCGCTTCGCCGCGGCTCTTCGGCACGCCCATCGCCTGGCGGATCACCATGAAGCGCTCGTCGAGCAGGCGCAGGCCCGTCGTCTTCGCCGCGTCGGCCTCGAGCTGTTGCTTCACGCCCGCCGCGACTTCGAGCTGCTGCTCGACGAACGTCGACACCACGGCCTGCGATGTCGGCGCGCGCACGATCTGCGCGGCTTTCAGTTCGCGCGTGAGGAACAGGTCGTACGCGCTGCCCTTGCCGACGGCCACGCGGTTGTGCGGCTGGTCGACGTCCGCGTTGCCGCGGATCGGCGAATCGTCGCGCACCAGATAGAAGCCTTCGATCAGCACGTACGGTGCGGTGAACGCGACCGTTTCGCCGCGCAGCGGATCGACCGCGAAGAAGCCGAAATCGGCGCGCTCTTCGGTCAGCGCCTGCACCGACTTGCCGGCGGCGTCGAACACGACGAGTTCGAGCTCGGCCGACAGCCGCTCGGCAAACGCACGCGCGAGGTCGATCGATACGCCGAACGGCTCGCCCGTGGCTGGGTCGCGGTTCGCGAGGATCGGATTGCCGAGATTGATCGACGCGCGCAGCTTGCCGGTCGGGGTGAATGCGGAGAGGACGGAGGGGTCGACGGTCATGAAAGGGCTCGTAAGGAATCGGATGTGCGGGAACGGCGAACGGTCAGCGCGCCGAGGCAGCATCATCCGTGACGGATCGGTTGGCTCGTTGCTGCGGTTGCTTCGTCTCGACTACTTCACCGCGACTTCCGTATGCACGACTTGCGGCGGGCTCTTGAAGAACGGCCCGGCCAGCTGACGCCACGCCTGGAAGTCGTCCGATTGCCGGAAACGCACCATGTGATCGTCGACGGTGTCCCATTTGACGACGAGCAGGTAGCCGCCGCTGCGCTCGATCACGAGGTGCAGCTCGGCGCCGCCGCAGCCGTGCGCGCGGGCGAACAGCGGGAGTGCCTGGCGAACCGCCGCTTCAAATTGCTCGGCCAGCGACGGATCGATTTCGAGCGATGCCATTTCCAGAATCATGAATGCTCCATGCGGGGTGAATGATGCAACAGGGCGCGCCATGATCGACGCGTCCCGCAACGATACCGGAAGTCCGCATCACGTGTTCCGGATGGCCGGCTCGCGCGCGGCCTACCGTGCGATGGGTGCCGCTGATCGGCTCATCCGCGTCAGCGTTTTCCCTAATGTGGAATACGCGGCACGAGCCGATGTCACAGAGGTAGTGAAGATAAACAATCCGAGGACAGCCATGACGACATCCGCGATAAACGGAACGAATGATGCACCACCCGAAACGATCGCCGAGGCCGCATCCGACATCCCCGCGGCCGCCCCGTCGATCCTGCTGGTCGACGACGAGCCGAGCGTGCTGTCCGCGCTCAAGCGCGTGCTGCGGCCCGCGCGCTACACCATCCTGACCGCCGAAAGCGGAGAGGCCGCGCTCGACATCCTGGCGTCGACCGAAGTCGACCTGATCGTGTCGGACATGCGCATGCCGAACCTGAGCGGCGCGGCGTTTCTCGCCCGCGCTCGCGCGCTTTACCCGGACACGATGCGCATCCTGCTGACCGGCTATTCCGACATCGCGTCGATCGTGGAGGCCGTCAACGAAGGCGGCGTGTATCGCTACCTGAACAAGCCGTGGGACGATCATGACCTGCTGATGACCATCGAGCAGGCGCTCGAACAGCGGCGCCTTCGGGGCGAGGCCGCGCGGCTGGCCGCGCTGACCGAAGCGCAGAACGAAACGCTGCGCCGCTTCAATACGGAACTCGAAACACAGGTTCGCGCGCGCACCGAGGAGCTCGGGCAAACCGTGATGTTTCTCGAAGCGGCGCAGCACGACCTGAAAAGCAGTTTCACCGCGATGGTGCAGGTCTGCGCGAGCATGATCGAGATGCGCTGCGGGTCGGCGAGCGGGCATGCGATGCGCGTCGGCGAGATCGCGCGCCGTCTCGCGCTGTCGGCGGGGATGAGCAGCCTGCACGCGCAGGACGTGTATTTCGCGGGACTGCTGCACGGCATCGGCAAGCTGTCGTTGCCCGACGAGCTGTTGCACAAGCCGCTCGTGAAGATGACGACGGACGAACACAGCCTGTTCCAGCAGCACCCGCTGCGTGCGCAGATGGTGCTCACGCCGGTTGCGCAATTGCACAAGGTCGCGTCGATCGTGCTGCACCAGTACGAGCGATTCAATGGACGCGGCACGCCGGACGGGCTCGCGGGCGACGCGATTCCGCTCGGCTCGCGGATCGTCGCGATCGCGCGCGATTTCGAAGGGTTGCGCAACGGCGAGATCGGTTCGCCGCATTCGGTCGAGCAGGCGATCGACGTGCTGCACTCTCAGGCCGGCGTGCGTTACGACCCGCTGCTCGTCGCGCGCTTCATCGAACTGATGCGGGATCCGGCAAGCCTGCGCATCGCGGCGTCCGTCGCGGAGATCCGGTCCGAGCAACTGCGCGAGGGGATGCAGCTCGCGGACGATCTGCGCACGCATCGCGGGGTGCTGTTGATGACGAAGGGCAGCGTGATGTCGGCGCACCAGATCGAGCTCGTGCGCCGTTTCGAGGCACGCGAAGGCACGACGTTCGACATTCTCGTGATGACCGGCGCCGCCGCGTCGACGCAGGCGCCGGCCGGCACGTCGCCTGCCTGACGTTGCGCAGGACGGCCGGGCCGTGGCGCGCGAGCGGTCGCGCGTCGCCGCAACGCGTTCATTTCGACTGGGGCGCTCGATCATGCATGGCACCTACAACCTGCTGCTTGTCCTGCTGTCGCTCGTCATCGCGACGCTGGCGTCCTATACGGCGCTCGACCTGGCCGCGTTCATTTCGCTGCTCGACAACCCGACGCTCAAGCGGGCGTGGCTGGCCGGCGGCGCGGCCGCGATGGGCACCGGAATCTGGTCGATGCATTTCGTCGGCATGCTGGCGCTGTCGCTGCCGATTCCGCTCGGCTATGCGCTGCCGGATACCGGCGCGTCGCTGGCGATCGCGGTGCTCGTGTCGTATTTCGCGCTGAACGTCGTCACGCGCGCGCGGTTGAGCCGCCGGCGCCTGCTGGCGGGCGGCGTGCTGATGGGCGCCGGAATCGTCGGCATGCATTACACGGGCATGGCCGCGATGCGCATGGCGCCCGGCATCCGCTACGATCCCGCGCTGTTCGCGGCGTCGATCGGCGTCGCGGTGATCGCATCGACCGTCGCGCTCTGGATGGCGCAGACGTTGCGCGCGCAACAAGCGCGCCATGCGACCGCGCAACGCATCGGCGCCGCGCTGATCATGGGCATCGCCATCACGGGCATGCACTACACCGCGATGGCGGCCGCGCATTTCGCGCCGGATGCGCGCTGCGGCGCCGCCAACGGCATCGATGCGCCGTGGCTCGCGACCACCATCGCGCTGTTCACGATGGCGACGCTGATCGTCACGCTGCTCGTCTGCCGCTTCGATGCGCGCACGACCTTTCTGCGCGGCATGACGGACACGCTCGAACGGCTGGTGCGATTGCGGACCGCGGAACTCGAAACGGCGTTGCGGCGCTACGAGCAGACGACGGCGATGCTGCAACGCACGCGCGAGAACATGGCGACCGAAATCGACGAGCGCCGGGCGGCGCAGAGTCGGCTCGAACAGGAGAAGGACGAACAGCGGCGCCTGCTGCGGGCGCTCGAGGAAACCCACGTGCAGTTGCTGCAATCGGAAAAACTCGCGTCGATCGGCCAGCTCGCGGCCGGCGTCGCGCACGAGATCAACAATCCGATCGGCTTCATCAGCGCGAACCTCAATACGCTCAGGACGTGGGTGCGAAGCCTGCTCGACGTGATCGCCGCGCATGACGCCGCACTCACGCAGCTGGAACCGGCGACGCGCGATGCGCTGACGGCGATGCGCGGCGAGGCCGATCTGGACTACGTGCGCGACGAGATCGTGACGCTGATCGACGAATCGATCGACGGCGCGGTGCGGGTGCGCCGCATCGTGCAGGACCTGCGCGATTTCTCGCGGCCGGGCAGCGGCGAGTGGAGCGTGGTGGATATCCACGCGGGCCTCGAGAGCACGCTCAACGTCGTACACAACGAACTCAAGTACAAGGCCGACATCGTCCGGGAGTACGGTGACGTGCCGCAGGTCGAATGTCTTCCGTCGCAGTTGAACCAGGTATTCATGAACCTGCTCGTCAACGCGGCACATGCGATTCCGGCGCGCGGCGTGATCACGATCCGTACGTCGAGCGACGGCGAACAGGTGTCGATCGCGATCAGCGATACCGGCACCGGCATGACGCCCGACGTCGTTCGGCGGATCTTCGATCCGTTCTTCACGACGAAGCCGGTCGGGCAGGGCACGGGGCTGGGGCTGTCGGTGTCGCACGGCATCGTCGAGCGCCATCGCGGGGCGATCGACGTGACGAGCGAGCCGGGGCGCGGCACGACGTTCTGCGTTCGACTGCCGATCCGGCGCGCCGAAGGCAGCGCGGACGCGGCGGCGGCAGTCGAGCAACGGGCATAAGCGACAGGCGACGCGTCGTCACCGCACCCGCTTGCGCCGCCGCCTGCGAAAGAAATTCCAGAACATCGCAGTCGCGTCCGGCCCCGTCGCGGAGTGGAACGCTTCGCGCGGATCGCCGCCGCTCCACGCGTGCGCCAGGCGGCGGACGATGCAGACCCGGACGATCAGCCGGCCGCCGCGCAGATAGTCGGTGTAATCGGCATCGTCATGCGCGTAGGTATGTTGCTCGCCGACACGCAGTTCGCCCTGTTCGTCGACGAGCCGATTGATCCGCGCGAACGCGACGCCGAGCTGCCGCGCGTTTTGATCGGCGACGACCGTATCGAGTCCGCCATGCACGACGAGCGCGGGCATGCCCGGATAAGCACCCACGTCGACGCAGGCGTCGACGACGCTTATCGGATCGTCGCGCAGGCCGCGGCGCATCAGGCTCATCGCGGCCATCGTCGACAAGGGCGGCGCGATGGCCGGACCGGAGTGCAGGCCGACGGCCGCGAACAGATCGGGAGACTCGATCGCCAGCCGTGCCGCCAGTCCCGCGCCGGCCGACATGCCGGCCAGGTAGATCCGGTCGCGGTCGAACCCGCGCGCCCGCACGATCGCGTCGATCAGTGACGCGATCGCCGGGGCCTCCGACTGCGACGCATCGCCATGCCAGTTCCAGCAGCGATGCGAATGGGCTGTCTTCGCCTGTTCGGGAAACAGCACGGCAAACCCGGCGCGCTCGGCGATGCGGCAGATGCGCGTGCCCGCGGCAAACGACTCGGCCGACTGCTTGCAGCCGTGCAGCATCACGACGACGGGCATGCCGTCACTCGCCGCCGAAGCGGCGGGCAGGTACAGCGCGTAGGCGAGATGGTTGACGAGGCGGCCGGCGGTCGGGCGCGCGGAATGAAACGAGCGCAGCCACGTGCCGGGTGCCTGGTGTGGCGATGTCCGTGCGGGCGGCGCCGGCGCGCGCACGCGACGCGTGGTTCGGACGGTGGCCGCGCGCTGGGTGGACGGCGCCGGTTTGGCCGTCTTCCTTTTGGGGCGCGTAGTCGCCGCGGCGGAAAGCAGATCGAACGGCCGCAGCCAGAGGCTGGATTTTTTCCTGGGCATGGACGGATCTCGTGCCGGCAGCTCGCGCGACAGCATGCGGCGAGCCCGGCCGCTGGATGGACGGCGAATGCGGGCGGCAGCGCACGATGCGTGCCGCGGGAAGCGTCCGCGTCGGCGTGCCTCGGCACGGCCGATACGGGGAGCGACTGACCGACAGAACACCACGCCGCGCGACATCAATCCGGCAGCGTCCCGATTCTGGTCGGCCACGCACCATGCTAACAGGCGTCGCTCGCCTCGGGTGCGATGGTTCCGTGACCAATCGGTGAATGCTTTGACCCCACTGCCGACGGATGTCGGTTGCGTGCGACGGATGTCGGTTGCGTGCGAGCGGATGCCGACGCTTCACCGATACGTCCACAACCGGTGCATCACGAACATGGTCGGCGGGATCAGCAGTGCGATCGCGACGATGGCCCAGCCGCGAGGCACGTCGAGCAGTTCGGCGGTGCGGGCGAGCAGCATCGTTTCGGCGAAGCCGGCCAGCGCGGCGGTCAGATAGCGCAGCAGGTTGCGCGAACGCACGGTCGACGAGAAGCTCCACAGCGTGTTCGCGAGATACGAGAACGCCGTCGCGCAGACGAACGCGACGGCGTTGGCGATCACCTGAGTCGCATCGAACAGCGCGTACATCGCGGATGCGATCAGCACGTGCAGCGCAGTCGAGCCGAGCCCGGACAGGCCGAAGCGCGCCAGCCGCACGCGCTCGGCATAAAGCAGCTCGAACATCGCTACCTCCGCGCTTCAGCGCTCACCCACCCGCACGCGGGCCGGCTGCGCGCGGCGGCGTGCGTTCGGGCGCCGCGCATCGCGCGCGACCGGCAGTTCGATCACCTTGGCGTGCGTCTGGTAGCGACGGCGAATCAGATAGACGGGGCGTTGCTTCGACTCGTCGTAGATGCGTCCGATGTACTCGCCGACCACGCCGATGCCGACGAGCTCGATCCCGCCGATGAACAACGTCACCGACAGCAGCGACGGATAGCCGAGCACCGGGTTGCCGAACAGCAGCGTGCGGCCCACGATGAACGCGCCGTACAGGAATGCGAGCGCGGCGATACCGAGGCCGATGTAGGTCCAGCTGCGCAGCGGCACGGTGCTGAAGCTTGTGATTCCCTCGAGCGCGAAGTTCCACAGCTTCCAGCCGGAGAACTTCGAGTGCCCGGCGCTGCGCGCTTCGCGCTGATACTCGATGATCACGGTCTGGTAGCCGACCCACGCGAACAGCCCCTTCATGAAGCGATGACGCTCGGGCAGGCTGCGCAGCGCGTTCACGACCTTGCGGTCCATCAGCCGGAAGTCGCCGACGTTCTCCGGCAGCTTCACGTCCGACAGCAGGTTGTGCACGCGGTAGTAGATCGCGGCGGCGGTGCGCTTCGAGAACGAATCGCATGCGCGATTGCTGCGCTTCGCGGCGACGACTTCCACACCGTTGCGCCAGTGCTCGAGCATCACCGGAATCAGGCTCGGTGGATCCTGCAGGTCGGCGTCGAGCGGAATCACCGCGTCGCCGCCCGCCTCGTCGAGGCCGGCCGTCAGCGCCGCTTCCTTGCCGAAGTTGCGGGTGAGATCGATGACGCGCACGCGGCGGTCGGTCATGCTGACCCGGATCAGGCGTTCGAGCGTGTCGTCGCGGCTACCGTCGTTTACGCAGACGATCTCGAAGCGGATCGCATCGAGACCGGCCATCAGCGGAATCACGACGTCGAAGAAGCGTTCGACGGCCTCGCCTTCGTTGTAGAACGGTACGACCAGCGAGACGAGCGGTGTGTAGAGTGGTTCGCGCATGATGAGTTCCCCTGTAAGACGTGCGTATCAGCGGCCGGCACCGAAGGTGGGGCGGCCGGCGCGGCGCAGTCCGTGCGCCGGGCGGTGGTGTGAGCGGACCGGATGCGGGAACCCGGTCTCGGTCGAGTTGTCGTGTGCGTCGGGCATCGACGGCACGTCGTGTCTTTCCTGTGCAATCCGGCTGACGAGCAGCGCCAGCGACGCAAGCGTGACGAGCGGCATGAACTGGAACGACAGATGCGTGACGATCGCGAGACCGGCGAGCGGCGTCGCCCACATCAGCATCAGCCATTCGCGATCGAAGCGTCGCCAGCCGTGCGTCCACGCATAGCGCGCATACCACGCGATCACGAGCCCGTACCAGGTCAGGTCGTAGTCGTACAGGTACGGGCTGACGATCAGGCATGCGCAGGCGAGCGTGGCGGCGCGCAGCGCGTACGAACACGCGCCACGCCACGCGTATACGACGGCGATCGCGGCGGCCGCGGCCGACAGCAGCTGCAGACCGCGCGCGACATAGGCGGGCCAGCCGGCGAGGGTGGCGAGCGCGAACACGGTCGGCATGCGCGCGAGCTTGACGTGGCCCGCGTCGACCGTCTGATACGCGTCGTTGATGCCGTGCACGAATGCGATCCACGACTCGATCCCGAACGCAAGCGTCGTCAGTACGACGCCGACGGCGATCGTCGCGGCCCATGCGGCCAGTGCGCGCCATTGTCCGGCGCAAAGCAGCGCGAGCGGGAACAGGACCGCCATCTGCGGTTTCATCGTCAGCAAACCGAAGCAGATGCCGGCGACAACGGGGCGGCGATTCAGCGTCAACAGTCCGACGCCGGCGAGCGTCGCGGTCAGCAGGCTCGTCTGCCCGACGATCACCGTGAGGAATGCGCCGGGGAACGCGAGCGCGCAGAGCAGTGCGGCATCGCGCTGCACGGTGGCGCGGATCGTCACCACGAACAGCGTGTAGGTAACACCGAGCCACAGCACCAGCGCGAGCAGGTAAGGCATCCAGCCGAGCGGCAGCACCAACAGCAGCATGGTCGGCGGATAAAGCCACGGCAGCGAGCCGTCCGCGGCATTCATCATCGGGATCGCGAGTTTCTCGATCGCGAAGAGCGAGGAGAACTGCCATGCGTCCACCGCGTGCCCGAGCGCGGCGAGCCGTGCGGCGCTCCAGATCGGCGCGAGATCCTGCGCGAGCGGTTCGGGCACGGACGTATGCGACCCATGCACGCGTGCGAGATAGATGCAGATGAACAGCAACTCGGTGAACAGTACCGCTGCCGCATAGAGGCGCACCCGATCACGATTGAGCCAATGCGGGAACCGGCGCGGGCCGGCGATCGGCAGTTCCGGATGGGCGTCGATGGCCGAATCGACATGCAGAAGGGAGAGCGGCGATTTCATTGCGCATTCCGCGACGCGAGGGTCGAGCGACGCACGACGACGAACAGGACGGCGAGCAGCACGACCGGGCCGATCTGCGGCAGCCTCGTGATCCGGTTGAACACCTCGAATATCGGCAGCAGCCACGCGAGCACGATCACGATCTGATCTCCCGGCAGCCAGCCTTCGTCGAGACCGTGGGCGATCAGGCAGAACACCGCGATGCCGAGCCAGGCCAGCTCGTAATGCCACAGATAGGGTGTCGACAACAGTGTGGCGACCGCCAGCGCCGCGCCGCGCAGCCGCATGTCGTTCGTGCGACGCCAGACTTGAACGGCGGCGGCGATTGCGAGCAGCCCCACGGCGGCTTGTGCGGCAAGCGAGACCGGAATCGATGCACCCGCGAGGCGGAGCGCCGCGAACGGCGTTGGGGAAACGAACCAGTAGGCCGGCAGGGTGAAATGCATGCCGCGCACGATCGACATCGCATGGGCCAGGCCGTTCAGGGAGCCCGTGCCGGTCAGCGCGATGCCGGCCACCGTGAACAGCGTGGTCGTGATCGCTGCCGACATGAAGGTTCGCCACGAGCGCGTCGCGATCAGCACGAACGGAAACACCAGTGCCATCTGCGGCTTGATGGCGAGCAACCCGATCAGCATGCCGGCGACGACCGGGCGTCGGCCGAGGAAATGCAGCGCGAGTGCGGCGATGCCGGCGGTCAGGATGCTGTTCTGCCCGTACAGGACGCACGCGAACACGCCCGAATAGGCAAGCACGGCGAGCGCGGCGGCGCGCGGAACGGGCAGGTGCGCACGCAGGCCCGACAGTCGCAGGACGGCATACGCATAGCATAAAAGGCTGCCCGCAAAAAAGAGGAAATACGCGGGCAGGAAAGGCACGAGGGCAACCGGCGCGATGAACAGCAGCATCGTCGGCGGATAGAGCCAGGGCAGCGATTGGTGACCGATATAGGAACCGAACCGCGCTACCTCGGCATGGGAGAAGAAGACCGGATCATAGGTCGCTGCGGCATGGCCTTGCAGCACGAGCTGCGACGCGGTCCAGAAGACGGAGAAGTCGACACCCGGTCGGGCAGTCGTCTGTGACGTGAAGGTGTCCGTAACGACGCCCCAGGTGATCAGAAAGGCCACGCAAAGCAGCAGCATGACGCAGCTGTACGGAACGATCCGGTCAGCTGTCAGCCATTGAGCACAGCGTTTGGCGCGATAGCGCACTCCACGATTGGCTGTGTACATGATGCCCCGTTTGCAGTGAAGGCTGCCTGGTCTTGCGCAGCCATTTTGTGTTGTCGTGTGTCCGGATCGAATCGCGTTCGATGGCGCTGTCCGGTGAGTGCATTGTTGGAGAAAAAATCGTGTGACGCAAACCGCGGGCTGAATCGCGAAATGGCGATTCGACGGCGACATGGCTCAAAAGCGGCTTTTCACGTCTGAGAAATCCGTACCGGCGCAAATGATGTTTCTCGCTTGAAACATTCCGTGTTTTTCACCGGTCCCGCGGTGTGCGGAATGCACGTCGGGCGACGCGCGACCCGGATTCGGGAAAATCCCGAGAAAATTTTTTGGGGCCCTTGCACAGCACGACGGCGCCCTGCCGGCACGCGGCGCCGGCCGGCACGCGTATATCAAATCTGAAACATTTTGTGCGGCGCGCCGAAACCCGATCGACGGATGAATCGATGGAACCCTTGCTGCGCCTCGTTTTCCCTCCGGCTGGCCTGCTCTTTGCGTCAAGGTCCGCACGACAGTCGACGACGTGATGAACGACCGGTTGAAGCAACAGGCTGACAAGACCGGACTCAATCACCTGCGGAAAGCAACGGATCGAGGGCGCGTCGGGGAATACGCCGCCCAGGCCTTGAAAACCGCCGGAAACGTCGACCGGGCGAATAGGCGACGGCATCGTCCGCGCAAAAAGAATCACATGACAGCATTTGGGGAATAAAAATGAAAGACCAGAGCACGTCGCGGCTCGCATGCCGCGAAGAAGACCCGCAGTGGAATCGACGCGTCAGCGTCATCCGTTCAATCCGTATTCATGCCCGGGACGGTTATTTCGCCGTTCTGCTCGATCGCGCCATTCGCCAGATCGCAGCGCGCATGCATATCGCACGCATCAGCTCACCGACAATCGTTCGCCCGGCCAGGCTCGTACCCTGCCGTGTGCGTCGCTGAGCGCAGCATCCGAATCCTTGAGTTGTTCCGGCAGTACCCGCTCCCCGCGTCGATCCCCGACAACGGGTTTTTATAGTAGTGCGAAAGGAGAGTAGCCATGTCCACGTTCATCACGAAGATCCGCGGTTTCGTTCAAGACGAACAAGGCGTGACGGCCATCGAATACGGCCTGATTGCCGCACTTATCGCAGTCGGCCTCGTTGCAGCGCTGACGTTGGTCGGAAACGACCTCAAGACCGTCTTCAACACGATTGCAGACGATCTCAACGCAGCGATCTGAATGGCGGGGCGGCGAACGGTGGGTCCGGCCCGTTCGTCGCCATCCCGTCACTCGTGCAGGGCCGGACACTCAACCAACAGATGTCGAACGGAGCGAACGGCGGATGACTCGGCCGGTGCACTGCGCGAGTCTCCCCGCTCTCTCGATCAACCGAATCGGAGGCTGTCATGCGGACCAGCGGACGTGCGGTAGCGGTATCGCGATGGATCGGCGACGAGCAGGGGGTGACGTCGATCGAGTACGCGCTGATCGCGGCAGTGTTCGCCACCATCGTGCTGGGAAGCGTGGTTACCCTGAAGGGTTCGGTTCAAGACGCGTACAACATGATCGCGGCAATCGTGACCGCGGCGGTCAATACCGCACTGGGTCAGTGATTCCGACTATTACAGCCAATCGAGGTTCGCCATGTTGCCTGCCGCACTGCCTCACCCGGTTCCGTTGTGCGTGACGCTGCTCGTCGTCGTCGCGGCCAGCACGGACATTACGAGCCGACGCATCCCGAACCGGCTCGTCGCGATCGGGCTGGCCGGTGCGCTGATCGCCCAGTGCGCGCTGCACGGGGTCCAGGCGGGCGCACTCGCGTGGCTTGCCGGCGCGGCGACCGGCTTCGGCATGCTGCTGCCGTTCTATCTGATGCGCGGAATGGCTGCAGGCGACGTGAAGCTGATGCTGGCGATCGGCGCATGGGTCGGCGCACAGATGGCGTTCTACATCGTGCTGGCCACGTTTGTGGCCGGCGGGATCGGCGCGATCGGCCTTGTGCTGCTGCGCGGGCGCATGCGCCAGATGTGCGCGAACGTCCGGGCGCTGATCGCGCATCGCTCGATCCGCGCGTATGCAGGGGCAACCGACGGCCCCATCGAAGTTGCGTCGGTCGGCGCGTTGCCGTATGGCGTGGCAATTGCCGCCGGCACGCTGGGCATGCTGTTCGCTTCGTGCGTCTAGCGCGACGAACCCGCAACGAGGATGAAACGCACATGAACACGATCCCCACCGAACCGAAGCGCGACGCGCAGGTTGCACACCTGCCGCATCCGTCGCCGTTGCGGGAGGCGCATGCGAAGCCGGGCACGCAGTTGCCTGCCGCGCCGCGCTCGCTCGAGGAAACCGGACTGAGCCAGGCGTTCGTCGCAGGGCTCGTGCTGAAGTCGACGCTGGTGCTCGGCCGTCCGTCCTACGGCGACCTCATCGAGCGCCACTGCCTGCCGCTCGCGGTGCTCGACGACGTCTTCGCGTTCCTGGTGCGCGAGCATCTGGTCGAACTCACCCATCGCGGCAAGACGGATCTCGACGTGACGTTCCGCCTGACCGACGCGGGCCGCGTGGCCGCACTCGAGGAGTGTGCGCGCAGCACGTACAGCGGGCCCGCGCCGGTGACGCTCGACGCGTATCTCGACTGCGTGTCCACCCATTCGGTGCGCAAGCTGCACGTGGCTCAGAACGACGTGTGGGCCGTATTCGAAGGCATCGTGATGGACACGTCGGTACTCGACTCGGCGGCGGCCGCGCTGAACTCCGGCCGTCCGTTGCTGATCTACGGCCCCGCCGGCAGCGGCAAGACCTTCCTCGCCGAGCGGCTCGGCGCGTTGATGGGCGGCCACGTACCGGTGCCGTATGCGATCTATGCGGCCGGGGAAGTCATCCAGATCCACGATCCGCTCGTGCATGTCGACGCGCCGTTGCAAACGGAGGGCCAGTCGGTCGATCGCCGCTGGCGCCTGTGCGAGCGGCCGGTCGTGATGTCCGGCGGCGAGTTGACGCTTGACGAACTCGACCTGCGCCGCGATGACGCGGCGGGCTTCTACCAGGCGCCGCCGCACATGAAGGCGAACATGGGCATGTACATCATCGACGATCTCGGCCGCCAGCGTGTCGAGCCGCGCGACCTGCTCAACCGCTGGCTGCGTCCGCTCGATCGAGGCGTGGATTTCCTGACGCTCGAATCCGGCAATCGATTCGTGCTGCCGTTCGACGTCTGGCCGGTGTTCTCGAGCAACCTGGCGCCGGAACAGTTCGCCGACGACGCATTCCTGCGCCGGCTCGGTTCCAAGCTTCACGTCGGCGCGCTGTCGATCGACCACTACCGCGCGGTGTTCGACGCCGCATGCGAGTCGCTCGGACTGGTGTCGAGTCAGGACGCCTTCGACTATCTGCTGCACCGGCTGCACCTGCCGACCGGCAAGGCATATCTCGCATGCTTCCCGATGGATCTGCTGCGCCTCGTCGCCGCCGGCGCGCGGTATCGCGGCGATCCGCTCGAGGTGACGCACGACGCGCTGCATGACGCATGGGCCAGTTATTTCGGCACTGCGCCCGAGCGCGACGGCGGATATCTGCCGCCTGCCGAGCACGGCGGTCACACGTACATAACCGGTTGAGCCGTTTCTTTCACGATTCGTTGAGGAGCATTGCCATGAAAAACAGTCGAGCGCTCATGATGCTGATCGTCGCGATGGTCGCGGGCCTTGCCGCGGTCGTGTTCGCGTCCCGCTGGTTGATGAATACATCCAGCAGTTCGGTCACGTCGGTCGCGGTGGCGACCACCGACCTGAACCTGGGCGAGCCGCTCGGGCCGAACCAGATCCGCATGGTGAGCTGGCCGTCGGGCAGCGTGCCAACCGGCGCGTTCACCGACACGAAGGAACTCGAAGGGCGCGTCGTGCGCACGAGCCTCGCACGCGGCGAACCGGTGATCGAGTCGAAACTCGCGCCGGTCGGCACGAAGGGCGGGTTGTCCGCCGTGATCGCCGACGGCAGCCGTGCGATCACCGTGCGGGTGAACGACGTGGTGGGCGTCGCGGGCTTCGCGCTGCCGGGCAACTACGTCGACGTGATCGTCAACACGCAGGAACAGCAGGGCAAGACCGACGGGCAGAGCATCTCCAAGATCGTGCTCGAGCACATCCTGGTGCTGGCCGTCGCGCAGCAGGTCAGCCGCGACGACACCGCACCGAAGGTCGTCAACGCGGTGACGCTCGAAGTCACGCCCGATCAGGCCGAACGCCTCGACCTCGCGCGCAGCGTCGGCACGCTGTCGCTCGTGCTGCGCAACCAGGTCGACCAGAAGACGCTGACGACCGATGGCGCGACCAAGCTGACGCTGCTCGGCAAGGCTCCGGTACCCGACGCGACGCCCGCACCGGTACACGAACGCGTACGGACCGTGCGCGTGCACGTAGCGTCGCACGCGGCACCGGACGCACGGCACGATTGTGTAGGCGTGCTGACCGGGGTACGGGGCAGTGTCGAATGCTTTTGAAACCGTAGAACACACATCCAGATAAACAGATTAACCAGATCGGCCGCCGTCAGGGCACGGCGGCCTTGGAAGTCGACAACCGGCCGCTCGCCGGTCACTCGGGGGATCAGACGAAATGAAGATCAATCCGCAATATTCAGGTACCGGCCCGGTGCGCACGCGTATCGCACGGGGCACGATGATGGCCGCGATCCTGTGTACGGGGTGGCTGACGGTGTACAGCGCGCTGGCCCAGGAAGGCGCGGAATCGGCTGCGCTGATGAAGGGCGGCGCGAGCGCGCCGGCTGCCGTCGCCAAGGGGCCGATGCAGATGACGATCAGCATGGCGCCGGCGCCTGCCGCCGCGGCTGCCGCATCGTCGGGCCCGCTGCGCGGACCGAATTGCGTGGGCGCGGTGCGCGAGTCGACCAGCGTCAGCGTGCCGCTCGGCAAGTCGCTGCTGGTGCCGATGCCGGAGCCGGTCCGCAACCGGACCATCGGCAACCCGGCCGTCGCGCAGGCGACGATGGTGTCGCCGCAGACGCTGTACATCCTCGGGCTGTCGGTCGGCACGACCAACATGATCGTGCAGGGTCGCAGCGGTGCATGCCGCGTGATCGACGTGGCGGTCGGCGCGGACGCCGGGGGCCTGCAGGCGTCGCTGATGCAGCTGATGCCGAGCGAGCGCGACATTCACGTATCGACCGCCGCCGGCACGATCGTGCTGGCCGGCACGGTGTCGAACTCGCTGGCCGCGCAGCAGGCGGTGCAGATCGCTCATGCGTACGGCGACAGCGCCGGTGACGGCGGCGGCAAGGGGGCCGGCGTGCTGAACATGCTGGCCGTCACGTCGCCGCAGCAGGTGATGCTCGAGGTGAAGGTCGCCGAAGTGTCGAAGACGCTGATCAACCAGATGGGCAGCGCATTCAACATCCAGGGCGGATTCGGCTCGTGGAGCGGCGCGCTCGTCAGCAACCTGCTCGCGGGTGTCGCGAGCGCCGGGATCTTCAACAAGGCGAACAACAAGCCGTTCAGCATCGCGGCCGATGCGCAGAACACCGACAACCTCGTCAAGATCCTCGCGGAGCCGAACCTCGTGACGATCAGCGGCCAGGAGGCGACATTCCTTGCCGGCGGCAAGATCTTCATCCCGGTGCCGCAGAGCAGCGGGACGGGCACGTCGTCGATCACGCTGCAGGAAGAGGAGTTCGGTGTCGCGCTGAAGTTCACGCCGACGGTGCTCGGGAACGGCCGGATCAGCCTGAAGGTTGCGCCGGAGGTGTCGGAGCTGTCGCAGACGGGCGTCACGCTGAGCGCGACCAACATCGGCGGCACCTCGATCCTGCCGCTGATCACGACACGGCGCGCGTCGACGACGGTCCAGATGGGCGACGGCGAATCGTTCGCGATCGGCGGGCTGATCAAGGACAACGCGAGCGGCGCGCTGAAGGCGATTCCCGGCGTCGGCGAGGTACCGGTGCTCGGCGCGCTGTTCCGCAGCACGTCGTTCCAGCAGGACCGCACCGAGCTGATCTTCGTGATCACGCCGCACCTGGTGAGGCCGCTGCAGACCGCCGACCTGCCGCTGCCGACCGACAGCTTCTCGAAGCCCAACGAAGCCGACGTGTATGCAACCGGCAACATGGAAGGGCGCAAGGGTGTCCGCAAGGCGGGCGCGCAACCGGCGAACGGCGCGATGGATGCACCGCAGACGCCGGCACCTGCTCCCGCGCCGCAATCGGCTGCACCGGCCGCACCGGCCGCCGCGCTGCCCGCTCCGCGTGCGCCGCAGCCCGCCGACACACCGGCACCGGTGCCGGCGCAGCCTGAGAAGCCGGCGGCTGCAGCTGCCGCCGCGGCAGGAGCGGTGAACGCCGAGCCGGCGCATGCCGCGCAGTCGCAGCCGAAACCGCAACCGCAGGCCGATGCGGCCAGCGCGGCACGGATCGCGCGCATCGAAGCCGCTGCCGCGCGTCTCGCGGCGGCTGGCTCCGACACGCCGGCCAAACCCGCGCCGCATTCGAAGAACAGTCTGCCGGCCGCCGCCCACGCGCAGATCGCGCGGGCGAATGCGGAACCCGCGTCCACCGATCGTTGAAGCCATCCAAGGGGAAGCTCATGAAATCCGCCTACCTCGTATTCGTGCGCCGTGCGGCGCTCGCCGTCCCGCTCGCGTTCGCGCTTGCCGGCTGCATGTCGTCGACGCCGGTGTGGGACAGTCGCTTCGGCGACTCGGTCCGCGCCGTCACGCAAGCCCAGATCATCGATCCGCATGCCGCCGAACACGCGGCCTCGCGCCCGGGGGTCGACGGCAGCGCCGCCGCGGCCGCGCTCGACAACTACGACAAGTCGTTCAGGCAGCCCGAGCCGAAAGCCAATGCATTCGTGATCGGGATCGGCAAGTCGTCGGGCCAATAACACAGGCACGCTCAGGGAGAACGCCATGTCCAGCGCAGCTCGTCATCCGAAACTCACGCGTCGAGGGTTGCATCGCCAGCAAGGCGCCGTCGCGATCATCGTCGGTCTCGCGCTGGCGGTGATGATCGGATTCGTCGGTCTCGCGCTGGACCTCGGCAAGCTGTACGTCACGCGCAGCGAACTTCAGAACAGCGCCGACTCATGCGCGCTGTCCGCTGCGCGCGACCTCACGTCGGCCATCAGCCTGCAGGTCGCGGAAGCGGACGGCATCGCCGCCGGCCACTCGAATTTCGCCTTCTTTCAGCAGAACGCGGTGCAGATGCAGACGGATTCGAACGTCACGTTCAGCGATTCGCTGACCAATCCGTTCCTGACGAAGACGGCGGTCGCCACGCCGGCGAACATCAAGTACGTGAAGTGCACGGCGCAGCTGACCAACATCGCGCACTGGTTCATCGAGGTGCTCAACACGATTCCCGGTGTGCAGGTCGCGAACGCGGCGCAGGTCTCGGCGAGCGCGATCGCGACGGTGGGCGCCGGGCAGACCACCTGTGCGATCCCGGTGTTCGTGTGCCGCGCGGCGTCCACCGCGCCGTACAAGGTCGGTGACTGGATCTCGTCGCCTTCCGGCTCGTCGTCGACGTACGGGCCCGGCAACTTCGGCTGGGCCGCGCTCGACGGTTCGACGAACGAAACGACGATCGCCAGCGAACTGTCCGGCAATACCTGCAACATCACGTCGCCGCCCACCCTCGGTTCGACGGGCCTGAAGTCCGCGTCGCTGCGCGCCTGGAATACCCGCTTCGGCATCTATACGAACGGCGCCAACGGCTCGAGCGGCCAGCCGGACTTCACCGGCTACGCGTACGTCGGCCCCAACTACGGGCCGCCGGGAACCGCGGGCATCGTCGGCGACGCGTACAAGCAGTTTGTGCTCGATCGCGCGAGCTTCAAGTCCTACCAGGGCGACGGTGCACCGCCCGCCGGCAGCGGCATCGCGACCAACGGAACCGCCACGGCAAGCAACTATCAGATGTTCGGCGGCGACCGCCGGGTCGCGCTCGCCCCCGAGGGCGACTGCTCGACGCTGCAGGGCGCAAGCAACCAGCTGACCGTCACGCAGTGGGACTGCGTGCTGATGCTGGATCCGCTGCCGTTCAGCCCGGGCGCCGGCGGGGTCGTCGCGCATCTCGAATACCTCGGCTCGGCGTCATCCGGCAGCACGCCTTGCGCGACGCACGGTTTGCCGGGCAGCGGCAGCTCGGTCGGCCTCAAAGTGCCGATGCTCGTTCAATAGAGGAGACGCGATCATGAAAAGGCTCCCGATTCGCCGGTCGCGCATGCGCGGTGTCGCCGCGGTCGAGTTCGCGCTCGTGCTGATGCCGATGATCGTGCTCGCGACCGGTGTGGCCGAGTTCGGCCGCGCGATCTATCAGTACGAGACCCTCACCAAGGCGACGCGCGACGCGGCGCGCTACCTGTCGGTCTATCTGCCGGCCGACAGCGCGTATCCGCTCGCGGCGGCGCAGTGCCTGGTCGTCTACGGCAACACGACCTGCGGGTCTGCCGGCACCGAGCTGGTGCCGGGGCTCACGACATCGATGGTGATCGTGTGCGACGCCGCGCATTCGAGCGATTGCGCCGACGCGTCCGATCCACCGCAGTTCGCGAACCTGCCGACCTACGACGCGACCAACAACGCGGCAAGCGGCACGGCGACCGGCAGCATCAACGTCGTCGAGGTGAAGGTGAAGGGCTATAAGTACCAGCCGATTCCGGCCTACCCGGGGCTGTCGTCGATCACTTTCGGCAACATCGTCACCGTGATGAGGCAAGTGTCATGAACCCGCGCTCCTGTCTGCCGTCGCGCCGTCGCGCCCAACGCGGCGCGACGATCGTCGAATTCGCGCTGATCGCATCGATCCTGATGATGCTGCTGATCGGCGTCTTCGAATTCGGGCGCGTGCTGTTTTACTGGAACACGGCGGCCGAGGCGATCCGGCTCGGCGCACGCACGGCGATCGTCTGCGACGTGAACGCCGCCGGCGTCGTGAAGCGCGTGAAGTCGCTGATGCCGATGGTGTCGAGTGCGAACGTGTCGGTGAGCTACACGCCGTCGGGCTGCGACGTGAGCTCCTGCTCGTTCGTGACCGTCAGCATGACCAACTTCACGGTCAAGACGATGATTCCGCTCGCGAGCGTCTCGATCACGATGCCGCCGTTCACCACGACGCTGTCGCGTGAAAGCCTGAATTCATCCACGGGCGGCACCGCCTGTCAATAATCGAACCGACGAGGCACAGTCATGATCAATATCCTCGTAGCTGCCGACGATACCGCCCGGCTCACGCAGATCGCGCGCCTGGTCACCGACAGCGGACACTATCGCGTGACACGCGCGCATGGACGATCGTCGCAGATCGAGAATCGAACGGACGGACTCGATTCATTCGACATCCTGCTGATCGACGGCGCGACGACCGATGCGACCGAGCTGTCGGCGCTCGAGCGCATCTGCCGGCTGCACCCGGGCCTGACCTGCATCCTGGTGACGGCCGACGCGGCGCCGAACGTGCTGCTGGACGCGATGCGCGCCGGCGCGCGCGACGTGCTGCAGTGGCCGATCGACCCCGCGGCGCTGGCCCGTGCGCTCGAGCGTGCCGCCGCGCAAAGCACGCGACGCGACACCGAAGATACGCGCTTCGTGTCGTTCATGTCGTGCAAGGGCGGCGCGGGCACGAGCTTCGCCGCGAGCAACGTCGCGTACGAGATCGCTGAAGGATATAAGCGCCGCGTGCTCCTGGTCGATCTGAACCAGCAGTTCGCGGATGCCGCGTTCCTCGTCAGCGACGAGACGCCGCCGTCGACGCTGCCGCAGCTGTGCGCGCAGATCGAGCGACTCGACGGCGCGTTTCTCGACGCGAGCGTCGCGCACGTGACGCCGACCTTCCACGTGCTGGCGGGCGCGGGCGACCCGGTCAAGGCCGCGGAGATGCGCGAGGATGCGCTCGAATGGATCCTCGGCGTCGCGGCGCCGCGCTACGACTTCGTGATCTTCGACATCGGCGTGAGCATCAATCCGCTGTCGATGATCGCGCTGGATCGCAGCGACCAGATCCAGCTCGTGCTGCAGCCCGCGATGCCGCACGTGCGCGCGGGCCGCCGGCTGCTCGAAATTCTCGTGTCGCTCGGCTACCCGACCGACCAGATGCGGCTGGTGGTGAACCGGATGACACGCGCGGGCGAACGGTCCCGCACCGCGCTCGAGGAAGTGCTCGGCCTGCATGCCAGCAGCACGATACCCGACGACGCCGATACCGTGCGCGAAGCGCTCGACCTGGGGCATCCGGTCTCGCGCGTCGCACGCAGCGCAGCGGTTACGCGTGCGTTACAGGCCTGTGCGAAGCAGATCGTCGAAGGGGACGTGCGCACCAGGCACGACGCGTCCAGCAGCGAACCGTTGATGTCCCGGCTGTTCGGCCGCAAGGCCACGCCGAAGCTCAAGTCCATGTGAATCTTTCGGGGAAACCATCATGTCATTGCGCGAACAGATGTCCTTGTACCGGACGCAGCCCCAGGCGACGAGCACCGATCCGGCGGGTGCGACGCATTCGTCGGTACGCGACGCGTACCAGAGGCTGCGCCGTGAAATTCACGCGGCGGTTCTTGAACGGGTCGAGCTGGAGCGTCTGTCACGCCTGCCGCAGGAACAGGTGCGGCAGGAAATCTCGGCGCTGATCTCGCGCATCCTCGACGAGGAGCGCCTGCTCGCGAACGACATCGAGCGGCGCCAGCTCGTGATCGACGTGTACGACGAAATGTTCGGCTTCGGCCCGCTGGAGGCGCTGCTGCGCGACCCCGGGATCTCCGACATCCTCGTGAACACGTACCGGCAGGTCTATGTCGAGCGCGCCGGCCAGCTCGAGCTGACCGACGTGACGTTCTACGACGACGCGCACCTGATGAAGGTGATCGAGAAGATCGTGTCGCGGGTCGGGCGGCGCATCGACGAATCGACCCCGATGGTCGATGCGCGTTTGCCGGACGGCTCGCGCGTGAACGCGATCATTCCACCGTCGGCGATCGACGGGCCGCTGATGTCGATCCGGCGTTTCGCGGTCAACCCGCTGAAGATGGACGACCTCGTGAGCTACCAGAGCCTCACGCCGCCGATGGCGGAGCTGCTCGATGCGCTGGCCAAGGCGAAAGTGAACGTGCTCGTGTCGGGGGGGACCGGCAGCGGCAAGACGACGCTGCTCAACATCCTGTCGGGCTTCATCCCGCGATCGGAGCGGATCGTGACGATCGAGGATGCGGCGGAGCTGCAACTGCAGCAGCCGCACGTGCTGCGGCTCGAAACGCGGCCGCCGAACATCGAGGGCAAGGGCGAGATCACGCAGCGCACGCTCGTGCGCAACGCGCTGCGGATGCGGCCGGACCGGATCATTCTCGGCGAAGTGCGCGGCGCGGAAGCGCTCGACATGCTCAACGCGATGAACACCGGCCACGAAGGCTCGCTCGCGACGATCCACGCAAACACGCCGCGCGACGCGCTCACGCGGCTCGAAAACATGATCAGCGTCGGCGGCCTGACGCTGCCGCCGAAGACGATGCGCCAGCAGATCGCGTCGGCGATTTCGGTGGTGGTCCAGGCGACGCGGCTTACCGACGGCAAGCGCAAGATCGTCAGCATCCAGGAGCTGACCGGGATGGAAGGCGACATCATCAACATGCAGGAGATCTTCACGTTCAAGCGCACCGGCATGGATCGCGACGGGACGGTGCGCGGACACTTCTGCGCGACCGGCGTGCGGCCGAAGTTCGCCGAGCGGCTGCAGTCGTTCGGCATCAACCTGCCGGATTCACTGTACGACCCGGCGCAGCGTTACGAGACGAAGTGACGACGCGCCGTCGTCTGATTCCGGGGAGGTCTCATGGACTCGATATTCTATGGTTTTGTGATTCTCACCTTCGTCGCGGTGGTGCTCGCGATCGAAGGTGTCTATCAATGGTGGAACTCACGCCACGGTGCCGCGGCACGCCGGATCGAGTCGCGCCTGCGCGCGATGTCGGCCGGCGGCAGCGTGCAGCAGGAGCGGCTGTCGATTCTCAAGAAGCGGATGCTCGACGAATCGAAACCGTTCGACCGGCTGTTGATGCGTATGCCGCGCGTGCAGTCGGTGGATTTGCTGCTGCAGCAATCGGGGCTCGACTGGACGGTGGCGAAGCTCGTCGTGTACACCGCGGTGTTGCCGGTGACGGCGATGCTCGTCCTGCTGTTCACTCCGTTGCCCCTGATCGCCATGTTGCCGATTGCGCTGCTGACCGCCTGCATGCCGGCAATGTACGTGATGCGGCATCGCAACCGGCGGATGCTCAAGCTCGAGCGCCAACTGCCGGATGTCTGCGACATGATCGCGCGCGCGCTGCGCTCCGGCCACTCCTTTACGAGCGCGCTCGGGATGGTCGGCGAGGAGTTTCCCGATCCGATGGGCGGTGAATTCCGGATCACGTTCGACGAGATCAATTACGGCGTATCGCTGCACGATGCGCTGGTGAACCTCGCGACACGCGTGCCGGCCCATGACCTGCGCTACTTCGTGATCGCGGTGCTGATCCAGCGCGAGACCGGTGGCAACCTGGCCGAGCTGCTCGACAGCATCGCATCGCTGGTTCGCGAGCGCTTCAAGCTGTTCGACAAGGTCCGCGTGCTGTCGGCGGAAGGGCGGCTATCGGCCTGGATCCTCGGGCTGCTGCCATTCGGCACGGCGGGCATGATGGCGGTGTTGAACCGGGAGTTTCTGTCGGTGCTCTGGCAGGATCCGGCCGGCATCAAGATGGTCGGAGTGATGCTGGGGTCGATGGCATTCGGCATGCTGTGGATCCGACGCATCATCCGGATTCGCGTCTGACGCGTGTCTCAGGCTTCACGAACCGATTCGAGGCTGTCATGCAAAACCTGAGCGTAGTACATACCGTGATGCTGGCCGGCTTGTTCATCTTCGTCGCCGGCGGCGTGCTGGTCGCGATGCTGCTGTTTGCGCCGCGCAACATGGAGCGCCGGATCCAGCAGGCGAGCGGAGCAAGTGTAGGCATCGGCGCCGGCGCCGGCGATGGCGGCGGGCAGCCATCGCGCTGGGTCGCGAAGCTCGTCGAGCTGTCGCAACCGATTTCCCGGCTGTCGGTGCCGCAGGAGGGCTGGGAGAATTCACCGCTGCGGATCCGGCTGATGAACGCCGGCTGGCGCGATCCGAACGCGGGCGCGCTTTACTTCGCGGCGAAGACGGTACTCGCGCTGGCGCTGCCGGGCGTCGCGCTGCTGGCGCTCGCCACGACCCGGCTCGCGGGTCAACGCATGCTGCTGTCGTTCATCCTCGTCGCGCTCGCCGGGATCGGCTACTACGTGCCGAACGTGATCCTCAGGCGGCGGATCGCGACGCGTCAGCGAGTGATTTTCGAGGACTTTCCGGATGCGCTCGACTTGATGACCGTCTGCGTCGAAGCAGGGCTCGGGCTCGACGCGGCGCTGATGCGGGTGAGCGAGGAACTGCGCTTTCGCAGCGAAGTGGTCGCGGGTGAACTCGACTTGCTGCTGCTCGAGATGCGTTCCGGGTTCACGAAGGAAACCGCGCTGCGCAATCTGGCACTGCGGACCGGCGTCGAGGATATCGAATCGTTCTGCGCGATGCTGATCCAGGCCGATCGCTTCGGCACCAGCATCGCCGAATCGCTGCGCGTGTTGTCCGACATGCTGCGCACGCGGCGGCGGATGCGCGCCGAGGAGCGCGCCGCGAAGATCGCGCTGAAGCTGCTGTTCCCGCTGATCTTCTGCATCTTCCCGGCGCTGATGTGCGTATTGCTCGGGCCGGCGATGATTCATGTGTATCGCGTGCTGCTGCCGACCTTCACCAGTATCGGGCAGTAAGCAGCGGCGCGGGACTGCCGCGCGAACCGGATGTACGTGCCGACCGGGCATTGCCGGCCGGCACGGTCACCGTCTTCATGGGAGGCTCCTTCTCCCCCCGGGCGGCGCCGCGAGACAGGTCGATCATAGCGGCGTCAATGCAACCCGGACCCATGGTCGACCATGGAGACAGCCGTAGTCCACTGCCCGCGCGGGTGGCCCCCTACGACTAACCTCGAACGCAGTCGCGGCGGCGCGCCGGCCGGACTGCAAGCCGATCCGACAGTTCCGATCGGCACGGCTGAATCCATCCGTGTCGATAACGCGAGCGATTGTTTACCGAATTGCCGGCCGGCGCAGGCAGTCGCCGCGCGGCCGCAGCGCCCTCGGGCCGCCAGAGGTGGCATGCGCCAACGACGCGGCACGTATCGACAGATGCCGCTGCCGATGCGCGCGTCATCGTGCCCGAAAATCTCCTTGAAATCGTCGATTCGAATTCCTACGATTATTCAAAATCAGGCTTGAATGGAGCTGCGAACGGGACGATCGCCCCGCGTCGCGGAAAGAACGAACACAACGCCTGAAATTGAAGCGGCTGCCCGACGATACGGGCAACAGGCCAGTCAAGCACGATCGGGGCCGGGGGAATCATGAACGAACACGCAGCGCGATGCACGCCGCCTGACGCTTCATCGAGCAGGCGCCCACCCGCGTGGACCGAACCCGCGATGCCGCCGGGCTACGGCGCGCGTCGTCTCCCTCCCGATTACTGACAGCCGGCGCGCGCAACCGCGCCCGGAACACCGCTTTCTCACCGACATCCTGTGCACCGACGCACACGCGTATCGGGCCGCTCGCGGCCGGCGTGGCGACGCACGTCGCGCACTCGACGACCGACATAACAATTCGAACGAGGGACGCAGCATGGCCATCCGTGTGCCAGTGACACGCCGGACTTTTCTGAAGCTCGCCGGCAGCGGCGCCGTTGTCGCCGTTTCGGTTACGCATTTGCCGGCACTCGTACTCGCCGCAGGCGAGACGCAGGCCGATGCGGACGGCCCGAGCTGGGCACCGGTGCCCGGAAAGGCGCGCTGGCGCATCGATGGCGTGCCGAAGGTAATGGGCCAGAAGATCTACGCGCGCGACTTCAAGTCCCGCGACTTCGTCGGCTGGCCGCAGCAGGAGAACTGGCTTTATGCGCTGCGCTGCGACCGGGTCGACGCGGTGTACCAGGGCTACGATCTCGGCGTGCTGCCGCACGAACTGCAGCCGATCGCCATTGTCGACAACGCGTTGCTGAGCGCGCGCAAGATCAATCTTGCACCGCGGCCCGATCCGATCGCGAACCAGGACATCTACTGGCTCGCGCGAGTGGGTTATCCGGCGGACTGCTACGGGCAACCGGCCGCGCTGTTGATCTTCGAGAACTTCGATATCTATCGTCGCGCGAGGAAGCTGCTCGATTTCAATCGCGGCGTGATCCGCTACGGCGCGCCGGTCGGCACCGGCCAGGCCGCACCGGTCGTGCCGTATTCGCCCGTGACCGTCTACGTGCGCGACGACGCACGGCGGTTCAACTACGTCGACAACTACGAGGCCGACAGCACCGGCAAGCCGACCGCGAAGTATCTGGAGGAACGCGAGGCGGCGGTCGCCAACATCGATGCGACGATTGCCCACCACGCGGCCGCCGGCACGTGGATCGGCATTCGGGCGACGGGCGATGACGGGTTCGAGACGCCGGCGATGGATCCGATGTTCATGGAGCCCGAAGCGGGACTCGCATGGTACGACGCGTCCGCCTCGAAGATCAGCCTCGTTCTCGGCACGCAGTCCGCGAACGACGATGCGATCGGTGCGTGTGCGCTGTTCGACGGCAGCAACGTCCCGGTCAAGGAGGCCCAGGTCATCGCGTGCTACCCGGGCGGTGGTTTCGGCGGACGCGACAAGTCCTATTTCCCGTTGTATCTGGCCCTTGCCGCGCCGTTCGCGAAGGGCGCGCTGCGTTGGCAGCAGTCACGCTACGAGCAATTCCAGGTTGGCCTGAAACGCTGCGAGACGCAGTTCTCCGAATCGCTGTGGTTCGACCGCCGCGGCAAGCTCGAAGCGATCACCTGCGATTTCCTGATGAACGGCGGCGGGAAGAAGAACCTGTCGCCGTACGTCGCGCAGCTTGCCGCGTTGAGCGCGATGAGCTGCTACGAGATTCCGCGGGCACGCGCGCAGGCCGCGTCGACCTACACGCGGGAAGTCTTCGGCGGTTCGCAGCGCGGCTTCGGCGGGCCGCAGGCGTTCATGGCGATCGAGACGCTGATGGACGAGGCTGCACGCCGGCTAGGGATGTCGCCGTTCGAGATCCGGCGCGCCAATCTGCTCGGCAAGGCGCCCGCTCTCGGCAAGGGCCGCGCGATCACGGGCGCGCCGATCCTGTTCGACCTGCAGCTGGACGCGCTGCTCGACCGGCTCGAACGTCATCCGTTATGGCTCGAGCGTGAGCAGATTCGTGCCGAGCGCAGCGCGCGCAGCCTCCGCTACGGTGTCGGCCTCGCGATGGCGAACGAAGCGTACGGCACCTCCGGCGACGGCATGTTCGGCATGGTGCAGATCCTGCCCGACGGCAACCTGCGCGTGGTCACGCCGTATACCGACATGGGCAACGGCGCGGCCACGACGCTCGGTCTCGCGCCGGCCGAGTTTCTCGGGCAAAACGCGCAAACGATTGCGATGAGCGAGATCGGACCGTTCAACTCGCTCGGGTTGCAGCGTTCGAGCAGTCCGCCTGACGACAGCAAGTACGTGTGCTACACGTACGGCTCGTCGAGCGCCTGTCTCGGTGCATTTCATCAGTACCACGCGGTCAAGGGCGCCGCGCAGGTGCTGTTTCTGCAGAGCGTGCTGCCGGCCGCGCGCGCATGGTGGGGCGTACCCGTGCGTGCGGAGGACGTGCACTGGACCGATCGCGCACTCGCCGCGAACGGCCTCGCACCGATTCCGTGGGCGACGCTGCTCGGCACGATCAGGAAGCTCGGCCTGCAGACGACCGCAGCCGTGCATGCGAGTTATGCCGGGTATTTCTGGAAGGGAACCTATCCGTTCGCGTCCGGCAGTGCGCAGATCGACTACGACTACGTGGCGGTCGGCCTCGATCCGTATCACCTGACGCCGTTGAAGCGCGTGCTGCAGCCGCCGCAGATCAACACGACACTTTACGGGCGCACGACCTATGCGCCGTCGGCGACGCTCGTTGCGGTGTCCGTCGATTCGGTGACCGGGCGCGTGAAGGTCGAACGCGTGGTGACGGCAGTGAGCGTCGGCCGGCAGTTGTCGCCGGAGCTCGTCGAAGGGCAGTCACAGGGCGCGGTCGCGATGGGTATCGGCAACGTGCTGACCGAAACGTGTCCGCTGGGGCCGGACGGGCCGGGCGGCGGCCGATGGAATCTGGATCGCTACGAGGTCACGCGGCTGCCGGACATCCCCGTGCAGGAGCTGATCGCCTTACCGCCGCCCGGCGGCGATCCCGCGAATGCACGCGGCATCGCGGAAGCGGTGATGTGTCCGATCGCGCCGGCGCTGCTCAATGCGCTCGCGATGGCGACGGGGCGGCGGTTCCGGGTGACGCCCGTGACGCCGGAGAAGATTCGGGAGGCACTGCAATGAGCAATCCGGTCCGGATGATCATCAACGGCAAGCCCGTCGAAGCGGACGCGGCCGACGCGGACATGAACCTCATCGACTTCCTGCACGAGCGGCAGGACCTGACGGGCACCAAGCTGTGCTGCGGCATCGGCGTGTGCCGCGCGTGCACGGTCGGCGTGCGCAATGCGCCCGATGCGCCGATGGAAAAGACACTGTCGTGCTCGACCCCGGTCAGCGCGATGGCGGACATGCACGTGTACACGATCGAGGGGCTCGCGCAGCGTGGCGCGCTGTCGCCGCTGCAGCAGAGTTTTCTCGAGTCGTTCGCGTTCCAGTGCGGCTACTGCGCGTCGGGTTTCCTGATGGCCGCGACCGCGATGCTCGATCATCTGCGCGCGCAGCCGGTGCACGAGCGCGATCTGGACGCAATGATCGAAACCTGGGTGGGCGGCAACATCTGTCGTTGTACCGGTTATGTGAAGTACATCGAGGCCATTCGCAAGGTGGCGATACGCTACACGAAGGGGGCGGCATGACGATGAGAAACTGCGTCGTCGCGCTGGCGACGATGCTGGCCGCACAGGTTGCACCGGGCGTGCCGGTTGCGCTCGCGGCGGCAAACGGCGATACGTCGCTGCACGAGTATGCGCAGCGGTGCACCGACGAGATCGGCGAGATTCCCGCGTTCGACTGCAATGACGGCACCGATGTGCCGATCACCGTCAACGGCCGCGTGCCCGTGCGCTACGCAGCACACATGACGTGCGATCGCCCGGCGCTGTTGCCCTATGACGCGCCGACATCCGGACAGTGCACACCGTATTCGAAGATCCTCGACCTCTCGCACGGCGACACGCAGATCTCGGCGTTTTGCCGCCGCAAGCAGATCCGTGCGAATCGGAGCCCGTATTACGACGAAGTCGACATCGTGCTGCATCATGCGGGCAACGGCAAGACCTGCTGGTTTCATGCGGAGCAGGGCGGCACCGCCGGCATGAACGCGGCGCGCGTGCCGCCGCCGAACGAGACGACGCCGCCGCCCGGCCATCCGTCCGCGGCGGAGTTCTGGTGGAAGCCGGCCGCGACCGCGACGAAGCGCTGCGTGTCGTGTCACGACGCGAGCCCGGTCATGTACAGCCCGTGGATCGGCCAGGTCTGGAGCAAGGTGCCGACCGATCCGTGGGGCAAGTACGTGAATCTCGGCGCCGACTTCGCGTCGTGGACGTCGCACGCGATCAGCACGCCGGGCAATACCTGCATCGGCTGTCACCGGATCGGCGATCAGAACAGCTGCAAGATCTACGTGCCGCTCGCGGCCGGTTTGCTGCCGCCGCCGAAGGGAAGCAACGCGCGTGCGAGCCGGTATCCGATGACGCACTGGATGCCGATCGACAACAACAAGAGCCTGTATGAATGGAATGCGGCGAACGCGAAGTCGGTGAGCGACCTGCTCGAATGCTGTTCGGCGCGCGGCAAGGACGATCCGAAGTGCAGTTTCACGCCGGCGGCGCAGGCGGCCAAATAGGTTGCGCGCGGGTTACGCGCCGGACCGCCACGGCGCCTCTCGCGCGCCGCATCCGCGGCCTTGCCGGGCTCGCCCATGACGATACGCGCGGATCGCCTCGGCCGGTGGAGCCACGGTCATGTGATGCGCCGGCCGATGAGCGATGCGCGAGAGAAACCGGGGTAGTAGAAGTTGCCATCCGTCATACGTACCCGCGGTGTGGCGTCACGCGTCGGCGTTTCGCCTACTGAAAGTGATGCACGTACCGCAGCACCATCCGCGAACCCTGCGGCCGGTTACGGGCATGGACTTCGAAGTACGCGTTGAACATCAGGTGATCCTGGGGCGAGAAGCTGTACATTGCACCGGGTCCGATCGCCAGCACGGCTTCCCGCGTGCCGGACACGTCCTGACCGTTCACCTTCATGTCGGTGGTCTGGCGCAGCCAGTAGCCATTGAGACCCAGCCGCAGCCCGGGCCGCACTTCATACTCGGTCGCAAAGTTCGCATGAACGGCCTGGCCGGCCTGCGTCGACGTCACGTCCGGCCCGAGCGCGGTCGCCGGCTCGTGATTGGTCGCATTCCACAAATAGTGCAGACGCCACGACACGGTCCACTTCGGCGTGATCCAGAACGTCGCGGCCCAGTACGGATCGAACGACCAGAAATGGCTGCCCGGATTGATCGCGCGCGTCGGATCGTATGCACCGGTTGGCGCAATGAACTGGAACTCCAGCCGCTGCGCGAAGCGCGGCCCCTGCGCGCCCATCACCGGATCAAACTGGATGAACGGTCCGACCAGCAGGTCGCCGAATCCGGCACGCGAATTCAGCGCGACGTTGCCAATTCCGTCGTTCGTATGCACGGAGGCCACCCACGGCAGGATCACGTCGAGCCCCGGATGCATGCCGCCGAACGTCAGCGGCGACTGGTAGACGAGCTGGCTCAGGCCCGCGAACAGGTCGATGTCCTGCTTCGGCAGCCCGACCTTGTTGCCGGCGTTGTCGTTGACGCGTCCAGCGGTGTAGTACGTCAGATACTGCGTGCCGTACCAGCCGGAGCCGGCAGGCGGCATCCCGTCGAGGAAGCTGGTCATCCCCAGGTTGACCGACGGCAGGTCGGTCGCATGCGCCGGCGCGGGGCCGGTCAGGCTGACTAACCCGAGACCTGCGATCGCAAGCAGGCGAGAGCCGCATTTCATCATCACCACCTCCTGAATATTTATTTGTATAACTAATCAAACGACGCGAGAAAGATCGGGATGTGCGGAGATCGCGCGATACTGGCCCGCATGGAACACGAGCGGCGCCTTTCCGAACGCATCGAACTGCTCGATCTGTCCGATGAACAGCAGATGGTCGCCGCCTTCGTAATGGCCCACGTTGCGGCACACGAAACGCGCGCTCGCGCCGTCGAGACAGGGTACGCCGCCCGCATCGGCCTCCACGTGCGACACGCCGTCGAACTTGTCGGCGCTCGGTGTCGCGAAACGACGCGACAGCTCGATTTGGTCGTGCGCGAGGATATTGATCGCGAAGTGCGTGGCCGCGACGAAGTCCGGGCGGCTCGGCGCGACCTTGCGCAGGCTCCACAGCACGAGCGGCGGGTCGAGCGACAGGGACGAGAACGAATTGGCGGTGAGGCCGACCTTGCGCCCGTCCGGCGAACGCGTCGTGATCACGGTGACGCCGGTCGGAAACTGCCCGAACGCGGCGCGCAGTTGCTGCGGGTCGAGGCCCGAAATGCAGGTCGCGGTGGTGTCCATGTCGCTTACTCCGAACGTGCGGCGTGTTCGCGGATCAGCGCCGCACAGGCCGACGGTTCGAACCACCACGGCGCGAACTGGCGCGGATCGTCGAAGCCATTGACGAGCGTCGCGGCCAGCGACGGCAACTGGCCAGCGGCACCGAGCAGTTCGAGGATGTGCGGTGGCGGGGGGGTGAGCAGCGAGTTGGTCCAGCGCACGACGTGCTGCGCATAGGACCAGTAGCGTTCGAACGTGTCGTGCATCCAGCCTTCGTCGAACGGCTGGCCTTCGCGTGCGAGGATGGCGTCGCCGTATACCTTCGCGCATTTCGCCGCATTGTTCGAACCCTGGCCGGTGATCGGATCGTTGACGACCACCGCATCGGCCATGCCGAATACGGTCCGGCCAGACGGCAGGCGAAAGAACGGCTTGCGCACGGTCGGCGTGAAGCGGCCGGACAGCGTGCCGTTCGGATCGGTGAGCTCGACGTCGCGGCAGCGCTCGAATTCCCACGGCACATATTGCTGCAGGAACGACAGGCTGCGGTCGAGATGCTGCTCGGGCGTCTTGACGTCGGCCCAGCAGTCGAGCGGGCCGCCGGGGATTCCTTCGAACACCATGATTTCGCACGGGCCCGTCGTCGTCAGTGCGGGAAAAACGAAGTATTCGCCGATGCCGGGCAGGAGGTTGAAGCGCACGCGCGAATACGGCTGGCTCGGCGTCATGCCTTTCACGTAGGTGAGCGCAAGCGCGCGTTGCGGGCGCTCGAATGCGCTGCGTGCGTCGTCGCGGCCCAGCAGGTGCACGATTTCGCCCTTTCCGGCCGCGAGCAGCACGAGATCGTGGCTGAGCGCGAGGTCCTCGAGTTCCGGCACGCCGACGTCGCAGATGCGCACGTCCGCGCCGCGGCGCCGGATCGCGTCGAGCCAGTCGGCCATCTTCACGCGCTGGTCGACCGATTGTGCGTAGCGGGTCAGCCGCGACGACCAGTCGATCGCCTTGCGGCCGTTGCCTTCCGGATGCGGCACCGCGATGCCGATGCCTTCGACGGTCGGGCACGCTTCTTCCCAGGTGTTCAGGCCGAGATCGCGTTCGATCTGCAGTGCGGTATGGAACATGCACTGGCTCGACATGACCTTGCCGGCGCGGATCTGTTCCGCGTCGCGGTTGGTCGCGAGCGTGACGTGATAGCCCTGGTCGAGCAGCGTGAAGGCGAGTTGCAGGCCGGCCTGGCCGGCGCCGACGATAGCGATGCGTTTCATGATGAAATCCTTGGTAGAACGAATTGCATGAGGCGAAGTATGGGCGGGAGAAGCGGCTGCCGGTTATTCGGCCAGCCGCGGAATCGCCGGCGCCGCCTGCTCGGGACCCATCGCGGAGTAGCCGCCGTCCACCGCGTAGTCGGCGCCCGTCACGAAGCTCGCCGCGTCGCTGCACAGGAACGTGACGACCTGCGCGACTTCCGACGGATCGCCCACGCGCCCAAGCAGATGAAACGGCGCGGCCACGCGATCGGTCTTCGCGCGGTCGCCGTGCGTGAGCTCGTCCATCACGCGAGACCACGTCCATCCCGGCGACACCGAGTTGACGCGAATCCGGTCGCCGGCGAGATCCATCGCCATGCTGCGCGTGAGCTGGCGCATCGCGGCCTTCGAGGTCGGATAGAGCCAGCGGCCGGTCTGTGCGCATTGCGCGGAGATGGAACTGAAGTTGACGATCGCGCCGCCGCGCCGCTTCAGGAACGGATGAACGGCCTTGACCAGCATCGCGGCCGACACGACGTTGACGTCCATCGCCGCCAGCCAGTCGTTGCGCGTGGCCTGGATCCCGTTGTCGACGTAGCTGCAGGCCAGGTTGATCAGCAGGTCGATCGCGCCGAAGCGTTCGGCGACCGCCGACACCGCTCGGTCGATCGCGCGGTCGTCGGTGATGTCGGTCGCGATGAACATCCCGCGTTCGCCGAGCGTGTCGGCGACGCGCGCGCCGTTTTCCGCATCGAGATCGAGGATCGCGACGCACGCGCCGGCGCGCCCGAGGTCCTGCGCGACGGCGGCGCCGATCAGCGTGGCGCCGCCGGTGACGATCGCGACTTTGCCAGCAAGGGCAGTCATGGTGTGTCTCCTGGAATGATTGAGTGAAGGCGGCGCGCGTTGCGCGCGCCGCATGCGTATCCGTCGATCACGCGCTGTCGTGCCAGCGCTGCATCAGCCTGTTCGACGGCACGGTTTCGTCGAGCAGCTTGCGCGCCGTTTCGACACCGGCAACGGGCAGCCCGGTCGCGTCGAGCAGGCCGATCTGCACGAGCACGCTCGCCTGGTCCCAGTAGATGTGTTCGTGATACAGCTTGTCGCCGCGGAACTTGACGATCGCGACGAGCGGAATCTCGACACGCTTGCCGGTCGGCGCGACGCCGGGCAGCATCCAGTCGATCTCGGTCGTGTGCGTGAAGCAGAACAGCAGTTCATCGACGATCTGGCTCGCGCCGACCGTGCGCGAGATCGGCGTGATCGTCGTGTCCGGCGGGTTCGCATGCACGAAGTGATGCGTGTAGAAGCGCTTGAGCTCGTCGTAGCCCACGCCGCCCGTCAGCGTCGGAATATGGTTCACGTAAGGCTGCGCGACCATCGTGGCCATCGTCGCGTCGACGTTGCGCGTGTCGAACTCGTGCCGGAGGTGCTCTTCCCACAGGGCGGACAGATCGTAGTGCGGGCCGAGCGCCGCGCGAAACGCGGCGATCGCGCGCTGGTGCGCCATGACCGCGGCGGCCTTGTCGAAATGATCGCCGCCGACGCGCGCGAACGCATGATCGACACCCGGGTAGACGTACACTTCGACGCCGTCGCGGCCGGCCATTGCAGCGGCGATGCGCTGCTGCGCGTCGGGCGGGCAGAAGCGGTCCTGCGCGGCGATCTGCAGCACGAGCCGGCCGCGCAGATGCGCGGCTTCGTCGAGCGCGTGCTCGATCCCCACGCCGTAATAGCTGACGGCGGCGGCCACGTCCGGCAGCCGGCACGCGGCGAGATACGCGAGCTTGCCGCCCAGGCAGTAGCCAAGCACGCCGGCCTGGCCCGTGCATTCTGGCCGTTGCATCAGCACGGCCAGCGCGGCGGCGATGTCCTCGACGCCCTTGTTTTCGTCGTACTCGCGGTACAACGCCATCGCGCGCTCGAAGTCGGCCGCCGTGTAACCGAGTTCGATGGCGGGCGCCTGGCGCCAGAACAGGTCGGGCACGAGCACCGTGTAGCCTTCCTCGGCGTAGTAATCGGCCACGTCGCGCATCGTCGCGTTCGCGCCGAAGATCTCGTGACACAGCACGATACCCGGCCCCGTGCCGCCGGCCGGCGTGCTCAGGTATGCGCGAAACGTCCCGCCGTCTGGCGACGGGATGTCGATGTGTCGTCCTTTCATGTGTCCCTCCGTTCTGTTCGTGACTGGCATGGGCCCAGTATTGGCGGACGAAACGCGCGCTTCTATCCGCTTTCTTCGGCCGGTATCCGCGAATTCCGGAAACCTGCGGATCGGCCCGCCGCGCCGGGGCCGGAACGCGGCGCACTGCGGGTATGTGCGGATGCGGAAGGTCCGCACAGTTTTCTACGATGCGCGAACGGTCCACTTCTTGCGTGATGTGCGCAGGGCTTGCGTAGTGTAACGAGGCGGACTGTCCGGATACTCCGGACGCTATCCGGATCGTGCGACGGGGTTCCCCGGAATCGGGAACGCGTGCACGGCGCAGGTGCAATCGAGCACGACGGGAGAATTTCGATGGGGCAATTTTGCGGAGCGGGCTGGCTGGGTGACGCTGCCTGTTTCAACCACGACACGCTGCTGCTGCAGTCAGATGACGTCGACGAGGTGCGCGCGCGGGTTGCGGACGTGTTCAAACCGCATCGGCTTACGCTGACCGGCGATTCGCGCGCGCTGCACGGCCGCATGCATCATGCGCGCTGGGGCAATCTGTCGCTGAATCTGCTCGACTACGGCGGCGAAGTGTCGATCGAACCGGGGCCGCTCGAGCACTTCTATCTGTTGCAGATTCCGCTGCGCGGCGACGCCGAGATCGAGTGCGGCGCGACGCGCTTCGTGTCGTCGCCCGACACCGCGTCGCTGCTGTCGCCGACGCTGCCGCTCCGGATGCGGTGGGGCGAGGCGTGCCCGCAAGTGATCCTGCGCATCGAGCGCGAGGTGATGGAGCGGCATGCGCAGCGGCATGTCGGCGATGACCGGCGCGTGCCGGTGGAGTTCGAGCCGGAATTCAGCCTGTCGTCGCAGCAGGGCGCGTGTCTCGCGCAAATGCTGCCGATGCTGGCCAACGCGATCGCGACGGACGGGCATCCGCTGCGCCATCCGCTCGCATTCGAGCAACTCGAATCGACGCTGCTCAACCTATTGCTGTACGGCCACCCGAACAGCGCACGCAACGGCACACGCCCCGCGCCGGCGCCGCTCGCGCCGTTCTACGTGCGGCGCGTCGAGGAATACATCCGTGCGCATCTCGACGAGCCGCTGACGATCGAACGGCTGGCCGAACTCGCGGGCGTCAGCCCGAGCACGCTGTTCGCCGGATTCCGCAATCGCCACGGCATCACGCCGATGGGATTCGTGCGCCAGTTGCGGCTGCAACATGTGCGCGACGAACTGCTCGACGACGCGACACCGGGGCTCGCATCGGTGACGGACGTCGCGCTGAAATGGGGCTTCGCGCACCTCGGGCGGTTCGCGATCGACTACAAGCGCGCGTTCGGGGAATCGCCGTCGGCCACGCTCCGGATGCGGCGTGCGCGGTGCTGACGGGAGGGCAGCCGCAACGCAGGCTCACTTTTTGAAGTCTGGCACATGCGTGAAGCGCGCGCTTGACGCATGTCATGAACGCGGGCGATGCCACTGCGCCGCGTAGGGGCACGCTCCCGTCTCGCGCCTCACCGCGCTAGGATGAATGACGTCATCCTCGATTGCCGGAGACGCACATGAAAATCAGCGAGCCGATGCGAGCCCCGTCGGCGCCCGATACGTCACCGCTGCTGCAGCTTGGCCTGCGGCCGTTCTATCTGACCGGCGCGCTGTTCGCGAGCGTCGCCATCATCTTGTGGCTTGCGGCCTGGCACGGCGTGCCTGTCGCCGGGCGTGCCGGTCCGATGACCGGGCTCATGTGGCATGTGCACGAGATGATCTTCGGCTTCGTCGCCGCGATCGTCGTCGGCTTCTTGCTGACCGCCACGCGGGCCTGGACTTCGCGCGAGACGCTGCGCGGCCCGGCGCTCGCGGCGCTGTGGCTGCTTTGGCTCGCCGGACGCGTGCTCGTCTGGTCGGGGCCGCCGATGCTCGCGGCCGTCGTCGATTCGTTGTTCTTGCCGGTGACGGCCATCGTGTTGTTGCGCGTGCTCATTTCGGCGAAGAACCGTCACAACGTGTTCCTGCCGGTCGCGCTGCTGCTGTTCGGCGCGCTGAATGCGCTGTTCCATGTATCGGTGACGACGGGTCGGGCCGATCTCGCGTTGCGTGCGGCCTACGCGGCGACGGGGCTGGTCGTGTTCTTCGTCGCCGTGATAACCGGACGCATCGTGCCGATGTTCACGATGAATGCGATTCCCGGCTTCAAGATTCACCGCTTCAGGATCGTGGACGCGCTCGCGGCCCCCGCGGTCGCGCTGACGTTGTTCGCGGACGCGCTCGGTGCACCCGATATGCTGTTGGTCGTCGCTGCGCTCGCGACCGCCGTGCTGCATGCGTGGCGCCTTGCCGGATGGCATTCATGGCGCGTCGGCAAGCGGCCTATCGTGTGGATCCTGCACGTGTCCTGTCTGTGGATTCCGGTCGGCTTCGTGCTGCTCGCGCTGTCGTTCGCTGGCGCGGTCGCGCACTCGCTCGCCGTGCACGCGTTGACCGTCGGCGCGATCGGCGGCGCGATCATCGCGATGATCACGCGCACGGCGCTCGGCCACACGGGACGCATGCTCGTCGCGGGCCCGTGGGAGCAGCTGTGTTACTGGCTGGTGATCGGTGCGGCAGTCATTCGCGTGTTTGGTCCGCTCGTGCCGGGTGTGCCGTACACGGTCTGGCTCGATGCGTCGGGCGCGTGCTGGATCGTCGCGTTCGCGGCGTATGCGGTTCACTACGCGCCGTTCCTGATGTCGCCGCGTGCGGACGGTCGCCAGGATTGACGCTCGCGCGTCGTCGGATCGCTGCAGGAAGCGTCGGGCGCAGCATCAGAGCCGCCTTGCGCGCCGGGCACGGCGTCATGAGACGTCGACCGTTGCCGGTCTGATAAGCGATGGTTCGGAGAATGCGTCGCGCCGGCAAGCATCGCGGCTTGCCGGCGGTATCGCGCAACGAGACCGGTTACTGCAGCCGATCGCGTTGCGCGTATTTCAGAAATGCACGACGGTCCGGATGGACTCGCCGTTGTGCATCAAGTCGAATGCCTCGTTGATGCCGGTGAGCGGCTTCGTGTGCGTGACGAACGGTGCCAACTGAATCGTGCCGGCCATCGCTTCCTCGACCATGCCCGGCAGTTCGGAGCGGCCCTTCACGCCGCCGAATGCCGTACCCAGCCAGCGGCGACCGGTGACGAGCTGGAACGGGCGCGTGGAGATTTCCTGGCCGGCGCCCGCGACGCCGATGATGACGGACTGGCCCCAGCCGCGGTGCGCGCATTCGAGCGCGGCACGCATCACGTTGACGTTGCCGATGCACTCGAAGCTGTGGTCGACGCCCCAGCCGGTCATTTCGACGATAACTTGCTGGATGGGCTTTTCGTGATCCTTCGGATTGACGCAGTCGGTTGCGCCGAACACGCGCGCAAGGTCGAACTTGCCGGGGTTGGTGTCGATCGCGATGATGCGGCCGGCCTTCGCGAGCTTGGCGCCCTGAATCACCGCGAGGCCGATGCCGCCGAGACCGAATACGGCCACCGTATCGCCTTCCTGCACCTTCGCGGTGTTCTTGACCGCACCGAGGCCGGTCGTGACGCCGCAGCCCAGCAGGCAGACCTGCTCGGGGTTCGCGTCCGGGTTGATCTTCGCGAGGGAGACTTCGGCGACGACCGTGTATTCGCTGAACGTCGAGCAGCCCATGTAGTGATAGATCGGCTGGCCGTTGTAGCTGAAACGCGTGGTGCCGTCGGGCATCACGCCCTTGCCCTGGGTGGCGCGCACCGACACGCACAGATTGGTCTTGCCGCTCTTGCAGAACAGGCACTCGCCGCATTCGGCGGTGTACAGCGGAATGACGTGGTCGCCGGGTTTCACGCTCGTCACGCCTTCGCCGACTTCCACAACGATGCCGGCGCCTTCATGGCCCAGCACGGCCGGAAAGATGCCTTCCGGATCGTCGCCCGACAACGTGAAGGCATCGGTGTGACAGACTCCGGTATGGGTGATCTTGATGAGCACTTCGCCCTTGCGGGGCGGTTCGACGTCGATTTCGACGATCTGGAGCGGCTTACCCGCCTCGAACGCAACTGCAGCACGTGATTTCATGGCAATCCTTTAAAAAATCATCGAATGGATCGATAGGTCGACGATTCCGCACCGGTCAGCGCAAGTAGGACCGAACGAGGGTCACGATATCGTCGATCGACCCGGAAGCGGGGCGCGATGCGTCCGCGAGCTGGGTGAATTCCTCGCGCAAATGGCTTTCGAGCACGCCGGCCATCACGCCATTGATCGCGCCGCGAATGGCAGCCAGTTGCTGAAGTATCGGGCCACAGTCCGCGCCCTCCTCAAGCGCTTGCTCGAGCGCATTCAGTTGCCCGCGAACACGGCGCACGCGGGTCAGGACGCGTTTCTTTTCTTCGGGGGAATGCGGCATGGGATCTGTGGGTTTCCGGATACTGGGGGGCAGTATAGAACAATGTGGCGCGGAGGTATACGGAATCGCTGCCGGGCACACCGTCAGATCAGCAGCGTGAGCGGGCGGGACAGCGCAAGATCCTCGTTGCGCGCCGACCGCGCATGCCGACGGATCATCGGCAGCAGGCAGTCGATGAAGCAGCGCGCGGCGCCGCTCAGCGTGCTGATGCGGCGCGTGACGATACCGAGTTCGCTCGGTTCGTCGCTCGACCGGGGATATGTGCCGGGGGCTGCTGATCTGTCGTCGACGTCGAAGCAACTGATGGTGCATGCGGGGATTCGGCACGAGTTCTGACCGGATCGGAATCGAAAACGGGACGGGCGGCCGGCTTGGCGTCACCCGCTCGCACAATCGGCGGATCCCGGCAACGCCAGCGACCATGCGCTGTACGGCAACCTGTCGTGGAAGTTCTGAGCGGGGAGCGGCAGCCATTTACGCTGACACGCGAACGCGAGAACGGCCGGCCGGAGCGCGACGTCGACGCGGCGCGCTCCGTGCGTCAATCCCGCGCCACCCCCGTCGATTCCCGCACCACGAGCTCCGGCGCCCCGATCGTATGAACGGCGGCAGCCGGCTCGACGCCGTCGATCATGTCGAGCGTCAGCGCGATCGCCCGCGCGGCGATCTGCGACGTCGGAAACCGCACCGTCGTCAGCGCGGGGCGGAACTGGTGGGCGAGCTGGATATCGGTCATGCCGACCACCGACAGATCGGCCGGCACGCGCAGCCCGAGATCGGCGGCTGCCTGCATCGCGCCGATCGCCATCAGGTCATTGGTCGCGAACAGCGCGGTGAGGCCCGGCTTCTCCCGCAGCAGCGCGGCGGCCGCTTCGTAGCCACCTTCGATCGAATCATGAGCCGACACCGTCGTCAACGCCTCCGCCGGATGGCCGCATGCCGCGAGTTCGTCCGCGAACCCGCGCAAGCGCACCGATTGCGGACCGCCCGAGCCCTTGCCGACGAGCGCGCCGAACGCGCGATGCCGCAGCCCGGACAGATGCGCGGCTGCCAGCGCGCCCGCCGCCGCGAAATCGACGGTGACGCACGGCAGCGTGCGTGACGCATGCACGTGCTCCCACATGCACAGCACGATTGACGCGCCGTGGCGTGCGATGTCGGCGAGTTCGGCTTCCGCGAGGTCGGTGTTCATCACGATTGCGCCGGCGGCAAGCGTGCCGGCGATCCGCTCGAGGTAGTTGCGCGTGATCGCCGGATCGTCGTCGGTATTCGACACCAGCAGGTAATGGCCGCGCTTGCGTGCCTCGCGCTCGGCTGCCAGCACGAATTCCGGATAGAACGGATTCGTGATGTTCGACAGCATCAACGCAAGCGTGGACGTGCGGCCCTCGGCCAGTGCCCGCGCGGTCAGGTTAGGCCGATAGCCGAGCTCGCGGATCGCCGCCATCACGCGCTCGACGGTCGCCGGCTTCACCTTCTGCGGATTGCGCAGCACGTTCGAGACGGTCGCCGCGGTGACGTTCGCGCGCCGCGCGACTTGCGCGAGCGTCACCATGCACGGCCTCGGGCCGGGCGGGCAATGCTGCACGAGGGAAGGGAAGCGAGGGAGTGTCTGCTCATATTCTGGGAGTGCGTCCCACAAGTTGCACAAGGACAAGCGATACGCTAATTTCTCGACACATCAGATCAAGGAGACGACATGGTACGGCGAACAGGGCGAATCGCACCACCGGAATTTAAGCGGTTAAATTTCGCGTCCCGAAGCGCCTGACCAGGAGAGGAGAGCGCGATGACCGCCATTTCATTGAAGGACGTCTCGAAGCGCTACGGCGACCATGCGCCGGTGCTGCGCGACGTGAACCTCGAGATCGCGTCGCACGAGTTCTGCGTGTTTCTCGGTCCGTCGGGTTGTGGCAAGTCCACGCTGTTGCGGATGATCGCCGGGCTCGAGGACGTGACCGAAGGCGAGCTTCGGATCGGCGGCGCGCGCATGAACGACACGCCGCCCGCCGAGCGCGGTGTCGCGATGGTGTTCCAGAGCTATGCGCTGTTTCCGCACATGACCGTGTTCGACAACATCGGTTTCGGCCTGCGCATCGCCGGCACGCCGAAGGACGAGATCCGGCGCCGCGTGACCGAGGCCGCGCGTGTCCTGCAACTCGATGCGCTGCTCGATCGCAAGCCGAAGGCGTTGTCGGGCGGCCAGCGGCAGCGCGTCGCGATCGGCCGCGCGATCGTGCGCGAGCCGCGCGTGTTCCTGTTCGACGAGCCGCTGTCGAATCTCGACGCGACGCTGCGCGGCCAGACGCGCGTCGAAATCGCCCGCCTGCATGCACGCTTCACGCAATCGAGTTCCGTCTACGTGACGCATGACCAGATCGAGGCGATGACGCTTGCCGACCGGATTGTGCTGCTGCACGCGGGCGACGACGTCGCACGCTTCGGCAGCATCGCGCAGGCCGGCGCGCCGCTCGAGCTGTATCACCGGCCGGCCAACCGTTTCGTCGCGGGGTTTATCGGCTCGCCGCGGATGAACTTCCTGCCGGCGGTCGTCGACGCGGCCGATGCGCATGGCTGCCGGCTGCGGCTCGAGGGCACCGGCGAAACACTGACGCTGCGCGATCGCCCGCTGCCGCGCCACATCGGCAGCGGCGCGCGCGTGACGCTCGGGATTCGTCCCGAGCATCTGACGGTCGCCGCGTCGGGCGATGCCGACCCGCCCACGATCATCCGCGACATCGCGCTCGTCGAGCAACTCGGCGAAGCCGCCTACGTGCATCTCGACCAGCCCGGCGGCGTGCCGCTGCTCGCGAAACTGCCCGGCCAGGCCGCGATGCGGCGCGGCGAGCGGCATGCGTTCCACGTGCCGTCGTCGCGCTGTCACGTGTTCGACGAGGCCGGCATCGCGTTGCCGGCCATCCACGCCGAAGCGGCGTTCGCATAGCGGCGCAATGCCGACCCGCCGCGCGCGACGCGGCACCTATCACACCAATACCAGGAGACAACGATGAAACTTCGTGCGAGCCGACTGCTGCTTGCCCTGACGACTGCCGCCGCGCTCGCGGCGGGGACGGCCGACGCGGGCACGCTCAAGGTGAACGTCGCCGCGCGCGGCAACCAGCGCGCGACGTGGCAAGCCGTGTTCGACCAGTTCCACAAGGCGAATCCGGACGTCGACCTGAAGGTCAGCTACGTCGGCGAGGAGGCGTACAAGGTGCAGATGTCCGGCTGGCTCGCGACCGATCCGCCCGACGTGCTGAGCTGGAACAACGGCGAGCGGCTCGCGTATTTCGCGAAGCGCGGGCTGATCGAGGACCTGAGCGCGGACTGGCAGAAGAACGGCTGGAACGACACGTATGCGGCCGTCAAGCAGTCGTCGACCTACGGCGGCAAGCTTTACAGTTTGCCGCTCGGCTATGACGCGTATGGCCTCTTCTACCGCAAGGACCTGTTCGAGAAGGCCGGCATTCACGGTGAGCCGGCCGATTGGGCTCAGTTTCTGGATGCGTGCCGCAAGCTGAAGGCGGCCGGTATCGCGCCGATCGCGGTGGCCGCACGCGATGCGTGGACGCTGGCCGCGTGGTTCGACTACCTCGACTTGCGGATCAACGGCTACGCATTCCACCAGAAGCTGATGGCCGGCGACGTCGCCTACACCGATCCGCGCGTGCGGGCCGTGTACGCGGCATGGAAGAAGCTGATCGACGACAAGTATTTCATCGACAACGCACTGTCCTACGACGTCGATTCGCTGAGCCCGCTGATCGTCAACGGCCAGGCCGCGATGACGCTGATGGGCACCTGGTATGCGGCGGGCCTCTTGAGCGCGACGCGCAACCCGATCAGTTTCTTCCGCTTCCCGGTGATCGACGCGTCGGTGCCGCTTGCCGAAGACGGCCCGGTCAACGTGATGATCGTGCCGGCGAAGGCGCGCAACAAGGCGGATGCGCGTCGGCTGCTCGCGTTCATGGGGCAACCGGCGGTCAACGGTGAGTTCGCGAAGGGGATGGGGCAACTGCCGTCGAACAACAAGGCGCCCGAGCCGCAGGACCCGATCTCGAAGATCGGCTTCCGCACGCTCGCGACCACGCCGGGCGGCATCGCGCAGTTCTACGACCGCGACATGACGAAGGAAATGGCGGACGAGGGGATGAAGGCGATGCAGCAGTTCCTGTCCGACCCGACGCAGCTCGATGCGATCCTGCAGCGCCTCGAGCAGACCCGCAAGCGCATCTACCGGAAGTAACGCGCCGCGCGGCCGGGCCGGCCACGCCGGCCCGGTGCGTCGTTGCCGCCGTCGCGTCCGTTTCGTCAGTTACGTCCGTCTCGTCGAAGGTAATCTCATGTCAACCAGCCTGTCCGAAAGCACCGCGCGCCGCGCAGCCGGCCCGCGGCGGCATGCGCGTGCGTCGCTGGCGCGCCGCCGCAACCGCGCGGCCCTGCTGTTCGTGCTGCCGGGTTTCGCGCTCTTCACCGTGTTCGTGCTGTATCCGATCGTCAGCAGCATCTGGCTGAGCTTCCATCACTGGGACGGGATGACGCCGATGACGTACGCGGGGCTCGACAACTACCGCGAGCTGCTGCAGTCCGACACGTTCTACGTCGCGCTGAAGAACAACGTGCTGTGGCTCGTGCTGTTCCTCGCCGCACCGCCGCTCGGCCTTGCGCTCGCGCTGTACCTGAACCAGAACGTGTTCGGGATCCGGCTCGTGAAGTCGCTGTTCTTCGCGCCGTTCGTGTTGCCGGGCGTCGTCGTCGGCCTGGTGTTCTCGTGGTTCTACGACCCGACGTTCGGGCTGCTGAAGCTGATCGTCGGGCACGGGATCCCGGTGCTCGGCGATCCGCGTTATGCGACCTTCGGCGTGATCGCCGCCGCGCTGTGGCCGCAGATTCCGTTCTGCATGATCCTCTATCTGACCGGGCTCACGGGCATCAACGGCGAGATCGTCGAGGCGGCGCGCATGGAAGGCGCGCGCGGCTTCACGCTGCTGTGGCACGTGATCCTGCCGCAGCTGCGGCCCGCGACCTTCATGGCGGTGGTGCTGACCGTGATCGGCGCGCTGCGCAGCTTCGACCTGATCTCCGTGATGACGGGCGGCGGCCCGTTCGACAGTTCCACCGTGCTCGCGTACTTCATGGTCGACCAGGCGATCAAGTACTACCGCGAAGGCTATTCGGCCGCGATCGCGGTCGTGCTGTTCGCGATCATGCTCGTCTATATCGTGTGGCAGCTACGCAAGCTGGTGCGCGTCGAATCATAAGGATCACGAAAATGTATCCGATGCCCGTGTCCCGCTGGGGACGTCCCGCCCGCTGGTTGTACCGGCTGTCGCTGCCGTGCGCGCTCGCGCTGTGGCTCGTGCCGCTGCTCGCGGTGCTCGTCACGTCGGTCCGCTCGACCGACGAGATCATGGCCGGTCGTTACTGGGACTGGCCGAAGCAGTTCGCGCTGCTCGACAACTACGGCGCTGCGCTCACGCAGACGCCGATGCTGCATTACTTCTCGAACAGCATCCTGATCACGGTGCCGTCCGTCGCCGCATCGATCCTGCTCGCGTCGCTCGCGGGGCACGCGCTCGCGAACTACCGGTTCCGCGGCAATCTCGTGCTGCTCGGGCTGTTCGTCGCCGGCAACTTCGTGCCGATCCAGATCCTGATGATCCCGGTGCGGCAGATCATGCTCGGCGTCGGCCTCTACAACACCGTGTGGGCGCTCGTGCTGTTTCATACCGCGTTCCAGACCGGCTTCTGCGCGCTGTTCCTGCGCAACTTCATCCGCGAGCTGCCGTTCGAGCTGATCGAGGCCGCGCGCGTCGAAGGCGCGTCCGAGTGGGCGATCTACTGGCGCGTCGTGCTGCCGCTCGTGCGGCCGGCGCTCGCCGCCCTCGCGATCCTCGTGTTCACGTTCGTGTGGAACGACTACTTCTGGGCGCTGTGCCTCACGCAAGGCGACGACGCCGCGCCGATCACGGTCGGCGTCGCCGCGCTCAAGGGGCAGTGGACGACCGTATGGAACATCGTGTCGGCCGGCTCGGTGCTCGCCGCGCTGCCGTCGGTCCTGATGTTCTTCGCGATGCAGAAGCACTTCGTCGCGGGGCTCACGTTCGGCGCGACGAAAGGCTGATCCGTCACATCCATTTTCTTCTGCAAGGAACCCACGATGCACCTCGGCGTTTGCTACTACCCCGAACACTGGCCGCGCGAACAATGGGCCCGCGATGCGCGGCGGATGGCCGAACTGGGCCTGACCCGCGTGCGGATCGCCGAATTCGCGTGGAGCCGGATGGAGCCGGAGCCGGGCCGCTACGACTGGGCGTGGCTCGACGAAGCGATCGACACGCTCGCCAGCCAGCAGCTGAAGATCGTCCTCGGCACGCCGACCGCCGCGCCGCCGAAGTGGCTCGTCGATCGCCATCCGGAGATCCTGCCCGTCGGCGCGGACGGCGCGGTGTGGCAGTTCGGTTCGCGCCGCCATTACGACATCGCGAGCCCCGTGTATCGCGAGCACTGCGTGCGCATCGCGGACGCGATGGCACGACGCTACGGTGCGCATCCGGCGGTCATCGCATGGCAGACCGACAACGAGCTCGGCTGTCACAACACGCTGCCGAGCTACACGCGCGCGGCGCTCGAAGGCTTTCGCGCGTGGCTCGCGGTGCGCTACGGCGACATCGGCGCGCTGAACCGCGCGTGGGGCAACGTATTCTGGAGCATGGAGTATCGCGGTTTCGACGAGATCGAACTGCCGCGCCATACGCCGACCGATGCGAATCCCACGCATCTGCTCGACTTCCGCCGCTATCAGTCGGACGAGGTCGCGCGGTTCCACGCCGTGCAGGTCGATGCGATCCGTCCGCACGCGCCGGGCCGCGACGTGCTGCACAACTTCATGGGCTTTTTTACCGAGTTCGATCACTATGCGTTCGCGCATGGCGGCCTCGACGTCGCCGCGTGGGACAGCTACCCGGTGCCGCGCACCGAAGTGCTGCCGCTCGACGAAGCGGACAAGCGACGCTGGGCACGTACTGGCCACCCGGACGTGTCGGCGTTCTCGCACGACCTGTATCGCGGCGTCGGCAACGGGCGGATGTGGGTGATGGAGCAACAGGCGGGGCCCGTGAACTGGGGGCCGTACAACCCGGTGCCGCATGCCGGCGCGGTGCGGCTGTGGACGTGGGAAGCGTTCGCGCATGGCGCGGAACTCGTGTCGTATTTCCGCTGGCGACAGTATCCACATGCGCAGGAGCAACTGCACTCGGGGCTGAATGCGCCGGACGACCGGCTGTCGCCGGGCGGCCACGAAGTGGCGCGCGTCGCACGCGAACTGGCCGCGCTGGATATCGGGCTCGTCACCGGCACGCACGAGCCCGCACGCGTCGCGCTGCTGTTCGATTACGAGGCCGACTGGATGATCCGGATCCAGCCGCACGGCGCCGACTTCGACTACCAGCAGCACGCGTTCGACTGGTATCGCGCGTTGCGCGAACTGGGGCTCGACGTCGACATCGTCGCGGCCGACGCCGACGTGTCGCGTTATGCACTCGTCGTCGCGCCGACGCTGCCGGTTGTGCCGGATCGTGTCGTCGAGCAGGCGGCGTGCGGAGACGCGCACTGGCTGTTCGGGCCGCGCACGGGCTCGCGCACGGCGGAATTCGCAATCGCGCCGGGCCTCGCACCCGGCAAGCTGCGCGACGTGCTGCCGGTGCGAATCGGCCAGGTCGAGTCGCTGCGGCCGTCGCTCACACCGCGCGTCGCGTTCGACGGCATCGATGGCCATGCGCTGAAATGGCGCGATCACGTCGATATGGAATCGGCGACCGGCATCGACGTGCTTGCTGCCTGCGACGACGGCGTGCCCGCGCTCGTGCGGCGCGGCCGCGTGACGATGGCAACCGCCTGCTTCGACCACGCGCTGTTGCGTGCGATCGTCGCCCGCTGCGCGCGCGACGCCGGACTGCCGGTCCGCGCGTTGCCGGATGGCGTGCGCTTGCGCCGGCGCGGGCGTCTCGTGTTCGCGCTCAACTATGGCGACGCGCCATGCACGCTGCCGGCGCCGGACAGTGCGCGCTTCGTGCTCGGCGGCGCCGAACTCGGCGCGGTCGACGTCGCCGCATGGGTCGAGCCGGACTGACGCGATGCAGTCGCCGCGGTCGCTACGGTCGCATTTCGGGCGCCTCGCCGGGATCGCGCATTTCTTGCCGTTGTCCGCCGCCGCGCTGATGCTCGGCGTCGCGATGTCCTTTACGGCGCCGTACCTGTCGCTGTTCGGCGTGGAGGCGGCGGGGATGTCGCCGTTTCTCGCGGGCATCTTCATGACGCTGATCGCGGCGAGCGGTGTCGTCGCGAGCACGTGGGCCGGGCGCTGGTCGGATCGCCGCGACCGGCACAGGCCGTTGCTCGTGGTGTCGCTCGCGGCGGCCGCGCTCGGTTTCGCGCTGCTGTGCGTGCTGCGCGCGCACGGGCCGGTGATCGCGGCCGGCACGATCCTGCTCGGTGCGGGGGCCGTGTCGCTGTCACAGATCTTCGCGTTCGCGCGCGCGGTGCTGCCGGTCGACGACGAAGCGCAGCGCGATCTCGCGTCGGCGGCGCTGCGCACGATGCTGTCGGTTGCATGGGTGTTCGGTCCCGCGCTCGGCGCGCTGATCCTCGCGCAGACGGGTTTTGTCGGGCTTTTTCTCGCCGCTTCAGTGGGCTTCGTCGCATGCGCGGCGATCATCGCGCGGATTCCGGAGCCCGCGCGGCGGCCGGCGGCGGCTCATGTACGCGCAGTGGGCCATGCTGCGCCGCCGCCCGACGATGCACCGGCGGAGATCGTCGTCGCACCGCGCGCAAGCGTGCGGCGCACCCTCGTCGCGCTCACGCTGATGGGGCTCGCGGCGAACGCGACGATGATCGTGCTGCCGCTGTACATCGTGCGCGGGCTCGGCGGATCGCCGGGCAACGTGTCTGCCGCGCTGGGTCTCGCCGCGTTGCTCGAGATCCCGATGATGCTTTGGCTCGGCATCCGGTCGACGCGGCTCGACAAGGCGCGCTGGCTGACAGCGTGTGCGGCCGTGCATGCGGCGTATTTCATCGGACTCGCGGCGGTGACGCGGGTGGACATGATCCTGCCGCTACAACTGCTGAGCGCTTGCGTGGTCGCGATTACGTCGTGCCTCGGCATGACGCGCGTGTGCGACCTGATGCCGACGCGTCCCGGCACCGCGACCGCGATGTTCTTCAGCACCGCGCGCGTCGGCTCGATCGCATCGGGCGTGCTGTCGGGCGCGTGCGTCGACCTGTTCGGTTATCGCGCGACGTGCGCGGGGTGCTGCGTGCTCGCGCTCGTCGCATTCGCGCTGCTCGCCCGGGACGCGCACGGCGAGCGGGGCGGTGCGAGTGGCGCAGGTGGCACCACGGCATCTGCCGGAGGCCGCTTCGATGCACCGCACTGACGCGGGATGCGTCGGTGCGGTGATGCGGTGACGACGCGAATGCGTCAGCGTTGGCGATACGCGTCGAGCGACGACAGCGCGTTGCCGTGGAAGTCGAACAACGTGTTGTTGTCCCATTGATCGCCGGCGCCGAGCTTCCAGCCGACACCCGGCGTCGGGATCCATTCCGGTTCCCACCAGAACAGGCCCTTGCCGCGATTGCCCGGCACGCCCTTCACGATATCGACGACCGCTGCGAGGAACTGCGCCTGGCCGGCCGGCGACGGCGGGAACGCGGTCGAGCCGGTGTTCGTCATCGCGTTCGGTTCCGAGTCGCCGTCGCTGGTGGTCCATGGATACGCGGTCTCGACGACGATCAGTTCCTTGTCGTATCGCACTGCGAGGTCATTCGCGTTGTTGCGCAGGTCGTCGAGCGAGCCTTGCCACTGCGGGTAGTACGACAGGCCGATCACGTCGAACGCGACACCGCGCTGCGTCGCGCTGTCGAACCACCAGCGGCTTTTCGCGTTGTCGCCGCCGCTGTCGATGTGCAGCATCACCTTGATGCGCGGATCGACGGCCTTCACCGCATCGCGGCCCGTCTTCAGCAGCTGCGCGAGGTTGTCCCACTGGTCGTAGCGGCCGAGCGGCCACAGCATGCCGCCCGTGATCTCGTTGCCGATCTGCACCCACTCCGGCCGCACGCCGGCGCGCTGCAGTTGGCGCAGCACGTCGGTCGTATAGGCCGACAGCAGCGCGCACGTTTCGGCGAGATTCTTGCCGGCCCACGCATGCGGCGGGTATTGCTTGCCGGGGTCGGCCCACCAGTCGCTGTAGTGGAAATCGATCAGGATACGCATCCCGAGCGCGGCCGCGCGTTTCGCGAGTGCGACGACATGGGCCGCGTTGTTGTAGCCGGCCGCATCACTCTGGTTGGCCGGGAAGAATGCCGGATTGCCGGGATCGTTCCATACCTTGATGCGGATCGAGTCGACGCCGTGCGCGTGCAGGACCTTCAGGCAGTCGGTCGGGCGGCCGTGGTCGAAGTACCGCGCGCCGTGCGCCTCGAGCTCCGGCAGCGTCGACACGTCGGCGCCCATCGCGAACGGGATGCCACCCGCCGCGCGCGCGACGCCTTGCGCGACGGCCGGCAGCGCGCCGGCCAGATCGACGCATGCGAGCGCCGCGGTCGAGACACTCCAGCGCAACATCGATCGTCTGTTCATCGTCATCCTCCAGTATCGGGCCCGGTCGATCGATCGCAGGATCGCGGGCTTCGTCGGTTTAAGCGCTTAAATTTCAGCCTCGATGCGAGGCCGGATCGAGCGTAGCGCAGCCGCCGATGCCGATGCAAAGAACGCGTGCGTTGCCTACTATCTGGCGACCGGCATGTCCGCTACCCGCGCACCCCGACCCGATATCGCGTCGTCTGGCGATAGGTGTTGCCCGGATGAAGGATGGTTTCGTCGCGCAGTGCATCCATGTTGACCTGGTTCGGATAGAACCCGGCTTCGACGCACAGCGCCGCATGTCGCACGCACGGCATGCCGCCGCCCACGCGCACGCCATCCAGATAATTGCCCGTATAGAGCTGCAACCCGCGCTGATCCGTCGACACGGCAAGTTCCCGACCGCTTTCCGGATCGTAGATCGACGCGACGGGCCGCACGTTGCGCCCGTGGTCGCGCAGCACGTAGCAGTGGTCGAACCCGCGGCCGCGCGTGAGCTGCGCATGTGGCCAGTCGAGGCGAGCGCCGATCGGCGCGCTCTGCCGGAAATCGAACGCGCTGCCCGTCACGTCGGCGGTGCCGGTCGGGATCAGCGCATCGTCCACTTCGACGAACGCGTCGGCGTGGATCTGCAGCAGGTGGCCGCGCACGTCGCTGCCCGCGCGTCCGCTCAGGTTGAAGTAGCTGTGATTCGTCAGGTTCAGCGGCGTCGGCGCGTCGGTCACGCCCACGTAGTCGATCGTCAGCGTGCCGTCGTCGTCGAGCGTGTAGCGCACCTGCACGCTCACGTTGCCGGGGAAGCCCGCATCGCCTTCCGGCGAATCGAGCCGCAGCGTCAGGCCGCCGCGATCGTCGACCACGTCCCAGCGCGCGCGGTGAAAGCCGCTCGCGCCGCCGTGCAGCAGGTTGCCGTTCTCGTTGCGGTCGAGCGTGTAGTCGATGCCGTCGAGCGTGAAGCGCGCATTCGCGATCCGGTTCGCCCACCGGCCGACCGTCGCGCCGAGGTACGCACCCGATTCGACGTACTCGGCCGGCGTGTCGTGCGCCAGCACGATATCGGCGAAGCGCCCGGTGCGGTCGGGGGCGAGCCACGACACGACGGTCGCGCCGAGATCGCTGATGACGACGCGCATGCCGTGCGCGTTGCGCAGCGTGTAGCGCCGCACCGGATCGCCGCCGGGCAGGGCGCCCCACGGCTCGGACGGAATGCGGCCGACATCGGCTGACGGGCGGGAAGAGTCGGTATCGATATGCATGAGTGGGTTCGCTCGTGGGCGGTGAATTCAGTGAGCCGCCGCCGCGCGTTCCTGGTATTCGCGCGGGGTGCAGCCGAGTTCGCGGCGGAACACCGCGTACATGTATTGCAACGACGTGAAGCCGCAACGGATCGCAACTTCCGCGCTCGACGCATTGCGGGCCGCGAGCAACGCCTGCGCGGCCTCGAGCTTGTGACGCAGGATTTCCTGGTGCACGGTGCGCTGCAGTTCGCGCCGGAAGTGCTCTTCGAGCAGCGAGCGCGACACGCCGACATAGTCGGCGACCTGTTCGGTCTTGATCCCCTGGCACGCGTACTGCCGGATGAAATGCCGGGCGCGCATCACGTGCGGGCTCGCAAGCGGCTGGTGGCGCGTCGACTCGAGCACGTTGATGCCGACCGGCGGCACGAGGATGCGCTGCCCGGGAAACCTGGCGCCGCGCAGCATCCGGTGCAGCAGGTGCGCGGCGGTGCGGCCCATTTCCTCGGTGCCCTGGATCACCGACGACAACGGAATGCGCGTCAGCGTGCGCGTGAGCGGATCGTTGTCGATGCCGATGATCGCGACCTGTTCCGGCACCGCGATGCCGGCGAGCAGGCACGCCTGCAGCAGATGCCGCGCGCGCGCATCCGTGACAGCGATCACGCCGACGGGCTTCGGCAGCGCATGCAGCCAGCCGATCAGCTCCTCGATCGCGTGATTCCAGCCCGATGCGCTCGTCGACACGCCGCGGTAGATCGGCGCGTCGAGCCCGTCCGCGCGCGCGAGCCGGTCGAACGCGAGCTCACGCTGCTGCGCCCAGCGGTTCTCCTGCGCGACCGGCAGGCTGTACATCGCGAAATGCGCGAGCCCCGCGCCGATCAGGTGCGTGTAGGCGAGCGACACGAGCTTCGGGTTGTCCGTCGCAATATATGGGACACCGTCCGGGTACTGCGCCGGATCCTCGTACGACGAGCCGACCGCGACGATCGGCAGCGGCGAGCCGGCAAGCGCGTCGGCGACGGCCGGATCGTCGAAGTCCGCGATGATGCCGTCGCCGTCGAAGCGTTCGATGCCGGCGAGCCGGCAGCGAAAGTCGTCTTCGAGGAACAGGTCCCACACGACGCGCGTCGTGTGCAGGTACTGGCCGATGCCGCTGATGATCTCGCGGTCGTAGACCTTGTTCGCGTTGAACAACAGCGCGATGCGGTGCGGTGTCTGGGCGGAAGAGGCACGGGTCATGTCGGTCTCGGGGCGGGCGCCGCTCGGGCGTCTCGCCGTTGTCTCCGGGGCGCGCGGGCGGTGCCGCGCGGTTCTCTGGTGTCCGGCGATTGTAGGACGGAACGCACGCCGCGCGCAGCGGCTGGCAAGAAACGTTAAGCGTGCTGCGCAATTTCGCAATTGCCGGCCGGCAGGCGCGCGGGCACGATCCAGCCAACCGGATTCGGCCGCGTGCGTCGTCGTCGCGACGCGCGTTGCGCTGCACCAAGACCCAGCACGGAGACGCCATGTCGTATTTCGAACACATTCCCGCGATTCGCTACGAAGGTCCGCAGTCGGACAACCCGCTGGCGTACCACTATTACGACCCCGAGAAGCGCGTGCTCGGCAAGACACTCGCCGAGCATCTGCGGATTGCCGTCTGCTACTGGCACACCTTCGTCTGGCCGGGGCACGACATCTTCGGGCAGGGCGCGTTCCAGCGGCCGTGGCAGCAGCCTGGCGACGCGCTCGAACGTGCGCGAATGAAGGCCGACGCGGCATTCGAGTTCTTCACGAAGCTCGGCACGCCTTTCTATACGTTCCACGACACCGACGTCGCACCGGAGGGCGACAGCCTGCGCGAGTACGCAGCCAATTTCGCGCGGATGGTCGACTATCTCGGCGAGCGCCAGCAGGCGAGCGGCGTGCGGTTGCTGTGGGGCACGGCGAACCTGTTCTCGCACCCGCGCTTCGCGGCGGGCGCCGCGACGAATCCGAACCCCGACGTGTTCGCGTGGGCCGCGACCCAGGTGTGCCACGCGCTCGACGCGACACACCGGCTCGGCGGCGAGAACTACGTGCTGTGGGGCGGCCGCGAAGGGTACGAGACGCTGCTCAATACCGACCTGAAGCGCGAGCGCGAGCAGTTCGCGCGTTTCCTGTCGATGGTCGTCGAGCACAAGCACCGGATCGGCTTCAAGGGTGCGCTGCTGATCGAGCCGAAACCGCAGGAGCCGACCAAGCACCAGTACGATTACGACGTCGCGACCGTGCACGGATTTCTGGTGCAGTACGGACTGCAGAACGAGATTCGCGTGAACATCGAGGCGAACCATGCGACGCTCGCCGGCCACTCGTTCCACCACGAGATCGCGAACGCGTTCGCACTCGGCGTGTTCGGCAGCGTCGACGCGAACCGCGGCGATCAGCAGAACGGCTGGGACACCGACCAGTTCCCGAACAGCGTCGAGGAACTGACGCTTGCGTTCTACGAGATCCTGCGCCACGGCGGCTTCACGACCGGCGGGATGAACTTCGACGCGAAGGTGCGGCGCCAGAGCGTCGATGCGGAAGACCTGTTCTACGGCCATGTCGGCGCGATCGACGTGCTCGCGCTCGCGCTGGAACGTGCGGCCGTACTGGTCGAGAACGACCGGCTCGATGCGCTGCGCCGGCAGCGCTACGCGCAGTGGGACGACGCGTTCGGCCGCAAGATCCTGTCGGGCGGCTATACGCTGCAGTCGCTCGCGGACGACGCGCTCGCGCGCGGCGTGGACCCGCGGCATGCGAGCGGCGCGCAGGAGCGGCTGGAGAACATCGTGAACCAGGCGATCTACGGCCTGCGCTGACGCCATGTATATCGGACTCGATCTCGGTACGTCGGGCGTGAAAGCGGTGCTGCTCGACCGCGACGGCGCGGTGCGGGCGAGCGCGAGTCGCCCGCTGACGGTGAGCCGGCCGCGGCCGCGCTGGTCCGAACAGGCGCCGCGCGACTGGTGGGACGCCGCGTGCGGCGCACTGGCCGCGCTCGTCGATGAGGCACGCGCGGGCGGCATCGATCCGCGCGCCATCGACGCGCTGGGACTGACCGGGCAGATGCACGGCGCGACACTGCTCGATGCGCAGGGCGACGTGCTGCGTCCCGCGATCCTGTGGAACGACGGCCGCGCGGATGCGGAGTGCGCGGAACTCGAGCGGCTCGCACCCGCGCTGCGCGCGGTGACAGGCAATATCGCGATGCCGGGCTTCACCGCGCCGAAGCTGCTGTGGGTGCGCCGCCACGAGCCCGACGTGTTCGCGCGCATTGCACACGTGCTGCTGCCGAAGGATTACCTGCGCTACCGGCTGACCGGCGCGTTCGCGACCGATCCGTCGGATGCCGCCGGTACGCTCTGGCTCGACGTCGCGAAGCGCGACTACGACGACACGCTGCTCGCCGCGTGCGGGCTGTCGCGCACGCAGATGCCGGTTGTGTACGAGGGCAACCGCGTAACGGGCACGCTGCTGCCGGCCGTCGCGCGCTCGCTCGGGCTGCGCGAGATTCCGGTGGTGGCCGGCGGCGGCGACAACGCGGCCGGCGCGGTGGGCGTCGGGATCGTGCGGCCCGGTGACGCGTTGCTGTCGCTCGGCACGTCGGGTGTCTATTTCGCGGTGTCGGACGGGTTTCGCGCGAACCCCGAATCGGCGGTGCACAGCTTTTGCCACGCGCTGCCCGATACATGGCATCTGATGTCGGTGATGCTGAACGCGGCCGGCTGCATCGACTTCACCGCGCAACTGGCCGGTTACGACGGCGTCGCGGCGCTGCTCGCCGATGCCGAGGCGAACGCGCGCGCCAGCCGCCCGTGGTTCCTGCCTTACCTGAGCGGCGAGCGCACGCCGCACAACGACGTGAATGCGAAGGGCGTCTTCTACGGGCTCACGCCCGATACGCAGCGCGCGGATCTCGCGAACGCAACGCTCGAAGGCGTCGGCTTCGCGTTGCTCGACGGCATCGATGCGCTGCATGCGGCCGGACTGGCGCCCGACGGCATCACGGTGATCGGCGGCGGCTCGCGCAGCGCGTACTGGACGCAGATGCTCGCCGACCTGAGCGGACGCGCGCTGACGCTGCGCGCGGGCGGCGAGGTCGGCCCGGCGCTCGGTGCCGCACGGCTCGCGCATCTCGCGCTCGAACCGGATGCATCGCTCGACGACGTGTGCCCGCAGCCGCCGATCGTCGCGGTGCGCGAGCCCGATCCCGCGCGACACGCGTGGTATCGCGATGCGCGGCGGCCGACGTTTCGCGCGCTTTACCGCGCGCTCGAACCTGTGTTTGCAACGAGCGCGTGAGCGGCGCTTCGCCGGTGCGATCCCGTGCTGTGCAGTGACTCGATGCGGGCGGCGCATTCCCGCGGCCGCCCGGTGTTCGTGAGGTTGTCCAATAACAAGGAGTGGAGACATGAAATCCGTGACGCGCCGTACCGTATTGAGTTCCCTTGCCGGCGCAGCAGCGCTGGCGCTCTTCGCGCTCGGCGCTCCGCTCGCACATGCGAGCAAGGACAAGCCCGAGATCGGCTTCTGCATCGACGACCTGCGCGTCGAGCGCTGGTCGCGCGATCGCGATTATTTCGTCGCGGCCGCGACGAAGCTCGGCGCGAAGGTGTCGGTGCAGTCGGCCGACGCGAGCGAGGAGCGACAGATTTCCCAGATAGAGAACCTGATTTCGCGCGGCGTCGACGTGATCGTGATCGTGCCGTTCAATTCGAAGACGCTCGGCAACGTCGTCGCCGAAGCGAGGAAGGCCGGCATCAAGGTCGTGTCGTACGACCGTCTGATCCTCGATGCGGACGTCGATGCGTACATCTCGTTCGACAACGAGAAGGTCGGCGAACTGCAGGCGAAGGGCGTGTTCGACGCGAAGCCGAAGGGTAACTATTTCCTGCTCGGCGGCGCGCCGACCGACAACAACGCGAAGATGCTGCGCGAGGGCCAGTTGAAGGTGCTGAAGCCGGCGATCGATCGCGGCGACATCAAGGTCGTCGGCCAGCAGTGGGTGCCCGAATGGAGCGCATCGACCGCACTGCGCATCGTCGAGGATGCGCTCACCGCGAACAACAACCGGATCGACGCGATTGTCGCGTCGAACGACGGCACCGCGGGCGGCGCGATCCAGGCGCTCGCCGCGCAGCACCTGGCCGGCAAGGTGCCGGTGTCCGGGCAGGATGCGGACCTCGCGGCGGTCAGGCGCGTGATCGCCGGCACGCAGACGATGACCGTCTACAAGCCGCTGAAGCTGATCGCGAGCGAAGCCGCGAAGCTTGCGGTCGATCTCGCGAAGGGCACGAAGCCCGCGTTCAACGCGCAGTACGACAACGGGAAGAAGAAGGTCGACACGGTGCTGCTGCAGCCCACGCTGCTGACCAAGCGCAACGTCGACGTCGTCGTGAAGGACGGCTTCTATACCCAGGCCCAGCTCGCGAGCCAATAACGGCACGACGGGCAGGATGCATGTGGCCGGCCAGGTGCGGCCGGCCGCGTGCTCACTGCGAGGCAATCAACGTATGACGGAACCCTTGCTGACGATGCGCGGCATCGTCAAGGCATTCGACGGCGTGAAGGCGCTCGACGGAATCGATCTGACCGTGCGCCCCGGCGAGTGCGTCGGGCTGTGCGGCGAGAACGGCGCCGGCAAGTCGACGCTGATGAAGGTGCTGTCGGGCGTCTACCCGCACGGCACGTGGGATGGCGAGATCCGCTGGGAAGGCGCGCCGCTCGTCGCGTCCGGCGTGCGCGACACCGAACGCGCGGGCATCGTGATCATCCACCAGGAACTGATGCTGGTGCCCGAGCTGTCGGTCGCCGAGAATATCTTCCTCGGCAACGAGATCACGCTGCCCGGCGGGCGCATGCACTACGCGGAGATGGTGCGGCGTTCCGAGGCGCTGCTGCGCGAGCTGCGGATCGACGCGATCAACGTCGCGCAGCCGGTGATGAACTACGGCGGCGGCCACCAGCAGCTGATCGAGATCGCGAAGGCGCTGAACAAGCGCGCGAAGCTGCTGATCCTCGACGAGCCGTCGTCGTCGCTGAGCGCCGCCGAGACGCGTATCCTGCTCGACATCGTGCGCGACCTGAAGCGGCGCGGCGTCGCGTGCGTGTACATCTCGCACAAGCTCGACGAAGTCGACGCGGTGTGCGACACCGTGACCGTGATCCGCGACGGCCGCCACGTCGCGACCGAGCCGATGCGCGGAATGACCACCGACCGGATCATCGCGATGATGGTTGGCCGCGAGATCCGCAACCTGTATCCGCGCGAGCCGCACGAGATCGGCGACGTCGTGCTGGACGCGCGCAACGTGACCTGTCACGACGTGGCGAACCCGCGCCGCAAGCGCGTCGACGACGTGTCGTTCAGCGTGCGGCGCGGCGAGATCCTCGGTGTCGCGGGGCTTGTCGGCGCCGGCCGCACCGAGCTGATGCAGGCGATCTTCGGCGCGTATCCGGGCGCGAGCACGGCGACCGTGCGGATGAACGGCCGGCCGCTCGCGATCCGCTCGCCGGCCGATGCGATTCGCGCGGGCATCGCGATGGTGCCCGAGGACCGCAAGCGTCACGGGATCGTGCCGCAGCTTGGCGTCGGCCACAACATCACGTTGTCGGTGCTGCGCCGTTTCGCCGCCCACGGGCGGATCGACGCGGCCGCCGAACTCGACGCGATCCGCACCGAGATGCAGCGTCTGTCGGTGCGCGCCGCGCATCCGTTCCTGCCGATCGCGAGCCTGTCCGGCGGCAACCAGCAGAAGGCCGTGCTCGCCAGGATGCTGCTGGCCGATCCGCAGGTGCTGATCCTCGACGAGCCGACGCGCGGCGTCGACGTCGGCGCGAAGGCGGAAATCTACCGGCTGATCTTTGCGCTCGCGAAACGCGGCGTCGCGCTGATCGTCGTGTCGTCCGAGCTGCCGGAAGTGCTCGGGCTCGCCGATCGTGTGCTCGTGATCGGCGAAGGCGAGCTGCGCGGCGATTTCGTCAATGACGGTCTCACGCAGGAACAGATCCTCGGCGCCGCGCTGAAATCCGCGCGGCAGCCGGCCGAACCCATTGCAGCGAGTGCCCCATGAATACCGAACTGTCTTCCTCCACCGCCGTGCCGCCGGACACCGACGCGCGCCGCACGCACGGCCATCCGCTGCGCCAGGTCTTCGTGCGCTACAAGGTGCTCGCGCTGCTGTTCGCGGTCGCGGCGATCTGGGTGTTCTTCTCGGTGCTGACCGACGGTGCGTTCGTCACGCCGCGCAACGTGTCGAACCTGCTGCGGCAGATGTCGATCACCGGGATGCTCGCGTGCGGCATGGTGTTCGTGATCATCGCGGGCGAGATCGACCTGTCGGTCGGATCGCTGCTCGGGCTGCTCGGCGGTGTCGCGGCGATCCTCGACGTCAATCGCCACTGGCCCGTGGCCGCGACGGTGCCGGCCGTGCTCGCGCTCGGCGTGCTGGTCGGATTGTTCAACGGCTGGTGGTCGACCTACCGGCGCGTGCCGTCGTTCATCGTCGGGCTGGGCGGGATGCTCGCGTTCCGCGGCATCCTGCTCGGCGTGACGGGCGGCTCGACGATCGCGCCGGTGTCCGACGGCTTCGTGTTCATCGGGCAGGGCTATCTGCCGCGCGCGGTCGGCGACGGGCTCGCGGTCCTGCTGTTCGCGCTCGTCGCGCTGCTGGTCATCCGGCAGCGCGGTACGCGGCACCGTTACCGGCTTGCGGTCGTGCCGCTGTGGCAGGACGTCGCGAAAGTCGTCGGTGCCGGGGCCGTGCTGTTCGCGTTCGTCGCGACGCTCGATCGTTACGGCGGCATTCCCGTGCCCGTGCTGCTGCTGCTCGCGCTGCTCGGCGCGTTCTCGTGGATCGCGACGCAGACCGTGTTCGGCCGGCGCATCTATGCGGTGGGTTCGAACCTGGAAGCGACGCGGTTGTCGGGCGTCGACACCGATCGTGTGAAGCTCGCGATCTTCGCGCTGATGGGGCTGATGTGCGCGTTCGCGGGCATCGTCAACACCGCGCGGCTCGCGGCCGGTTCGCCGTCGGCCGGCACGATGGGCGAGCTCGACGCGATCGCCGCGTGCTTCATCGGCGGCACGTCGATGCGCGGCGGGTCGGGCACCGTCTATGGCGCGCTGATCGGCGCGCTCGTGATGGCGAGCCTCGACAACGGGATGTCGATGCTCGACGTCGACGCATACTGGCAGATGATCGTCAAGGGCGGGGTGTTGGTGCTGGCGGTGTGGATCGACGTGGTGTCGCGTTCGAACCGGCGGTGACGGGCGGTGCGGGCGCGATCGCCGCTTGCGCAGGCGCCGGGCGGCGGCGCCCGCCGTTCTACCTGGCATCCGCCTTGACGAAATCGACGAACGCGCGCAGCGGAGCCGGTACGAAACGCCGCCCCGGGTAATACAGATACGGGCCCGAGAACGGTCGCCACCATTCGCCGAGCACAGGCTCGAGCGCGCCGCTCGCGAGGTGCGGACGAAGCCAGTCTTCGAAAAGATGCACGATGCCGAGCCCGGCACAGGCGGCGTCCACGACGAGATCGACGGCGCCGCCGATCTGCACGACGAGCGGGCCCGACGGCTGCACCCGGACCACTTCGCCGTCGCGCTCGTACTCCCACGCCGGCATCGCGCCGCTCGCGAACCGGCCGCGCAGGCACGCGTGATCGAGCAGATCGCGTGGATGTGCCGGACGGCCGCGCCGCGCGAGATAGGCGGGCGCCGCGGCGGTGGCGAAGCGTTGCGTACGCGGGCCGATGGGCACGGCGATCATGTCCTGTTCGAGGCGCTCGTCGTAACGGATGCCCGCGTCGCAGCCGGCCGCGAGGATATCGACGAAGTTTTCGTCGGCCACGACCTCGAGCCGGATCTCCGGATACGCGTCGAGAAAGCGCGGAACGATGGACGGCAGCACGAGCCGCGCCGCGCTCATCGGCACATTGAGCTTCAGCGTGCCGACCGGTCGCTCGCGGAACGTGTTCACCACGTCGAGCGCCGCCTCCACCTCGCTCAGTGCCGGCGCGAGCCGCGCGAGCAGGCGCTCCCCGGCTTCGGTCGGCGACACGCTGCGCGTCGTGCGGTGCAGCAGCCGCACGCCGAGTTGCGCCTCCAGCCGGCGCACGGCTTCGCTGAGACCGGATGCGCTCGCGCCGACCATGCGCGCACCTTCGCGAAAGCCCTTCGCCCGTGCCACCGCCACGAACGCGTTCAGATCGCCCAGATCGACTTGCATTGTTCGCCTTTTCGTACAGGTCGTGCGGATTATGACCGGTTATCGCGCAGCGCGACACGGCGTAACCTGCGGCCACGCATTCGATACAGGAGCACGATCATGTCCCCCATTGTTCAGTCCGGCACGTATTCCGTCGCGGGCCGACGCGTTCACCGCATCGGCTATGGCGCGATGCAACTGGCCGGCCCCGGCGTGTTCGGTCCGCCGAAGGATCGCGACGCGGCGCTCGCCGTCTTGCGTGAAGCCGTCGCATCGGGCGTCGACCACATCGACACGAGCGACTTTTACGGCCCGCATGTGACGAACCAGCTGATTCGCGAAGCGTTGCATCCGTATCGCGACGACCTGCTGATCGTGACCAAGGTCGGCGCGAAGCGCGGCGACGACGGTTCCTGGCTGCCGGCGTTTTCCGGCGAAGCGCTCGCCGCAGCCGTGCAAGACAACCTGCGCAACCTCGGTCTCGACGTGCTCGACGTGGTCAACCTGCGGATCATGTTCGACACGCACGGCCCGGCAGAAGGCTCGATCGAGGCGCCGCTGTCCGCGCTGGCCGAACTGCAGCGGCAGGGCCTCGTGCGGCACATCGGGCTGAGCAACGTCACGGCCGCGCAGATCGCCGAAGGGCGCCGGATCTGCGACATCGTGTGCGTGCAGAACCATTACAACCTGGCGCACCGGGACGACGACGATCTCGTCGATGCGCTCGCGGGCGACGGCATCGCCTACGTCCCGTACTTTCCGCTCGGCGGCTTCAATCCGTTGCAGTCGTCCACGCTCGACGCGATCGCGGCCCGGCTCGGTGCGACGCCGATGCAGACCGCGCTCGCGTGGCTGCTGCAGCGCGCGCCGAACATCCTGCTGATTCCGGGGACGTCGTCCGTCGCGCATCTGCGCGAGAATCTCGCCGCCGGTGGGTTGGTGTTGCCGGAGGACGCCGTGCGCGAACTCGACGGTGTCGCGTCCGTCCGCGGTTGAGGCTGGCGCGTGACTCAGCGTGCCTGACCCAACTGTTCGTCGATTGTCCGGGTCAGCGGTGACTGGACATCGCCGGTGTGCTTCGTCTGCACGGGCTCGATCAGCACGATCCAGCATTCGTCGTTGGCGACGGGGTTGTGCCGTTTGCCGCGCGGTACGACATGCATCGAGCCGGCGGGCAAGTCGACGGCGCGCCCGCCTTCATACTCGATCCTGAGGTGCCCGCGCACGACGAAGAACAGCTCGTCTTCGAGCGCATGGTCGTGCCACACGAGCTGGCCACGGACCTTTGCGACTTTCACGTACTGATCGTTGACCTGCGCGACGACCTTGGGCGACCAGTATTCGGACACATCCGCGAAAGCAGCCTCGAGGTCGAACGATTCGGCAAACGGAACGGCGGGGAGGGACATCGCGTCTCCAGATGCGGTTGCGTGTATGCGGGAAGCGCTACTTTTCCGATTATCGATGCGTCGGGAAAGCCGATTATATTGGCGCTGCCGCGGCGCTGCGAGCGCGCTACGACCGGTCGCGGTTGCGCGCGCGTGTCGCCCCCGTGATCACGGCGATGCCGAGCAGAATGACGGCCACGATCTCGATGATGTGCTGCGACACATGCAGCGTCGTCAGTCCCCAGGCCACGCCGCCGATGAAAATGATCCATCCGGCCAGGTAGATAAGCAGGGTCATCGTTCTTCTCCTTGCGGTTCGAGTTCATCGCGCGGGCTGCTGTCGCGGGGGCGGCCGTCTTGTCCGGCGGCCGCATCGATGCTCGCAGTCCAGTGGATACCGTCGCGATGAGCAATGCACGTTCCCGCGCACGGCACGCGAATTGCTCCGGTGGCCGCTCGGCCGCTCGCGCCGGTGGCGAGCGAAATCGATGCGTTGCCGCCGGCCCCGCGCGCGGCGGCACCGGCGGGCCGCCTTGTGCCGCAGCGGCGCGCTCGCCGTCAGGCCAGCACGGCGACGCCGTCGGCTGCCCGCACGCCGTGGCCGGCATCGAGCACGAACAACGGATTGATTTCGGCTTCGACGAGCCGCGCGCCGAGCTGGCGCGCCATCCGCGAGAACGCGACGAGCGCGTCGGCGAGCGCGTCGACGTCCGCCTTCGGACGGCCGCGATATCCGTCCAGCAACGGCCACGTGCGAAGCGCGCGGATCATGTCGAGCGCGTCGTCGCGCGACAGCGGCGCGTCCTCCGGCAGCATCCGCAACACCGTGTCGTTGAATATCTCCGCGGTCACGCCGCCCATCCCGAGCAGGATCGCGATGCCGAGCGGGTCGCGATGCAGGCCGACGATCATCTCGACGCCGCCCGCAATCATTTCCTGCACGAGGAACGCGTCCGGCACGAACCCCGCGCCAGTCTCGACGTCGGCACGCATGCGTCCGAGCCGTTCGCCGATCGCATCGGCATGCACGCCGACCGCGACGCCGCCAATGTCGCTCTTGTGCGTGACGCGGTTCGACAGCAGTTTCAGCACCACGCGATCGCCGAGATGCCGTGCCGCCTGCTCGGCATCCTCGGCATTGCGCACGACGCGCTCGCGCACGGGCGTCACGCCGAAGCGTGCGAACAGCGCCTTCGCCTGCGCTTCGTCGAGCGGCCCGCGCGGCAGGTCCGGCACGTCGATGCCGGTTGCCGCGCCAACCGCATCGAGCGTGGGCGCGGCCGCCCGCGCGCGCCAGCGGCCGGCGTCCCGCATCGCGACCATCGCGCTCGCGACGCTCTCGGGCGACACGAACGCCGGCACGCCGAGGCGGTTCATCGCATGCGTGACGGCCGGCGCATGCGGGCTCACGAACGCGACCACCGGCTTGTCGGTGCCGGGCAACGCATCGCGCACGGCGCCGGCCATCAGCTCGGGCATGCCGATGCTCGACGAACCCGCGATCACGGCGACTGCGTCGTATGAAGGGCTGGCCGCGAGCGTCTCGATCGCGCGGCGCAGCAGCTCGGGCTGCAGGCCGGCGAGCGTCACGTCGATCGGATTGCGGTCGAGCACCGCGTGATCGCCGGACTGCAGCGCGCGTAGCGCGGCAGCCGTGTCCGCATCGGGCGCCGGCGTGTCGAAGCCGGCCAGCCCCAGGTTGTCCGCGACGAGCGTGCCCGCGCCGCCGGTCGACGTGAGAATCGCGACGCGCGTGCCGCGCAGCGTGCGGCCGGCCGCGAAGGCGTTCGGCATGTCGAGCAGATCGCCGAACGTCTGCGCGCGAATCACGCCCGCGTCGCGGAACAGCGCGTCGTACATCCGGTCCTCGCCGGCGAGCGCGCCGGTGTGCGAGACGGCCGAGCGCGCGCCGGACTCCGATCGTCCGATCTTGTACACGACGATCGGCTTGCCCGCACGCGCCGCGTGGCGCGCGGCCGCGCGAAACCGCGCGGGATCGCGCAGCCCTTCGAGGTACAGCGCGATCACGGAGGTTGCATCGTCGTCGATGAAGTAATCGATGAAGTCGCTCACGTCGAGATCGACTTCGTTGCTGGTCGACACGAGCTTCGACAGGCCGATGCCGCGATCGGCGGCGCGCGACAGCAGCGCACCCAGAATGCCGCCGCTCTGCGACACGACGCTCACGCCGCCGACGGCGAAGCCGTCGGTGTCCAGCGCGCCGCTCGCGGACAACGTGACGCGATCCGTGAGGTTGACGACGCCGATCGTGTTCGGCCCGAGCACCCGCATCGAGCCGGCCGCCTCTTTCAGTTGTGCCTGGCGGCGTGCGCCGGCTTCGCCGGTTTCGGCGTAGCCGCTCGCGAGCACGATCGCGGCGGCGGTCCCGCGTTTCGCAAGCGCCTCGACCGCGACGTGCGCGCGCTCGGCGCCGAGCAGCACGATGCCGACGTCGGGTGCGTGCGGCAGCGCTTCGACGTCCTCGTAGCAGCGCAGGCCGGCAATCGACGGATAGCGCGGATTGACCGGGTAGATGTCTCCCCCGAACCCGTGTTTTTGCAAGTAGGCGATGGGTCGGCCGGCGGTCTTCGCGGGATCGGCGGACGCGCCGATGACGGCGACGCGGGCCGGCCGCATCAATTTTTCGATGGCGTTCATCGGAGGCTCCTGTCGGCGCTCAGCGCACGTTGTCGAGGAATGCGCGCACGGCATCGCGGTGCTCGCGGCTCGTGTAGCAGATCGCTTGCGCCTGGCTGCCTTGCGACAGCACCTGCGCGGCCGACAGTTCGTAGCTCTGGTTCAGGATCGCCTTGCCGAGCGCGAGCGCGGTGGGCGAGCCCTGGATCAGCTCGCTCGCCCACGCGGTGGCGTCGGCGAGCAGCGTGTCGGGCGCGCTGATCCGGTCGGCGATGCCCAGCGCGTGCGCCTCGCGTGCGTCGACCTTGCGACCGCTGAAAATCAGGTCCTTGGCGGCCGCGAGCCCGACCCGCCGCGGCAGGAAATACAGGCCGCCGCCGTCGGGAATCAGTCCGCGCTTGATGTAGCTCCACACGAACGTCGCCGCTTCCGAGGCGATCACGAAATCGCACGACAGCGCCATGTCGGCGCCGAGCCCGGCCGCGGCACCATTGACGGCCGCGATCGTCGGCTTCGGCATCGCATGCAGCAGCGTGACCGCATGGTGGACGCGCTGCTGGCGAGACCAGCCGTTGAACGCGACCTCGTCGGCCGGCGCGTCCATGCGCTGCGCCATGCCGGTGATGTCGCCGCCCGCGCAGAAGCCCTTGCCGCTGCCGGTGACGATGACGGCGCGAACTTCCGGTGCGCGGGCGAGCGAATCGAGCGCTTCGATGAGCTCGGTGCGCATCGCGTCGCTGACGGCGTTACGCTTGTCGGGGCGATTCAGGGTAAGGGTCGCGATGTTCGATTGAATCGTGACGTCGATGGTTTGCATGGTTTCTTCCTGCGTCGAAAACGAGCGGTGCGATGAACCGGCGGTGCGGGGCACATGGCCGATCCGGGTGCTGCAAGCGTAGCGCGGCGCCATGCGGCTGCCATCGACCTGGTTTCACTGAATGAAACTGTCAGGTGATCCGTGGTTGTTTCATTCAGTGAAACAGCGCGGTTGCGGCTCGCCGCCAGCCGCCGATAATCGATTTCACCGCGACCGGATGAAAATACCGATTCGGTGTCGCGGGGCATTCAACAAGACTGGAGACAAGATGCAACACGCCATTGCAACGGAACCGCTCGAGCGAAGCGGCGCCGATCGGCCGGCACTCGACGCCGTATATGCGAAGGTCACGAAACGGCTGCTGCCGTTCCTGTTCGTCTGCTACGTGTTTGCGTATATCGATCGCGCCAACATCGGCTTCGCCCATCTGCAATTCTCGCGGGACATCGGGCTGACCGAAGCGGCGTTCGGCTTCGGCGTCGGCCTGTTCTACGTCGGTTACATGCTGTTCGAGGTGCCGAGCAACCTGTGGCTTGCGCGGGTCGGCGTGCGCAAGACGCTGATGCGGATCATGGCGCTGTGGGGGCTTGTATCGGCGGGGACAGCGTTCGTGCAGACGCCCACGCAGTTCTACATCGCGCGCGTGCTGCTCGGCGTCGCGGAGGCCGGCTTCTTCCCGGGCATCATCCTGTATTTCACGTACTGGTTCCCGTCGGCGCGCCGCGCACGCGTCACCGCGCTGTTCATGACGGCGATCTGCGTATCGGGCATCGTCAGCGGCCCGGTGTCCGGTTTCATCCTGAACAACCTGTCGGGCGCGCTTCACCTGAAGGGCTGGCAGTGGCTCTTCGTGATCGAGGGGTTGCCGTCGGTCGTGGCCGGCTTGTTCGCGTACCTGTATTTGACCGATCGTCCCGAGCAGGCGACATGGTTGAGCGCGGACGAGAAGGCGCTGCTGCTGCGCGAACTCGAACATGATGCGGCGCTGAAGGCATCGCAAGCGCACGGCTCGATCTGGGATGCACTGAAGGAGCCGAAATTCTATTTCCTGACGTTCGCGTATTTCAGCGTGCCGTGGGCGAGCATCGTCGTGCACGTGTGGGCGCCGAGCGTGATTCGCAAGAGCGGCATCACGAACTTCTGGTACATCGGGCTGCTGTCGGCGATCCCCTACGTGTTCGGCGCGGTCGCGATGTATCTGCTCGGCCGGCATTCCGACCGCAAGCTCGAACGGCGCTGGCATTTCATGGGCAGCGCCGTCATGGCGGCGCTCGGCGTCGCGCTGCTGCCCGCCGCGGCCGCGCAACCGGCTGCGCTCATCGTGCTGCTCTGCATCGCGACGGCCGGCTATCTCGGGATGCTGTCGCTGTTCTGGACGATTCCGCCCGCGTATCTGTCGAGCACCGTGGCCGCGAGCGGGATTGGCCTGATCAGCAGTCTGGGCCAGTTCGGCGGCATTGCGGCACCGTCGGTGATCGGCTACACGTCGACCCAATTCGGCAGCAGCGCGATCGGCCTCTACACGGTCGCGATCGTGTCGGTGCTCGGCGGGCTCGCCGTCGTGCTCGGCATCCCGGCGCGCGCGATTCGCGAACGCTGATGCAGGGGGGGAGCCGATCGTCGCGTCAGCTGTCGAGGCGCAGCGTCGCGACGACGATGTCGTCGCGCAATGCGAGCAATGCCGCCGACAGGCGGGCGGCGACGGCTGACGGGGCATCGAGCGTACGCACGCTGAAGTTGAGCGCGAGCGTGCGGTGGCCCGCAATCTCGAGCGGCGTCGCGAGCGCGACGACTTCCGGCTGCCAGCTCGCGACGCAGAATCCTTGCGCGCGCACCGCTGCGACGGCGTCGTCGATCTCGGCACGGATGCGCGGCCACGATGCGCGATGCGGTTCGAGTTCGGCGAGTTGACGCGCGTAATCGGCGCCCGGCAGCGACGCAAGAAACGCGCGGCCGAGCGACGTCAGCGCCATCGGCACGCGCTGGCCGCTGACGACGGTGCGAAGCGACGCACGCGGGCTGTAGCGGATCGATTCGAGGTAGACCATGTCGTCGCGGTCGGGGCCGGCGATGCCGACGTTGATGTGCAGCGCCTGGGCCGTCTCGCGCAGCCGCGGCGCGGCCGCCTGCAGCACCGTCGAACCGCTCCTGAGCGCATGTGCGAGGCCGAGCACCGGCAATCCGAGCCGGTAGCCGCGATGCACGGGATCGTGTTCGAGATAGCCGGCTTCGACGAGCGTGCGGGCGAGCCGGGTGACGGTGGCCTTCGGCAGGCCCGTGAGTTCGACGAGGTCGCCGTTGCCGAGCAGCGTCGCGCCGGAGCCGAACGCGCGCAGCACGTCGAGCCCGCGTTCGAGCGAGCGGTTCGAGACCGTCGACGACGGGCCGCGTTCGGTTGCGTCTGACGAGTGCGACGGGCGGGATTCACGCATGGTGCAGTGGCTCGCGAGGGTGGGGAGATGGGACAGCGTCGAATGCGTCGCCGCGCCGGCCGCGCACACATGGCCGGCACGCGGGGTTCAGGAGTCCGATGCGAGCCATACGACCTGGTCGCTCCAGGTCTGCTCGCGCGTAAAGCGGAACAGCGTGTCCTTCAGCATGCGGATCCATGCGTCGACCAGACGCGACGGCCGGTTTTCGCGCAACGTGGTGATCGATACGGTCGAGCGGATTGCGGGCCGTTCAATCGCAATGGCTTTGAGCTCGCCGCGCGCCAGTTCTTCCTGGATCGCAACGTAGGTAAGCAGCGAATAGCCGACGCCCGCGCGCACGAGCTGCTTGGTCAGCGCCACGCTGTCTATTTCGAACGCGACGCGCAGCCGCACGCCGTGCTGAACGGCGGCCTGGTCGATCAGTCGGCGGTTGCTGTGCGGCAGGCCGGGCAGGATCAGCGGCATGCTCGCGAGATCGCGAATGCTCAGCGCCTTTCGCACGGATGCCGCGTCCGGCGGCGCGACGACGATCAACGGTTCGCTGAAAAGGGGAACGACGTCGAACGCATCGAGGGGCGGCTGGTTGTAGACGACGGCGAGATCGACGCGCCGATCGAGCACCCATTCCTGAAGCGAATTGCTGAGCCCCTCGCGAACGTGCAGCGACACGCCGGGCCAGCGTGCATGAAAGTCGCGCACGAGATCGGTGCCGATCAGCCGGCCGATCGTCGGCGGCAGGCCGACCGCGAGATAGCCGCGTTCGGTGTCGGCGCTGGCACGCACCTGATCGGCCGTTTCGCTGACCATTCGTGTGATCATCTCCGCATGCTCGAGGAGCCGCGAACCCGCGGCCGTCAAGCGAACTCCGCGTCCGTAGCGGGTGAACAGCGCAACGCCGATTTCTTCCTCGAGCTTCGCGATCTGGCGGCTCAACGCGGGTTGCGCGATATACAGCTCCGCCGCCGCGCGGCTGAAGCTGCCGGCGCGTGCGACGTGAATGAAACTGCGCAGTTCTCGAATGTCCATTTCGGTTTTGAGCTATGCCGACGTGGCATAGAAATACATGTTCATAAGGTCTTTGTCAAAGAAGACGCCAGATTCTATGCTGCGGTTAGATAGCAATTCAACCCAATAACGATTCCGGAGACGCCATGCATCCTCTTCCCCCCGCCCATCCCGTTCCTCATTCGCGGTCGCGTCGCAGCGCGCCGCCGCATCGTCGCTGAGCGTTTCGTCGTTCGATCGAAGCGCCATCCGAACCGAAATATGAAGGAATACTGATGAAGAGCCTGAAAAAACTGCACGTCCAGGTGCTGATCGGCCTGGCCTGCGCGATCGTGCTGGGCCTGCTCGCGCCGAAGACCGCGATCGCGATGAAACCGTTCGGACAGGGGTTCATCGCGCTCCTGAAGATGATGCTGGCGCCCATCATTTTCTGCACGCTCGTCCAGGGCATGGCGCACGTCAAGGATCTCAGGATGCTGGGCCGGATGGGCGTGAAATCGCTCGTCTACTTCGAGGTGGTCAGCACGATCGCGATGGTGCTTGGCTTCGCGATGGTCAACCTGTTTCCGCCGGGCACGGGCCTGCACGCCGCCAACATCGCAGAGAGTGCCGAAGCGCTGAAGACGACGTCGAATGCCGGCGAGATCTCCGCGGTTGCGTATCTGCTCAGCCTCATTCCGCATACGCTCGTCGATGCGTTCGCGAAAGGCGACATCGTGCAGGTCCTGATCATCTCGATCCTGGCCGGGCTCGCGCTGAACGTATCGGTCGGCGCCGATTCGGTGGTGCTGCGCGGCATCGACGAAGCGCAGAAAGTGCTGTTCCGGATGCTCGCGTTCATCATGCGCCTCGCGCCGCTCGGCGCGTTCGGCGCGATGGCGGCCGCCGTTGGCAGCTATGGCGGCGTGACGCTGCTGTACCTGTTCAAGGTCATCGTTCTGTACTACGCGACCTCCGCGATCTTCGTGTTCGGCGTGCTCGGCGCGATCAGCTGGTCGATCGGCCTGCCGTTCGCCGCGATCATGCGCCTGATTCGCGACGAGCTTCTGCTGACGCTCGGTACCGCGTCCAGCGAAGTGGTGTTTCCGCGCCTCGTCGAGAAGATGAAGCGCGCCGGCTGCGACGAAGTCGTGGTCGGGTTCGTGCTGCCGGCCGGCTACAGCTTCAATCTGGACGGCACCGCCATCTACATGGCGATCGCGATCGGCTTCATCGCCCAGGCGACCGACACGCCGTTCTCGCTCTGGCAGCAGCTTGGCCTGCTCGCGATCCTGAGCCTGACGTCCAAGGGCGGCACGACCGTCGCCGGCGGCGCGTTCGTCAAGCTGGCGGCCACGCTGCAGTCGGTGCGTTCGTTGCCGCTCGCCGGGCTCGGTCTGCTGTTCGGCATCGACCGGATCATGGCGACCGCGACCGCACTCGTGAACGTGGTCGGCAACACGATGGCGGTGTTCGCGATTGCCCGTTGGGAAGGGCTGTTCGATTCCGCCGCGTTCAACCGCGAAACCGGCCGCACGGCGCGACGCTCGATGCTGCGCGCGCGCGTCGCGCCTGCCGATGCACGAGCCGAACGGTCCGGCGCGCCCGCCGAAGCCAACTGAATTCTGTCGAGGTGATTTCATTCATGGAACGTATTGCTACGCTCGCCCCCGAGCACATGTCCGACGCGCAGCGCCAGGTGTACGACGCGATCGCCAGCGGGCCCCGCAAAGGTGTGCGCGGCCCGCTGGCCGTCTGGCTGCATCGCCCGAAGCTTGCAGGCTGCGCGCAGGCGCTCGGCCAGTACTGTCGCTATGACAGCAGCGTGCCGCCCCGGCTCTCCGAGCTGGTCATCCTGTCGATGGGGCGCCATTGGCTCGCCGAGTACGAATGGGCTGCGCACAAGCCGTTCGCGCTCGAGGCAGGCCTGACGATCGACGTGATCGACGCGATCCGCGACGGCGTCGAACCGCCGTTCGTCCGGCACGACGAGAAGCTCGTCCACGCCTTCGTCACGCAATTGCACGAACGCCACGAGATCGACGATGCGTTGTATGCGGCGCTCGTCGACACGCTCGGCGAAGGCGCGGTCGTCGACCTCGTCGGCATCGCCGGCTACTACACGCTGATCTCGATGACGATCAAGGTCTTCAACGTGCCGCCGCCAGCCGGCGTCGCCCCCGAACTCCCTGCAACACACGGTTGAACACACCCATCATGAACGACACATCCATCAACGAGGCAGGCACCGGCCGCCTGCAAGGCAAGGTAGCGATCGTCACCGGCGCGGGCTGCGTCGGTCCCGGCTGGGGCAACGGCCGCGCCGTGGCCGCGCTGTTTGCCGCCGCGGGCGCGAAGATCTTCGCGGTCGACATCAACATGGACGCGATGGCCGAAACGGTCCGCCGCGTCGCCGAGCTCGGCGGGGAGATTACCGCGCACACGTGCGACGTCACGAACAGCGCCGCCGTCGCGGCCATGGTCGACGCGTGCCGCGAAACCTACGGGCGCGTGGACATTCTCGTGAACAACGTCGGCGGCTCGGCCGCGGGCGGCCCGGTCGCGTTGTCCGAGGAAGCGTGGGACAAGCAGGTCGCGTTCAATCTGAAGAGCGTCTACCTGACCTGCAAGCACGTGCTGCCGGTCATGGAGCAACAGGGCGCCGGCGCGATCGTCAACACGGCGTCGACCTCGGGCATCCGCTGGACCGGCTCCGCGCAGGTTGCCTACGCCGCCTGCAAGGCCGGCGTGATCCAGCTGTCGAAGGTGGTGGCCGTCGAATACGCGAAGAAGGGCATTCGCGTCAACACGGTCGTGCCCGGCCAACTGCATACGCCGATGGTCGAGGCGCGTCTCGCCGGTCAACGCTCCGGCGGCGATGTCGACAAGCTGCTCGAAAGCCGGCTCGCGCGCATTCCGCTCGGCTTCATGGGCGACGGTCGCGACACGGCGAACGCCGCGCTGTTCCTGGCCTCCGACGAAGCCCGCTTCATCACCGGGACGGAGATCGTCGTGGACGGCGGCATGACCGCACGGTGCGACTGATGGTGCACGCTCGGCAGGATGGCCCGGTCGCGCCTGTGTGGGATTGCCACACGCACATCTACGGGCCGTGGGAACGGTTTCCGGTGCCGGCCGACGCCGCATACGTGCCCGAGGCGGCGCCGATGTCGCGCTTGCTCGCGCTGCACGAACGGCTCGGCGTCACGCATGGCGTGATCGTCCAGGCCGCGTGCTATCGGCACGATCACGCCGCATTGCTTGCCGCGATCGCCGCGACCGGCGGCGCCTATCGCGGCGTCGCGCTCGTCGACGACACGATGGACGACGGCACGTTGCGCGAGCTTCACGAAGGCGGCGTGCGCGGCATCCGGTTCAACTTCATGGGGCACCTGCCCGGCGAGCGTGACACGGACAAGCTGCTGCGCACCGCGGAGCGCGTTGCAGCGCTCGGCTGGCACGTGCTTCTGCACGGCCGGCTCGCCGAACTGCTGCCCGTGCTCGACACGTGGGCCGGGGTCGACATTCCGATGGTGATCGACCACATGGCGCGCCCGTCGTTGCAAGCGCCGTGGACCGACGACGAACGCGGCGCATTGATCGCGCATCTCGGCAATCCGTATCGCTGGGTCAAGCTGTCCGGCGTTGATCGATTCGCGGGCGGCAACGCGCATGCGTGGCCGGATGCACGGCCGCTCGCGCGCCGGCTGCTCGATGCCGCGCCCGACCGGTCGATCTGGGGATCGGACTGGCCGCATCCGAACATCGAAGGCGCGGCCCCGGACGACTCCGTACTGCTCGCGTTCGTTCGCGCCTTGTGCGGCGACGCCGCGCTTGCGGATGCCGTGCTGGCCGGCAATCCGCGGCGGCTCTACGGCTGAGCCGAAGCAGTCCGCGAATCGCCGCTCGGCGGGAAAACAGAAAACACGTTCGACTCGCAGTGAACCCCGAGGAGGAGACATGAAGGAAAAATCGAACTGGCGCGCCTGGGCGGCCGCCACGGCGTGCATGACGTTCGGTGCGACATCGCCAGGCGCGCATGCGGAGAACATTCACGTATTGGCGACCGGCGCGCTGCATGGTGCGTTCGAACACCTGGTACCCATGTTCGAGCGTTCGTCGGGGCATCGTCTCGACATTGGATGGGGGCCATCGTATGGCACCTCGAGCGAAGCATTGCCGATGCGCCTGCGCAACGGCGAGAAGGTCGACATCTGCTTCATGATCAAGCCGGCGCTTCAGCAGGAAGTCGACGCCGGTCGATTCGACCGGGCCACGCTGTCGGACATCGCCGCGAGCGGAATCGGCGTCGCGGTGCGCAAGGGTATCGCCGTGCCCGACGTCAGTACGGACGACGCGCTGCGTCGCACGTTGCTCTCGGCCAAATCGGTTGCTTTCTCCGAAGGGGCGAGCGGCACCTACATCGTCGGCACGCTGTTCAAGCGGCTCGGCATCGCCGAGCAGATGAAATCGAAGAGCGTGCTGATTCGCGGCAAGGAACTGGTCGGCACCGCACTCGCGCGCGGCGACGCCGAGCTGGGGCTGCAACAGATCAGCGAACTGAAGGTGACGCCGGGCATCGACTTCGCGGGGGCGCTGCCTGCCGACGTGCAGAAGACCAGCGTGATCTCGTCGGCGATCGCCGTGAACGCGCAGGCCGCCGACGCATCGCGCGCGTTCGCGGCGTTCCTGAAGACGGCACCCGCCCGCGCCGTTCTGCAAGAAACCGGCCTCGATCCGCTTTGACGCGACGGTTCGTATCGATTCACGAGGAGACAATGAAAGCAAACCAGATACTGACGCGGCTCGCGCTCGCCGCCGCACTGGCGACGTCGGTTGCCGCCTGCACCACGCCCGCCGCCGACGCGAACGCGGTTCAACGCACGCTCGTGTCGAAGGGCGACGTCCGGATCGAAACGCTCGCGCAAGGGCATGGCCCGGTGGTCGTGATCCTGCCGTCGCTCGCGCGCGGCGCGGAAGATTACGACGAGGTCGCGCGCATGCTCGCGCACGACGGATTCCGCGTATTGCGTCCCCAACCGCGAGCTATCGGCCGCAGCACGGGGCCGATGCGCGACCTCGACTTGCATGCATTCGCATCCGACGTCGCGCTCGTGCTCGATCACGAGCACACCGGGCCGGTCGTCGTCGTCGGGCATGCGTGGGGCAGCCAGCCCGCGCGCATGCTCGCGGTCGACCGCCCCGACCTCGTGCGCGGGCTCGTGATGGCCGCGGCCTCCGCGGGCAAGTTGCCGCCGGGATCGACAGAGAAGCCCTATGGACGCCTGCGCGAAGCGATCGACGGCGCCGGCGATCCCCGGGTGCCGGAACCGCAGCGGCTGACCTACCTGCGGCAGGCATTCTTCGCACCGGGACACGATCCGAGTGCGTGGCTGACCGGCTGGTATCCCGCGGTACACGCGGCACAGGCCCATGCACGCAACGTCACCCCGATCGATGCGTATTTCGGCGGCGGAACGGTGCCGATGCTCGATCTGCAGGCACAGTACGACGCCGTCGTCGTGCCTAACGTGTTCAAGCCGTGGCTGGGTGAGCGCGTGACCGTGCAGGTCGTCGCGGACGCCGGGCACGCGATGGCGCCCGAGCAGCCGCGCGCGATGAGCGATGCGATCGCGGGCTTTGCGCGCAAGGTCTACGGCACGCGCTGAGCTGTATTCGCACGGACAGCAAGGGGCGAATGCGTTCGTCAATCAACGAGGAGATTCAAATCATGAAGGTATCGAAGCGCGGCATCGTCGCCGCATGCGTGTTGTGGTGGGCGGCGTCCGCCTTTGCATCGTCCGGCGTGGCTGCGGTCGATCGGGAGATCGTCCGGCATGGCGACGTGCAGATCGAGGTGATGCGCCAGGGGCAAGGCCCGCTGATCGTGATCCTGCCGTCGCTCGGGCGCTCGGGTCGGGATTACGACGTGGTTGCCGCGCGGCTCGTGGCGGACGGCTTTCGCGTGCTGCGTCCGGAGCCGCGCGGCATCGGACAGAGCAAGGGGCCGATGGAAAACCTGTCGGTCCACGATTTCGCGGCGGACGTAGCGACCGTGATCGAGAACGAGCATCGCGGGCCGGCGATCGTCGTCGGCCATGCATGGGGGAACTTCCCGGCGCGCATGCTGGCCGTCGATCGGCCCGATCTCGTTCGCGGGGTCGTGCTCGCGGCCGCGTCCGCGGGCAAGGTGCCGCCCGGTTCGACGGAAAAGCCGATCAGCGCGGAGATTCGGCAGGCGATCGACGGCGCCGGGGACCTTTCGCTGCCGGAAGCCAAGCGGATCGAATACCTGAAGAAGGCATTCTTCGCACCAGGCAACGATCCGCGGGTCTGGCTCGACGGCTGGCATGCCGCCACGCACGACGCCGAATCGCATGCGCGCGAGACGACGCCGGTCGATGCGTATTTCGCGGCCGGCACCGCGCCGATTCTCGACCTGCAGGCCGAGCACGACGCCGTTGCGCCGCGCCGGTTCTCCAACGTGTTGAAGTCGATGCTCGGCGATCGCGTGACGATCGTGAGGATTCCGGATGCCGGCCACGCGCTTGCACCCGAACAGCCGGCCGCAATGGCTGACGCCATCGCAGCCTTTGCGCGGAAGATCAACGCCGCGCAGTGATGATCATGCATGGCGGCTCCATCGGGCCGCCGTGCATGATCGAGGGGAGTGCGCCGTGCTCCCCCGCAAGCTTTCCACCTGACGTATGCGGACCTGTCCGTATGCGCATCCCGATACGACTTCGCGTGTCATGTCACGCTGTCCACCCTCCTCAATTTGGATTGTTTGCCGCGACAGGGGCGAGAAAATTGGTGCGTCGTGTCGTCACGTTGCGCGATGCCGGACCTTGGGCGGCACTGCGGAGAACAGTCAGGTATCCATATCGAATGTCGTGTGTCGCCATTGATCTCGTGTGTCGAACGCGCAAGCGACGGCGATGTGCGAATGACGCCGATTAATTTACGCAACTACATAATAATCAACACCCTTGTTTCAAGGAATGAAACTGCGCCATTGAGAGAAATAAGGGATCGTTTATCGTTCTGACTCGAGCTGCGGTTGTCAGCAAATACAGTTCGAGTTCGACGTGAGTATCGTCCGCAGACTATAGATATGCTGCGCGCCGGCATCTCGGTGGATTGCGGTGCGGAGCGCACGTTCCGGAAACCGATGTCGCACCATGAACGGGCACGCGGTCGGCGAGTAGGGGCGAGCGACGTTTCGGCGGAGTTCGATGCCTGCGCCGGCAACTGCGCGACACCGGCCTGATCGCATGGTGATCGGATTCGATGGGGCGCAGATGGCATGTCCCTTGCGCTCGCAGATGCAGTGACATGGCCGATCAGGATCGGCGCACGGACCTCAAAGGTCTGCTGGCGACATCAGATCAATAAGTACAACGATACGAATTTCTGGGGATGGTCGATGAGAAGTCGAAGGATCGAATTAATCGGAATGCTGATGATTTCAGGAGCTGCCGCCGCACAATCCAGTGCGACACTCTTCGGCGTAGCAGACGCGTCGGTCAGGCGCATTGGCAACGGGGCGGATGCCGCCTATTCGATCGGAAGCGGGGGGCTTGCCGCGAGCCGGCTCGGCTTTCGGGCGGACGAGGATATCGGAGGAGGAACGAAGGTGCGCGCCTGGCTGGAGGGCACGGTGAACTTCAATGACGGCACGGGCAATCCGTCCCGCTACTGGAACCGGCGTTCGACGTTGAGCGTGATCGACCGCTACGGCGAACTGCGTATGGGCCACGATCTGACGCCGAGCTATACGTCGTTTGGGGAGTTCGACACGTTTGGCGTCAGCGGTCTGGCCGACCAGGGGAAATTCTATTCGACGGCGTTCGGCAGTGGCATCGAGGCGACCGGGCTTTGGGCTCGTGCCGACAACATGATCGCGTATTACACGCCGCCCCGTCTGGGCGGATTTTACGCGCAGGCTGCCTATGCGCTGGGTGGAGGCGAGCGGGCGAAGCGGTATGCGGGCGGCCGCGTTGGCTATGCGAACGACACCGTCAACGTCACGGCGGCATTCGGCGTATTCGACGGTCTGCAGGGGCCGCTCAAGCGCATCGGCTTTGCGGTCGGCTATGACCTCAAGTACCTGACATTACTGGGGTCGGCGGTGCGCAACCAGTATCTGGAAGCGTCTCGGCTGATAGCGCAAGCCGGGGTGATCGTACCCGTCAATCCGTTTCTTTCCTTTCGCGCCAACTTCACGCGTGTGAGTGAATCCGGTGCATTGGGCAAGACCTCGATCGATGCAAATCACGCCACCCAGGTCGCTGTGGGCTACACGTACGCGCTTTCCAAGAGGACGAGCACGTATGGAACGGTCGTGCGACTGAGCAACAAGGTCGGCGATGCATTCGGCTTCGGCACGCAGCCGGTCGGGCGCCTGCTCGTCGGTGCGGAGCTCGGCGTCAGCCATCGCTTCTGAAGTTCGGCGATCGATTGTCAAGGCGGCGCATATCGTGCCGGAGCGACTGGCAGGTTGCAGTCCACTTCGGCGAATTTCTCCTTCAGTACCTTTCGGAAAAGGATGAAATCCAGGTGATTCGATCGAGATCCATCTCTGGTGTAGTCGGCGTACTGTTGCTCTCCATTCTGGCAGTGTCCGGGTGCGGAACCTCGCACCCGGAATCCTCGAAGCAGGTCAGACTCGCCGGCGGTGCAATTCCGCTGATCCACGCCGACGGATTGCTGTTCCGCGATCTGGACCGCAGCGGCGTGCTGGAGCCGTACAAGGATTGGCGCCGGCCCGCGGCGGTGCGGGCTGCCGATCTCGTTTCAAGAATGACGCTCGAGGAAAAGGCCGGCGCGATGATGCACGCGAATCCACCGGCAAAAGAGGCGGCGGGCGTGCCGGGAGCCGGCTCGGTATGGGACATGGCTGCCGTCGGCCGCCTCGTGCTCGACCGGCACGTGACATTCTTTCTGAACCGGCTCAAAGCCGACCCGGCGAGCCTGGCGAATCAGCAAAACGCGCTGCAGGCGATTGCAGAGCAGGGGCGCCTCGGGATTCCCGTCACGATCAGCAGCGATCCGCGCAGCCAGTTCTCGTATGCACAGGGTGTAAGCGTCGACGCCGGCGCCTTCACGAAATGGCCGGATCCCGTTGGCATGGCGGCGACGGGCGATCCGGAACTGGTCCGTCGGTTCGCCGACAGCGTGCGCCGGGAATACCTGGCAGTCGGCATCCGGATGGCGTTGTCGCCGCAAGCCGATCTGGCCGTCAATCCACGCTGGCATCGCAGCAGCGGAACATTCGGCAGCGATCCGGCGGCGTCCGCTCGATTCGTTCGCGCCTATGTCGCCGGCATGCAGGACGGCGAATCCGGGATTCACCGGAGCAGCGTCGTGTCGGTCATCAAGCACTGGGTCGGCTATGGCGCGACGATGAACGACGGGGCGGACGCACATAACTATTACGGTCGCCTGCTCGATATCGACGGGGCGAACATCGAGCGGCACATTATGCCGTTTACCGGCGCATTCACCGCGCGGGTCGGCGCGGTGATGCCTTCGTACGGCATGCCTGCGGCGCCATTTCGCGTGCGCGGCAGCGCCGAACCGGTCGAACCGGTTGGCATGGGATTCAACCGAGCCATGCTGACCGATGTATTGCGTGGCCGCATGGGGTTCGACGGCGTCGTACTGTCCGACTGGCAGATCACTGACGACTGCACGCGGGTATGCCGGAGCGGCGCGAATCCCGGTGAGAAGCCACAGTTCTCCGACATCGCGATGCCGTGGGGTGTCGAAGCACTCGACAAGGCCGGGCGCTACCTGAAGTCGATCGACGCAGGGGTCGACCAGTTCGGCGGCACGAGCGACCCGGAGATCGTCGTAGGTCTCGTCAGGAGCGGAAGACTCGACGTGTCGCGGGTCGATGCAGCGGTGCGGCGAATCATGACGCAGAAGTTCGAGCAGGGGCTCTTCGAGGATCCGTACGTCGATGCCGGCCGTGCCTCGTCGATCGTGGGAAATGCCGAATTCAGGCGGATCGCACTCGATGCGCAGCATCGCTCGCAGGTACTGCTGAAGAACGGCCGACATCTGCTGCCGGTGAGCCGGAGGATGACGAAGGTATTCGTGTACGGATTCGACGCGGAGGCAATGCGACGGCGCGGGTTCACGGTCGTGCAGCGTCCCGAGGAAGCGGATTTTGCCGTCGTCGGTATGGCGACGCCATTCGAGATGCTGCATCCGAACTTTTTCTTCGGTGCACGGTACCGCGAAGGCAGCACGCGTTTCAGGGCGGACGATCCGGCGTTCGCCGTGCTTGAGAAAGCCGCCGCCGTCGTGCCGACCATCGCGTCGATATACATGGAGCGCCCGATCGACCTGTCCGGTATCGCGCACCGCGCGACAGCGATCGTCGCCAATTTCGGTGCGGCGCCCGACGCGATCGTCGATGTCCTGACCGGCGAGTCCGGTCCTGTCGCTCGCCTGCCGTACGACCTGGTATGGACCGATCGCCTTCACGAGCAAACGAACGAGCCGGTGTCGTATCGAATGGGTGAAGGTCTTAAGTACTAACCAATTTTGCATTGTTAGCGAGGAACGTATCGATGATATTCAGAAATTTCAGACGATGCCGGACGCTTGCCTGCCTGGCGACTGCCGTGGCGATCACGTCCGCCGCAGGCGGTATGGCGTCGGCGGCGGAGTTCGGCCCGCAGCAGTTCATCCCGACGAAAGTCACGCGGCATGCGTCGTTCTATGTCGGCGGGCGGTATGTCGAGAAGGACGGCAAGACGACAATGGACGGACAGATGTATGTCGAGGGCTGGGCGCCCGCACGCATCACGCATCGGTATCCGATCGTGTTTCTTCACGGCCTCGGCCAGACGGCGACGAACTGGATGAGCACGGCGGACGGGCGAAAAGGGTGGGCCGACTACTTTGTCGATCAGGGTTACGTGGTCTACATGGTCGATCAGCCCGATCGCGGCCGCTCGTCCTGGTCGACGGACGCCGATCGCCGGTTTCGGGTGACCGATGTCGCGATGGCGCAGCGCCTCTTTACGTCGCCGGAGCGCGACAAGGGGTGGCCGCAGGCGGAAAAGCACATGCAATGGCCCGATGCCGGGCGGCGTGGCGACCCGGTGTTCGATGCGTTCTATGCCGCACTCGTGCCGTCGCTTGCCGACAACGTGCAGAGTGAACTGCTCGTCAAAAATGCGGCGGCCGCGCTGCTCGACAAGATCGGACCCGCCATCCTGCTCGTCCATTCACAGGCGGGCCTGTTCGGCTGGTCGATTGCCGACGCCAGGCCGCAGCTTGTCAAGGGGATCGTATCGGTCGAGCCGTCGGGGCCGCCGTTCCAGAACGCCACGCAAGCGAAACCCGAACTCGCGTGGGGGCTGACGAACATTCCCGTTCAGTACGACCCGCCCGTCACCGATCCGGCGCAGCTGGCGATCGAACAGCAGGACACACCAGACGGAAGGGATCTGACGAAATGCCGGCTCCAGAAGGAGCCAGCCCGCAAGCTCGTGAATCTTCAGCATGTGCCGGTGCTGGTGTTGACCAGCGAGGCGTCCTATCACGCGCCCTATGACCACTGTACGGCGTCATTTCTCGAACAGGCCGGTGTGAAGACGACATTCGTGCGCCTCGACGCAATAGGCATTCACGGCAACGGGCACTTGATGATGCAGGAAAAAAACAACCTGGACGTCGCCGCCGTGATCCACTCGTGGATCGCGAAGACGATGCAATGATGCGCGCGCGCGTGCATTCGGGTAATGAAAGACCATTTGAGGAATCGATCATGCATCGTAAATTGAACAAGTTGCGTTGGCACCCTCTCGTCGGCGCGATACTGGCACTGGGCTGGAGCATCTCGCATGCGCAGGCGCTGCCCTCGCAGCGGGTCGGCGTCGACGGGAAGACGCTCGGGTCGATCCCGTTGAGCGCCGAGTTCCTGGCGGCGGCCGGCAGTCGCGAACTGCGAATGCGCGAAGTCACCATACAGCCCGGCGGCGTATTACCGATGCACAGCCATCGCGATCGGCCGTCCGTCTCGTATGTTCTGAGCGGGACCGTGACCGAGTATCTCGACGGCGCCCCGGTGCCGCGGGAAGCGCTGGCAGGTCAGGCCTACACCACTTCCGGCCCGCGCGCGCACGCGCTGCGCAATACCGGCTCGGTTCCGGCGGTGTTTCTCGAGGTCGACCTGCCGCCCGCCAAATAGCTCGACGTTTGCCGAGACGGTCCGCATACGGCAGATCCGTGCGGACCTATTCATTCCGGTTATAGGTTTCTATCGATAAAAGGTTTTGGTCAATCCCGGGAAAAGTGTTCACAGTGACTGGCATAAACAGGAGACGAGCTTGCACGATGCCACGACGCTGCCGAGCGCCATGTTGATGGTCCTGATGGAACCACCGTCCGATCTCGAGGACGAGTTCAACGACTGGTACGACACCGAGCATTTCCCCCAGCGCCGATCGCTGCCCGGATGCATCGCGGCTTCGCGATGGGTATGTGTGCACGGGTGGCCCCGCTGGATGGCGCTTTACGATCTGGCGAGCGTCGACGTGCTGCGAAGCGACGCGTATCGCTCGATGTCGGGCAGGCAATCGACGCCCTGGACACGCCGGATCCTGTCGCGCACGGTGGGCCGACGCCGCGTCGTGGCCACGGCGCTTGCCGGGACCACGGCGACCCAGCATGCCGGATGGGAAACTTCGCGGCTTGTCGTGATGGGCATTCCGGTCGAGACGCATGGCGACGCGCTGGATGTCGCCGGGGGGCTGCAACGCCAACTGGCCTCGTCGAACGAGGTGCTTCAGCTTCGCGGATTTTTCGAATCACGCGCTCAGCCGACGCGCGACGGCCCGCATCAAAGCGCAGTACCGGCAGGCATCGCATGGTTCATTGTCGCGCTCGTCGCGCCCGTGGAGCACGCACTTCTCGACGCGACGCGCCGGGGCGCAGCCGGCCACTCCCTGACGGTATTCAATGTCTATGCGCCGTACCTGCGTGATGCCGGCCTGTCAGCCGACCCGTAAATGCAGATGGGGTTTGTGTCGGATCGGCGTGCCCGATCTGCAACCAGCTCGGCCTTGAAAACAGGATTTCGAACTGCCAGTCAAGACTTGATCGCACAGCTCGATCGCCTCGATCGGACACGCGCAATCTCGCGCCCGACTACGTGCGTATGAATGCCGGATTCGCACCACACGCGCGCGCCCAACGATGCGTTCTCCGGTGCGGTACCCATACCTTTCGCCTACCTTCAAGGAATCTGTCGACATGACCATGCCTTCTCCGAATTCCTCGGGGCATTCACTCAAGTTTTCTCCGCCGCCGCTGGCGGAACCGCGCCGCCCGGTCTTGCGCCTGCCGGCAAACAGCTGCGACGCGCATTGTCATGTGTTCGGGCCGTTCGACCGCTATCCGCTGCCCGACGACCGCAGTTTCGATCCGTCTGCGGCACCCGAAACTGCGTTGCGACGACTGCATGAGCGCATCGGATTCTCGCGCGCCGTGATCGTACAGAGCCAGGGCCATGGGTTCGATCATCGGCCGATGCTCGACGCGTTGCGTGACGGAGCCGGGCGTTACAAGGGTGTCGCACTCGTTCGGCCGGGCGATTCCGATGAGCTCCTCGCGAAGTACGACGCGAATGGGGTGTGCGGTGCACGGTTCAACTTCCTTGCGCATCTCGGCGGCCGTCCGGATTTGAATGCAGTCGGGACGGTTGCCGCGCGCATCAGGCCGCTCGGCTGGCATCTGGCGATTCACGTGGCCGGGCAGGACATCATCGAGTTTTCGCCGTTCATCCGTTCGCTCGACATGCCGGTGGTCATCGATCACATGGCGCGTCTCGACATCGACGAAGGGGCGGACAGTCCGTCAGTGCGGGCGTTGTGTGCGTTGCTCGATACGGGAAACGTCTGGGTCAAACTGTCGGGCGCAGACCGGATGTCGAAGGCCGGGGCGCCATTCGAGGACACGCTGCCTGTCGCGCGCCGCTTTGCCGAACACGCGCCCGAGCGCGTTCTGTGGGGCAGCGACTGGCCGCACGTCAACCTGAGCCATCCGATGCCGGACGACGGCGACCTGGTCGATCTGATCGCACGGATCGTGCCGGACGAGACGCGCCGCATGCAGATGCTGGTCGACAATCCCGCTCACTTCTTCGGATTCAGGTGAACCCATGGCATCGACGCTCTCCATTGCGCACGACCGGCCGGATGTGACGAAAGACGCCGCGCTTCAGCGCGCGTTGCGCAAGAACCTGATCCGTCTCGTCCCGCTGCTGGCGATCGGCTATTTCTTCAATTACATCGATCGCACCAACATCGGCTTTGCTGCGCTGACGATGAACCGCGATCTCGGCCTGACCGGTAGCCAGTTCGGCATGGCCGCCGGTCTCTTTTTCGTCGGCTACTGCGTGCTCGAGGTGCCGAGCAATCTCGCACTCTATCGGTTCGGCGCGCGGCGCTGGCTGGCCCGCATCATGATCAGCTGGGGGCTGCTGTCGGCCGCCTGTGCGTTCATCCAGGGGCCGACCAGTTTCTACGTACTTCGCGTGCTGACCGGTGCGGCCGAAGCGGGCTTCTTTCCCGGCGTGCTGTTCTATCTGTCGTGCTGGTTTCCGAAAGCGTGGCGTGTGCGCGTGCTGGCGTGGTTTCTGGTCGCGATTCCATTGTCGTCGGTGGTGGGCGGCGTGCTGGCGGCGTTCGTCATGCAACTGGACGGGGCAGGGGGGCTCAAGGGCTGGCAATGGCTTTTCATCGTCGAAGGGTTGCCTGCGTGCCTGCTCGGCCTGCTGACCCTGTGGCTCCTGCGCGACCGACCGGAACAGGCCGACTGGCTGACGCGGGAGGAATCCGCGGCGCTCTCCGAAGTCCTGGCCCGGGAATCGGCCGAACTGCCGAAAAGGAACTTCGGCGCCGTGCTCCGCGACGCGAGGGTCTGGTTCATGGTCGGCATTCTCTTCTGCTATTGGATCGGCATCAACGGCATTGCGATCTGGTTGCCACTGATGCTCAAGGGGCACGGATTGTCGACGTTCTCGGTGGGCCTGCTGTCGGGAGTGCCGTATCTCGTCGCGGCGGTCGTCATGATCGTGTGGGCCAGGCTGATGGAGCGTCACGGTAGGCACCTGCTGCATCTCGCGCTGGCGTGCGTCGTCTCCGCCGCGGGGTTGATCTTCGCCGTCGTTTTTTCGTCGCTGCTGCCTGCGCTCGTCGGCATGGTGTTCGCGGTGATCGGGTTGAGCGCGGCGCGGCCGGCGTTCTACAGCCTGCCGTCGCGGTATCTGACCGGGATCGCGGCGGCGGGCGGCATGGCGTTCATCAACTCGATGGGCAGCCTCGGTGGCTACGTCGGCCCGTGGATGGTCGGCGTGCTCAAGGACACGACGCATTCGTATGCACCGGGAATGCTGGCGATGTCGGTGTCGCTCGCGCTCGCCGCGCTTTTGACGTGGGGTCTTGCGGTCTATACGCGACATGAATCGTCCGGAGAGACGAACGGCAACTGACGCATATTCGGATGAGGCCTGCGTGCGCAGGCCTCGATTCAGAAGCGAACGACTGAAGGCGCGAAGAATCGGCATTCGCGTCTTCGCCGGAACCTCAGCGTTCCATCGAAACGCTGGCTTTCTCGCGATCCCACAAGGTTTTGGGGAATTCGGCCGCCTGCAGACGCAGTTTGAACTTCTCGATCTTCTGGCTTGCATTGAGCGGTAGCTCGGACGCGAATTTCACGTAACGCGGCACCATGTAATACGCCATCTTTGTGGCACAGAAGGCAATCAGCTCAGCATCGGGTAACGCATGGCCGTCTCTCAGAATGACACTCACGGCCATTTCGTCCTCGGAGAGATCGGGTTTCACCGCGTAGGCGGCCACGTCGACGACAGCGGGGTGCTGCTGGATAGGTGTTCGGTGGTGGTCGGTGGCGCGGCCACGACAGAGATGCCGATATTGAAACAACACGCTGCCATCTGCGCGCACCACGCGCCAGCTCTGAAGCCGGATTGCCCTGCCTATCCGCCCCCCCGCGCCGCCGTGCGAACATGTATCACTCAACAAATCGACACAACCAACAATCTCGTTTCGAGAATATATCCAATTGGTCGCATTGATATCGATTCATTAAATCGACGTCACTTCATTTTCAATTTATAGAACAATAATCATTCTCAATCGAATATTTTTCTATTTATTTTTCGGCATGATTTTCGAACCGCATTTCGAACGGCAAACGTTTGCGCGGCACGATGCAATACCTTGTTCGACAATGCTCAGGAGGAACTCATGGCCGACCCTCAAACGTCTTCCAACCGCGCCGGCGATTTTTCGATTCCGCCCAACACCGATTTCCGCGCGATTTTCTTTGCGAATGCGGTTGAGCAACGGCACATCAAGCTGTTTATCGGCGACAGCAATGAACCGGCCGCGTATCACAAGCTGACGACGCGCGACGGCCCGCGCGAAGCCAAACTGAATTCCGGCAACGGCAAGCTCCGCTTCGAGGTGACGGTGAACGGCAAGCCGTCGGCCACCGACGCGCGGCTCGCGCCGATCAACGGGAAGAAAGCGGACGGTTTGCCGTTCACGGTCAACTTCGGGATCGTCGTATCGGAAGACGGCCACGACTGCGACTACAACGACGGCATCGTCGTGCTTCAGTGGCCGATCGGCTGATCTGACGCGCGATCGGCGGCCAGCCCGCCGGCCAGCGAGCCGGTGCGTCGTTCGACGGCGTGCCGCGCATCCACCTCAACAAATAATCACCGATCATCGGAGACTTCCATGCCTCTTCTTTCAGCGTCGATCACCAGCGCACCCGTGGTGACGTCCGAAACCTACGTCGACATCCCCGGCCTGCATATCGACATCGCGAATGCCGACATTCGCGACGGCAAGCTTCTGGTCACCCTCAACGTGCCGACGCCGTACGCGACCGGCAACAACTTTCCCGGCATCTATTTCGCGATCGCGACCGACAAGGGCGTCGTCGCGGACGGCTGCTTCAGCTACTCGTCGAAAGTGCCGGAAATTACGGGCCGCATGCCGTTCACGCTGGTCGCGACGATCGACGTCGGCAGTGGCGTCACGCTCGTGAAGGGCCAGTGGAAAAGCGTGCGCGGCAGTGCGATGCACATCGATTCGTATGCGAGTATTTCTGCGATCGGCTGCACGGCTGGGCAGTCGTCGTCGGCGGGTAGCGGCACGCCGGGCAATCCGGGCGGCGAAGGCGGCGGCACCGGCACCGGCACGGGCACGGGTTCGGGCCCGGCCCCGGGCAACATCGGCGTCGGCGGCGAGCGCGACGGTGTCTTCAATCTGCCGCCGAACACCCGGTTCGGCGTTACCGCGCTCACCAATGCGGCGAACGACCAGACGATCGACATCTATATCGACGACAACCCGAAACCCGCCGCCACGTTCAAGGGCGCGGGCGTGGAGGATCAGAACCTCGGCACCAAGGTACTCGACTCCGGCAAGGGGCGCGTGCGCGTGATCGTGACGGTGAACGGCAAGCCGTCGCGGCTCGGCTCGCGGCAAGTCGATCTGTTCAAGAAGTCGTACTTCGGGATCGTCGGCTCGGAAGACGGCACCGACGACGACTATAACGACGGCATCGTGTTCCTGAACTGGCCGCTGGGCTAAGCGTTGGCCGCATTAGGCGAACATCGCCACGCCGTCCGGCGTGGCGATCCGCGGGAACGGCCGAGTCACGCAGGCGCCGTTCACGCATCGAGCGTTCCGTACGGGTTTCGGCGGCTTGCGTTCCCAATCACCACGCCCATTGCCCCCAATTGGACGCCACCGTACGCCGCGGGAGGGGGCGTCCATACCATTTCCCTCAAGAGCTGTAGCCTCCACAAAACTCGGGGCGGCACACTCGAACCGGATTCGGTGATCTCCTGAACCATCTCATGTCGATGCGCGAAAGTGAGTCGGGCATTCTTATGCGTGTCCATCCGGCTGGGTTCCTGGAAGGTTGAGTGTTTGACGACTTCCAGGAACCCAGACTCAGTTCGGATGAACCATCGATACAACCTATTGAAGCTTCCCAGCTAGCGGGGACATGCGGCGCATTCGGGCGACACGTTGACCTGCGGCACGGCGTCCGGTTCGTGCGATCCATCCGCGACCCCGGCGCTGCTACATCGCCGCACTGTAAAGATGATGTGCGTCGGCCAGTGCGTCGGCGACGAGTTGCAAGCCGTCCCGACACCGCTCCCGATCCTGCGGCCCGCCAAGGCAGATGCGAATCGCCGCCGGCGGGTCGCCGTCCGTCGAAAATGCCGCGCTAGCCACGGCGGCGACGCTCCGACTCCGCAGATATTGCGCCAGGTCCGGCGCAGTCCACTGGCACTCGCGGGGAATCGGCAACCAGAGATGGAAACCGTCGGGATGCGCTTCGAAAGGCCATGCGCCGAGAACGCGGCTAGCGATCGCCTGCCGCGAATGCGCCTCGGATCGGATTGCGGCCAGCATCTCGCTTGCCGTGCCGTCATTGATCCACTGGGTAGACAGCAGCATCGTGAACGGGCTCGGCATCACGGTCGTGGCGCGCAATGCACCGGCGATACGCTGTGCTTCGCGCGCCGTCGGCGCCAGCAGGTAAGCGATTCGCAGCCCGGCGCCGAGGTTCTTCGACATGCCGGTGACGTAATAGGTCAGTTCGGGTGCCAACAACGCCAGGGGGGGCGGTGCGCTCTGTGGCAGCATCGCATAGGCGTCGTCCTCGATGATGGGCACGCTGTAGCGCATCGCGATATCGGCCAGCGCTTCGCGGCGCCTGAACGGTATCGTGAGCGTGCTCGGATTCTGCAGGGTAGGGTTGCAGTACAGCGCCGCGGGCTGTCCGCTTCTGCAGAGCGATTCGAATGCGTGCGGCAACGGACCGTCGTCGTCCCGAGGCAGCGGCTGCAACTGCACGCCCAGTTGCGATGCGATGGCCTTGATGCCGGGGTAAGCGAGTGAATCGAGGCAGATCGAGTCACCGCGGCGCGCAAGCCGGGAGACGAGCGCGACGAGGGCGCTGTGGATCCCCGGGCACACGAGCACGGTATCGCCGCTGCAGCCGGGCAGGCGATTGGCCAGCCATGCGCGGCCGGCGGCGCGATCCGCCGGTGTGCCGCCGAAATCCTGGTATCGCATCAGTTGGTAAGGATCCGCTGCGGCGAATAATGCCGCTGCCGATTGTTGCAGCCGGCCGACCATCTCGGCCGGTTCAGGGGGCATGTTCATCGACATCTCGACGCTGCTGCCGCCCGACAGCGGGACCGTTTGCGTTGGGCCGCGCACAAACGTACCGCTTCCTGCCCGTGTATCGAGCAAGCCGCGTCGGCGGGCTTCCGCATAAGCACGGGCGACCGTCGTGTAGTTCAGGTTCAGCGCGCCGGCGAGATCGCGCAGCCCGGGCAGGCGGTCGCGCGGTTTCAGCCGGCCGGCCGCGAGGTCTTCCTCGATGAGGTCGGGGATCAGCAGATAGGCCGGTTTCCTGCTTTCCAACAAGCGCTTCGACCAATGATGGATTGCGTAATCCATACCCGTTTCCATTTGACGATTCATCAAAACGTTAGCATGGCGCATTAATCGAAAATATATATATCGCCACGTCGAAGCCGACTGATTGCATTGATCGCATCGTGTATCGGATTGATGCATCGATGCACGCTAGACGCGCACCGGTTCACGCGCGCTGCATCAGTCAGGTGCGCCGTTCGGCCCGGACAGGCCTGTTCCAGTTGGATCCGAATTGGGGCACGCAAGGATCGGACCGACTGCAGCGGCATTTTTCGATTGAATGATTGGAGAGTGATTGCATCGGGTCTGCGCCTGGTTGGCATATGCGTTGCGTTAATGAGCTCGCCCGGATTCGAAAGCGTCCGGGAACCTCACTCAACTCATTTTCAGACGGAGCGTGCCATGCCCGCAGTCAATCAGCCTCTGCACAAGAAGGGAGATTTCCTCGTCGACTACGAGGAAAAAGTATTCGAAGACGTGAAGGCGGAACCGGGCGAGAAGGCGCTCGTGACGTTCCACACGGTTGCGTTCGAGGGATCGATCGGCTTCGTGAACCTCCTGCAGGCGACGCGCCTGCAGCGCAAGGGGTTCGAGACGTCGGTGCTGCTCTACGGCCCCGGCGTGACGCTCGGCCTGCAACGCGGGTTTCCGACCCTGGGCGACGAGGCATTTCCCGGTCACCTGAACTTCAACAAGCAACTCGTCAAGTTCATGGAAGAAGGCGGGAAAGTCTATGCGTGCCGCTTTGCGCTGCAGGCGCTTTACGGGCATGGCGAAGCGTCGCTGATCGAGGGCATTCGACCGATCAATCCGCTCGACGTGCTGGATATCCAGCTGCTTCACCGCAAGGAGAACGCGCTGATCATCCACACCTGGACCGTTTGACCGAATGACGGGTGCCATCATGTCCGACAAACGCATCGTCCGGGCGGCAGCCGTCCAGATCGCACCCGATCTGGACCGCGCCGGCGGCACGCTCGACAAGGTCTGCGCGGCGATCGACGAGGCCGCCGGCAAGGGTGTCCAGCTGATCGTCTTTCCCGAAACATTCGTGCCGTACTACCCGTACTTCTCGTTCGTGCGGACGCCGGTCGCGTCCGGCGCCGATCACATGCGGCTCTACGAGCAGGCCGTGGCGGTGCCGGGCCCCGTGACGCATGCGGTTGCCGAGCGTGCGCGCCTGCACGGGATGGTGGTCGTGCTCGGCGTGAACGAGCGCGACCACGGCAGCCTGTACAACACGCAGCTGATCTTCGACGTCGACGGGCGCCTCGCGGTGAAGCGCCGCAAGATCACGCCGACGTTCCACGAGCGGATGATCTGGGGACAGGGGGACGCTGCCGGACTCAAGGTTGCGCAGACCGGTGTCGGACGGGTCGGTGCGCTCGCGTGCTGGGAGCACTACAACCCGCTCGCCCGTTATGCGTTGATGACGCAGCACGAGGAAATTCATTGCAGCCAGTTCCCCGGTTCGCTGGTCGGCCCGATCTTCGCGGAACAGATCGAGGTCACGATCCGCCACCACGCGCTGGAGTCGGGGTGCTTTGTCGTCAATGCGACCGGTTGGCTGACGGACGCGCAGATCGAGTCGATCACGGGCGATCCTAATCTGCAGAAAGCCCTGCGCGGCGGATGCAATACCGCGATCGTGTCACCAGAGGGGCAGCATCTGGCCGAACCCTTGCGGGCCGGCGAAGGGATGGTGATCGCCGACCTGGACATGTCGCTGATCACCAAGCGCAAGCGAATGATGGATTCGGTTGGCCACTATGCGCGGCCGGAGCTGCTGAGTCTTGCCATCAACGATCGGCCGGCGACGACGGTGACCCCGATGGGGATCAGCGGGTCGGCCGCACGCGACTTCGAGGGACATTGCCATGAGCGCGAACGCGAAACCGTCGGTGCAGAGCCGGCAATTGATGACTGAATTGCAGTCGGTGGGGCTGCGCCTCGCGGATCCGAGGGTTGGCGCCGCGAGCCGGCGCGGCGGCGCCGGACCATCCGATCACAAGGCCGTGACGGTCGACGGCGTGACCATCATGGTGCCCGTGCACACGAGCACCGCGTGGGATTCGCCGTTCGTCGCGGCGGCGCCCGATGCGGCGGGTGTCAGCCTGCTCTCGCGCGGCACTATCCCGATCGCGAGCATCAGCTTTCCGTCGAGCCCGCGCTTCTACGCGTTGCAGACGCTGGAGGGCGTGCCGTACTCGCACATCGCGACGCTGCATGGTGCCGATGTGCTTGCGACCACGGTGTTGCAGACCTGCATTCGCTACGAAAGCCGGCGCAAGACCTGCCAGTTCTGCTCGATCGGCCAGTCGCTTGCGGCCGGCCGGACGATCGCACGCAAGACGCCCGAACAACTCGCCGAGGTTGCGCGCGCTGCGGTCCTGCTCGACGGCGTCAAGCACATGGTGCTGACGACCGGCACACCGCCGACGCCGGATCGCGGTGCGCGCGTGCTGTGCGAAAGCGCGTTCGCGATCAGGGCCGCGGTCGATCTTCCGATCCAGGCCCAATGCGAGCCGCCCGACGACGACGCCTGGTTCGACCGGATGAAGGCTAGCGGGATCGATACGCTGGGCATGCATCTGGAGGCCGTGACGCCGGCCGTGCGCGAACGAATCATGCCAGGCAAGGCAAGCGTGCCGCTGTCCCGGTATATGGCGGCATTCCGCGCGGCCGTCGCGGTGTTCGGCCGCGGACAGGTCAGCACTTACATCCTCGCCGGGCTCGGCGACAGCGCGACCGCGATTCTCGACATGTCGCGCGAACTGATCGCGTTGGGCGTGTATCCGTTCGTGGTGCCGTTCGTCCCGATCAGCGGCACGCCGCTGGAGAGTCATCCCGCGCCGTCGCCGGACTTCATGCGGGCGGTGCTCGAACCGCTCGGCGCCATGCTGCGCGACGCCGGCATGCGCTCCGCCGACATCAAGGCAGGCTGCGGAAAGTGCGGCGCCTGCTCGTCGCTTTCGACCTACGAGGGGTGAGCATGTACTGCGCAGAGATGGGACTGGCCGATAGCCGCGACACCTACCGGCCTGCCGAATACCGGATCAAATGGGCGGAGCTTCCGTGGGAAATCGATGAAGCGTACAAGCTGCGCCGGGCGGTGTTCTGCATCGAGCAGGGGATCTTCGCCGGCGACGATCGCGACGATATCGATCGCCACGCGCAATTGCTGGTCGCGGTCAGCTGCTGCGCCGGGCTGCCGGAGCAGGTGGTCGGCACGGTGCGGATTCATGAAACCGTGCCCGGAACCTGGATGGGTTCGCGGCTCGCGGTGCATCCCGCGTTTCGCAGGCAGGGCCGGATCGGCTCGATGCTGATCGCGCTGGCCGTCAGCAGCGCGCATGCCGAAGGTTGCCGGACCTTCGTCGCACACGTGCAAGCGCAGAACGTGCCGCTGTTTCGTCGGCTTCACTGGGACGCGCTCGGCGAAGAAACGTTGTTCGGACGTCCTCATCAACTGATGCAGGCGCAGCTTGCACACTATCCGCCGTGCGGCACGCCGTTCGAGGGTTTCGTCCTGCGCGCGGAGGGGCGGCAATGAGTGTCGAAGATCGCATCGCAACGTTGCGCGCAAGCCGCGGCTTCCAGCACAAGCACGACATTTCCGGCGTGGTGGCGTCGCTCGCGGCGGCATTGCCGAACGGCGAACGGGATCTCGCACAGGCCGTTGCACTCGGCGACGACTGCGCGGCGATTCCCGACGCGGACGGCTACCTGCTATTTGCGATCGAGGGCATGGTCGGCGATTTCATCGAGTCGATGCCGTGGTTCGCCGGTTACAGCGGTGTGATGGCGAACGTCAGCGACATCTACGCGATGGGTGGGCGGCCGATCGCCGTCGTCGACGCATTGTGGAGCGACGGAATCGACGCCGCGCGCCCGGTGCTCGCCGGGATGGCCGCGGCGTCGTCGGCGTATGGCGTGCCGATCGTCGGCGGCCACAGCAACACGCGCAGCGCGCAGGGGCAACTGGCCGTATCGATCGTCGGCCGGGCGCGCGCGCTGCTGTCGAGCTTCAGTGCGCGGCCGGGCGATCGCCTGATGATGGCGGTCGACCTGCGCGGCGCATTCGAGGAGCCGTATCCGTTCTGGAATGCGTCGGTCGCCGCGCCGCCGGCCCGGCTGCGTGGCGATCTCGAGATTCTGCCGACGTTGGCTGAAGACGGGCTGTGCGATGCCGCGAAGGATATCTCGATGGCGGGCGTGCTCGGTACGGCGCTGATGCTCGTCGAATGCTCGCGCGTCGGTGCGCGCATCGAGCTCGACGCGATTCCGCGTCCGCCCGGCGTCGACTTCGATCGCTGGCTGACGGCCTTTCCGAGCTACGGATTCCTGATGTCGGCCCGGCCGGCGCATGCCGACGCGATCGCGGAACGCTTCGCGGCGCGCGGGCTCGCGTGCGCCGTGATCGGCGATATCGATGCAACGCGTGAGGTCGTCGTCGAAGAAGCGGGCGAAACCGCGATGCTGTGGGATTTCCGGATCGAACCGTTCATGACCGGCGTCGGCGGAGGTGTGCGATGAGCGGCGATACGTTGCGCATAGCGCTGCTTACCCACTCGGTCAATCCGCGCGGCGGTGTCGTGCACGCACTTGAACTCGCCCGTGCGCTGCACGAAACGGGAAGCAACGTCACCGTGTTCGCGCCGGCCGCGCCGGGCGAGGCGATGTTCCGCGAGGTCCCGTGCCGCGTCGTGCTGGCACGCGTCGATGGCCATCCGCGCAGCGTCGCTGAAATGGTGCGCGCGCGAATTTCCGCGATCAAGCACACCTTGCTGGAGAACGACGCAAGCGGGTTCGACGTTCTGCATGCACAGGACAGCATCACGGGCAATGCACTGGCCGAGCTGAAGCAGTCAGGGGCAATCGATGGATTCGTACGGACCGTACATCACCTCGACGTATTCGACGACCCGCAGCTCGAACGCTGGCAGGAGCGCGCGTGGCGAGAGGCGGATCAGGTGCTGTGCGTGAGCGCCGCCTGGGCGGCCACGATGCGGAACACGTTCGGGGTCGACGCAAACGCGGTGCCCAACGGCGTGAACGTCGCCCGGTTCGCTCGTGCGCACCAGGCGGACATGCAGGCGGTGCGGAAGCGATTCGGCCTGCACGGCGCGCCGGTTGTCCTGGCGATCGGCGGGATCGAGCAGCGGAAAAACTCGATTGCGTTGCTCGAGGCGTTCGCACGGCTGCGCGACACGATACCCGAGGCACGGCTCGTGATCGGGGGCGGCGCGAGTCTGCTCGATCACGATGCATATGCGCGCCGTTTCGTCGCGCGTGCCGCAGCGCTCGGGCTGGGCATCGGTGTCGACGAACCCGTCGTACCGACGGGGCCGCTGGACGACGCGGCGCTGATCGCGCTGATGCACTGCGCCGACGTGGTGTCGATGGTGTCGATCCGGGAGGGGTTCGGTCTGGTCGTCCTCGAGGGGCTCGCCTGCGGAAAGCCCGTCGTCGTGTCGGAAATCGCCCCCTTTACCGAGTATCTGGACGAGCGCGCGTGCATCTGGGCCGATCCCGACGACGTGGATTCGATCGCCGACGCGCTGTGCGATGCGCTCACGGGACGGCGTGCTCCCGATTTCGCACATGCCGTCCCCGCGCTGCTGAACCGCTTCACATGGGAAGCGAGTGCGCGCAGGCATCTGGACATCTACCAGGACAGGCTGGCGCAGCGTGCGCAAGCATCGTCCGCCGAGTGAGGAGGAATCATGCCGGTCATGCATTTTCGGGTTCGTTGGCCCGACCAGTCGGAAACCAATTGCTATTCGCCTTCGACCGTCGTGTCGGAATTCTTTGCGCCCGACACGCAGTACGCGCTTGACGATTTCGTCGAGCGGGCCCGCCGCGCGCTGGGTATCGCGTCCGATCGCGTACGCGAAAAATACGGGTTCGCTTGCTCGGCCGCGATGGACGAGCTGGCACGGATTGAAGCGCACGCGGAACGATTTGCGCCGCAGGGCGATGCGACCGTGACCGTCATCGAGCTCGTTTGAGGCGTCCGGCACACGGAAATCCATTGTCGTCTTCAACACACATTCAGGACTGCATCATGTCAAGCGAAAGCGTTGTTTCATCCAGCCTGCCGGATATCGATTCCCATCTCGGCGTAGCCGTCATCGGTGGCGGGCAGGCGGGATTGTCGATGAGCTACTACCTGCAGCAGGCAGGCATCGATCATCTCGTATTCGAAAAGGAAACCGTGACGCACACGTGGCGCAAGCAGCGCTGGGACGCGTTCTGTCTCGTGACGCCGAACTGGCAATGTGCGCTGCCGGGCTATCCGTATCGCGGTGCCGATCCGCACGGCTTCATGACGAAGGACGAGATCGTCGAATATCTCGACGGCTTCATCCGCAGCGTCGATGCACCGGTGCTGGAACACACCGCGGTCGAGCGCGTGGCGCGCGACGCGGACGGACGCTATCGCATCGCGACGTCGCGCGGCACGTACACGGCGGATCGGGTCGTCGTTGCATCGGGTGGCTACCATCGGCCGATCGTGCCGCGCATGGCCGAGCGGCTCCCTGCATCGATCGTGCAGATCCAGTCTTCGGAATACCGGAATCCGGCCGCCTTGCCGGACGGACCGGTTCTCGTGGTCGGATCGGGACAATCGGGTGCGCAGATCGCGGAAGACCTCCACCTCGCCGGACGAAAGGTGTTCCTCGCGGTGGGCGATGCCCCTCGCTGTGCCCGTTTCTACCGGGGCAGGGACGTCGTCGACTGGCTGGCAGACATGCAGTACTACGACATGCCGGTCGATGCGCATCCGCTGCGCGAAGGTGTGCGCGACAACACCAATCACTATGTGACCGGCCGCGACGGCGGGCGCGACATCGATCTGCGCCGCTTTGCCGTCGAAGGGATGGAACTGTATGGTCGGCTGGAGGATTTCACGGAGGGACAGTTGCGATTTTCCGCGGATCTGTCGGCGCGGCTCGACAGCGCGGACGATACGTACAACCGGATCAACGCCGGCATCGACGCCCATATCGAGAAGAACCGGATCGCGGCGCCGCCGGCGACGCGCTACGAACCCGTGTGGCGTCCGGCCGGCGAGCGCACGGCGCTCGATCTCGCGGCCAGCGGCATCGCATCGGTCATCTGGTGCATCGGCTTCACCCCGGATTTCAGCTGGCTGGATGCGCCCGTCTTCAACGGTCGCGGCTATCCCACGCACCGGCGCGGCGTGACGCCGGTTTCGGGGCTCTACTTCGTCGGGCTGCCCTGGCTGTACACGTGGGGTTCGGGTCGATTCTCCGGGGTTGCGCGCGATGCCGCCCATATCGTCGACCAGATCCAGGCAGAGATAACGGCCGGGCGGTGCTCGGCCGAAAGCCTGGCCGCCTGATGCCGATGCATACCGCCATCCATCGCTATCGGGCCGGCATGCCGCAACTCGCGCACACGGGGCTCGCGGAAAACTGGCTGCTCAAGGAGTGCGGGCAACGCCACTGGGACGCGCTGGCCGCGCATAGCGGCCGCGACGTGCCCGAGTTCTTCGACGATGAGGGGCGGCGTGCCTACGCGTCGTTCGTTGCGGTGCGCGTGGACATGAACCGCCGCCAAGCGATTTGCGAGAACGACACGTTCGCGCTTCATGTCGCGCTTCACCGGGTCGGCCCGATTCGCCATTTCAGCGAACAGCGGATCCGGCACGGCGACGAAGAAGCCGGAGTCGTGCGGATGATGTCGACGTTCGTGACGCGCGAACATGCCGGCAGCAACCGTTCGGTGATGAAGGCGCGAATGACCGGCGTCGACGGCCGCACCGGACCGGTCCCGGCCGATGCGCTGTCGATGGCGGAACGGGCGAAGAAGTTGCGGGTGCGGGATTTGTCGATCGTACCGGCGCTCGCCGGCCTCACCGAGGACGACGGCGCAAGCGTCTCGTTCCTGCCGTGCCCGAACATGGATTTCAACGGCGCGGACCTGCTGTACTTCGCCAGCTTCCAGGCATTCGTCGACCGCGCGGAATGGCAGCATTACCGCTTCGCGCACGCACCGGTGCTGGCGGCGCGTCAACTGTACTTTCACGGAAATCTCGACATCGGCGATGCGTTGACCGTGCGTTTCTTGCGTGCCCGACCTGATGCGGGGGGCTTGCTGCACTGGAGCGAAATCGTGCGCGACAGCGACGGGACGAAGATTGCCGACGTGATCACGCAAAAGCACTGGAGCCGGGCATGAACGAAGCGGCAACCATGGAGCCGGGCGCTGACGTGGAGAGCGTCGCGCGGAACGACCGAGGCGCGCGGACGGTGCCGCTGCGCACACTCTACACGCAGCGCGATCTCGAAGCGGTCGCGCATCTCGACGGCATGCCCGGGGCATGGCCCTATGTGCGCGGGCCGTACGCGTCGATGTATACCGATCGCCCATGGACGATCCGGCAATACACGGGGCACGCGGACGCGACCGATTCCAATCTCGCGTTTCGCACGGCACTCGAGCAGGGCGCGCAGGGGCTGTCCGTGGCATTCGACCTGGCGACGCAGCGAGGCTACGACTCGGATTGCGCCGACGCGCGGGCCGATGTCGGTGTGGCCGGCGTCGCGATCGATACGGTCGAGGACATGGTGCGACTGTTCGACGGCATCGCGCTCGACCGCACGACCGTGTCGATGACGATGAATGGCGCGGTCCTGCCGATCATGGCGGCGTTCGTCGTGGCCGCCGAGGAGCAGGGTGTGCCGCCCGCCCGGATCGGCGGGACGGTTCAGAACGACATCCTGAAGGAGTACATGGTCCGCAATACGTGGATCTTCGAGCCGGCGCCGTCGATGCGGATCGTCGCAGACGTCGCGTTGTGGCTGGCGGAGCACGCCCCGCGCTTCAATGCGCTGTCGGTGTCGGGATATCACTTCCAGGAAGCCGGCGCCGATGCCGTGCTCGAACTCGCGTTGACGCTGTCGAACGCGCGTGCGTACGTCGACACGCTGGCCGCACGTGGCATGCCTGCGGATGAAGCGTGCTCCCGTCTGAGCTTTTTTTTCGGCGTGGGCAGTGATTTCTATACGGAAATCGCCAAGCTGCGCGCGGCGCGTCTGCTGTGGGCGGAGATCGCGCATGCGTGCGGCGCGCGTTCGCCCCGGGCGTGCGCACTGCGCATGCATTGCCAGACATCGGGCTGGTCGTTGACGGCACAGGAGCCGGAAAACAACATCGTTCGCGTGACCGCGCAGGCGATGGCCGCGGCGTTCGGCGGCACGCAGTCGCTGCACACGAATGCGTACGACGAAGCGCTTGCGCTGCCCTCGGCGGCGGCCGCGCGCCTCGCTCGCAACACGCAGCTGATTCTGCAGCATGAAACGGGACTGTGCGACACGGTCGATCCGTGGGCCGGTTCGTACATGATGGAGTCACTGACGGACGGCATCGCCACACGTGTGCGCGCCGAGCTGGCTGCCATCGACGCGCAGGGCGGCGTGATCGCCGCAATCGAGTCCGGCTGGGTCAAACGGCGCTTGCTGCGTGCCGCGGCCGCGACGCAGGCGCAGGTCGATTCCGGGCGCCGGACCGTGGTCGGCGTGAACCGTTTCGTCGCGAGCGATCCGACGGACGCGTTCATGGTGCGCGAGGTGGACGGCCGTCATGTTCGGGCCGGGCAGGAACGGCGAATCGCAGCCGTCAAGGCCGCGCGCGATCCGGTGCGGGTTGCGACGGCGTTGCGGCGGCTGGCCGATGCGGCGCGCGACGGCACCGGAAACCTGCTCGCACTGGCGATCGACTGCATGCGGGCACGTGCGACCGTCGGGGAGTGTACGCGCGCGCTCGAATCGGTATGGCCGCGGCATGCCGCGGCGGTGGAAGCGGACGGCGAGGGTGTCTACGGCGACCATCGGCAAGGCGACGCCGCATGGCGGGCGGCGAAGGGCCGCGTCGACCGGCTGGCGAAACGGGCCGGCCGCCGGCCGCGCATCGTGATCTCCAAGCTCGGCCAGGACGGACACGACCGCGGTGCGGCCGTCGTCGCAGCCGCGCTCGAGGACGCTGGATTCGACGTCGTTCGCCTGCCGCTTTTTCAGCAACCCGCATCCGTGGCGGCAGCAGCGCAGGCGCACGGCGCCGATATCGTCGGCATTTCGTCGTTGTCGGGCGCCCACCTCGAGCTCGTCGAAGAGCTGCTCGACGAACTGGCATCGCATCGCGCCGAGATTCCGGTGGTGTTGGGCGGCATCGTTCCCGCCGCGGATGCGCGACATCTGAAGGCGAAGGGTGTCGCAGCGACTTTCGGGCCCGGCGTATCGCTCGACGCGATCGCCGAAGCGCTTTGCGCATGTATCGAGCGGGCTCGATGCGCACACCCGGCGGACGGCGCGAGCTGACGCGGGACGGCCGGCCGTTCATGCGACAGCGGTTGCGTCGCGCGAACGATCGGCCGCAGCCGCGTCAAGCGAGCAAGGCAACGCCGTCGGCCGCTCGCACGCCTTGGCCGGCGTCGAGCACGAACAGCGGATTGATCTCGGCTTCGACGAGCCGCTCGCCGAGCTGAAGCGCCATCCGCGAGAACGCCACGAGCGCGGCGGCGAGCGCTTCGACATCGGGCGCGAAGCCGGCCGCGATCTCGACGTCGCAGCGCATGCGCGTGAGACGCCCGCCGATCCCGCCCGCGCTCAGGCCGACCGCCACGCCGCCGACATTGCTCTTGTGCGTGATGCGGTTCGACAGACGCTCGAGCACGACGCGATCGTCGAAGTCGCGCGCAGCCTGCTCCGCATCCGCGGCGGTGCGGACGATGCGTTCCCGCGCGGGCGGGATGCCGAAGCGCGCGAACAGCGCCCTGTCCTGCGCTTCGTCGAGCGCCTCGGCCGGCAGGTCGGCCAGGTCGACCGCAATTGCTTCAACTACATTGATCGCACCAACATCGGCTGCGCGGCGCTGACGATGAACCGCGATATCGGCCTGACCGTCAGTCAGTTCGGCATGGCGGCCGGGCTGTTCCGGAGGGCGGGTGCAATCCACGTGGATGCGGGCACCCATCAGGCGCGGCGCGGCGGAAAGTCCGAAGCGATGAGCGTCCCGCGCGCACCGCTCCGGATCATGACGCCGACAACCTCATCGACACCCCCGTCGCCGTATAAACCGGCGTCGCCTTGAACCCGTCGACCGTCACGGTCGAGAACTTCGCTGAAGCCGCCGCGCCGTCGATCAGCGCGATCGTGTCGCCGGCCTTCGGCGCATAGCCGTTCACGAACTTCACGTGCAGCGTGCCGCCCGCGACGGTGAGCGGGCCGCCGACACGCAGCCGTCCGCCGCCGTTGCCGTCGATATCGAGTTCGAGCGTCGTGTTGTCGAGCTGCGTGTAGCGTGTCGCGACCGTCACGGGCGACGCGGCCGCGATCCGTACGCTGCCGCCCGAGCCGACATAGACGTCACCGGTGCCGAACGCGCTCGCCGATGCAGCGGAGAGCGTGCCGCCGCTCACCTGCGTGCCGCCCGTATAGCTGTTGTTGCCGGCGAGCGTCAGCGTGCCGGTGCCTTGCAGCGTCAGCTTGCCGGCGCCGCCGATGTCGTTGCGCCACTGGTCGGCCGCATTGAGCCCGCCCTGGGATGCATCCATCGACACGACGACGTTGCCGCTGAACGCGCCGTAACCGTCGGCCGCGGCGAACAGGTTCAGGCGGCCCCAGCCTTCCGCGTCGTCCATCACCGGATAGCCGGACTGCACTTCGGTGGTCTTCAGCACGACGCGCCGCTGATCCGCGCTCAGATACGGGAAGCGCGTCTGCAGCAGAATTTCCGCGCCCTTCGGCACCACGGGCGGCGCGCCGGTCGATTCGATCGTGCCGAAGCCGAACGTCATGCGGCGCGCGAAGGCCGTCTTGTTCGTCGCGTAATCGGCAAACCGGTCGGTGGTCGGCGTGCCCGAGTGCGCGAAGGCGGCGAACGTCGTATCGGTCGTTCCCGTGAGCTGCTGCAGCGTCTGATGGGCTTGCGCATACGCAGCCTGCGCGTCGCTCGCGTACGCGGTCAGGTTCGCCGCGCTGATCGCGAGCGCGAGCATGCGGCCGCCGATCACGTCGAGCGGCGAGTGCATGCCGGCGAGGATCCGGTTTTCGCCGAGTTCGAGGCCGCGGCTGACCATCTCCTGGAAGCGCTCCGGCACGAGCCACGCCATCGTCATCGCGTCGCGCACCGCTTCGGCCGTGTGGCCGCTGATGAAGCCGCCGTCGGTGGCGGGCGTCGTGCTTTCCGCCGGCACGAGCGTCGGCGCGACGACCACGCTCGTGCTCCAGCGGTACGGCCGCGCATACTTGTAGAAGCGCTTCGACGGCTCGGTCGACGCGTTGTTGCCCATCTCGTTGAGCAGGTCGACGACCTTGCCGAAGTTCGTGTTCGTGCTGCTGCCGACACCGACGTTGTTGCCGGAATCGTTGTACAGCACCGTCGTCGCGTCGGCGGGCACGCTGGTGATGCTGGTCGTCTGCTGGGCCGCGGTGCGCCATGCGTCGGTGAGCGGCCCCATGCCGTCGGTCACGCTGTAGCCCTTGCCGCGCCGGTCGTCGAAGTAGGCGGCGTCGGCCTGTTGCTGCGTGCGGGCGGTGGTTGCGTTGATCACGTACTGGACATTGGCGTTGAGCACCGTGTCGTTCAGGATCGTGCCGCAAGGCGTGCCGCTGCCGGGCAGGCCCGAGCAGGTCGACGGCGAGATCGCCGGAAACGCGCCGTTGGCGGGCGCGCTCACGCCGGCATCGACCAGCATCGTCGCCGGCTGCCACAGGTCGAGGAAGCGGCTCACCACGCGCACGGCGGCGTTGGTCGACAGCGTTGCATAGCGCGCGTCGCCGCGCTGGTTGGTCGCGATGTTGTCGACGAAGGCCGGCACGCTCGGCACGGGCGCGCTGTCGACGAAACCGGGGTCGGCCGGCGGTGCCGGCATGGCCGCGCTGGTCGCGGTGGTCGACGCGACATCGTCGCCGCCGCCGCATGCGGCGAGAACGATCGCACTCGACAGCGCTGCGACGTGCAGCGGGAAACGGCTTCGTGACGCAAACATGCGAGACTCCATCCTGAGTGTTGAAGATGGCGGATTGTCGTGGGCGATCGTGACGCAGCCGTTAAGGATTTGTTTCGGGTCGCGGACGATGCGCCCGAATGTTCACTATGTGGTGAATTCGTGATGCTGAACGTTTGCGGCCCGATCGATTCTGCCGTCGGCCGATGTTCTGCAGCGTGCGGATACGGGCAGGCGGTGCTCGCGCGGGTGCTTGAAGGAGAGCGGAACCGGCACGGTCAAGCCGGTTGAGCCAACGACTTCGCGTCGGCGTGGCACACGCGGTTTCTGCCCTGGCGCTTCGCCGCATAGAGGGCGAGGTCCGCCTGATGCGACAACGCGTGCACGGACCTCGGGTGCGCGCGGTGCCCGGTCGCGCAGCCGATGCTGACCGTGAAAGCCGGAATCGTCGCGTCGAACCCGTCGAGCCGGTTGCGCTCCACGGCGCGGCGAATCGCCTCGGCGACCTGCGCGGCGCCGCCTTCGTCCGTATCGGGCAACACGGCGACGAATTCCTCGCCGCCGTAGCGCGCGGCGAGATCGCCGCGCCGCCGCGTATGCGCACGGATGCACTCGGCGAGAAAGCGCAGCGCGACGTCGCCTTGCGCATGGCCGTACCGGTCGTTGTACTGCTTGAAGTGGTCGGCGTCGATGAACAGCACCGACAGGCTGCCGTCGCTGCCGCGCTGCAGCCGCTCCCATTCGTCGGCGAGCGCGGCATCGAGCGCGCGACGGTTGTGCAGGCCCGTGAGCGGATCGGTGCGCGTCAGGTCGGTGAGCAGCGTCTGCTTGCGCAGGTTGTCCCGCAGCGCGAACGCGAGCAGCCATACCACCGCGCAGAACAGTGCACCGATGACGGACGCAGACACACCGACCGTCCACGCGAGGTGCGTGGTGCCGGCCAGCACGTCGCGCTCGGCCGGCGCGACCACGGCAATCAGCGGCGTTCCGGGCACACGCTGGAACGTATAAAGCCGCACGGTGCCGTCGATGCTCGAGCGCGCCACATAGAAACCCGATTCGCGGTTCACCATCCGTTCGAACGACTTCGAGCGGCGCAGGCGGACCATCTGGTGATCGCTCAACGGCGGGTTGCGCGCGAGGATCGTGCCGTCCGCGCGCAGGATTGCGCTGACGCCGTGCGGCCCGACGTTCAGGCGGGACAGGAGGCGATCGAAGTAGGCGAGGTCGATGGCGACGACCGCGATCCCGTCGAACGTGTGATCCGCCCGCTCGATGCGCCGCGACAGCGCGATCGATTCCGTGTCGCCGCGCGAACGCGCGCGATACGCCTCGGACACGTAGAGGCCGACGTTGTCCGCATCGCGATGGACCTTGAAGTAGTCGCGATCGCTGAAGTCCCAGTTGTGGGTCGGGCTGCAACAGCCGTCGATCAAATGGCCGTAGCGGTCCGTCACGCCCATGCCGGTCACGTATTGCGCCGCCGTGCGCTCGAACAGCACGTCGTGACGCAGCCCGGCGTCCATGCGTGCGACGGCGGGATTGCCGAGATCGATGGCCAGCGCGACGAGCGCATTGTTGGACGTTTCGACGGTGCGCGCGATCTCGCTGACCAGGACGGCCGCGACATTGCGCGACGTCTCGTGCGCATGCTCGACGACTTCGCTTCGCGCGGCCCACAGCGTCGCTGCGCTGATGCCGAACGCCGCGAGCGACATCAGCGTGCCCAGCACACCGACGATCAGATGGTGGCGGCCGGCCCAGTCGGCAATTTTCTCGATCGAAGTGAATGCAGGCATTGCTCGCGTTCGTGCGGGGAGCCGGCTGCGACCGCAGCGGCGCGGGTCAAATCCAGGTTAACGGCACCGTTAACCGGAAATCGAGGCCGGCATGCGAAGCGATGACTGCATGGGTGCCGCAAACGTATGCGGCCGGAGCACGCCGGTCGCGGCGCGCCGCGCAACGGAACGCAGCGGCCGCGGATGCGGGCGGCTGCGCGGGATCAGTCGAGCCCGCCCTGGCACAGATACTTGATCGACAGGTAATCGTCGAGTCCGTAGCGCGAGCCTTCACGGCCGTAGCCCGATTCCTTCACGCCGCCGAACGGCGCGGCTTCGCTCGCAAGCGCGCCCTCGTTGATGCCGACGATGCCCGTTTCGAGCCGCGCCGACACGCGCGCGATGCGGCGCACGTCCTGCGTGTAGAAATACGCGGCAAGCCCGAACGGCGTGTCGTTCGCGGCGTCGACGGCTTCGTCCTCGGTGGCGAACCGAAACAGCGCGGCGACGGGGCCGAAGGTTTCCTCGCAGGTCAGCTGCATGTCGGCGGTGGCGTCGGCGAGCACCGTCGGCGCGTAATAGTTCGGCCCGAGTTCGGGCAGGCGCTTGCCGCCCGTGAGCACGCGTGCGCCGCGCTCGATCGCGTCGCCGACGTGGCGCGCGATCTTGTCGATCGCGCGCGCGTTGATCATCGGGCCGATCTGCGCGGCCGGGTCGGTCGCCGGCGCGACCTTCAGCGCGGCGACGCGCGCGGCGAGTTTCGCGGCGAAGGCGTCGTAGACGCCGGCCTGCACATACACGCGATTCGGCGACACGCAGGTCTGGCCACCGTTACGGAACTTGGCGGCCATCAGCCCGTCGACCGCGGCGTCGAGCTCGGCATCGTCGAACACGATGAAAGGCGCATTGCCGCCGAGTTCCAGTGACAGCTTCTTGAGCGTCGCGGCCGATTCGCGCGCGAGCAGCTTGCCGACGGGCGTCGATCCGGTGAACGTGATCTTGCGTACGCGAGCGTCGGCGAGCCAGTCGGCCACCGCGTCGATGCCGCGGTCACGCGACGCGGCGATCAGGTTCAGCACGCCGGGCGGCACGCCGGCTTCCTGTGCGAGGAAGGCCAGCGCGAGCGCCGTGAGCGGCGTGTCTTCCGCCGGTTTCGCAACGACCGTGCAACCGGCCGCGAGCGCGGGAGCGATCTTGCGCGCGATCATCGCGAGCGGAAAATTCCACGGCGTGACTGCGGCGACGATGCCGATCGGCTCCTTGACCGCACTCAGCCGCTTGCCGCGCTGCTGCTGCGGAATCAGGTCGCCGTAGGTGCGCGTCGCCTCCTCGGCGAACCACAGCACGTACGACGCGCCGTACGCGACTTCGCCGCGCGCTTCGGCGAGCGGCTTGCCTTGTTCGCGCGACATCAGCGCAGCGAGATCGTCGGTGTGCGCGACGATCGCCGCATGCCAGGCGCGCAGGATGGCGGCCCGTTCGCGAGCGGGCGTTGCGCGCCATCCGGGCAGCGCGCGCGCTGCCGCGTCGGTCGCGGCGCGCGCGTCGGCGGCGCCGCTGTCGGGTGCGTGGGCAACGATCTCGAGCGTCGCGGGATCGGTGACGTCGAAGCGGCGGCCGTCGAGCGCATCGCGCCAGGTGCCGTCGATCAGGTTGGCGGTGCGAACGAGTTCGGTTCGGGACAGCGTAAGCGGCATGACAGATCCTTGGATGGGGCGATTCGGTGACGACGGCAGCGGCGCGGGCGCGCGACTACCCCGCGCGGACGGCTAGCCGCCGCGTTCGTGGATGCCGCGCGCCGTCCGTCAGTGACGCTCGCCGAACAGCGATTCGAGCGGGTAGTGCCGTTTGACGAACGGCGACTTGATGATGACGTAACTGAAATACTTCTCGATGCCGATGTTCTGCTCGAGCAGCCCTTCGACGATCGTCTGGTAATGGCTCACGCTGCGCGTGATGAACTTCAGCAGATAGTCGTAGCCGCCGCTCGCGAGGTGGCACTCGACGATCTCGTCGACGTTGCGGATCGCCGCGACGAAACGATCGAAGTCCTCGCGCCGGTGGTCGGCCAGCGTGACTTCGGTAAACACGACCTGCACGTCGCCGAGTTTCTCGAGCTGGATGTGCGCGCCGTAGCCGCCGATGTAGCCGGCCTTCTCGAGCCGCTTCACGCGGATCAGGCAAGGACTGGGCGACAGCCCGACCGCATCGGCCAGTTCGACGTTGGTCATGCGGCCGCGCTTTTGCAACTGGGAGAGGATGCGCAGGTCGATGCGATCCAGCTTGCTGTCCGTCATGTTCACGTGAGAGGGAAAAAATGGAATGTCCGGTTACTTTAGAGTCGAACGATGGCCGCCACAAGCCCGGCTTTCCCTTGGCCGGTCAGGCCGGCTGCGCGTGCGCGGCGTCGAGCGCGCGTTGCACGTCCGCGTCGGCCAGCACGTCGTCGAGCGTCTTGCGCACGCGTTCGAACATCAGGTCGAACTCGCCCGCGCTGAAGCTCAGCGCCGGCGCGAAACCGAGCACGCCGTCGCCGAATGCGCGAAACACCACGCCGTTCGCGTACGCGGCGGCGGCAATCCTGTCGGGCACGTTCAGCGCAGGGTCGAAGCGCGTCTTGCGTGCCTTGTCGGCGACCAGCTCGAGCGCGCCGAGCAGCCCGACCGAACGGGCGTCGCCGACGAGCGGATGCGCGCGCAGCGCATCGAGCCCCGCGGCGAAACACGGCGCCATCGCCTGGCCGTTCGCGAGCAGCCCGCCTTCGTGATAGAGCTTCAGCACCTCGAGGCCGATCGCCGCGCTGACCGGATGCGCGGAATACGTATGGCCGTGGCCGACCGCGGGCGAATCGGCGCGGCTACCCGCGATCCCTTCGTAGATTTCATCGGACATCAGCACGGCCCCCATCGGCGCATAGCCGGCGGTCAGCCCCTTCGCGACGGTCATCAGGTCCGGGTCGACCTGCTCGGTCTCGCACGCGAACAACGGGCCCGTGCGGCCGAAGCCGGTGATCACCTCGTCGGCGACGAACAGGATGCCGAGGCGCCGGCACGCGTCGCGCATCGCCTTCAGCCAGCCGGCCGGCGGCACGATCACGCCGCCGGAACCCTGCACGGGCTCGCAGAAGAAGGCCGCGACGTTGTCCGCGCCGAGTTCGGCGACTTTCGCTTCGAGCGCGGCGACCGACGCGGCGATCAGCGCCTGCGAATCGTTGCCGAGCGGGTGGCGATACGGGTAGGGCGACGGGATGTGGTGCTGGTCCGCGCGCGGCAGGTCGAAGTGACGGTGGAACGCGGGCAGCGCGGTGAGGCCGGCGCCGATCGACGACGAGCCGTGATAGCCGCGCTCGAGCGCGATCATGTGCTTTTTCGTCGGGCGACCGGTTGCGTTGAAATAGTGCGTGATGAAACGCACCGCGGAGTCGATCGCATCCGAGCCGCCGAGCGTGAAGTACACGCGATTCAGCGACGGCGGCGCGAGCGCCGCGAGGCGTTCGGCCAGCTCGATCGCGGGTCGTGAGCCGAAATGGAAATAGCCGGTCGCGTAGGGCAGCTTCGCCATTTGTTCGGCGGCGGCCTTCACGATGCTGTCGCGGCCGTAGCCGACGTTCACGCACCACAGGCCCGAGAACGCATCGAGCAACGTGTGGCCGTCGGCGTCGCGCAGGAACACGCCTTCGGCGGATTCGAGCACGGTGACGCCGCGCGCCTCGTGCGCACGATAGTTGACGACAGGGTGGATCAGGTGTTGACGATCGGCTTCGATCAGCGCGGCTTGGTTCATGGCAGGGCGGGACTCTCGTCGGGTGTCAGCGTGAGGTCATGCTACCGGGCGAGAAATCCGCATGCGTCTTCAATTTGCGGCCTGAAACGTACGAAAGCGGTGTTTGCACGGGGCGCTTCGGCATTTTCTGCTGCGCGCCCCGCGGGGCCGGGCGCGCGTGTCAGTAGCCGCGTGCGCGATCGACGACGCCGATCATCGGCTGCCCCGCGCGATGGCGCGCGAGGTTTGCGAGTACGGCGTCGGCCGCGGTGTCGGGCCGCGTCGCGCTGGCGATGTGCGGCGTGATGCGAACGCGCGGATGCGTCCAGAACGGGTGGCCGGCCGGCAAAGGCTCCGGGTCCGTCACGTCGAGGATCGCGCTGTCGAGGCGGCCGCTGCCGAGCGCGGCGAGCAGCGCGGTCGCATCGAGCTGCGGGCCGCGCCCGACCTGCACGAGCGATGCGCCGGCCGGCAGCGCGTCGAACACACGCGCGCCGAGCAGGCCGCGCGTGTCGTCGGTGAGCGGGAGCAGGCAGATCAGGATGTCGGTGCGGGCCAGGAACGCGTCGAGCGCCGCGTCGCCCGCGTAGCAGTCGATGCCGTCGAGCGTGCGCGGCGTGCGGCTCCAGCCGGCGCACGGGAAGCCGAAGCGCAGCAGCGTGTCGAGCACGGCCTGCCCGAGCGTGCCGAGCCCGAGCACGCCGACGCGTCGCGACGCAGCGGCGCGCACCGGCTTCTCGCGCCACACGTGCTCGCGCTGCTGCGCCGCATAGTCGAACAGGTCGCGATGGATCGTCAGCACGGCCTGCGTCATGTATTCGACCATCCCTTCGACGATGCCCGGCTCGATCATCCGCACGACCGGGATGTGCGCGGGCACGCACGACAGGTCGAACTGGTCGATGCCGGCGCCGACCGAAAACACGATCTCCAGATTCGGCAGCAGCGCTAACGGATCGTCGGGCGGCTGCCACGCGGCGAGATAGCGCACGGCTTCGGGATCGCCGATGTCCGGCCAGATCCGGAACGCGAGGTCGGGCGCCTGTTGCGCGAAGCGCTGCGCCCATTGCGCGCCGCGCACCGGGTCGGCCTTGTAGAGAAAGCTCATCGTGCGTGCGGTTCAGCCGAGCGCCTGGTTGACGATCGCGAACGCGCGCAGTGCCGGATCGCGGGCAGGCGCCGCGCCGCGCGCCATCGCGACGACGGTGTCGACGCGCGGCAGGCCGAGCCCCTGCAGCCAGTCCGACAGCCCGCTGTCGCCCGGCACGTCGACGCGCACGAACATGCCTTCGTGCAGCGCGAGCCAGTGGCTGATAAGCGCCTGCGCGCGCAGCGCGTCCGGTGCGATCACGGGGCCGATCACGTGGCCGCGACCGAAACGGCGAAAGAGCGCGAAGCCGAGCAGTTCGCCGTCGCGGTCGAGTGCGATCCCGTTGGCGACGCCGAGCAGCGCTTCGATCACCGCATCGCGCGGGTAGCCGGCCGCGCGCGATGCGAGCGCGGCGAGGCGCGGACCGTCGTTGGTGCCGAGCGGGCGCAGCCGCTCGCCCGGCGGCAGGGAGATCAGCGGCGGCTGGAACGCGGCGCCCTGGTGCTGGTCGATCGTGCCGATCGCCGCGAAGCCGAACTTCACGTAGAGCGGTTCGCCGGACGGTGTCGCGTGCAGGAGGATCGTGCGCGTGCCGAGGCTGTCGACGACGCGCGCAAACAGTTCGCGGCCGATGCCGCGACCTTGGCGCTCGGGCGACACGATCACCATGCCGAGCGATGCGTGCGACTCGCCGAAGCGCCAGCCGAGCGCGGTGCCGACGATGCCGGATTCGTCTTCGGCGACGAAGCCGCTGCCGAGCTGGAATGCGAAGCGCCAGTCGTCGAGCCGGTGCGGCCACTTGACTGCTTCCGACAGCCGCAGCGCGGCAGGCAGGTCGGTCTCGGCGAAAGGACGATAGGTAAGCGTGCTGGAAGAATTGAGGTCGGCCACGCCGGACTCCGGATGGGTAGGAATGACATGTCGACTGTGCCAGCGCCACCACGGCGCGGATAGGACGATTCGCCTGTTTTCCGGCGGCGACGAGCGCGCGAGAGAGATCGACGCAAACCCGCTCGATCGGCGTGCGCGAACGCGCGGATCGTGCCGCCTCGGCCCGGCTTCCCGGCAGCTTCTGCTGCATGAACGCCAGTACGATGGAAGCGGGGTGGCGCGCCGCTCGCTGCCGCGCCGAACCGCGTGGCGGCCACGCCGGGCGCGCGCGTCGCGGTTTTGCGAGAGCCGTCGGCCGGCCCGAGCGCACCGCCCGGAATCGCACCGCAGATCGTGCCGTGCAGCGCGCCCAACACGCGGTGATTCTGCGTTTTGACCGGCGTCGAACGATGCGCGAAGGACTTTTTGCCCTGATTCAATTTCGTACAACCCAGCCCGTCCCCGGCCCTGCCGGGGCTTCACACCGACAGGACGTCACCATGATCCAATTTGAACCGAAGTTCATCACGTTCGACTGCTACGGCACGCTGACCCGCTTCCGGATGGCGGAAATGGCGCGCGAGGTCTACGCGGACCGGCTGTCGCCGGTCGCGATGGAGGAATTCGTGCGCGCGTTCGCCGCCTATCGGCTCGACGAGGTGCTCGGGGCGTGGAAGCCGTACCGCGACGTCGTCGTCAATGCGATCCGGCGCACCTGCGCGCGCATCGGCGTGCAGTTCGACGAGGCCGAGGCCGAGCGTTTCTATCATGCGGTGCCGACGTGGGGTCCGCATCCGGACGTGCCGGCCGGGCTTTCGCGGCTGGCCACGAAGTACAAGCTGGTGATCCTGTCCAACGCGTCGGACGACCAGATCATGAGCAACGTCGACAAGCTCGGCGCGCCGTTCCATGCGGTGTTCACCGCGCAGCAGGCGCAGTCGTACAAGCCGCGGATGCAGGGCTTCGAATACATGTTCGGCAAGCTCGGCTGCAAGCCGGAGGACGTGCTGCACGTGTCGTCGAGCCTGCGCTACGACCTGATGACGGCCGAGGACCTCGGCATCAAGCACAAGGCATTCGTGAACCGCGGCCACGAGCCGGGCACGCCGTTCTACAACTACTACGAGGTGTCGGACATCGGCCATCTCGCGACACAGCTCGGGCTGTAAGCGACGCCGCGCCGGCGTGGGGCCGCGTGCCCTGCGCGCGCGGCCGTGCCCATCCCGATCGACCGGGTGGCGCGACGGCCGTTCCGCCTTGCGCGTGCGATCACCGCACGAAACGAGGGTAATTACCGATACAGAGCCATTCAAGGCAGGGCCGCCCGGGCCGATATATGTACCGAACGGTTAATATATCGAGGCCCTCCGCATGAAGTTGTCCACGAAACTGCTGATGCTCGTCGCCGCGGCGCTGCTCGGCGTTGCATTGCTTGCCGCGATGTCGCTGTATACGCTGCGCGACGCGCTGATCGACAGCCGTCGTGAAGAGATCGTCATTCTTCTGACCAAAGCCGAGCATCTGGTCGACGCGTACCGCGCGATGCAGGCGAACGGCACGCTCACGCCAGATCAGGCCCAGCAGCAGGCCAAGGCCGCGTTGTCCGCGCTCAATGCGAATTCGAAAAGCTACTACTGGGTGACGACGTCCGACGGCGTCAACCTCGTGCATCCGAACGCGAAGTTCATCGGCACCCGCGCCAAGGGCAATCGCACGACCAGCGGCATGACCGACAGCGAGGCGTACCGCACCGGAATGGCCCAGGCGCATTTCGCGCTCGTCGACGTGCTGATCAAGCGCAGCCCGGACGCGGACGTGGAGCCGAAACTCCAGGGCGTGGTCTCCATTCCGGAGTGGGACTGGTGGATCGGCACGGGATTCTTCTACGACGACATCAATGCCGCGTTTACGCGGCTCGCGCAGGTGCTGGGCGCCATCACGCTCGTCATCGCCGCGGCGCTCGCGGCGATTGCGTGGGGGGTGTTGCGCAGCGTCCGGCGCACGCTCGGCGGCGAGCCGGCGCATGCGACGCACATTGCGGCCCGCATCGCCGCCGGCGAACTGGACGTGCAGTTCGACACGGCGAACGCCGCGCCGGGCAGCCTGCTCGTCGCGCTCGCCGACATGAAGGCCCGACTGACCGAGACCATCGCCGAAATCCAGACCACGACCCACTCGATTGCCGTCGGCACCGGCGAGATCGCGCAAGGCAATCTGGACTTGTCGCAGCGCACGGAGGAACAGGCCGCGTCGCTGCAGCAAACGGCCGCCAGCATGGAGCAGATCACGTCGACGGTCAAACAGAATGCCGACAATGCACGTCAGGCGAATGCGCTCGTGACCCACGCGAAGGAGGCGACCGAACTCGGCGGCGCCGCCGTGCGCGAAGTCGTCGAAACGATGCGGCAGATTTCGGACGGATCGGTGCGGATCGCCGACATTACCGTCGTGATCGAAAGCATCGCGTTCCAGACGAACATTCTCGCGCTCAACGCCGCGGTCGAGGCCGCGCGGGCCGGCGAGGAAGGGCGCGGGTTCGCGGTCGTGGCCTCGGAGGTCCGCTCGCTCGCGCAACGCAGCGCGGCGGCCGCGAAAGACATCAAGGGATTGATCGAGGCGTCGGTCGAGCGGGTCGGCAGCGGCAGCCGGCTCGTCGAGACAGCGGGCGCGCGCATGACGGAGATCGTGCGGTCGATCGACCGGGTGGCCGACATCATGGGCGAGATTTCAGCGGCATCCGCCGAGCAAAGCACCGGCATCGAGCAGGTCGGCCTGGCGGTCGCGCAAATGGACGAAGTGACCCAGCAGAATGCCGCGCTGGTGGAGCAGGCTGCCGCTGCCGCGTCCTCGCTGGATGAACAGGCGGCACGCTTGCGGGCCGCCGTATCGGTGTTCAGGCTGGCTCACTGACGGCCGCGTGCCGGCATCTGCCGGCAACGACATCAACTCGTCTCCCTCACGCCACGCCGGCATGTGTCCGGCGTGCGCGCCGACACGCCGGCATCGACCGCATCGACCGCATCGCGGCAGGGAATCACGGCCTGGTGGCCCGTCACGGGTTCGTTCCCGGCGTCGGGCAACCCGGCCGTCTTCCCGTTATCCGGCACAGCCGCTTCGACGTCGCCGCAATCTCCCGATCTTTCAGGCTCAAGGCGTCCTCACGGCCGGCACCCGCTGTCGCATGTGCACGCGGCGTTCCGGTCGTTTCGGGCACTGCGGACCGCGAGTGCCCATTCCACGCAAACATGCTGTTTGAGGGAGCCGAACGCGCTTCGGATGCCGAACGGCCAATTTTGTCGGCGCAATCTGCCGCGTGCATCACTTTACGATTTCCTTCGTCGCGCACGCGCTGCGCAGCCGTCGCGACGTGGCATCGAGCAAACGGCGGCACGCGTGGTCACGCAGCAAATCATGCTGCGCAGGTGGCCCAAAACGGTCGAATCGTGTCGTGCAGCCGCCCCGAATCGCGACAACCCGCATTTTGGCGATGCTTAAATGAACTCAATGCGCACGACGTCGTGTTCGCCACCAGCAGGCAGGCGCGGCGGGTTTTCTCGAACCACGCTGGATCCCAGGACCCCACTTTCCACAGTCAGGAGCAGTTCGGATGAGCGACGATATCGACAACGGCGGCAAGGGCGGCATCACGCGCCGCGACATGATGCGGGTCATGGCGGCGAGCGGCATGATGGCCGTCGGTGGCGGCGGCCTGCTGACCGGCATGCAATCCGCGTTCGCCGCGCCCGCGCCGAAGCGCGGCGGCAAGATCCGGGTCGCGAACGAATCGAGTTCGACGGCCGATACGCTCGACCCGGCCAAGGGCTCGACGGGCGCCGACTACATTCGATTCTTCATGTTCTACAGCGGCCTCACGCAGCTCGATGCGAGCCTGACGCCGCAAATGAATCTCGCCCAGTCGTTGCAGACGACCGACGCGAAAACGTGGGTCATCAAGCTGCGCAAGGGCGTCACGTTCCACGACGGGAAACCGGTCGGGCCGGCCGACGTGGTGTTCTCGCTGATGCGCCACAAGAACGCGGCCACCGCCTCGAAGGTCAAGCCGCTCGCCGATCAATTCGCCGATGCGAAAGCGAGCGGCCCGGACGAGGTCACGCTCACGCTCGCCAGCGCGAACGCCGATCTGCCGGTGATTCTCGCGACGCCGCAGCTCGTGATCGTCAAGGACGGCACGACCGACTTCAGCACCGGCATCGGCTGCGGCCCGTACAAGCTGAAGTCGTTCAAGCCGGGCGTGTCGACCGTCGGCGTGCGCAACGACAGCTACTTCAAGCCGGGGATGCCGTATCTCGACGAGATCGAGCTGATCGGCATCAGCGACAGCGCCGCGCGCCTGAACGCGCTGCTGTCGGGCGACGTGCACCTGATCAACGCGATCGATCCGCGCTCGACGCAGCGGGTCGCGTCGACGCCGGGCTATGCGCTGCAGGAAACCAAGTCGGGGCTATATACCGACCTGATCGTGCGTAGCGACAACCCGATCACCGCGAACCCGGATTTCGTCGAAGGGATGAAGTATCTGTTCGATCGCGAGCAGATCCGCTCGGCGGTGTTTCGCGGCTACGCGGTGATCGGCAACGACCAGCCGATCCCGCCGGGGCATCGCTACTTCAACGCATCGCTGCCGCAGCGGCCGCACGATCCGGACAAGGCGAAGTTCCTGTTCCAGAAGGCGGGCGCGCTGGGCGCCACGCTGCCGCCGATCTATGCGACGTCCGACGCGAACGGGTCGATCGAAATGGCCGTGCTGCTGCAGCAGGCCGGCCAGAAGATCGGGTTGAACCTGCAGGTGAACCGCGTGTCGCCCGACGGCTACTGGTCGAACCACTGGATGAAGCATCCGCTCGGCTTCGGCAACATCAATCCGCGCTCGAGCGCCGACGTGTTGTTCACGCAGTTCTTCAAGTCGGACGCGCCGTGGAACGAGTCGGGCTGGAAGAACGCGAAGTTCGACCAGTTGCTGCTCGCCGCGCGATCGGAAACCGACGACGCGAAGCGCAAGCAGATGTACGGCGACATGCAGGTGCTCGTCGCGCAGCAGTGCCGGGTCGGCATTCCGGCCTTCATCAGCTTCCTCGACGGCTACGACAAGCGGCTCGCCGGTCTCGGCTCGATTCCGACCGGCGGAATGATGGGCTTCATGTTCGCCGAGCACGTGTGGTGGAACGCCTGAGCACGACGCGTGCCGCCGCCGCGCGACCAGTGCGGGCCCTCGCCCTGGTCGCGCGCGAATTTTTCCGGAGTGCCGCTTCATGAATCGAATCCTGCTCGGGCTGATCGGCCGGCGCATCGCGGTTACTGCGCTGACGCTGCTGATCGTGTCCGCGATCATCTTCACGATCACGAACCTGCTGCCGGGCGACGCCGCGCAGGCCGCGCTCGGCCAGTCCGCGACGCCGGAGACGGTCGCCGCGCTGCGTCAGCAGTTCGGCCTCGACATGCCGGCCCACGTGCGCTACCTCCACTGGCTCGCGGGGCTGCTGCACGGCGATTTCGGCCGCTCGCTGTCGGGCGACATGCCGGTGTCGGAGATGATCGGCGGACGTCTGCCGAAGTCGCTCGCGCTCGCGGCGATCACGACCGCCGTGTCGGTGCCGATCGCGCTGCTGCTCGGGATCCTCGCGGCGGTCAAGCGGGAGTCGGTGGTCGATCGCGTGATCAGCCTCGGCACGCTGTCGCTCGTCGCAACGCCGGAATTCCTGATCGCGACGGTCGCAGTGCTCGTGCTGGCCGTGAAGCTGCACTGGCTGTCTGCGCTGTCGTACAGCGGCCCGATCGAAAGCCTGCACGATTTCCTGCGCGCGTATGCGATGCCGGTGCTGACGCTGTGCGCGGTCGTGATCGCGCAGATGGCACGGATGACGCGCGCCGCGGTGATCGAGCAACTGAGCGCGTCGTACGTCGAGATGGCCGTGCTCAAGGGTGCGAGCCCCGCGCGCGTCGTGCTGCGCCATGCGCTGCCGAACGCGATCGGCCCGATCGCCAATGCGGTCGCGCTGAGCCTGTCGTATCTGCTCGGCGGCGTGATCGTCGTCGAGACGATCTTCAACTATCCGGGGCTCGCGAGCCTGATGGTCGATGCCGTCGGCAACCGCGATTTCCCGCTGGTCCAGGCGTGCACGCTGATCTTTTGCGTCGCCTATCTGACGCTCGTGCTGTTCGCCGACCTGTGCTCGATCGTGTCGAACCCGAGACTGCGGACCTGAGCGTCCCGTCCTCCTTCCGAGATGCCGCCCATGCACCCGACCGAACCTGTTCAACGCAGCAGCGCGCTGCCGCCGTCCGGCGATCAGCCTCCGCCGTGGAGCGGCGCGACGCCGCCCGCCGCGCCCGCCCCCGACCAGCCGCGCAAGCGCCGCGCCGCGCGCGTGAAACTGACGACCGGCGGCCGCGTCGGCCTGTCGATGGTCGGCCTGATGCTGTTCATCGCGGCGTTCGCGCCGCTGCTCGCGCCGCACGACGTCGGCGCGATCGTCACGCCCGACGTGTTCGCGCCGTTCAGCGCGAAGCTGCCGTTCGGCTCCGACTTCCTCGGCCGGGACATGCTGAGCCGGATCCTGTACGGCACACGCCTGACCGTACTGCTCGCGCTCGCGGCGGTGTTGCTCGCCGCGCTGACCGGCACGACGCTCGGGCTGCTCGCGACCGTCTCGGGCCGCGCGGTCGACGAGACGATGAGCCGGCTGCTCGATGCGCTCACGTCGATTCCGTCGAAGATGTTCGCGCTGATGTTCGTCGCCGCGTTCGGCTCGTCGCTGCCGCTCCTGGTCCTGACCGCCGCGGTCAGCTACATGCCGGGCTCGTACCGGATCGCGCGCGCGCTGGCGGTCAACATCAGCACGCTCGAGTTCGTGCAGGTCGCGCGAGCCCGCGGCGAGAGCGCGCTGTACATCGCGTGCGTCGAGATGCTGCCGAACATGATCCACCCGATGCTGGCCGATACCGGGCTGCGCTTCACGTTCGTCGTACTGCTGCTGAGCGGCCTGAGCTTTCTCGGGCTCGGCGTGCAGCCGCCATACGCGGACCTCGGCTCGCTGGTGCGCGAGAACATCGCGAGCCTCGGCGACGGCTCGGCCGTCGCGATCATGCCTGCGGTCGCAATCGCGATCCTGACGGTGGGCGTCAACCTGTTGATCGACGGCCTGCCGCATCGCGGCCGCCGCAAGGGCGCGGCCGCTGCCGCGGGAGAACACTGATGCGAGATGAATCGACTCCGCTCGTCGAGGTGCGCGGGCTGCGCGTCGTCGGCGGCCGGCCGGGCGGCGAGGAAACGACGATCGTCCACGGCGTCGACTTCGAGATCGGGCGCGGCGAGGTGCTCGCGCTGATCGGCGAGTCCGGCTCCGGCAAGACGACGATCGCGCTGTCGCTGATGGGCCATGCGCGTGCCGGGTGCCGGATCGCCGGCGGTTCGGTGAAGCTTGGCGGCGTGGACGTCTGCACGTTGCCAGCGCCGGCGCTGGCCGCGCTGCGCGGGCGCAAGGTCGCGTATATCGCGCAGAGCGCGGCCGCCGCCTTCAACCCGTCGCGCACGATTCTCGACCAGGTGATCGAGAGCGCGCTGATCCACAAGACGATGACGAAGCGCGATGCGCAGGCGAAGGCGGTCGAGCTGTTCCGCGCGCTCGCGCTGCCCGAGCCGGAGACGATCGGCAGGCGCTATCCGCACCAGGTGTCGGGTGGCCAGCTGCAGCGGCTGATGGCCGCGATGGCGCTGATCACCGATCCGGAGCTGGTGATCCTCGATGAGCCGACCACCGCGCTCGACGTCACCACGCAGATCGACGTGCTGCAGGCGTTCAAGAGCGTGATCCGGCGCTGCGGGATGAGCGCGGTGTACGTGTCGCACGATCTGGCGGTGGTCGCGCAAATGGCCGACCGGATCGTCGTGCTGAGCGATGGCGTGATCCGCGAATCGGGCGACACCGAACAGATCCTGCATGCGCCGACGCATCCGTACACGCAGAGCCTGATCGCGGCGGTCACGCCGAGCGATGCCGAACGTGATGCGCTCGCGGCGAGCGCCGCGCCGGCGCCGCTGCTCGACGTGCGCGGCGCGGTCGCCGGCTACGGCGGCCGTACCGCGAAAGGCTGGCCCGCGAAGGTGATCCTGCACGAAGTGGACCTGCGCATCGGGCGCGGGCAGACGGTCGGCGTGATCGGCGAATCGGGCTCGGGCAAGACGACGCTCGCGAAGGTGATCGCGGGCCTCGTGCCGGCGACGGCCGGGCAGATCCTGCTCGACGGCGAGCCGCTCGCGCTCGACATCGGCAAGCGCACCAAGGAGCAGCACCGCCGCGTGCAGATCGTGTTCCAGAACGCCGATACCGCGCTCAATCCGGTGCATACCGTCGAGCGCACGCTGGCGCGGCCGCTCGCGTTCTATCACGGGATCAAGGGCGCGCGTGCACGGCAGCGCGTCGCGGAACTGCTCGAACTCGTGCGGCTGCCGCAGGCGGTCGCCGCGCGGCGTACCGGCGAGCTGTCCGGCGGGCAGAAGCAGCGCGTGAACCTCGCGCGCGCGCTGGCGGCCGAGCCCGACCTGATCCTGTGCGACGAGGTCACGTCGGCACTCGACACCGTGGTTGGCGCCGCGATCATGGACCTGCTGCGCGACCTGCAGGCGAAGCTCGGCGTGTCGTACGTGTTCATCACGCACGATATCGCGAAGGTGCGCGCGATCAGCGACGACATCGTCGTGCTGTACGCGGGCCGCCGCGTCGAAACCGGTAGCCGCGATGCGCTGTGCGCGCCGCCTTACCACCCGTATTCGCACCTGCTCGTGTCGTCGGCACCGGAGTTGCGCGCGGGCTGGCTCGACGATGCGGCCGAGCGCTGCCACCGGCCGCTGGTGCCGATCGGCGCGAGCGCCGACGATGTCGAGCTGTGTCCGTTCCTGTCGCGCTGCGCGATGCGGGTGGACGGCGTGTGCAACCGCACCGCGCCCGCGCTGCGCACGCTCGAGAACGGTGCGCAGGTGCTGTGCCATCGCAGCGAGGAAGACCTCGCGCGCTTCCAGGCCGAGCCGGCGGCGGACGTCGCGCCGGTGCAGCCGGTGCGTCTGTAGCGCGTCGCGCGGCCTTCCGCATAGTGTGCTGCGGCGGTCGTGCAAAACGGTGGATCGTGCGCGCGCCGTGTGTGAATACGCGGCAACTGCGCTTTTTGACGGTGATTAAATGACTTTCAACGGGCGATCGCCAATCGCTGTCGCCGGAATGCTCGACAAGGATCCGATGAAATTCGAATCGTACTGGCTGGATACCCGCCCCGCGTTTCGTGCCGGCTGCGAAGGGCCCGTCGAAGGGCGCGCCGACGTGGTCGTGATCGGCGGCGGCTTCACCGGCCTGTCGGCGGCGCTTGCGCTGGCACAGCGCGGCGTATCGGTGGTCGTGCTGGAAGCTGCGCAGATCGCGGGCGAAGCGTCCGGCCGCAACGGTGGCCAGTGCAATACGGGTGTCGCGCAGGACTACGCGTCGCTGGCCGCACGCATCGGCGCCGAGCCGGCGAAGCAGTTCTATCGCGCCTACGAAAGTGCGGTGAAGAGCGTCGAGACGATCGTCGCCGAGCATGCGATCGACTGCGACTTTCGGCGGGCGGGCAAGCTGAAGCTCGCGGCGAAACCGCAGCATTTCGCGGGACTCGCGAAGACGTTCGACGCATTGCGGCGCGACGTCGATCCGGATATCGAACTGATCGAGCCGTCGCGAATCCGCGATGAAATCGCGTCCGACGGTTTCCACGGCGGGCTGTTGCAACGCAATGGCGTGCAGATGCACATGGGCAAGTTCGGCGTCGGGTTGGCGCAGGCGGCCGTGCGAGCCGGCGCACGCATCTACGAGCACGCGGCCGTTACGCGACTCGATCGGATCGACGGCGAGCGCCACACGATCACCAGCACACGCGGCACGCTCGTCGCCGATCGCGTGCTGGTCGCGACCGGCGCGTCGCAGCACGGCCCGTTCGCGTGGTTCCGGCGGCGCATCGCGCCGGTCGGCAGTTTCATCGTCGTCACCGAACCGCTGCCCGACGCGCAGTTGAACCGGCTGTTCCCGCATCGCCGCGCATACGTGACGTCGCGCCAGATCGGCAACTACTTCCGCGTGACGCCCGACAACCGGCTGCTGTTCGGCGGCCGCGCGCGCTTCGCGATGTCGAGCCCGCGCTCCGACGCAAAAAGCGGCGAGATCCTGCGCGCCGGCATGGCCGGCTATTTTCCGGAACTCGCGAAGGTGCGGCTCGATTACTGCTGGGGCGGGCTGGTCGACATCACCGCCGACCGGCTGCCGCGCGCGGGTCAGCACGACGGGCTCTATTACTCGATGGGCTACAGCGGCCACGGCGTGCAGATGTCCGTGCACATGGGCCGCGTGATGGCCGACGTGCTGTACGGCGCGGCCGCGTCGAATCCGTGGCGCGAACTCGACTGGCCGGCGATGCCCGGCCACTTCGGGCAAGCGTGGTTCCTGCCGTTCGTCGGCGCGTATTACCGGATGCAGGATTTCCTGCACTGAAGCGGCTGCCTCGGGAAGATTCGATATGAACGCACGATTCGTTTGCCTGCTCGCCGCCGAAGAACGTCGCCGCGACGGGACGGGCGTCGGTGACATGATGGCCTCGTTGATCGAGCGACGCTCGATCGCGCATTTCGCCGCACAAGGCGCGGCCGTTGAGACGATTGCATGAGGACGGCGAGCATGGCCACCCTGTTCCACGATTTGCCTGAAGCCGCGACGCCGCGCGCACTGCGTATTCCGCAGCCCGTCTCGCCAGCGATCGGCGACGTGCTGCGCACGATCGATGCATCGTTCGCGCAGCCGCTGAATCTCGACACGCTCGCGGCGGTGGCCGGACTGAGCGTGTCGAGGTTCACGGCGCGCTTTCGCAGCGAAGTCGGCTTGTCGCCGCACCGGTATCTGTGTCTCGTGCGTGTGCGGCGTGCGCAGGATTTGCTGCGCGCCGGTCTGGCGCCCTCGGTCGTCGCGACCGAGGTCGGCTTCTTCGATCAGAGCCATCTGTGCCGGCATTTCCGGCGGGTGCTCGGGATTACGCCGCGCGATTACGTGGTCGCCCGGGCGGGTGACGTGCCGGCGCGAACGTCGTCGATGCGCACGCATGCCGAACGCAGCGAAGCGTTGTGTCACGCCGCGTAGGCGCGGCGCGGGCGACGCCCGCGAACAACGATTTCCGATACCGCGCGACGGGTTGTCGACAACATCGCCGCGCACAGGCAGGAGCAGAAATGACCGCAGTTTTCGTGTTGCATCGTGCCGACGGCACGGCCAATACAACAGCTTTCCGCAAGCAGGCGTTCGGCGAGCGTGATCCTTTCGCGCGACATCGTGAGATCGCGTGGGAAGGGCCCGATTCGATGGCCGCCGGGCGTATCCGTTTCGTCGGCGAGCTCGACGTCACGCGTTATCCGCACATCGAGACCCTCGTCGTCGTCGAAGGCGAGCTGACACTTGAAGCAGCGGGCGCCGCACCGTTGGTGCTCGGGCCGGGGGAGGGGGCAGTGATCGGCGGCGGCACGGCGCTTCGCGTCACCGCGGAATCGCGCGTGCTCGTCACGTTCTGCGCGGCTGCGTGCGCGCAACCGACGAAGCGCGGCCTGTTCCCGCTGCGTGCCGACGCCGACTTCAAGCCGTCCGCATCGCTGCCGGCAGAGGTGCTGCTCGGCCCCGCACCGCAATGCCGTAGCGACAACGTGTTCATTGACGACGGCGCCGAGTACTGCGCGGGCACGTGGGATTCGACGCCCTATCACCGGATCGTTCGCCCGCATCGCGTGAACGAGTTCATGCTCCTGCTCGCCGGCAGCGTACGGTTCGCCGCGCCCGACGGCAGCGTGCTGTCGCTCGGCGCCGGCGACGCGCTCTTCGTGCCGCGCGGCGCATCGATCGGATGGGAAAGCAGCGAACGCGTGGCGAAATTCTACGTCGTGCAAAACATCCACGTATCAACCGAACGAGACTGAACATGTCCCCTCCGTTGCGCCAAATCGAAACGCCGTCCACGCCGCCGGCTTCGGCCGATGTCGTCGTGATCGGCGGCGGCATCATCGGCGTCTTCACTGCCTACTACCTGGCCCGGCGCGGGGTGTCGGTCGCGCTGGTCGAGAAGGGCCGAATCGGGGCCGAGCAGTCGAGCCGCAACTGGGGCTGGTGCCGGCAGCAGAACCGCGACGAACGCGAATTGCCGATGGCGAGCAAGAGCATCGATCTGTGGGAACGATTCGCCTCAGAATCCGGCGAAGACACGGGCTTTCACCGCTGCGGGCTGCTGTATCTGAGCAACGACGAGGCCGAGCTGTCGCGCTGGGCCAGCTGGGGCGATTTCGCGAAGACCGCGGGCGTAACGACGTACATGCTCGACAGCAAGCAGGCCGGCGAGCGCGGGCACGCGACCGGGCGGTCGTGGAAGGGCGGCGTGTTCTCGCCGAGCGACGGCACGGCCGACCCGGGGAAGGCCGCGCCGGCCGTGGCGGCCGCGGTCATGAAGCTCGGCGGCAGCATCAACCAGCACTGCGCGGCGCGCGGCATCGAGCTGGAGGGCGGGCGCGTCAGCGGCGTCGTTACCGAGGCGGGCGTCATCAAGACCAGGACGGTCGTGCTCTCCGGCGGTGCATGGGCGTCGTCGTTCTGCCGACAGTTGGGGATTCGTTTTCCGCAGGCGTCGATCCGTCAGTCGATCCTGAGCGTGTCGCCTGTCGCGCATCCGCTGCCGGATGCGCTGTATACGTCCGGCGTGTCCATCACCCGCCGCAGCGACGGACGCTACGCACTGGCGATCAGCGGCCGCGCACGCGTGGACCTCACGCCGCAGTTCCTGCGATTCGCGCCGCAGTTCGTGCCGATGTTCGCGAAGCGCTGGCGCAATCTTCTTCCGGGCGGCCTCGAAGGCATGCGCGGCGGACACGAAACGCTGAAGCGGTGGCGGCTCGATGCGCCGACGCCGATGGAGGCGGTGCGCATCCTGGATCCGAAGCCAGACATGCCGACGGTCGCCGAAACGTATCGACGTGCCGTCGAACTGCTTCCTGAACTTCGCGAGTCGACGATCACGCACGCATGGGCCGGGTTCGTCGACAGCACGCCGGACGGCGTGCCGGGTATCGGCGAAGTGCCGGGCGTGCCGGGATTGATCCTGGCGGCAGGCTTTTCCGGGCACGGCTTCGGCATCGGCCCCGGCGCCGGTCACTTGATCGCGGATCTCGCCACGGGTGCGCAACCGATCGTGGACCCGGTGCCGTATCGGCCGAGCCGGTTCGGCGATTCCGCCTGGGGCAAGGTTGCCGACTTCTAGTTCGCGGTCGTCACTGGAACGACGGTGGCGGCCTCGGGACGATGCGTTTCGATCCGGACGGCGCGCGAGCGGCCGGATCGGTGTGGTGAATGCTCGCCGCGCTTTGTAGCCTGGTGCTGCCGACATTGGAGTGCGTGATGCGTTTCGGATCCTACTGGCTCGATACGTCCGAGCCGTTCATGAGCCGCTCGACCGAGCGGCCTGACGGAAGTTGCGACGTGGTGGTGGTGGGCGGCGGGATCACGGGTTCGGCGGCGGCGCTCGCGCTGGCGAAGAAGGGCGCGCGCGTGGTTGTCTGCGAAGCGGGCACCGTGGGACAGGCGGCGTCGGGACGCAACGGCGGCATGTGCAACAACGGCTTCGCGCAGGATTACGCGTTCCTTTCGCAGCGCATCGGCACGGAACTGGCGAACCGGTTGTATCTCGCATTCGACGCGGGTGTCGATACGGTCGAGCGGCTGGTCAGGGAGGAGGCGATCGATTGCGACTTCGCGCGCCGCGGCAAGCTCAAGCTCGCAGCGAAGCCCGAGCACTACGACAAGCTCGTGCGAAGCCAGGCGCTGCTCGCGGCAAGCGTCGACCCGGACACGCGCCTGGTGACGAAGGCGGAGCTGCACGATGAGATCGGTTCGAACCGCTATCACGGCGGGCTGATCTTCGAGAAGAGTGCCGGGATGCACGTCGGCCGCTATGTGCGCGGCCTGGCGAACGCCGCGCAAGCGCGCGGCGCGCACATTCTCGAGCATGCGCCGGTGCTCGGCATGACGCGGGAGGCGGGCGGCGCCTACGCGGTGCGAACGCCGCTCGGCGAGATCCGTACGCGCCAGGTGCTGCTCGCGAGCGGCATCTCGCAGGTCGGCCCGTTCGGCTGGATCCGGCGCAGGATCGTGCCGGTCGGCGCGTTCATCATCGTTACCGAGCCGTTGCCGCGCGAACTGCTCGACCGGTTGCTGCCGACCCGCCGGATGGTCACCGACACCAAGAACTTCGTCAATTTCTTTCGCGTCACGCCCGACAACCGGATGCTGTTCGGCGGGCGCGCGCGGTTCGCGACGTCCAACCCGCGTTCGGACGAAAAGAGCGGGCTGATCCTGCGACAGCAGATGTCTGCCGTGTTTCCCGAACTGGCCGCCGTGCGCATCGACTATTGCTGGGGCGGGATGGTCGACATGACGGCCAACCGCCTGCCGCGCGCGGGCCAGCGCGACGGCGTGTATTACTCGATGGGCTATAGCGGCCACGGCACGCACATGGCGACGCTGATGGGCACGCTGATGGCGGAGATCATGGACGGACGCGCCGATCTCAATCCGTGGCAAAGCTTCGACTGGCCCGCGATTCCCGGCCACTTCGGCAAGCCGTGGTTTCTGCCGTTCGTCGGCGCATGGTATCGACTCAAGGACACGCTGCAATGAATTCACTGGTCAATTCACCGGTTCGTCATCTGATGGAAGCCGGCAGGCTCGATCGCTTCTTCATCGACGGCGACTGGGTTTTACCCGACGGCGGCGAGCGCTTCGCGGTCGTCTGCCCGTCCACCGAAGACGTGCTGTGCGACATCCCGCTCGGCAACGCACGCGATGCCGACCGCGCGGTGCGCGCCGCGCGCAACGCGTTCGAACGCTGGGCCGCGACCTCGCCGCAAGAACGCGCCGCGCTGCTCGACCGCGTGCACGCATTGATGCTGGAGCGCGCGGAACGGTTCGCCACGGCGCTTGCGCTCGAAATGGGCGCGCCGATCAGCTATGCACGCGGTGCCCATGTGCCGCTCGCGGCCGAACATATCCGGGTCGCGCGCGACAATCTGGCCCGCTACCCGTTCGTCACGCGGCGCGGGACGACCGCGGTCGTACGCGAGCCGATCGGCGTATGCGCGCTGATCACGCCGTGGAACTGGCCGATCTATCAGATCACCGCGAAGGTCGGCCCGGCGCTCGCGGCAGGCTGCACGGTGGTCTTGAAACCCAGCGAGCTGTCGCCGCTCAGCGCGCTGCTGTTCGCGGAAGTGATTGCCGATGCGGGCGTGCCGGCGGGCGTCTTCAACCTGGTGAGCGGCAGCGGCGAGGCGGTGGGTGGTGCGCTTTCGTCGCACCCCAAGGTCGACATGGTATCGATTACCGGGTCGACGCGCGCGGGCGTGCTCGTGGCGCAGGCGGCGGCCCCAACCGTCAAGCGCGTCGCGCAGGAGCTGGGCGGCAAATCGCCGAACATCGTGTTGCCGGATGCGGACCTGCAGCAGGCGATCGAGCCGGGCGTGGCCGCCGCGTTCCGGAACATGGGGCAATCGTGCAGCGCGCCGACCCGCATGATCGTGCCGCGCGACGTGCTCGGCGCGGTCGAGGAACTGGCCGTCGCGGCAGCGCAACGGCTGATCGTCGGCGATCCGTTCGACGGCGCGACGACGCACGGGCCGCTCGCCAATCGCGCGCAGTTCGGTCGCGTCGCGCAGATGATCGACGCGGGCATCGACGAACGGGCGAAGCTGATCGCCGGCGGCCCCGGACGGCCCACGGGATTCGACCGTGGCTTCTATGCGCGGCCGACGATCTTTTCCGACGTCCGCACCGACATGGCGATCGCGCAGCAGGAGATCTTCGGTCCGGTCCTGGCGATTCTTCCGTACGATACGGTCGACGAAGCCGTCGCGATCGCGAACGACACGGTCTATGGGCTCGGCGCGCATGTGCAGGGCGCCGACAAGGAACGGGCACGTGCGGTGGCCGCGCGCATCCGGTCGGGGCAGGTGCATCTGAACTACCCGGCATGGGATCCGCAGGCGCCGTTCGGCGGCTACAAGCAGTCGGGCAATGGTCGCGAGTACGGGATCGAAGGGATGGAGGAGTATATGGAGACCAAGTCGATCGTCGGCTTTTACGACTGACGCAGCCGTCTATTTTTCGAAGGTGCCGAAATTGGAAAACCCCGTCATCCCCGACACGTCGCTTCAAGCGCATCACGCGCACTGGGCGAAGCTGCGCCGGGACCTGCATGCGCATCCCGAGCTGCGATTCGAAGAACACCGGACGGCCGACGTCGTCGCCCGCGAGCTCGAAGCGCTCGGCTATGCGGTGACGCGCGGGCTGGGCGGTACAGGCGTCGTCGCGAGCCTGCCTGGCGCGGATCCGCGCCGCGGCATCATACTGCGCGCCGATCTGGACGCGTTGCCGATCCACGAAGCCAACGACTTTGCCCATGCCTCGTGCACGTACGGAATCATGCACGCGTGCGGCCACGACGGCCATACCGTGATGTTGCTCGGCGCCGCACGCGTGCTGAAAGCGTTGCCGCAGCTGCCGGGCACCGTCCATTTCGTGTTTCAGCCCGGCGAGGAGGGCGGCGCGGGCGCGCGGAAGATGATCGACGACGGGCTGTTCGAGCAATGCCCGGCGGAAGCGGTATTCGGCATGCACAACTGGCCCGGCTTGCCGGCCGGGCATTTCGGGTTGCGCACGGGCCCCATCATGGCCGCGGGCTGCCGGTTCAGGATCACGGTGACCGGCAAGGGCGCGCATGCGGCGCAGCCGCACCTGGGCATCGATCCCGTCCCGCTCGCCTGTTCGATGGTGCTGCAGTGTCAGACCATCGCCGCGCGCCACAAGGATCCCGTGGATCCCGCGGTCATTTCCGTCTGCATGTTCCATGCGGGAACGACGGACAACGTCATTCCGGACACCGCCGAGCTGCGGGGGACGATTCGCACGCTGTCGTCGGCATTGCAGCAACAGTTGCAGCGCGACGTCCGGCTCATGTGCGAGGCGCTCGCCCGCGCTCATGGCGCGCAAGCCGACGTCGAGTTCTTTCAGTACTATCCGGCGACGGTCAACACGCCGGCCGAGACCGCGCTCTGCGAAGCGGTGATTCGCGACACCTTCGGCGACGCACGCGTTGACGCCAACGTGCCGCCGAACATGACGTCCGAAGATTTCGGCTTCATGCTCGAGGAGCGCCCCGGCGCTTATGTGCTGATCGGCAACGCGCCGGCCGGAACGGCTGCGCCGGCGCTGCATCACCCGAAATACGATTTCAACGACGACATCATTCCGGCCGGGGTACGGTATTGGGTCGCGTTGGCGCAGCATTACTTCAGGCGATCGCCGTGAGTGCGTGCGCGATGTCCGAGCAGCGGGCAGTGGAGGCGCAGCCCGCCGCGACACGCATTCGGAGCCCCGGCACGCATCACGCGCCCTGAGCGAGCGCCCTCACCTGAGCGGCCGACATCGCGCCGCGATGGATGCGGAATTCGTCGATCACGCCGTTGAAGAACGGGTCGCAATGCACTATCAGCTGCATCACTGGCGGCTTGCGTCGAATGTTGCGAACCTGTTGGCCCGCTGCTACGTCAGCGGCCGCAAATCGTGCGCAGTATGCGTGTTCTGCAACGAGCGAACGGTGCTGGCGAGCGCGAAATACAACCGGCAGCTGCGGCTGCCGTGTTTCGATACGGCGGTGGTTGCCGATTTCGAGAGATCACGCATCGCGCGCGTGCTGCGGGAGCACCCAGAGCATCCGGCCAACCGCCTCGGCCTGATTCCGCGAATGCGTCTTCTCGTAGATCGCGCGCAACTGGGTGCGAACGGTCGAAAGCGACACGCCAGCAATGGCCGCGCATTCCTCCGGCGTCTTGCCGCCGACCAGTGCTTCGGCGACAGCGGCTTCGGCGCTCGTCAAGCCGAATGCCTGCCGAAGTTGCTGAGCGACGACGAGCGGAGCGGCGCTGCGGCGCCTGGCGGTGATCAGTATCGCAGCGTCGCCGAGTGCGCCATCGCGTGCTTGTCCGGATAACGAAGCGATTCCGATAAAGATTTCGTGCGCGGCGCTCACGGTGCCGGCCAGCGCAAGGTTCTCGCTTTTGCGGGTCTTCGCGACACGTGCCACGGCCGCCTTGAGTGCATCGTTCTGCGGTGCGCTCGCCGCGCTCAGATGCCCGTGCTCGAGCTTGAGGCAAGTGGTGGCGCGCAACATCGACTCTGCCGCCCGGTTGACGAATATGACGCGCGAATGCCGGTCGAGCGTGAAGACGGACAAGCCCAGTTCCTCCATCAGTTCGCGGCCGAGCGCAGCGTCCCGACGCAGCACGCTTGCATCCTGCCAGAGGTTGATCGCGCGTTGCAGATGCCCGGCCATGCCCGTCAGGTTCGCGCGTTCCTCTGACGAATAGGGCGGTCGGCCGTGCGCTCTCAGCAAGCCGAGCAGGATGTCGTCGCTGCCCGGGCGCGCGAAGCGCATTCCCATCAGGTAGCGAATGCCCGACGGAATCTGATAGTCCTGAAAGAATTCGCTGCGCTCGACATCGCGTTCGGTCAGATGATCCTGGCAGCAAACGAATTCGCCGAGCGGTGCATTCTCGACGAAGCCGCGGCGCGGATCGAGCGCGCCGTAATACTGGTCGTAGAGTGCTACGATCGTGTCGAATTCCGCACGCGGCGAATAGATCGAGAATTTCGGTGCATTGCGCGCGGCGTCCCAACTGAACATATGAAAGACGTTTGCGCCGAGCGATTCGGATACCCGATGGAAGACTTCGAGAAAACCATCCGGGCATAGGGCGGCCTCGTAGAGGTCCCCGATGAGCTGGTCCCGTTGCATGTTCCACCCCGCCGCGTAATGATTTTGTATGCGGATTTTGTCTGACGATATTGATTCGAATACCGAATTTGTTTCAGGCTAACACAGGCTGTTTGCCTTCCGTACCGCATTGTTTCTGGATTTTCATTCACTTGAATGATGATCGCAAAAATCGCCTTTGCGAGAATTCCGGTCAGCGTGCATGCGCGTTGCGTATCGCACCTGACAACCAGAAGACTCGCGGGGGAAAAACAATGAAACTCAAACCTGTCGTGTGGGGTATCGCAGCGCTCGTGGTGTCTGCTTGTGGAGGCGGCGGTTCATCTTCGTCCCCATCCGAACCGGCTGCACAGACGGTCAGCGGCGTCGCGGCCGCCGGCGCGGCCATGCAGGCCGCGGCGGTCAAACTGATGGATGCGACCGGCAAATCGGTCGACTGTCCCGCCGACGCCACGACCGGCGCGTTTCATTGCGCCGTGACCGGACTGACCGCGCCTTTCGCGTTGTCCGCTTACGGCAACGTCGCGGATTCTCAGGCCACGCTGATCGCACTCAGTGCCGCGGGCGGCACGCAGACGATCAACATCACGCCGATCACGAATGCGATCGCCGCCACGATCATCGGCGACAACCCGACGAAGCTGCTGGCCGACACCGGATTGCTGCAGAGCAAGGTCACCGCCCAGGCGGTGGCCAGCACGGTGCAGGCCTATTCGTCGGCACTGGCCGACCTGCTGACCGCAACCGGCAATACGGGCGTCGACCTGATTTCCGGCCCGCTGACGGCCGGCGGGCCGGGCCTCGACCGGCTGCTCGACCAGGTGAAGATCAACGTGTTGCCGGACGGCGGCGTTCAGATCAGCTCGGTGGCGGGCGTGTCCAGCGATACGCCGGTGCAGCTTCAGCTCGCGCCCGGTGTCGCGCCGCAGCCTAGCGACAAGGCCAGCCTGCCGGCCGCCGCGACCATCAACGGCACGGTGGTGTTGAACCTGCCGAGCGCGAGCGACCTGGCGGGATTGCAGAGTGCGCTCAATCAGTGTTTCGCCGGTTCGACCGGCGCGGCGCGCGCGGGCGGCAACGTATCGGCGTGCGGCCGGATCTTTGTCGACGGCGTCGCGCCTGGCGCGCTGAACGCAGGCGTGCCCGCTGCCTATCTCAACAACGGCATGTCGGCCGACCAGGAATTCGGCGCGCATGCCGGCGGCGCGCCGGGCATCGTGGCCGACGATGCGATGAACAATACCAGCTTCAGCTTGCCGGAAGTCATCCGCGTTATCGCCAGCGACACGATGTGGGTCAAGCTCGCGTGGACGCGCACCGACGGCATTCGCGACGGCATGCAGCAGCATGTGCAACTCGCGGTGCAGGCGAGCAGCCTCGCGAGCGGCGATACCGGCTGGCGCGTGGTCGGCAATCAGCGAGCCGTGCTGAGCAAGGTGAACGCGAATGCGCAGAAATGGGACTGGCTGAATCCGGCCAATCCGTCGACGGGGACCAATGCGTTCGTCGATTCGCTCAACCTGCAGGTCGGCACCGTCGATGCATCGGGCACCGCGGTGGATTTCGCGATCGTCAATGGCCCGGGATTGCGAAACGGCCTGTTCCTCCAGCCGTCGAGCGGTACGTGCGACACGCTGAACATCCGCGCGCAGATCGCGAGCGGGCAGACGCCGGCCCAGCTCGCCGCGCTGACGAAGAATGCGCAGTGCCGCAACAATTTCCGCCTGGCCGGCGTCGCGCAGGACCCGGCCAGCCAGAGCCTGTTCACGTGGCCCGGCGATGCGCCGCGCAACAACACCGCGTGGGCGAAGCCGCAACTGAGCGCCGCCGAGCTGGCCGACATCAAGCCCTTCAGTGCCTATACGATTGACGTCTACCAGAACGGCGACACGTCGGCGCCGGCCAGGCACTATACGGTCAGGCTGCGTACACCTTCGCCGTTGCCCGACGCGCTGCGCCAGTATGCGTGGCACGATCTGGCGCAGTCCACGCGCGATAGCCTGACGCCCGGCACCGCCAGCACGTTCGCGGGCGGCGCGACATTCCCGCTGAGCTGGACGTCGAAGGCAGGGCTGCCGTTCGTCAAGCGCGGCAACGTGCAGATTCGCGCGACCGTGTCGGGGCAGCCCGCGCCGACGTTCGTCAACGGTTCGGCACAGGCGTCGCCGGTTCTGCCGGGAGCGGCGGTGACTCTCAACGTGCCGGGCGACCAGGGCGTCGCGTTCCCGTCGGTGGCCGGTTGGACGGGCAGCACCGACTTCTCGTTCGTGAACCTGAGCTGGTCCGACACGGCCGACACGCTCTTTACCGAGTCCTTCGAGTACGACCGGTGACCTAGGCCGGGCAGATATGCCCGGTGAGAATGGGGCTGGCGGGGTGATTTTTTATCCCGCCGGCCCTTTTTGCGTCATGGCGTGGCGAGACGATGCGCGCCATGTCCTGAACGGCCTTCGAGCATGAATATTTTTATTGTCAATTCATCAGGCATGACTCGGGAGACGGCCACGCAGTCCACACGCGTGCAGCGCCGGCGTTACTCGGCAGAATCATTCTCCGTCGATTCCCGGCGCTTGCGGATGCCCAGCAAAGGGCGTTGGCGATCCCGAGACCCAGGCGCCGCCCCGCCAGACAACCTCACATCGTCCATCGCGACGCTTCCCGTCGGCTCGTCACATCGCGCCACCAGGCCCGCCGTATCGAAGCTGTAACGTTTTCGGTGCGATTTTCCCTGTTCCGCGCGCTTTCCATGGCAGGTGGCTGTCGCGGCTGCGTGGTTGCGAGACTGGCACGTTGTTAGCTTCATGGATTGCGGTGGGAACGATAGTTGCCGCGCGTTCGTGATCGTCCGACGAATCGATGCACTTGCATGACCGGACGTGTCCGCAACGCGGCACGTTCGCTCTCCCCCCTCAGCCGATGGCGCCACACGGCCCGGCCGCCGCCCGCTCGATCACGATGGGCGGAACGCGTCGGCCGCAACGTGTCGGGCATCGGCAGTTATCCCCCCTCCGACGGGAGAGCATAATGTTGGCCAACTCAATTCGGGCCCTACGAGCCTTTCTGATCGTCTTTTCCGTTTGCCTGTTGACGTTCGCAGCCGGGCCGGCGAACGCACTGTCGAATCAGTTGCTGTTGCTGCTGCCGGACAACTTTACGCTGCCGGACCCGCGTGTGTCCGCGTGGCTCGATTCGGCGGCGGAGGAGGGGTTGCAGATTTCGCTCATCAGCGACACGCAATTCAAGCAGGGCGGCACGTCGCTGCAGCAGTATCAGGGGCTCATCCTGCCGGACCAGGTGCATACGGTCGCCGACGATACGCTCGTGACCGCCATCCAGAACTACGCGCTGAACGGCGGGCGCGTGATGCTCGTCTATGATTTCGGTGTGCTGAACGCAACTGGATTCTATCCGGCCGGGCAATCGCGATTCAGCTCGATGGCCGGCGTCAACTACGTGCTCTACGATACGCTCGGCGGAAGCATGATCGGCCTCGGCCCTGTGACCGGGATGGGCAGCACGTTGCGCGCCCTTCAGATTCCGCCCGGGAAGTCGATGACATGGTCCGGCTCGACGACGACCGCGACGGCGTTGGCCGCAACCACGTCAACTTCTTCGACCGGCTCGACGACGAATCAGCTGCTCTTCCTGCAGCCGAGCACGTCGAACCCGGGCGGGCTTGCCGGGTACAACCATCAGGCGTATTTCACGTACAAGATGGATAACGGCCGCATGACCAGCGTGCCGCTGAATCTCGGGCGCGTGTCGACGGGTGGCAAGGTCAGATCCGGATCGTATTCGCCGACATCGACGACGCTGTCATCGGTATCCACGGCGGTGAGTGGCGCGACGTCGCTCGCGACTGCGACACCGTCGGCGACGACGGACGTGCTCGAAGGAATTTCCGGCTACGTATACGGCTTCCTCACATATCCGAGCTACGTCACACAGGGCACGTATACAGGCACGACGCTGCTGACGTCGCCGAACTTCGGCCTCGTCTCGGGCTATCAGGCGTATGGAAACGGCGGCGTGATGTTCGTCAACCTGCCGCTCGCGTATCTCGACGGACAAACCGACAGCATGCCGATTCACGGCTTTCTGCGTTACTTCACGACGAACATCCTGTCGATGCCGCACCTGTCGCTGCAGCCGCGCGCGCAGGCCGGGATGGTCCTGAACTGGCACTTCTGCGCGGAAGACCAGATCCAGCCGGCGCAGTACCTGAAGAACTACGGTGTCTGGAACAGCGGCCCGTACTCGATCGTGATGACCGCCGGCCCGGACGACGTGACGATCGGCGACGGTCTCGGGATCAACCTGACGAACAATACGCAGGCGAAGCAACTTGTCGCGTTCCTGCTCAAGCGCGGGCACAAAGTCGGCAGCCACGGCGGCTGGGCGCACGACTACTGGGGGGCGAACGCCAGCGAAACGAACGCGAGCACGTTCACGCAATATCTGGTGCTGAACCACAATGCGGTCCAGTCGGTGACGGGCAAGCCGGACGTCGAATGGGCGGCGCCGGAAGGCAACACGCCGACATGGGCGGTGACCTGGCTCGAGTCGAACGGCTATTCCGGTTACTACTTCACCGGCCATACCGGCAATGCACAAACGCGGGCGTATCGCAACGGTTCGCTGCTGAATCCGGGCATCTGGGCGTTTCCGGTGATGCCGTTCGGCAAGTACGCGACGTTCGAGGAGTTCCAGGAGTTCGCGGTACCGACGACAGACGTTCAGAACTGGTATCTGTCGCTGATGGACTTCGTCGTTGCGAACCGCACGAGCCGGTTGATCTACATGCACCCGCTGGGCGCGTCATGGTATCCGAACGTCGTTACGACGTTTCTCAGCTACGCGGCGTCGCTCGCGACGACGGGCCAGTTCAAGTGGTTCACGATGGACCAGCTCACGCAATTCGACCGGCGCCGTCTGCTGGTGAACTGGACGGCGACAGATACCGGTACCAGCTGGACATTCAGTGCAACGCATCCGACGAACCTCCAGGACATGACCTGGCTGTTGCCGAAGCGCACGTACCAGATGCCGAGCGTGAAAAGCGGAAGCGCGACGGTCGTCAGTACCGATCAGAACAACTGGCTGGTCATCGCGGGCACGGGAAAATCGCTGTCGTTCACGAGCGCGAAGGTGCAGTGACGCACCTCAGCTCGTTTGCCAAGGGGGAACACCATGAACCGAGCCTCGTTTGCGCGTGGGCTGTGCATGTTGGTCGTATCGGCGAGCGTCGCGCTTGTGACCGGCGTGGCGTTCGCGCAATCCTCGTCGCGAGCGCTGCATGGGTTTGCGAGGCCGCCGCTCCATCTGCACGGATCCGCGAAACGGAATCCGGTCGGCCTGTCGCCGCAGCAGATCCGCCATTTCTACGGGTTCGATCTATTGCCGGCGCGCGGCTATGGCGGCGACGATCAGGTCATCGCGATTGTCGATGCCTATGACAATCCGAACGTCGAGGCTGATCTGCGATTGTTCAGCAGCACGTTCGGTTTGCCGCCGTGCGCGTCCCCGCGCTGCTTCACGAAGGTGTACGCGACGCCGGACAAGCGGCCGCCGCCGCCCGATGCGCTGTGGGCGCTCGAAAGTTCGCTGGACGTGCAGTGGGCACACGCGATCGCACCGAATGCGCGGATCGTGCTGGTCGAAGCCGCATCGAGTTCGCTGGACGACCTGATGAGCGCGATCGCGCTCGCGACGAGTCCGGCACCGGGCGGGGTCGGCGCCAAGGTCGTGTCGATGAGCTGGGGGAGCGCCGAATTTCTGGCCGAAACGCAATACGACGGGCAATTCGCCAGCGCGAACGGCGTGTCGTTCGTCGCTGCGTCCGGCGACGGCGGCAATGGCGTCGACTACCCGGCCGCGTCGCCGTACGTGCTGAGCGTCGGCGGCACGTCGATCGCGACCGACGCAAGTGGCGCTTATGCCGGCGAAACGGCGTGGGCCGGCAGCGGCGGCGGACAGAGCGCCGTCGAGTCGGAACCGACGTATCAGTCGAACTTCGGGACGCCATCGGACAGCCTCGGGCTGCGCGGCGTGCCCGACGTCGCTTACGACGGCGACCCGGCGTCCGGCTTCGCGGTCTACGATTCGTACGGCTATGCGGGGCAGCGCGGCTGGTTCGTCGTCGGCGGCACGAGCGCGGGCGCACCGCAATGGTCCGCTTTGGTCGCGATCGTCAACAGCTTGCGCATCGCGCGCGGCAAGACGACGCTGAACGCGGTGAATGCGATCCAGAGCGTGCTGTACGGTCTCGCGTCGAGCGCTTACGCGGCGAACTTCCGCGACATTGTCAGCGGATCGAACGGCACATGCGGCACGCTTTGTACCGCAGCGGTCGGATACGACTACGTGACCGGCCTCGGGCGCCCGATGGCCGCCAATCTGATCCAGGCACTGATGGCCGCACCTTGACGTGGATATGTTGGCGGCTCGAGAAAATCAGGCGGGTCCGCGCGCCACATACGAGAATGTTGGTCGGTAGGCGTGTCACCTCGTATCTGGCGGCGGGTCTGCGCTATTCACGATATTCGTGTCCGTGCATGCGCTCGCGCTCGTCCTCACGCCACGGATCATGTTCACGCGGATGACGATGCATCCACTCGTCGTGCTCCCAGTAGCGGTGGCCGTGCATGCCGATTGTGATCGACACACCCGGCGCCGGAGCGGGCTCTTCGTACCTCGGTTGCGGTGCAACGTAGACTTGCGCGAAGGCCGTGGTGGCCGCGACGAGTGCGCTGCCTGCCACGAGTGTCGCCAGAATTCTGCGGTTTGAAATTGTCTTGGGCTTCATCGTGCTTTCCTCCATTCAGTACCTGACAACGAGCATGAATCGTTCTCGTACGAAGCGGCAGGCGCTTCGCTCGCTATTTCAACGACGCGTTCCGCATCTCTTCGCAGCAATGCCGATCCGATGGCCGAACCCACGATGTCACTATCGCCTCAGGCCGGATATGCAATCGCTTCGAGGCACGGCGTGTGAATAATGTGAAGGAATGCAGAGCATGATGGCGCAACGCGAAAGCGCACGCGGACAAGGTCCACAATGCAATCGGGATTTGCGTTCAGATCAAACAAAGCAACACTTACATTGAATTGAAATGAAGTGGAGGGAACCGACCCATTCCCGCAGTGCCGATGTCGGGTCGAATACCGCTTCGCATCCGAAGGAAGGGCCCCTGCTCTGCCTTGCGAGAGGGTGCGCACTGTTGGCATCACTGTTCTCCGCCCGGTGGCCAGTGCAGGGGCGGCGAGTCATTTCATCGACGAAGACGCACGATGTCGTTGTTCGATCATTCGCTCACATGCAGCGGGTATATGTGTTGCTCATTGCGCTGGCGGTGTTCGCCGGCACCGGACCCCCGCATGGCACCACGATGTAACTGATGCGCGTTCGTAACAGGCTATCTCGTGGTCATATCAATTCAATGGAGACGTCCTCCGAACAGACCGAGCAGCCCGATGATGATCAAGTAGAGCGCAACGATGTAATTCAGGAGGCGGGGTACCACGAGGATGAGAATGCCGGCGATCAGCGAAACCAGCGGGCCGGCGCTAGTGAGCGTGTTCATGCTTCCTCCGCAAGATTGAGAACGAGTGGCCACCGCCTGCCTTGCCTCCGGCACCCGGTACAGAGACGCGAGCCTGGCGAGCGTCAAGCTTGCGGCCGTCAACTCATTGTCCACAAGCGCGAACGCTTCGACCGGCGCAATCGCCGTACCTGCAGCGACGTCTCATCGCGATTGGGATCGGCGTGCCGGACCGCAGTTCGAGCATTCGTCAAATTTCAAGGAGCAATGTCATGAACAAAGATCAGGTAAAAGGCCGCCTTACGGAAGCAAAGGGCAAGCTGAAGGAAATGGTTGGCAAGGTCGTGGGAAATCGAACAAGCAGATTGACGGGCAAGGCCGAACAGATCGTCGGCAAGACACAAGCATCATTCGGCGACGCAAAGGAGCGATTCAAGAAGCGGCATTAGAGCCTGACGTGGAAGACACCGAACTGGCTTCTCGTCAGACCGAAGCGGACGGTGTGCATTGGAGTCGCTCTTCTGTGGCTTCGCGAAACGTGCGTTGAAAGCGGCCACGACGGGAAGCGTGTAAACATCGGCGTCTGCTGCCGTGTTGGTCCATCACAATCGCAACGCCTTGAGCGGCCGATCGCGCATCGTCATCGTTATCCGGTCCGTTGTTGCCATCGCAGCCTTTGGCGCCGGACACCCACGCCTGTACTGCTTACACGGCCCGAAAGCGGAAATTTCAATCTGGATGCTACACACCAAAAAACGTTGAATAGCATCATGTAGAGCATGATTTGATATCCGAATTGAGTGACTCGCCGAGAAGAGACCCAACTTGAATCAGCACTGGTCACCAGGTCATCACCACGGTCGCCGTGCACGCTGCTGGAGCGGTCGTATTAGCTAAAGCTGCTTTTCGGGCGGCGCCGTACCGTTGTGACGAACACGAGTGCACCGATCGCGCCGAAGTATCGTGATCGAAAGAGTGGTGCACCATGCAATGGGCATGGCAGGAAGCCTCAATGGATTGAGGAAGTGAAGGGCCGCGATCGTTTTTTGAGCAAGCACTGAGTCGAACTGACGGTCTAGCACAAAGCCACTAACGGTAACCAACGGGAAATTGGGCGCTGTGTCGCGAGCGGACGGGCTTCCTTCAAGTGTGACGGCGTCGAAGTGTGGAACTGCCTGCTGTTGCGCACTTCGACGTTCAGAGTGCGTGGAGAAATCCGCAGATGAGCGAACTTGTTCAGATTGCGCCCGGCGTTGCGTTCTGTAAGCGCTGGGCCCTTGATCGAGGGCCTGCCTGCTTTCACGTGCGGACGGCGCGCGTTTCCTGACACCGCGCGCCTACGCCTACGGCAAATTAGTGATATTGGTACGGGATGTGGTTTTCAGCCGCTCCGCCAATGGTGTGCGTCAACTGGCAACGGGACATCAAATACTGGCGCTTCTCCCGGAGCTTCTGCGCCTTGATCCTGTCGCCATACCGGCTCGCGGCTTCGGCTTTGACTTCAAGTTTTCGCAGCTTCTTTTGATAGCCGTAGCTATTGCATTGGCCTGCGAAGGCGGGCAGGGCGAGCGCCATCAAGAGAAGAGTCAGGGTTATTTTTTTCATTGTTCAGAACGATCCCAAAAAATCTGAGTGAATGATTTGCAGGGAAGGAATCGCGTTATCAGGACGACGCCTCCCACGCGAACCTATCGTCGCGAAATCGACTCATCGGAACAATCAGATACGTCTGAAAGAAAGTCAAAGATGGACAAGGACAGTCTCGAGTGCTGGTGTAAGCGCGCGACGAGTCCTGATTTTTCACGAAAAGAACGACTGCACTCGATTAGACGGATTCCAATCCGACAAAGTCTTGTCGTGTGGCACCAAATCAGGACTTCTACAAAAATCCTACGCAGAATCTAATTCCGAGGTGCCACCGACGGCGATCGGGTGTGGGGATCGAAAGCCGCTTAAGCGGCTGCAGTCCCGTATGTCGATCGCCGCTGGGAGCCTGAGACAGTCGCAGACGGAACCGGCGCTCACGATGCTGGCGAAGCGGTGCGGTATCGAAGGCTGTATTCGCCGAATGTCTAATGTCAGCGCGGAGCACCGCCAAGGCCGCAGTCGCTTAGAGCCAGTCAGCGCGTACGCGGACTTCGCCGCTGGCCGAAACGGTACCAAACCAGGGCGCGCCTGACGTGTCGGTCGCTAGTTGCTTTGGATCGAGCGGGAAGCGCAGGTCCATATCGAGGGCCCCCTCGTACGCGAATGCGCCGCCGAGGGTCTCGCGCCACCTTAGCGTGGCGACGTCATACACGGTGCCGGCGCAATTGTCCGGGCGATCGTCGAGCCCAGTGCCGTCATAAAAGCGGACGATTGACGGCACTGCAACCACTGTTGCACCACTCTTGTCGACGAATTTGCAACGTAGCCCGTCGGCGGTTTGCACACTGGGCGCGAGCACGTCTACCGACACCTTGGTCGCCTTCGACGCGCCATACTGGCGGATTGTGAGCGGCACGACGATCTCCGCATCCTGGCCGATCGAACCGGAATATTTGCCCATCGCGGCGGGGTCGCGCTCGTCGATCGCGACGCCGAATGTGAGACGTTTCAGTTCCGTATCTTCGAAAAAAGACACCTGCATGTCGACGGCCGTTCCACCCGTAGATTGCACGATCGCGCCGATGGTTTCGCCGAGCGGCTTCGCTTCGGCGTCGCCCAGCAGCGAATCCAGCAGATTCGACGTGACCACCAGTTTCGTTGTGCCTAAGGCAGTTGCAGAGACCTTCGACAACTTCTGCCCGCCAGCCGTCTTGAACCATACATCGGATTGCTGAGAAGGCGGTACGATGAACGAAATGTTATCCATCGTGGCCGTGGAGTTGGCGGATATCGGGCATTCCATGTTGCCGTCCGTGATACGGCATACGGGCGGAACGGATACGAGCATTTTTCCGTTCGACACGCTGATGGTGCCGCTGATCGGTGACAGCGTGAGCGTCCGGGAGGCGGTTGGCGTCACCGTCGTTCTGTAAAGGAACTGGCTGGAGTATCCGCAAAGGCCCATGTTCGAGAAGTTTCCATTCAACCACCAATCCGAAAGCTGCTGACCGCGGTCTCCAAGTATGATAGAGGAGTAAAACATATGCGCACCGAACGTCATCGGTGACTGGTTCAGGAAGGCGTCCGCCGCCATCTTTCTGGCGGTCTGATCTTGCACTTGAGTACCCGGCCCGCGAACGAACTGCCCCAGCGAGTTGCTGGTTTGCTGCGTAAATTGAGCAATTGACGCGATTTGCATGCCGTTGATGATGTAGTCCGCGCTGAGACGATTCAGTGTGGTCTTGCTCGAATAGGGAAGATTGGGGAAGCGCACATCCTGGCTATTCGGAACAACGATCGAGCGCAAGCCGCCGCTCGCCGACAGCCATGCGCCGACAGCGACGTCCGGGAAATCGTCCCAGGTGGTCACTTCCTTGAAGATGATTGCCAGCTGCGTCAGTTGGGGATTCGTTTTGTGAATACGCCCGACGAGTGCACCCGTCGTACCAGCGGGAATGTCAGGCAAGTAAAGATAATCGCCCACCTCAATCACTAACGGCGCATAAGAGTGGTCCGAAATCGTCGGCGAACGGCTGCACGGAACGCTGAATGGGTCATCGGCCGCGGCATTGGCAGAGACAGCATGACCGAGCGCCAGCGCGCCGCTCAAGCAAAAGCGAATCGCAGCGCGTAGAAAAAGTGGTTTGAGATTTGACATTTCAATGCAATGGCGAGGAGAGGAGTAGACACATTCGGTGGAGCGCACATGATTTATTGCCGCCATCCGGATTCAGGTCGACACGCAACGCACGTTCGACCACGAGCGGTTGAGCGGAGGGGGCTGCGATGAGGACCGGATAACCGAGTCGTCCCGCTAATCACACGCAAAATGGCTTTCGTATGCTAACGGAGGGGCGCGCGATCAGAATATGAGAACCGTCCTAAATGCATTCCGCAGAGATCCGCGCCATGCCCGCTCGGCCTGCCGGCGGAGTCGGGGAAGGTCTCGACGATAGTTGCTGAATCGTTGCGAGAGTACGCACGGAGCGTACGCCTTCCGCGCTCGCGCTACTCGAGCGTCGATCAGATGTATTAGTCTGCGATTGAGCGCGAGGCCGTGTGAATGTTCTTGCGCGGACTACCGCGACGCGTTCGTTCGCGCCCGGATGCGTGCAGACCGGCCGTTGTGCAATGGCACCTGCAGGCGTCGGGCATGTCTTCTGGCTTGACGATCCGTAGAGACCGCGCACACGGCGCGGCACTCACGTTGCATACCGGCATCTTGTCCGCCCTCGAGCGACGCACGCCGGGAACCGGCCAAGGCGTATCGCACCCGTCGCCGTGTGGCGCCATTCAGCGCAGGTGAAAACACACGCGGACGTGTTTCGGCAGCGCGTTGCGGGTGCGCCGCGAAATGCACCGACCATCGTGGTCGTGATGCGTGTTGTCTTCGGTTCCGGCGCACCTGCCGGTTTCGCACGTCCAAATCATCGCGTCCTCGGCAAACCTTTTTCTGTTGGCTTACTTGCCGGAGAGGGATGCGCTCGGGTGTAACTGTCATCCATCAGCACGGGCGCCGGGCCGCATGAGTGTGTGCCGTTCGAAGCGGGTCAAGGATTTTTTAGGCCCATTCTTATATTACATTGGCCTTTCAATTGAAATAATTCGTTTCGCCGCCGTGATCTGGCAAACCCATTGAACCGGCAGTTGGTAGGACGGGCGGTCCAGAAGCATCCCCGGGTATGGGATGTCGTCTGGTCATCCAAGTTAATTGATGAACACCTTTGAGAGATCGATATGAAGAAAACTGCATTCCGCCTCGCAGTGGCATCCGCACTCGCAGTCGCGTTCGCTGTTCCGGCCATCGCCGCAACCGTGGGCCCGGAAGAAGCACGCGTGAAGTGGACGGCATCCGTTGTCAAGAAGTCCGACGTGACGCTGAGCGTCTTCGCGGAAGGTAGCACGACGCTCGATTTCGAGTGGAACCCGTCGAGCGAAGCATTCTCGACGCAGGACCGCACGCTGACCGTTCTCGCGGCGGGTTACGAAGGCGGCACGGGCTACAAGATCCAGGCGCAAGTCACGAAGAACACGCTGAATGCCGTTGCAGGTGGCGTGAAGGATTCGCTGAAGGTCGGCGTCGATCTCGGTGGCGTCGAGCTGAGCGAAACCCTCACCGACATCCTGTCGGGCACCGGCGGTGACGCGGCGCCGTCGATCGCGGCAAATGGCCTGCAGAACATGAATCTGTCGAAGGTCGGCCCGAACAAGACGCCGAACGGCTCGTACCACCAGGCGAATGGCGTGCCGGTGAAGTTCTCGATCGCAGAAGGCACCGACAAGGACGGAAACGCGCTGACTGGCACAGGTCTGTCTGGCGTCTCCGACGGCCGTTACAACGGCGACGTCGAAGTGCGTTTCGTCGCGAGCTGGGAAACGCCGACCGCGTAAGTTGCGCCGAATGCCTGCGTAGATTCGGTCGAAGCAGGCATTGACTCCGGTAATGCCGGACCTCGCGGTCTAGGGGTTCGGCATTTTCTTTTTCTTTTCTTTCGGAGGACACGATGAAGCCACTCAAACTCTTGGCTCTGGCGGCCGCGCTGATGGGCGCGCAGCATGCATCGGCCATTGGCATCGGATCGTTGACGACCGAAATGCAGGAAAACAAGTTCTACGTCGTCAAGCAGATCAAGAACGACGACTCGATAGCCAAATTCGTGTCGACGGAAGTCCAGGAGATTACCAATCCGCGGCAATTGAAGGTGCTGCATGAGCAGAAAAAGGATGTGCTGATCTCGCCCGCAACGGTGTTTCTGCCGCCGCATCGAACGGCGGACGTCAAGATCTACTACCAGGGCAAGCGGGACGACAAGGAGCGCTACTACCAGTTGTCGTTCATTGAACAGGCCGTGTCGTCGCAATCGAACATCAGTGATGGCGTCAGCTTGTCCGCGAAGCAGCGCATTCGATTGAGTTCGATCCTTGTCGTGCGCCCACGAACGATCCACTTCAAATTCGAACACGACGGCAACGGGCGTGTGAAGAACATCGGAAATACCTTCGTCCATGTCACGGCCACGGGGAAGTGCGAAGAAAAGGCAGCGACTGAACCGAAGGCGTGCAGCCGATCCACTTTCCTGCTCCCGGGCGAGTCGGGAGACATGCGAAAGGAAAAGGGCTTGGTATCCCTTCAAGGCATTGGCGTCTGGAAAGGCAGCGACTACCAGTATTTCCCGATGAATGCCGCACCGTCGAAGGTCGTAGCGAAGTAAGCGAATCACGGTTATGTGACTTGGATAAACAGAGATTCAATTTGGACTGCGAATGAAAAAGTCGACAATGACAGCAATTAACGTCGCCGTATCCCTTGCGGGAGGATGGGTGTCGTCGGCTGTGCTTGCGGCGGATCATTCGGTGATGTTCGATCGGGGGGCGCGGGCAGTCGAGACGCCCGAAGCTGACAGGGGGCGCGACGAGTCCGCATACGCCGTCGATGTCGACGCGATCACGGCCTCGGAATACGCATCGGTATCCGTGCCAGCGTCGGACATGGAACCAGGCCGCGATGCTCGCTCGCTGCATCCGGAAATTGCCGATCGCGCGCCCGATCCTGCGGAGGGTGCACATGCCGATGGCACATTGGCTGCTGGTCAGTACGCCTTTCCTGACAACCTGCTCGGTGCACTCGAGCAGGGTGTCGACGTGCCCGTGCGGCTCAAGATCGATAGCGGTTCGGAGGAAGCGGGCCGGGCGACCGTCAAGTACGATGGTCGCACGCTGACGCTGGTGGACTTCAGCCTCGCGAAGATCGCCATCACGGATGCCGCGAAGCAAAGGATTGCGGATCGCTACGGCAAGCCGCTGCGCATGGTCGCGGAAACGTCGAGCGCACGCGAGGACGTATCTGACGTCCAACTGGAATTCAATCTCCGGACGTTCGAACTGGTTGCACAACTGCCGAGGGATGCCTATGCAAGCGAAGGCGCGCCGCGCTTGCATATGCTGCCCGACAGTACCGAGAAGCATCCGAGCGGTGTGCTGAATTACGACATGTCGGTCGTGAAGAACGCCAGAGCCGATGCGAACGGCTACCTCCACATGCAGTCGGTCAGCGCAATTGGTGTCAATCACGCGTATGTTGAAGGCGACATTCGCAGCGGCGACGATTTCAACCTGTATGAAGCGCGGCTGGAACGTGACTACCGCGGCGTATCGATCACGGCCGGCTATCTGAGCACCTGGTCGATGAATGCGCTGGGGCAGACAACGTTCCTTCCGGGCGGGCGCTTTCTTGGCGTCAGCGCAGGCACCGCGAGCCGCTCGGAGTTGAACGACGGCTCGCTGGCGCGCACGCCAATCTTCGCGTTCATGCCTGCATCGGGTGAAGTGCAGATTCATCGCGACGGCAAGCTGATCAACGTTCAGCATCTTCCCCTCGGCAACCAGGAAATCGATACGCGCCAGTTGCCAGTCGGGACTTACCCGATTCGCGTGGACGTCGTTGTCAACGGTCGTGTGGTGTCGTCCCGCAATGAGCAAGTGTACAAGCCGAGTAACGGCGGAACCGGTGCGGACACGCAGTATCAGTTCTATGTCGGCCAGTATGTTGCGAACAACGTTGGGGGACGTGGTGCGATCAGCCGACAGCTCGTCGGCGCGAGCGGCAAGATGGCGACTCGGTTCGGCACGTTTAACGGAAGTGCATATTATTTTGACGGTCTGGCCGCCGCCGAACTGCGGTATCAACGGGGTTTTAAGCACGGTAACGTAGGCATCGACACGGGAGCGACGAGCGACGGCGGTTTTCGCGTGAATGCGAATGGCGCGGCGAACATCGGGCCTATCGGCGCGTGGGCGAACTACATGCTGACGACGGGCAGCACCGCGAAGAACGGCGTATACAATCAGCGCACACTGAGCTTCGGTTCGAACGTGAACGTTGCGCGTATGTTCGGCTGGGCCAACAACGCGACGCTCAACGTGAGCGGCAGCGTATACGGCGGCGGTGGTCAGGACTACCGCATCGACTGGAGCCAGGACATTTACTCGAACAAATGGGTGCGCGTGATGCTCAATGGCGGCCAGATGTTCAGCCGGAATAGCGGCGGCATGGGCCGTAAGTGGAACAATGCGTTCTACGTCGGCCTGAATGCGACGTTCTCGTTCGGCGACGCGGGCATCGACTATTCGCGTTCGCTCGATACCGAGCAGATCGGCGCGCACGTCGGCTGGCGGCCGGAGCGTATCCCGGGCGTCGACTATCTGTCGGCAGGGGTCAACCGCTCGCGTTCGCTGTCGAGCGACTATGGCAATCCGTCGAGCACCCAAGCGAACCTTGGCGCGCAGGGCCACAACCGCTGGTTCGGCTGGCAAGGTAACGTGAACATCGACGATACCGGCGACGCCAGCGGCACCGCCGCGATGCAGGGCAGTGTCGGGTGGAACACGCGCGGCATCGGGTTCAACAGCAAGAAGGGCGAAAGCGGCGTGATCGTCGGCGTGGACAAGTCGGCGCGTGGCAACCTCGAGATGGTGTCCACGAATGGGGCGTTGGCGCTCGATTCGCGTTCCACGTTCGTTCCGCTTACGGGATACCGCGAACACCGCGTGACGATCCGCACGCGTCGTGACACGCCGGAAAACTTCGATATCCAGGAAGGCGACGCCAAGCTCGTGCTGTATCCGGGCAACGTCGCGTCGATGATGCCGAAGGTCCGCCGGCTGGTAACGGTGTTCGGCGTGCTGACCGAGAACGGTTTGGTGAAGCCGAACACCGAGATTCGCAACCACATCGGCAAGGCTACGACTGCGGCCGACGGCGGTTTCGTGATCGACGTCGATACCGCCTATCCGGTCATTCAATATGAGACGGGCACCGGCGGAACGTGCGAGATCGACTTTGACCTCAGCAAAGCGCAAGGCGCGCTGTGGGTTGATCAGATCGAATGCAAACCGAAAAGCGTGGCCGATGCGCGCCCGGTTCGGCGTCGCGAAGGTTGATACCAAACCAAAATGGAGGAGACGTATCCATATGCGCGGCCGACGCAGTCGGTCGCGTGTCTATTTTTGTCGGGTAACGCGCGATGCCGGGCCGACTGGCTGAGTTGTAGCGGGTGAGATGCGTATGCGCGGACCAGTAACCAGTGAGGAATCGATTGAGGCAATTCGCAGCGTTCGTGATGTTGGTCTGGTCTTGCACAGCGCAGGCATTGTCCGTTGGCGACATGACCTATTTCATGGGGTCCGGGAAAGACTATCTCGTTCGCGAGGTCGTGAACGACAGCGACCAGACGCGCGTATACGGCGTGTCAGTGGAGGAGAGCGCTCCGCCGTATGGCGACGTCGCGACCTGGAAGCCGAAAGGCGGCGATCTGATGTACGCACCGAAGCAGCTCGTGTTACGCCCGAACAAGAGTGGGTGGTTGCGTCTCTATTTCAAAGGTGTAAGTGACGACTCGCCACGCTATTTTCGCGTGACGTTCCGGGAGGAGCGCGCGGTTTCGATCGATACAAATGCGGTCAAGGTGAAACCGCGTCTCGAGTTGCAGACAATCCTGGTCGTGCAGCCGAGGTCACCACGGCAGGCTTATCGGGTCGATGGGACGCTATTCGTTAATACGGGGAACACGGTCATGCTGGCAACCGCGCATGGCGAATGTGCGCTTTTGATTGACTGCATGCGAGACCGCTATTTGTCGCCTGGTGAATCACTCGATCTGGCCGGGCTGAATCCAGTGGGCGGCCCGGTCAGGGTCGTCTTGGCAAACGGGACCGACACGCATGAAGTGAAAGTGGTGCCGGTGAATTAATTTTCCCTGTGGCGCGATGTATTCGAACCCATCGGCGCGGGTGCGATAGGCGCGCCTGTTCACGCGCTCGGTTCTTCAGGGTTGAAGAAGCATTCCATTGCGGCGTTGTCCCCAGGAATCGCCTCGACGGCTCATGCCAAAAGCAATGCTCTCTTGCCTGAGTAGCGATCTTGAAAGCAGATCGGCACCGGTATCAAGAATCAGGTGCCGGCGCCGGCGAGCTTGTGTCTGGAAAAACGGGGTAAGGCCAAAAACCGACCACTAAGGCTCGGCACTCTCCGGGAAATCCAAGCGGTTCAGCCTGCGTCGCACTAGCACTAGCTCTAGAACTAACTTGTACGCCGGATTTTTAGAGCAGGTCAGAGTTGCGCCCTGATTGCTAACGGCCCTTCGTGAAGCCGTGGCGCGGATGACGTCGCCTTTTATTTTTAGGACAAGTCTTATGTTGCGGCGTCACTTTGTAATACAGAATCCCCATCAAACAACGCGCACAACAATGCGCAATACCGTTGACAAGTTCGCGCGCGATGTACCTTTCAAACCTTCTTCAAGCCTTCTATATGTGGGTGTTGCATTCTCAGGGTCTCCCATACGTAACACCTGAACCGGCAGCAGCGTGGTGATCCGACGTGCATCCTGCGGGATTCTGAAGGCGACACCTGAACGAGAAGCAAATTGTTGGGCTTTGTGCGATGTGTCGCCTGAGTCAAGGTCCCGCCCGCGACGCGGCGGCTCCTCGCGATTCATTCCATCAGCATCGTCATATTTCTAAGCTGCATCGATCATGAAAAATATACGCGCTTCGCGCTGGACCCAATGGTGTTCGCTCTGTCGTGTATTGCTTCCGGTTGTCTGCGTGGTCCTGCTGCCTGGCGCGGTTGCGTCAACGCTTTGGCAGGAACCGATCTTCACCGATGAAGAGCTGCGATGGATCGACGCACACCCGATCGTTCATATAGCAGTCGAGGCGAACTGGAGTCCAATCGAATATGTACGCAACGGAAAGCATGCTGGTCTTGTCGCCGGGTACCTGAACGCGGTTTCGAAAATGACCGGACTCACGTTCGACACGGTGCCTGGGACGGAATGGGGCCGTGCGTACGACGCGCTCGCTACCGGCAAGGTGGATTTGCTGCCGGGTGTGTGGCGAGAGTTGGTATCTGACCGTGTCGGCAGCGACGCACTAGTCAGTACACCTTATCTGGTCGGGCGGCTGACTGCCGTGACACGTGACAATTCCGCGATGGTTTTCAGTCTGAAGCGGCTCGAAGGCCGGCGCGTCGCGATCAAGGGGCGAGGCGCAGTCGAATACTTCACCCGTCATAGCGGCGTCGCGCTCGACGTGCTGACGTTCGACACCGAGGAACTCGCACTTGCTGCGGTGGCCAATGGCGAAGCCGACGCCGCGCTTGGCATCGACTTCACGATCCTGCCGATCGTTCGCCGGCAATTCCCGGGGCAGCTTTACATGTCCGGCATGCTGGCGGATCGCCCCGTGTCGTTGGCCATGCTCACGCGCGCCGATCTGCCGATTCTGGCGTCGATCATCGACAAGTCGCTCGCAGCGATTCCGGTGAGCGAAACCGCTGCGATCATGCAGGACTGGGTTGAACTCGGCGACAACGGCAAGCCGACACTACGCTCAATCCTGCATGATCGCGCGCCGCAGGTGGTCGCGATTGCTGCAACGTTGCTGATATTCGCGTTGTTCGCCTATCTCTACTGGAAATCCCGCGCGGCGGCGATTCGCAGCAAGCTGGACAAGGCGATGTTCCTCGCGTTCGTGAGCCACGAGATCCGCACGCCGATGCAGACTGTTCTGTCGTCGCTTGATTTTCTGCGTCGCTCGCATTTGCCGCCACGACAGGCCGATCGCGCGGATGCTGCCGTGTCCGCGTCAGAAACGCTCTTGGCGCTGCTGGACGACATCCTGGAATACACCCGCCTCGAGTCGAGCAAGGTGACGTTTGCCGCGCAGGCAGTGGAGCTCGAGTCCTGGGCCCGAGAAACCGTCGATATGGTGCGCTGGCGTGCCGAATCCAAGGGGATCTCGATGACGCTAGACATCGAGATCCCTCCGGCGCTGCATGTCGAGATCGATCCGGTTCGCGTGCGCCAGATCGTGCTGAACCTGTTAGTCAATGCAATCAACTTCACGGATGACGGCACCGTTACGTTGCGTGTTCGCATTTCCGCGACCCGCCGACGGCGAAACAGGACGCTGCTTCTGGAAGTCGGCCACACGGGAGTTGGCATTGCTGCGGATCAATTCAAGCATCTGTTCGATGCGTATTGGCAAGATGATCGTGCTTCACGTTCCGGCGGAGTCGGCAGCGGGCTCGGCCTCGCGATCTGCCGTAAGCTCGTCGAGTTAATGCGTGGAACGATTACGGTCAGCAGCACACCGCGTGTCGAGACCGTCTTCTCGGTCAAGCTGCCGGTTGCAGTCACGGATAACGCGTCGTCGGCACAGTCAACCGCGTGGGCGCCGGTGAGCCCACCAGCACCCGCGGCCCAATCATGCCGGAAAGTACCGTACATCCTGATCGTCGATGATAACGAAGCCGTACGGGATTCGCTGCAGGATCAATGCGAGGCGCTGGGCTGCGTCGGCATCATCGCTGACTCGGGGGAGGCCGCGTTGCAGCAGCTCGCACGCACGCATGTCGACATGGTGCTGCTGGATTGCAATCTCCCAGACGTAGATGGCTGCGCGCTCGTACGCGCGATCCGTCAACGCGAGTCTGCAAGAAAGGGGCGATACGTTCCGATCATCGTCATATCGGCAAATACCGGCGACGCGCACAAGGTGCGTTGCTTCGAGAGCGGCATGGATGGGGTGCTCGGCAAGCCGCTGCGACTCGAAGCGTTGCGGCAGATGATCGCGATGTGGTGCCCCGCGTATGCGGGTGTTGCACCGGATCAGGCGGCAGCCACATAGGCTTATGTGCGCGTGCTGCAGGGCCTGGATTGGCCTGAATCCGGCGTAGCCGTCTCGATGCGATGCTGGCGTAACAAATCATCATGAAGCGGACCGACATTGCCAGGAATCGCGTCGGACACGGCCTCCAGCATGCGCTCGAGCTCGGCTGCCAGGTTACTCGTCCCCGCATGCCCGGCAATCGCGGCTGCCCCTTTGATTCTATGCGCCATATAGCGCGCCTTGTCAGCATCGCCGGCCGAGAGCGCGGTGCTCAGAGCCACCAGATCCGCGTCGATACTTCGACGGTAGATCTCTGAGAATTCCCGACCTGCTATTGGTGTTGGTTCGACAGGCGGCTGGTGCCTGTCAAGCTTGCTTGCCGGGCACCAAAGATCGATCATCTGCCGCAACGCTTCGAGCCGCAGCGGCTTGCCGAGCACCCCATCCATTCCACTGTCGAAGCAGCGCTCACGATGCGCATCTTCCGTCGACGCCGAGATCGCGATAATCGGTGTGCGCGCCTGTCCGCGTTGCTGCTCGCTGGCGCGCATGCGCTGTGCGACCGTGTAGCCGTCGACGTCCGGCAGGTCGCAATCGAGCAGCACCATGTCGTACTGAGTGCGCTCGAACCGATCGAGCGCTTGCGCGCCGTTGCCGGCGATGGCCGAACGGCACGCGAGCGCATCAAGTTGATGCTGGATCGCATGTTGAACCGCTTCGTGATCGTCGACGATGAGGACCATCGGACCTTCGTCGACTCGCTGGGAAGCCGGCGTATCGGTCGTGTCGGGTTCACGTGAAGGCGCCTCCGGCACGACCGCATTCCGGCCGGCTACCCATCGGGTACGTTGCGCAGGCAGGATCACGGTGAAGATTGTGCCTTTGTCTGGGCTACTGCTGACGGTAATCACTCCGTTCATGAGCTCAACCAGTTCGCGGCAGATCGACAGGCCCAGGCCGCTGCCGTTCACGCGACGGCTGCCCGGCTCCTCGACGCGCTGATAGGGCTCGAAGATGTGGCTCTGACGCGCGGGCGGAATGCCGATCCCGGTATCGCGGACTTCGATCACAAGTGAACCGGGAGTGTTCGGCTTACCTTCCAGATAGTCGACACGCAGCGAGACTGATCCCTCCGACGTAAACTTGATTGCATTGACGAGCAGATTCAACACGATCTGCCGCGTGCGGACCGGATCGATCAGCAGGGTCAAATCGGCTGGGCAGGCGAGTTCGAGCGCAAGGTCCAGCCCTTTCTCGTCGACCCTCCAGCGCACCATGTCGGCGCTGCGGCGCAACCACGCCTCAATTTGCGTTGGTTCGGGCGCGAGTGTGACGTTGTGCGATTCGAGTCGCGAGTATTCGAGCACGTCATCGAGCAGCGTCAGCAGCGATTCCGAGGCGGCAACGGCTGCATCCGCTCGACCTGCCTGTTTCGGCGTGAGCTGCGACTGCTGCAGCAGCTCGAGCGACGAAAGGATCGTGTGCATCGGCGTGCGGATCTCGTGGCTCACGAACGCGAGGAACATTGCCTTTTCGCGCTCGCTGCGAACCGCAGCGGCGCGTGCGCGCCACGAAAGGAACGCGATTGCTGCTAGCGCGAACACGGTGGCGCCGGCTGCTGTAACCTGCCAGCGTCGGTAGTAAAGGATTGAGCGCAGAGTCGGCTCGCCGTAGTCAGTCGACTCCATCCATTGGCGTGAAATCTCCTCGCCCGTGCGAGCGGGAATCGCAGCCAACGATTTATCGAGAATGGATGCGAGCAGGGGCATGTCGCTGCGGGTTGCCAGGGCCAGCGCATATGGCCGGTCCGGCAGGCCGCCCGCCAGGAACAGCCGACCCAGGAACTGTCGGCGTAGCAGCGGCATGATTGATATGTCCGTGCCGAGGGCGACATCCGCATTTCCGTCGACGACGGCAGTGAGCGCATCCTGTTCGTCGTCATAGGTCAGCAGCGTCACGGGCAGGCCGCTCTGGCGAATCGCATATTCCAGCCCGCCGTTGCCCTTGATCGCGATTCGTTTGCCGGCCAGATTGCGGGAATCGACGAACAGATTCAGGTGTTCCGGCGCAACCACGAACATCGTGCCGACGAAGTACGGTTGGCTGACAGTGACGCCGGCGCGATACATCGACACATCTGCGCTTTTCGATACGTCGGGCACCACATCGATCTTTCCGGAGATCAGGGCGTCATGCGAGTCCGCCCATGACAGGCCGTCGACGTACTCAAAGCGCAATCCGCTCACGCGCGAAATCGCATCGAGGTACGACGGCACGATGCCAACTACTTTCCCGTGGTCGCGAAATTCGAACGGGCGCCAGTGTGGATCGATTGTGGTGCGCACCACCGGATGCGCGGCAATCCACGCCTTCTCTTCAGCTGTGAATTGCGGCGAATTGTTTGCCCATCCGAACGTGGGCGTCAGCCAGACGATTGCGCTCATTAGCACGGCACATCGTTTCAAACTCAGCTTGCTCACGTTGTTCAACCAGATTGTTGGCCGGTCTGCCGTGGACGGTCCTCAGACGAGTATCGGACGCCGAGATGGCCGCAGGTAAAACCGAAAAACGAGACCGACATCATAGGTCGCGCGATGCGGAAACGCAATGCGGCACTGCGATCGCAGGACCTGCACATTGAGTCACCAGGGTTAAAAATTGCCCCAAAAGCCGGTAAGCTACTCGAAATAATCATGAATGGCATCCCGCGACAATATCGGGGCTAGCCGTTTCGCGCCGTATACAACAACGATAGGGGTAACTATGAGGCCTGGGCACCAGCCGATCCGCGTCGTGATTCTGGACGACCATGCCATCGTCCAACTCGGGATTGCAAATTACTTGACCGAGATGAGCTCCATCAAACTGGTAGCGAGCTTCGGCAAGTCGCGCGACCTGATTCGCTGGCTCGAAGCGAACCGCGCCGATGTGGTGCTACTCGACTACACGCTTGGTCCCGACGAGATCGACGGCCTCGATCTCGTCAAGCTCATCAATACGCGATTCCCCGATTGTCGGATGCTGATGATGTCGAGCAACGACACGTCGGCAACCGTCAACATGACGATGCGCGCAGGTGCGCTCGGTTTTTTCGGCAAGAGCGAGGATCTCGGTGAGCTCGCACGCGCGATCCGCGTCGTGGCAAGTGGTCACTCATTTCTAAGCGCCGAACTCTCGAACCGGATCAGGTGGGGCATGACGACAGATTCGCGTGGGGCCGAACCGAGGGACGCTAGCGGTGACGATAAACCGTCGCCCGATTCTTGTTCGGCGGCGGACTTGCTGCTCAGCCCGCGCGAGCATGAAGTGTTGCGGTGCTTTCTTGCTGGTATGTCCGTTTCGGAGATCGCGTCGAAATTCTTCCGAAGCCCCAAGACGATCAGCGCGCAAAAGCAATCCGCATATCGCAAACTCGGTATCCGCAACGATGCCGAATTGTTCGCGTCCCGCAAGTTGATCGAGAAACACTGAATCAACTCCGGTCATCCCCGTGGTCGAATATCGTTGCACACATGCGCGTGGTGGAGGAGTTGGACAGGTGACTGCGCTGCACACCTCAATGCCTGTTCTGGCGACACTATCCGGTTGCTTCCATAAATTTTCTTCGACATGACCTGAGCCGTTTCTTGTAACCATCAGCAAGTGAGTTCTCTTTTATCGTAGACGCAATGAGAACTCGATGAAGAAGCGATTTACTGACGAGCAGATCATCCGAATCTTGCGCGAGTCCGAGAGCCGGGACGAGCCGGTGGAGGATCTGTGCAAGCGCCACAACATCTGGGAACAGATGTTCTATTGTTGGCGCAACAAGTTCGGCGGCATGGATGTGGCCGACGCCCGTCGGCTCAAGGATCTGGAATCGGAGAACGAGCGGCTCAAGCGCCTGATTGCCGAGCAATTGCTGGTCATCGACGGCCTGAAGGAATTCAGCCGAAAAAAAATGAGCACCCCAACGGGCCGGCGCGAAGCGCTGGAAGTCCTGACTCGGCGGGGCCTCTCGTAACGCAAGGCATGTGGTTATCTGGGGTTGAGCCGCCGGGTGGCCACCTATACGCTCAAGCAACCGGAGAAAGATCGGAGCTAGGGCGAGCAACTGATGGCGGCCGCGCAGGAAGCGCCGCGCTTCGGCTACCGGCGCATGTCGGCTTGGCTGGCGCTGGGAGAGTCGCGCGTGCGGCGAATGTGGCGAGCCTTGCAGCTCAACATTCCGCGGCGGCGGCCTCGCCGTCGTCGTTGTGGCAACGATATTCGCCTGCCCGGTGCGACACAACCGAATTCGGTCTGGAGCTACGACTTCGTGCACCGACCAACTGGTCGATGGGCGAGCGTTGAAGATGCTTTGCGTGATCGATGAATATACCCGCGAGTGCCTGGCGATCGAAGTCGGTGCCAGCCTGCGGTCGCAGGATGTCATCCTGACGCAGCCGTGCCGCTGCAAAGGTGCTCGTCGAACGCTGGCGACAGTTCTACAACGAGCGCCGGCCGCATAGTGTGCATCGCTACCAACCGCCCGCCACGGTCCGTCGAGCCTGGCTGGATTCCGATCATATCGACGCGAGACTCACTGCCTGATTGGTCACAAAATTCCGCCTCAGGTCATGGCGCCGCCGCGTCGAATCCGTGGCGCGAGCTCGACTGACCGGCGATGCCGGGCCAATTCGGGCACGCGCGGTTCGGGCCGATCGTCGGCGGCGTCGAACGGCGGTCGAACGGTGGCCCCGCCGGACCCGGAGCGGGCGCATTGCCGCGCTACCGGGTCGGCCCGGCCGTATCCGTCTCGGCGTCGAACGATGCCTCCGCGATACGCGCGCGTTTCAGCGAGCCGGCGAGCTTCTCGATCGCATGCAGATCGAGTGCGTCGAGGTGCTCGCGCGTCGCCTGCGCGAAGGCCGCATGGTCCGGCTCGTCCGCAAACCGGCCGAGCCATTCCTCGATATCGGTGAGCCGGCCCTCGCCGGCGAGCCGGATCAGTTCGTCGAGCGCATCGTCGGACGGGCCGCGCAGGACGGGGGCGGCGGTCTCGGGTCCGGCATCGCTCGCCGGCCGAAACCGCCGGACGAGCCACGACACCGGCACGAGCGCGTGCCCGACGGCCGGCGCGACGACCGGGAACGAGAACGACGTGCCGACGCCGGGCTGGCTGGTAACGGCCAGCTCGCCGCCCATCGCGCCGACGATACGCTGTGCGATGAACAGCCCGAGCCCCGTGCCGCCGTTCACGGCCTGCACCTGCTGGTACGCGCGGAAGATGTCGCGCATCCCGGCGATGTCGATTCCGATCCCCGTATCGGCGACCTCGAACACGAGGCGCCATGTATCGCCTTCCCGCGACGCGCGAACCGACAGCGTGACCGTGCCGTCGCGCGTGAACTTCGATGCGTTGGACAGCAGGTTGAGCAGCACCTGCTGCAGCCGGATGCCGTCGATCGACAGCTTGCGCGGCAGCGGCGTCAGCGGCCGATAGTCGAACCGGTTGCCCTGTTGCGAACACAGCGCGACCGCATAGTCGCCGATATCGTTCAGCAGGCCGGGCAGGTCGGTCACGTCGGGGGAAATGCCGAGCGGCTGCAGTTCGGCCTTCGTGAACGTGAGCAATTCGTCGATCAGCGCGAGCTGGTAGCGGATGCTGCGGTCGATCGACCGGATCAGCCGCGCCTGGCTGCGCGTCGCGCTTTGCAGCAACAGCTTCGCGTAGCCGTTGATCGTGGACAGTGGCGCGCGCAGGTCGTGACTGACATAGCCGAGCGTCTCGATCTTCTGCTGCATGTGCGTTCTCGCCTGCTGCAGCGCGTCGTTGAGCGCGACCGTGCGTTTCGCCACTTCATCGCGCAGTCGATCCTGTTCGGTGAGTTGCCAGTGCTCGAGCCGCTTGCGCGCGTCGGTGCGCTGGCGGCCCACGTGGTCGATCCATGCGGCCAGCACCAGCAGATGCGTGGCGAGCCCGATGATCGCGATGACGGGGTTCGGATAGAGGTCGGATTTCAGCCAGAACAGCCAGGCCGGCATCGCGTTCATGCCGTCGAGCATCCGGAGCAGGATGTTGAAGGTGGCGAACGTGACGGCGATCAGCATCACGCGGCTCGTCGGCGTGCGGCGGATCACGAGCATCAGCGCGAGGCTGATGTTCACGATCCCCATCGCCGTGTTCAGCCGCAGGCAGAACCACGTGAACGTCAGCAGGTCGCCGAACGCCGCGCCGGCCATGCCGACGCATTCGAGCGCGAGGAACGCAACGTAGACCGCGCGCATCGGCATGCCGGCCTTCTCGCGGTGCGCGACCATCAGGATGAAGACGATGAAGCACGCGACCGACAGATACGCGAAGATCACCTCGCCCCGCGCCGACCACGCGTAGGCGCCGGGCCACAGATACATCGCGGTATAGCCGCGGTACGTCGCTTCGAACAGCGTCGTGCCCAGGGCCAGCACCGCCAGCACGACGAACATGCCGCTGCGCGAAAAGAAACCGATCAGCAGTGCACACCATACGAGTGCGAGCAGCCCGCCGAAGAAGCCGAAGTTCCACATTGCGGCGTGAAGTTCCTGCGCGTCCCACGCGTCGCGGGTGAACGCGGCCGGCGCGAGCCTCATTTCCTTGCGCGACGTGACGCGGATCAACACGGGCAGTCGTTCGCCCGCGCGCAGCGTCATGTCGAGCACCGGATATCGGGAAGCCGCACGGTTCGCGTTGCCGTTATCCGCCGGGAATCGGGCGGCGAGCGTCCACGCGCCGTCGCGATCGACATAAAAGTCTGCTTGGTCGACGCGTGCGTCGCGAATCGCGAGCACCAGCGCGCGCTCGACGCTGTCGCGATTGGCCAGCGTTGCGCCCACCCACCACGCCGAGCGGGAAAACTCGATGTTGAAAGATGGTTGCGCTGCCGCGGGCGCGCCGCGTGCCGAACCTTCGAGCCGCGCGGCCACCTCGCCGACGGACATCGCCGCGCCCGCATCCTCGACTATCGATACCGCTTCCAGGCGCGCGGTCTGGCCGGATGGTTCTGTCGCGTCGGCGCGGGGCGCCGCGCACGCGGCCACCAGCGCCACCAGGAGCGGCAGGACGGCGAGCCAGCCGGACGCGCGGCGCCTATGCATCGCGCTGGTGTTCATGCGACGGCGGCGGCGCGTCGACCGTCGGTCGCTGGCGCCGCCAGTCGGACGGCGTGATGCCGAAGCGTTCGCGAAACGCCGTGGCGAAATTGCCTGGCGTCGAAAAGCCGATCTCCTCGGCGATGTCGCCGATCCCCATCGACGTCTCCGCGAGAAAGTGCTTCGCCGCGCGCAGTCGCGTATCGCGCAGATATTCGAACACGGTCTGGCCAAGGTGATCGCGGAACACGCGAGACAGGCGCTTTTCGTGCGTGCCGACCTGCCGAGCGAGTTCGTCGAGCGCCGGCGGATTGCGCAGTTCGCGCAGCAGGATCTCGCTCGCCGCGCGCACCAGCGCGGCGTCGGGGTGATCGGGCAGTTCGGGCAGGTGCGCAAACGGCTGGCTGCGCCGCGTGCGCTTCAGGTGATTGCGGATTCGGGCGATCACCTCGGCCGGTTCGAACGGTTTCACGATGTAGTCGAGCGCGCCGGTTTCGAGCCCGGCGATCCGATCCTCGAGATCGCCCGCGGCGGTCAGGATGATGACGGGAATGTTCTGCGTCGATGGCGTGGACCCCAGCAGCCGGCATGCGGCGAAACCGTCCATGCGCGGCATCCGCACATCCATCAGGATCAGGTCGGGTGCGATGGCCTGCGCGCGGTGATAGGCCTGCAGGCCGTCGAATGCGACGCTGATCCGGCACCGCGCGGCGCGCAGGATTTCCGTCAGGAGCCGCAGGTCGTTCGGGCGGTCGTCTACGACGAGAATGTGTGCGCCAACGAGATCCGGCGTGGCGCGGGGCGACGCCGAACTGGACGAGCGGGATGACATGGTTGCTAAAGCTTAGGGGTAGGCCGGGGCGGACTCGCTGCATCTGTGTGCGCGATTGTTGCGAAAAATTATATGCCGACAAAGATGCCGGCGGTGGGGATTCCGTCCACCGCGTGTGGGCATGTTTGACAGCGCGACGGTCTGTCGTGATCGCCGCAGCCGGGGGCGGAAAATCGGATGGAAAAAAATTCCGATTTCGATATTAAATACTGGATTTTATTACCGATTGAATGGCATGAACATCGAATTGGCCCAGTAGATGAATTGGTGCTCTTTCTGTCGAGAAGATGGCCGGAACGGTGGTGGATCGAGTTCATCAATTCATAGTCTCCGTGATTAAGGTTTTATTTGTGGCTGATTAAAAATACTTTCACATATATCCGTTTGGCTGCATCGGATCGTATGAATGTAAATAACGTCAGCTCCAGAAAACAATTTGTCCGCTGCGGAAAAGGTTTGATCCAAGGAAGCCCTGCACACTTGGCAGTACGCGGCTGGAATCGGTTCTTCTGCATGACCCGGTTCTGCGCGAAATTTTCTGCTACTGCCATTTTTCCGGGAATGCTGCATTCAATGTGACATTGAATGCTGGCAATCCCAGTTTTCGGGACGACGGCGGTGCAACGAAGGTCGGCACGAGGGTAATGCGGGCTTCATCGTTCATCGAATGCGCCGATATGAAAAATGATCGATGAATCATGAAGCAGATGCGAGTTTGGCACATCAGGCGACAAAAAATCGTCAAAGAAAGTCAGTAAGTTAATTCAGTGCAGGGGTCATCCGGCAGTCATCTTCCATTCTGGAAATCCGGAATGGAAGATGCGCGCCAGGATGGAAAGTGTGGGTGGGTTCGCGTCGATCGCCGGGTGGTTCGATCCTCCGGGAGGCGGTTGCGCGAAACCCACTCTCGAATCAGGCGGGCGCGAAAAAACATGAACATCAAAAGCATGGCAGATCAAAGCACCGGTTCTCGCGAACCGTTGTCGGCTGTCAGCGGCCGCGGGCCGGCGGCGCATGCATCTGCTCCGGGGGCCACGTGGGGGCATCCTCCCCCCGAATGACACTGCGCGGGCCGCGCGCCGGTTCGGCGCGGCATCCGTCCATCCGGCGTCTGAACGACGCCCTCTCATGAGATTCGAGGTCGCCTGAGGTCCGGCGCGACGGCGTGCGCACGCGTTCTTTCGCGGTGTGGCGCGCCGCGCGCCGCCGCGCGCCGCCCCGGTCCGGTGGCCCGGTTTCCATGATTCGATAAACCGCGAGCGTTGTCGTGCCTCGTGTCGTCCGGACACGGGCCGCGTACGGTCGCGTGCTCGCGACGTGCGTCGCGTGTGTCGTGCAGAGCCATCCGGCATTGAAGTTAGAAGTCCGAAGTAGGTTGCGGCGCGTCGCGAGGCGGGTGAAAACGGAGACGGAGACAGTCTTCGCCCGGCCGCGTTCGCTGTTGCGTCATCCAGCACATGTGAACCGAGGGAAAACAAGATGAACAAGTCGTTCAAGTCGATCTGGAACGAAGCACTGGGCGCCTGGGTCGCGGCGTCGGAGCTCGACCGCGCGCGCGGCAAGCGGGTTGCGTCGTCGAGAAGCGCGTGCACGCATGCGGCGGACGCGGGCACCGTCGCGGGCATCGCGACGAAGCCGGTGCTCTCGCCCAGGCGGCTCGTCGTGATGATGGCGGCCGCGTATCTCGGGCTGTTCCAGACCGGTGCGCATGCGCAGTATTCGGCGGGCGGCGGCTCCGCGACCGGCGGTGCCAGTTCGATCGCGATCGGTAACGGCTCGGTCGCGTCGCAGGTGAATTCGACCGCATACGGCAACCTGTCGACGGCGGCGGGCGTGTCGTCCACGGCGATCGGGCCGGGCGCACACGCGATGGGCAGCGGATCGACGGCCATCGGCATCAATGCGCAGGCAACCGGCGTCAACAGCGCGTCGATGGGCGTGCAGGCGATCGGATCCGGCGACTATTCGGTCGCGATCGGCAATCTCTCGAGCGCGACCCAAAGCGGCGGGGTGGCGATCGGCAGCGGCGCGGCCGCGACCGGCGTGGCGGCGGTCGGGCTCGGCAACAATGCGCTGGCGTCCGGCCAGTATGCGGCCGCGCTCGGTCTCGGGGCGAGCGCGGCGGGGGCGCAAAGCGTCTCGCTCGGCTATGCGTCGAATGCAACCAATACGGGCTCGGTTGCGCTCGGCAATCAGTCGACGAGTTCGGGCGCGGCCGGTGTTGCGGTGGGCAGCGGCGCGATGGCTTCCGGAAACTCGGCCGTGGCGATGGGCGTCAACAGTGGCGCGAAGGGCGGCTCGTCGATCGCGATCGGCTGGGGCGGCACTGCCGGCGTGCCCGGCTCGGGCACGCAGTCGCTCGGCACCAGTTCGATCGCAATGGGCTCGAAAACGACGGCCGGCGCCGACAACGCGATTGCGTTCGGCCTGAGCGCCAATGCGTCGGGCCTCAGTTCGGTCGCGATGGGCGTTCAGTCGAGCGCGACGCAGCAATTCGGCGTGGCGCTGGGCAATCTCGCGCTCGCAACCGGCATATCGGCGACGGCGCTGGGCCCCGGCGCGACGGCATCGGCCGTCAATGCGACGGCGATCGGCATCAACAGTGTCGCGGCGGCGGGTTCCACCCTGGCCCTGGGCGACAGCAATTCGGTTGCCGCCGCGGCGGGTGCGGGCTCGATCGCCGGCGGGAACAACTCGAAGGTGCTGGGCGGTATCGGTGCGGTGGCACTCGGGTTGGGCCAGACCGTGAGCGGCAACGGCGCGGTGGCAATCGGCGATCCGAGCTCCGCGATCGGCACCGGCGCGGTCACGATGGGGTCGAACAACACCGCGAACGGCGACGGCGCGGTGGCGATCGGCAATACGAACAATGCGCAGGGCACCGGCTCGATCGCGCTCGGCAATACGTCGACCGCGGCGGCAGCGGGCGCGGTGGCGTTCGGCGCGTCGGCGGTGGCGAACAATACGAACGACGTCGCGCTCGGCTCCGGGTCGGTGACGGCCGCGCCGAATCCCACCTCGACCGGCACCATCGGCGGCGTCACGTATACCTTCAACGGCGTCAATCCGACCAGCGTGGTCAGCGTCGGCGCGGTGGGCAGCGAGCGCCAGATCACCAACGTCGCCGCGGGGCGGATCAGTTCGACGAGCACCGACGCGATCAACGGCTCGCAGCTCGCCGCGACGAACGAGGCGGTGACGTCGCTGTCGACGTCGACGCTGTCCAGCATCACGTCGTTATCGACCGGGGTGTCGTCGCTATCGACGGGGCTGTCGTCGGCGAACAGTTCGATCACGTCGCTGTCCACGTCCACGTCGACGGGGATCAGTTCGCTGTCTACGGGCCTGAGCTCAACCAACAGCTCGGTGACGTCGTTGTCGACGTCCACGTCCACCGGCCTGTCGTCGGCCAATAGCGCGATCACGTCACTGTCGACGTCGACGTCGACGGGGATCAGCTCGTTGTCTACGGGCCTGAGCTCGACCAACAGCGCCGTGATGTCGTTGTCGACGTCCACCTCTACCGGCCTGTCATCGGCCAATAGCGCGATCACGTCGCTGTCGACGTCGACGTCGACGGGGATCAGCTCGTTGTCTACGGGCCTGAGCTCGACCAACAGCGCCGTGACGTCGTTGTCGACGTCCACCTCTACCGGCCTGTCGTCGGCCAATAGCGCGATCACGTCGTTGTCCACGTCGACGTCGACGGGGATCAGCTCGTTGTCGACGGGCCTGAGTTCGACGAACAGCACGGTGACGTCGCTGTCTACCTCAACGTCGACGGGGATCAGCTCGCTGTCGACCGGCCTGAGCTCGACGAACAGCACGGTGACGTCGCTGTCTACCTCAACGTCGACGGGCATCAGCTCGTTGTCGACCGGCCTGAGCTCGACGAACAGCACGATCACGTCGTTGTCGACGTCCGCGTCGACCGCCGTCGGCTCGCTGTCGACCGGCCTGTCCAGCACCAACAGCAACCTGACGTCGCTGTCGACCGCGACGTCGACGGGCATCAGTTCGCTGTCGACCGGCCTCAGTTCGATCGCATCGAACAACGGCAACCTCGGCAACAGCACGGCTGGCGCGCTCGGCGGCGGCGCGACCTACAACCCCACGACCGGCACGATCTCGGCGCCTTCCTACGTGACCTACAACAGTGACGGCTCGACGACGGTCAACAACAACGTCGGCTCGGCGATCGACAACATCAACGCGAACGGCATCAAGTATTTCCACGCGAACTCGACCGCACCGGACAGCCAGGCGCTCGGCGTCGACAGCGTGGCGATCGGGCCGAATGCGATCTCGCGGGTGGACGGCGGCATCGCGCTCGGCTCGGGTTCGGTGTCCGATCGTCCGATCGTGCAGTCGTCCGGGTTCCTGCGCAACGGCAGCGCGTCGATTCCGTTCGATACGACCGACGAGAAGCTGCTCGGCGCGGTGTCGCTCGGCGATGCGACGGGCAAGTCCTATCGCCAGATCACCAATGTCGCGGACGGCACGGGGCAACACGATGCAGTAACGGTGCGGCAACTGACCGGCGCGTTGCAGTCGTTCGCGGTCACGCCCCAGAAGTACTTCCACGCGAATTCGACTGCGGCGGATTCGCTCGCGGTCGGCGCGGAATCGGTCGCGGTGGGGCCGACGACGGTCGTGAACGGCGATAACGGCGTGGGCATCGGCAACGGCGCGATCGTCGACCAGACGGCTCCCGGTGGCATCGCGATCGGGCAGGCCGCGAGTTCCGCGCAAGCCGACGCGATCGCGCTCGGCAGCGGCGCGACGGCGACCGGCGCACAGTCCGTCGCGCAGGGCGCCAATGCGGTCGCGGTCAGCGTGGGCAGCGTCGCGCTCGGTTCCGGCGCGCGCAGCACCGCGACCGATGCGCTCGCGCTCGGGGCCGGCGCGTCGTCGACGTTCGCGAACAGCGTCGCGCTCGGCGCGGGTTCGCTGACGACGGTCGGCGCACTGACGAACTACATCGCGTACGGCCTGACCAGCCCGCAATCGTCGGCAGGCGAAGTGAACGTCGGCAACCGGCAGATCACCGGCCTTGCGGCAGGCAAGAACGGCACGGACGCGGTGAACGTGTCGCAGCTCGACTCGGTCGCGAATCAGCTGACGACGCTGATCGACCAGCGCACGGCGAACGGCTCGTATTCGACGAATCCGACCGGCACGAAGATCGATCCGGTGACGGTCGGCTCGAATTCGTCGGCGGGCGGCTCGGGCTCGGTGGCATCGGGCTCGAACAGCACGGCGGTCGGCAACGCGTCGACGGCGTCCGGCAACGGTTCGACCGCGCTCGGTGTCGGCGCGACCTCGTCGGGCAACAACTCGGCCGCGATCGGCGCCGGCAGCAACGACGGCGGCCGGTCGAACGTGGTCGCGGTCGGCTCGGCGGATTCGCCGCGGCAGGTCGCCAACGTCGCGGCGGGCACGCAGGGCACCGACGCGGTGAACGTCAATCAGCTGAATGCCGTGTCGAACCAGTTCACGCAGTCGCTGAACACGGTCAACAACCAACTCACACAGATGCAGCAGCAGATCCAGCAGACCGACTCGATGGCGCGCGAGGGGATCGCCGCAACGGCCGCGATGGCGTCGATCCCGCACATGGACCGCGATTCGAACTTCGCGATGGGGGTCGGCACGGCGACGTTCCAGGGCCAGAAGGCCATGGCGGTCGGCATGCAGGCGCGCATCACGGAGAACCTGAAGGCGACGCTGAACGGCGGTTTCGCCGGCAGCCAGCGCGTCGTCGGCGCCGGCATGTTGTATCAGTGGAAGTGATCGAGCGCGCATCGGTTCGCTCCGGCACGCGCTGCCGGAGCGAATCACACGGAACGCATGCGAATGCGGCTGCGCCGAGCGCATCGCATTCGCTGCGCCCATCGCATTTTCGGAGTTATCAAGTGAAAAAACACCATCTTGCATTGCTGGCATCCGTCGTTTCCCTGGCCGCGTGTTCGAGCGCATCGGGGCCGACGTACAACGCATACGAACTGCAGCCGCGCGACGGCGTTAGGACCTTCCGCGTCGACTGCCACGGCATCCTGTCGAGCGAGAAGACCTGCATGAAAGTCGCGACGCGCATGTGCGGCAGCGACGCAGTGCGCACGATCGATTCCACGGCGCCGTTCCGCGAAGGCGCGGACCCGCGCTCGCTCGTGTTCCAGTGCGGCGCTCCCGCCGCGCCGGCCCCGGCAGCCGCACCGGCCGCGCCCGTGGCCGCCGAGAAAGTCAGCCTGACGGGCGATGCGTACTTCGCGACCGACTCCGCCACGCTGACGCCCACTGCGCAGGCCGCGCTCGACACGTTGCTGAATCGTCAGGGCGACAAGCAATTCTCGCGGGTGGACGTGACCGGCTATACCGACTCGACCGGCTCGGATACACACAATCTGTCGCTGTCGCGGCGTCGCGCCGAGGCCGTCGCATCGTATTTGCGCGAACATGGGCTGAAGGCGGATTCGTTTGCGGCGACCGGGCGAGGAGAAGCCGATCCGGCGGCGTCAAACGATACCGCGGAAGGGCGGGCGCGCAACCGCCGCGTGGAAATCCTGCTGCAGAAGTAGCAGGGGCGACATGGCGATCACACGCGCGGCCGTCGAAACCGGACGGCCCGCGTGTCGCTCCGCGCGTTGCCGGCCTGCCCGGTGGCGGGGTGGCGATCCCGTCATGGAAAACTGTATGAATATGCAGCAGAGTATCCGTCGAACCGGAGCCGCCCGGGCATGACCCGTGCGGCACGTGCGCCGCGCGTGCGGGCATCCGCCGCAGCGTTTCGGCACCGTGAATTCCGGCTAATTCATCCAGACGGGCAGGCAAATTGTCATCCAGCAATCTGATTCGCATTCGCGGAGCACGTCAATACAACCTCAAGAACCTCGATCTCGACCTGCGCACCGGCGAGATGACGGTCGTCACCGGCCCGTCGGGCTCCGGCAAGTCGAGCCTCGTGTTCGACACGACGGAAGCGGAAAACGTGCTCGCCGAGCCGCAGGTGTGGCGTTTCTCCACCGGGCTGCACGACCTTGACAGCGACCTGCGCTACGCGGAGCCGCAGGCGGCACTGTTCTCGTTCAACTCGGCCTACGGCGCATGCGCGACCTGCCGGGGCTTCGGCTGTGTGATCGGTGTCGATCTTGGCCTCGTGATTCCCGACGCGCGCAAGACACTGCGCGGCGGCGAGATCAAGCCGATGCAGACGCCCGCCTGGAAGGAGTGCCAGGACGACCTGATGCGCTATGCGGCGAAGGCGGACATCCGCCGCGACACGCCGCCGACAGCGTGATCGACACGCCCGTCGCCGTGTAGACGGGCGCTGCCTCGAACCCGTCGACCGTCACCGTCGAGAACTGCGTGGATCCGGCCGCGCCGTCGACCAGCGCGATGGTGTCGCCGGCTTTGGGCGTGTAGCCGTTCACGAACTTCACGTGCAGCGTGCCGCCCGCGACGGTGAACGTGCCACCCACGCGCAGGCGTCCGCCGCCGTTGCCGTCGATGTCGAGTTCGAGCGTCGTGTTGTCGAGCTGCGTATAGCGGGCGGCGATCGTCACGGGCGCGCTGGCCGCGATCCGGATGCCGCCGCCGGAGCCGACGTACACGTCGCCGTTGCCGAACGCCGTCGGGGACGCGGCGGCGAGCGTGCCGCCGCCGACCTGCGTGCCGCCCGTATAGCTGTTGTTGCCGGCCAGCGTCAGCGTGCCGCTGCCTTGCAGCGTGAGCTTGCCGGTACTCGCGATGTCGTTGCGCCACAGGTCGGCGGCGTTGAGGCCGCCCTTCGACGCATCCATCGCGACGGTTACGTTGCCGTTGACCGCGCCGTAGCCGTCGGTGGCGGCGAACAGGGTTCTGCGTGCCGGTGCTCCCGCGCGTCACGACGGCCTGCGATCGCGGCGACCACGGCAATTGCGCGTGACCGTTCTCGATCAGCCTGTTCCAGCCGTCAAGCCAGGGCGACGCGGCGGCCTATATCTTGCGCGCGATCCGGTCGAAATCGGCTTGCGTATGCAGCAAGCCCGGATGCGCGAACGCTTCATGCGTCGCGACGGTGGCGGTATCCGTCGCAACGCGTGCGAGTGCCCGGTTACCCGCCGCGGCAGTTGCGATACCGCCGGCGTTCCCGGTCGATTCCGTGCTGCCGCACGCCGACAGCGCGAGCGCGCCGATGTTGTAAAGAAAGGTGCGCCGGGAAATGCCTGCACCGGATCCGGGCCGAAATTGCCTGTCGTTCATGGTTGCGTCGTTCGTTGGCGAGACCCGCTCGCGGGCACCGCGGGCGAGCGGGGCGACGCCTCGCCGGGTGCAATCTTGAGCACCATTGAAATCAGTCATCGCATGACGGCGCGAAGTGTAACGGAAGCATCACCGCGACGAAATAAAAAGTTGTCACGAAACAACTTGTCGATCCGATAGCGATTGTCACGAATCGATTGATTAACATGCTATTGAAATTGAAATAAATGGTGATTGATGTGCTTGCGAGATATTATCGTCGCCGGCCTGCGCGAAGGACACGCATCATGTGTGTCGACCGATATCGGATCGTTTTTTCCGTGTTGTCATACAACCGATAACATTATGTGGTTCTACACACCGTATGTCGGCTCGCGGGCCGGTACAACCCTATCCAGGCGCGGCTATGCCGGCGTCGTCCGACGGATGAACAACCACCGCGCGACGTTCGGCCGGTATGATCGCTGCGCTCGCGAACGACGCAATCGGCCAGTGCATGCCGACGCGTGCGTGACCGACGTCACCGGCACGGCACTCGCGGCAGCGCAGGACGGACGCCGGCGACTCACCGGGCCTCGATCGGGCCGAACGGGCCAGGACAGCACGACGGAGTATTGAAACGATGTTGATGGAGACAGGTGCGGCGCGACGCGCGTGGGCGATCGCTGCCGGGGGAACATTGTGCATGGCGGCCGCAGGCGGCGCGCATGCGCAGGCGCCGAACGCCGGCGCCACGACGGCCGTGCTGCCGCCCATCGACGTGACCGGCAACGCCGGCGGATCGTCGGTCGGGCTCGTCGGGCTGCGCACCGCCGCCGGCACGAAGACCGACACGCCGGTGGCCGAGATTCCGCAGACGACCAACATCGTGACCGCGCAGCAGATCGAGATGACCGGCGCGGCCGACCTGAACCAGGCGCTGCGTTATGTGCCGGGCTTCGCGACGTTCGGCGCCGACAGCCGGACCGACTGGTATGCGGCGCTGCGCGGCTTCACGCCGACGCTGTACGTCGACGGCGTGCCGGCGCCGAATACGGCCGTCATCGCGAACTGGCGTGTCGACCCATACACGATCGACTCGATCGCGGTGCTGCGCGGGCCGACGTCGGTGCTGTACGGCGCGGGCGAGCCCGGCGCGATCGTCGACGCGCACACGAAACTCGCCGACGGCGAGCGCGTGCGCGAAGCCGGCGTGCAGATCGGCAACCATGCGCGCAAGCAATTCATGGTCGATGTCGGCGACCAGCTCGACCCGGACGGCCGGTATGCGTATCGCTTCGTCGGCATCGCACGCGACGGCAACGCATGGACCGGCCCGAATGCCGACCGGCGCGTCGCGCTCGCGCCGTCGTTTCGCTGGCGGCCGACCGCCGACACGTCGCTGACATTCTCCGCATCGTTCCTGCAGGACAGCGGCGACATCTCGTCGAACTTCCTGCCCGCGTCCGGGACGGTGCTGCCGAACCCGAACGGCCGCCTGTCGCAGGACATCTACATGGGCGACCCGTCGTTCAACGACTACCGGAAGAAGCAATGGTCGCTCGGCTACGCGCTGGAGCACCGCGTGGATGCGATATGGACGCTGCACCAGGACGTACGCTGGTCGCACCTGTCGCTCGACGACGCGACGGTGTTCGGCACGGGCCTGGTGCCCCGCAGCACGACGAACATGATGCGTTTCGCGGGGCTGTTCCAGCTCAACTACAGCCGGCTCGATATCGACAACCACGCGCAGGCGCGCTTCGGCACGGGGCCGCTCGAACACACGCTGCTGCTCGGCGTGCAGTTCGACCGGCAGACGACGACCAACAGCGTATGGCTCGCGCTGGCGCCGTCGCTGAACCTGTACCACCCCGTCTATCGGCCGGTCACGGCCGCGATCTTTACCGGCCCGACGTCGCTCGGCCATGTCGACCAGTACACGGCGATGAACGCGGTCGGCGTGTACGCGCAGGACCAGATCCGCTGGCAGCGCTGGACGATGACGCTCGGCGGCCGCGAGGATCGTGTGAATGCACGGTTCGACGGCCGGACGGTCGGTACGCATTCGCGGCAGGACGACAGCGCGTTTTCCGGGCGCGTCGGGCTCGCCTATCAGGGCGATGCGGGGCTGTCGCCGTATGTGAGTTATTCGACGTCGTTCGATCCGGTCATCGGCGTGCGGATTTATGGTGGCGGCCTGCCGAAGCCGACGCGCGGCACGCAGACGGAAGCCGGGCTGCGCTGGCAACCGCCGGGCAAGAATCTGATGCTGAGCGCGGCCGTTTATCGGATCGACCAGACCAACGTCGTGACGCCGGCGCCGGCGAATCTCGACCCCACCGGCACGACGTCCGTGCAGACCGGCAAGGTGCGCTCGCGCGGCATCGAGCTGAGCGCGCTCGGCAAGGTGACCCGCGAGCTGTCGATCGTCGCGTCGTATATGTATCAGGACGTCAAGAACGTGCAGGCGAACGACGCGTCGCTGAACAACTGGCCGGTGTCCGTGCCGCTGCCGCGGCAGATGGCGTCGATGTGGGCCGACTGGACCTGGCATGCGGGCGCGCTGTCGGGCCTCGGGATCGGCGCCGGCGTGCGCTATCAGAGCGCGTCGGCCGGCGCGCCCGACAATTCGCTGACGGTATCCAGCTTTACGCTGTACGACCTGGCGATGCACTACGAGATGCGCCACTGGCGGTTCGCGTTCAACGTCGCGAACCTGTTCGACCGGCGTTACGTCAGCGGCTGCCAGTCGTACGCGGTGTGCGTGTTCGGCAACGAGCGGACGGTGCTGGCCAGCGCGAGATACAACTGGTAGCGCAGCATCGCGGGCACGCCGAACGCGGCTTACGCGCCGCGTTGCGGTTCACGGGTCGCGGTGCGCCGGCTCGCGCGGCGCTGGCGCCGCCACTCGGTCGGCGTGATGCCGAAACGTTCGCGGAAGGCGGTCGCGAAGTTCGCCGGCGTGGAAAAGCCGATTTCCTTCGCGATGCTGGCGATGCTGAGCGACGTCGAATCCAGGAGATCCTGCGCGATCCGAAGCCGCTCGTGCCGCAGATACTCGAACACGGTCTGGCCGAGATTGTCGCGAAACGCGCGCGACAACCGCTTTTCATGCGTGCCGACCGCACGCGCCAGTTGCTCGACCGTCGGCGGATCGTTCAGCGTCCGCGACAGGTGGCGAATGGCCGCGCGCACGATGATGTCGTCGTCCATGCCGGCCGCGAACGGGCTTGCCGTGTCCGACGGCCGGTCGCGCTTCGCCCGCGCGAGCTGCACGCGAATCCGCGCGAGCACCTCGACCGGTTCGAACGGCTTCACCACATAGTCGACGCCGCCGATTTCCAGCCCCTCGAGGCGTTCGTGCAATTCGCCGGCCACGGTCAGGAAGATGACCGGAATCGCGCTCGTCAGCGGATCGGCGGCAAGCCGCCGGCACGCGGTGAAACCGTCCATGCGCGGCATGCGGACATCCATCAGGATCACATCGGGCATGAGCGCCTGCGCGCGCTGGCACGCCTGCACCCCGTCGGATGCGATGCTGATCCGGCAGCCCGTACCGCGCAGGATGTCGATCAGCAAACGCAGCTGGTCGGGCTGATCGTCGACGATCAGGACATGGGCGTCGCTCAATGCGGAGATCGATGGGGGCATCGTGCACCTGTTCTGGAAAGGCGGCTGGCCGAGATCCCGCGGGCGGCCTGCCCGGTGTGGGGAATCGTCGGACGCCGCTCTATGACGACGCGCAAATGCGTCGCACGCTCGTATCGATATTCGGATTGCGCCGGACTGCGCGGCCGGCAACCGGCCGGCGCAATACCGGGCGTTCGTAGTTTTGATCACTGAACCGGTAATGACACGGACGATTGCGGTGGTGGCGTCGTGAGTGATCGCGGCTGCCGGTATCGATGCGAGCGGAATTGTAGGAGCATATTTCGATTCCCGCCAGATGGTCTGTCGATAATCGAGTCATGGCGTTTTACATATTTTCAATTATGCGGCGGTTCGTGCCTGCGGTGCCGGGCGTCGATATTCGTCAAAAACCCGCGGATTCCATGTGTGTCCGGGATGCAATCATGCAATTTTCTGGCTCTCCGGCGGAGAGTTGTCCGATGCTGTTTTATTTGAATGCGCTCGAGCAAAGTATTTATCCGCTTCTAAAAACATTCCGATTGAATGCGGTATATAGCAATCGTTTGCGAGATGATGGAATTATAGGTAACTCATTGAATATATTGAATTTTACAATCTATAAACAATGTCACCTTTAATAATTATCGATCGTGTCTCATAATTCGTCCGAACTTTGAGCGACGGATGGCGCCGGACACCGGGAGACGAGGCGAACAGCGGCGGATGTTGCGCAATTGGAGTCCGAGGCATCAGTTGATGCATGCGTGGGCGAATGTCCTGCGCATGCGAACAGAAATCCGTTTGCCGGAGATGAAATAAAAGAAACGGGGTTGGTCGCGCTCGGCGCGTCATCAGATTCGGTGTGTTTATAAAGACGGGTTGAATCTCGCGATTCAACGGGGATGAGCTCGTCCATAAATAGCGATACGCATTCCTGATGATGTGGCGATTTAACGGAATGGGTCGTAAAGAGACGGCGTGCCCGTGCCATCGAATGCCCTGGCGATTTGCTCGGTGTCGATGCATGTCGCGCTCGCCATGGCGAGGCTGGGCATCGTGGCCAGATTCCGCACCGAAGTCGTATTCGTAATCGCAGTCGAAGTCGAAGTCGAAGTCGAAGTCGAAGTCGAAGTCGAAGTCGAAGTCGAAGTCGAAGTCGAAGCTGTCAAGAAAATTAAGTAGTCCGTATTTAAACCAGACGCTACAAAACGGAGCAGAACAGCATGAAGAGGAACCAGATTTCGGCGCTTGCCGCCGCCATGTTCACGGGTGCAGGTGTGCTGATCGCGGGGGTCGCGCACGCGGACAATTTCGTCGACCGTGGCAACCCGGACAACGCGCTGAATGGCCAATGCATCGACGGGACCAACCCGCTTTGCGTGGCGACGAAAAGCGGGAGTTTCGTCGCGGTGAGTACCACGAACGTTACGCAGGGCACGAATGCGAAGGCCGGTTCCAGCGGTATCGCGATCGGCGACCAGTCGAATGCGAGCAGCAAGGGCGGCAGCAGCAGCGGCGGTGCGATTGCGATCGGGGTCGGCTCGCAGGCATTGGCGAACTCGGCAACGGCGATCGGTACGGTGGCGGTCGCGCAAGGCAATACGGCGCTCGCGATCGGTCGCCAGTCGGCTGCAATCGGCGATTTCTCGATGGCGCTCGGCAACGTCGCCGATGCGCACGGCACGAGCTCGATCGCGCTCGGCCACTCTGCGCTGGCCAGCGGCGATCGCTCGATCGCGATCGGCGGCGCGAACCCGACGTCGAGCGACGGCGTATCGAACGGCGCCGCGTACGACGCAGCGACGCAGACGCGCGCCGGCGGCACGCAATCGGTGGCGATCGGTGCGGGCGCGCAGACAAACGACAACAATCAGGTGGCGATCGGCTCGGGCAGCGTCGGCGCGAACAACGGCGGCACGCCGGTGTTCGGCGGCACGGCAGCGCCGGTCGGCGGCGCGGTATCGTTCGGTGCGCTCGGCAGCGAACGCCAGCTCAAGAACGTCGCGGCCGGCGCGGCCGATACGGATGCCGTCAACGTCCAGCAGCTGAAGAACGTGAACAGCGCGCTCAGCACGAGCATCGGCAACGTCGACGCACACGTGACGTCGGTCGGCAATTCGCTGTCGACTTCGATCACGAACGTCGACCAGCGCGTGACCAGCGTCGGCAACAGCCTCAGCACGAGCATCGTGTCGGCAACGCAGAACGTGGTGAAATACACCGACGATTCGCATGCGGCGATCACGCTCGACGGCAGCAACGGCACCACGATCAGTGGCGTCGCGGCCGGTGTTGCAGACACCGATGCGGTGAACGTCGGCCAGTTGAGGGGCAGCGTCGCGCCGCTGCAAACGTCCATGTCGACGTCGGCCTCGAACATCACGAACCTGCAGAACAGCGTCTCCGGCATCAACACGTCGCTGAGCACGGCCGCGTCGAACATCGGCAACCTGCAGGCGGCCGATACGCGCAACGTGAAGTACGACGGCGCGAGCGGGTTCGATTCGGTGACGTTCGCCGGCACGAACGGCACGACCCTGCACAACATCGCGGACGGCAAGGACGTGCACGACGCGGTCAACGTCGGCCAACTGAACGGCGGCCTCGCATCGCTCAGCACGAGCGTGACGAACAACCTCAGCACGACGCTCGGCAACCTGAGCACGTCGATCACCAGCCAGATCGGCAACGCGACTAAGAACGCGGTGCAGTACGACGACGACGCGCACGGCGGCGTCACGCTCGGCGGCAAGGGCGCGCAGGCACCCGTCGGCCTGCACAATGTCGCGGACGGCGTAGCCGCGGGCGATGCGGTGAACGTCGGCCAGCTCGGCAATGTGACCGACACGCTCAATCAGTCGATCACGACAGTCGGCAACCAGGTGACGACGAATACGGGCAACATCGCCGCGCTGCAGCAGGATGCGCTCCAGTGGAACGCGAGCCTCGGCGCGTACGATGCAAGCCACGGCGGCAACGGCCCGCAACTGATCAGCAACGTCGCGGCCGGTAAGAATGGAACCGACGCGGTCAACGTCGACCAGTTGAACGCGGCGATTCAAAGCGGCACGAGCCAGCTCGATGCGCTGGCCGTGAAGTACGACGATGCGAGCAAGCGGCAGGTTTCGCTCGGGGCGGGCAATGGCGGGAGCCCGGTGCGTGTGACCAATGTCGCGGAAGGCAACGTGGCGTCCGGCAGCACCGACGCGGTGAACGGCGCGCAGCTGCGCCGCGCGACCGACGGCACCGCGGCTGCGCTCGGCGGCGGCGCCACGGCGAACCCGGACGGCTCGATCACCGCGCCGGCCTACAAGGTTGGCGGCGGCTCGTTCAACAATGTCGGCGACGCACTCACGAACCTCGACGGCCGCGTCGGCAGCAACACGACGACGCTCGAGAATCAAGAAACGCGCCTCGGCAACGCCGAAACGAACATCGCCGGCAATACCGCCGCGATCGCCGGGCTGCAGCAGGACGCGCTGCAGTTCGACCCGAAACTCGGTGCCTATAGTGCGGCGCGCGGCGGTGCTCCGACCAAGCTGACGAACGTGGCCGACGGCAACGTCGCCGCGGGCAGTACCGACGCGGTGAACGGTGGACAGCTGTCGGGCGTGAAATCCGATCTCGAACAGCAGATCACGCAGGTGTCCAATCAGACCGGCGAGGCCGTGAAGAACGTCGTCAAATACGATGTCGATACGAACGGCAACCGGCTGAATTCGGTCTCGCTCGTCGGCGGCGACGCCAATTCGGCGGTCGTGCTGAAGAACGTCGCGGCGGGCACCAACGATACCGACGCGGTGAACGTGAAGCAACTGAAGGACGTGCAGTCGAATCTCAACCAGCTCGGCGCACTCGCGGTGCAGTACGACGACAGCTCGAAGAGCACGATCACGCTCGGCGGCGCCGGCGGCACGCGCATCACGAATGTGCAGGCCGGCACGCTCGGCGCAACCAGCACGGACGCGGTAAACGGCTCGCAGCTCTACGCGACCAACCAGCAGGTGTCGAAGAACACGACCGACATCTCGAACCTGCAGGGCAGCGTGACCAACATCGCGAACGGCAAGGCCGGCCTCGTGCAGCAACAGGATCCGAACGGCGCGATCACGGTCGGGAAGGACACGGGCGGCACCAACGTGAACTTCTCGGGCACGGCCGGCGACCGCGTGCTGACCGGCGTCGCGGCGGGCGTGAACGCGAACGATGCGGTCAACGTCGGCCAGTTCAACGCCGCGCTGCAGAACGTGGCGGCCAACGACAAGATCCACACGGCGGCAACCGATGCGAATACGACGTGGATCGCGCGCGCCGATGCGGGATCGATCGGGTCGACGGCGACCGCAACCGGCAAGAACGCGGTGGCGGTGGGCCAGGGTTCCGTCGCCGATCGCGACAATTCGTTCTCGGTCGGCGCGCAGGGCAGCGAGCGCCAGATCACGAATGTCGCGGCCGGGACGGCGCCGACCGACGCGGTGAACGTGCAGCAACTGAACGACAACCTCTCGACCGCTTCGACGCAGGCGAAGAGCTACACCGACCAGCGCATCGGGCAGGTGTACAACTCGTTCAACGACCTGAAGAAGGACATGTACGGCGGCGTCGCGTCGGCGATGGCGGTGGCCGGCTTGCCGCAACCGACGGGCGCGGGCCGCTCGATGGTATCGGCAGCGACCGCGAACTATCACGGCCAGCAAGGGTTTGCCGCCGGTTACTCGTATGTGACGGAAAGCAACCGCTGGGTCGTCAAGGCGTCGGTGACGGGCAACGCCCGCTCGGACTTCGGCGCGGTGGTGGGCGCGGGTTATCAGTTCTGATGTCGGCCGTAACGCATTGAACGCTCGGACGTGCCGGCAATGCGCGTGATACCCGGTGCTTGCGACAAGTCCATGGCCCGGGGTCGATTTCTCGACCTCGGGCTGTGATTTGCCGTCGAAAAGGTGAAGTCATCGAGTCCGCCAGGCGTCGCATGAACTTCCAAGTGCAATGCTGGGTGGGTGCATCCGCTCCTTCGGACAATGTCGCCGCGGTGTCACGTTCGACAGTGTCGTCACGCTATGCTTCGCATCAAGGCCAATCTGCCCTGCGGGCAGTCGCTTCGGAGCGTGGTGATCAACGTCGACCCTGATCAGTTGCGCGTCACGCCATCGATCTACGGCGGCCGAACATAAAGAGCCTGAGCCTGAACCTGAACCGAGTTCGGGCATCAGCTTGGGAGTGCGTGCCTTGATATGCTGGATCAGTGAGCTGCTGTCCGACATGTGTTCGTCAGGGCAGCCGCCCGCGTGAACAATCGCGCCGAGAACAGCCACCAACCGACTCGGGAACGCGAGCGTCGTATGCGAGGGTTTCGCAACCCGCGACGCACGCAACACTTCCTGTCGTGCTTTGGTCCGATCCGCCAACATTTCGCGCTGAAGAGGCACCTATTACACGCGGCGCTCCATCGCAAACAACTCGCTGCGCGCTTCGACGCCTAGCGCGAGTTCACCAGCGTGGCCCGGAATCCGTCTCCGACAAACTGACATTGTCGTCCGTTGCATTTTCATGCTCGATGGTCGTTAAGTTGACAATGTCGCGTGAACTAACGCAGCGAGCGCGCCACGATCATCGCGTTGGCCCGCACTACCGGAACCCTGACACGGACATCGCCGGTCGATCCCGACCGTCGCGATGCGGCTATGCTCGCCCGTCGGTTGCAATGATTCTCCATTCGGTATGCTGAGTTTACCGCTTGCACATGATCGACGCCCACGGCGGGCTTGTGCAGTGGCGCAGGTTCCGGCAGGTGCGCGCGCGCCTCGTACAAGCGGATTGCTAGCAGCCGCCCGACGGCACTGGGCGCTGCCAAGGCCGCCGCACTACCTTTGACTGCCATTACCGCGTGGGAACTACTGTTCGAACGGCTGAAGATTGTCGAGCGCGGCGGCGTCGGGCAGTGCATGCTGGTGATCGGCGCGGGTGGCGGCGTCGGGTCCATTCTCGTGCAACTCGCGCGCCAATTGACCGCCCTGACGGTGAGCGGCACCGCGCTGCTTTAAAGCGACGCACCGCCGCACATGACGATCTGCTGCCCGGTGATGGCGCTCGCGTCAGTGCTCAGCAGAAAGCCGATGAGCGCGGCGACTTCCCCGGGCGTGATGAACCGCCCGATCGGCGGCAGGCGGGGAGGCGTTGCCGCGCGTGCCGGATCCCGCAGGAACGGCGTGTCCGTGGCGCCGGGCGCGACGACGTTGACGGTGATGCCCTTCGGCGCGAGTTCCGCCGCCCAGGACCGCGCGAGGCCCACCAGCGCGGATTTGGTCGCCGCATACTGGCTGCGCGTGGCCGCGCCGTTGGCGGTGCGGCTGCCCAGCAGCACGATGCGTCCGCCGGGGGGCATCCGGGGCACCAGGCGATCGGCCAGAAAGCTCACAGACTCGACGTGCAGGCGCCACATTGCCGCTCCGTCGTCGTGCGAAAGCTGGCCGAGCGGCGCGGTACGCATGAAACCGGCCGCATGCACCAGCGCGTCCGCCGTACCCAGTTCATCGCACACGGGCCCGAGTGCGGCGAAGTCGGTGACGTCCACGGGCACGATTTTCAGCGAATCACAGGGCGTTTCAATGTGTGAGCGGCACAGGCCGGTGACGCGCCAGCCGTCCGACAGCAGACGCTCGACGATCGCCTGTCCGATTCCCGACGACGCGCCCGTGACGACTGCATGGCGCAAACCCGAACCCGACTGCTCCAATTGACCCACGATCGCTCCTGCTGCGTTTGAACTACGATGAACCGGCGGATGTCGGCGCTGTCTTTGTGCTGACCGCATGCACCGTGATCCGCACTTGCGAATGGAACGGATCGAGCTGCTCGGGCAGCGCTGCGTCGTCCGTCACGAGCGTCCAGTCGCGCTCGAGCGGCGTCCAGTGCTGCTGGCTTGCGCGTCCGAGCTTGTCGGCGGTGACGAGCACGAAGACCTCCGCTGCCTGTCGCATCACGCACTCCTTCAGGTACGACTGCTCGCTGCTCGCCTCGCACAAGCCCAGTTCGGCGACCACGCCGTCCGCGCCGAGGAACGCCTTGTCGACGCTCAGGCGACTCAGCGCGATCTGCGCGAGCGGCCCGAGCGTGCTCATGCTGGACGACCGGACGTCGCCGCCGATCACCGTCACCTGAACGCCCGACGCGACGAGCGGGCTCACGACCAGCAGGTTGTTGGTGACGACGTGAACGGCTGTCCGGCCGGCAAGCAGGCGCGCCAGCGCCGCAGTCGTGGTGCCGCCGTCGAGGAACACGGTGTCGCCGTCCTCGACGTACGCGCTCGCCGCGTGCGCGATCGCTTCCTTCTGCTCCTGCGAACTGACGCGCCGCTCCTCGAGCGAGGGCTCGGGCTCATGGCCGCCGACCGCGGCGGCGCCGCCGTAAGTGCGCAGAATGCGGCGGTCGCTCGCGAGCGCACGCAGATCCCGGCGAACCGTGGCTTCCGACATCCCGAAGTGCTCGCACAACGTCGCAACGTCCGTCATGCCCCCGAGCACGGCCTGCAGCATCGCCTCCCGGCGCCTGGTCACTTTCATGTGCGTGAATTCCTGGTCTGATCCAATGGGCGCGCTGGTCTGCGCCTCGAGACCGACAAGTTTATCCAATTGCCGCAGTGACCGGCTGGTTGCACCGGAGGGTGTCATCGGCCGCGAATCCACGCCTCGTCGACGCGCACGTACTTGATCTTCTGGCGGAACCAGGTGAATGCGATGTGCAGCGCGCCATCTTGCGACTGCACGATCGACGGATACGAGTATTCCCGGTTGCGCTGGTCTGCCGAGTTGTTCGTCATGCAGTAGCCGTCACCGATTTCCAGGTTGCGGCGGCGCCGCCACGTCTTGCCGCCGTCTTCGGAGATGGCCAGCGACATCGGCGCGCGTGGCGCGCCCCAGAACGCGGTGCCACGCGCGGACGCCTTCTGGTCGCGCAACTCGCCGTTGTCCTCGGAGTCTTCGATGTCGTCGTACAGCGATGCGCGGCGCTCCGTGCTGTGCGACGCATCGCTTTCGTTGAACACGAGCGCGAGGTGACCGTTCTGCAGCACCGTGAACTGGATAGACGAATTGTTGTTCGGCACCTCGGTCGGCTCGGGCGCGCTCCATGTGCGGCCGTCCGTCGAGCGGCTCGCGTAGACGAAGTCCGCCCAGCGGCTGCGATAGAGTGCCAGCAGCGAGCCGTCGTGCAGGACGTGAACGTTCATGTGCACGCACCCGACGCTGTTGGGCACTTCATGCAGGGTCCACGACGCGCCCTGGTCGTCGGAAACCATGACCGCGCTGACGTCGTCATTGCCGACCCAGCGCTCGCCGGGCTCCGTGCGGCACAGAAATACGGGGCAAATCCACGTGCCGCTATCCAGGGTGATGATCGGCTGGCGGACGAACGTCCCCGGGCGATCGAACAGGGTTTCGACGGGGCCCCAGGTGATGCCGCCGTCCGTCGACACGCGGCGGCGCACGATCGCGGTGTTCTGATGCCCTGACAATTGCGCGGTGTAGATCAGCCACAGGCGGCCGTCCGGTGCGGTGAACAGCACCGGGTTCTGTTCCGAGCGTGTCGGGTCGTCCGACAGCTTGTGGGGCGACGACCACGCGTTCGTCCCGGCCGCGAGACGCGACATGTAGATGGAGACGTCGGGAATGCCTTCCTGGGTACCGCCGAACCAGACGCACAGAAGGTCGCCGTTGTCGAGGCAGTGCAGATTGGCCGCGTGGTTCTGCACGCAGGCGGTCGGCAGAAACGCTTCTTGCCGTTGCGCGTCGGCATACGCCGTGCGAACGCAATGATCCGAAGCGGCGCTTGCCGCGTCAAGCAGGTTCGTGCTCATGAAATGTTTCTCGAGTTGCGAGGTTAGTGCGATTCGCGATGCGTGAGCTGCTTGTCGCGAAGGTTCGAGCCTTCGCCATGAAACAACAGCTTGGCGACGACCAGCACGATCGCGGGGGTGACGAGTGCGACGTACATGTTGTCGATGCCGAACGGATTGCCGAGCAGGTACCAGACCGTTGTGGCGATCGTCGCGAAGATGAGCGCCGAGACGGCGCCGCGCTTGCCGCTGAAGAACGGCAGGTAGATCCCGATCAGCGCAATGATCGAAACGGACAGGCGCAGCGCGCGGCTGAAGAACGATAGCGCGAGAATCTGCGGGACGAACAGCACGAAGAGCAGCGGGAGGAAGCCTACGATCAGCGAGATCCAGCGCGTCATTCTCAGCTCGACATCGGGCGTCGGCTTGAAGCGCGGCACATAGAAGTCCTTGACGATCAGCGAAGCGATCGCCAGCGCGACGGTGCATACGCTGACGAAGATGGATGCCACGAGCGAAATCGTGACGACGCCGGCAAGGATGGGATTCATGTGCTGCAGGAACACCGGCAGCGCGTACAGGCTCTTGATGTCCGGATACAGGTACTTGGCGGTCACGCCGATGAAGCCGAGCGCGAGGGCGATCGGCACGCACAGGAACGCGGCGATCAGCGCAGATGCACGCGCGCCCTCGGGGCTACGGGTCGACGAGATGGCCTGGATGATGAATTGTGTCGAGAAGATCGCGCCGGCCGTGCCGATGATCCATGCGCCGATCGTGCCGCCGGACAGCGCCCCCGTCCACGTGAAATAGTGTGCGGGCATGTGTTGAGCCATCGGCTTGATGCCGCCCGACAGCTTCCATGCGACGCCGACCAGGATGGCGATGCCGAGCAGCTTCACGGCGCTGTGAACGACGGTCAGATATGCGATGCTCTTGAGGCCGCCCCAGACGAAATAGATGGTGCTGACGATGGCAGTGATGAAGGCGGCCGTCGGCAGGTCGATGCGCATGACTGTCGAGATCGCCGCCGCCCCGCTCACGTAGTTGCCCACGTTCACCACGAATAGCGCATAGATCATGATCGCGGAGACGGCTAGCTTCGCGCCATGGCCGTACCGCTGGGCGATGAATCCGGAAATGGTGAACTCGCCGGACGCATACAGGCGCTTGGCCATGAACAGGCCGAAGAACAGAAAGCCGATGGCTGCCGCCAGGACCGACCACGAGGCGGCGAAGCCGGCCGAGAAGGCTTCCTGCGAAGTCCCGACGGTCGATTTGGCGCCGATGAATTCCGACATCAGCAGGATGGCGACCACCAGCGCGGGCATCGAGCGCCCGGCCACCATGAACTGTTCGGAATTACGGCTGCGCAGGCGAATGCTGATCACGCTCGTAATCACGATGTAGACGACCACCATGCCGATGATGGTGGCTGTGTCCCAATAACTGAAGGTGGCCATCTCTTGTCTCCACGTTACCTTCGGTTGATGTGTGTTCGGGTGTGTCGGGCGATCCGGCATGTTCCTGCCGGTATCGCCCGTTGGCCGATGCGCGTCGTTGCGGGCGCTGCTTACGCGGCGCTTGCGACGGGCGACGGCTCGTTGCGTCGCGTCGCGAGGTCCACGGCCTGGCGGAAGGCTTCCAGCAGGCTGCGTTCGTCGGCGATGCCCTTGCCGGCGATGTCGAAGGCGGTGCCGTGGTCGACCGACGTGCGGATGACCGGCAGGCCGACCGTCACGTTCACGCCGGCTTCGAGGCCCATCACCTTCACCGGCCCGTGACCCTGGTCGTGATACATCGCGACGACCACGTCGAAATCACCGCGGCCCGCGCGGAAGAACAGCGTATCCGCCGGCAGTGGGCCTTCTACGTCCCAGCCGCGTGCCCGCAGGACCTGAACCGCGGGCACGATCTTCTCTTCCTCCTCGCCATAGCCGAACAGGCCGTTCTCGCCGGCGTGCGGATTGATGCCGCATACGCCGATGCGGGGATTCGCGATACCGGCACGAACCAGCGTGTCGTGTGCACGCTCAATCGTGCGTTGCACGAGGCCCGGCTCGATCTTGCGAATCGCGTCGAGCAGGCCGATGTGCGTCGTCACGTGAATCACGCGGAGATTGGGCGCGACCAGCATCATCGACACTTCGTCGATGCCCGTCAGGTGCGCCAGCATTTCGGTGTGACCCGGGAAAATATGGCCGCCCGCATGCAACGCTTCCTTGTTGAGCGGTGCCGTGCAGATCGCGTCGAGCTCGCCGTTCGACGTCAGCTCCACGGTGCGCGCGATGTATTGATACGCGGCGTCTCCGGCGATCGCAGAAAGCTTGCCATAGGGCAGGTCGGCCGGAATCAACGCCATGTCGATACAATCGACCACGCCCACGCGGAACGCGCCTTCGGACGGCCGGCTGACGGCACACACCTCGAGGTCGACGCCCGTCCGGCGGCCGGCGTCCCGCAGGCGTGCGGCGTCGCCGATGACCACGGGGCGGCATTGCTCATACACGGAGGCGTGCGCAAGGCTCTTCATGATGATTTCCGGTCCGACGCCGGCTGCGTCGCCCATGGTGATACCGATGATGGGACGGTTGTCCATGGCAGTTTCCTTCACAAATTGGTTTGAGCTGTATTGGTCGTCTTGCCTTCATTCGCAAGCCGGTGCCACGCGTGATGGATCGACGCGGGCTGGCCGAAACCGCCCGCCTTGGTCACGACGGGGAGTGTCTTTCCTTGCAGTCGGCATTCGAGGAGCGGCATGCCGTCCTCGATTTCGTCGACGACCCGCAAGGCGCTCGCGCCGGCTGCGGTGAGCAGCGCGCGCGCTGTTTCGCCGCCCGTCGCGATGATCCCGCCTGCGTGGCGCACGGCGGGCGCCAGCAACGCGGCAAGACGGTTGCAGAACAGCAGGCCGTCCTGCACATCACCGCGCTGCGTCTGGCTCAACGAGACCACCACATGCTGGCCGCGACGCAGGGCGTCGCATACGACAGTCGTCACGTCGTTGCGCGGGTCATCCAGCGCTGCGACAGCGACCTCGAGCGCTACGAGGCTGGCGCCGGCGTTGACCTTGAGGCACTCCAGCTGCGCATGCGAGATGCTCGACATGCTGCCGACGACCGTGAGCACAGGGCCTTGCGGATCCTCGCGATCGGCCGCCGGGCCGGTCGTGCTTCGGATTGGCGCCAGCGCTTCGATGACGGCGGGCGCCAGACCTGCCGAGCCAACCCAGAATACGTCGTCGAGCATGGCCGATGCGCGGGCGATGCGTTGCAGATCATCGTCGGACTCCGCATCGCATACGACGGCTTGCGCGCCGTCGGTTTGCCACTGGCGCAGGTATGCCGCGAGCGTGTCCGGTTCGCCGCGGACCGCGCCGATTGTCGCGTATGCGACGCGCAGATCCTCGGCTGAAAGCAGCGCAACCAGGTCGGCCTTGCCAGGGATGTTTTCGTTGCGCCAGTATTCGCTCGCTTCGACCGGCACGCCGCGAACCCATTGGCGGCCGTCTCGCGTCGTGCGTCCGGATGCCGGGTAGGCGGGGCAGACGATCGCCATGCCGAGGACTGACGCCAGTGCGGCGACTTCGGCTGCGACATTGCCTCGCAGCGTGGAATCCACCTTCTTGTAGACGCGCGTGCCTGCACGCGACAGCGACTCGACGGCGGCGACGTTGCGTCGGCCGGCCACGTCCTTCGATGCGCGGCGCGAGTCCACGTCGACCGACAGGATGTCGATGCCGCTCATCGGCGCCGGCGCATGCTGCGTGTCGAGCACGACCATCGCCGTCAATCCGTGACGCAAGCCGGCCACCGCGCAATCGGCCGCGCCCGACAGGTCGTCGGCGACGATCAGCAGCCGCGGTGCGTCCTGTGTGACCGTGTTCATGGCAGCAGGCGACGGTAGATCGACTTCATGTCGTCGAGCGTCAGCGCCTTCGGATTGTTGCCGAGCAGGCGCTTGACCTTCGATGCCGCAATCGCCAGCGCGTCGAGATGTTCTTCCGACACGCCGAATTTGCGCAAGTCCTGCGGGATGTCGACGGCGGCCGTCCATTCCACCATCTTGTCGATCAGCTTGCGTGCCGCTACCGGGTCCGAATCCGTTGTCGCAGCCAGGTCGAGTGCGCGCGCAACGTTCGACAGTCGGCCTTCGATCGCATCGAGGTTGAAGGCCATCACGTGCGGCAGCAGCATCGCGTTCGCGACGCCGTGCGTGACGTTGAACATCCCGCCGAGCGGGTAGGCCAGCGCATGCACGGCGGCCGTGCCGGCGGCGGTGAGTGCGAGGCCGCCGTACATCGACCCGAGCATCATCGCTTCGCGCGCCTTCAGCGATTGACCGTTTTCGTACGCCTCGACGATGTTCGCGCCGATCAGGCGCATCGACTCCATCGCGTACATGTCGCTGATCGGGTTCGCCTTCGTCGAGATGTACGATTCGAGCGCATGCACGAACGCGTCCATGCCGGTCGCGGCCGTGATCGGCTTCGGCAGGCCGAGCGTCAGTTCCGCATCGAGAATCACGATTTTCGGCAGCAGGTGACGACTGACGATCCCCACCTTCAACGATTCGTCCGGCAGCGTAACGATTGCGTTGGGCGTGACTTCGGAGCCGGTGCCGGCGGTCGTCGGCACCAGGATCATCGGCACGCCGGGGTGCTTGACGAGGTCGATGCCGAGCCAGTTGCGCAGCGGTTCGTCGTTGGTCAGCCGGACCGCGAACAGCTTCGCCGCATCGAGCACGCTGCCGCCGCCGATCGAGAGAATCGCCTGCGGCGCAAAAGGCTCGATCTGCTCCTCGTACACTGTCTCGACGTTGCCGATGGTCGGCTCCGACTCGACGCCGCGAATGATGCGCACGTCGACGTCTTTCGCTTTGAGCGATTCAATCACGCGATCGGCGACACCCAGCGCTTCCATTGCAGGCTGCGTGATCAGCGCGATGCGCTCGACCGGCGTATCGAGCAGCGACAGCTTGTCGGGGAGCGTGGCGAGGCTGCCGGCGCCGTGGACGATGTGCTTGACAGTCTGGAAGTGATAAGTCGTCATGCTGATGACCTGTTTCAGTGGCCGCGTGCGGCGTCGTGGTAAATGGAGAGCGCTTGCGCCAGCCGCTCGCGCGCACTGTCGTCAAGCGGTTGCGCGGGAGACCGCGCGGGCCCCGCGGGCATCCCGAGCATCTGCGCGGCGGTTTTAAGCACGACGGGCATCGTGCCCAGCGCGAACGCGTCGCGTAGCGCGCGCAGCGATTCCTGGGCGGCGCGCGCGCCGGCGATGTCGCCGGCCTGGAACTTGTTCCAGATCGACATGACCACGTGCGGGACGGCATTGGTCGTCGCGGCGACCGCACCGTCGCCACCCGCGATCAGCGTCCAGAGAATCATCGAGTCGGTGCCGGTGAAGACCGCGAAGTCGTCGCGCCGCAGGTTGATCAGCTGCAGCAAGCGATCGAAGTCGCCGCCGCTGTCCTTGATGCCGCGGATGTTCGAAATCTCCGACAGGCGGCGCACGGTATCGACCGTCAGCGTGATGCCCGCTTTCGCGGGGATCGTGTAGAGCATGACCGGCAGCTGCGTTGCTTCTGCGATCTTCTTGTAGTGCGCGTAGAGCTCGGGCTGCGTCGCGCCGTTGAAATACGGCGTGATCACCGATACGGCATCCACGCCGACCTCGGTCATCTTCCGGTTCAGGTCGATCACGTCACGCGTCGCGTAGGCGCCGGTGCCGGCGATGACGGGCACGCGCGAACGGGCCTGACTGACCGTGATGCTCGCGATGCGCAGCTTCTCTGCTTCGCTCAGTGCGATGAATTCGCCGTTGGTACCGAGGACGAAGAGCCCGTGCACGCCCGACTCGATCAGTCGTTCGACCAGTGCGCGCAGACCCTCTTCATCGACGTTCTCGTCTGCCGTCATCGGCGTGATCAGCGCGGGAACGATCCCCTTGAACGACATTGACATGCTTGCTCCATCGAGGACGGGACGGCCGGTGGAATCGCCGTCTCCGGGGTTATGCCGGAATCAGTGGGGCCGAGCGCCGGCGGCAGAGACCGCGTCGCTGAGCACGCCATCCGATGCAATTCGTATGAGGGAACGCGTTGTCCGTCATGTTCTTCGATGGACTTGCGCGGTTCGATCAAAAATTTGCTTGATGTGTGCATTCTAGCGGATATCGTGATCGAATCAGTCAATGAAAACCCTTATATGATCGAATCGATCATTTTGGCCGTTTGCGGAAAGAAATGCGACAGACTTGGCTCCAGACCGCGCGTCGCACCCTGTTGCAATGAGTTGGGCCAGAAGAGCGGCCAGTGGCGGCGAAGGCCTGGACGCACAGCGCTTGATCTGCAGAGGAGTTTGATTCTCGTGAGCGCGAGGTATCTGATCGGAACGAGCAAATCGGCGATTCGCTTTGGTGCGTTTGAATGGCCCCGGGGGCGATGCCGCTGTCATCCGCAGTGGGTTGGTCAGTCCATGGCGAATGCTGACGATCCGAGAATAGCCCGTTGCATCGGTCTTGGAGCTGACCCTGTAATCCCGGACACAGCATCACACCAAGGTTGCTGAATCCATCGCACGTCGGAACGCTCGTGGCGAACGATATTTCAACGCGCTATGGGGAGGCTTCTCGTTGTAATGCTCGACGGCGATAGCCAGGTTGCGTGCCGCAGTCGTTCAGCGTCGTTCGCTTCGCCCCAACCGCAATTCGCTGTCGCGTGCCGATCCTGTCGTCGGGACGAGCGCGCCAGCAAGCTAGGGAACCTTATCTCTACGGCGCGATTTCCCGCTCAAACTCGGCTGTCGCACAACGCGTGGCTGCGGCCGCGGGGCGCTGCAGCAGCATCGCGGGGAGCTGACATTCTCACTTCGCAAACTGAGACAACTTTGCAATGGCCTATGGCCGTCATGCTTGCGATGCTGCGCAATTATCCGCTGGCGGCGCGCAAGCATGTGAGGCCCGATGAGTTGCGCGACACTTGCGTCGGAAGGGATTTACCCGCGGGAGGCCACTTAGTGCGCACCCGAATCTCGCCCTAGCACTGGTTCCCGACGGCATTATGTGCGTTCCAAAGCTCGTTACGGATCGCTACGTCAACGACGGTGTGCCGTTGGTCGCGACAGCAAGTTCCCGCTCGATCAAACTGGGCGGAATCTCATAGAGCGCTCCCTTGCCTCGATGGTCTCATCTTTGATGTTGCTCGATGCTCAGGAGCCTCGCTCGCAAAGCATCCACAGCGTCAGGTCTCGAATCTGATCGGTCGTGACGCGCTCGTGCAGGATCAGCGTGCGTAGATAAACGGCGCCGATCAGGCAATGAAGTAGGGGCATTGGATCCGCCCCCTGCGACCACTCGCCCATTCTTGCGGCGCGGTCGAAAATCTGCTGAACCGCCGAAAAGCGATTCGTCCACAACCTGCGCAGTTCGCCCGTCACGGCCGCGTCGTTGTACGTGGCCAGCACGAACTGAATGGCAGACCTGCCCACACCCGTTCGCAAGTAGCGCGCGGTTGCCGACAGCAGTGCGACGAGATCCGCGTGAAGCGAGCCCCGATCCGGTATCGCGATGTGCTCGGCAAAAAGCTCGAAGACGGCCTCCATCATCAGCCCTTCCTTGCTCTTCCAGCGGCGATAGATCGAACTCTCATGCACGCCCGCGAGCGCTGCGATGGCACCGATGTTGAGCCCCTCGAAACCGGCTGCCTGCAATTGGGCAATCGTTGCGGAGATCACGGCTTCACGGACACGTGCGCTGCGGCCGCCAAGGCGGCGACGTGGCGACGGCGATTCTTGTTCGGCTGACTTTGGCATGAGCAGATTTTACACATCGTTTCATCGACTGCCTGCCTCGTCACGGCAGTCCGGCCGCGACTACGACCACTCGACGGTCGACAGGCATGCGGTAAACACTAACGCAAGTTTACTTGCGTTAGTGGCGCGAGTCGGGAAACATGGCAACTCGTTCACCCGCGCTACGGAGGTTCAAGTGAAAGCAGTGACGTTTTTCAAGTCAGGTACAGAGGTGGCTTGCGAGGACATCCTCAGAATGGAAGTTAAAAGGGCGCGCTACATGATGGCCTTGCTCATGGAGAAACTGGGGGCGGACGGCATGGTCAGCCTGTTCGCGAAGGAGATCGCGGAGCATGAATCGAACGAGAAGGATTGGTCGCTGCGTGCGAGTGGTCGCTTCAGTTCGTCGGTTGCCGAAGCGCACGTCGCGGTGGGCACCAGCGCAGAATTCGTGAGTTGGTTCTGGGCGGGGTACGGCGGGCCGAACAGCCCGGCAATGCTCCGGGCCCACCCTGAGCATCTCGGTGCGCTACCACTCTCGGATGGGCGTGTCGGCATTCTGGAAGTACCCGGCCATACAAAGTCGCCGGCCCTCCTGAAGCTCCGCCATCTGGATGACTGGAGTGGAATCCCGATCGAACTGGCGCCCGATATGCCGCATCGGATGATGGGGCGCGTCGAGACGCCCGATGGCATGACCGTTGGTTACTTGCTGCACCAATTCAGGGACACGCTTCCAGGGTTCGATGCACGGTTGGAGATCTTCTGGCCATCGACCGCGCCCGAGGAACTCATTCATGGCCACTCGGACCACCTGATGGTCGAGTGGTGCAACTGGTTCGAGCTCTATGCCCTTTCGCGGACGCAAGCAAACGACTTGATGCCGTTGGCGCTTTCCGTGAATACATAACCGGCCCGTCGGTTCGCGTACTTCGCGCAGGCAAGTGCGGCGCGGGCCGCTTGTGCGGAGCGTCAAGCAGCGGAAACACGCTACTGTTTTGCCACGTCATCGAAGCCGTGGACCGATTGCGGCCGATGTGCGCTCAAATTTGCGATTCGAGCCCGTGGCAATGTCGCGAGGGACATCAATCCCGGACCGGCGGAGGTTCAAGAAAAACCAACGCCCCGGCGTGCACGCCTGGCAAGACTCCGAGGACAGAAGCCAAAACGGCCATCGGTCCGGTTTCATTTGATCGCCATACGTCGAGCGCCGCATAGAGGCAGACTCTTAATCAATTATTTTGTAGTCCTGCATGACTGGAGGAGACATTAAAACGTGAGCAAGATGCAAAAAATCCGCCCGATGCTGCTGATCCCTATCTCGATCGCAGTACTGGGCTTACCGCCAAAAGTGCATGCGCAAAGTAACGTCACACTGTATGGTGTCGTGGACTCCGGCGTGATGTACACGAGCCGCACCTTCGACGCTGGAGCGGGGGCGAGCGGCCCGCATCAGGTATCAGCAACGGATGGCGGGATCTCGGGTTCTCACTTCGGTATCACCGGTGCCGAGGATTTGGGAGCAGGTACAAAGGCGATCTTTACACTGGAAAGCGGCTTTACTACGAACAACGGGGCGCTGGGCAACTCAAACGGGAATCTCTTCGGGCGGCAAGCCTTCGTTGGTCTCTCCGGACACTTCGGTACCGTCAAGGCCGGCCTGCAATACTCGCCGTTCGGACTTGCGATCGTCGATACGGACGCGCGGCATGCGTCGTTCTTCGGGAGTCAGGCCGGGATTTACATGGGCAACTTTTTTGCGACCGGAATTTTCGTCGCCAATGCCGTGTCCTATACGAGCCCGACAATCGCCGGCATACAGGCGAGTGCATTGCTTGCACTGGGTGGCGATCCAAAGGGATTTCAGGCGGGGCGCCAATTTGCGGCTCGCGTGAGATACGAATGGAAAGATCTGGTCGTGAACGCGGCCCTGTTCAGTGGAAATCCCGGCGGGTCAGCCAGCATTTCTACGCCATTCCCGTCAACGATCGAATTCAGCGGTCGAATGATCGGCGCGAGCTATAGGTGGGGAGGCGCAACCTTCAAGGGATCGTACACAAGCTACAAGATCGCCGGTTCCTTCAATGAGAAAGTGTACGCTGCGGGCGGCGAATATCTGATCACGCCGACACTGTCCACCGACGTAGGCGTTTGGTACATGCGGGACAGCAACGACTCGGCGAATCACTCTTTTCTGACGTCTGCCGGGCTGGACTACTTTCTGTCGAAACGAACGACCTTGTACGGCTCCGCGGCATGCGTGAACAACCACGGGTTGATGCACACCGGGTTCACCGTGAATGGTGCGCTGTATGAGCCAACCGGTAGCAGTGTGGGCATCGTCGTTGGCGTTCGTCACCTCTTCTAGCGCGCCCGAGAAACATATGCCGTGAAAACGCCGTCAGTGTTAGTTGCTGGCGGCGATTTCACGGATGCTTCCTGGCATTGGGGGGCGGTGTTCAAGCACGATGCGCGGACACCGCGAGTCCACGGGATCGGTGCTTCAAAGCGCGAGGACCACGAATGTGGCCCTCGCATTGAATCAGTGGCCGGTTGCGAAATGACGTGCGGTCAATGAGCGCTTTCCCCGACCGGCACCTGCAAAACGGTTCCGTGGTTGGTGCCGAAACCGATTCGTGCAAAACCATCGCGTTCGCACCAGCCCCGGAAAATGACGGTATCGCCGTCGTCGAGGAACGTGCGGCTTTCACCATTGCCGATATCCACGGGTTGCACGCCGCCTGCCGTGAGTTCGATCAACGCACCGGCTTCGCCCGATGACGGGCCGGAGATGGTGCCGCTTCCTAGCAGGTCACCCGGCTGGAGGTTGCAGCCCCCCATTGTGTGGTGCGCGATCATCTGCCCCAGCGTCCAGTACTGGTGCCGGAAACTGGTGCGCGTCAACGTACGCGGTTGCAGCCCTTGCGTGAGCTGACGCGCGCTGAGGATCGACACCTCGAGCTGGATGTCGAACGCCCCGGCCGTGCTGTTGTCGCCTGAAGACAGGTAATCGAGTGGCTGCGGGCGTTCGGCGACGCGTGACCACGTGGTGCGGTAAGGCAACAATGCTTCGAGGGTTACCAGCCAGGGCGATATCGTCGTCGCGAAATTTTTCGCGAGGAATGGCCCGAGCGGCTGCATTTCCCACGACTGGATGTCGCGCGCGGACCAATCGTTCAGCAGGCAGAGTCCGAAAATGTGCCGTTGAGCCTCACGCAGCGGGATTGAAGTACCGCGTGGATTGCCGACCCCGATCACTGCGCCCAGTTCCAGCTCGTAGTCGAGCCGGCGACATGCATCGTGAACGGGAGAGGCGGACGGATTCGGGCGATATTGTCCCTTTGGCCGGTAGACCTGCTGACCGCTGACGCCAATCGACGACACGCGGCCATGATAAGCGATGGGTAACCAGTCGAAATTCGGGCTGATCGCCATGCCGAGCGGGCGGCTGCAGTTCACCGCATGATCGAGAGAGGTGTAGAAATCGGTGTAGTCGCCGATGCGCACGGGTACGGCGTACTCGGCTTCCGCTTGTGATACCAGCGTCTTCCGTACGCCCGGCTCATGCGGACTACCGGCCCGAAGCAGTTCGAAGAGTGAGTGGCGCAGTGCCTGCCAGGCAGCCGGCCCCATATCGAGCAGTGCATTCAGCGTGGTTGCTGTTGCCGCTCGCGCGGCCTCGACTGCCAGACCGTCCATGCAGCCCGCCTGCTGTAGCGCAGCGAGGTCAACGATCTGGTCGCCGATCGCGATCCCGCCACGCCAGGTCTCGCCGCCGCCTCGGCGGCGAAACACGCCGATTGGCAAATTCTGCAACGGAAAGTCGGTCCCCGCCACGTTGGCCGCTTCGAGCCAGCTGCGTTGAGTGACGTCGTGTGTGTGATTCAGTTCCATTGAGGCTCCTCGCCTATACGGTTCGATGCAGGTCGCAAGCTGTTGCATTGAGGGCGTCGTCGAAGATCGCGACTGCGCGAGTCCAGCCAGCGGAGGCACCCCGGATTTTGTGCGGGAAGCACGAGATGAAGAAGCCGTGAGGTGGCAGCACCTCGAGATTGTGGAGTTTTTCCAGATGGCAATAGCCGATCTTGCGGCCGGCCTTATGTCCTTCCCAGATCAGCGATGCATCACGCGTTTCGGCATATTTTTTTGCGGTATGTACGAATGGTGCGTCCCAACTCCACGCGTCGGTGCCAGTCAGGCGAACCCCTCGCTCGAGCAGGTACATGGTTGCGTCGAAGCCCATGCCGCAACCCGAGGAAACATAGTCGGGTTGTCCATAGCGCTTGCCTGCACGCGTGTTGATGACGACGATATCAAGCGGCTTGAGATCGTGGCCGATGCGCGCAAGCTCGAATTCGACGTCAGTAGCGGTCACGACGTAGCCATCGTCGAAGCCAGTGAAATCAAGCTTCACGCCGGGTTGGAAGCACCAATCGAGCGGGACTTCGTCGATGGTTGTCGAACGCTGCCGCTCGCCCTTCGAATCGTTCATCGTGCTGTGGAAGTGGTACGGCGCATCCAGATGAGTACCGTTGTGTGTGCTCAACTGAATGTGTTCGATGGCCCAGCCTTCGTTGTCAGGCAGGTCGGTTTCCTGTAGGCCGGGAAAGAAGGCCGTAACGGCTTTGGCCGTATTCCGGTGCGTCAGATACTGAATCTTGGGGCCGTAACCCGGTGGATCGGAAATGACGTCGTTTTCCAGATAGATCGAAAGATCGACGAAGCGTCGTGACATGTGCGGTTGCTCCTGGTTTGGGGGACTTACCACCGACGCCGCATAGCACCGTTCATGTTATGCAGACTGTACGATCGTACAGTCAGTATTGTGTTGGTGTAAACTGGCGGCGCGTAATGAACGGAATGGCATTCGCGGTAATCGAGTCACAGGACAGCGGAGACACCATGCAATCGAAGGAAGTCACGGGACGGGCGACCGGCGTCCGGCGCGGGAAGGGAGCGCAACAGGCGGTCGAGACGAGCAAGCGCGAGCGGGTGCTCGACGTGGCAGAGCGGCTGTTCGCCGAAGGCGGTTTCGATGGCGTTTCGATGCGGGATATTGCGTCGGCGGCAGAGGTTGGGCTGCCGCTGATCGTGTATCACTTCGAGACGAAGATGGGCCTGTACCGCGCCCTGTTCGAGCGCCGCAAGACGGTGCTCGACACCCGGTTGGCTTTGCTTCGTGAACCAGTCGCCGAAGGTGAAGACCCGCTTGAGCATATCGTGCGAGCCTTCGTGCTCCCGGTGATGCAAATCCAGAATACCGAGTCCGGACTTGCGTATGCCAAACTCGTTGCGCGCGAAGCTTCCGATCCACGCGAGGCCGAGCGCGGCATCGTTGCTGAATATTTCGATCCGTTTGCTGCGGAATTCATCAAGGAAATCAGGAGAACGCTGCCAGGCCAAAGCGCCAACTATGCGCACTGGGCTTACTTGTTCGCGGTGGGCGCGTTGGTGATGAGCGCGTTCGACAGTCGCATCGAGCGTATCTCGGGCGGCAAGATCAAGGCCGGCGCCCTGAAGCGCAAGGCCGAGCATCTGGTGACTTTCATTTCCGCCGGGATTCGCGCTGGCGCAACCTCTGACGCGCGTGCACCAGCCGCTTAGGCGGCACCTTGTTGTTAAACGCCATTTGCATCGATCGTGACGAAAGTTTGCGCTATCCCGCTGGGGTGATTGTGTGAGCCAGACACATCCCGTGCTGATTCGCAAACAGGGACACCTAGTCAAGTTGGTCCGCATTGAACCCGTCGAAAGGGGCCGCCGAAGTCGCGCGATCGCGGCCAGGCGGTCGCGGTATACGTCGGGGAGTCTGGCCGTTTCGTATCGACGAACCGTTACCAGCGGAGTTGGCCCACGTACTATCCCGCGATGAGCGCAGAACGCTCGCGTGCTGGATGTCCGTCTATCGATAAGATCAGGCTCGTGCCTGTGCCGCGCCGGTTCTTGCCAGCGCCCCCCGGCAATTCGAGGCGATTATCGCTGTGCTCGAAGGCAGCAGCGGATACCTTGTCGGTGGAGGATGCAGACTACCTTTGGGCGCAAAGGCAGGCGATCGCGCGCACGCTGAAACGGGCAGGGCGAACCTGCCTCCGGTTTGCCGTGCCATTCGATGTACGCTCGCGTTGCTTCGTGAACGGTCCCGGTTTTCAGTGCCAAAGGCAATGTTAGTCTTCGGCGTTCTGTTGGTCCGTCAGTTGGGCCTGCAGGCCCAACTGACGGACGTATTCGGCAGGCGGCACTTCACCGAGAGCCCTGTGAGGCCGACTCTCGTTGTATTCGACCCGCCATCGTTCAATCTGCTCCCTGGCATCGGCCAGCGATGTGAACCAGTGCACGTTCAGGCATTCATCGCGTAGCGTGCCGTTGAACGACTCCACGAATGCGTTATCCGTTGGCTTGCCGGGCCGGCTGAAGGCAATCTCAACCTTGTGATGGTAAGCCCACAGGTCCATCACCTGACTCGTAAATTCCGAGCCGTTGTCACAAAACAGCGTGCGGGGCGCTCCGCGTTTGCTCCTCAGTTCATCCAGTGCACGCACGACATCTGAAGCGCTCAATCGCTGACCAACATCGATGGCTAGTGCTTCGCGCGTAAAGACGTCGATGATGGTCAGCGCGCGGAACCTCTGGCCGTTCGAAAGCTGGTCGGCGACGAAGTCCAAGCTCCACGCCTGATTTGCCGCCGTCGACTTTGCACGTGCCGGGCGGCTCATCTGCGCACGTCGCTTGCGATTTGGTCTGTAGCGCAGTGACAGCCCTTCCTCACGATACAGACGGTACAGCCGATTCTTGCTGACCTGATAGCCCTCCCGTAGCAGCAGCACGCGTATCTTGCGGTAACCATAGCGCACCCGCGTCGCCGCGATTTCACACATGCGCTGCCGCAATGCAGTCTGCGGGTCGCGGTGGCTGCGATACTGGTACACCGAGCGCGATATGGCCACCAGACGACAGGCACGCCGCTCTGCTACTCCATAGGCGGACTTTAGATAATCCACGACGCGGCGCCGCGGCGAGGACTTCACCACTTTTTTTTCAACACGTCAGTCAGCATCGCCTTGTCCAACGTCAGCTCCGCGACCACCTTCTTCAGTTGGGCGTTCTCGTCTTGAAGCTGCTTGAGCTGTCGCACCTGGTCCGTCTGCAAACCGGCATACACCTTCTTCCAGCGATAGAAGGTTTGCTCCGAAATGCCCACGTGACGAATCAGTTCCGCTACCGGCATGCCTGCTTCGGCCTGTTTCAACACCGCCACAATCTGCTCGACACTGAAGCGCTTGCGTTTCATCGTACGGCTCCTTTCATACTGAAAAAGTCCGCCGAAAACTCGCTTACATCATGGCACTGTTTACTGGGGGGCCGCTCATCGATGAATGGCTAACAGCTCTGGCAACGGATAGGTTTGTTTCAGGACATCAACCAGCATCGTCTTCTCCCGGTTGCTCAGGAGATGCGGGGCGATGCCCATTCTTTTTTTACCAGTTCGTTCGCCTTCTCGAGGATGTCGCGCTCGAGCTCCAGCTTCCGGATGTCGCGTCGAAGCGATTCGACCTGCTGCTCCAGCTCCGCATGCTCAAGGTTCGACGCTGGCTTCTTTGGGCGCCTCATAGATGCTGGAACCTCCCGACCGAGTAGCTGGCTCTTCCAGTTGTGGAGCAAAGGCCTGCTCACACCCGCTCTTTGGGCAACTACGCTTGCGCTTTCATCCCTGGTGCACAGTTCAATGACCGCCGCTTGCCTGGCCTCGCGCGATTTTGGAACGCGATCAGCCACTCTGCCGACCCTACGCTTTCCGATCTCGGGGCACAATTCCTCGATCCATTTGGCAAACGTCCCGCGACTCGGATAGCCAAAAGCCTGCAAGGTCGCCGCAGCACATCGGTCATGACTCAGATAGTGATCGACGGCAGTCTGTTTCTGTGCGGCCGAATACCTTGGCGCGGTACGAACATAGCCGATTCGTAAATCATGACGCTGTTGGTATTCGCGATGCCGCGCCTTCAGCGAATTTTTTGTCGGGTAACCCAGCAGTCTGATGGTTGCCTTGATGCGCTTGCCCGACTTCAAATAAAGCTCAACCGCACGAATGCGATCTTCGTACGAGTACATGAACTACCTCCAGGTAGTCCAAGTTTTTGTCCGCACTCCCTATTCGACCTACTTCACGTCCCGGGCCACGCGAAACCCGTTCGCCGAGAAACGTACGCTGCTGTCGTATTTGAAGCGTGTCGAGACCGGCATGTAGGCCGTACCATCACGCCACGAGCCGCCGCGGATGACGCGTACCTGGCAATTCGGCTCGTCCCACGAGCGGCCGTCGGCAGGCGCATTCTTGTACGAGGTGTGCCAGCAATCGCTGACCCATTCCCACACGCCACCGGCCATGTCGTAGAAGCCGAGCGGATTGGCCGCGAACGTGCCGACGTTATCCGGTGCATCGGCACGCCACGGTGGACCGCAGTCCTTGCAGTTCGCATTGCCCGTGCGCATCTCGTTGCCCCACCAATAGCGCGTTGCGGTGCCGCCGCGCGCCGCGAATTCCCATTCGGCCTCGGTCGGCAATCGGTAAGACTTCCCGCTTATTTTCGACAGCCATTTCACGTACTGTTGCGCATCGTCCCAACTCAGATCGCGCGCAGGCGCGTTCGCTGCCGTATTGCTTTCGCTGGGCAGGCGCGGACAGGCGCCCGCATCACGGCACGCGTTCCATTGCGCGACCGTCACCACATACTTCGCCATTGCGAAGGAATGATCGAGCGTCACGCGATGCGCAGGTTTTTCCGACGGATCGCCAGAATTGCTACCCATTGCGAACGTCCCTGGACCGACCGCCAGCATCACGGGGCATGCAGGGCAATCCCGGATTTCATTGGCGGCCGTCGCGCCACCTTTCTGCGGTGGTGCCGATGGGTTCGCCACCGCAGCGGGAGGCGGTGCCTTCGGCGGTGATCCAGGCGTGTGCGCAGGTTGCGCCGCCGTCGATGCCGGCGCCGGAACGGGGGCGGGGGCCGGCGTGGGGATCGCCGTCCGTGCGGGCGCGGACGCCGCGGGCACCTTGGGCGCAGCCGCGCGCAGTCGTGCGAGACGGGCCTGCGCCAATTGCGCGAAGCGGCCGTTCGGGTAAGTCTTCAGATAGGCCTCGTAATCGCCGGCCTCCTTGCTGTCCTTGATCGACTCCCAGAACGTAATTTCGTACTGTTCGGCGCTGTCCTTGGGCATCACGCCCCGGCTATCGGGCGTGACGACGCCGATGTCGGCCAACACGTCGGATCGTTGCGCCGTACCGCCGCCGGCATGTACCACGCCGGTTCCTGCACGACGCGACCCGGTGAACGCAAACGTCGCTGCCGCATCGGAAAGGGAAGACGCGATCCAGGGCATCTGCCGATGCCCGGTGGCGCTTGCAACCATCGCGCCGGCACGGTCAAGGACCTGTTCGATACCGAGTCCCGGCATCGCGAGCGCCTGCAACAGCGCCGCCGTATAGACACCATGCGTTGCACCGTCGGCGGCGCCTTCGCCAGGCGCTGCCGCATAGGCGACGAGCGTATGCGGCGGTGGCTTTCGGGCCGACACGTTGCCGGCACCGGGAGGCGCGATCAGGCAGGAATCCAGAATGATCAGATCAATGCGGTCGCCGTGCGGCCGCGACGTCGCATCGAACACGGTCTGCAGGTCGATACCCGTTCGCGACAGGCCGGCCGGAGAACCGACGTCGGCGTCGACCGGCGCGAGCCAGGTCGTTCCGCCCGCGCTGGCACCGTGGCCCGCGAAATAGACCAGCCCGGTGCCGCTGGCCGCGATGCGGCGCTCGAAGGTGGCAAGCCCGTCGAGCATTTGCTGCCGGGTCGCGTTGCGCAACGTGATGACATCGAAGCCGAGCGCCTGCAGCGCATCGCCCATCGCATCGGCATCGCGGACGGGATTGGCGAGCGGGTGTTCGCGATATGCGCCGTTGCCGATCACGAGCGCGACGCGATGCGGTTCAATTGACGGTGCACGCGCGGAAGCTGCCGGCGGTACTGCAAAAGGATGCATGTCCTCGCCGGAGCAGGGGCCCGAGGCCACCGAGATCGACGCAAACAGGCATGCGGGCAAGAGTATTCGCCACATATTCGGGCCCCCAGGGTGCGCCGTCGGACGAGGTGCCGAAGGCGGAGCACAGCCGTTGCCGGGTGTCCTGTCGCGGCGAGCGCAATGCCGACGTGCGGCGGGCACTGGCAGGACACATTCAAGATAGCACGTGCGCTCGGCGGCGATCTCCGGATCCACCCGCGTGTTTTGCAAAAAACAGACATACGCGGACACGCATCGCGCTCGGCCCATTACCCCGGGACATCGTTATGTGTCTTCCTGTCGATTACGTCCTAAGCTGTTAGACACGCTCCACTGTCCGACGCCGCGCGCCGCCACCAACGCGAGGAGCAATACGATGCGAAGAAGGGCTACGTTGTTGGCTTTGGCCGCCACCGTCCTGGCGCCGAGGATCGCGTTTGCCGCCGGGCGTACGTCTTCGCCGCCCGGCGCCGAGGCATACATCATCTGGCCGTCGGACGGTGCGACGATCACGGGCGGCAAGTTCTGGGTGCGCATGGGCCTGCGCAACATGGGCATCTGCCCGAAAGGCATCGAGCGGCCCAACGTGGGCCATCATCATCTGCTCATCGATACCGATCTCCCGCCGCTGGACCAGCCGATACCGTCGGACCGGAATCATCTCCATTACGGCGCTGGTCAAACCGAGGCGCGCATCGAGCTTCCTCCCGGCAAGCACACGCTGCAGTTGCTGATGGGCGACCACGACCACGTGCCGCACGATCCGCCGGTGTACTCGAAGAAGATCACGATCACGGTCAAGTAGCGCGCCATGCCGCGCCCGCCGCACGAACCGGGAATTGCCGCTATGAACAAGCTCATCCTCTTCGCCGTTGCCTTGACGCTGCTATGGACAGGGTCGACGACCGCGGAGACCAGCACGCATCCCCCGAAGGCCATCGTCTACATCGGATGGCCCAACGATGGCCAGGTTCTGCCGGCGGGACGTCCGTTCCGGGTGTGGTTCGGCTTGCGCGACATGGGTGTCGCGCCGTCGCATGTGCCGTTTCCGAACACGGGCCACCATCACCTGCTGGTCGATACGGACCTGCCGCCGATGGACCAGCCGATTCCGTCCGACCGGAATCACCTGCATTTCGGCGCGGGCGAAACCGAAACCACGCTGGAGCTTCCTCCGGGCAAGCACACGCTGCAACTCCTGATGGGCGACGCCAACCACGTGCCGCAAAATCCCCCCATCTACTCGAAGAAAATCACGATCAACGTGAAGTGACGTCGCGCGCACCGAGCCACGGACGCGTGGCGTGCGCGTGCGCGAGCGGGCGCGCTCCGGACGGCAACGCTGCCGCCCATCGCGCGAGCACATGTGTCTGTGCATTCCCGACATCATGGGCCGGAACTGTCGGCGGCGACCCGCCATGCTTCCTTGAGCCGGGTATCGCGCACCGATCGCCGGAACCCCCGTCTTCGTCGCTCGAACCCGCGCCGGCAAGCCACCCGGCGAGATTTCCGCTGATCCTGCGCACGGCTGGCACGCCCCATGCGGTATGAGACGCGAGCGTGCCACGCAGCAGCATCAACACCAACACATCCACCCGATCCCGCATCGTCGCCGCGTTCCTTCCAAGGAGTCGATCGTGAACATCCACCTGTCGCCGACTGCCACGCGCAACCTCCGCGGTCTCACGCGGTCGCTTGCCCGCATCGCCGGTTCCGCCGGCGCATGCGCGGCGTTGCTGTCTGGCTGCATGGACCTGAACATGCCCGTCTACCAGCGCCCGGAGATGCCGGCAAAGACCACCTGGGCGCACGCGCACGGGCCGGTATCCGCATCGGACGCGGTCAATGCCGAATGGTGGAAGCGCTTCGACGATCCGACGCTCGACGCGCTCATCGACAAGGCCATCGCGGGCAACGTCGACATCAAGGTGCTGGCGGCGCGCATCGGTGTGGCCGGCGCACAGGTCGGCGAAGTCCAGGCGGGCGCGCTGCCGAGTGTCGATCTCGGCGCGGGCGTGGACTTCGAGAAGAACACGCATCAAGCGCCGTCGAGGACCTACAACCTCGGCAGCCAGGTGAACTGGGAGATCGACATCTGGGGCAAGGTCGAGAAAGGCGTGCAGGCGCAGAAGGCCGAATACCATGCGACCGAAGCCGACTGGCGCGCGGGCTACCTGACGCTCGTCGCCGACGTGTCGAGCACCTATTTCGAGATCCTCCGGTTCGACGACCAGATCGAACAGGAACAGCGCACGCTCGACAAGAACCGCCAGATCCTCGCGATCTACCAGTCAATGTTTGCGAACGGCGTCGCGCCGCAGACGGAAGTGCTGCGGCAGAGCGCGGAGATCAACGGCCTGGCGAACCAGCTGATCGAACTGCATCGGTCGCGCGACACGGCCGAGAACGCGCTCGCGACGCTGCTGGGCGTCCCGGCCGGCGAGTTCAGGATGCCTGCCGGCCATCTCCGGCAGCGCGTCAAGCTGCCGGACGTGCCGATGGGACTGCCCGCGCAACTGCTCGCGCGCCGGCCGGATGTCGTGGCCGCGCAGTATCGCGTGCTCGAATCGTATGACGAAGTGGGTGCGGCGAAGCTGGCGCAATTGCCGTCGATCAGCCTGACGGGGCGCGGCGGCACGGCGGCATTTGCGCTATCGGATCTCTTCAAGGCCTTCACGTTCAGCTTCCTGCCTAGCATCAACCTGCCGATGTTCGACCCGAGCGTGCACGCGCACATCAAGACGACCGAGGCGCAGACCCGGGTGGCCGAGCAGCAGTACCGGCAGACCGTGTTCACCGCGTTCAAGGAAGTGGAAAACGCGCTCGTCGATCTCGACGCGCACAAGCAGCAGCGCGTGCAGTTGCAGCAGCAGAGTGCGCGTCTGCGCACCGTCGCCGCGCAGGTGGAGGCGCAGCTCAAGGAAGGGCTCGTGTCGCAGCTCGAGGTGCTCGAATCGGAACGTGCGGTGGCATCCGCGGAACTCGCGCTGCTCGCGAATCATCAGCAGATTCTGAGCGACACGGTCACGCTCTACAAGGCAATCGGCGGCGGCTGGCGCGCGGTCGAAGTCTCGAATGCAAGCAGCGAGCCGGTCCGGCAAGCGATGCAATGAACACGCCAGCCCTGCGCAGCCGCGCGATCGGTGCCAGCCGATTGACTACCGCAATCCGTCGCCTAAACTTTTTTCACGATCGTGCCGCCGCGTGCCTTCGCGGCGCGGCTTCACACGGGTGGTTCGAAAGCGCGTCGCGTTTCCTGCGCCGCATGCCCATTGGCGGGCGCATGTCGATCGTTGGCCGAATCATGGTTCCAGACGCCGCTTCGATTGCCGAGAAACAAGCCGCGCTCGCCCGGCAGTTCGACATCGTGCTCAAGCCGGTTTCCCTTCCAGAGCTGAGCGAGATCCGGATCGACAAGGCGCTGTTCGCAGTCGGGCGGACCAACACGCCGTTCGCGTCCGCGCGGCCCGAACTGGTGGCCGATCTGTCGCGCCGGCATGCGCGCATTTTCTTTGAAGGCAGCGCGGCCTATGTCGCCGATCTCGGCAGCAAGAACGGTACGGCTGTCAACGGTGTCGATGTCGGCGACAAGCCGCACCTGCTGCGCGACGGCGACGAACTGCGCTTCGCCGGCGCGCTGGCGTATCGCGTCGCGTTCGTGCCGCGCGCGACGCATCAGCCGGCTCGGCCGGTCGTCGTCACGCTGTCGCCGGAGCGCGGCGATCTCGGCCTGCAACCGGTCATCATTACCGCCTTCCCGTTCCTCGTGAGCAAGACCGACGACACGTTCGCCTGCTACCGGAACGCGTATCCGCATCAGGTCAACTATCTGTCGCGACGTCATGCGCACATCTACGTGCAGGACGGCGACGTCTTCGTGGAAGACCTCGGCAGCACGAACGGCACGTTCGTCGACGGCCGGCGCCTCGATGAGCATGCGGTGCCGCTCGGCGACGGCGCGATGCTCGCGTTCGGCGGCGATCATTTCGTCTATCGCGTCGCGGTGCAGCGCGAGCCGGGGCCGGACTCGACCGTGACGGGCACGTCAGCGCCCGGCGCTGCCGCGAATGCGGTCGCCGCAGACCCCGACCGCACGACCTTCGTCGATACCGCGCATTCGTTCCTCGACATCTTCTGCACGGTGCCGGCCGTTCAGCAGGACGACGAGGTCAACCCGCACGCCGCGCATGGCGCCGCCGAAACCGCGCATGACGCGCGCCACCGGCGCGGCAGGGTCGAAGTCTTCCTGTCGGAGCTGAGCGAGGCGTTCGGCGGTAGCGGGCGCGTCAACCTGCGCCGGCTCGGCTGGTGGAGCGGCGGGTTGCTCGCGGCGGTCGTCCTGCTGTTCGCGACACTGTATTTCCGCGATGCGCCGCTGCGCGAGATGCATGCGTTGCTGGCGCGCGGCGACACCGCGCAGGCGGCGCAACTCGCCGACCGCCATCTCGCGAGCCATCCGGACGACCCGGCGTTCCTCGCGCTCGGTACCGAGGCACTCGTTCGGTCGAAAGTACCGGACTGGATCGCCGCAATGAACGCGCGCGCGTTCGACCGCGCCCGCACCGTCGTGCAGGAGATGCGCGCGCTTGCCCGTCATAACGCCGACGCACAACCGCTCGTCGACGAAGTGGCGTGGATCGGCGAGCTGCAGGCGTTCGTTGCCGGTCGCGGCGGGGCGGAAGCGCCGATCCGCATCTACCGCGACGAAGCGCCGATCAAGGCATTGACCGGCCGTTGGAACGACGACCCGGGTGCGCATCAGCGGCTGCTCGACCGGATTTCGTCATACGTTCCCGCGTTCGGCGTGCTGTATGCCGACGCGCTCAGTCAGTTGCGCAAGCTGCAGAGCGACAACTCCGTCTATGTGGCCGCGCTTGAGCGGTTGCAGCGCGCGATCGCGTCGGCGCTCGACGACGACCGGCTGGACGCGCTCCCGGCGCTGCTCGCCGATGACGAGCAGCGCTATCCGCGCCTCGGCGGCCTCGACGCCGTGCGTGCCGATCTGCAGCAGTACCTGCAGTTCGAGAGCGACGCGCGGGCCGGGCACGGACCGGCCGTACTGGATCGCCTCAAGCAGTTCCGCTTCGCGACGCCGCAATTCGCCGCGCATGTCCCGACCCTGGAACGGCTCGCTTCTTCGGGAGGGCGCGGTGAAGCTCGACAGTCTCCTTAAGCGCGCGCGGCAGGCAACGCCGCCGGAGCCGCCGCGCTCGCTGGGCGAGGCGCTGGAGGATCACAGCGTCGAAGGCATCGCGATCCTGACGGCGCGGCCATGGCGGCTCACGCAGGCGACCATCATCGCGATGGTCGGGCTCGTCGTGTGTGCACTGCTGTGGTCGTTCGTCGGCCGCGCCGATGTGATCGTGACCGCGCAGGGCGCGCTTGCGCCGGAGTCCGAGGTGCGCCGCATCTACGCGCCCGTCGACGGCGAGCTGGTGGACATCTATATCGCGGAAGGTCAGCCGGTCGAAAAGAACGACGTGATCGGCCGGATCAACGCGCGCGGCGCGATCGAGGCGGCGACCAACGCGCTCGATGCACGCCTCAAGCTCGACGACGCGGAGCGCGAATGGAAGCAGTTCCCGGACAAGAAGCAGCTGATGGAGCGCAAGGCCGACGCATTGAAGCAACAGATCGAGGTCGAAGAGCACCTGCACCAGAACCGCATTGCCGAAGGCACCAGCAAGCTCGCGCAATCGCAACGCGCGCAGATCGACGAAGCGCGCAGCAATATCGACAATGCGCGCCACGCACTCGATCTCGCGAAGGACGAACAGGACAAGTACGCGCGCCTGTTCGCACTGCCGGGCGGCGGCGGCGTGTCGCAGAGCCAGGTGGAACAGAAGCGCAGCGCGTACCTGCAGGCCCAGGACAGCTACCGCGTCGCGCAAGCGCGGCTCTCGCAGCTCGAGGCGCAGCAGAGCCACGAGTTCGCGCAGGCGAAGGCGCAGCTCGAGGGTAGCGGCGAGACGCTGACCGGGCTGCGCATCCAGTACGACGCGACCGTGCGCGACATCGCGAACACCGAAGAGAAGCTGCGTCTGCAGGTGCAGACGGCGCGCCTCGCCGCGGATGCCGCCGCTCGGATCCGCTTCGAGAACATCGACAAGGACAATTTCCTGCTCGTGCTGGCGCCCGTCTCCGGCGTGATCACCGACGTGACCACGACGCAGCCCGGCGACAAGATACTCGCCAACACGCCGCTCGGCAGCATCGCGCCGTCCGATGCGCGGCCGGTGGTGAAGGTCGCGATCGCGGAGCAGGACCGCGCGTTTCTGCATGAGGGCTTGCCCGTGAAGCTCAAGTTCAATGCGTTTCCGTATCAGCGCTATGGCGTGATCGACGGCACGCTGGAATACATCTCGCCGGCGACCAAGCCGCAGGCGCAGACGAAGGAACCCGTCTACGAAGGCCGCGTGGCGCTGGTGCGCAACGCGTACACGATTGCCGGCACGACCTACCCGCTGCGCTACGGGATGACGGCCACGGCGGAAATCGTGGTGCGCGAGCGCCGCCTGATCGGGTTCGCGCTGGACCCGTTCAGGCAGATCGCGGGTTGAGGGAGACTGCCACGGCGTCGTGGGGTGGAGCAGGTGGTGATGCGAGGCACCGGCGGCGAATCAGGGCGAATCGCCGCGTACAGGATCAAGGGGAACGAAATGACGGCAATAGTGCGTATCGACGACGAGGTGATCGGCACCGACGACTTCATCCGCGTGCTGAAGCTCACCGGGCAGTTCGAGGGCCTCGTCGAGCAGCAGGTTCGCGACCGGCTGACGGTGATCGCGGCGCGCAAGATGGGCATGCAGGTGACGCCGGCGGAAATCCAGGAGCGTGCCGACCAGTTTCGTCGCGTGCGCGGACTGCACCGCGCCGCGGACATGAACCGCTACCTGGACGTGTTCGGCGTTAGTCTCGACGAGTTCGAGCGATTCATCACCGACACGCTGTACCAGGAAAAGACGCTCGACACGGTGTGCAGCGATGCGGCCGTCGAAGCGTACTTCAAGCTCAATTCGCCGAAGTTCGACAGCATCGAGGTCAGTCACATCGTGCTGGATTCGGAGGGCAAGGCACGCGAAATGATGGCGCTTCTGGAGGACGACCCGGGCTGCTTCGGCGACATGGCGCGCGGGCATTCGATCGCCGACACGAGCGAGCGTGGCGGCGTGATCGGCAAGGTGCTGCGCGGCTCGCTGAAGACGGATATCGAGGCCAAGGTGTTCAACGCGCGGGTGGGAGACCTGCTCGGGCCGTTCGCGGCGCCCGACGGCGCGTTCTTCGAGATCTTCTCGGTGACCGCGAAACACCCGGCCGCGCTCGACGCCGACGTCGCGTCGGAGGTGCGTCGCCTGCTGCGCGAGGAGTGGCTCGCCGAGCGCGCGCAGGAACACATCATCGATGCACGCTGATCACGGAGAACCGCCGCGATGGACGCACAAGCCCCCGCCCCGGCCAGCAGCCCCCCGTCGCTCGCGGCGTTTCTCGCGTCGGTGGAGCCGCTGTCGCTCTTCTCGCCCGACGAACTCGATCGCATGGCCGCGCAGGCGCAGGTGCGCACCTACGCGTTCGGCGACACCATCTGCAATCGCGGTGAGCCGGCCGAGGGCCTGTATGTGCTGCGCTTCGGGTCCGTGCGCCTGATCGCCGACGAGCGCGGCAAGGAAACCAGCGTCGGTGTGCGCAAGGAACGCGAGGTGTTCGGTGAAATGGCGATGCTGCGCGATTACTGGCACGAGGTGTCGGTGCGCGCATCAACAAAGACCGAGATACTGTGCATCCCGCGCAGCGCGATCGAGCCGATCCTGCGCGACAATCCCGCCGCGCAGTCGTTCGTGACGAGCTATGTCGCGATCAGCTCGGCCGGCGGGTTCGTGACGCGGCTGTTCGACCTGCGCGGCAAGCTGACGCGCGCCGAACTCGAGGAGTACGTGTCGAGCGTCGGCGTGAAGCGCGTGGCGGCCGGCAAGGAGATCGTCCGGCAGGGGCCGGGCGGCGACCTCCGGCTGTATGTCGTGCGCCAGGGCGAGGTGAGCGTCTCGTGCCACGAGGACGGCAACGACTATCCGCTCGCGACGCTCGGCGCGGGCGAGATCTTCGGCGAGCGCGCGTGCCTGCTGCGGCAGGAGCAGGCGGCGACGGTCACGGCCGTCACCGATACGCGCCTGCTCGTCATTCCGGAAAAGACCGTGCATTTCATGCTCGAGCGCAACCCGAAATTGCGCGAGGTGCTCGAGGAGCGCATCCGCTTCGTCGATCAGGAGCTGAAGCGGCAGAAGAAGCTCGCCGAACGGCGCCGCCACCCGCTGCAGATCGATATCGGCGCCGACGCCGCGTTCGGCGAGCGCATGATCAAGCGCTTCGTGCTGGTCGAACAGGCCGAGGAAATGGATTGCGGGGCGGCGTGCCTCGCGATGATCTGCCGTCACTACGGCGTCGCGATGACGCTCGGCAAGCTGCGCGATCTGGCGAACGTGACGACGCAGGGCGCGACGCTCGACAGTCTCGCGCGCACCGGTGAGGCGGTCGGCTTCGCGACGCGCGGCGTGCAGTGCACGTACGAGGCGCTGCTCGGGTTCGACTTGCCGTTCATCGTGCACTGGGAGGGCTACCACTACGTCGTCGTATACGGTGTGTCGAAGTCGTGGGTGCGTATCGCCGATCCGGTGCTCGGCTTCAGGAAGCTGAGCGTCGAGGCGTTCGAGCGCGGCTGGAGCGGCACGTGCCTGCTGTTCACCGCGAGGGGGCCGGCCGCGGCGCCGGCCGAGACACGTTCGCCGTGGGTGCGCTTCATCGGCTATCTGCGTCCTTACAAGAAGATTCTCGCGCATCTGTTCCTGGCGACATTCGTGATCCAGGTGCTGGGCGTCGTACCGCCGATCATCATCCAGAGCATCCTCGACGGGGTGATCGTGCACCAGAACGTCAACCTGCTGCACTTGCTGATTGCCGGGCTCGTCATTTCGCACGTGTTTACCCAGCTGATGACGACGATCCGCGCCCACCTTTCCAACTTCATGGTGCGCAGTCTCGACTTCGCGATGATGTCGCAGTTCTATAAACATACGATGTCGCTGCCGTATTCGTTTTTCGCGCGCCGCAAGAGCGGGGACGTGTTCGCGCGCTTCCAGGAGAACCAGACGATCCGGGCGTTCCTGACGGAGTCCACCGTGACCACCGCGCTCAATCTCCTGATGATCTTCATCTACTTCACGATCATGTTTCTCTACAACGTGAAGATGACGCTGGTGCTGATCGCCTTCGTGATCCCGATCATGGCGCTCACGGCGCTCGCGACCCCGAAGCTGAAAGGCTATGCGCGCGAGGTGTTTGCCGCATCCACCGATGCGAAGTCGCTGCTGATGGAGACGCTCGGCGGCGTCGAGACCGTGAAGGGCATGGGGATCGAGCGGTCGGTACGGCTGAAGTGGGAGCGCAAGTATGCGAAGGCGCTCGACGTCCAGTACCGTGCGCAGGCATTCAATATCCTGGTGGCGCTGTGCAGCCAGCTGCTGAATGCGGCAACCACCATCGTGATCCTGTGGGTCGGTGCGAACCTCGTGCTCGTGCACGAACTCAGCATCGGGCAACTGATCGCCTTCAATGCATTCATGGGCAGCGTGCTGGCGCCGCTGATGGGACTCGTCGGCATGTGGAGCCTGATGAACGACGCGGCGGTGGCGATGGAGCGGCTCGGCGACGTCCTCGACATCGAGCCCGAGCAGCAGCCGTCCGAACTGGCCTCACGCGTGCTGCTGCCCGACCTGCAGGGCGACATCAGCTTCGACAGCGTGTATTTCCGCTACGGCGGCAACGAAACGCCTTACGTGCTCGAGAACATCAACTGCACGATCAAGCGCGGCGAGATGGTGGCCATCGTCGGGCGCAGCGGCTCGGGGAAAACCACGCTGGCGAAGCTGCTCGTCGGATTCTACGCGCCCACGGACGGCAAGATCGTGGTCGACGGCTACGACATGAGCGCGATCGACAAGGCTTACTACCGTGCGCAGATCGGTTACGTGATGCAGTCCAATCTGGTCTTTTCCGGATCGATTGCCGAGAACATCGCATGCGGTGACACGAGCCCCGACTGGCACCGCATGGAGGAGGTCGCCCGGATGGCCGACGCGCATGCATTCATCAGCAAATTGCCGCTCGGCTACGAGCAGGTGGTGGGCGAGCGCGGCGTCGGCCTGTCGGGCGGCCAGATCCAGCGGCTCTGCATCGCCCGCGCGCTCTATCACGACCCGCGCCTGCTCGTGTTCGACGAGGCGACCTCGTCGCTCGACACGCAGTCGGAGAGCAACATCCTTGCGAACATGCATGAAATCCTGCAAGGGCGCACCGCGGTGATCATCGCGCACCGGCTCAGCACGATCATGCGCGCGGACAAGATCCTGGTCCTGTACGAAGGCGCGATCGTCGAACAGGGCTCGCACGACGAGCTGGTCGCCCTCAAGGGCATGTATTACCAGCTCGTCCAGAAACAGCTGGGTGCCGCATGAAACTCTTCGACCCGCACGGATTCGGCAACTCCGCGATCTCGTATGCCGGCCTGCTCGAGAAGATCGAGATCCTGCGCTCGATGCTGCGCTGGGCACCCAAGCTCGAGCGTGCCGACATCGAGAAGCTGCTCAACCAGGCGAACGTGCTGCGCGACGAAGTCATGCAGATGTCGCGCAAGGAGCGCTTCGTCGAGGCAGCCGTGGCCGCGCCGCAGACGTCCGATGCGACCGATGCGCCGGACGCGCCCGCACCCCCCGTGCAGCGACGCCGGCAGGCGTTGATCGAGCGCAGTTTCATCTTCGAGGGTATTTTTGGCGACAATCCGAAGCTGCTCGCAGCACTCGAAATCGCCGAAAAGGCGGCACCGACCGATCTGCCGGTGCTGATCGACGGCGAGAGCGGGACCGGCAAGGAACTGATGGCGAAAGTCATCCACGCGAACGGGGGGCGCGCCGACCGCCCGTACATCTCGGTGAACTGCGGCGCGATTCCCGACAACCTGCTCGAATCCGAGCTGTTCGGCCATCGGCGCGGCGCGTTCACCGGCGCGTCGAACGATCGCAAGGGCAAGTTCGAGAGCGCGCACTCCGGCACGATCTTCCTCGACGAAATCGGCGAATTGCCGCTGTCGGGGCAGGTCAAGCTGCTGCGCGTGCTGGAGTCGCACGAGATCCAGCGGGTCGGCTCGGACGAGCCGATCAGCGTCGATACGCGCATCGTCGCCGCCACCAACAAGAATCTGCGGCAATTGAGCGAACAGGGGCTCTTTCGCGAGGACCTGTTCTACCGCCTGAGCGTCATTCATCTGACGCTGCCGGCGTTGCGCGAGCGTCGCGATGAAATTCCGCTGCTGCTCGCCTACTTCGGCGACGAGGCGGCAGGGGCACTGAAGCGCAGGCCCGTCAAGACGACGCCGAAGCTGCGCGACTTCCTGCTGACCTACGCTTATCCGGGCAACATTCGCGAACTGCGCAACCTCGTCTACCGTCTGTCGTGCCTGGCCGGCGAGATCGCGGATATCGAGCACTTGCCCGAGGACATCCGCCCGAAAACCGTGTCGAGCGCCGTGCGTGCGACGGATGACGGCCTGCCGGGCAGGCCGATGTCGCTCAGCGACGCGAAGCGGGCCGCAAGCGACGAGGCGGAGCGGGCGTTTCTCGAACGCGGGTTGCAGGAGACCGGCGGCACCGTGGCCGAACTGGCGCGCCGTTGCGAGATGAACCGGTCACACCTGCAGATGCTGCTCAAGAAGCACGGCATCCGCTCGAAAGCATTCCGTCATCAGGACGGCTCGACGCCTGACAAGGACGCGTGAGCGTCGCGCGGGTCCGCTCGATCGTTCAGCGTTGCACGGCAGGATTGGCGAGCGTCCGGTCCGACGCATCGGGATCGTCGGCGCGGATCACGACAGCGGTGATGTTGTCCCGGCCGCCCTCGCGCAATGCGAGGTCGACGAGCATGTCCGTTGCGCGCGCGCAATCGCCGCAGGCGAGGGCGGCCGAGATGTCGGCTTCGTCCATCTCGTTGCTCAGGCCGTCGCTGCACAACAGAAACATGTCACCGTCGCACACGTCGATGCGTCGTTCGTCGAGATGCAACTGCTCGGCGGCGCCGACGGCGCGCGTGATCAGATGCTGCGACGGGTGATGGCGCGCCTGCTGCGCGCTCAGGTGGCCCTGGGCCTGCAGTTCCGCGACGTGGCTGTGGTCGAGCGTGAGCTGCGTCAGGTGTGCGTCGCGGTACAGGTAGATCCGGCTGTCCCCGGCCCACAGCCAGCCGCACTGACGGCCGCTCGCCAACAGCACCGCCACCGTGCTGCCGATCAAGCGTACGCCGCGCTCGGCGGCCGACGCGCGCAAGTGCAGGTTGACCGCATCGAGCGCGGTGCGCGCCGCCTCGATGAAGTCAGCCAGCGTGGCCGGGGTGGCCAGCCGTTCCAGCGCCTGCACGATCATCCGGCTCGCGAGGTCGCCGGCCGAATGTCCACCCATGCCGTCCGCGACGGCCCACAGGCCGCGGTGCGGCAACGCGAGGCAATCGTCCTCGTTGATTTCGCGAACGAGGCCCACGTCACTGCGTGACGCCGAAGTCCATTGCAGTTCTGCGCTCACGGCGCGCCATTCCCTTTCGTCCAGTGCCTGCTCATGCCGGTAACGGGCTTGCGAACATGCATTGGCGGTTGGCGTGAAGACGCTAGACGAGCCGGTTCCTGCCGTCCGCACCCACCCCGACCGCAATGTTCGCGCCGGGCGCCGAGTTCGTGACGTCGACGTTCTGAATCTGGTTGAGGACCTGATTCGCGTAGAACGTGTTGTACGTCTGATAGAGGTTCACGACGGGCCCGAACGCCGGCGCCGGCGGCGCGTAGGGCTGGATCCAGCCGAATACCCACGGCGCGCCCGCGCCGCGGATGAACGACATCGTCTTGCGGTCGATGTCGTGCTGCATGTGAAGGTCGGTAATTGCGAGCGTGGTCATGATGAGTCTCCGAATGGGGCCTGCCGACGGACCGGGTAACCGATACGTGCAAACCTCGTGCCATGCGTGACACAACCCGCGTGCGTTGCCCGGGCGCGTACGTCGATCCGGTGAGCGCCGCACGCGGCAAGGCAAGGCGTCATCGACACGCGATGCTTGCATGCTAGTGCGTCGCGCCCGTGTCCTGCAATGGTTGTACGCAAGCCAACAGTTGCGCGCACGAACGTGGCCGCGAACCCGACACATGCCCCGGCAGACGCAAACGGCTGTCCGGCGCGCCGACTGGTGCTGTCACACCAACGAAATCCCCGGCAAATGGTTGGCCGCGCGGCGACAGCACGGCACCCGGCTCGCCGCGCATGGCCCGTAGAGCTTTGCGCGACGGGCTCCGGCTGATTGGCACGCTTGATGCAGGTTAGTTGGCAACCGGCTAACCCCTTGCGCAACACGGGCGGCCGCCAACCAGCAGACGGAGCCAGTCATGGAACGCGATCTTCAACCAGTGAACCGCGCTGCGTCCCGCACGGCTGTCGGTGCTGCGGATGCAATCGCGCACGCGGCTTCGCTGCCCGGCCGCGTCGACGCACTGCTGCCTGGCGCACACCTGGTTTCCGATCGTGCCGGTTACAGCCATCACGGCATCTACGTCGGCGACGGGCGCGTCGTCCACTACGCGGGGCTTTGCACGTCGCTGCATCGCGGCCCGATCGAGGAAGTCACGCTCGAACGCTTCGCCGCCGGTCATGCGGTTCGCGTCGTGCCGCATCCGTACGCGGCCTATGCGGGGCGCACCGTGGTGCTGCGCGCACGTTCCCGTCTCGGCGAAAACCGCTACCGCCTGCTGACGAACAACTGCGAGCACTTCTGCACGTGGTGCCTGGAAGGCACGGGCTACAGCGAGCAGGTTCGAACGTGCGTCATGCATCCGCGGACGGCGTTCCGGTTCGTGCTGTCCGTCTGCCGCGCGCTGCTCGTGGCGCGGCGTGCGGGCGGACGGTGCACCACGGTCGCCATCGCCGCCGCATGAGCGACGTCCCGGCGCGTTCGACATTGCCCACGAGAGGGCTCAAATGAACGGGATCGCATCATCACTGCGCATGCAGGTCGACAAGTGGCTCGCGCCGAGCGCGCGCGTGCCGGCGCGCATCGTGCGCTTCAGCCGCATGCCTGCGCAACGGCGGCGCTTTGTCTGCGTCGAGGCCGTGCATCCGGCTGGCACGATCGCGATCTTCTTCTTTCGTCACGACGACGGCTCATGGTGCGTGTTCCCGCCGGCCGACCGGCGGCCAGCGATGACGGTGCGAGCGGCCTGAGCGGGCACGCGGCGTGGTGTGTCCGTCAACGCAACAGCGTCGGACGCGCCGGCGACGCCGTTGCGTCGGCCACCGGTGCACGTGCCGACGCGGCATTGCGTGCGTCAGTGTGCAGATACGGGAACGGTTGCGGCGCGAGCATCGTCTGATGCGCACGTACCTTCGCGCCACCCGCGATGGCGGCCATCGCCTGTTTGTCGAGGTCGACGCTTTCGGGAAGATCGTTGATGACGAGCACGCCCATGGTTGGCTCCGCGAGATCGGATGGGAGAAGCGTGAGGCGGGCAGCCATGCAGCATCATGCGATGTGCCGATGTACCCGGGATCTGTCCAGTATAGGTTCCGCCGCACGGCCGCGCGGCCTGGGAATGCTAGTTCCGGCACCGATTGCACAGGGCGTTACCGCGGACTAGTATGATTTGTTAGACATCCTGTCAGAAGGCCGGCGGACGGTGCGTCGCGCGGTCGAATTCGTCTGACGATGGCGTGGCGGCGACCGCGAGGCGCCTAAGCGGGTCGGCAAGCTGAAGCTGAGTAGACGGCATACGAATGATGAGCTTTGCGCAGCTGATTCAGACATTCCAGAGCGGGGCGCTGTCGCAGGACGCGTTCTTCTCGGAGATCGACCGGGTGCTGGCGACCGATCAGGTCGATTGCGCACGTCTGCGCGAAGTACTCGACCAGACGCAAACCACGCAGCCGCTGTCGGACGCTATCTATGCGGAAGTGCTGAAGCGCATCGAGCGATGTCATGACAGGACGGCATCCGCGGGCGATGCAACCCGGATCCAGGAGAGCCCGCTTCGGCCGGAGGCGCGGCCAGCCCCACCGTCCGGTCCGTCGGGCGGCGCGATGCCGGTCGACGGCGAACGCGTGAAAGGCATCGGCGATACGCTGAACGGGCGCTTCGTGCTGGAGGAGTGCCTGGGCGTCGGCGGGATGGGTACCGTGTACAAGGCGCTCGACCTGCGCAAGCTGGAGGCCTCGGATCGCAAGCCGCACATCGCGATCAAGGTGCTCAATGTGCAGTTTCGCGGCCAGCCGACGTCGCTGATCGCGCTTCAGCGTGAAGCCCGCAAGGCGCAGACGCTCGCCCATCGCAATATCGTCACCGTCTACGACTTCGATCGCGACGGTCCGCTCGTCTACCTCACGATGGAGTATCTGTCAGGCCGGCCGCTCAGCAAGGTGCTGCGTGCGCCGGACTTCAAGGGCATGCCGCTCGATGCCGCGTTGCCGATCATCGCCGGCATGGGCCAGGCGTTGGCCTACGCGCATGAACGCGGCTTCGTCCACTGCGATTTCAAGCCCGCCAATGTGTTTCTCACCGACCGCGGCGAAGTGAAGGTGATCGACTTCGGGATCGCACGCGCGTTCCAGCGGCGCGACGAAGATCCCGACGTGACCGTGTTCGATCCGGCGAGCCTTGGCGGCATCACACCGGCCTACGCGAGCCCGGAGATGTTCGAGCATCTCGAGCCGGATCCGCGCGACGACGTCTACGCGCTCGCCTGTGTCACCTACGAATTGCTGACCGGACACCATCCGTTCAACCGGCTGTCGGCCACCCAGGCGCGTCACGACCACTTGCGGCCCGAGCGCCATCCCGGCCTGGATCGCACGCAATGGCGAACCTTGAGCGCCGCGTTGTCGTTCGACCGCGCGACGCGCACGCCCAGCGTCAATCTTTTCCTGGAAGGCATGGGCGTGTTCAGTCGCCCGACGCGGGCGTCGGGCGTACGAACAGGGGTGACCGTGGGCGCTTGCACGGCGGCGGCGATCGCCGTGCTCTGGTACGGCTACGAGGCGCTTTCGCGCAGCGGCGAAAAGCGCCCCGCCGCGGACACGGTCGTGCACGCGTCTGCCGGTGGCGGAGGTGGTGCGATGGCAGGCGCCGCGGCCGGCAGCGCACCCGCGGCCGTCGCGAACGCCGTGCCCGCTGCCGCCAGCGTGCCGCCGCCGGCACCGCCCCCGGCGATCTCGCTGGCCTCGGTGACGGCTGCGCTGTCGCGCATCCCGTGTTCGGCGCTGGACGCGTCGGTGCAGGATCACGTGCTGCAGGTGCGCGGTTACACGGAAGCCGGTGTCGGTATCGGACGCGTGCGAACCGCGATCAGCGGCATGGCGGGCGGGCAGACGGCCAATCTCGACGTGCGCCCGGTCGATGCCCACAATTGCGAGATCGTGAGCGCGCTTGCCCCGTACTGGCGATCGAATCGGGCAGCGTCACACGCCGCGTCGATCCGCACGCGCGCGCCTGATGCGCATCTCGCGGAAGGCAACCCGCTGGTCATCGACATCACGACACCCGGTTACGACTCGTATGTGAACGTCGATTACTACGTGCTGAACGGGAGCGTCGTGCATCTCGTGCCAAGCAACCGCGAACGCGACAACCAGGCGCCGCCGAATTACGCCGCGACGATCGGCAGCATGGGCGAGTGGGTGATCGGCAAGCCTTTCGGGACCGAGATGATCGTGCTCCTCGTCACGCCCGCGCCGCTGTTCGACGGGATGCGCCCACCATCCGAGCCGCGTGCCGCCTATCTCGCGGCGATCGAGCGGCAATTGAAGCTGTTCGAGGCCAAATATGGCGAGGGGCGCATTGCCGCCGATTTCGTCCAGATCACGACGCATGCCAACGGCAGCTGAGCGAGCGGGCTCGCGCGTATCAGCGGCCTAGCGATTCCGCCGCCTTGTGAATGGCCTTGCGGATGCGCGGAAACGTGCCGCACCGGCATGCGATGTTCTTCATGGTCTCGTTGATCTGATTGTCGTCGGGGCGAGGGCATCGCATGAGCAGGGCCGTGGCGGCGACCAGCTGTGCGCTCTGGCAATAGCCGCATTGCACGACGTCGACGGCAATCCACGCGTTCTTCAGTGCGCGCGCTTCCACGCTGTCCAGCCCTTCGACGGTCGTGATGCGCGCGCCGTTCAGCGTCCCGACCGGGAGTTGGCAGGCGGGCACGGCCTGATCGTTCAAGAGCACCGTGCATGCACCGCAGACCCCGACGCCACAGCCGAACTTCGTGCCGGTCAGCTTGCGTTCGCAGCGAATCACCCAGAGCAGCGGGGTGGCGGGCTCGGAATCGACATGAGCGGTTTCCCCGTTGATACGGACTGACACCATCGGTCGTCTCCTTGGTCGGGTGGGCTCGGCTTGACGAACGGCAGCGTGCGATGGCGCACGCCAGTGAGCGAATACAGCGCATTCGCCACGGCCGCCGCGATCGGCGGCGTGCCCGCTTCGCCGACGCCGTGCGGCTCGGTCCCGCCTGCCACGACTTGCGTGACGATCTCGGGACACGTCTCCATGTTGACGAGCGGATAGCTGTCGAAATAACGCTGTGCGACTTGCCCGTTCTCGATCGTGATCGCCTGCTCGAGCGCGGCCGACAATCCGAAGATGATCCCGCTTTCCATCTGCTGCTCGACGAGATTCGGATTCACGGCCAGCCCGCAGTCGATCACGCAGACCACGCGCGTCACGCGAAAGCCGTCACCTTCCTGCCGGACTTCGGCGACTTGCGCGACCACGCTGCCGAACGACTCATGCATCGCCACGCCGCGTGCGCACCGCGCGCCGGTCTTGTCACGCCATGCCAGCGGCGAACGCCAGCCGGACAGCGCGACGAGCGCCCGCAACACGGCCGCATGGCGCTGGTGCGCCGGCTGCTTGAGCAGGTCGAGGCGAAACTGGATCGGGTCTTTCCGTGCCAGCGCGGCCATCTCGTCGATGAAGCTCTCGACGAAGAATGCCTGATGCGAGTGCCCGACGGAGCGCCAGTAGCCAACCGGAACCGGGAGCGTCACCGTAGTGTGCTGGACGAGCATGTTGTCGCATTCGTAGGGCAGGTCGAACGCGCCTTCCGCCGTGGTGGCGTCGGGCAACCGTTTCGCGGCGAGGCTCGGCATGCCGAAAGTGCGAGGCATCGCCTGCGCGCTGATCGACTGGCTCGCCGACATGCCCTTCCAGGCCACCAGCCTGCCGCTCGCATCGATCGCGCCGCTGTATCTCGCCACACAAGCCGGGCGGTAGAAGTCGTGCGTCATATCCTGCGGGCGCGACCAGATCGTCTGTACCGGCCGCCCCTTCGCATGGAGCGCGATGGCGGCCGCCTGCGTGATGAAGTCGACCTCGAGCCGCCGGCCGAATGCCCCGCCGATCAATTGCTGATTCACGACCACCTTGTCTTCGTCCAGGCCCAGCAGCGCGGCGACCGCCTTGCGTGCCACCATCGGGACCTGCGTGCCGCACCAGATCGTTGCCGCGTCGTCGTCGACACGCACCGTGCAATTCATCGGTTCCAGCGGCCCGTGAGCCAGGTAGGGCACTTCGTACTGCGCGACGAACGGCTTCGCGCGGCCCAGCGCCGCATCGGCGTCGCCGATGGCGTAGAACACGTGGCGGCCCTCGTCGCCGTCGAGGGCGTGCGCCAACGCCGTGCGGACATCCACGCTATTCACGCCGGCAGCCGGCCCGTGATCCCATGTGATCGACAACTGGCACAACGTCCGCATCGCGATGAAGGGATTGTCGGCAATGACGGCAACGCCTCCCGTTCCACCGTTGGATGGCTCGATCCTGAAGATGCCGGTCACGCCTTTCAGGCTGGCGACCCCGGACTTGTCGAAATCCAGTGCATTTCCGCCGAGTGTCGGGCACATCGTGACACTCGCATACAGGAGCTTGTCCGGAAGCACATCGATGCCATAGCGCGCGCTGCCATCGAGCTTCGCGTGGGCCTCGATGCGGCCCAGCCGTTTCCCGACCAGCGTGAACGCCTTTGGGTCCTTCAGGGCGACATGTGGCGGGCGCGGCACGTCCCGCGCGAGCTCGACAAGTTCACCGTACGTCGCAGAGCGTCCCGACCGATGCAGCACCACGCCGGCTTTCGTCTCGCATTCCGCGACGGGCACCTGCCAAAGCTTCGCCGCGGCGCTGCACAACATGACGCGGGCCGTGGCGCCCGCCTCGCGCATGGGCCCCCACAGATCGATCATGCTCGTCGATCCTCCGGTGACCATTGACCCCAGGTAGCGTGCGCCATGGCGCGCCAATGCCGCCGCGCCGCGAGCGATCAGGCTGTCGTCGTCGGGGCGAAATGGCAGGCCCTCGGCGAGGGATTCACGGTCCTTGTAGATCGTGTCGAGCGGTGACATGACGATGCGGACCCGGGTCCAGTCCGCATCGAGCTCTTCCGCCAGCAACATGGCCGAGCCGGTATGTATCCCCTGGCCCATTTCGGATTTGCTCATGACGATCGTCACGTCGTTAGACAAACTGATCATCACCCAGCCGTTCAGCGGCACATCGACGCGTGACGTCTCCAACTGCGCGGGTATTTCCAGCCGATCGTCGGGGTGCCACCATGCCCAACCGACCACCAGCATGCCCGCCGCTCCCGCACCGCCCAACAGGAAGGTTCTGCGCTTCAACATGATGTGGCCGCCGACATGTGTTGGTCGAGTCACGGCGCATTCGGCGAACCACGCCCACGTGCCTCGACAATTCAATGTTTCAAACACAATCCGACATTTCATTGCTGCTGCAATCACCTATATTAGTCACTGATATCGGCAACCGAGAACCAGAAAGTGATGTTCGTTTGAAACAAGCGCTGAAGACGCGACCTGCTGTAGCCCGAGGGACGTCCGTGGCTTCCGGGACGCGAAGCGCATCGTGCCGATCGCTTTGCATGCACCACCCACCGGAGGTTGTTGATGCTTGTCGATGAGGTTCACGCTTTGCGGACCGGGGGGGCGCGAGTGCAGGCGCTGGCATCGCGTGCGACAGGCTGAGGGACCGGGCTATATCGTGTGCGGCGATGCGGCGGGCTATCTCGACCCCGCGACAGGCGACGGCTTGCGTTTTACCATCGCTTCCGGCCTGCGCGCGGGCGCGATTGCCGTCGCGGTTTCGCTCATCCCGATCAAAGAAGCCCGCCAGGAGACGGAACCTGGCGGGCTTGAAACGCCGCGGGACAAACCCGCGGCGGACTGGAGGACTTCGGTAGTTCGGTACCACGCTAGCGAATACGGCGACCACTGCGAGGCCGCATGGCGACACTTACAGGCCCATCTTCGCGACCACCAGACCGCCAAGGTTGTTGATCGAGTTGGTCACGCTGGTGAGATCCTGGTGGGTCGATGCATCGACCTGGGTCACCGGAGCCGTGATGGTATTCGGGCTGGCGAACGAGAAGCCACTGCCGGTAGCGATGTTGTTGATACCGGCGTTCTGGAACACGCTACCACCGCTGACGGCCGCCATTTCCTTGCGGCTGAGTTCGTGGGCGCGGGACAGGTCGTTGATCATCAGTGCGGACATGGTAAATCTCCTTGGGTTTGCTGCGGTTTGGAAGAGAGCACGTTTCGTTGCGCTCGCAGCTACAAATGCACGGGGCGTGCCAGCGTCGAATCATGCGCGCATGAGGAGCGCTTAACCTCATGAAAACAAAAGCGATTCCATCTGGTATCCGACGTTTCGCCGGGACCGCCGAGCACGATCGAAGCACGACGATGTCGGATTCTTCCAAACGATTTCCGTGGCGGCTGTCCTGTCTCGACCAACATGAAGCGAGGTGTTGCGCTCGCGATTCGCGTCGCGGGCATCCAAGTGCGGAAGCGGGGTGGACGCGTCGGCGCGAAAAGGCCGCCCACGCGTGCGCGATCGTGCGCGGCGGCCGGCAGTTGAGCGACACGCGCTTGCCGCCGGCGAACGCCGATACGACGATGCGCCGACGGGCGGCCGCAAGCGGAATCGACGCCAGGATCGGAAATCACGTATTTCGCATAACTGAATTCTCTGCGTATCTGCAGAGCGGCCAGACGCATCGGGAATATCGCGCCGATGGCCAACGGCGCATCGATGCGACGACGCAGTTCCTTGACTGGCACCGCGGTGTCATCAACCTCGACGAGGTGGAGCGAAACTGTGAGCAGGGAAGGGAAGCCGAAAGCGCGTCGGGATCAGCCCGGCCGCGGATGGGAGAGGGCGGCGCGGCTGACGGGGCGTCAGCCAATCTGCCTGTTTACGCCGGCTGCGTTTTTATCATGCAGGGAAGCCCGCCAACGGACACGGCTGGCGGGCTTTTGAACGCCGCGAGGACGACCCCGCGGCGGACTGGAGCGCTTCGGTACGACGCTATCGGATACGGCTGCCACTGCGAGGAAGGCTGGCGAAACTTACAGGCCCATCTTCGCGACCACCAGACCGCCAAGGTTGTTGATCGAGTTGGTCACGCTGGTGAGATCCAGGTGGGTCGATGCATCGACCTGGGTCACCGGGGCCGTGATGGTATTGGGGCTGGCGAACGAGAATCCGCTGCCCGTGGCGATGTTGTTGATTCCGAGGTTCTGGAACACGCTACCACCGCTGACGGCCGCCATTTCCTTGCGGCTGAATTCGTGGGCGCGGGACAGGTCGTTGATCATCAGTGCGGACATGGTAAATCTCCTTGGGCTTGCTGCGGTTTGGAAGAGAGCACGTTTGCGTTGCGCTCGCAGCTACAAACGCACAGAACGTACCAGCTCGACTCGTGCGTGCCTGATGAGTGCTCAACCTAATGAAAACAAAGGCAATTTAATCGGGATGACGACGTTTCGCCGGACCTGTCGAGCACGACCGGGGAAAGGCGGTGTCGGGTTTGCCCAAACGATTTCCCGGGCAGCTGTTTCACTTCAGCCAACACGAAAGCGGTCTGACGGGCCAGCCCCGTTCGGGATCGTGATGCCTTCGGAGCGTGGAGGATTCGTCAGGTTTTTCGCATCGGAACTGTGACGCACCTACGTCAGGAGATCGTCGTCATGAGCGCGATTGAATACGATGTCATCGTTGTCGGGAGCGGCTTCGGCGGAGCGGTGGCGGCCTGCCGCCTTGCGGAGGCGGGATGGAGGGTGCTGGTGCTGGAGCGTGGTCGCCGCTGGACCCCGAAGACGTATCCGCGCGACGAGACCGACCCGTGGCTTTGGGACCAGCAGAACCCGCAACGATTCCATGGCTGGGCCGACCTGCGGGTTTTTTCCCGAATGTCGGTGGTGGCTGCCGCGGGCGTGGGCGGCGGGTCGCTGATCTACGCCAACGTCTCCGTCGAGGCCAGGCCCGACGCCTTCGATCAGGGCTGGCCGCCCGAGATCACGTACGAGGCGCTTAAGCCATACTACCAGCGCGTGGGCTGGATGCTGTCGGTCCAGGAGGTGCCCGACAACCAGATCAGCGAGCGCACCCGCTTGTTGCGCGACGCCGCCGACGCCTGCGGCTGGGGCGATCGGTATCGCAAGTTGCCGCTCGCCGTGTCGTTCTCGCCGATCTACGATCCGTCCTTGCCCGGCGCGCGCGACGACCGGCATTCTGTCAGGCACGTCAACGTGCATGGAGTATCGCAAGGCACGTGCGTGCATTGCGGCAATTGCGACATCGGATGCCAGGTGTCGGCGAAGAACACGCTCGACCTCAACTATCTGGCCGTGGCCGAGCGCCATGGCGCAAAAATCCTTCCGCTGCACGTCGTGCAAAAGCTCGAGCCGCTCGGCGCGGGATGGCGCGTGCATTTCGACGTCATCGATCCCGCCGCCGGTAGTGTCATGCCCGGAACGGCCACGGCGGCCAGGGTGATCGTCAGCGCCGGATCGATCGGCAGTACCGAGTTGCTGCTCCGCTGTCGCGACGAACATCGCACGCTGCCGAATCTATCGCCGAGGCTCGGCTGGGGCTGGGCCTTCAACGGCGACTTCGTCACGCCGGCCTTCTACAGTCACCGGAAGATCTCTCCGTCGCACGGCGTCACCATCTCCGCTGCGATCGACCTTCTCGACGGGGCTGACGACAAGGGTCAGCCTCTGTTCGTGGAGGACGGCGGCGTGCCCAATCTTGCGCATGATTTCGTGCGCCGCCACCTGCAGCGCTCGCACGGTGGGGTGATGCACGCGTTCTGGCGCGCTTTCGCGCGCCATTTCGATTGCGATGACCCGGTCGAGAACATGATGCCCTGGTTCGGCCAGGCGATCGATCCGGGGGACGGGCACATGCGTCTCGGCCGCCGCTGGTTTGCGCCATGGCATCGCATATTGCGGCTCGACTGGTCGTACGCGCGATCCCTGGCTGTCGTCGATGCGATGATCGATGCGCACCGCCGCCTGTCGATTGCCACGGGCGGCGAACCCTTCGTCCCGCCGACATGGAGCGACTTCCACCGGCTGATCACCCCGCATCCGCTCGGTGGTTGCAACATGGGACTCACGCGCGAGGGTGGCGTCGTGAACGCGGATGGAAAGGTATTCGGTTACGACGGGCTCTACGTGATGGACGGTGCGACGATCCCGCGTGCGCTCGGGCTGAATCCGTCGCGCACGATCGCCGCGCTGGCCGAGCGCAATGTCGCCGTGCTGCTCGGCCGGCGTTCAGGGTAGGTGTTCCGGATCGGCGACGGTTGACAGGCAAGGGGAATGGCACCGCGGCTACCTCTTGTCTCGTGAATCCGTTTGTGTGCGACGAAACCGGGACCTCGAGCAACCCGCAGCCCCCATCTTCCTGTCGTCGTTGAAGATGACCCTGTTCCATCGTCAAGCGCGCGACTGATACGCCTGGCTCGCAAGCCAGCGTTGCCAGTTGCGGCCGAACGGCGACTCGCTTACAGGGATTGCGCAGCGATGGTGCTGGTTCGGACCAAAGTGCCGTGCGGCGCGCCTAGTGAATGTCATGAATGTACGCGACGCCGAGCTCACCAGCGAGCTGCGAAAGCCGTCTGTCCGGGGTCCAGATCGACGCGCCGGGAGTCATCAGAGTGGACGCAAGCAGCGTAAGATCGCTGATGCCACGGCCTCGCCCGTAAAATTGCGTTGCCTCGATCAACTCCATCACCTCCGCGATGCTGATGAGATCACAGTCTAGAAAATCCGTGAACTCAGTATCGACGAAGAGGTGCAAAGGCATCCCGTAGTTCTCCACCAAGCAGGCGCAGGGAGAGCTCCAGGCGCGTGCTCAAAGTGTACGGAAAAATACTATCTCTGGGACTGCGCATCAGTTGTGGAAGCAAAACACGCAACTTGACGTTTTTCCGCACCAATCAAATCAAATGGTTGTTGTCTGGGTGCCATGCCGGCGGGCTCGAGACATACCTTCAAACCAACCGTGAATAAGAAATGAAAGCCGGGAAAAAGGGCGCGCGAGTCGCCCGCAAGGTGATGCACCGTCGTCGCGGCGCATGTCGGCTCGGTTGCCCACGCGAACCTGCCGAACTTCGTAGCGGCAGTCGCGGTCGCGTGGCGCGTCTGCGGCATCGTCTCGGTGACGAACCAGGTGCAATTCGAGGATCAGCCTTTGCGATATGAACGCGGCCACTATCTTCTTGCAATGACACGTTCACGAAGGTTCATCAATCGATGCTATATCAGGATCGACGGCCGATCTGGAATGAGAGTCGGACTGACCTTCGCCGCGACCATCCCCGGGTTGTAACGTGGTGACGCGATTTCCGCCTCCTGCCCATGATGGAGTATTTGCAACAGTCTCGTCATCAAATCGTGGGTGTACCCCCGTTCTGGCAATGTCCGGGCGATCTGCGCAAGGCGTCTCGGGGGAGTGAATACCAGCTAGCGATTACGCCGTCGTCTTGAGCGCAGGCACCTGCGCCGGGCCCGCCGCGACATACCCGGCAACCGCAAGCGCGAGGCCGAGTACCGGATTCAGGCTGTCCACCATCGCACTGGGGATCAGGATCCTCGCGCCGCGTTCCTTAGTCGTTTTGTAGATGATGTTCATCGCCCGCAACTGAAGCGCATCCGGATGATTTTCGTAGACCTGCGCCTCGGTCGCGATCTCGGCCTCCGCCGAGCCGCGTATCACCCGTGCCTGCTTTTCGCGCTCCGCTTGCGCCTGGCGAGGCATCGAATCCTGCAGCGCGACTGGGATCGCGACATCGCGGGTCTCGACCGAGCGGACGGTCACGCCCCAATCCACGGTCTTTCTGCCTATCTCGTCGCGCAGGTGCATGTCAGCAGCCTTGCGATCCGACAACAATGCAGCCAGCATCTATGCCCCCGATCATTTCCCTCGGCGAAGTTTGCGCAACGCGGTCGATTGCTTGCCGATAGTCGGTGATGGCGAGCGCGGTTTTCTGCGCGTCATGAACGCGCCAGAAAATCACGGCGTCGACATTGACGGGAACGGTATCCTTGGTCAGCGCTTGTTCGGCATCCGGGCCGGTACGTTAGCGGACGGACTGCGCGCGATTCACCGCCCATCATGAACCGACGTCCTGAATTTCATCGGGATGTCAGCGCATGGGCTTCCGTGCGTCGTGCCGGATCGGACGGCGCGGCGGCAACCCGAGGGGATGATCATGAGAAAGCTACATTCCGTGGCAGTCGAGATGGCGATAGTCACGTTGACGATTGTCGTGCTGGCGGGTTGCGGCGGTATGTCTCGCCGCGGAACGGATACCGTGATCGGGGCGGGTGTCGGTGGCGTCGCCGGCGCGGTCCTGACGGGCGGCAGTGCGTTGGGCACGGTGGGCGGCGCGGCCGTCGGCGGCGTTGTCGGCAACCAGGTCGGGAAATAGGCCGGCCGAACGGTAGGGAATCGGCACGCGCACTCGCCGTCACGGCGAAGCGCGCGCGGATACGTGCGCGACCCGGAGTGCGACCGGTATGTCGGCATTTCTCCTGAACGACGAGCTGAGGCTGTCCTGGTGGCAGCTTGCGTGGGTCGTGTTCGCGCTCACGCATGTCACCATCATCAGCGTGACTGTGTACCTGCACCGCTGTCTGGCGCATCGGGCGCTGGATCTGCGCCCGTGCGTCAGCCACTTCTTCCGGTTCTGGCTGTGGTTGACGACCGGCATGCTGACCATGCAGTGGGTCGCGGTGCATCGCAAGCATCACGCGAGGAGCGAGACCCCGGAGGATCCGCATAGCCCGCGAACCCAAGGCCTCGCGACCGTGCTGCTTCGCGGCGCGGAACTGTACCGGGAGAAAATGCGGATTCAGATGATGTGAATTCCGTTCTGGGCCGGCGACGTGATCAACGGTTGCGGCCACTTCAACGGATACCGGAAAACGGTTCGCGGCGCAAGCGCCGCTCATCTCGCCCGATTGTCTGGACGCGAATAACGCCACTTGCTCGCATTGGAATTGATGCCGGCATCCTGGCGGATGCGCCTTTCGGCGCGTTCGACGTCGGCACGGGCCAGATCACCCCGCTGCTTTTGCCGGGTCGCGTCATCGCGCCGATCAGTTGCGCGGTCTGCGTAATATTCCATGGATCGCTCCTGATTGAGGTGTCCACGCGTCGCGAGATGCCGCGTCGAGTCGCATGCGGCAGACGGATCAGATCGCTGTGGGGGCGATCTTGCCGTCCACGATGTCCTTGCCGAATTGCATCGCCAGTTCGAGTGCGAGCGCCGCCGTTTGCGGAGCGCCGTGCTCGAAAATGGTCGAGTAACGCGGTGCCGTTGCCGAGGTCGCCGGAATCGTGTCGATGCGCACGATTGAAGCAAAACGCTTCGGGCCGGGGGCGTGGGGATCGCCGAACGGCGGGAAAAGCATTTGTGAATAGACGCGGAGTTCACGTCCGCGATATTCGAGAGTGGGGATGGTCATGATTTGCTCCTGACAGAGCAACCGTTGGCGCCGAAGGATTCAAGGGCGCCGATGCCTTGACAAAAAACCGGCAGGTCTGTTCAGTGTGCGCGCTTGACAATGGTTTCGCAAGAAAAACATCGGATGCCGAAACATATTTTCGATGCGAATGAATCATTGCGCTGCAATGCGGCAGTCAACTGCGGTGTCGGAAGAACCCGGCTGCAAATAGTCGATACCGTACAGACCAACGCGTGTCGTTCGGTTCACGATGAAATAAACACCGAGGAGGCTGCCATGTGCATCCCACTTTCACCCGAGGTCGTCGAGACCCTCAAATCGCTTGATCGAATTCCGGATTCCCAAGCCAATATTCCGCGCTCCATAGCCAATGAACTATTGACTCACGGGCTTGCATACGAGTCGCGCACCGGCGGCTCCATCCATATGACGTCAGCAGGCCGGCTGTGGCTGAATCGGTGCGCGTATTAGCGCGCACGGGTTGATCAGACGGGACCGGAGTTTTGTCCTGTACAGCGATCCATGAATCCATGAGGCAATGATGAAAATCTCATCTACACGATGGTTTAAGCTGGACCAATATGCGCCTGTTCGCAACGGATGGTATGAAGTGCGACTGGTGAGCGGCGACACGGCATTTGCGAAGTTCGGCGACGGCGAATGGACCGAAAAGCCGATGCTCACCTTTACGCGCTGGCGAGGATTGTGCTCCGATCCGGGCAAGTCGAGCGACCAGGAGACGATTACCGCGGATGCGACCGCAGCGAAAGGCGTCCGAGATGCGTGGGACGCGTTCTTTCCCGGCGTGGGAGACAAGCAGCACAAACCACGTGCCGCCGCGCACAGCGATCACACCCGACGCATTGCGGCATCGTGACGGTCAGTCGGGAAACGGGTATCGCCGGATGTTGCATGCACGCGCTGTCAACACCCGGTGAATCCGCGTCACGTTGCCCGATCGCGCGGCGCCATTGGCACTCTGGCGAATGCGGCTGGAATCGATTCTGGAATTCGGTGACCTGACGCCCGCGGAACGCAAGCATTTCGTCAGCATCATCGCCCTGATCCTCATGCTCGAGCGTCGAGCGGGCAAGCCGAACGCGCATTGAGCAGACGAGAATGTGGATGTCACCCATACAGGCGGCAAGTTGAAACCCACGCCATTCGACCCGCCGGGCGCGCCGGCCGCGATGCCCGTCAGTCCGCTGGCGGGCCAACTTGCGCCATACGCGCTGTGGATCGACGTCCCCCGCCTCGTGACCGCGTACTACACCGATATGCCCGACCCGTCCGTCCCGGCGCAACGTGTGACGTTCGGCACGTCTGGACACCGGGGCTCGGCGTTGACCCGCAGCTTCAACGAGTGGCATGTCCTTGCGATCGCGCAGGCGGTCTGCCGGTATCGACGTTCGCACGGCATCGATGGTCCGTTGTTTCTCGGCATCGATACGCACGCACTTTCCGAACCGGCGCAGGCGAGCGTGCTTGAGGTGCTGGCTGCCAATGGCGTCGAGGTCATGCTGGCGTCGCCGGGCGAATACACGCCTACGCCGGCCGTGTCGCGCGCGATCCTGAAGTACAACCGCGGACGCAGTGCCGGATTTGCCGACGGCATCGTGGTGACGCCGTCGCACAATCCCCCGGACTACGGCGGCATCAAGTACAACCCGGCTACCGGCGGCCCGGCCGAAGAGGCTGTCACCCGATGGATCGAAACAGCGGCGAACGATCTGCTCGAAGCGGGGCTCGCAGGCGTGCGCCACGTCTCGTTGTCGAAGGCATCGGATGCCGCCACGACGCACCGGTACGACTTCCTCGCGACGTATGTCGATGACCTGGCTAACGTCATCGACATGGACATCCTGCGCGGCGCGCCGATCCGACTCGGCGTCGATCCGCTCGGCGGAGCCGGGGTGCACTACTGGCGCGCGATTGCCGAGCGTTACCACCTGAATCTCGCGATCGTCAGCGAGGAAGTCGATCCGACTTTTCGCTTCATGAGCGTCGACTGGGACGGACGGATCCGCATGGATCCGTCGTCGCCGTATGCGATGCAGACCCTGATCGCGCGGAAAGACCGGTTCGACGTCGCGTTCGCGTGCGATACAGACCACGACCGGCACGGGATCGTCACGCGCAGCGACGGCCTGCTGCCGCCCAATCACTATCTCGCGGTGCTCGTCGATTACCTGTTTGCGCATCGGTCGAGGTGGCCCGCGCGCGCGGCGGTCGGCAAGTCGGTCGTCTGCAGCGGGATGATCGATCGTGTCGCCCGCGCATGCGATCGCGAAGTCTACGAAGTGCCCGTCGGCTTCAAGTGGTTCGTCGGCGGAATACTCGACGGCACGCTGGGCTTTGCCGGCGAGGAGAGTGCGGGGGCCACGTGCCTACAACTCGACGGGCAACCCTGGACGACCGACAAGGACGGCATCGTTCCCGCGTTGCTGTCCGCCGAAATGACGACCCGAACCGGCCGCGATCCGGCGGAGCTTTACCGAGGTCTGGCGCACCAATTCGGCGCGCCCGCCGAACGGAGGGTACAGGCCGCAGCCACACGTGAGCAGCGCGCATTGCTGGCGCGGCTGACGCCGCACCAATTCACGCACACCGAACTGGCGGGAGAAGCGATCGTCCAGATACTCGATCGGGCGCCAGGCAATCGGGCCGCGATCGGCGGCATCAAGGTTAAGACGAAACACGGCTGGTTCGTTGCGCGGCCGTCGGGTACCGAAGATCTCTACCGGATCTATGCGGAAAGCTTCAACGGAGAGGATCACGTGGCGCGCATCGTGTCCGATGCGCAGTCGATGGTCGACGCGGTGCTCGAAGCCGGCACGTGCGATGCGGGTGGCGGCTCGAACGCCTGATACGCGCACGGCCCGCCCAATGATCACGCCAGCAGTTTCAGCGCGCGATCGCAGACGTTCTCGACCGTGAAGCCGAAATCGCGCATCAGTTCGTCGCCCGGCGCCGACGCGCCGAAGCTCGCAATGCTGAGCACGTCGCCACGATCACCGACATAGCGGTGCCAGCCTTGCGATACCCCCGCTTCGATCGCTAGCCGCGCGCCGACCGACTTCGGCAGCACGGCGTCCTGATACGACTTGGGCTGCGCGTCGAATAATCTCCAGCAAGGTAGCGACACAACCCGAACCGCGACGCCGCGCGCGAGCAGTGCGGCGTGCGCTGCCAGTGCGAGCGCCACTTCCGAGCCTGTCGCGATCAGGATCAGCGTGGGGTGGCCGTCGGGGGCGTCGGCCAGCACGTAGCCGCCGCGCCGCAAGCCCTCGGCCGGCGCGAACCGAAGGCGATCGATCGTCGGGACGTCCTGGCGGGTCAGGACCAGCGCGGTCGGCCGCTCCCGTGCTTCGAGCGCCACCCGCCATGCGACGGCCGTCTCGTTGGCATCGGCCGGTCGAATCACCAGCAGGCCCGGGACCGCGCGCAGGCTGGCAAGCTGTTCCATCGGCTGGTGCGTCGCACCGTCCTCGCCGACGGCGAGGCTGTCGTGCGTGAACACATAGATCACCTGCAGGCGCATCAATGCGGCGAGCCGGATCGGCGGACGCATGTAGTCGGAAAAGATCAGGAAAGTCGCGCCGAACGGCAGGATGCCGCCGTGGGTTGCCAGGCCGTTCAGGATCGCGCCCATCGCGTGCTCGCGCACGCCGAAATGCAGATTGCGGCCGCTGCGGCTCCAGCCGCCGCCATCGGAGCCTTGCCGGTCGAGCGCGTTCACGCCGGTGGCCTCGAAATCGCCGAACCCGGTCAGCCCGGTGAAAGTGGAAGGATTCAGATCGGCGGAGCCGCCGACGAGCGAAGGGACGCGGGAGGCGAGGGCATTCAGCACCTTTCCGGATGCAACCCGCGTCGCAATGCCTTTCGGATCGGCCGGAAAGACCGGGATATCACGATCCCACCTGTCGGGCAGCGTGCCGCGCATCGTGTTCAGCAGCGCCTCGGACAGCTCGGGAAACGCGCGCGCATAGGCTGCGAACATTGCGTTCCAGTGCTCTTCCCGGGCTCGCCCCTCCGTCAGTGCACGACGAAAATGCGCGAGCGCTGGTGCAGGGATATGAAACGCGGGGTCGGGCGGCCAGCCGACGTTGTGCTTGGTCAGGCGCACCTCGGCGTCGCCGAGCGGCGATCCGTGAGCCTGGTAGGTATCTTGCCGGTTGGGCGAGCCGTAGCCGAGATGCGTGCGCACGAGGATCAACGACGGACGCAGTTGCTCGGCACGCGCGTTGACCAACGCCGCGTCGATGGCGGCCAGATCGTTGCCGTCGTCGACCGTTTCGGTATGCCAGCCGTAGGCGTCGAACCGTTGCGCGCGATCTTCGGTGAAGGTGATCGCGGTACCGGCGGACAGCGTGACCCGATTGTCGTCGTACAGGCAGATCAGCTTGCCGAGCCGGAGATGGCCGGCCAGCGATGCGGCTTCCGCTGCGACGCCTTCCATCAGGTCGCCGTCGCTGACGAGCGCGTAGGTGTGGTGATCGACGATCTCGAAGCCGGGGCGGTTGTAGCATGCAGCAAGCTGTGTCTCCGCAATCGCCATACCGACGGCGTTGGCGAAGCCCTGGCCGAGCGGGCCGGTTGTCGTTTCGACGCCGGGCGTCAGGCCGCGCTCCGGATGGCCGGGCGTGAGGCTGCCCGATTGCCGGAAGCGACCGATCTGGTCGAGTGGCAGGTCGTAGCCGGTCAGGTGAAGCAGACTGTACAACAGCATCGAGCCATGTCCGGCCGACAGGACGAAGCGATCCCGATCAAGCCACGCCGGATTGGCGGGATGATGCTTGAGATGGCGCATCCATAATGCATAGGCCATCGGTGCTGCGCCCAGCGGCAAGCCCGGATGACCGCTCGCCGCTTTCTGCACGGCATCGATCGACAGGAAGCGCAGCGTATTGATGCAAAGCGTATCGAGTGCCGAATCTTCGGTTGGCGGGAAAACGGCTGAGGTCATGCAGTTGCTCCCTGGCGTCCGGTCACGGGAAATCCCGTACGGCATGGTGGTTGCGTTGGCTACCCGTTGCGCGGGTCTGCGTTACCGGTCTGCGTCATCGGTCTCCGTGCCAATAGCCGTGCTTGCCGTAGAAGTCGTGCAACTCGATTTCGTAGCTGCGATGAACGAGCTGCGAATCGTCGTATAGAGGGCTCCGGCGGATTGCATCGCGCGTGAGCGTGGTCGATACCGTTTCCGTTGACCAGTCCACCTGGTCGAGCCAGTGGGTCGCGACCAGCACTTCCTTGCCGGTCGACCACCAGCTCGACGTGTCGATCGCCAGGTAGCGGATCACCCACGCTTCGTCGTCGTAAATGAAGTCCGACACGTGGCCGATATGTCCGTCCGTGGCGTCGAGCCGATATCCGTCGACCTCGCCGGTGCTGTGCAGATGCGTATCCGCCGCTGCGCTGGCCGGCGCGGTATGCGAGAAAAGCGGATCGCCCGCTTCAGGGTCCTGCGACGGCCCGGCAGGATCGAAAGCCGGGTACGCGCCCATTCCCCAAAGGTTCGGGCCGCCCCAGTAAGTCGGGTAGTTGTAGTAACGCAGGATCTCGATTTCGTGCTGGCGGGATACCGGCTTGTGCGTGTCCACGTTCGGGCTGTCTCTCACCTGCTGTTGCGTCAGGCTGACGTATAGCGTGCGAGTTTCAGGGTCGGCATGCGTGACGGAATACGGCGAAACCAGCACCTGCCTGTCGTGCAGCCAGTCGCCCGTCTCGACGACGAGGTAACGGATGCACCAGTTGTCATCGTCGAAGTAGGCCTGGTGGATGTGCCCGATATCGCCGTCCTTCGCTCGAACCGTGTCTCCGTGCAACCTTCGAATGCTTCGCAACATGATGTCCTCGCCAGAGCGATGCCCGGCGCTTCGGTGATCCGGCTGACATGCCTGCCATGCGGTGGTATCCAGCCGTTCGTCAGCCGATGCAGAGCGTTTCTTGCCGAGCGCGTTCCCTCGGATGGCCGGCATATTTGAAACGCTACACGCGACGAATGGCCGATGCGGTACGAAACCGTACAAAGCGTGCACCGGTTCGAGCACGGGGGGGCCATCCGGCGGCGAGCCGTCCTTCCCGGCACGTCGCGGAACATCCTCTCGGTCTTCGTCGTCAGGATCGCGAAGCAGTGGGGATCGCCACGTCGACGGGCTGCCGGGCGACCGAGGCTGCCGGATTCGGTTCGTGTCTCAACGCAGCCGCAGCGGTATGAACAGCGAGATGCCCGGTGCCGGTGCCGGCGCGTAAACCATCGGAGGCGCGCCATACGCATACTCCTCGTCGCCGTTATAACCGTCGTGGCCGCCGTTCCGGTAATGGTCGTAGTGGCGACCACCCTGATGTCTCATACGCGCGTGATTGCTCTGGTCCCAACCGTGATTCATTCTCTCCGCATGCAACTGCGGTGCGGCGAAAAGGCAGCCGATCGCGACGATCAGGCCGACGAGTCGCATGCCCGATCTCGGCGCCATTATGTTTCGACGTGCGTGTCCGATAGAAACGTCCATCATGTTCTCCTGTGTACGGTCGATCAGCGATCCGCTGGTCCGTGACTGACATGGATAGCCGGTATCAGCGGAAGGTCCGGAACTATTGTTTCTTGATCAGGTGACGACCATTGCCACGGAAAATCGCATCCGCGCTCCGCTTTTGCGTATCGGACATGCTGTCATATAGCGGTTGAAATGCCGTGGTCAGCTTTTTGACGCCATCGGCGTGCGCGTTGGCAACATCGCCATAGGAATGGAGGTCGTCCATCGCGCTCATGGTGCTCGCGTGATCGCTACGGATCTTCCTGAGCGATTCCATCGCGTTCGCGTTATCGCGCATGACCTGCGCGACCGGCTGCCACAGGGATTCCTGGCCAGGTGTGATGCCAAGTCGTTGGTGCAGGCTGTTGATGCGCCCGTCGACCGACTTTTGGGCCGCGACGGTCATGACGTGGGGCTGTGATTGATCCGGTGCGGGGCCGGCGGCAATCGAGAGCGGGGAGAAGACGGCTGCGCCGAGGGCGACTGTTGCCGCCACGGCGAACGCGCCGGCAATCTGTCGGGGGAGGGCGAGACGAGCGAGTGTCATGGCGGATCCTGGTAAAAAATCGGGAAGGAGTCGACGTACCGCGACGCATCCGGTCGGCGGCGGATTCGGCCCGGTAGCCCAGCTCTACGCGGGATGCGGGGGCTCAGTCTGTCCGATGCCGAACGGTTTGCCGGTCCACCTGGCGAGTGGAACCGGAATCGCCTTGCGCTTGCGCGGACCGGCATGCGCGCTTGTCGGCGCAGTCCGGATGAGTCGAGATCATGGCCGATCCGGCAGCGACGCAAGCCGCGCGCGTGCCCGGTGGAGCTTTCAAATCGGGCCTGTGCTGGCGTCGTGACCGGCGGCATTCCACGCTGGCGTGTTGCCGGCACGCAGCCCGTCGAATCCGGGCCGGCCTCGTCCGGCACTCAGCACCATGGAGGCGGTTATGCGCAGAGGTATCGAGAGCAGCATACGAATGGCGCCAAGAGCGAACGCACCGTCGACGAGGCCGTCTGGGGGACGTTCCCCGCCAGCGATCCGCCGTCGATAGGCGGTGTCACCGCGATGATTGCCACCCCGGCCCATCGAAAGCATCACCGGAAGTCGTCGCAGATCAAGCACCCGTTAACGCAGGTTGCGCGGCGCTGATTGGAGCCTTGCGTGACGAGGACCCATCGAGTTGTCACCCGTATTCAGCGATACCGATGAACGCAGTGGTATCTGTCAGAGCGACGGCAAGCCGATATTCCCGGTGTGTCCAGGTGCGGAACCGTACCGACTTCCGATGCCGGTGCGCGCAGCGTCTTCTCGTGCGTTGAGTGTCAATGTCGAGACTGTGTACACCATGGATATTCCCGGATCTTGTCCAAGGAGGACATCATGAGAATGCTCAACATCCCGAATCGATCTGGGGATGATAGCAACGGGGGCAAGCTTGTCGAATGCGATACCGGCGATGAATCCGGTCATATGGTGACGACCGCGGATGCGCTGAAGGGCAGCAGGATCATCGCGTCGGACGGCGAGGATATCGGGAATGTTTTCGACATCGTGCTCGACTTGCACCAACGCAAAATTGCCTACGCGGTTGTTTGCAGCGGAGGAACGGGCGAGATGCTTTGCGCCATTCCGTGGAGTGCGATGGAATACGATACCGACGACAAATGTTTCCATCTGGACGTGACCGCCGCCCACGTCAAGGGCACCCCGGGCTTCGACGACGAGCATTGGCCGGTGATGACGCAATCACAGTGGGGATTGTCGCTTCACCAGTACTACAACCGGACGCCGTACTGGGTGGTCGGATGAGACGAGGTCGGGCAGGACTTCCATCGCACCGGCAGTCGCATGGTCACGGAATCGAGCATTCGGAGTCGTTCGCGCCGCGCTGCGGTGCAGAGGCGGCTAGAGTCGCTTCAGATCGGGCAGCAGGCGATCGAATTCGCGCTTGACCACGCCGTAGCACTCGCACACGCGCTCTTCGAGCCCGGGCCGGTCCAGCACCTCGATATGGCCGTAGTTGTAGCGGATGAGGCCCGCGTCCTGCAGCTTCAATGCCGCTTCCGTCACGCCCGACCGGCGCACGCCCAGCATGTTGGCGATCAGTTCCTGCGTCATGCGCAGCTGATTCGAAGGCAGGCGGTCGAGGCTGAGCAGCAGCCAGCGGCACAGTTGCTGATCGATCGAGTGATGCCGGTTACATACCGCGGTCTGAGCCATCTGCGTGATGAGCGCCTGGGTATAGCGCAACAACAGGCGTTGCATCGCGTTGCCGCGCCGGAATTCTTCTTTCAGGATGCTCGCGTCGAGCCGGTAAGCTTGCCCCGCGCTTTGCACGACGGCGCGACTCGGGGTCGTTTCGCCGCCCATGAACAACGACACGCCAATCATGCCTTCATGCCCGACGATCGCGATTTCAGCGGACGAGCCGTCCTCCATCACATACAGCAACGAAACGATCGACGTGGTCGGAAAAAAGACGTGATGAAGCTGGCCACCCGACTCGTACAGCACTTTTCCCAACGGCATCTCGACGAGCGTCAGGTGTTCAGCGAAGTGGGCGCGCTCGTTTTCCGGCAGCGCGGCAAGCAGGTGATTTTCGGTAAGGGGCGGGTTGTCCTGCATGTGTGGCTCCTGCGCTTGCGTCCGGCTGACGAACGAGCATCCGGCAGACGTGGGCGCTGCGGGAATCGGCGGAAGGCGGCAATGTGTCCCTTTTATCGATGAGCGCGGGGTGGCCGTTCGAATACGAGCCTACCTTCGAAAATTATAGTGCCGACACATGTCTCATCAAGGTGCGCGCAATCGCGCGCGCTCGATACGGAACCAATATTTCACGGAGCGTTCGACGGGAAATCGCGGTCGCCAGGCCAACTCCGCGTCGACCGCGGAACGGTGTGCCGCGATGACTCGCGCGCGTCCGGTACGTTGCCGGACAAACTCCGCGCACGAGCACGCCGATGTGCGTATCAGGCGTGTTGAACTCTGATCTGCCGCCGCGCCATCGGATCGACGTGTTGGCCGGTTCGTTCACCCAGCAGGACTTGAGCGTGAGCGCTACAGCGCAGTCAGCTTCGTGATCTTCGTTCCCTCGAGCGTCACACCGGCCATCAACCCGCTGTTCGTCAGGACGAACGCTTCGATCGGCGCGGTCGCGGTGCTGGTGTCGACATTGCCGTTCGCGCCGACTTTCAGTACCGCCACCGATGCGTCGCCGCCCACCGACCAGCCTTCGCTGTTACGGAAGCGATCAAGCGCATCCGCGGTCATGAACAGGAAAATGATGGCTTTCGATTGCGCGCCGATCTGCAGCCCGATCGAGCCGGTCGTGGTGCTGTAGTACCCGACCGTGCTGCCGGCAACGCGCAGCGATCCTTCACCGTACTGGCCGCCGAGGACGAAGCCGGCCGCAATGACGGACGGGAATACCAGCACGCCGCGTGCCTTGCCGACGAGTTCACGCGACCCTTTGGCGGTCGTGTAAAGGCGTGCAAGGGTCGAGTCGACGCCTGCATCGATGGTGCGGCGTTTGTCGGCCTGGTGGCCGCTGGCGTCGGATGTGCCGGTCGTCGTGCAACCCGAAACCGCAAGGGAAATGGCAAGGATGGATCCCGGCGTACCCAATATGAATGTTCGTCTCAGCATCGTCGTCTCCTGGTTGTTGATGGCGTTTCCGACGCTACGCCAGGGCGGCTGCGGACGCGGTACGACAGCGTACAAAGACGCAAAATCCGCCCTGGCCCGCGTCTCGTTCAGCTTTGCAGCACGCGAGCCGTGTGGGCGGAATGTCGATCGTCGGCTCGCGTCACGTCCGGCATGTCGATTTTGGCAAGCCGACAACAAGGTTGGCCCGTGTCGGTCAATGTCGTGCAACCGGTCCGGCAACGTATGTCAAACCGCATTGCGGAGAACCACGATGGCGACAAAGCGCTTCCACCGGTCAGCCGCTACAAGCGTCCTTCATCGTACAGACACGCAACCTCGTCTACAGGAGGATGTTTCCCGCAACCATGCATTCGTGAGCGATCTCTTCACGAACATCGACGTGGTTCACATCTGTGGAGAATGATTCCGTCATTCGTCTCCGGTCGATCAAACGAAGCGCCACACTCGAATGCGACTGGTAAGGAGAGCAACATGCGTTCATCTATCTATGTCGGTCTTGCGGCTATTGCAACCATGCTTGCCGGATGCCTTTGGGTACCCGGCGACGGCTATCGTGGTGATCGAGGCGGGGGGTATGGCGGCTCGTACGGTGGTGGTCACGAAAGCGGGTGGAATCAACGCGGCCCTTCCCGTGACCACATGAATCACTCCGGGCGTGCCGATGACCAGGGGGCGCATGGGTCCGGGCAACGGGAAGGATGGTAGGTCGGCTGCGGTCATCACGTGAACCCGGCCGGCCAGGTTCCTTGAGGCTCGTTTCATCATGTCCGACGTTACGGCTTAGCAATGGAAAGCTGTCCCGGCACAGTTCAAGCGGCGGCACACCGCACGCGTTCGCGGTGGCGCCCTGGTCAATCACTGCGGGTGCCAAACCAAGACCGGTACGCGGCATGAATAGCGGATTCGCTCATGCAATCAACAGTTGGCGCGCCGCTTGGGACGGTTATGGAATACGACAAGGATCCGTCCGAAAAACTCAGCAGCGATGTCGATAGCCAGGCCGACTCGTGGCTGACGAAGCTCGGACCTGGACTGATCACCGGTGCGGCGGACGACGATCCGAGCGGCATCGCCACCTATTCGCAGGCGGGTGCGCAATTCGGCTTCGACATGCTGTGGACCGTCCTGCTGACCTATCCGCTGATGGTTGCCATTCAGGTCGTGAGCGCGAGGATCGGCCGGGTGAGCGGCCATGGTCTCGCGACGAATCTGCGACGTCATTACCCGCGGTGGCTGCTGTATGGCACCGTCATCCTCCTGCTGGTGGCGAACACGATCAATATCGCGGCCGACCTGACGGCCATGGGCGCAGCCGTCAACCTGCTGGTCGGCGGCCCCACGCGGGCTTACACGGTCGGGTTAGGCGTGTTTTCGCTGGTGTTACAGATGTTCGTGCCGTACCGCAGGTATGTCCGCATCCTCAAGTGGCTCACCCTGGCGCTGTTCGCCTACGTCGGCGTGATCTTTGCGGTCCAGATCCCATGGGCGACCGTGGCGCTGCACACGGTACTTCCGCACGGCTCGTGGAGCACCGGCTACATCACGACGGTAGTCGCCGTGTTCGGCACCACCATCAGCCCGTATCTGTTCTTCTGGCAGGCGTCACAGGAGGTCGAGGAACTGCAGGCTAAGGAGGGACAGCAGGCGCTGACGAAAATGCCGTCGCAAGGGCCGGCAAACCTGAGCCGCATCCGCCTTGATACGTCGATCGGAATGGCATTTTCCAATCTCGTTGCGTTCTTCATCATTCTCACGACTGCGGTCACGCTGCATGCGCACCATATCACCGACATCCAGACGTCGGCGCAGGCCGCCTCCTCATTGAAACCGATCGCAGGGCAGTTTGCGTTCCTGCTCTTCAGTCTCGGCATCATCGGCACGGGGCTGCTCGCGCTGCCGGTGCTGGCCGGCTCGGCGGCCTACGCGATGGCCGGCACGTTCAAGTGGAAGAACAGCCTCGCGCTCGAGCCGCAACTGGCGAAACGGTTCTACGCGATCGTCGTGCTCGCGACCGTCGTGGGCCTCGCGCTCGATTTCACGTCGATCGACCCGATCAAGGCGCTGTTCTGGAGCGCGGTCATCAACGGCGTCACGTCGGTACCGATCATGGTGCTGATGATGCTGATGGCGTCGAACCCAAAGGTCATGGGCGCCTTCGTCACGCCCGTGCTGCTGCGGTGGGTGGGATGGCTTTCAACCGGTGTGATGGGCGCCGCCGTGATCGCGATGTTCGTTTTCATCTGAGCATCGGCTCCGATCGTTCATTCTCGCGGCCCGGTACGGCGCCGTACCGACTTCGTATCCCGGCACCGCGCATCGTTGCAACTCGCTCTCCCTTTACGATGCACCGGGCGCTCAGCGTGAGCGGCAGGTGCGCAACGGGTAGGGCGGCCAGAGGCGACACCTGTCCGGCACGTAACCGTTCATATCGCGTGACCGGTGTGTGCCGTCCATCACGGCGAGCCGGCGATCCGCTCCGGCGTACCGCGAAATGAAACCAGGAGGGAATCATGACGATACTAGACCCGACCCATCGGCCATCGACCAGCGATACGGGTGCGGCGATTGTCGGCAGCGGGGCCGGCGACGGGCCCGGCCCCAACGTGATGGAAGCCGATACGCTCAAGGGAAACAAGCTCTTCACGTCCGACCGGCTGGAGATCGGGAAGATTTCAGACATCATGCTGGACGTACGCAGCGGCCGGGTTGCCTATGCCGTGCTGTCAAGCGGGGGCTTTCTCGGCATCGGCGGCAAACTTTACGCCATTCCGTGGAGTGCGCTGACCCTGGACACGGACGAAAAATGCTTCCGGCTCGACGTTACCGCGGACCACGTGAAAAATGCCCCCGCGTTCGACAAGGACCATTGGCCGTCGATGGCGGATGAGCAGTGGGGTTCGTCGCTTCACAAGTTCTACAATCGGCAGCCGTACTGGTCAGCGACCCGAGACGTCGCCATGAATCGTCCGCCCGCACATTGAAACGCCCTCGCCAGCCGGTAAAAATATGGATATCTGATGATTTTTATCGAATATAGATTCACCGGTCGGACGGTGTCATCACCTGACGGCAATAGATAGCAGCAGCATCCACAGATCAGTTACGTATTGGAGCTTTACCATGAACAAGGATCAAGTCAAGGGAACTGCGGAGAAGGTCAAAGGCAAGGTGAATGAGGTCATTGGCCGTGCCACGCACAACACGAAACAGGAAGTCAAAGGCGATCTCCAGCAAGCAGCCGGCCAGGCGCGCAAGAATCTTGGCGACGCCAAGGAAGCTGTCAAAAAAGCCTGATTGGACACGGAGGCTTCACGAGGGGGGCTATTCCCCTCTCGCACGGTGCTTCCGCATCGTGCAACCTCACTGCGGCTACTACCGTACAGACATCCGCTATCGGATGCGAGAACGTCGAGTTGCGTCCTTCGCGCATCGGGTTCCCGGCCCCCGTCGCGAGGCGCGCCTTCGAACCGATAACCGGCTCAATCGCGCAAGTCTTTGCTGCGGAAAAACGTCGGGTATCGCTGGAAGCTTCGCCCGCGTGGCTCCGTGGCCCACAAGCCGCGCAGCAGATCAGGTCGGCGTCTAACTTGAGGGGAGTTGCCATGTACAACATTGTCTGGCTCGTTGGAGCCGTGGTCATCGTTCTGTTCGTCCTCGGCTACTTGGGATTGAGATAGGGCATCGCGTTTACGTGCTCGTCACGCGATGGCTGGTCAACGACCGCGATCAAAACGATCCAGGTCGCGACAGCCATCGTTTATCGCAGGAAGCAAAATGAAGACGCTCAAGATCATCGGCTATGCGGGACTCGTGGCCGTCGCGATCATGCTGCTCGTCGCAATGTGCGCGATCCTGGAGGACGGCATGATTTCTCACGATGCGCAGCGACCGGGACTGACCGGCAACACGCTTTCCATCCCCGAATCGCCGAATCACTTCGGTTAAGTCGCCCGCTACCGGCTGACCGTTCCCGACTTGTCTTGAGTGACCCCGGCATGCGGAGGGTGGAGGCGCATACGCCATTGTCGATGTCCGCATGGATCGAAAATCGGCATGCCGTTTTCAATCGACGCTTGAGACCAAGGCAGCGTGTCAACAGGCGATCTGTGACCGCTCCCACGATGCGACCGCATCACTGCCGTTCCCGCATGGGTACGGCAGCGTACCGACTCCCGGGCTGCTCGCACATAGGGTAGGTTGAGTTGACTGGTACGCATGCCACGACAGTTCGGATGTGTTCTCCAGCCGCATGCCCGGTACGCGCACCGAGCACACATCGACACAGGGGGAGCCTCGGCACGGCACGTCGACGCGCATCATACATGCGTCGCGCTTCCAATGTCATCTCGCCGACAGCAATGGATACCAGGGCAGAAAGCCGGTGCTGCTCGAGGCGATGCGCAGTGTGATACGGCAATGATCCAGGCTGGGCATAGCGCGGAAACCAGCGCGCATTTCAGCCCGAAACGCTGCTCGAATCGAGAATGTTTCGGCCCGAATGACGGCGGGCGATTGCAGGCGAAGCGCGCATCGTCCCGGCTCGGAACAGAGCCCGATCGGCGCGCGCTTCGCACCGTCACGCTGGCCGGCGACGCTCGCCGGCAATTCGTGCAACGAATACCGGAGCTGATCATGACACCTGTTTCTCCCAGCAATCCACTTCCGAGCAACGGCAGCGGCGCCCGCATCATCGGTCGCGCAACCACCACAGGCGGGCCTGGTCCTGATGTCATGGCGGCTACCACGCTGACCGGCGATAACGTCTTGTCATCCGATGGCAAGGAGATCGGGAAGGTCGTAGACATCATGCTAGACGTTGGCAGCGGCCGGATCGCGTACGCCGTGCTGTCGTGTGGCGGTTTCCTCGGGATAGGCGACAAACTTTTCGCAGTGCCGTGGAGCGCGTTCACCCTCGATACCGGCAAGAAATGCTTCCGGCTCGACGTAACAGAAGAACGGATGAAGAGCGCATCCGGATTCGACAAGGACCATTGGCCTGCGGTGGCGGATTCGCAATGGGGCGGGGCGCTTCATTCGGGTAATACGCCGCCGATGTAGCGGCACGTCAGCAGGAGGCTCGGCCGGCATTCCGCCATGCACGCGCCAGCGTGACTGCGGAATGCGGTGAGCGATTGCTGCTTTTTCAGATTCTGCCGTATCGCGTGCATCGCTCGATGCGCTCATCGCGACGGGCGGCAGGTCATCCATCCAGCAGCTGTGACCGGAGCATTCGCAATGAACAAGGATCAAGTCAAGGGCGTCGCGGAGAAGGCAAAGGGCAAGGTCAACGAGGAAATTGGCCGAGCCACTGGCGACACGAAGCAGGAAGTCAAAGGCGATGCCCAGCAAGCAGTCGGAGAAGTGCAGAAGAAGTACGGCGACGCCAAGGAAGCGATCAGGCAGCAGGCGAAGCAAGCGAAGAAGACGCATTGATCGCTGTGTCGGCCGCGACAGATGGATGCCGCGATACTGCGGCATCCATCGCCGCACAATCGCCGCAGTCGGGCGTTACCTCGTATCGCAGATTGCAGGACAGAACGTAGAGGCGCGGATCCTGCGCAGGTCTTTCACCCAATGTATTGGCGCCGGGCATGCCCGTGCGCGCCGCGACGCGCGGCGACATCCGCCAGCCGCGTCGACGAAAGAAATGTCTCGCGTTCGATCAGCCTAACGTGCATGCCGTCGCGAGCCGGAGCAAATCGATGAGTGCATCTGCCGGAAGCCCAACCAGCCACGCGCTACGCAAGGTGGCGCTGATGGCGTCGATGTTGATGGCGTGCAGCCTGCCATGCCTGGGAGGGACGCCTGCGGACGGTGCGGACAAGGCGGCCAACTTGCGAGAGGCTTACCGGCAACTGATTCCCCGGCTCGATCACAACCAGTTCGAGCGCCCGTTGTATCTCGACTCGGAAGAATCGTCTTCCACGCTCAAGGGTGAGGTCTACGCGGTGACGGCCTACCCGTTCGCGACCGTCAACGGCGCGTTCAATGACCCTTCGCGAGGCCCGTTGAACTGGTGCGACGCATTAATCCTGCACCCCAATATCAAGTATTGCCGTACTACCGACGCCGGCGGCGGCAATATGCTGATCGTGAACGTCAGCAAGAAGGAAGTTGCCGAGGAGCTCAGCACGACTTACCGGGTGCAATTCGAATACGACGCGGCGACCACCGGCCCGGGATACCTGCAGGTCAAGCTCCATGCGGACCGGGGACCATTGAACACCCGCGATTATCGGATTGCGCTGGAAGCGGTGGCGCTTGGCGACAATCGCACGTTTCTGCATCTGACCTATGCCTATAGTTACGGCATGATCGGTCGTCTTGCGATGAAAACCTATCTGGCCGCCTTCGGTCGCGGCAAGGTTGGCTTCACCAACATCGCCGATCCGTCCGCGGCTCAGGCGGAATACATCGGCGGGATGCGCGGCCTCATGGAGCGCAACACGATGCGCTACTACCTGGCCATCGATGCGTATCTCGGCGCGCTGTCCAGCCCGCCCGGCAAGCGACTCGAGCAACGCCTGACCGACTGGTTCGACGCCAGCGAGCGATATCCGCGACAACTGCATGAAATGGATCGGCAACAGTACATGCAGATGAAATATGACGAATACTTGCGGCAGCAGACCGAGCAGTAGCGCTGGGGATGAGCCTGCGAGATACGCGCGCGCCGGCGCCGGCGCACTGCGATTCGTCATGGAAATCGTTTCGCAAATCGGAGGTTGGCGGGTGCGGTTCGGCTTCGAGTGATCGGGCGCACGTTCGGATCAAGCGCCGGGGTCCATGTGGCCATAGCGCGCAGGACGACTCGGGATGCGACGCGTTACATCGCTTACGGTCGGGCCGTCGTCACCGAAACGGAGCGCCACCATGAATGCAATCACACGGGTTCTATCCGCCGCGCTTGTCGCCGCGGCATCAGCCTCGCTGTTGTCGGATCGCAAGGCGGTCGGCATGCACCTGCGCGACAAGATCGGCAGAAAGATCGCGGATTGGAGCGTGCCTGTCCAATCGGGGCACGTGGTACGGGTGACGAGCACGGCGGACCTATCAGGTTCGCGCAAACTGCCATGAGAAAAATCATCCTCAATGCACTGGCCGCATTCTTTGCGGGCGGAGTCTGGCTCGCCCCCGCGCCGAGCCACGCGTATGCGCTAGACGCGCAGTTCGACTGTAAAACCAACGCGCACGCGTTCATCGTGCGCCTGTTCAATCACGGCTATATCGATCGCGATCCGATGCGGGTCGAACAGAATTCGATCAACGCATTTCGGCCTACCAGTGACGCCGCGCTCACGGTGTTCGGCTTCAGCGTCTATGCCGTATTCGCCTATGAGCAGTATGACGCGCTGTTCAGGCAAGGAAGCGGCCACCCTCTGCCGGGCTCGATTTACGGCGTCGTCGTCAAGGCGCCGATCGATTCGGTCGAAGAGCATTCTCGGCTTGCGGGCAGCAAGGCCGTCGCGCATCAGGTCATTCCGTTCATTCTCACCGCCATCGTCTGCGCAAGGCCCTGAGACTGGCGCTGCACAAGCCGCGCTAACGGTGCTTGATGTCACGTGGGGAAACCCTTGACGGCGATTGCATGGAGCATCCGTTCGTCACGCGCGGGTTCGCCGCAACCGCGCCGAACCTTTAGATCGCAAACTCGGACATCGTCGTCGAGCGAAACGCGCACCAGAACACGCCGGTAGGTCGTGGGACGGTACGATCGACAGCGTCAACGACGTGCGATCTGTCCACGAGAGATGGTTCACCGAGATCTGGTTGCCAGTGTCAGTGCTCGAGTTCCATACGGCGCGTCATGGAGCCACATGGTTCGCATTCCTCTTCGATTTTACATAAGCTAAATCGTCGATGGGGCGCACGTCCCCGTGGTGGCCTGGATGCAACGTGCAGGGAAAGATGGCGAACACGTCTCGGTACCCTGTCGCGGCCCACGGCAGCTCCCCCTGTTTTAGTAGCTGCGCAGCTCGATTCAGTCCGAAGTGTGGTTCCAACTCGACGCATGTGTATTGGAAAGCGTGCGCAGGATATTCGCACCCCGGCCTCAAGAACAGGAGCAACTCTTCCGTTGGCTTCCGTTCCGACCACCTTTTACGCGTCTTTCAGCCAGGGCATTTCCACGGGTGACACGACCAGTTGCCGGAATTCGCGTTTCAGATCGAAGATGAACCCGACCAGGATCATGGAGTCGGCGTAAGGAATCGGAAAGACCTGCGGATTCTCCGGAGTCCGCAGGGGGCGCTCGGGCGTGTCCGCTGTCGCCGCGGCATTCTCGCGAACGCTTTCCAGTTCGTCCGCCATGGCCAGGCCACCGACTTTCAGCACACGGCTACGCAGGTCGCTGAAGGGTTCGATGCGCGCGGCGTCTTCGTGGTATTCGGGTACTTCGTAAACGAACCAGGACATTTTGATCTCACATGAGAAGGGGCGATATTCTAACGCTGCGCGAGAATCTGCCGAAAATCGGCCATGTTGTGTGATGGCCGTGGTCGCTGCGGGGCAGGCTATAGGGGCGATTACGATCCGCTGCCTGCATTGTGGCCGTCTAGCGCTTGCTAGTGCGAGCAAAGGAATTTGGTGGCATCACTGCAGAAGCCGGCAACTGCTTCGCTCAATGCAGGTCTGGCTGTAGGTAGTGAACCCCGAATTGCTCCGCCAGTTGCACGAGCCGACGATCGCGCGTCCAGAGCTTAGTGCTCGGGGTCAGCAGCACCGACGCCAGCAGCGTGCAATCCACCGCACCGCATCCGCGCCCATACAGCTGTTCCCGCTCAATCCAGTCCGCTACCTCGCCTGGCGTCGCGAGGCGCGTTTGGCGCAATAGCGCGAGATATCCTAGGGTTCGGGCCCGCGGTTCGGGCGGCGTCCCGCACGTGAGCTCGAGCATCACTAATGGATGCGTCAAGACATCATCGACGCGCAGCAGCTGGATAAGCGCCGGTAGCGGTCGCCGGAAATGCTCGACCCAGACGGACGTGTCGACCAGAACACTCATCGGGCGGCTGCCTCCGGGTTGCGGCGCGGAACATCCGGCATGTCGGGCGCGCTACCGCCAAGCGCGGCAAGGCGTTGGCCGGCCTGGACACGCACGAACGTTTCTAGTGCAGCCCGAAACAGGTCGGCCGGCGACATACCCGGCTCGGCAAGTTCGAGTGCGCGCGCATACAGAGTGTCGTCGACGGTGACGGTGGTACGCATGATGGCTCCTTTGATGTCGTTTCGCATCAATTTTAGCATCAACTCGCCGGCGGTCCAGTCGTTGATAAATGAATTAATGGTCTGTCTGAAATGGGGCCGTGACGCTTGCGCGAGCGAGAGTCGACTACGGAGGCGGGAGCGGTTGTCGAAATTCGTCACGGCGTTGCAGGCGCGCGCATAGGCGTGGTCTCGTTCTGCATGGTCAACGCGCTGCGCGACCATCCGTGCGCAAGTGACTTTTAAGCAACGACTCGGGGCAACAAAGCGTGTGAGTTGCAGTCGTTGCGCCGGCGCCGTATGCGTCGGCCAAGACCGGGCTCGTAGATGGTGTTTTCTTGTGACCATAAAAAATCGATAGTCAGCATTATGTCAAGTTGAACTGCTATTCGCCCCCGTACCTGGGTGGGTCTCGCGCGATGCTGCGCACCATACCCACGCTCGCCGGACATGCATTATGATGCTCGCCGCGCAGGCGTACCTGCCGCTACTGCGCTGATCATTCGACTGAAGTTCTGGAGCGAGCATGCAAGACATCATCGACGGTTTTCTGCGTTTTCAGCGCGACATCTACCCGCAACGTGAGGCGCTTTTCAAACAACTCGCGACGTCACAGAACCCCAAGGCGCTGTTCGTCACGTGCTCCGACAGCCGAGTCGTACCTGAGCTGCTCACTCAGCGCGAGCCGGGCGAACTGTTCGTGATCCGCAATGCGGGCAATATCGTGCCGTCGTACGGCCCGGAACCTGGCGGCGTGTCGGCCACCGTGGAATACGCGGTCGCCGTTCTCGGCGTTCGGGATATCGTGATCTGCGGCCACTCCGATTGCGGTGCGATGGGCGCGATTTCGCGCTGCACCTGCCTCGATCATCTGCCGGCCGTCGCGAACTGGCTGCGTCATGCCGATTCCGCGAAAGTCATCAACGCCGCGCATGAATACGACTCGCCGCGCGCGAAGCTCGACGGGCTCGTGCGCGAAAACGTGATCGCGCAGCTTGCCAACCTGCGCACTCACCCTTCCGTCGCGCTTGCGCTGGAGCAAGGACGCCTGAATCTGCACGGCTGGGTCTACGACATCGAGACAGGCGGCATCGACGCGCTGGACGGCACCACCCGACATTTTGTCCCGCTGGCCGAGTCGCCCGCGGTGGTCGCGGTGAACTCGCGCAATCGCGGACAGGTCTAGCCCCCGACCGGTTCGCGCCCGGTATCGGGCGCGAACACAACGCCCCGATGAACAGAACGGGTACGCAGGCGCCGGTTGCATCGATCAGCCCCGCGCGTGTCTTGCGCCGTCGAGGCTGACGCCGTTTCGCGTGACGTGCATCGAGCAACGTCACGCGACTTCGGTCTTCGACCAGCCTCTCCGCTTCCTCTCCTTCGCAACCGTCATCGGCACGGCGCATACGGAACGCGGCGTTGCCCGCACCTAATGAGGCCGCGCATGCCGGTTGCAGTGTGGTCGCCCTAATGCGCAGTGCGCAGCAGCATCGTCGTGTCGTAACCGAGCGTCCGGACCCGCTCAACAAGCGCCGCGGCCTGTTCAGCGGAGGGCTTCGCGTCGCGCGTCAGGATCCACAGGAACCGACCCGACGGTTCACCGACGATCGACCATGAATAGTCGTCGGCGTGATCGAGCACCCAGTAATCGCCGAAAAAGAAAGGCCCGAAGAACGACACTTTCAGCTTTGCATTGCCGCTATCGGCCACGATCTTTGCGCGCCCGTCGGAGGTTCGCGCGCGGCCGTCCGGTCGACCTTCGTGGCAGGTATTGCGCACGCCGATGAGACCGTCTTCCCGCTTCGCATATTCGGCCGTCACCCCGGCGCAGCCGCGCTCGAACCGGTTCTCGTAGCGCGCGAACTCGTACCATCGGCCGACGTAGCGATCGAGATCAACGGTTCTCGCGGGCTGCGGAACATGCGCATTGCCGCTCGGTCCGCCGGCCAGGCCTGCGCATCCCGCGAGCAGGAGTGCTGCGCCCGCAACGATCACACTCGCCGTCCGCAGCGGTCTACCAAGGGTACTTCGCTTCATTCAATGGCTCTCCAGGCACGAAACCCGGCCATTGTGCACCCAACCAACGGTGGGCTGCAGCATCCGCCGAATGTCGCGGCTGCCTGCATCCCCGTGTGCGAGTCGCTCGTATCTGGCTGAGGGTCTCACAACGCGCGTCGCCCGGCACAACGTGCAGCGGGTCGGCCGCAGATCGTTCAATCAAAATGCGTCCGACAGTGCTATATTTCGCTCGACATTCACACCATGGCGATCCGCGCCACCCACTTCGCATGAGCGACACGCCGAACGGTGCCAAAGGTTTCGACCAGTCAGCCCCTTCGCGCGACGCCGATGCGGATGTCGCGCGCCGCGAACATCTGAATAGGGTGATGCTTCAGGCAGCAGCCGGCGATCAGGCGGCTTTCGCGGAGTTGTACCGGCTGACCGCGTCGCGCGTGTTCGGAACAATCGTACGCATGCTTCACGATCACGGGGAAGCCGAGGATCTCCTCCAGGAGGTCTACACGACCGCGTGGCGACGCATCGAAGCGTTCGACCCGGCGCGCGGCGGCGCGATGACGTGGCTGATCACGCTGGCGCGCAACAGGACGATCGACCGTTTGCGGCAGCATCGCGACGCGCAGCTCGACGACGAACAGGTGCTGGAGCTTCCCGACGAGGATCCGACGCCCGCCGCGCTGGCGGAGGCGACGCAGGAGCGCCAGCGCCTCGAGCGCTGCCTGGCGCAACTCGATCCGCAGCAAGGCCGCGCGGTGCGCGAGGCCTTCTTCAGCGGTGCGACCTACAGTGAGCTGGCAGCGCGGCTGCGCGTGCCGCTCGGAACCATGAAGAGCTGGATCCGGCGCAGCCTGATGCAGCTGAAGGTGTGCCTGGAGCAATGAATACGCCGGCCGATCACGATTCCGAATTGCGCTGCGCAGAATACGCCCTCGGCGTGCTCGACGCAGACGCACGCCGCGAGCTGGAGCAGTCCGCCGCTCGCGATCCGGCGTTGCAAGCCACGCTCGATCGCTGGCAGCGCCGCCTCGCCCCGCTCGCGGACGACGTCACGCCCGTCGACCCGCCCGCGCGAATCTGGACGAGGATCCAGCACGACCTGGGCTTCATCCCGCCGCCGCGCGCACGCCGCTCCGCGCCAGCCGGCGGCTGGTGGAACAGCCTGCCATTGTGGCGCTGGGTCGGCATTGGCGCGAGCGCGGCGGCGCTGGGGCTGCTCACGGTCAATGTGATCCGGGTGGGCGAAGCGCCGCAGCGCCCCGCTGCCGTCGACAGCAGCTACATGGCGGCCACGCTCGCACAAGCGGATGGCGTTGCACGATGGACCGCCACGGTCGACTTGCGCCGTGCCCGGATGGTCGTGGTGCCCGCGAACACGCCGCCGGTCGCCGCGGATCGCTCGACGGAACTGTGGCTGATCCCGCCGAATGCGAAGCCGATCTCACTCGGCGTATTCGCGTCGAACGCACCGGCGTCGATGACGCTGCCGCAAGCGATCGTCGCGCAACTCGGTGCACGCGCGGTGCTCGCCGTGTCGCTCGAGCCTCGCGGCGGCTCGCCGAGCGGCCAACCCACCGGGCCTGTGCTCGCCACCGGCTCGATGCACATCGCCTGACGCGTGCAACGCGCGCTCAACGCGTAAAGCGCGGCAGCGTGCCGCCCGTTGCTTTCACGCTCGACGGGATCGCGCCGCATCTCGTCGCATCCGGTTGCATCCGTTCGGTCTCCGGCTCCGTATAAGGGGATATCGCGTCCCCGGAGCCCGTATGCCCGCCGTCGCCGTTGCCCTCCTCGCCTTCGTCGGACTGATCGTGTCCTTCACGGCAGTGTGGATTACCCAATTGCATTCCCGGAACGCCGGGATGATCGATCCGGTCTGGGCCGCGACGCTCGGCTGCGTAGCCATGTTCGTCGCCGTGCTGGCAACCGGCTCGGAACTGAATCGCGCGCTCGTGGCCGCCGGTGGCGGCATCTGGGGGCTGCGACTCGCGCGGCACCTGTGGCGGCGCAATCGCGGGCAGCCGGAGGACCCGCGCTATCGACAGTTCCGCCTGCAGTGGGGCGACGCAGCGCCGCGCAACATGTTCTGGCTGTTCCAGTTGCAAGCGTTGATCTCCATGTTGCTGTCGCTCGCGTTCTTCATCCCCGCATACAGTGCGCAAGCCCCGTCCCGGTTCGCGATTGCAGCGGCAGTCGCGATCTGGATCGCCGCCGTCGCCGGAGAGACTGCCGCCGACCGGCAACTCAAGCGGTTCCTCGCGAATCCCGACCACGGCGGCCAGGTCTGTCGCGTCGGATGGTGGCGCTATTCGCGGCACCCGAACTATTTTTTCGAGTGCGTGCACTGGCTCGCCTACACGGCCCTGGCGATCGGAATGCCGTGGGGCTGGCTGACGCTGATGCCGCCCATCCTGATGGCATGGTTGCTGCTCAAGGTATCCGGCTTGCCGCTGCTCGAAGCGCGTCTGGTGCAAACCCGGCCGGGCTACCGCGAGTACATGCGCACGACCAGCGCCATCGTTCCGTGGCCACCGGGGCCGGCGCGCAGCCCTTCCCCCACTCGACCCGATCACCCTGAAGACCGGAGCACGCGATCATGACCGCTACCACCTCGCAACCGTCGCCGGCCTCGATGGCTGTACCCAACGACGCCTGGCTGATTCGCTACTGCGAGCGCGGCTGGCTGCCGGACCGGCTGATCCGGACCGGAATGCGCGCGCTCATGCGGCAACGCCTGCGCGCCGAGCACGCGTATGACGGCGAACGGCGCGCGGCGGCCCTCGACGCACTGGTGCGCGAACTGGGCGCGAGCCCGATCGCAATCGAGACGCACGCGGCGAACACGCAGCATTACGAGGTGCCCGGCAGCTTCTTCGAGGCCCATCTCGGCCCGCGGCTCAAATATTCGTGCGGCCATTACCCGCGTGGCAACGAAACGCTGGCGCAGGCAGAGGAGGCAATGCTTGCGTTGTACGCGCAGCGCGCCGAGCTGGCGGACGGCCAGCGCATTCTCGACCTGGGATGCGGCTGGGGTTCGCTGTCGCTATGGCTCGCCGAGCGGTATCCGGCGGCGCAGATCGTCGGCCTGTCGAACTCGCACGGTCAACGCCACTTCATCGAGCAATGCGCGGCGCGGCGCGGGCTGACGAATCTGCGAATCGTGACCGGCAACGTGGTGGAGTTCGACTTCGGTCCCGAGGACGCCGGTTTCGACCGCGTGCTCTCGATCGAGATGTTCGAGCATATGAAGAACTACGGGCAACTGCTCGCGAAAATCTCGCGCTGGATGCACGACGACGGCAAGCTCTTCGTGCACATCTTCGCGCACAAGCTACTCGCCTATCACTTCGCGGTGCGCGACGACACCGACTGGATGTCGCGCCATTTCTTCACGGGCGGGACGATGCCGTCGGCCGATCTGCTGCTGCGGTTCCAGGACGACGTGCGCATCGCCCGCCAATGGTGGCTCGACGGCACTCATTACGCCCGCACGGCCAATCAGTGGCTCGCGTCGCTCGACGCGGCGCGCCACCGGGTCATGCCGATTCTCGAAACGGTCTACGGCGCCGACGCCCGCATCTGGTTCCAGCGCTGGCGGATGTTCTACATGGCTGTCGCCGAGCTGTTCGGCTATGCCGACGGACAGGAATGGGGCGTCGCCCACTACCTGTTCGACAAGCGCCGGGGGCGTGCATGAGGGCCGCCCTGTTGCACCGGGTTCTCCGCCGCGTCGCCGTCACGTTCGCGACGGCGCTTGCGATCGGGGCCGCCGGCTGCTCGGGCAGCCCGCCGAACCCGAATCCGCGCGCCGCCGTTCCGCTGTCGACCGTGCCCGTCGACTTGCCGCGCTACATGGGTCGCTGGTACGTAATCGCCAACATCCCGTATTTCGCGGAGCGCGACTTCGTCGGCAGCCGGGCCGAGTGGAGCCTGCGCGAAGACGGCCGGATCGACGACGCATTCGTCGGCCGCAAAGGCGGCTTCGACCAGCCCGAGAAGCACTATCGGTTCGTCGACTCCGTCAAGCCCGGCAGCGGCGGTGGCGAATGGCGCGTGCGGCTGTTCTGGCCTGTGTATGTCACGCAACTGACGCTCTACGTCGACCCCGACTACCGGTACACGATCCTCGGCTACCCGGGCAAGACGCTCGGCTGGATCTTCTCGCGCGAGCCGACGATGGACGAGGCCACCTATCGCTCGCTGCTCGCCCGGCTCGATGCGATGGGTTACGACACGTCGCGCTTCAGGCGGGTGCCGCAAACACCGGACCAGATCGGCAAGCCGGGCTTCGCATCGCCCGGCGAACGCGAATGAAGGCAGCAACTGCATCCGCAGCGTGCCGTGGCTCGTATATCCGCACATGTCATTCCCGAACCTGCTCTTGTGATTGACGGAGACCATTCGCGATGCACCCGGAACTCTCAGTGTCGCTGCCTGGCCGGCGTATCGCCGTCGTCGGCGCCGGCATCGCGGGCCTTGCCAGCGCGTACCTGCTTGCTCGCCGTCACCGCGTGACGCTGTTCGAGGCTGCCGACTATCTCGGCGGTCACACGCACACGGTCGACGTCGACCTCGACGGCGCACGCCACCCCGTCGACACGGGATTCCTCGTGTTCAACGACCGGACCTATCCGAACCTGATCGCGCTGTTCGACGAACTGGGCGTGGCCGCCCATTCGACCGACATGTCGTTTTCGGTTTCGGTCGACGGCGGCCGGCTCGAATGGGCCGGCAGCAACCTGAACACGGTATTCGCGCAACGCCGCAACCTGTTCTCGCCGACTTTTCTCGGGATGTTGCGCGACATCCTGCGCTTCAACGCGTCCGCGCACGATCACCTCGAATCGGCGAACCGGGAGCGCCTTTCGGTCGGGGAACTGCTCACGGCCGGCGGCTACGGCGCATCGTTCCAGCATCACTACCTGCTGCCGATGGCGGCCGCGATCTGGTCGAGCGCGGCCAACGACATCCTGCGGTTTCCGGCGGCGACGTTCCTGCGCTTCTGCCTCAATCACGCGTTGTTGCAGGTCAACAACCGGCCGCCGTGGCGGACGGTCCCGGGCGGCGCGCGCCGGTACGTCGAGCGCATCGCAGCGACGCTCGACGACGTGCGCTTGAATACGCCGGTCCGCGCGATACGGCGCGACGACGCGGGCGTGACCGTGGTCACCGACACGGCCGGTCACGAGCGGTTCGACGCGGTCGTGCTGGCTTGCCATGCGCCGACCAGCCTGCGGCTGCTCGCGGATGCCAGCGACGCCGAGCGCGAGGTGCTGGGCGCCGTGCGCTATCAGCACAACGTCGCGGTGCTGCATACCGATACGGCGTTGCTGCCGCGCCGCCGACGCGTGTGGTCGGCGTGGAACTACCTGAGCGGCCGGCCGGGGCGCAGCGGTGGCGAGTCGCCCGTGTGCGTGAGCTACCTGCTCAACCAGTTGCAGCCGCTGCCGTTCCGCTCGCCGGTCGTCGTCACGCTGAATCCGGTCGACGAGCCCGCCCCCGGCACGCAGCTCGGCCGCTACGATTACGAGCATCCGCTGCTCGACCTCGCGGCCGTCGACGCCCAGCAACGTCTGCCGGCACTGCAAGGGCCGCGTCATACGTGGTTCGCGGGAGCGTGGACGGGCTACGGCTTTCACGAGGACGGACTGAAGTCCGCGTTGCGCGTCGCCCGCGACTTCGGTGTCGCTCCGGCCTGGGCCAAGCCATGAGCGTGCCCTTTGGCCGCGACGGCACGGCCGCCCGGCTTCTCGTCGGCAACGTGATGCATGAACGGCTGCGGCCCGTGCGCCATGCGTTCACGTATCCGGTCTTCCAGGTCTGCTGCGACGTCGAACGGCTGGACGAGATCGATGGCAACTGGTTCGGTATCGATCGCTGGCGCCCGCTCGGACTCGCGTTGCGTGACTACGGCCCGCGCGACGGCCGCGCGCTCGGCCCGTGGATGCGCGATGTCCTTGCGCACGCCGGCATTCCCGCCGACGGCCCGATCTGGCTGCAGACGATTCCGCGCATCTTCGGCTACGCGTTCAACCCGGTGAGCTTCTGGTACTGCTACGACCGCGCGGGCCGGCTTCGCGCGCTGTACGCCGATGTGCGCAACACGTTCGGTGCGCACCACGGCTACCTGATGAGTGCGATGCACCACGCGCCGATCGACGCCGACACCGTGCTCGTCTGCCGCAAGACGTTTCATGTCTCGCCGTTTTGCGACGTTGTCGGAGATTACGCGTTTCGCGTGCGTCAGCGCGGCGATCACCTCAGCGTGGCGATCGACTATCGCGACGACGACGGTCTGCTGCTGCGCACGGCAATCGGCATGCGGTCCGCGCCGCTGACGGCGGCACGCGCGTGGCGCGCGCTGGCCCGGCAGCCGCTGAACGCGATCAACGTCGTCATTCGCATTCATTGGCAAGCGCTGCGGCTGTGGCTCGCGCGCGTGCCGTTCTATGGCAAGACGCCCCCCGGCCGTTCTGCCGCTGCAGATTCGCCATTGTCCCGTTCACCGGGCGCGTCGCCACGCGGCCGCTCGGCGATGTCCGATCACGAGGCTCGTCCATGACCTTGCTGCGCCTGCTGTCTCCCGCATCGCAACCGGCGATGCCGCTCTCGGCCCGGTTGTTCATCGCGCTGCTACGACAAATCCGCGACGGTCACCTGACGCTTGTAACGCCCGAAGGCGCGCAGCATGTGTTCGGCGATCCGCACTGCCAGCCGGCTGCGACGCTGCAGGTCCGCGACTGGCGGGCGTGCCGTGCGATCCTGCGCGCGGGCGACATCGGATTCGCGGAAGCGTATCGCGCCGGCTGGATCGACACGCCCGAACTCGTCGCGCTGCTGCGCCTCGCGATCCGCAATCAGCCGGTGATCGCGAAGACGGTGACCGGCGGCCGCCTGGCACGCGTCTGGTACGCGCTGCGTCACCGGCTGAGGATGAATACGCGGGCCGGCAGCCGCCGCAACATCCACGCGCACTACGATCTCGGCAACGACTTTTACGGGTTGTGGCTCGACGACACGTGGACGTATTCGAGCGCATGCTTCGACGGCGACGCGCAGCGTTCGCTCGCCGACGCGCAAACGGCGAAGTATCAGCGCATCGTCGATTCGCTCGGCCTGCGCGCGGGCATGCGCGTGCTCGAGATCGGGTGCGGCTGGGGCGGCTTCGCCGTGCATGCCGCACGGCAGGGCATCCGCGTGCATGGCGTCACCATCTCGCAGGCGCAATACACACTGGCCCGCGAGCGCATCGCGCGCGCCGGGCTGTCCGATCGGGTCACGCTCGAATTGCGCGACTATCGCGACGTCGACGGCCAATACGATGCGATCGTGTCGATCGAGATGTTCGAGGCCGTGGGCGAAACGTTCTGGCCGGTGTATTTCGACACGCTCAGGCAGCGCCTGAAGCCCGGTGCTCGCGCGCTGATTCAATCGATCACGATCGTCGAGTCGCAATTCGAGGCCTACCGCGCGTCGAGCGACTTCATCCGCGAGTTCATCTTTCCCGGCGGGATGCTGCCGAGCCCGGAGCGCTTCGTCGATGCCGCGCGGCGGGCCGGCCTGGCCGCCGAGCCGGTGCTCGCGTTCGGCGACGACTACGCACGGACGCTGCGCACATGGCGGGCTACGTTCGAGGCACGCATCGACTCGGTGCGCGCGCAACGGTTCGACGAGACGTTCATTCGCACCTGGCGCCTCTATCTCGCCTATTGCGAAGCGGGATTTGCCGAGCGGCGAACCGACGTGATGCATTTCGTCGTGTCGTCGGGCGGCTGACATGAGGCGCCGGCTTGCGTTGCTTGCCGCTGCCGCGGCGCTGGCTGCACCGCTGTACGCCGGCGCGAGCTGCGTCGACGATATCGCATCGGCGCGACTGATCGGATCCGGCCGGTTCTGCATACTGGGCATCTGTCTGTACGACGCTCAGCTTTGGGCGCCCCGGTCTCCCGGCGCGTTCGACACGCCGTTTGCGTTGTCGCTGGCCTACCGTCACGACGTGAAAGGCGAGCGGCTCGTCTCGACGGGCATGGACGAGATCGAGCGCCTCGCACCCGCGCCGTTGCCGGCTGCGACACTCGATGCATGGCGCCGCGATATCGAACGGGCGTTTACCGACGTATCGCGCGGCGACGTGCTTTGCGGCGTGTATTTTCCCGAGCGCGGCGCACGCTTCTACACCAACGGCCGCCTCACGGCCGACGTGACCGACCCGGCGTTCGCGCGCGCGTTCTTCGCGATCTGGCTCGACCCGCGCACGCGGGCAAAATCGTTGCGCCGTCAGCTGCTGGGCGACGATGCGCGCTGATTCGATGGTGAGCGATGGTTAGCGGCGGTGACCGGTGCATCGTATCGATGCCGACAGCATCGATCGACGGGACAGTTCGCCAGTGATCCTTCTCTACGCGTGATTCGCGATGGCCAACAAGACGCACTTGCCTGACAAGATATGCGAGACCTGCGGCTTGCCTTTCAGCTGGAGAAAGAAATGGAAGGCGGTCTGGGGCGAAGTCCGATATTGCTCGGAGCGTTGCCGCCGGAATCGGCGGTCGCCCTCCGGCATGAAGACGAACGCTTCGCGTCGTTGAATTCGCATTGATGAGCCGATCGCGAGCAGCGCGCGGGTCCGGGTAGCGCTTCGAAGCGCCGAGACGGAATGCTCGCCCTGCTTCGGTTCACCGGGATCGATCGGCGCCGGTGGGCGCAGGCGTGCTCGTCAGCGCGGCCCATCTACCCTTCCCCACGGCCCTCTGGTTTGGAGCATACATGGTCGCCTCCAGGCGATTCACTCCACCCCGCATCAGCTTGTATGACGCTTGCGTGAAAGCGCGGTCATGTTCGCTTGCGCGAACAGCCGTGTTCCGACGCGTTGACGCACAAAAGTGAGACAAGATGGATGCGCGCATTGAATTTGCACACTTATAGGCGCACATTGTGGCCCGTCTAGGCATCAAATTGCTGCAAATTCGATGACGTCGAAAGGCGTTTCGCGCGCATTATTTCTATGCAACTCCCTCCTCGTAATGAGCGTTAGTGCACTGATAACGCCATTTTCCGACCCTGACTGGACGCTTGACGCAAAAATTTCCGGTACAAATTATTCTATGAGTCGAGGTTCTGCTTCACTTTCCCGAAAATTTGCATACAATCCCAGCTGTGACGCATCAATCGACCGAGGGAGGCCCCGTGCCAACACGCAATCACGACATCAAGCCGCGCCGGTTCCCGGCCTGTCCGGCTTCATTGATGGCGCGCGTGGCCGTCGCCACGGCACGCAGCCCGTCACACCAGCCCGGTGCGGCGCCTGGCCGGCCGGTTGCATCGCGCTTGCGGGTCGCCGCGCAGCAACGCGGCCATCGCTGTCGGTGCCGCTCGCCGCACGTGACCGACCGGTGTTCAAGCGCCGGTCTGAACGGCGCACTGCCTGAACGGCGATCGAACACCATCGCGGCTGGCGCGTGCCCGACGCTGCTCGTCACGGGCGGCCTGACTGCATCCGACGAAACGGTCGAGCGAGTCGGCCTGCACGTCAGCGAGCGTGTCGAATCGGTGTCGCGGGCGCTGCGGCAGCCCGGCCTCGATGTCGACGCCCTGATCGCCGAGGTCTCGTCGTTGCACGTGGATCTGGCGAATCAGTTCGTGTCGCTGGCGCAGGCGCGCCGTGTCCGCGCGGCCGCAATCGTCTATGAGTACGGCAGTGCGCAAGCCCTCTCGGTGGTTCGCCTTGCAGGCTTCCACCTGTTTCGCTCGGTCGGCGGCCGCATCGACGAGGCGCTCGTGCTGGCGAAGCTGCAACAATCCGTCGCCCTCACGTTCGCGGCGAAGCCGGCGGAGAACGACCCGATATTGCGGTTCCTCCGCGACGTCGACGGCTGGGCCCCGGCAACGCCGATGGGTCCGTCGTGCGCGATCAGAGCCGGATCTCCGGTGACGCTGCCGGGTCGCCATGCACGCCGGTGCGCGCGCAGGTGAGCGTCACCCGGTGGATGCGTCGTCGAAATGGCGGCAGCGTCCACACGGTTTTTACCCACGGAACACAAGTCAATCATCGCATCGTCTCAGTCGTGATCCATCGCAGCACCACCTAACCTCGAGAAACGAACCGAAATGGGAAATCTGATCGACGCTCCCGAGCACACCTTGACTGCGATCGACGAGGGCATCCCTCTGTCGCACATCATTCGTCGTCGGCTTGAGAACGCGGGCGCGCGCTTCCATGCAAACGACAACATCGCCGCGCACCTGCGCGACGGCGAGTTGGATGCGTTGCAAAACGAAGTCGCGCAGGGAATGGAAGCCGTGCTGCGCTCGCTCGTGATCGACGTCGACAACGACCACAACACCCGCGAAACCGCGCGGCGCGTCGCGAAGATGTTCATCCGTGAAGTGTTCGCAGGCCGCTACGACGCGGCGCCGTCCGTCACCGAGTTCCCGAACGTCGAGCGGCTGGACGAGTTGCTGATCGTCGGGCCGCTGCGCGTGCGCAGCGCCTGCTCGCATCATCTTTGCCCGATCATGGGCCGCATCTGGATCGGCGTGCTGCCCAGCGCCACGTCGAATCTGATCGGCCTGTCGAAGTATGGAAGGCTGGTGAACTGGGTCATGACGCGCCCGCAGATCCAGGAAGAAGCGGTCAAGCAGATTGCCGACCTCCTCGAATCCCGCATCTCGCCCGACGGGCTTGCCGTCGTGCTCGAGGCCGAGCACTTCTGCATGCATTGGCGCGGCACCAAGGATGACCAGGCAAAAATGACCAACAGCGTGATGCGCGGAAAATTTCTCGCGGACGCGTCGCTTCGCCGAGAGTTTCTCGCCTTGTTGTCCGGAAAGAATGCGTAAAGCGCGCGGCAGGCATTCGCGACGAATGCGCCGGCGCCGTGCTTGGTCATGATCCGCGTCCGCTCGTCACCGCGGGCGCGCAACAGCAGGAAGCTCAAAGCCATGCGGAGTTCCCGATGAACTGGTCGCACGATTCACTCCGCCCGTCCGCCGGCCAGGGTCGATCGACGACGCTGCAGTCAGGCAGGCAGCAGCGCCGGGGCGCGTCCCGCGGGAGGTCACGCCCGGGCGGCAGAACCGAATTCACCGCCGATGCGGTCGTTCAGCCCGATGAAGCCTCCGACGCGCATGCGGAACTCGACCAATTGCTGTCGCGCGTCGCCGCCGGCGACGAGCACGCGTTCGCGCAGTTGTATCGATTGACTGCGGCGCGGCTGTATGGCGCGATCGTCCGGATGATCCGCGACCGCCATGAAGCGGAAGACCTGCTTCAGGACGTGTTCACGACGGCGTGGCGTCGTGCCGATTCATTCGACGCCAGACGCGGCACGGCGATGACATGGCTGATGACGCTCGCGCGCAATCGGACCATCGACCGGATCAGGCAGCACCGCGAGGTGCCGCTCGATGACGAGCTGGCGCTGTCGATCCCAGATGAAAGCCCGACACCCGACCTCGGCGCGCAGGCGAGCCAAGAGCGCCAGCGTCTGGAGCGCGGGCTCGCGCATCTGGGCGAGCGGCAGGCGTATGTGCTGCGGGAAGCGTTTCACAGCGGCGCATCGTATGCGGAGCTGGCCGAGCGCATGCAGGTGCCGCTCGGCACGATGAAGAGCTGGATTCGCCGCAGCCTGATGCGACTCAAAATCTATCTCGAGCAATGAGCGGGCGAGTCACTTCTCGGGTCGATCGCGTTGCGCGAGGCGGACCGAGCGACGGCTGCGATCCGCGCAGCCGTTGAATCGATATTTGTAGCGGTGGGAGCCGAGTATTGCGCGCAAGTTCGCCGATCCTTCGAGGATCGGAAACGTGCCGTCACCATTGCGCGCCGTGTGGATAACGAACGATCGTCAATCGAGCGGCAACATGCCCGGGCAACATGCGCCCGGCGATCGTAGCGCAGATGCGCATGTGTACCCCACCCGAGCCGAGAGCGCCCATCGACACCCCCCGCTCTTTCACGCGCATCGAGATCTCATAGCGCGCGACGAACCATCAGTTCCTTGATCTTGCCGATCGCCTTCGTCGGGTTCAAGCCCTTCGGGCAAACGTCGACGCAGTTCATGATCGTGTGGCAACGGAACAGACGGTACGGGTCTTCCAGGTTGTCGAGGCGCTCGCCGGTGGCCGTGTCGCGGCTGTCCGCGATGAAGCGGTAAGCCTGCAGCAGGCCGGCCGGGCCGACGAACTTGTCCGGGTTCCACCAGAAGCTCGGGCACGACGTCGAGCAGCTCGCGCACAGAATGCACTCGTACACGCCGTCGAGCTCGTCGCGCTCTTCCGGCGACTGGAGACGCTCCTTCTCCGGCGGCGGCGCGTCGTTGATCAGGTACGGCTTGATCGAGTGATACTGGTTGAAGAAGTGCGTCATGTCGACGATCAGGTCGCGCACGACGGGCAGGCCCGGCAGCGGACGCAGCACGATCTTCTGCGGCAGGTCGTTCAGGTTCGTCAGGCACGCCAGACCGTTCTTGCCGTTGATGTTCATCGCGTCCGAGCCGCACACGCCTTCGCGGCACGAGCGGCGGAACGACAGCGTCTCGTCCACGGCCTTCAGCTTGACCAGTGCGTCGAGCAGCATGCGCTCATGCTGGATCTCGAGCTCGTACGTCTGCATGCGCGGCGCCGCGTCCTTGTCCGGATCGTAGCGGTAGACTTCAAAAATGCGTTTTGCCATTTCGGATTCCTTTGACTCGGCTTAGAACGTGCGCGGCTTCGGCGGCACGGAGTCGACCGTCAGCGGCTTCATTTGAACCGGCTTGTAGTCGAGGCGATCGCCTTCGCTGTACCACAGCGTGTGGCGCAGCCAGTTGTCGTCGTCGCGGTGTTCGTAATCGCTGTGGGCGTGCGCGCCGCGGCTTTCCTTGCGCGCTTCCGCCGACACCATCGTCGCGCGCGCGACTTCGATCAGGTTCTCCAGCTCGAGCGCTTCGACGCGCGCGGTGTTGAACACCTTCGACTTGTCCTTCAGGTGGATGTTTTCCACGCGCGCCTTCAGGCCGGCCATCTGATCAACGCCTTCCTTCAGCAGTGCCGACGTGCGGAACACGCCTGCGTGCTTCTGCATCGTCGCGCGGATGTCGTTGGCGACGTCCTGCGTGTACTCGCCCGAGGCCGACTTGTCGAGCTTGTTCAGACGCGCCAGCGAGAATTCGCCTGCATCGGCCGGCAGCGGCTTGTGTTCCTTCTGGTTCTTCACGTGCTCGACGATGTGGTTGCCGGCCGCACGGCCGAACACCACGAGGTCCAGCAGCGAGTTCGTGCCGAGGCGGTTCGCGCCGTGCACGGACACGCACGAGCACTCGCCCACTGCGTAGAAGCCGTTGACCGGATCCTTGTGGCCGCGCGACGTGCCGACGACCTGACCATGGATGTTGGTCGGGATGCCGCCCATCTGGTAGTGGATCGTCGGGACGACCGGGATCGGTTCCTTGATCGCATCGACGTTCGCGAACTTCAGCGCGATTTCGCGGATCGACGGCAGACGCTTCATGATCGTCTCGGCGCCGATGTGCGACAGGTCGAGCAGCACGTGGTCCTTGTTCGGACCGACGCCGCGGCCTTCCTTGATTTCCTGGTCCATCGAACGCGACACGAAGTCACGCGGCGCCAGATCCTTCAGCGTCGGGGCGTAGCGTTCCATGAAGCGCTCGCCGTTCGCGTTGCGCAGGATGCCGCCTTCGCCGCGCACGCCTTCGGTGATCAGCACGCCCGCGCCGGCCACGCCGGTCGGGTGGAACTGCCAGAACTCCATGTCCTGCAGCGCGATGCCCGAGCGCGCGGCCATGCCGAGGCCGTCGCCGGTGTTGATGAACGCGTTGGTCGACGCCGCGAAGATCCGGCCTGCGCCGCCCGTCGCGAACAGCGTCGTCTTGCCTTCCATGATGTAGACGTCGCCCGTCTCCATCTCGAGGGCCGTCACGCCGAGCACGTCGCCTTCCGCGTCGCGGATCAGGTCGAGCGCCATCCATTCGACGAAGAACTGCGTCTTCGCCTCGACGTTCTGCTGGTACAGCGTGTGCAGCAGCGCGTGACCGGTACGGTCGGCGGCCGCGCAAGCGCGCTGGACCGGCTTCTCGCCGTAGTTCGCGGTGTGGCCGCCGAACGGACGCTGGTAGATCGTGCCGTCCGCGTTACGGTCGAACGGCATGCCGAAGTGTTCCAGTTCGTACACGACGTTCGGTGCTTCGCGGCACATGAACTCGATCGCGTCCTGGTCGCCGAGCCAGTCGGAACCCTTGATCGTGTCGTAGAAGTGGAAGTGCCAGTTGTCTTCGCTCATGTTGCCGAGCGACGCGCCGATGCCGCCCTGTGCGGCCACCGTGTGCGAACGGGTCGGGAACACCTTCGACAGCACGCCGACCGACAGGCCCGCGCGCGACAGTTGCAGCGCTGCGCGCAAGCCCGAGCCGCCCGCGCCGACGATCACCACGTCGAACTTGCGGCGCGGCAGGGAAGTTTTGATTGCAGCCATTCTTTACACTCTCCAGAGAATCTGCGCGGCGTAGCCCGCACATGCGAGCAGCCAGACGATGGTCAGCGATTGCAGCAGCAGGCGCACACCGACGGGCTTCACGTAGTCCATCCAGATGTCGCGCACGCCGACCCATGCGTGGTAGAAGAGGGAAAGCAGCGTCACGAAGGTCGCGAGCTTCATCCATTGCGCGGAGAAGATCGATGCCCAGCCTTCGTACGAGAAGTCGTGCGCGCCGAAGAACAGGACGAGCAGAATGACCGTGTAGACCGTCATGATCGTGGCGGTGACGCGCTGCGCGAGCCAGTCGCGCAGGCCGTAGTGAGCGCCGACGACGAGGCGCTTCGAGCCGATTCGGTTATTGGCTGCCATTTTCTTAGAATGCTCCGAACAGTTTGAGTGCCATGGCGATCGTCAGGGCGATCGAGACGACAAAGACGACGACGGCCGTCCGCTTGCCGCCTTCCTTCGAGACGGCGTCGTGGTTGACGTCCATCAGCAGGTGGCGAATGCCGGCGCAGAAATGGTGGAGGAACGCCCAGGACAGCGCGAGGACGATCAGCTTGACGACGATGTTGGAGAGGAAAGCCTTGAAGACTTCGAAGCTGAGCTCGGAGGTGAGACTCTGGTCGAAGAGGAACAGCAGGAACGGCAGGAACAGGAACAGCAGCGCGCCGCTGACTCGATGGAGGATCGACAATATCGCCGCCAAGGGCATGCGATATTTCATCGTGATATCGCCGAATCCGATGTTCCGGTATTCGGGTTGGCGTCGCGTTCGGGACGTAGTCATGGAAGGATCCGGATCAACCGTTCATCGAAGGTGTGGCGGCCAGTAGCGACAGGCCTGCCACACTCGTCAACAGGCACCGCAACGCGAAATACCAGGCCGGAATGAAATCCTTTCTCCACAGGACGCCGTCGACGGCCGCGCAGGCGACGAGCACGATCGCCATTCCCGTGAGCCGCGCGCCGATGCCAGGCATCATGAGCACGGCCCACGCCATCAAGGCGGGAATCACGCTCCACCCGTAGAGAACACGCTGGCGGGGCGGCGATTCGGCTGCACGCAGCGCGACACCCCAATGCACGGCACCGACGAACGACGCGATACACGCGGCGTAGTTCAGCAGCGCGTGCACGTAATCGTCACTGGCAGCCGACGCGTGGACACTCAGCCACGACAGCGCGATGAACGGCACGAGGCCGGCCAGCGCCAACGCTGCGGGCACGCGGTAACGACGCAGGACCGCACGCATGGTCATGGCCTCGGCGGAACGATCAGCGCGCCCTGACCACCATCGACGCCGAATTGCTGGCCGGTCACCCATGATGCATCGTCGCTCAACAGGAACGCCGCAAGCGCGGCGGGATCGTCGCCGGCGCCGAGCCGTCCGAGCGGATTGGCGTCCGCGAGGCGCTTCGCGACCTGCGGCGCACTGGTCAGACGCGCGGACATTGCCGAGGCGATCAGGCCGGGATGAATGCAGTTGACGCGAATCCCGCGCGCCGCGTAGGTGGCGGCCGCCGACTGCGCGAGCGCGGCCACCGCGGCTTTCGCGCTGGCGATGGCCTCATGGTTCGGGAAGCCGGCTCTCGAAGCGACACTGCCGAACAGCACCGCACTGCCCCCTGCCCGAGCGGCGAGCAACACGCGGACGAACGCGCGCAATGCGTTCCATGCCGAGAAGTAATTCGCCGCGAACGCGTCGTGCAGTTCCGCATCCGAAGTCGAATGCATCGGCTTGACGACGATCGAGCCGACGCAATGCGCGAGCCCGTCGGGCACGCCGAAGCGCTCGATGCCCGTCTCGAGCGCGCGATCGAGCGCCGCCGCGTCAGTCGCGTCGGCAGGCGCAACGACCACACGCTCGCGCGACATCGTCTCGGCAAGGGCGCCGAGACGATCCGCGTTTCGTGCGGTGAGCACCATTGAAACGCCCTTGGCGTTCAAACGACGCGCGAGTGCGCTGCCAACGGCCCCCGTTGCACCGCAGATCCAGACAAAAGCCATGGTGACTCCTGTTGCGAGCATCCGTCCCGTACGGCGACCCCGGCGCCTGCATGCGCGGCGCTCGACGACCGCCGCGCGATGCGCGACCGGGTCGCGTCATGCCATTGATTACGGACTTCATTCTATGCCATTTTTGTGTCGCGTGAAGCGACATTACGACTCACGATACGAACATGACGCAGTATATTCGGGTCAACAGTCACGGAATCCAGCCGATGACGCTCGCATGACGTAGAATTCCTGGTGTGAGCGCGCAAAATGTGCGCACTATTCTGCATTTTTTAAGATGAATCAGATGACTGCATTTTCCGACTCACCCGCCACCATCGCGATCGTCGGCGCGGGAATTGCCGGCCTGGCCTGCGCGCGCGTCCTCGCCGAAGCGGGTCATCGAGTGACGGTGTTCGAGAAAAGCCGTGGAGTGGGCGGGCGAACGAGTACGCGTCGCGCGGACGGCTGGCAGGCCGATCACGGCGCGCAGTATTTCACTGCGCAACATCCGGCATTCGCCGCCGAAGTCGCGCGATGGGTCGCCAGCGGCGCAGCCGCCCCGTGGGCCGCGCGCGTCGCATCGATTGGCTCGCTCGGGCCGCGGGAATTGCTCGCGCCAGCTCAGCGATACGTGGGCGTGCCGGGCATGACTGCACCGGCGCGGCATCTGTCGGCGGGAATCGAGACGGTGCTCGAGACCACGATCACCGAGTTGAGGCGCGACGAACAGGGCTGGCGACTGATCTCGGCCGAGCAGGGTGCGCTGGCCGTGCATCACGATGTCGTCATCGTTGCAGTCCCGGCGCCGCAGGCCGTACCGCTCCTGCGGCGCGCCGAACCGGGTCTCGCGGTGATCGCCCAGCGTACCGAGATGCGCCCGGCCTGGGCAGTGATGGCGCAGTGCGGCCATTTGCCCGATCCGGGCTTCGACGCCGCATTCGTCAATTTCGGTCCGCTTGGCTGGATCGCCCATGACACATCCAAGCCCGGGCGCACCGGCGTGAGCACCTGGGTGCTGCACGCGACGCCCGAGTGGAGCCAGGCTCATCTGGAGGCGCCGCCCGAGCAGATAACGCGCACGCTGCTGGACGCCTTTCGAGACATCGTGGGCGCCACCGCCGATACGGCAACCGCCCATCGCTGGCGCTATGCCGAGCTGGCGTCGTCGTCTGTTGCAGCTCCCGGCCGCTTTGCGTGGCGGGCGGGGCCGCGCATCGGACTGTGCGGCGACTGGCTGGGCGGCGGCAAGATCGAAGGCGCATGGCTCAGCGGCACCGGCCTCGGCAGCGCGGTGGCCGACACCCTGATCACGCGCTGAGCGGCACCGCTCGGATCGCCGCCGCATCACGGCGGCGACCCGAGCGCGCCTTCGCTTGCCGGCGCGGGTTGCTGCGCTTGCGTGATGCCTCGCTGTTCAAACCACGTCGAACACTCGAACCCGCTTCGCTTCGCGAACGCGCAGCGCGGCGGTCGGCGGTCGGCAGGATTGCGCCGGCGCGAGGCAATGGAGATCATTGGCGATCCGAAGCGAATGACGCACTCACGCCGTACGCGCATGCTTCGCACACGCCGTTTTCGACGAAGGCGGCCGATGACCGAACGGCCTACAGCGATTCGATATTCCGTACGACGCTGTCCGCCTGCATGCGAATCGCTTCGAGCGCCTCGTTATCGAAACGCGCGAGCTGCCGATAGACCATCGCAAGCCGATGGTTGTGTTGCAGCGCGTCCCTGTGCCGATCGAAAAAGTCCCAGTACAACGCGTTGAACGGGCATGCGCGCGCACCGGTTCGGGCGTTGCGGTCGTACGCGCAGCCCTTGCAGTAATTGCTCATCCGATGGATGTACGCGGCGCTGGAAACGTAGGGCTTGGTTGCCATTGCGCCGCCGTCGGCGAATTGACTCATGCCGAGCGTGTTCGGCATCTCGACCCATTCGAACGCATCGATATAGACACCGAGATACCACTCATGCACCGCGTGCGGATCCAGCCCGGCCAGCAGCGCAAAGTTGCCGATCACCATCAGCCGCTGGATATGGTGCGCATGCGCGTCTTCGAGCGACTGCCGCAACGCATGCGACATGCAGGCCATTCGCGTGCGGCCATTCCAGAACCAATGCGGCAACGGGCCGCGATGACCGAACGCATTGCTTTTTTCATAGCCCGGCATGCGTGCCCAGTACACACCTCGCACGAACTCGCGCCAGCCCAGTATCTGCCGGATGAACCCTTCGACCGCGGCAAGCGGTGCCGCGCCACTGCGATACGCGTGCTCGGCCCGCGCGACGACTTCGCGCGGATTCAACATTTTCACATTGAGCGCGAACGACAGCATCGAGTGGAACAGTCGCCGAGCACTCCCATGCATCGCGTCCTGGAACTGCCCGAAAAACGGCAGTGCGTGCCGGATGAAGGAGTCGAGGCAGGCGAGCGCTTCGGCTCGATCGACGGGCCAGCGGAAGTCGTCGGCCGACGGCTCCCCGAAACTGCGCACCCCAGCCGCCACGATCTGCCGCCACAGCGCGCGATGATCGTGATGCGGACGCCAGTCGGCCGGTTCCGCGGGCGAGCCGGACCAAGCCTGGCGGTTTTCCGCATCGTAGTTCCATTGCCCGCCTGCCGGCTGCCCTTCCCCGTCGAGCAATACGCGATGGCGCACGCGCATGTTCCGGTAGAAGCGATCCATGATCCATGATCGGCCCGTTCCGAGCACCCGCCCGACCTCGTCGCGCGTCGTGTAGAAATGACCGGTATCGACCGCTCGAACCGGCACGCTCGCAGCTGCTGCATAGGCGCTCAGTTGCTGGTCGACACGCCATTCGTCGGGCAGCAGATACTCGATGCACGCTGCGCCGTGAAGCTCGCCGACACTGTCCAGGTTGGCGGGAATGCCCTGGCGATTGAGCGGGTCGTCGATCTCGATGTAGTGCACGCGATGGCCCGCATCGCGCAACAGCTTCGCGAAGCGACGCATCGCCGCAAAGATGGCAATCAGCTTCTGAGCGTGATGGAGCGTGTAGTCGGTCTCCTGCCGAACTTCCATCAGCAAGTAGATCGTGTCGGCCCGGACATCGGAAAACCAATGATGATTCGGGTCCAGCTGGTCGCCGAGGACAAGCCTTAATGTCTTCATGGAACGCTTCGCCATTGATGATCGCTGCCTGGGTTGTCGAGACACCTGCATCGCCACCTCGCGGCACGCCCCACGCCAGAATCTGTCGCCGCGTCACGACCACGCTCGCCCGTCTGTCGGCGGCGCTGCTTGGAAACGCCCGCGTCATCGCGCGTCGAACGAAACACCTTGCCCCTCCTAGCTAGCGCCCCGCACCGCGCGACCTGACTGACCTCGCGACACCGAGCGGTACCGCTGCGAAGCATTCTAGTCGGCTCGCACTTCGCGAACCAGCTTTCCGGGCAAAAATCCGCATATTGAATCACTTTCCTGCTTCAAATTTCAGGCAAACTGCGTACAATCCTGAGACAACTGTACGTCGACTTTAGGAGAGCAACGATGCCCCCTCGCAAGGATCGCGATACTCCTCACCGCTATCGCAGCGGTGAGGCCGCGCGTCTGGCGCGCATGCCTGCAGCAACGCTGAGGATCTGGGAAAGGCGCTATGACGTGATTGCTCCGCCCAAAACGCCGTCCGGACAAAGGATGTACTCGGACGACGACGTACAGCGAATTCGTTTGCTGAAAGCGCTCGTCAATCAGGGCCACGCGATCGGCTCGATCGCCAGCCTGAGCCGCGACGAACTCGAGGCGTTGTCGCTGACGAATACGCATGGCCCGGCGCTTCCCGAGGCGGGTGTGAGCCTCGCGGTCATCGGTACGCTTTCGATTTCGGAAGCCGCGGTAGAGCGAATGGGAATCCGGATCGCCGCACGAATCGACTCGCTTGACGACGCGAGCGAGCATGCGAGTACGCCAGTAGACGCCCTCATCGCGACGACCACGTCGCTCCATGAGGATGTCGTCTCGCAGCTCGCTGCCGTGGCGCAAAATCTCAACGCGCATGCCGTGGCCGTCGTGTACGCGTTCGGCACCGCAGAGGCGGTCGAGCTGGCGCGTCTGTCGGGGTTCGAGCTTTTCCGGTCGACGGAAGGCCAGACCAACCCCGCATCCATCATTTCGAGACTAGCGCAAGCCGTCGTCAAGGCGCGCCAGTCGAACGAGGCGGATCGCGGGCTTTGGCTGCGCACGCGGCGACGCTTCGACGAAGCGACGCTGGCGTCGCTCAGCGGCCTGTCCACCACCGTCAAATGCGAGTGTCCGCGTCATCTCTCCGAATTGATCATGCAGCTTGGTGCGTTCGAGCGATACAGTGATGAATGCGTGTCACGATCGCCGGCCGATGCGTTGCTGCACCGCCACCTCGGAGACGCAGCAAACCGCGCGGCCGAATTGCTCGAGACGGCGCTTGCCATCATTCTTCGCGAAGAGGGATTGGGCGGAACGACGCCGGAGCTGAAGGCGCTGTAGCGCGGCAAGCGCCGCCGACTGTTTCTACTTGCCCGCGACGATAGGTGGCGATGCTGCGCAGCACACGTGTCAAGCGCATCGTCGCGCGCAATGTGCTGACAGCGAGTGCCGCCCTTTTTCGACGCGTTCGTCGTTGAGCGGCGACGCCGCGGGTTTGTCCGACCGCACGACAAGCCGTCGATTCAGGACCGGCACACCTGCGGGTGCAACGCAGGGCTTTCCTCGATCATCGAGCCGGAACCGAAGAGCGAGCCACCGCGGCAGGGGTTGTCGGCTGCCCGCTCGCGGTTCCAGCATTCGACGCCTTCGCGACGCGATCCGTGAACGCGGAGAGATCGTCGAGTACTGACGCCACCCCTCTCAACGGCGCGCCCAGAACACCGACGATCGACGCATGGCTCACGTTCCCGTAACGCATGACCACGACGGTGTCGCCCATGTCTTGCAATGCGTGCGCGAAGCGGTACGTGTTGCCGGGCTCGACCACCGTGTCGTTCTCCGCGACTGCCAGCCACATCGGCGGCTCTCTACCCTGAACGAATCGAATCGGCTGGCTCGCCGCACGCGCTTCCTGCGGGAATATCTTTTCCAGCGTTGCATCACGCAGCGGCAGGAAGTCATAAGCGCCGGCCAGACCAATGACGCCGGCGATATCGCTCTTCTGCATCTCCTGTGCCGCCAGATAGCGGCCGTCGGTCGCAAGCAATGCGGCAATCTGTGCGCCCGCGGAGTGCCCCATCAGAAACAGGCGACGCGGATCGCCGCCGAACGCAACTGCGTGCTCGCGTGCCCACGCCACCGCCTGCGCCGCATCGTCGACGAAACCGGGAAAGGTGGTCGCCGGATACGTCCTGTAGTCGGGCAACACGGCAACAAAACCCCTCGACGCCAGTGCCTCTCCCACGAAGAGATAGTCCTTGCGCTCGCCGGACTGCCAGCTTCCGCCGTAAAAGAACACGACCACAGGCGCGCCCGCATTCGCATCGGCCGGCCAGTGATGCAAGACGCGCGCGGGCAAGTAGACGTCGAGCACTTGACGCTCGCCGGGTCCGTACGGGATATCTGCGAAAAGACTGAACGTGTACCTCGGCGTTAGCGCGTTCAGGAGCCGCACCGGACTACACGCGCAGAGGAAACCGACCGCGAGCAGCACCGACAGGACGGCCAGTCCGGCTTTCATGTTCATGCAAATCTCCTTACCTGACGATCCCGGTCGCATCCGCCGCCGTGTATGGGGGTTTACGGAACTGGCGCGGACGCGGATGCATGTATCGCACGACAGCCGACACCCGCCGTCCAGGATCCACGAGCGGATGTTCATCGTTCGAGCGCCGGCACGCTCAGGCAATCTCGCGTCTCGTTTGTACGCCCTGCCCGAATTCCGACCGGTTGGCCTATCGGCCCGGTTCAAACCCGACGCTGCGCGACATGAGGCGCGCAATCCCAATGCGTTGCAGCGGCAACCTCGTAAGTGGCAGTGCAGTCCACAGCGCTACCGGCCACCGGGTGCCCGCTCAACGGCATCCAGATATTCCCTTCGCAAGTGCATCCGTCCGCAATGCAGCGTCGTATTGGAGATGGGAATCGACGCCGAATGCCGACAATCGCTCCCTGCAAAGCTATCGTCTGGCAATGGTTCCGCTCGTCGACGATATTGAGAGCCGTCTGCCATGAACGTTCTACCTGCCACTTTCCCCGAGATGCAACGTCGCCGTGGCGGCTGGATCGATTTCGCTTGTCGTCGAGGGCGGCGTATCGCTTTGCTCGGCGCGTACACATGTGCACCACTGATGCACGCGGCATGGCGACCATGTCGTTACTGATCCCGAGCGAACGATCATGACAAGTGCTACGAATCAAGGAACGTCGGGCACGCCAGCGCTGGGCGCCGCTCGCGTGTACGTCTATCTCGCGACGACCCAGATAGGATGGCTGGCATGCGTGATGACTGCCGCATCGCAACGCGCCGCGTGGGGAGTCGCGTATGCGCTGATCGCGACGGTCGGCCATCTTCTCTTCGCACGCCGACCGTCCTCCGAGGCGCGGCTCGTCCTCACGGTCACGGTGTCCGGATGGTTATGGGACAGTGCCGTTGCGCATTCCGGCCTGCTTGTGTACCCGAACGGCGTTTTGCTCAAAGGAACGGCGCCGTACTGGCTTGCGGGGCTATGGGCGCTGTTCGCGATTCAACTCAATACTTTGCTGCACTGGCTCCGGGAGCGACCGCTCATCTCGGTGCTCGTCGGCGCATTCGCAGGCCCGGCGTCCTTTCGCGCAGGTGCGGCGCTGGGGGCCGTTCATTTCAAGGATCCGACTGCAGCGCTCGTCGTTATCGCAACCGGCTGGGCGTTCATCTTGCCGGCCGCGCTCGCGATTGCACGCCATTGGGATGGGGTAACGCCCCTTTCTCCGCCAACAATCGGCGCAGACGTCATGAATGACGCCCGCGCCGAATAGAGATATTGGCTCGATAAAGCTGGAAACGCACAAGAGCGCTTCATCTCCGATTCTCCGATCCCGTTCACATTGCCAACGAACCTTCTCAGGCAACGCACATGACCAGCTCCGAATTGCCGTATCAATCCCGCCCCGTTATCGTATGGTTTCGTGACGATCAGCGGCTCAGCGACAATCCCGCACTTTCTCATGCGGTCAGTACCGGCCATCCTGTTGTTTGCGTTTACGTATACGACCCTGCCCCGAAGATCGGGCGTCCCATGGGTGGCGCGCAACGGTGGTGGCTGCACGAGTCCTTGAGAAAACTCGATGACGCGCTTTCCGCTCTCGGTGGCTCGCTGATCGTGCTTCGCGGAAACGAACATGAAGCCATCAGGAGTCTCGCCCTCGAGACCCAGGCGGCAATGGTTTTGTGGAATCGCCGCTACTCGAAAGCGCAAACGGAAATAGATGCATCGATCAAGAAAGACTTGATCGGCCGCGGAATCGAAGTTTCAACATTCAATGGCCATCTTTTGCGGGAACCTTGGACAGTCACCACACGTGAAGGCTTGCCGTTCCAGGTGTTCAGCGCGTACTGGAGAGCCGCTCAGCGCGATGATTTTTCCCCGCCATGTCCACTATCGGCGCCCTCTCGGATCACGTTCTTTGCCGTCTCCAAAAACGTCAGCGCACACCTCTGTACGCTTGCCGAGCTTGCACTGCAGCCCTCAAAGCCTGACTGGGCGGAGGGGCTGCGTGCGACCTGGCGATGCGGCGAGGATGCGGCTGGACATCAACTTGAGGCCTTCATTGAACACTCGTTTTCCGATTATGCCGGCGCACGAGATTTTCCAGCCACTCAAGCGACGAGCCGGCTTTCTCCCTATCTTCGCTTTGGCAACATCTCGGCTCGGCAAGTGTGGTACGCGACGTTATCAGCGGTAGACGCAATGCGAAGCAGGCGAGTCGTTCGCATTGACGATTCCCAAAAAGAGTCGTTGAACAAGTTCTTCAGTGAACTCGGATGGAGAGAATTCTCGTATTATCTTCTCTATCACTGCAAACCCCTCCATCAGTTCAATTTTCGGCCTCAGTTTGACTCCATGCCGTGGCGCACCGACGGAAAGGCGCTTCGCATGTGGCAAATGGGAAAAACAGGATACCCGCTGGTAGACGCCGGCATGCGCGAGCTTTGGCACACTGGCTGGATGCACAACCGCGTGCGCATGGTGACAGCGTCATTTCTCACAAAGCACTTGCTCATCGATTGGCGTGAGGGCGAAGCATGGTTCTGGGATACGCTGGTTGACGCGGATGAGGCAAGCAATCCCGCCGGGTGGCAATGGGTTTCAGGAAGCGGCGCCGACGCAGCCCCGTATTTTCGAATCTTCAATCCTGTTTTGCAGGGGAAAAAATTCGATCCGAAAGGCGAATACACGCGGCGGTGGGTGCCCGAACTCTCTGCACTTCCCGCCGAATCCGTCCACAGCCCATGGACCGCTTCTACTGAAGCGCTGCAAAAAGCATCCATCAGTCTCGGCGCAAGTTATCCCTTTCCGATCGTGGATCACCAGCTTGCACGCGCGCGAGCCCTCAGCTCGTTAGATCTCCTGGATACCCAAAGCCAAAGGAAGTGATCCTCGGTCGTTATCGAGAAGGTACGGGACGGCACGGGAAACTTCAGCTGCAACCCGGCCACCGGCAAGTTCGTCGATCTCGTCGAAGCCGATATCGTCGATCCCACCACGGTGACGCGCACTGCGCTGCAAGATCGATCGCTGCGATCGAGCACGAATCGTCGGTTGCAACGTTCGGGCTCGACCGTGCGAAAGAAGCGCCCCGACGACACACCGGGGTCGCTGTGATGTGCAGGAGCGTGCCGCCCGCTTCCGCACATCACGTTCTCTGTCAGATACAGGCTGAAGTATCAGGGCATCAGCACGGAGTCGACCACGTGAATCACGCCATTGGACTGCATGACATCGCCGATCGTTACGTGCGCGACGTTACCCTTGTCGTCGGTGATGGCCAGCCCGTTCGTGCCACGGCTGACGATCAGGGCATCACCTTCGACTGTCTTCAGCGTCGCCTTGCCGCCACCTTGGTCGACCGCCTTGGCAAGGTCGAGTGCCGTGAGTCGTCCGGGTACGACGTGATACGTGAGCACCTTGACGAGCGCACCCTTGTTCTCCGGCTTCAATAATGTCTGCACCGTGCCAGCCGGCAACGCAGCGAATGCCTCGTTGGTCGGTGCAAATACCGTGAACGGCCCTTTGCTCGACAATGTGTCGACCAGCCCCCCGGCCTTGACCGCTTCGACCAACGTCGTGTGATCATGAGAATTCACCGCGTTTTCGACGATGTTCCTGGACGGGTACATCGCAGCGCCGCCCACCTCGACCGTCTGCTCCATCGACATGGATCCTGTCTCGGCGGCCTGCGCGTAAATGCACGTTGCGAATGCAAGGGCGAGCGCCACGCCCCCCAGTTTTGCTTTGCTGCCAGATTTCATTTGGGTTCTCCGGGAAATTTGCCGCTGTTGGCTGGAAGCATTCGGATATACGAGTCGAACCGCGCAGCGGATGCGCGGTTGACCAATTCATCGTGACCAGATCTGCGGCCGGGGGACTGGCAAGGGTGTCGAAACCATGTCCATCTGCTGACGTCACTGCATCCGTTCTTGCTTTGCCGCCGTATATGGGTGTGCCATCCAGCCAAGGTGCTTGGCGTCCCACCTCGGGAAATGGCGTCGCGATGGCATCCAGAGGAGACAACTCATGAAGCGTTCCATTGGTATCGCGGTTGCCGCAGCGGCGCTGTTCGCGCTCAGCGCTTGCGGAGGCGGAGATGACATTGCTCCAGCGGTCGCGCAACACCCGGAGAATCAGGCCATCTGGGCCGCGCTCGGTGGAGATTCGGCTGCCCCCGGCGTGGTGGCCGGCGTGGTCAATGCAGCTGTCGCAGGCCTCTTGGCGGACCCGGTCGAGGCGCCCTATTTTGCGGCGGTAACCGGTAATGCCAGCCACAGCAGTGCAGCCCATGACACCCCCGCACGGCTTGAAGCATGCCTCACGCTGCAGTTTGAATCGCTCCTCGGCGGTCCGTACACCTACCCTGGCCCGGTCAAGGTCGCTGGAGACATCGACTCCCAGCCGGAGATGTGCCAAGACATGACGGCTGCCCATAACGACGTCGGCGTTCCCGGCTGCGTGTTCGACCAGTTCATGGTGGATCTCGTCGCGACGCTGCAAAGCAAACTCTCGGCCGCAGACTTTGCAGCACTGACGTCGACGACAAACGGAACGTACGCGCTCACCGAGAAAAATTCAGCCGGCATCCCGGTTGGCACGAAGTTCCAGTTCAGTGCGGTACCAACCCTGTTCAACCTGCGTAGTACCGTAATCAACGCCACGCCCGGCGGCCCGGTGTATCTTCCCCCCACGGTTGCAACATCATGCACGGGCTGACTGCGGTGCGCAGAACTCACGTGATTGCCTGGCTCACTGCGGCAATGCTCGTGAGTGTTGCCGGGATCGGCTGGTTGCACACGTCACAGGGGCGACGGCTCCTCACCGAGCTTGGCGTGAAATGTCCAGTCGATTCCGTCGATTCCCGAACGGTGCTGTCGATTCGCAACAAAGCCATTTTGCTGGAGAAGGGCGTATCAGCGGCCCCTAACCGTCCTGCGTTCGGCCTGCAGCTTGATCGCAGTACCGAAGCAGAAGTGTTGGAAAGAATGTCGCAGGACAAAGCGCAATGCCTCGAATTGTCTCGAGGCTTGCGCTACCTGCGCTGTCGGGGGGTGCCTGCAGAAACGCTCGGCTCGCATGGCCCACCAGTGAGCGAAATATGGTTCAGCTTCGCGCCGGATCGCACGCTGATGGCCATCAATGTGTACCGTCGCGACATGTCCGCAGCTGAAACACGGCAGAGCTGGCAGATCGCCGTCCAGAATCTGCGCAATTTGCTCGGTGCGCCAACATCCGTATCTGGAGATACAACGCTGGAATCGCTTATAGGCAAACCCGTGGCGGTTGCACGGGTGAGCTACACCTATTCGGATTACGTCGCGACAGTTACCGCATCCCACTTGCCATACGGGGGACTGGCAGTCCGCGAGCAATATATGTCGACCGCGGTCAAGCAAGAAGGATGAAGACTTTGACGAGATGCCCGACCACGGTCCGGCATCTCGCGAACCTCATCGCTGGTGAAGATCGCCGGGAGTCAGTAAGCGAACCAGTCCGCATTCCAGCAACGACGACGTTCCAATTCAGCATCAGTTTGTTAGAACTCTTAATAATGTAGCCTGTATAAGAATCGCCCCGACGACAAAGCGACTCACTTGCTGCGCCGGCTTGTTCCACCGACTAACCCGCGCTCGCGCGCCCATACGATCGCCTCGCCGCGCCTGTTCACGTCGAGCACCGCGAAGCCGTCGGCCGTGACCTCGCCAAAAAAGCGTGAGCCTGAACGCAAGAACGAGCCATTAGAAATTGCGTGCCAGGCCGACCATGAACATGTCCTGATCCTTATCGTTGCCCGTTGCGACACGATTGAAGCGCAAGCTGGCAGCCCAATCGTTCGTGACCTGATAGCTCACCTGCGCGCTGAGCAAGGCATTGAGTCTCGTCTTGCTCGAGACTTCGTCCCGATCGCGCGAGAGATACGGACCTACGCCTGCGGAAAGCGTCCATTTGCTCTTGATCGGCGCGACGTACCAGAGTTGCGCTGCCACGCCTCTTCGACCGGCGACGCCATTATTGCCTTCGTAGACGAAGCTCGCCGAATAGGCCCACGCATTGCCGAGCGGCCGCTTGACTTCGACCATATACCCTTTTTCGATCGGCACTTGAGGACGGTTCGTTTGCGACGTCCCGGCCCAAACGCTAAGCTGCGTCTTGCCGTCCGAAAGCGCGGGGCCGGGATCGCCGCCGAAATCCGAGCCGATGCCGAAGAGCACCGCGTCGGAATTGAATCCGCCAATCATCTGGACGTGGTTGTACTGGACCTTGAGGAAGAAGCGGTTGGGAACGACGTAATACCGCACCCCTGCCGACGCACGCACACCCCAGCGCTTGTCGTTGCGCACCGCGTTGTCGACATGCGTCGTGTCCATGCTGAAATACGGTCCCGCCGAGAATTCGAGCGCCACGCGGTTGCCGACCGGCCAGCGAAACGAACCCAGGGCGGCGAAGCCGTCACGGTGGTGATCCAGGGGATGCCCCTCGTTCACATACGCGAGGTAGACCGAGAGGTAGTCATTCAAGACGTCGCCGAAGCCGACTTCGTAGGCGCGCCAATGCATGTCGCCGCCCTCGGTCGCGCGTCCGTCGCCATACACGGCATAGACGTTGATTTTTCTTTCAGTTGGCTTGACCCCGGTCGGCAAGCTCGACGGACTGTCCTCGGCGTGAACGTGGCCTGGGCCGGCCAGAATTGCCAGACCGGCGATCGAGCTTGTGAGCACAAAGCGCGAATAGATGCGACGGCACTGTCCCATTTGGACACCCCCTCACTCTGGTCACAGCGATTTCCTGGACAAGCTGACAGCGATTATAGGCTGCCTCGGGTAACAGGGGCCAGGCCAGTCACTACGCCGGTTGTAGCGTTTACGAGCGGCTCTCGCGATCGGTTGATGCCGGCATGGGTGGCAGTTCCTTTAACTTACATTTCGCTGAACGCGGCAGTGTCATTCATGGCGACACCCTATCCGCTGGTCGCTGAACCTTGTCACGTGAAAGCGCCGCTCGGGCAAGGCTGCTCGCCACGTTACCGGCCATGTGGATCGAGACGGCCGCCCGGGATCACGAATCAGCCTGCGCGGAACCGATCCGAAAGACCGAGACAGTCGCCTCCAGCTGCCCCGCCTGCTCCTTCAGCGACAGCGCGGCCGCCGACGCCTGCTGAACCAGCGCCGCGTTTTGCTGGGTCACCTGATCCATTTGCGTCACGGCCTGATTGACCTGTTCGATGCCTCTGGACTGCTCGTCGGACGCGGCCGCAATCTCGCCCATCAGCACGTGCACGCGTTGCACCGACGTCAGGATATCCGCCATCGTCCCGGTCGCGCGATCGACCTGTCGCGCACCGGTCTCGACGCGTCTCAGCGAATCCGTGATCAGTTCCTTGATCTCGCGGGACGCCGTGGCGCTGCGTTGGGCGAGCGATCGCACTTCGCCTGCGACGACCGCGAATCCGCGGCCCTGCTCGCCTGCCCGCGCCGCTTCGACCGCCGCATTCAGCGACAGGATGTTGGTCTGGAATGCGATGCCTTCGATGACGGAGATGATTTCGGCGATCTTGCCCGACGCTTCCGACAGACCACGCATCGTGTTGACGACTTCCTGCGTCGCCTGATTGCCCTCTTCGGTCAGCAACGCCGCGTCTTGCACCACCTGATTCGCCTGCTTCGCATTCTCGGCATTCTGGCGAACCGTCGAAGTCAGTTGCTCCATCGAGGCGGCCGTTTCCTCCAGCGACGCGGCCTGCTCTTCGGTCCGTTGCGACAGGTCCATGTTGCCGGCCGTGATCTCGTGCGCGGCCGTCTCAATGGAGTGCGAGCCTTCCCGCACCACGCGAATCGTCTGCAGCAGCTTGCCTTGCATCGTCCGCAGGCCGGTCATCAGTTGCCCCATCTCGTCGGTCGAATCGACATCGATCCGCGTCGTCAGGTCGCCGCCGGCAATCGCGCTGAAATGGTCGAGTGCGTGCGCAAGCGGCGCACCGATCGCGCGCTGAAGCGACCACCACGTGAGTACGGCTGCGCCGAGCGCGACCACGATGCCGGCGATCGCGATCCCGACGAACCAGTGGAAACGCGCCTGCGCGGCATCGAACGTGATCCGGGAGGCCGTGATCTGGATTCGGCCGAGCGCGTCCATCGCGTCGGAGACGTCGATGAACAGCGACGGCGGTATGTGCCGCCAGACGTCGGGGATTTTCACGGGATCGCGCGCGTCAATGGCGCTGAACATCGGTTCGAGGCCGTTCTCGACGAGCGCGTTGAACTTCGTGTTCGCGTCGGCCGCGCGGCGCGCTTCTTCGGGGCCGGAGAGCCGCAGCGCGCGATACGCGTCCCACGCCTTTTTCGACGCGGCCAGCAGTTCCCGGGATGTCGCGGTTTCCTGCGGCACGTCGGAACTGTTCGGATCGAGCGCGATGCGATAGAGCCACAGGCGGGTTCTCGACAGCGCGACATTCGCCTGCCCGAGCGCCTCCGACGATGCGAGCCGGTCGGAATAAAGCGTCTTCACATCGTCGTTGCTTATCGCTACGCCAATGACACCGATGATGCCGCCGATGACGAGCAGTACGCCGAGAAAGCCCATCGCCAGCGCCAGCCGGACGCGAATGCTGAAATTCCTGATCATGATGAGGGAAGCGTTGAGCACGAAACCGTTGCATGCGACGCATGCGTGTCCAGCCGATCGAAGGCGGCACGTGCGAGACCGATGCCACGATAACGACCGGAGCGGCGCGTGAATTAGTGCGGAACCGACAAGGAACGTTTCCGGAAACGGGGCGTTATGGGCGGAATTTCGGCGTGGTAGGTGAATCGCCTTCATCGGCCGCGAGCAACGCGTTCAACACCCGCGCGTCCGGCAACCGCTCCAGCGACAGGCACGTGTCGCTCAGCGCATCGACCTGCGCGGGGACGAGCGCGATGCCCGCCAGTGCACGAAACTTCGCCAGCAGTGCCGCATCGGACAGCGGATTGCGTGGATCGCCGAGTGCGATTGGCACGTGATGCGATTGCCGCCGCCCGTCCGCGCGATGCAGGATGACGGTCGGCTCGTCGAGATCGCCGAGTGCCGGATCGACCTCGATCGCGATGCGCGCGAGCAGCGCGGTGACGCGCGAATCCGTGCGCCTGTCGTCGCGATAAGCGCCGATTCCGGTGTCGCCGAACGCAAGCGCTGCCGCAACCGCGTACGGCAGGCTCATCTGCGACGACGACAGTGTCGACAGGTCGCGGCCGCCGCACATCCGGGCCACGAATGCGCTCGCCCGTACGACCACCCGCTCGATCTCGCCGGCCTCGAACGTGCGACCTTCGGCCAGTTGCAGCGCCGCGTCGACCGCCGCATGCGCACTGCGGCACGACGCGTGCGGCTTGATCGAGCAGCGCATCAGTTTCCAGTGCACACCGAGGCCGTCGGTCAATGCGTCGGGCGCATGCGATTGCGCGGCGAACGTGGTGAAGAAGCCGCCCCAGACGTCGTCGAACACACCGGCCGGGCCGCTCACGCCTTCGCGTGCCAGCAGCGCCGCGAGCACGCCGCCCTCCGCCGCCCGCCCGGCGTGCAGCCGCTTCGTCTGCGATCCGTCGTGGATGAAACCCCACAAGCCACCGGAGAAACTCGCCGCATGGCCGAGCGCGTCGCGCGTGCGCGCGGCGTCGAGCCCGAGCACGCGCGCGCTTGCTGCCGCCGCGCCGAACACGCCGCAGCTGAGCGTCGAGTGCCAGCCGGCACCGTTGTGCGCAGAATAGCCGCCAGCCGCCTCGAGCACGCGCCGGCCGACGTCGTAGCCGAGCACGATCGCCGCCACGCATTCCCGGCCGGTGACGGGGCGGTCCGCGCACGATAGCGCGGCGAGCACGGCCGGCATCACCACCGCGCCCGAATGATCGCAGCCGCCGGAATCGTCGAGCTCGAGCGCGTGCGCGGCGATCCCGTTCACGAACGCTGCATCGCGTGCGCCCGCGGCCCGTCGTGTGCCCCACAGTGTCGCGCCGTCATGCGCGACCGTACCGGTCAGCGCGCGCGCACTGCGTGTCTCGACCGCGGAGGTACCGGCCAGCGCCGCGCCGAGCGTGTCGAGGATATGACGCTTCGCCTTCGCGACGACATCGTCTGGCAATGCACTGGCATCTGTCCGCGCGACGAACGCCGCGAGCTGCGTGGCACGCGTTTCCGTCACCGTCTTCATCGCGCCGACTCGTCCGCCACGCAATGCGCGAACACGTCGACCGGATGGCCCGGCGGATTGACGGGCACCTGCGCGCGCCACCAGCGCGCGATGTCGCGCCCGGTCGCGAACCAGACGTCGCCCGCGTCGCGCAGATGCGCGAGCAACGCGCGCAGCAAGTCGATGCGCCCCGCGGTGCCGATGATCTCGGGATGCAGACGCAGCACGCAGCACAGCCCGAAGCGGCGAAACCCGTCGACGTCTCGCCGCCAGTTGTCGAGCACGTCACGGTACGCCGCGATGCGCGGCTGGCCGGTCGGCACGGGCGGCGACAGGTTGAACTCGAAGTACGGCTCGTCCTCGAGCTCGTAGTGCAGCGGCAGCTCGACGAGCCGCGCACCGTCCGCGTGGCCCTCGCCGCGCGGATGCACGTACGGCAGATCGTCGCCGCGCCACGACGACGACCACGTGAAGCCTTCCGCGACGAGCCAGTCCGCGAAGCCGTCGGCCCAGTTGCCGGTGAACGAGCGAAACCCTTCGACGTCGCGGCCGATCGTGTCCGCGAGCGCCGCGCGCCCGGTGCGGCACGCGTCGATCTGCGCGGCGAGCGGCAGCGCGTCAAAGTCTTCGCAGCGATAGCCGCTCACGCCGAGTTCATGGCCGGCAGCGTCGATCTCGCGCACCGCATCCGCATGCGTCTTGGCGACGATGCCCGGGACGAACCAGCTCGCCGGCACACCGAATGCATCGAACGCATCGAGCAAGCGATCGACGCCGCGCGTCGCGCCGTAGCGCCATACCGACAGCGATTTCTCGCGGCCGACGATACGCGGCTCGCGTGTCTGGATACCGTGTATGTCGTTGAAATCGACCGTGATCGCGATCGCGCAACGCGCGCCGTCCGGCCAGGCAGGAAGTGTCGTCACAGGCCGCTCCGTTGTGTCGATTGCGTGTCGGACGAGTGCTGCGTGAGCCACCAGTCGGCCACTTCGCGACAGCGCGCGAACCAGACGCCGTCCCGCGCGCGCATGTGTTCGAACCACGCTTCGAGCAGCGCGAGGCGGCCGGGCTTGCCGCAGACTTTCGGATGCAGCAGCGTCGTCAGGCACAGCCCTTCGCGGTATATACCGTCGAATTCGCGCGTCCAGTTGTCGAGCGTCGCATCGTAGCCGGCGATCCGGTCGAGCCCGGCCGGATAGTCGGGGTTGCGGTGATATGCGAGCGACGCGTAATCGTCGGTTTCCCAGCGGCCGGGAATCTCGACGAGCGGCGGCTCGCCGTCAGCGCCGGGCAGCAGGTATGGACGGTCGTCGCCACGCATCGAACTCGAATAGCGCACGCCGGCTTCGCGCAGCACGCTCACTGTCGCCGCGCTCCAGTCGCCGGACGGCGTGCGGAACCCGACCGGCCGCACGCCGAGCGTACGGTAGAGAATCTCGGCCGACTGCGCCATGATCTCGCGCTGCCGTTTGGGTTCGAGCGTCCAGAACGCTTCGTGGCGGTAGCCGTGATAGCCGATCTCGTGCCCGCGCTCGACGATCGCCGCGCATTGCGCGGGCCAGGTCCGCGCGACCCACGCGGGCACGAAGAACGTCGCGGGCAGGTCGAACGACGCGAGCACGTCGAGCAGCCGGCCGAGCGCGCGCCACGGCCCGTAGCTGCCGAGCGTGAAATACGCGGGGTTGCGCCAGATCGACCCGTTCAGCATCGCGTCGCCGGTCGGGCCGTCGAGATCGAACGCGAGCGCGACGCACGCGCGCTTCGCGTCCGGCCACCTGGGAGCCAGGTCCGTCATCGCGCGCTCAGTGCGTGCCGTTGATCATCGCCTTCGTCACCGCGTGCTCCTGCAGTCCCCACTTCGCCAGGATCTTCTGGTAGGAACCGTCCGCGATCAGCTGGTTGAGCGCCGTCGTCAGCGCGCCGCTCAGCGCGGTGTTGCTCTTCGCGACGCCGATGCCTGTGTATTGCGACATGAACGGCTTGCCGACCGGCGCGTAGGCGTTCTGCTCGAGGCTGTTCTGGTAAGGCAGCGTCTCGCCGCCCTGCACGGCCGCGTCGATGCGGTTCTGGCGCAGCTGCATGCGCGCATCCGACGAGCCGTCGGTGCCGACCACCACGATTGCCGGCTTGCCGGCCTTCACGCAGTTCTCCGCGCTCCACGCCGTCGTATTGTCCGGGAACGACGTGCGCCGGCTCGACCCGACGCGCTTGCCGCACAGCGCGCCCATCTGCGCGAACTCGCCCGCGCGCGTCTTCAGCACGTAGAACTGCGGCCCCGTCTCGATGTAGTCGACGAACGTCACCGCATCGCGACGCGTCGGCAGGTCGGTCATGCCGGACAGGATCATGTCGACGCGCTGCGTCGCGACCGCGCTCATCATCTGGTCGAAGCTCGTCTCGACCCAGTTCAGCTTCGCGCCCATCTTCGCGGCGAGCGCCTCGCCGAGATCGACGTCGAAGCCCGCGAGCTTGTCGGTCGCCGGGTCCTTGTATTCGAACGGCGGGTAGTTCGGCACAATCGCGACGTTCAGCGTGCGCTTGACGTTCGCGGCCTGGGCGACCGCGAAGGAGGCATGAAGCGCGAGCGTGCCGAATGCGGCAGCGGCCAGCGTGCGGGTCAGGACGGATGCTTTCATGGGGTGTCGCCTTGTCGTGGTGGTGTAAGGGGGTACCGCGGTGCTGCGTTGCACGTCTCGTCGGCGGCGCGATCCGCTCAGGCAATCACGGCTGAGATGAAGTCGCGGGTGCGCGCATGCGTCGGTGCAGACAGCACCTGGTCGGGCGGCCCGCTCTCGACGATCCGTCCGGCGTCCATGAACACGACGCGATCGGCGACCTCGCGCGCGAAGCCGAGCTCGTGCGTGACGACGATCATCGTCATCCCGCTCTTCGCAAGATCGCGCATCACGGCCAGCACTTCGCCGACGAGTTCGGGGTCAAGCGCCGACGTCGGTTCGTCGAACAGGATCAGTTGCGGATGCATCGCGAGCGCCCGCGCGATCGCGACGCGCTGTTGCTGGCCGCCCGACAGCTCGACCGGAAACGCGTCGCACTTGTGCGCAAGGCCGACGCGCGCGAGCAGCGCGCGGGCCTCTTCTTCTGCTTGCGCGCGGCGGCGCTTGAGCACCTGCACAGGCCCCTCGATCACGTTTTCGAGCGCGGTCTTGTGCGGGAACAGGTTGAAGCGCTGGAACACCATGCTCGTCGCGAGCCGCTGGCGCGCGACCTGACGCTCCGACAGCTCGTGGAGCCGGTTGCCCGTGCGCCGGTAACCGGCCAGCTCGCTGTTGACCCACAGCGCGCCCGCGCTGATCGTCTCGAGCTGGTTGATGCAGCGCAGGAACGTGCTCTTGCCGGAGCCGGACGGCCCGATGATGCACAGCACTTCGCCCTGCGCGACGTCGAGCGTGATACCGTGCAGCGCCTGGAAATCGCCGTACGACTTGCGCACGTCGACCGCGCGAACGACCGCGTTCGTCATGACGTTCTCCTTAGGGTTGTGGGTCGTACCGCTCATTTTCGGCCCGCCGCGCGGCCTGCGCCGCGTGCGAAGCGCCGTTCGACACGAGCCTGCGCGAACGACAGCACGGTGACGACTGCGAGATACCAGATGCCCGCGACGATCAGCAGCTCGATCACGCGCGCATTCGCGTAGTAGATGTTCTGCGCGTTGTGCAGCATTTCGGCGTACTGCACGACGCTCGCGAGCGACGTCAGCTTGACCATGCCGATCAGCTCGTTGCCGATCGGCGGCACGATCACGCGCATCGCCTGCGGCAGGATGATCCGGCGCAGTGCCTGCAGGCGCGCCATGCCGATCGATTTCGCGGCCTCGTACTGGCCGGTGTCGACCGACAGCAACCCCGCGCGCACGACTTCCGACGTATACGCGCCCTGGTTGATGCCGAGCCCCAGCACCGCCGCGAGGAACGGCGTCATCACGTCGACGGTCCGGAACTCGGCGATCCCCGGGATGCCGAGCGTCGGAAACACCAGCGCGAGGTTGAACCACAGCAGTAGCTGGAGGATCACCGGCGTACCGCGGAACAGCCAGATGTAGCCCTGCGCGATCGCACCGAGCACCGGGTTCGACGACAGCCGCATCACCGCGGTGACGACCCCGAGCACAATGCCGAGCGTCATCGCGAGGACGGTCATCACGATCGTGTTGCCGAGTCCGGTCAGGATCGAGTGCGCGGTCAGGAACTGGCCGACGACGCGCCATTCGATCTGCCCGCGCGCGAACGCGAGCGCCACGTAGGCGAGCGCGGCGATGATCGCGATCGACGCGACATAGCGGCCCCAGTAGCGCCGGCGCACGCGCACGAGTGCGGCGGTGTCGTCCGCCGCGGCGACGCCCGCGGCCGGTGCGCCGTGGAGACGGTGCGAATCGGATGCGCTCAGCATGATGGCCCCCGGTAGTCGGCCGCCCACGCGGCCTGGCGTTCGATCGCGTTGCTCAGGCGGCCGATCTGCTCGCGCACGCGCGCGGGCGACGTGCCGCCGGCGCCGCCGCGAGCGGCGACGGCCGCGTCGAGCGTCAGATGCGCGCGCACCGCCGGTGCGAGGCGAGCGTCGACGGCCTGCAGCTGCTCCGTGCTGGCATCCGCGAGCTCGATGCCGTCGCGTTCACACGCGCGCACGAGCGCGCCGGTGATCTCGTGCGCCTCGCTGAACGGCACGCCCGACAGCGCCAGCCAGTCGGCGACTTCGGTCGCGAGCGTGAAGCCGAGCGGCGCCTGGCGGCGCATCTCGTCGACGTTGACGCGCATCGTGCGGATCATCCCCGCCATGGCGGGCAGCACGAGTTCGAGCGTGTCGATCGAATCGAACGCGGCGATCTTGTCTTCCGCGAGATCGCGGTTGTATGCGAGCGGCAGCGACTTGAGCGTCGCGAGCAGGCCGGTCAGGTTGCCGATCAGGCGCCCCGCCTTGCCACGCGTGAGTTCCGCGATGTCCGGGTTCTTCTTCTGCGGCATGATCGAACTGCCCGTCGCGTAGCCGTCGTCGAGTTCCACCCAGCGGAATTGCCGGGACGTCCACAGGATCACTTCTTCCGACAGGCGAGACAGATCAACCGCCAGCATGCTGGTGACGAACGCGAATTCGGCGACGTGATCGCGCGCGGCCACCGCGTCGATCGAGTTCTCGCACGGCGCGTCGTAACCGAGCTCCTGCGCTGAAAGATCGGGGTGCACGCAGATCGCCGAGCCGGCCAGCGCGGCCGCGCCGAGCGGCGAGCGTGCGGTGCGGCGGTCCCAGTCGACCAGGCGGTCGGCATCGCGATACAGCGACTGCGCATGCGCGAGCAGCTGATGACCGAACACGATCGGCTGCGCGGGCTGCAGGTGGGTGAAGCCGGCGGTGACCGTGTCAATGTGCCGGCTTGCCTGGCCGACCAGCGCATCCTGCAGGTCGAGCACGCCGCGTACGAGCTGGCGCGCCTTGTCGCGCAGGTACAGACGCAGGTCGTTCGCCGCCTGGTCGTTGCGCGAGCGCCCGGCGCGCAGCTTGCCGCCGAGCGCCGGCAGCCGCTGCGTGAGCACGCGTTCGAGGAACGTGTGCACGTCCTCGTCGGCGAGCGAAGGCGCGATCGCACCGGCCGCATGGTCGCGCGCGATGCCGTCCATCGCGGCCAGCAGCTGCGCGAGCTCGTCGTCATTCACGATGCCGGCACGGTTCAACTCGCGTGCATGCGCGCGGGAGCCTGCCAGGTCGTACGGGACGAGTCGGTAGAAACTCGGATCGGAGCGCGACAGGTTCTGCAGCGCCTCGGACGGTTTCGACTGAAAGCGACCGCCCCACAGGCGCTCGATCGGTTCGGTAAGGCTCATTGCGGACGACCTCGTCTCGGTTGGAGTGCCCTCACTGTAGGCATTCAATTTTTTTTGTTGTAGCGAGAAATTGAATCCGCTTAAATGAAATTTTTCTCAGCACCGTCCTCGCCGACACGCTCGCCGATGCGCAACCGCCTCCCCCCGTTGAACCCGCTTCGCGCGTTCGAGGCCGCCGCCCGGCGCGGCAGCGTATCGGCCGCCGCCGACGAACTGCACGTGACCGCGAGCGCGGTGAGCCACCAGATCCGGATTCTCGAGAGCACGCTCGGCGTCGCCCTATTCGTCAGATCAAAGGCGCGCGTGAAGCTTACGCCCGAAGGCGAAGCGCTGCTGGAGCCGGTCGGCACGGCGTTCGACATCATCGCGAACGCTACCGTCAGGCTCGATTCGCCGGCCGCCGTCGGCGATCTCGTCGTGTCGACGCCACTGTCGCTGACGTCGCGCTGGCTCGCCCGGCACATCGGCGATTTTCTCGAGCGCTATCCGGGCATCCATCTGAAGGTGATTCCGTCGAACGACGAGCGCGAGATCTATTCGCCGGATGTCGACGTCTGCATCCGCTACGGGGAAGGCAACTGGCGCAACCGGCACGTCGAGCTGCTCGAGCATCCGGCGCTGTTCCCGGTCGTGAGCCCCGCGCTGATGAACGGGCGCGATGCGATCCGCAAGGTGCAGGATCTCGCGGGGCGCACGCTGTTCTGCGAGCACGCGGGCTCGTGGATGCGCTGGCTGGCCGAAGCGAAGGCCGACCGGCTGCCGGGCATCCGCATCCTCGAGATCGGCAACGCGCACATCGGCGTCGAAGCCGCGGTGCACGGCCAGGGCGTTGCACTCGGCGACAGCCTGTCGGTGCGCGACGACCTGATCGACGGCACGCTCGTGCGGCCGTTCAGCGAAACGGTGCCGTCACGTCATGCGTACTATCTCGTCACGCGTCACGAACTGACCGAGACACCGCTCGTGACCGCGTTCACCACGTGGTTGCGCGCGCGGCTCGCGTAATGCGCGCGCTCGCTTGCGGTCGGGCTGGACGTCAGGAAACGAGGCTCGCGAAGTCGTCCCACACCATGACGATGTTCTGCGATCGCCAGATCGGCCCCGCATCGACGTACTCGCCCGCGAACCGGCCGTTCAACGCCTCGTAAAACGCGATCGCGGCCGCGTTTCCCTTGACGACACTCAACGCGGCGCCCGGATACCGTAACGCTTGCAGATGCGTTGCGAGTTGCGCAAGCAGCATGCGGCCGATGCCGCGACGCTTGAAGTGGGGATCGACGTAAAGAAACTTGATTTCGCCACGGCCGCCGAAAATCGGCTCCGACGGCGCGCCGGCTGCGCCGATGCCGACGATCCGGTAACCAGTTTGCGCCACGAGCACCAGCTGGTCGCGCTCGTTCGACGCCAGCTTCTCCCGCCATTTCCTGCCGCGATACTGCTCGTCGAGGGCGGCATGCGCTTGCGCCGGCGCGAGATCGCGATAGGTATGCCGCCAGACCTTGACGTGAAAATCGGCGATCGCCTGCGCATCGTCGAGGCTGGCGGACCTGATGGATATTCCGGTCATGGAGGACTCTCTCGGGCGGCTCGGCGCGCGCGGGCGCGGCGCACACGCCGGATTGTCGGCGATCCGGGTGACGATGTCAGCACCGCGCAGGCGTGGCCGATCAGCGCGCAACGGCTTCCGTGTTCCGGACGCTGCCCAGAAAGCGCGCCAATTCCACCGTCTGCGGCCGCTCGAAGATCTCTTCGGCCGTCCCGCTCTCCCACACCCTGCCCTGGTGCATGAAGACGATCCGGTCGCTCACCGCACGCGCGAAGTTCATCTCGTGCGTGACCATGATCAGCGTCATGTCCTCGCGCGCGAGTTGCTCGACGACGCTCAGTACCTCGCCGACGAGTTCGGGATCGAGCGCGGACGTGATCTCGTCGCACAGCAGCACGCTCGGCTTCATCGCCAGCGCACGCGCGATCGCGACGCGCTGCTGCTGGCCGCCCGACAGCTGCTCCGGGAACGCATCGAACTTGTCGCCGAGGCCGACGCGTTCGAGCATCAGCTCCGCGATCGCGCGCGCCTGCTGGCGATGCGTGTTCTTCACGACGGACTGCGCCAGCATCACGTTTTGCCCGGCGCTCAGATGCGGAAACAGGTTGTATTGCTGGAACACCATCCCGACCTTGAGCCGCAGCGCACGCAGGTCCGCGTGCCGCGCGTCGACGCGTTCGCCGTCGATCGAGATCGTGCCCGCGTCGATGCCCTCGAGCCCGTTGAGCGTGCGCAGCAGCGTGCTCTTGCCCGAACCGCTGCGGCCGATGATCGATACGACCTGCCCGCGCTCGACGGAGAAATCGATGCCCTTGAGCACATGATGGGTGCCGAAGTTCTTTTCGAGACCACGGGTTTCAACGAGCGGCATGCCATCTCCTTTGCAACGTGCGCGCATAGCGGGTAAGCGGATAACAGAGCGCGAAATAGATCAGCGCGACGAGGCCATACACGACGAACGGCCGGAACGTCGCGTTCGAGATCGCGATGCCGACCTTCGTCAGCTCGGTGAAGCCGATGATCGATACCAGTGCCGTATCCTTCACGGCCTGCACGCCGAAGCCGACCGTCGGTGCGATCGCGATGCGGGCGGCCTGCGGGAGGATCACGTGACGCAACTGCTCGACGTAGCTCATGGCCAGGCTCGCCGACGCCTCCCACTGCCCCTTCGGCACCGCCTCGACGCAGCCGCGCCAGATTTCCGCGAGATACGCGCTGGTGAAGAACGTCAGCCCCGCCGTGGCCGCAACCCACGGCGGAACGTCGAGCCCGACGAGCGGCAGGCCGAAGAACACGATGAACAGTTGCATCAGCAACGGGGTGCCCTGGAATATCTCGATATACAGCTTCGCGCAGCCGCGCAGCACCGTCGAACCCGACACGCGCATCACGAGCAGCCCGAGGCCGACGAGGCCGCCGGACACGAACGACACGATCGACAGCACGATCGTCCAGCGCGCGGCCAGCAGCAGGTTCGCGAGAATCTGCCCGAACGTGAAATCGGTCATCGCGCACCTCGTACGCGGCGGGAGAACAGGCGGCGCCCCATCGTGCCGAGCGCGCCACGCAGCAGCAGCGCCATCGCCAGATACGCGAGCGTGATGACGAAATACGTCTCGAATGCGCGGAAGTTGCGCGACTGAATGTAGCCCGCCGCATAGGTCAGATCGGCCACCGAGATCTGCGACACGACCGCCGAACCGAGCATCGTGATCACGATCTGGCTCGAGAGCGCGGGAAACACCTTGGCGAGCGCCTGCGGCAGCACGACGTGGCGCAGCATCTGCGCGCGCGACATCGCGAGCGCGGATGCCGCCTCCAGATGTCCGTTCGGGACGGCGGCGACGCCCGCGCGCACGATCTCGACCGAGTACGCGCCGAGATTGAGCGTCATCGCGAGAATCGCGGCCGTGTATTCGTCGATGTGCACGCCGAGCGCGGGCAATCCGAAGAAGATGAAGAACAGCTGGACGACGAACGGCGTATTGCGGATCGCCTCGACGTACGCGCCGATCAGCGGGCGCAGCCGCACCACCGCAGGCGCGTCGGCGCTGTACGCGGCCGCGCCGAGCACGCCGATTGCCACGCCGAGCACGGTTGCGACCGCAGTCAGCGCAAGCGTGATCGCCGCGCCGCTCGCGAACACGCCGGCGTATTCGGCAAGCTCGCCGAATTGAAGCTGATAGCTCATGACGATTGAGTAAATTCGGGTTCTGACGATGACGCCCACCGCACCGGCGGTGCCGGCCGCGGCGAGGTATCAGGTGGCACGGCGGTTCGTCACAGGCCGGCCGGCAACGGCTGGCCGAGCCACTTCCTCGACATCGCACCCAGTGTGCCGTCCTGCTTCGCATGCGCGATCGCATCGTCGATCTTCGCGAGCAGGCGCGGTTCGTTCTTGTTGACGCCGACGAAGCACGGCGAGTTCTTGATCACGAACTTGACCTCGGGCCGACGCGGCGGATTCTTCGCGAGAATCGCCGCCGCGACGATGTTGCCGGCGGCGATCAGTTGCACTTGCCCCGACAGGAACGCCTGGATCGTCGCGTTGTTGTCCTCGAAGCGCTTGATCGTCGCATTCGGTGCGAGTTGCGACAGCGCGATCTCCTCGAGCGCGCCACGCGTGGCGCCGACCGTCTTCCCGGTCAGGTCGGCGGGCGCGCTCACCTTCACGTCCGCCGGCCCGAACACGCCCTGGAAATACGGCGCATACGCCGTCGAGAAGTCGATGACCTTCTCGCGCTCCGGCGTCTTGCCGAGCGACGAGATCACCATGTCGACCTTGTTGGTCGTCAGATACGGAATCCGGTTCGCGCTGTTGACGGGCACCAGCTTCAGCTTCACCCCGAGCGATTTGGCGAGCAGCTCGGCCATGTCGATGTCGTAGCCCTGCGGCTGCATGTCCGTGCCGACCGAGCCGAACGGCGGATAGTCTTCAGGCACCGCGACGCGCAGCGCGCCGCTTTTCGCGATGGTGTCGAGCGCGTCGGCATGGGCCGGCGCAGCAGCGAACAGCGCCATCACGGGGGCTGCGATCAGCGCAGCCAGCCAGGTGCGGCGGGGGAACGGTCGAGTCGTCGGGCTCACGGTGAATCTTCCTTGTCTGGTATGTCGTCGGGCAGCGCGCAACCGTTGCGCGGCCAAAACAACTCCAGCAAAAACCGGGCCATCGCCGTGTAACGCTTGCCGCGCCGGCACCAGACAGGAATTCCGGCGAACTGCATTCCCCATTTCAGTGCATGAGCCGGCGCCGGCGGCGGCGGTTGCCCTCGCAGTGCGCGCCGGCGCACCAAATTACCTAACCGGTTCACCCTGGGGATTCGGACGCCGGCGTATTGGACGCACGCCGGCTTCTGTTCATCGAACGTGGATAGCCCGTCTTTCCGTCAGGCGGTGTTCAGACGGCGGCGCGTACGTGCGCGAGAAACGGTCAGCCTGAAGCACGGCAAGGTGTTCGAAAACACGTGTCACCATCAGACCACCGAGACGTTCCACAATCCGGCGCTGACCAGCACGTCGGACGCCGACGACTGGCTCGCGCCAGGCGTCGGTCTGGTCAAGTCGGTCGCGGATACCGCCGGCACCCGGATCATCACGCGTGAGCTCGAGTCGGCGACCGTTGCCGGCAAGTCGTATTGAACGTGGGCGCTCCGACCGCTCGCGTGTGTGCCGTCAATGATGCGTGTACAACCGAGGCGCCGCGGCATGATTCTGGATCGCGGCTCCCGAGTCGGCCCCCGCCCCGTATGCCGGCCCATAGCCCGACACATCGGCCTGCGGCGTCGATTCGGAAGACCGGATGCGTGCCTCGGCCTGCTGGATCGATTGCGGATAGTGAATGTCCTTTCGGGCCGGGTTGTAACCGGCTTGCTCGACCTGCGTGATCTGGGCGCGGACTTCCGCTCGGGTCAGGCCGCTGCCTGATTGAGCTGCCAATGCGAATGCGGGGATGATGGCCGCCGCCAGCACGATGGTACGGATTGCGAATTTCATGATCTCGACCTCCAGTGAACAGGGTCGGCATCCGAGGACACCTCTTCTGCCGTAGAGACAGCATGCTCCGCCAAACTGAAGGCAACGTTAACTTCACGTCGTCGAACGCATCGGATGTGAAAGACAGGGGCGGACCCGGAATCACCGCTTCGGTCACGCCGATGACGGCAACGTCACGCGCACGCCGAACCCGTTGCCGCTCAACCCGTCGATGTACGTCAGACTCCCGCCGAGTTTTGCCACGATGCGCGCGACGATGGACAGCCCCAGGCCGCTGCCGCTTTCGTCGTGATCCGCCCCGCGAAAGAAGCGATCCTGCAGTCGGGACAGATCTTCTTCCGAGACGCCGGGTCCGTCGTCCCGTACCTGCAGGCGGATCGCGCCGGCATCCTGCCACGACGTGATTTCGACGCGCCCCTGTTCGCGACCGTACTTGATCGCGTTATCGACGAGATTGTCGAGCAGGACGCGCAGAAGCGTCGACGATGCATGTGCGATAACCGGACCGCCGACGCATGAAATCAGCGACATCTGCTTGCGATCGGCGCGCGCCTGGTGGTCGTCGATGCAGTTCTGCACCACGCGCGCGAGATCGACGTCCTCGCCGGGCATCGGGACGGTTTCGTCAAGTCGCGCCAGTGCAAGCAGCTGGTCCGCCAGATGCGTGCTTCGGTCTACGCCCTCGACCACCCGTTGCATCGCGCGCCGCTGACGGTCCGGATCGCGTGCGGTAAGCGCGACCTGTGCCTGGACCTTGAGCGCGGCGAGCGGGGTCTTGAGCTCGTGCGCGGCGTCGCTGGTAAATGCGCGCTCGCGATCGAGCGAGCCTCGCAGACGTTGCAGCAACGTGTTCAGTGCGGCAACCAGCGGCCGCACTTCGTCGGGAATGCCCTTCGTGCCGATTGCATCGAGGCTGTCGGGGGAACGTGCGGCGATTGCCTCCGACAGCGTCCGTAGCGGCGTCAGGCTGCGTCCGATCGCCAGCCAGATCAACACGGCCAGCACGGGCAACGCGAATGCGAGCGGCCGCGCGACACGGCGCGCCACCTCCGCGGACAAGTCCGAACGGTGCGTGCGTTGTTCGAAGATGCGCACGGTGCGGCCGCGCGCGGCATCGGTCACCACGTACGCGTGCCACTTCGAATTGCCGAACCGGATCGGGCTCGATGCGGCAGCGGGAGACACCGGCAGATCGAGCGAGTCGAGCCCCGGACTGGCGGCCAGGATTCGTCCGCCCGCGTCACTGATCTGATACAGCATGCGCGGTGATGCATCGTTGTCGCCATCGTTGTCTTCCCCCGAGCCGAGGACGATGTCCGCGAAGACCGGCAGATCGGACGCATCGAGCGCGACGAACGCTCTTGCGATCTGCTCGAGGCGGGTTTCGTCCCACTCCTCCGCTTCGTGGATCGCCTGGCGATAGCTCGACACCAGCGAATACGCCCAGACCACCACGACACCCGACAGCACCAGTAAGGTCAGCCGTTGCCGGATCGAGCGCATCACGACGCTTTCTCCACCACGTAGCCGACACCTCGAATCGTGCGGATCAATTCGGCCCCCAGTTTCTTGCGCAGATTCGACACATGCACTTCGATCGCATTGCTTTCGATTTCTTCGTTCCAGCCGTAGAGGCTGTCCTGGAGCTGCGTACGCGAGAGCGGGCGGCCCTGATTCGCCAGCAGTTCGACCAGCAATGCGCATTCGCGCGACGTCAGCGCGATCCGTTCGGTGCCGCGCGTTACCGTCATCAACGAAGGATCGACCGACAGGTCGCCATATTCGATCGTGTCGGTGCTGCGGCCCTGCGAGCGTCGCACGAGCGCACGGCATCGGGCGATCAGTTCGGTCAGGTCGAACGGCTTGCCGATGTAGTCGTCGGCGCCCGCGCTCAGGCCGCTCACGCGATCGGCCACCGTGTCGCGCGCGGTCATGACCAGCACCGGCGTATGGTCGCGGCGCTTGCGAAGCCAGTCGAGCAATTCGACTCCCGACATGCGGGGCAGGCCGAGATCGAGCACGACGAGGTCATACGGCGTGGTTTCGAGCGCGAGCTGCGCATGCCTGCCATCGTGCGCCCAGTCGACCGTCATGCCGGCCTCGATCAGGCCATCCTCCACCCCGCTGCCGATCAGCTTGTCGTCTTCCACGAGTAACACCCGCATGGTGTCGCGTTCCTTTTGGTCGGGACATGGCGTCCATTGGCGCACGATAACCGTAGAAACCGACCGGCATCAAGCACGGCGGGGAAAAATGCGGTCCTTAAGAATCCGTTAACGTCGGCATTCTATGGTCGCCGTCACCGACACTCGCAATCGAATCGACGACCATGAACAGGCTACCGTTCCGACTCCGTTTTTGCGCAACGCTGGGCGCGTTGCTTTTCGTGGCTGCCGCGCCGGCGTCCGCAGGCGAGATCAAGACGCTGATGCGAGACATGAAGCACGCGATGCAGGGTGCCATGAACAGCCGGACGATTCCGGAAATGAACGGCTACGTGACCCGGCTCGAAAGCGATGCGCAGCAGGCGAGCCGCCAGCGGTATCGCAATGACCAACCGACTTACGACGAAGGCATGCGCACATTGCGGGATGAATTCACCGCGGTCGACCGGGCCATCCAGGCCAATGATCTACCCGCCGCAAAGCAGGCGTTGCGCCGGATAGACGGTACGAAGAAGCACTATCACGACCTGCTCGGATAACCCGAGCAGGGCACGCTTTCGCCACTGAACAGGCATTCCCGTCATGAAAACCAATACCCGCTATCCACTGTCGATCAGCCTGCTGCACTGGCTGCTGGCCGCCGCGCTGATCGGCAACCTGATCGTCGGCTTGCTGCTCGACGACAACGAGGACCTCGTCAGCCTGCACAAATCGATCGGCATCGCCATTCTTGGGCTCGTGGCGCTTCGTATCGTGAATCGGCTGCGTATGCGCCGCAGCCTCCCGCCATCGGTCAATCCGGCCGGCACGCTGAACCATTTCGCGGAACGCAGCGTCCACGGGCTGCTTTATGTGCTGATGTTCGCCATTCCCGTGCTCGGGTGGATGAAGACGAACGCGGCCGGGCACACGGCCAGCTGCTTCGGGCTCTTCTCGCTACCGACCCTGGTGCCCAGGAGTCGCGAGCTGTCGCATTGGCTGGGAGAACTGCACGCGCTGACGGCTTACGGGCTCGCCGCGCTGGTCGGCCTGCACGTGCTGGGCGCGGTGGCGCACAAGCTGTTCAGGTCGGAGAACGTGTTTCCGCGCATTCTGCCTTTGCCCGCGCGCGTCGCCCGGCAGCGGGTCCCGTCCGGTGACCGGAATTGAGCGTCGAGTAAGTGCCTCACTTTTCGCGGACCGCGAACCATCACGCCATCCTCAAAGTCGGTGGCGTTCGTCTTCACCGCCGCCCGGATGTCGGCATGCCATGCCGCGGGCGGTGAAATACGAACACGCCTGGGCGGCTGAAATTTTTGATCCGGCTTGATCCGTGGATGGCTGACCGAGATTCAGTCGAGATTGCTCGGATTCCATATTGCTTCCCGTTTCGGTGGCAATCGCGAATTTCTTGAGGTTCTGGCCAATAAGCCATCGAGGCATCCGTCCCCTTCCGGTCCACGTGACCCCTGTCTCGGGTTCCAGGTATCTGGCCTCGCCCTTCCCGAGTATGCGCGACCTGAGTTCCTTACGATGAACGATCGCATGAATGTCGACTCCGCATTCCGTGTGCAATGCCAGTACGCGCTCTGCGATTAGCTTCGCCTGGTGATCCGCGTCGTGTCGATAACCCGTTTCAATTTCTCGAGATCGACAAGCAATCCGCGCTGGTCAGCGACGGTGCGACTTATCGAAAATACACGATCCGAACAGCGTCAGCGGATATGTCGCCTCAGTAAAATCAAGAAAATGAATTTATGGGAATTTACGGGTTTTATTTTATTTGTTTGAATTTCAATTTATCAGCATGAAACTTGGAAAAGTTTATAGCTGTGTTTGACATAAAAATCTCGGATCGAATTCGTTCTGCTATCGAAATTCCATGCTTTATGCCAAGCTCGATCGCCATGTTAAGTAATTGGGGGGACGGGTTGATCGACGACATACGAATTGCATCCATCAATCCCTTCCGGATTCCGACGCCTACCATCGAATTCTCTCCGCACACTCCCTGTGCGAGGCCAAAGTCGTAAGCCAGAACATAGATGTGTCCTTCCAATCCGTCGAATTCCCCCTCTGTCGCCAACCCGAAATTTTCCCTTGCCTCGAGAAAGATTCGATGCCACACGGAATCCCACTCTCCCCCAATCTCTTCGGCACAAGAATCACTCGGAATACTCATCCACTCACTCCATTTATTTGAGATCCCAAGGTGTCAGCTCGAAGGCGCAGGCCGGATTAAAGGTTGCATTCGACACGTTTTCGCCAGCATTCAACAACTCAAGCAATTCGTCCTTTAAACGTTGATGTGAACAGTAGCGGTTCGATGTCTTTCACTTGAACTCCGCAATTTGGCTACCTGGTGAGCACGATTTCAACCCGTCGGTTGCTGGCACGGCCCTCGGCCGTCGCATTGGGGGCAACCGGATCCGCGGCGCCGCGACCCGTAACCTTCAGCGTCTTCGCCTTCAGCCCGTGCGCGATTAGATAGCCCGCGACGGTCTCGGCGCGGCGCTTCGACAGATCGAGGTTGGCGGCGTCGCTGCCAACCGAGTCCGTATAGCCGGTAATCGTAACTTGTGAATACGTGCGGTCTTCGCGATTGCTCAGCATCCTGTCCAGCGAAGCAGGCGCGCCCGGTGCGAGCGTAGCGATGCCCGTCGCGAACAGCGCATCGCCCGCAAAGCTCACGTGGTCGGCGGGGATTGGTGCAGGCGCCGGTTCAGCGGCCGGTGCCGATGCAGCAGCAGCACCGCACTGGAACACCAGCATCACGGGGTCGGAATCGTCGCGCAGTGCACGGCCCGAATCAACGATGCGCACGGGCTGGTCGCTGCAAATCCTGCGGGCAACCTTCATGCAAGTCTGCGAGGTGGACAGCAGCCCCTGGCAGTCAACCCGGAACGTGCGCACGCCGTCGCGCGGCAGAAGCTCGGAGGCGTTGTAGGTCGGTCCGGATGCCGAACAGCCCGCCAGAAAGGCGGCAGATATTAACGAAGTGGCATACGACAATTTCATGGTTGTCTCTCGTATGGAGCGGATACATTGCAGACAAGAATTACGGTGTATCGGCAGCTTTTTCGGCAAAACCGATTATTTGTCGATCGAAAGCCATCTAGCCTCCGATCGACTCGATCTCAACCCACACTTACCACTGGTACGCTGCACCGACGCCAACGCTGGTGCCTTGCGAGCTATAACCCGCGCCAATCTTCCCCTTGACGTTTTGAGTAAACCGGATGGATGCACCGAACGCCACGGCCTGTTGGCCCTTGTAAGTGCCTGCACCGATACCTACCGCGATCGTTTTCCCAAGGTCTACGTCAGGAATCATCGTCAACGCCGTGGCAGCGGCAACACCGGCATATGCGGCCTTCGCGACCTGGTTCACCTGCGTTGATACCTCATTGATCCGCTGATCAGTGTATTGATTCGACTGCGACATGGATTCATTCAACTGGTTCAGGTTGACCGCGTCGGTGCCTTGCGTGCCAGGTGCGACGTTGGTGATCTGGCGCTGTTGCGTGTCGCTGCCTACCGACACCACATTCGAGCGACCTCCGTCCGTCGAATTCGCACCGATCGCCACCGAGTTCGAGCCGGCTGTCACGGACGGCCGATCATTTCCGGTACCGTTCATGTCGGCCGCGACGCCGTTGCTGTTGGCCATGCGCGTCTGGTTCTGGTTGATCGTCGTCGACAACTGGTTCACCGTGCTACTGATGTTCGTCACGCCGGTCGACAGCGAGGCCACCGTACTGTTCGTCGTGCTCAGGCCAGTCGACAGCGAGCCGATGCCTGTCGAAGTCGACGTGGACAGCGACGTCACCGTACTGTTCGTCGAGCTCAGACCCGTCGAGAGCGAGTTGATCGCGGTCGAGGTCGATGTGGACAGCGACGTGAGGTTGCTGTTGGTCGAACTCAGGCTGGTGGACAGCGAGCCGATACCAGTCGACAGCGAAGAGATGTTCGACGCGGTTGACGTCGACAGGCTGTTGACCGCCAGGTTCGTCGCGTTGAGCTGGCTGCCGTTGATCGCGTCCGTGCTGGTGACCGACACCTGCCCTGCGGCGACGTTCGTGATCTGACGTTCCGCACCCGGTGCGCCGACGCTCACCACGCTCGTCGGCGTGCTGCCGGCGAACAGGTAAGTGACACCGCCGATCGTCACGCTCGACGTCGCGTTGGCGTTGGCCGTGATCGAATTCGTGCCGAGCGCGACGTCGTTCACGTTCTTCGCGACCGCGTTCGAACCGAAGGCCAGCGAGCCTGCTGCAGCAGCAGTCGACGTGTTGCCGAGGGCGATCGAGCCGTCGCCGGCCGCCGTATTGGTATTGCCGAGCGCTACCGCGCCGATGCCGGTTGCCGTGTTGTTCGCCCCCATCGCCACCGCTCCGGTGCCGGTAGCAACGTTCGGATCACCGATCGCCACCGCACCGTCACCGCTTGCGGTGTTCGCGACGCCGATCGACACGGCCTTGCCGCCGGTTGCCGAAGCGCTCTGGCCGATCGCGACCGCGCCGTCGGACGACGCGTTCGAACCGTCGCCGACCGCAACGCTGCTGGCTCCAGACGCGCTGGCATTCGTGCCGGCAGCGAGCGCGTTGATGCCGGTTGCGCCGTTGTTGTTGTAGTTCGCCTGCTGCGTGCCATTGTCGTTGACGCTGTAGTAGTGCGTCTTGGCGGCTTCGATCGAGGTCGAGGTCGAGGTCGACAGCGACGTGATTGCGCTATTGGCCGAACTCAGACCGGTGGACAGCGAGCCGATACCGGTCGAAGTCGACGTGGACAGCGACGTGATCGAGCTATTCGCCGACGACAAGCCGGTCGACGTGGAGGTCGACAGCGAAGCCACCGAGCTGTTGGTCGAGCTCAGGCCGGTCGACAACGAGCTGATACCGGTCGAAGTCGACGTGGACAGCGACGTGATCGAGCTATTCGCCGACGACAAGCCGGTCGACGTGGAGGTCGACAGCGAAGCCACCGAGCTATCGGTCGAGCTCAGACCCGTGGACAACGAGCTGATGCCGGTCGAGGTAGACGTCGAGAGCGACGAAATTGAGCTGGTTGCCGACGAGAGACCGGTCGACGTGGAGGTCGAGAGCGAAGCCACCGAGCTGTCGGTCGAGCTCAGACCCGTGGACAGCGAGCTGATCGAGCTAGTTGCCGACGAGAGGCCGGTCGACGTGGAAGTCGACAGCGAAGCCACTGAGCTATCGGTCGAGCTGAGGCCCGTGGACAACGAGCTGATGCCGGTCGAGGTTGACGTGGACAGCGAGCTGATCGAACTGGTTGCCGACGAGAGGCCGGTCGAGGTCGACGTCGAGAGTGACGAGATCGAGCTGGTTGCCGACGAGAGACCGGTCGACGTGGAGGTCGACAGCGAAGCGACCGAACTGTCGGTCGAGCTCAGACCCGTGGACAACGAGCTGATGCCGGTCGAGGTAGACGTCGAGAGCGACGAAATCGAGCTGGTTGCCGACGAGAGACCGGTCGACGTGGAGGTCGAGAGCGATGCCACCGAGCTGTCGGTCGAGCTGAGCCCCGTCGACAGCGAGTTGATGCCCGTCGAGGTCGAGGTGGAGAGCGACGAGATCGAGCTGGTTGCCGACGACAGGCCGGTCGACGTCGAGGTCGAGAGCGAAGCGACCGAACTGTCGGTCGAGCTCAGACCCGTGGACAACGAGTTGATGCCAGTCGAGGTCGACGTGGACAACGAGCTGATCGAGCTAGTTGCCGACGAGAGGCCGGTTGACGTCGAGGTCGACAGCGAAGCGACCGAGCTGTCGGTCGAGCTGAGGCCCGTGGACAGCGAGTTGATGCCCGTCGAAGTCGACGTGGACAGCGAGCTGATCGAACTGGTTGCCGACGAGAGACCGGTCGATGCGGAGGTCGACAGCGACGCCACCGAGCTATCGGTCGAGCTGAGGCCCGTGGACAACGAGTTGATGCCAGTCGAGGTCGACGTGGACAGCGAGCTGATCGAGCTAGTTGCCGACGACAGGCCAGTCGACGTGGAGGTCGAGAGCGATGCCACCGAACTGTCGGTCGAGCTCAGCCCCGTGGACAGCGAGCTGATCGAGCTAGTTGCCGACGAGAGGCCCGTCGACGTGGAGGTCGACAGCGATGCCACCGAGCTGTCGGTCGAGCTGAGGCCGGTCGACAGCGAGTTGATGCCCGTCGACGTCGACGTGGACAGCGAGCTGATGGAGCTGGTTGCCGACGAGAGGCCGGTCGACGTGGAAGTCGACAGCGAAGCCACCGAGCTGTCGGTCGAGCTGAGGCCGGTCGACAGCGAGCTGATGCCGGTCGAGGTCGACGTGGACAGCGACGAGATCGAGCTATTGGCAGACGACAGCCCCGTCGAAGTCGACGACGAAAGCGAAGCCACCGAGCTATCGGTCGAGCTAAGCCCCGTCGACAACGAAGTGATGCCGGTCGACAGCGACGAGATCGCGCTGCTGGACGACGACACCGTCGTCGACAGCGAATCCACGATGGAATTGGTCGCGAAGAGTTGGGAGCCGTTGATCGCGTCCGTGCTGGTCGCCGTGATTTGGCCTGCCGCGACATTGGTGATTTGGCGCGTGGTGCCCGTGCTCGCATTGCCGACGCTCACCACGCTGCTCGGATTGCCGCCCGCGAACGTGGTGGTCACGCCGCCGACGGTACCCGTCGGCGTCGCGTTGGGCGCTCCAGTGACGGAGCCGCTGCCGAGTGCGACGTCGCCGGCGTTGTTGGCGATGGCATTCGGGCCGATCGCGACCGAATCGGTGCCGAGCGCCTGGCTGTCGGCTGCTGTCGAATTCGCGTGGAAGTACTTGATGCCCTGGTTGTTGATGCTGTCGATCGCCGAGCCGACGCTGTTTGCGGTCGACGTCGTGCCGTTCGCGTTGTACGTCGTGTACGACGGAGCGGAAACCGTGCCGGTTGCCGGGTCGTAGCTCGCGCCGCCGCCGAGGGCTGCGGCGGTGCTGCTGCCCAGATTGTCGGTCTTGGTCGCGACAGTGCTGAGGCCCGTGGACAACGAGTTGATGCCCGTCGAGGTCGACGTGGAGAGCGAGCTGATCGAGCTATTAGCCGACGAGAGACCCGTCGACGTGGACGACGACAGCGACGTGACCGAGCTGTTGGTCGAGCTGAGGCCCGTGGACAACGAGTTGATGCCGGTCGAGGTCGACGTGGACAGCGAACTGATCGAGCTATTGGCCGACGAGAGGCCGGTCGACGTGGACGACGACAGCGACGTAACCGAGCTGTTGGTCGAGCTGAGGCCCGTGGACAGCGAGTTGATGCCCGTCGAGGTCGAGGTGGACAGCGAACTGATCGAGCTAGTTGCCGACGAGAGACCAGTCGACGTGGAGGTCGACAGCGACG